>NZ_LOBC01000015.1 GCF_001583695.1 Bacillus wiedmannii | reverse complement strand
GAATGATAAATAGACAGAAAATTCCTTTTAGTAAAAACAGAGGAGGTACGTATGAAAAAAGTAAATGTTACATATGCACTTTTATACGATAAAACAAATGAAAAGATCTTAATGGTAAAAAACAAAGGGATGAATGGTTCTTATTACACGCTACCAGGTGGTGCAGTTAAATTAGGAGAAACGTTAGAGGAGGCAGTAATTCGGGAAGTGAAAGAAGAAACCGGGCTACATATAACTGTAAACGGTATTTGTTACATTAGCGAAGCTTTTTTCGAAGAGAGAGGTCACCATGCAATTTTCTTTAATTTTTTAGGTGAAATAATTGGCGGAGAGACAAATATATCAAGGCCAAAAGAAATCGAAGAGATTACTTGGATGGAATTACATAGAGCAGCACCGCATTTACGTATACCAGAACATTTACTAAATATAGTACAAAGTAAAGAAACTGTACCTTACTTTTTTAACGGAACAATCGCTCATCAATCTTCATAAAATTATCATTTCATGTAAGGCGGGGAAAAAATGGAGTTTATCGTTAATCATAAACATTTCACTCAAGCACTTTCAGAAGTAAGTAAAGCTATATCTACCAAAGCTATAATCCCTATATTATCTGGTATAAAAATAACTGCAGATCAATCTGGAATTACTTTAATCGCAAGTAATTCAAATATTTTCATTGAAAAATTCATCCCTAGTTCCAACGAAGACGATCAAATTACAACTATAGTAAAAGTAGGAACTATTGTAGTACCGGCAAAATATTTTATTGAAATTATAAAGAAAATGCCAAGCGATGTATCATTAAAAAGTACGAATGAGCAAATAATTACGATACAGTCAGAAGAAATCACATTAAACTTAAATGGGCTTCCAGCATATGAGTTTCCGAATGTACCACTTATAGACGATCATGCAAAAATACAAGTAGAAACGGAACAATTGATTGAAGTGTTTAAACAAACAGCCTTTGCAGTAGCTAAAAATGAATCTAGACCTGTTCTTACCGGTGTTCATATAGAGTTAGATCATAATAAATTAATTTGTGTAGCAACTGATTCACATAGACTTGCTATACGCGAAACGATAATTTCTTCATTTGCGAAAGCAAGTTGTATTGTACCAAGTGCAACTATTAGTGAACTGCTAAAATTAATGAGTAGTAATTCAGAATTCGTATACATCTATCTTTCAGAAAGTCACATTATTTTTACATTCGGCACAACTACGTTATATTCAAGACTAATTGAAGGGAAATATCCTAATATATCTAGTTTAATTCCAAATGAATTTCAGACAGTCATTAACGTAGATAGAAAAAGGATTTTACAAGGTGTAGATCGATCCAGCTTATTAGCAAGTGAATGGGCAAATAACAATGTCAACTTAGAAATAATAAACGAATCAACAATTAAAATTTCTTCTAATGCTTCTCAGATTGGAAAAATATCCGAGACACAACAGATAGATATGATTCAAGGTGAAAAACAATTAAACATATCTTTTGATGGACGATTTATGATGGATGCTTTAAAAGCAATAAAAGAAGAAACGGTTACTTTAAGCTTTAGCGGTTCGATGAGACCTATATTAATTGAAGCAGGGACACAATCTGCATCAGTACATCTTATATCACCAGTAAGAGCTTATTAAAACCATAGGAAGGAATTTCATTATGTACAAGCACACTTTATGTTTTATAAAGAGAAATGAAGAGATACTTATGTTAAATAGAGAATATGACCCTGTAAAAGGATTGTGGAATGGGGTAGGAGGAAAGATCGAAAAGGGAGAAACACCTTTAGAGAATGCAATTCAACCCAATGTTCGAATTTTTGGTTGGCCAGCTGAACGACCTTATGATGGACAAGTAGCTTATTATTGTGATGGAGCAACAAAAAGTGCAGGATGGTTTAGTAATGACGCCACAATGAATTGCGGAATGAATGGTGGGGCAAGTGGGGGACCTTGGTTAAGACAAATAATTGATGAGGATCTTGGTTATGTTTTTGCTGTAACGTCTCGTCGTTCTACCTCTGGTACTCCAGCATTATTTGCAACACCTAATGATAAAAATGTACAATCAATGTTTGAGCAAATGAAATAAACTTAAATAAATAAAAAAGAGCGAATCATTTATAGAAAGGTTCGCTCTTTTTTATTTATAATTAAATTTCTCTCCACCAAGCTGATGATGGATAGTCTGTAGATTTTAACATAATCCATTCACCAATTTGTGGCGTTGCGATTTTAACTCCTAAGCGCTTAGCTTCTTTCGTAACTCGTTCAATTGGATCACTCCATTCATGTAATGCCAATGTAAAAGCACCCCAATGAATTGGAAGAAGTAGATCTCCTTTCACGTCAATATGAGCTTGAACCGTTTCTTCAGGTAACATATGAATAGCAGACCATCTTGTATCGTATTGCCCGCATTCCATTAAAGTAAGATCGAACGGACCGTATTTACTTCCAATTTCCTTAAAGTGAGGAGCATACCCGCTATCACCACTAAAGAAAACTTTAGTCTCTTGACCAAGAATAAGCCATGAACACCATAACGAACAATCTCTATCTGTCATACTCCGTCCAGAGAAATGCCTTGCAGGAGCACATACTAACTTAATATTAGCAAACGTAATTTCGTCCCACCAATTATGCTCACTAATTTTACTAGGTGAAACGCCCCATTTAATTAAATATTGCGCAACTCCAGATGGAACATAAAAGTGCTTTGCACGATCTTTTAACTGCATAATACTTTTGTAATTCAAATGGTCATAGTGATTATGAGAAATGATAATCGCATCAATTTCTTGAAGTTCTTCACGTTCTAAAGAAAAGGTACCACTATAACGTTTACTATTAAACAGAGGAAACGGGGAAGAGGCATCTCCAAACATCGGGTCTAATAACAATTTTTTACCTTCTATTTTTAAAAGAGAAGCAGAATGGCCAAACCATGTCACACTCTCTAAAGATTCATTATCTTTATTTGATAAAACGATCGGTAAATTCTTTATAGGACGCAGCTTTGTCTTCATTTTTAAGTAATCAGTCATTAAACCTATAATATCTTTCGGTTTAAAACTTACATCAGTATCGATTTGATTTATATATTTCTTTTTCATTCGTTCTCCTTTTTACGTTTAACAATATACGTATGTTGTTATTGTAGCTATCTGTAGTTTAAACGAAATCATTTTACCTTTCACGTTAAATGCAGTACATTTCATAAATTTGTCAAATTCATTATTCTTATATATAAAATAAAAACCATGCAGCAGCAGATAAAATGAATACGAAGTAAATGTAAATTGTTTTCATTTTGTAAAGTTCTTCTTATAAGCAGCAAAGAACGTACGTTTCGTTATATGTTATAGAAGAAAATATGTCTCTAATTATTAAAAGGAAGGAGAGGACGTAAGTGCAAATAGAGAGAAAAAAGAAAGCAAAATGTAAACTATCAAAATCTGAAATTATTCATCTGTATGTAGAAGGGAAGAGTACCTCAGAAATCGCTATGCTTGCTAATGTGTCTGCGAGGTATATTCGTATGGTTCTATCAGACAGCAACGTTCCAAGGCGCGCTATAGGGAGTTGGAAGAGAAAGTATGACATAACAGAAAATTATTTTAAAACGTGGTCAAATAATATGGCTTATATTTTAGGGTTTATAGCAGCGGATGGTGTCATACAAAAAGAAAATCAATGTGTTAGTGTATCACAAAAAGAAAGTTATATTTTAGAAGATATAAAAAAAGAACTAAAAACAAATCAACCGCTATACCAAAACAAAAAAACAGGTGTATATATGCTAAATATTAATAGCAAAACAATAAAAGACGACCTTATGAACATACACGGAATTATGCCATGTAAATCATTAAATATCAAATTTCCATTCGTGCCTAAAGAATATTTACATCATTTTGTTCGTGGATATTTTGATGGGGATGGTTACGTCAAGTATGAAACTTATACAGTAAGCTTTGTAGGAGGATCATATAGCTTTATGAACTCTTTAAATCAGGTACTACAAAATCATAATTTACCAGCCGATTTACTAAATCAAAATAAACATTATCGCGTCATTTTAACCGGAAGAAAACCAATACAACTATTTTCAAAGTGGATTTATAAAGACAAAGATATTTATCTGCATAGAAAATATGAAGAATTTCAGAAAGAAAGTCTAAGTCTAGATCAATTAAAAGATCGAAAGCTAAAAAGAACTAAAGCTGCTGTTAAGCAGAGAAAACAATATTTCCTTAAGGAATATATGAAAAATAAATGTATCGCTAAAACTTGTTCCATTTTAGAAATAAAGGAACTAACTTTTAAAAGTTGGTTAAAAAATGATAATCAATTTAAAAAAGACTATGAAAGAATTCATTCATTATAAAAATGTAAGAAACCTTAGTATATCTATGCTAAGGTTTTTAATTTGGGATTATTAGAGGACACTCATTTTCGTTTATAGAACTTAATAAATACATAGATTTTACAATGAATTTATTAGTAAGGGAGGGAATATGAAATGCTCACTAATAATAGTCCGGAGAATATATTACATACAGCTTATGAAGCAAAAATGATTTCGTCTGGAGATAATTCGCCATCTATAAAAATAAAGGGAACGAAGCTTCAATATTTACTTGTAATGCTTCATCTTGGTTTTGAGTCAAATATTATGAAAATGGTGCTAGGTTGGACGAATGAGGAATTTGAAGAGCACATTAATTCATTAGAAGTAGAGGGGCTATTGAAACATACAGGAGGGAGGTACTATCCAACATGTATGGTTATAACAGCTTGTGAAGGAAAAAAACTTTATAACCTTTGTGAACCTCTAATTAAACAAACACTTTCTCGATATTCAACATTAAATTTAATAACAGCAAATAACGAAATATTTGAAGAATATTTTCAAAACACGAATACTGATATTAATTATAAGAAAAAGCAATTAGTAAAAGGTTTCGTAGCAGCAGATAGACAAATAGACTTACATTTAAATGTAGTTTATGAAAAATTAGGTTTATATCAAAATTCACAACCTATCATCCCGATGTTTAAAAAAGCAGACGTATCTACGCTTAACTAAATTGCAAACACAATCAGTGAAGATTTAGTCTTATTATTTAATGAAAACGATAAACCTTTAAAAGAATACTTTGTGAGCAGCAGATACTCAAAAGAAATTAATTATGAAGAGTTTTTTATCTGGTGGTATCACTTTTTCTATACAAAAGTAACTGAAGAATTAATAAAACAAGGTGTAATTATAACAAGCACACAAAAAAATCAAACGTACATAATCTATTAATAACTTTAAATTAAAGTGCTAATATACTTTTACAAATGTAGCAGCTGAATGGAGAAATAATTATTAGTAAATAAGGGATAATCTGAAATTAAAATCTAATATAAAGAAAATAAGATATTCAAAGAGGAGAAGAGCCATGCAAAGGAAATTTATCAATCCAGAAACGATGCCACCAACTTTTGGATACTCACATGTAGTCGAAGTTAGTAACGCTAAACGAACAATTTACATATCTGGACAAGTAGCAATCAATACCGATGGTCAAATAGTTGGTGTTGGTGATATAGCTATACAAACGCGACAAGTATTCGAAAACATTAAAAGTGCATTAGATACTTTGGAATTACAATTTAATGATGTAGTAAAATTAACATTTTTCTTAACAGACATTTCTCAAATGGCCACTGTTAGAGATATACGAGATCAATACATTGATACTAAGAATCCACCAGCAAGTTCAGCTGTAGAAGTTAGAAAGTTAATTAACGATAACTTGTTAATTGAAATCGAAGCAATTGCTGTAGCAAATTAGTTATAAAAAATTATTCGTCATCATATCAATACAATTCGTTTAAAATGAACACATTAAACGAATTGTATTTTTTATTATTTAAAATCTAATTTATATCCGAAAATATTATTATTAATAGCTAATAAAGCGAATAACTACACAACCAGTTACATATTATTAATTCGGTGGAAAAGGGGACCATAACAACCTTAACTAACGATTAATAAGTTTATTACTTTTTTACAGTTAACATAATATATATTATAGGCAGTTATAGAAACAAAGCGATATCAGGTATCAAAAACCAAGTAAACTATACTTAATGAGACGAAACGGAGATTTTTAGTGAGATTTGCATAAAATTTTATCTAGACGTATTTCTACAGTTTTTATCGTTTGTTTTGCTATACAATCCATCACAGCAAATTCAAATCAATAATCCAATAAGAATTATCGAATCAAAATCATTTTTGATCGGCAAGAAATTTTTATACAGAAAAATTATTTCTATACAAAATATAAATTAGTAATTTTATTTTATGTTTTACTTAATGAATTTATTGCTATTTACACACGTTTTACAACTTTACATTATTTGTTGTTATTTTGTTATTTACGCTTGACTTTCATTACACTCATTGTTTTTTATTCTAGTTAACATAACGTTTATTTTTAACATAAAAAAATCTCCCTCACCTTTAGGAAGATTTTTTAGCTTGCTAGTATTTTAGTTATATGTTTTTAATAACAATCCCAATTGTAAATAACATTGGAAAAATCTAGATTTAATAAATCGTCTTTCTTTATAAAGAAATTAGCAACACCAGAATCTCCCCACATAATATTTAATGAATCATCTGTATCAATTTGCAACAATAACATGTCATGTTGCTGGTATTTTTCTTCCCATTCCCTTGGATCTGTCTGTGTGAAAAATGGATAACCACCAATTTTATGCCCTTGATCTTTACATAAATCATCATACAGTTCGCCTAATTCTGTATTATTTTCTTCATCAACAATTGCTTCCCAATCAATGTTATCGCTAAAAATCTTTTCAAATCGATAATCTCTTGATGTTACGGGTTGATAACCTAATTCAAACTTTAGTTTCGCTGCTTCGGGTATGATAAAGTCCTCTAATTCTAAAGTGTTTAAATAACTAAAATCAGTAATAACCTTATTTAAATCTTCTATAATTGTAGAATGATAAATAATTCGAAAGTCTTTTTGGTTTGTTCGATGATCTAAATCTGCTCCATAAAGCTCATCATCAGCACTTACGAAAAACTGTAATATTCCCTTTTGAGGCATATATTCAACATGCGGCATTTCTTCAAAGTTTAACTGCGCAAGTAACATCATAGGTTGTCCATTTGAATCTTTAGGATGCTCTTGATCTATAGGTAAATACGGATAACCACCAAACTTACTCTCAAAAAGCGTCGTCTCTGCTAATGTTCCGGACACTTTAACATACGGTTTCACACTTTCTTCTAAAATACTACGATATTTTTCTAGTTCTTTTGGAATTTGAAGTTGATACGTATTCTTCATCACATTTGCCTCCCTTTAAAAATGAATGGATAATACCTTACTTAATTATATAGCAAGAGATAGCTTAATTGAAAATTGTTAAAAATCCGTTTTCACCCTCGTTTTTTGCGCACTTGGTGGACAAAGTAAATTATGTTCTAATACCTTTTTATTAATAGTTCGAATTAGATCCGCCGCTTCTGCAGTATTTGTATTATCTTTTAGTTTTTCTTTTAATTCATCAATTTCCTTTGAAAGCTCAATCCACCTAGGTAAAACATGATTATTCTTTAACGTTCTATACAGTTGTTTTTCAGGATTGTACGAAAGGTCTTTATCAAGATTAAGAGGTTTCCCTTTACCGAGTAAATTATCAAAAGACCCTTTCTTTTCTGCTTCTTTAACGATAGAACTAATATGATCCTCATACGTATAGGACCAAACTTTCTCATCTTTTACTAAAATCTCTTGCTTTTTCAGTTTTTTATCTATTTCTTCTTGATTCATAGATTCTCGCTCCTTTTTATTTTATAGTGTCGTTTTTTTAAGTTTTAATGCTTTCAATCCATCAAACAACTTTTCACGCCACCACACACCGTCATGTCCGCCTCGAAACTCTTCATAAGTGATTTGGTATCCCTTTTCTTTTAAAACTTTATACAGGCGCCTATTAGCCGTTAAAAGAGGTTTGTTTTCAAGTTCTCCTGCTGCTATGTAAAAATGAGTTTGACTCGTATTGGAATCTATAGATGAAATTTGATTTTCAATCCAAGGAATTTGATTTTCATAACCATCCTTTTTCCAATGCACGGATCCAGACATTGATAACACGTTTTCGAAAACATGTGGATTTTGAAGCGCTGCATAAAAAGCTGCTAAGCCACCAAGACTGAATCCAGCAATTGTTGTATGGTTCGCTTTTTGATGCACACGATACTTTGTCTGAATCCATGGAAGTAATTCCTCCGTTAAAAATAAATTCATTTTATCGTTATAAGTTAGCTCTTCTAATCGATCAACTGGTTCTATAGCAACAGCAATACAAGATGGGATTTCTTTTTCGTAAATTAAATAATTAAGTGTTTTTGCGATTGAAAGGTCATTAATGAATGAATTTCCATCAAATACAATGAGAAGTTTTTGAAGATGTGAAGTGTGAGAATAATCATGAGGCGTATAAATATGAATGTTACGTGTGTTATTTAAAACCGAACTATGAAAAGAATATGTTTCAATTCTCCCAGATGGATAATGATTTGAAGGAAAACGACTGCTATACTGTACTTCCATTCCTATATTTAACACAGATGCTTTATTAGCACCTTCTCCAAATGTATTTTCATTATATGGGTCTAGTCGATACTGTTCACTACGCTTTATCCAATCATTTTCGAAAAAATCATTTTCTGTAAAATAATAAGTTGAAATAAAACTCTGATTCGTCCTAAACGTAACATACCAAATATCTGTCTGTGACAATCGTTTTAATTGATTTACAGACAGATCCCAACCAGGAAAACTTCCGAATACATAAACATTTTCAGTTTTTTGGTCTCCTAACCATAAATACGTTATAAGCTTATACTGATTATCTACAGGACATTGTTCTATTAGTGGCGTATGATTTGACTTTATTTCATGCAAAAAAGTATAAAAAGCTTTCTCGTTTCCATTTTTTAATTGATTATTCAGTTCCTCTAACTTAGGACTAATTATTGAAGTCACCCCCACTTCCTCCTTCGTTGTGGTTCTTTCTTTTTATTAGGTAAGTTTATCAATTGCCTGAATAGAAAGTTCCAACGCTTTGATCCGTCTTGTTAAAAGTGTTCTTTGCGGACTACCAACTTTAGACTTATCATAGGCTCTCTCAATTGATGGAAGCAAACCAGCAAGTACATGACGAGCTTCTGCTAACTCTTCTTGACTATACTGGTGGCTTTCTTGATTCCACACGTTTTCTAGCACTGCTAACCCTACACAAACAGCATTAAGTCGTTTTTTCACTAATATAGTATTTGCACCTTTTTCAGTCATCTGTGATAGTGCATTTTCAAGTTTACGAATTGTCGATTGTAAAGATTTTATTGATTCCAATTTATCTATATTTGATACGTTTTCCATGTTAATGTTGTCCCTTCTAACTTATTTTGTTTAATGTTTGATAAAATAAGTACTTGATTTCACTCGAAATATTTTAACACAGTTAACTAACTATATTCGAGTTGGACAATGAATTAAAGGAAAACGGCCACTAAACATCTCTCCCTCCCTTACATCATTCTATATGTACTTCTTTCTTCGTATTAGAATCCCTATTTAAACAAGGTATTAAAATTGTATTTTTTATGAACAAAAAAAGTACAAGTAGCATAATTTGTACGTTTTTATTTTTATTCAGTAAGATAATATAGTAATAGTTTTCGGGCCTTCTCATAATTCATGAAATCTCTATATAAAATGGGATACTTCACAATTTCTGTTTCTATAAAACGATATTGTGGAAACCATTCATAAAATGATTTCCTTAGCCACTTTATTTGATCAAACACAATCTCCTTTTCGTTGTTATTAAGTACGTAACTTAAAGTACCTGCTGTATGCATCCAATAACAATTTAAATCAGTGCTTATACAATCATCTTCTGTAAACATATTATTAAAATCTTTTCGTACTTTTCGAATGTCACAACTCGGAAATGGTTTGTACAGTGGACTATGCATTTTCTGCAATTCCTTAAAAATAATTCGTTTTCCTAACTTCAACTTTCCACCCCTTTATTTCTCTATCCAATTTAATAAGCTTTCATAATGATATTGAGCATCTGTATAGCCAAGATTATATAAATTAACGAGTTTTTCTTTATTTCTTTCTATTCCGCTTATAGGAAGTTGTACGCTAGGCTGAATGACATAAAAGTTATCTTTTTGTTCCATTTGATTCATATAGGATATCGTCTCATTATAAAAACGATAATGTTCTACTAAAGATTCTGCGATATTCGGATATTTCCTATATAAATTTTTAGCCAGACCAGAAAATTTATTTCGCTGTTTCTCATATCCTTCTGGCTTTGTCATAATCACGACGTTCTTTTGATAACCATCAGTTTGTGCTTTTAGAACCGGTATAGGATCTATAATCCCTCCATCTAACAATTTTCGATTATCATATTCTACAGCAGGCGCTATAAATGGGACAGAACTTGATGCGCGAATGATTTTTAAAATATCATTTCCATGTTCTGTTTTATTGTAATAAACTGCTTTTCCTGAATCACAATCAGTCGTTCCTATGACAAATTGCTCATTGGAATTTAAGAAAGTTTGAAAATCAAATGGAACAATTTTATTAGGGACTTCATCAAATAAAAAGTCCATCCCGAATAATTCACGTTTTCGAATCAAATTTCGATAAGATATATATCGGTGATCTGACACTAGCTCTGTATTTACTTTTTTATTCCTTCCTTTTTGACGTGATAAATAAGTTGCGCCCATACATGCACCAGCGGATACGCCAACTACATACGGAAAGAATAAGTTCTTTTCCATAAAATATTCGAGTACTCCTGCAGTATATAGACCTTTCATTCCTCCGCCCTCTAATACTAAACCGATATTTTTCATACTATATCCCTCTGCTTCTTTTTTCTTACTTACATATTAGCATAAGATATTAAGATGAGATTATATAAATGAATTGCAACAATAGCCAGAAACTACTAATGTAATATCATAACTTCATAGCGAGTAGCATGGTACAATATAAGTAACAAAATCCACAAATAATGGAGGAGGAATTTCCTATGGGTTTATTTAGCGGTATTTTAGGAAATGCATCAAATGCGAGTACAGAAAGTGTAGAACGTGATTTAGAGAAGATTATGTTAGACGATGAGAAAGTTGAACACGCTTATAAATTAATTCGTGATTTAATCGTATTTACAAATCGTCGTCTTATTTTAGTAGATAAACAAGGGATATCAGGTAAAAAAACAGAGTATCATTCTATTCCTTATAAAAGTATTACACAATTTAGCATTGAAACAGCTGGGCATTTTGATTTAGATGCTGAGCTTAAAATTTGGGTATCTAGTTTGAGTACGCCAATTACGAAGGAATTTAAAGGTGACGATAGTGTTTTAAGCATTCAAAAAGCGTTAGTAACATATACGACGAAATAACGCCTTTCCGTATGTTTATTCATCATCAAAATTACTAACCCGAGTATTTTGGAAGAATATGCATTGTTTTTGTATATTTAATCTAAAATAACATAAAAAGGTAAAGCGTATTTCAAATGCTTTACCTTTCTTTTTTGTAATAAATAAGTGTAGTTTTATCATTTAATTTCTTTATTACTTCTGTTCTTTTATACCCCATCTTTTCGTATAGAAAACAATTTCTTTCTTCTTCTAAAATCGTAGCAAGTTCAAAGCTCCGTGCTTTTGGAAACATCTTTTCAATTAAAATAAGTACCTTTTGAGCGATTCCTTTCCCTTGATAGTTTGGATGAATAAACATTGGACTGATCCAAAATTTATAAGGTCTTTCTTTTTGGGATATACAAATCGCTCCAACAAGTTTCGAATCAATTATCATCTTATAAAAGTTGTTACTCGGATTATTTATCCTTAAAATAGTTTTTTCAATAGATTCATTTGCTGGATTTGTTTCATAGTCTTTATATTTATTTAATAAAGGGCGAAATGAGTCTATTTGCATTTGAAATAAAACTGCTGCATCAATTTCTGTTGCCTTCTCTAATGTAATATCCATGTTACCAATTTAGTCGCTTTCTTAATGAATTTATATGAGCTGTATGATGACGTCCGTGCCATGCATATAGTCCAATTGCAGCAGCAAGTTTTGTTTCACCAGTTTCAGGGTGATTAAATGTCTTTTCTAGATCTTCAATTTCTAGAGAATATAAAAGGTTAACCCATCTTTTATGTAATGAATCTAACATTACTAGTGAAACATCTACTGGTAATTTAGAATCAGGTAGTTCTGCCCACTTCTCTTCTTTATATGGTTTAATAGTAGGATTCTTTTCTGTTAGTGCTAATTTAAAGCGTATGTAGCTATTCATATGGCTATCAACAACGTGATGAACTACTTGACGAACCGTCCATCCACCAACTCGATACGGTGTGTCTAACTGCTTCTGATCTAAATCTTTAATTGCTTTTGCTAGTTCATTAGGTAAATCTTCAATTTCTTGAATCCATGTATCAATCATTTCTTCAGTTATAGGACGTTTGTATGTAAATTGCCCAATTGGATAACGTAAATCATTCATGTATAAGTCCCCCTTATTATAAGCGCGAAGTATTTCTCCATATATAATGCACAAACTTCACATGTTCCCCGTTTAATTCTACAGAATTTATATCTGCTTCGTCTTGATAAGAAGAAAACCCGCTTTTTTCTAATACACTTTGTGATGCGAGATTATTAGTAGTTGTTTTAGCATGAATCTCATTAATTTTATTATTTTGCGCTACGTCCAAAACTAATTTTACAGCTGCTGTTGCAACTCCTTTTTTAGTAAACTTTTCTCCGACTCGATAGCCTAACGAACTGCTTCGAAATTCCGTATCTATATCTACTAAATTTATTCGTCCTACAATTTCTTTTTCTTCATTACGAATTAAATAAAAATAAGAATCTCCATCCGCCTGTTCTAATAATAAATCGTCTAGTAGTTTTTGAAAATATTCAAAATCGTAATATTGTGAGCCACGATTTGGCACCATTGTTTCAAAAAAAGACTTATTCGTAAGTTCAAACGTAAATAAATCCTTCGCATCGTGTTTCTTTAATTGTTCTATGTATATTTTCATCTCGATTACTCCCTCTATATCTACTAACTGTTATATATTCTTTTTCAATCGATTCATCTCCTGCTATTTCTTTCGCTTCAGTAAAACAGCAAGTAGCACTTTCGGATGAAATAGGTGAAATGGACTACGAATTAAATTCATCACTCTTACTAATCGAATATAAACGTCAGAGTCACTTGCAGATAGTTGATAGATTTGTTTCGTATACCAAAGCTGAATTTTTTGCTTTATCGTTAATTCTCTTTTTAGCTGCGGATGACGTGATATTTCCGTTATAGTCATTTCCCAAGGAGTTTGTATAATATTAGAGGTCTTTTTATAAAATTGCTGTGTAAATGCTTTATCAAACTTTTGTCTCCTTTGTAAAAGTAACTGCAATTGGTGAGCTTCCATAGCAGCAACTGAAACACCTTGCCCGAAAACAGGGTCAAAACGACAATGTGCATCCCCAACTACTAACAACCCTTCTGGTAAATGATTAACTAAATCAAATCGCCGACGTACTTGATAAGGAATTTTGTACGTTTTGATATTTGAAATTGCCTCAGCTTTATTTAGAAAATCTGTCACATTAGAAATTGATAGGTTTTCAGCAAAATCATAAAACTCATCATCTGTTTGCGGTGCTTTCTCATTTGCATATCCGCTGAAAGTAACAAAATAGCGATTATCCTCAATCGTTTGAATAAGAACACCATACGGATTGTCAGGGAAACTTGGAGACATTAGCATATTACAGCAGTCTAATTTCTCATTTTCATTGAGTTTAAACATTCTAGTTGTGTAAAACAAATCAATGCGCACTTTCTCTTCTTGCACTTCAATATTGTATTCACGTAACCACGCTATACTTTTTGAACCAAATCCGCTTGCATCAACAACAATATCTGCTTGAATTTCTTCTTGTGTGCCCGCCTCTAAACATTTAGCTTTTACTCCACATACTTTGTTAAACTTTCCATCTACTAATAACCCATCAACTAATGTTCCAAATTTAGTGGTAACATTTGAAATATCATCAATTCGTTTTTGAATATGCCATTCAAGCAAAAACCTACTTTGTTGAATCATATGTACTTTTCCTATGAATTGCTGTTTCCATAAACCAAATTGATGCCATTTTATATCACGAGTAAAGTTATTTACGATACTACCTGCTTCGATTAATTCATTAGTGATATTAGGAAACAATTCCTCAATCGCTTTTTCTCCACCTTTTAATAACACATGAGGATGATTACTTTGTGGGACTCTTTTTCTCGAAGACTTTCCATCCCATCTTTCACCAGATTCTATAATGATTACTTCTTTAAAGGTAGTGGATAATGCTTTTGCTGCGAGTTTTCCTGCTATACTCCCGCCAATAACGATAGCCTTATTAAACATATTTTCCCCCTTAATGAAAAAAGACCCTGCCTTATATGAATGAAACAGGATCTAAACGAATAGTTACTACATTAAAACACATGAGTAAATTGCAACGTTAAAATTAAAATGCCTAATCCCCATACGTAATACGCAAATACTTTTAAGGAGTGACGTTTTAAATATTGAATCATCCATGAAACGGCTATATAACCGAAAAACGCTGCTGATAACGTTCCGACAATTAAAGATGTACTAGAAATAGATTCTGCTTTCTCTTGAAAAACATCTGCTAATTGCAAAATAATAGCTCCGACAATGGCTGGAGTTGATAATAAAAAAGAAAAGTAAGCAGCAGTTTCGCGGTCTAATTTCCTCCATAATGCAGCGACGATTGTCATACCAGAACGAGAAATTGCCGGAAAAATAGCAGCCGCTTGAAATGAACCGATGATAAATGCGTCTTTATATGTAATGTCGTCCATTTTCTTACGACCATTCTTTTGTTTATCTGCCATGTAGAGAAAGAATCCTGTCACTAAAAACTCCCAACCAATCGTAATACCTGTTTTTGAAATATCCTCAAAAAAGTCTTTAAATAACAATCCGATTACAACTGCGGGTATCGTCCCGACAATAAGTAGTAGCATTAGTTTTGAAAATGGATTTTTAATTAAATATATAAATTCTTTTTTGTAATAAATAAACACTGCAAGCAAAGTTCCAATGTGCAGCATCGTATCTAAAAACAATCCTGCTTCATCTAATTGAAACAAATGCCTTCCTAAATAAAGATGACCCGTACTACTTATCGGTAAAAACTCTGTTAAACCTTGTATGATCCCTAATATAAAAGCTTCTAACCAATTCATGATGGTCCCCTTTCTCGTTTGCTTGTACCAATATATGAAGGTTAAATTTTCGATATGAAAAAAACTATATTTCTCTATGAATTTACTTTTATTTTATAGATATATATGTAAAAAGAGGTAAGGAGGGTTACTATGTGGCAACATACGAAATTCGGCAATGTACTACTGTGGGCAGGACCTATCCTTGTGTTTATAGGGTTATGTATGACAAATGTTATTTCTGATATTCCTTTCTTTGAGGGAAAACATAAAACTGTTGGAATTGTACTTATATGTATAGGTGTATACTGTTTTCTTGTTGCTAATCATTTAAAAAAAGGAGAAAAATATGAGGACTAAATTTAAATAAAAAAACAATCCCAGTATATGCGCTAGGATTGTTTTTTTATTACTTATTTATAGAATACTTTATCAACGTTATATTTTGCTTTATATTCATTAATAATGTAAGTTTCGTAAATTTCTCTTTCTGTTGGATCTTCTACGATACATGCATCGATGCGGTATACTTCATCACGGTGATTTTTAATTGGTGAAACATTGTCTTCAAAATGCTTCTTAATACGTTGTCTAATTTTACGAGCTTTACCTACGAAAAGAAGTTCGTCATTAATATTGTAAAACATAAAAATGCCGCCTTTATCTCTAGGGAACAAGTGGAAATCGATAAATCCATTAATTGGAGTAATTATTGGCTCGTCTCCTTTAATAACTTGTTTACGTTCAGTAATTGAAACATCAGCTTCAGGAATATTAATTTTAATCAAGTTCATTCACGTCCTCTTTTATTATAAAGATAAATAATAGCATACATACGTAAGAAAAGCTACGTTCAGAGGCATATTTCATTTTATAATTCAAATATTATAGGAGTATCATGTAAACTCTTCTTCCAAATCATATGATCACTTGATTCTCCCCAATAATCCTTCAGTACATAACTAGGCTCTCCAAACTTCTTCGTCCATATACTTTGCGCTTTTTTGTAGCCACTATCTAAACAGTATTCTGTTATTCCCCTGCTAAGTAGCGTAAGAAACATTGTGTTTAGTAGTAAACTCCCTATACCCTTTCTTTGATACTCCGGAAGTATAAATACAGTTCCTATTTCATACAAATCCTTAAGTACACCGCCTGTACAACTATTAATCAACGTACTTGCTGAACCAATTTCAATTGTTCCAATGATTTTATCGTTATTTGTATCAATTGCTAATAAAAAGTAACGTTTTTCTCCATTACTATCAAAATCTGTTTTCAAATATTGCTTTTTCATGTTAATTTCATTTTCTATGTCATCCGATAATTGTGATAATCCTTCGTCTTTATATACATTCGTTATAACTATATGGAAAAACAAGTGAAGTTCCTCTAAATCATCCGAATTAGGTCTTCTAATTTCAATGTTATACATGATTTAAATCTCCATTCTATGCAGTTGTTAGAACCATACTTTATATACTCTATTCAACAATATTCTACAAAGCCCTGCATAGATCCAGCAGTATAGAAAGCTTAGTATAAATATTGATAAAATAATTTTTATATCCATAGTTGTATGAATAGTAGGACCAAGTACTGGAAAACGGAAAATATCTAGAACAATCATAATTCCTATAAGTAGACAAATCACAGAAAAGGAAATTACCCAAATTCTCCTCTTGAATTGTATAAAGGAAAGTCCTAAGGCTATACCTAATAAGCCTGTAGTAAAGGGAAATACAATTAGTTCACTTGGCTCAATAATAAATAATAGGAGAATAGTAAGAATATAAGAAAGTACTCCCTCACGAATAGAGTAGCAAATAGCCAAAAAAATTGGTAATGTCGCAAAAGGACTAATGAATAATCCTATACCAGGAATTAAGTTTCCCGCCGCTTGAAACATAGTGGCCAAAGCACTCATTAAAGCTGTAATGACTAACTTATTTGCTAGGAACAATTTTCTTTTATGAACAAAGTTCGCATCATTCTCTATCATAAGTTGACACCAATAACGTACAAACCGATTCATCAAAATCCCCCTAAAGATACCTAATTCATCACTTTTCTATTTTATTCATACACTTATTGTTTATTTGTATCCTCCTCTAGAAATCAATCACTATACATTAGACAATTGTAAAAAGAATGAATCAGAGAATTTATATCATATTAAGGAACAATTTCAAAAATAGTACCTTTGTTAAAGTCAGTTACTTTCATAGAACCATAAACTCCTAAATATAACCTGGTTTGATCCGAATTTGTTCCTAAACTCATATAATAAGCTGCTTGCGTACCGAAATCATAATTGGTTTCAATAACATGAAAGTCAGTATGTTTACCGTCTGTACCTGCCCTAACATATGCTAAAACACCTTTAACTGGCGGCCGTGAATCTTCTTTCTTAGCAAGGTCGGTAAACACAACGCTACCATTTAAATTTGGGATTGCAGTTCCCATATATGGCTGAACTCCTGTTACTGAAGTTCCTCCAAACTTATCTGGTCTGGGGTCTTTATGAAAATAACTAATTAGTGGCTGAATTCGCTTCACTGATGTTTCTATTGTTTCATTATAATAAGCCATTGTTCTCTTATCCAAATTAGGATTCTCAGAACAGTGCCTTATAAAAGAAGTAGGTAATTCTCCTTCCCATCCTCTCCAACCAAAATTAATAAATCCATCTTGATTGGGAGTTAATCTCATTACATGCATTTGAACAAGTTCAGTAACCGGTATCGGTTTATATTGGACAAATGAAAAAATAGACTCTACAATATCTTGCCCGACATTACCGGCGTATTTGATATATTGATTATAAAATCTTTGGAATGAAATGCCGGTTATATTACGAACACCTTTCACAATTACTGTAAGTGTTTCTTGTATAGATAGAGGAAGTTCATTAAAGCGCGTAACTACTGGAGGATTATTTATAAATATATTTTTGCTTACATCGATTTCAATGATTTTACCTGCTATTTCTAAATCATCTTGGCTTAAATTAAATGGATCATAACCCGAGCCACCATCACCATTTGTAAAAACAAGTTTCCCCGTCTCTGGAGAAAAGTTTAATGTATTTACTCCATTATGATTAAAAAATGGGCGTTTTATATGAAGTAATGTTCTCCGTTTTTGAGGTTGAGCGTTTGATTGTAAAATCCATTCTTCAATTGTATCAATATGATCATATTGAGTATCTCTATTTAGCCACTTTAAGTTTAAAGTTTTCGGGTCACAAGGATTCGGTTTAAATTGTTCAGAAAGCGCACCTGGACCTTGGGTTCCAGCTACTGAATAATGAAGATAAAATAAACCGTTTTGATAAAATTGTGGATGAAACGCAAGTCCTAGCAATCCCCGCTCATCATAGCCACTACTAGAAACACCTTCTTCAGATGTGCCTAATGTAATTATCAGATGACGAATATTTAAAAATGTTTTTATGACGCCGTCTCCTATGTAGAAAATCTCCCCTAATTGGGTTGCGATAAATAGCCTTTCAGTCGATTCGCCTGGAAGAATAACTGTTTTTATTACAGTGGGTAAATTTATGTTATGAACAATGGGTCGTAAACTAACCTTAACTTTTGTCAATTAACTTTACACCCCTTTGTATTCTTTTTTATATAGAAGAATATGATTAGAGTAGTTCAATTAGTATCAAAACTATAGACAAGTCAGTTTTCTACTTAGCATCAATTAACTTATATCCCTTATTATTACATTTATAGTATAATAATAAGTATAAAACATAAATTAGGGGGACAATCTATGGCAATCTTACTACAAATCATCGTACCGCTTATATGTGCAATATACTTATTTACCCTCTATCGTAATACGAATATAGGAAAAGCTGCATTTCTTTTGGCAGTCATTATAGGAATTTTCGGTTTAGAGAATATTTTTCAATATGCTAGTTTAACAGATCATACTGTTTATCCATATTGGGGGAGTTTGAAGGCTGTTGTTATCGTTTTATCAGTCGTATTTCTATTTAAAACAGGTGGTTTAACAGGAAAATATTGATTTGTAATGCTGTATATATATTCTTGTTAAATTTCTTTTATTGTATAAAAGAAAAAATGTTTATGTGAAAACAAGAAGGGATGTGTTACATATGTCTATAAATATTGCTACGAAAAATAAAAGCCTTGCTACACTCCATATGTAGCAAGGCTTTTTTAAATTGTTTAATTCTTGTTCCACTAATATCGTTATTAGCTAACACTTTAATTATTTTAATAGTCTTTTGTTTAATTCCCATAATGCTGTTTTGTTGCTATCCCATTTCAAAAGCGTTACTGCTTCCTCAAAGCATAACCACTTATAATTGAAGTGTTCTTTAGATAATGAGATGTTTTTTGTAGGGACTTTAACTCCGAAAGAAAATTCTTTTATTACATAAACATCTTCTCCCCAAAGGAATCCTCCAACTACATCCTCTACTGGTAGTGAAGACACAGAATCTAATTTTATATATGGGCATTCTCTTGTAATACCAGCTTCTTCAAACGCTTCCCGTTTTGCTGATTCAATAGGAATCTCACCGTCTTCTCCACCACCAGCTATTCCTTGCCAATAACCATAATCACTTCGGTTGAAAATGGCATATTGAATAGAATCGTCAGTTTTTATATAAGGGAATATTAATACTTGATATGGTGCTCTCATTGCTTAACCTCCTCTCAAAAATAAGCTTTAAATAAATATAAATAAAGAGCAAACTTCACAATTCTACATTAATAATGCAGGTTTATGGTGTCAGCCCTCTATTTTTAAAGAATTTTATTTTTCATATACAGACTTACTCTTAACGGAGGGAAAAACCGCTTATTTCCTGTCGAATTCGCTTAGCGTGTTTTTTTCTAAATGTTAGCAGTACCCCATGTTATTCAATTGCGCCAGCAACATCATAATCATTTAAATCTAATTCAATTGATTGTCCCAGCGCTAATTTAGCAAGTTCTGACCCTAAATATGGACCTGCAGTTAAACCTGAAGCACCTAATCCGTTCGCAACGAGAATGCCTTCAAAGTTAGGAAGCGGGCCAATAACAGGTAAGAATCCTGGCGTAAATGGTCTGAATCCAACTCTCGTTTCAAGCATGGTAGTATTTTCTAATCCAGGTGCAACTGTTAATGCTTTTTGGAAAACTTCATTTAAACCACCAGCCGTTACACGGTGATCAAAACCAGTATCATTCTCATGTGTTGCACCAATTACGACATGGCCATTGTCAAACGTTAAAATGTATTGATCATTTGGCGGCATAACAACTGGCATATTTTCTGTTGCTGTATTTTCCATTTGCAGATGAACAATTTGTCCTTTTTGGAACGTAACTAAGAAATTAATTCCTAATGGGTTCAAGATTTCGTTCGCCCATGCACCTGCAGTTACAATAACCTTTTCTGCTAAAATTGTTTCATCGTTTACTTTAACTCCATTAATATGATTACCTTCACAGACTAATACTGCATCGCCTTTTATAAAAGTTGCACCATGTTTTTTCGCAGCGCTTATTAATGCGTTGCGTAATAATCTTCCGTTTACTCGTGCAGCACCACTAATATGAACAGAACTATATTCTTCTGATAATGCCGGGAATAATTTTTTCGTTTCTTCAGCTGATAAACGCGTAATTTCACCAATCTCTGGTGCATCTTCACGGCGTTTATAAGCTCGCTCTTCCATCTGATCTAGTTTTTTCTCATCAGTATGTAAACTAATTGCACCTACACGGTTGTAACCTGTATCCGTTTCACCGTCTTCTTCTAATTGCTGAATTAAGGAAGAATAGTAACGTGCACCGCCTTTAACGATTCTATACCACGCTTTATTACGACGTTGCGAAAGCCATGGACAGACAATACCTGCTGCTGCATCCGTTGCTTGACCTACTTGTTGACGATCAACGATAGTAATGTTCGCGCCAGCCTTAGCAAGATGATAGGCAGTAGACGCTCCTAAAATGCCAGCTCCAACTACAATATACGATTTCATTTCAAACACCTTTTTTCTTTTGCTAATTATTTAAATATAAGAACATACTTTAGTATACTGAAAGGAATCCTTTTTTCAATGTGCCAAACGCAATTAATTGTTGCATCATTGTGAATTGCCTAGTCTTACTTTTTCTTTTTACGAAATAATTCAATTGTTTTATAGCCTTGTGAAAGAATTTCAATCATTTTTTCAAGACGTTTTTCACGTGTTTTTTCTTGTTTTACAGAAAACAGATTACGTGCCCAATCTTTTTGGTATCCAGGTGTTAAACTTTGATAAAACTTAAGTTCATTTGGATGATTAGCTAATAAAACTTCAACATCTTGAATTCGATCTGCATAATCAGCTACACATTGGCTCATGGCAGGCGTTTTCGTCGCTTTTTTCTTCTCACGCTTTAAACCTACAACAGTAAAAACGTCATCCATACTTACCATTCGCGCAAATTTAATATCGCTTTTTCCCACATATCCATCTTCTCCAACGTTTAATGCTGGAAACATCTCATCACGGTGAATAAACGTACTGTAGCGAGAGTTACCTTTTTTCGGATATGCGAAGAATATATAACCTTTTTCAATTAGTAACTCTTCATTACTAATAATATAATTCGTTTGTTTCATCATTTCATCAAGTGTTTCTACAAAAATAAAAATGGCATCGTGTTCTTTTGAAAATACAGTTTCTTTATCTGTAAAAACTTCGTAATCACTTGGTTCATTAATAACAACCATATTCGTATACTTGTTAAGCTTCAATTTATCGATAACTGACATAAAAATCTTCCTTTACATTCAAAATTCATTGTACATACTTTTTCATACCGTTCTAGTGTATTATATCTATTAAGAAAATTAAACTTTAATAGTTATTTTAAATCAAAATTAATATAATAGCCGGTTCTGAATAAGAACCGGCTATTTGTTTTATCATAACTTAATTGCAAATAAAGTATATAAAAGCTCTCTATATTGATCTTCTGTAATTTCACGTTTCGTTTTTTCCCCATGAATCATTTCAGTTAAACTTGTATTCGTTAAAGAGACATGGCCAGAGTCTGTTAATTTGACCGCAATAGGTCCTTTATTGAAAATAGATTTCTCATCTTCTATTACTCTTTTTTGAACATCATTCACTACTGCCTCATCAATGATACGATTATAAAAGGCATGACAAACTTTCCACTCTCCGTTCGTATCTTTTCTTTCTAGAACGTAATTTCCTTTACTTGTGTCTCGTTTTCTCACTCGATACGAACCATTTTTAGAGGAAACAGGCTCTTCAGTAAAAGGTATAGGGATTAAAGGTACTAAGGAAGCAATACCTACATCAATTAAGTATCGTACGTTATCATAATTTAGAATAATCGTTATATGTCCATCCTCAAGTGCCCAAGCGTTTATATCATTTTTATATACGGTACCTAATGCAAGTTGTACATCATAACCACAATCTTTTAAAAAGTAGTAAAAAAGAGTATTTAATTCATAACAAAGTCCGCCGCGGGATCTAGTTGAAATTTTATCCTGTAAATTTTCCATAGTAATTGCATTCGTATTACGTGCTATAACATCCAAATTCTCAAATGGTATAGTGTGTGCAAATGCAAAGAGAATTGTATTTAATTCTTCAAACTTCACTTCAGTACGCTTTGCAAGATTCAATCTTGTAAAAAGCTTATGTTGTAGACTTGTCATAGTCAGCACCCCTTAAAATGTATAAGTTAAAATAGTATATGCTGATTGTAAATTTGATGGGGTACGGAAACAATGTACATTTCGTTTAACTGTACCGGTACAAAAAGTCTAACTCACAAGATTACTTAAGATAAGAAGTTACGAATACAAATGTAATAGTTTGTCTATAGGTAAATTATTATGATCGCTTAAATCAACAAAATATTGAAGTTGCCACATTTGGCTCTTTTTAGCTTGATTGCTAACAGGGTTATCCCATATAGGATAAATCCTCATAGCCATCTTGCCTTTTTGATTTTGTGTTCTCAAGATTTTTTCCTTAAGAAGAATCTCTTTAGGGAAAATAAATTGTCCTAGTTTATTATCATCTATACAAGTGATAACTAATAAGTCAGGAGCAGCGTCATAAGAAAACGCTTGATTTTGCATATTGTCATCTTTCTCCCAAAAAGAAACAAATTGACCAATTTTATTAGGAGTAATTTTTGATTTTCTAAAACGAATGCTTTTGTTATTTAAGTGAAATAAACATCCTGCATATTCTGCGTTTTGCTTTTCTTCTTTTAAATTCGTAATTATTAAATTGTTAGGTTTGTAAACTATATTGTTTAAATTTCGGATCGTATCATTAAAATTGTTCAAGAGAACTCCCCCTTTATTCATTTCTTAGTTTACCACAAACGTCAGTTCTTATATGTTGTAAATAATAAACGACATGAAAAAGAGGTATTGTTATTATTCTAATGTACTTAGTTTTTCAATTGCTTGTTGTTCAGTTGCTAAGTAAAAAATGTCTTTTCCTTTATTACATTCATAAATAAAATCCTTTAAGCTTTTACTCGTATACATAGAGAAATCTCCAATGATAGCAATCTTTACTCTGTAATTTATAAACTTTTGAAGGATATCACCAGCAAGGCGTGTTTTTAGATCAAAGAAATCTTCACTTATTAAAGATTTATGGATAATAATATGTTTCGCATCTACCTCATATTGAACTGTTGCCATAGTATCTAATGCAGACTGAACATCCGATATTAATACCTTATCGTTTCTAATGATCGCAATATTGATTCCATCGATTACTACTTTCTTTATTTCCATAGTCCCACCCCTTTATAATTTACACAGTATGAGTAAAATTATTTTAAAAAACTTCGTATTAACCATAGATTAAATTAGCCGCAACTATTAAAATCGCAACTATTTTTTATTGTAAATATCTATTTTTTATTACTAATACGGTCAATGAAATTAATGATAGTTTCTCTTTTTATATTTTTGAATATATATATGAAATTGCTTTTACTTGTTATAAAAATATTGTGGATTAACATAACTTAACAAACTATCCAAAGTGTTAATCTCGGCATATGGTTGTATTTGGGTAGTATTCTTGATTTTCTGAGGGTTAAACCACACACCATTTATATTTGCATTTTGAGGACCAGCAATATCCTTTTCTAAGTCATCTCCAATAAATAATACATCTTCTGGTTGCACATTAAGCTTATTTAATGCTAGTTCGAATATACGTTTATCAGGTTTACTCAATCCTACTTCTTCAGAAATAATAATCGTATCAAAGTAATTGTTTAAATTCGTGTTAATTATTTTAGCTTTTTGTCTATGCGTTGAGCCGTTTGTTATAATTCCAATTTTAAAGTGACTCTTTATATGATTTAAGAAATGAATAGTATTTTGGTCTATTGAAAAACATGTAGGGAAATTTTCATTCCAAAAATCTTGGATATAATTGTGTGGTAATCTATATATTGGCGCGAATTCATCAAATAATGATTCTAAAACTATCGTTTTATTACTAATGCCGTATTCCCTTTTATCGTATTCTTTGAATTTCTGTAACATATTGTTTTTGACTGTATCACTAACATCCTCATAACACTTTTCTAAAACTAATAAAAACAAGTTATCTACTGCCTTATCCCTATCAAGTAACGTATCATCTAAATCAAACAGCATAGCTTTATAACTCCTCAAATAATTTCACAACCTTTCTCACATGATTTAAATAATCCCTTGTTCGCACCTTAGGCCTTTACTAAATTAGCAAAAAAACTACAAAGTTTGTGGCGTACGCTCTAGAATTTCGCTGGCTTCTTTTATATTTTAATTCATCTCCCTTTCCCCTTCTAGTAAAGTATCAAAAGTATATTTTCAAACAGTTAAAAAACTACATACAATTTACATTATTATACATTAGTTTTTTGTAAATATTAATCGTTCAGCTTTTTATATGATAAGTTTTTTCAAGCACACAAATATTTCTCCATAAAAAAGGAATATGGGTAATAATACTTTTTTATGGAGAATACAGGATCTTGAAAATGGAGTTAATACGTTAAACGTCCTATGAAGTTTCCTACTGTATCTCCACATAAACTACAGATAGTACGGCTATAATGACTACCAGAGGTGATATTATGAAAAACTATCATATCCTCGTGGTTGAGGACGATCAAGAAATTCAGGAATTAATTAAACAATTTTTAATGACACAACAGTATACAGTGGTAGTTGCTTCAGATGGACTAGAGGGTATGACACAATTTAATAAGCAATCCTTTGATTTAGTTCTTCTAGATGTAATGATGCCCAATCTTAATGGATTTGAAGTTGCTAAAATGATTCGAAGTCAGTCAAACATACCAATTATTATGCTAACTGCGTTAGAAGAAGAGGAAGATCAAATGAAAGGGTTCGATCTTGGGATTGATGATTATATAACAAAACCCTTTTCGTTTCATGTTTTAATTAGACGAGTCGAAGCTGTACTTAGAAGAAGTTATGATAAAAATGTAAATAATCATTTGGTATTTAAAGAAGTGCGCATTGATGTTGATGCATATCGAGTATATGTAGATGATGTTGAAATTTTGTTAACGACCAAAGAGTTCGAAATTCTACAACTACTATTTCAAAATGAGAGAAAAGTACTTACAAGAGAAAATATCGTAGAAAAAGTTTGGGGATACGATTATTTTGGAGAAACACGAATAATTGATACACATATTAAAAACCTACGTAAAAAACTAGCTATTCCCTACATTAAAACAATAAAGGGTATTGGTTATAAAGTGGATGAATAAAATTTTAAAAATCATGAAGATGAAGCAAATTACTTATAAACTCTTTATGACTACATCTCTCATCTTGTTATCCTTTGCAGTATTGATTTATTTAACTTTATATTTCTTTCTCCCTACGTTTTATGAGCAATACAAAACAGATCAACTTCAAACAGGGATAAAAGAAATAATTGATAAGTCAAAAGATCTTACGTTTCAAGATGCGATACCACTTTTTGATGAATACGCAAAAAAAAATAACGCGATGCTTTCGCTTCAAAATAAAGAAGGAATAATTATTTACTCGCCTTCATTTTCTTTTATTCAACGTGGTACACAAACAACAGTAGTTACTAAAGCAGCACGATTTGAGAATGCAGGTACCATTAGCAATTCATATAATGTTACGGAACCAATTCAATTCCAAGATGGTAGTTTAACGCTTGTAGTGTTCGCAACATTTCAACCGATTGATGAAGCTTCGCAAGTATTAGTGCGCTTTCTCCCCTATATTAGTATCATTGTGATCGTAATTGGTATAGGGAGTGCTTATTTCTATTCCAGGTTTATTACAAAGCCACTTATTTATATTAATGAGGGTGCACAAAAGATGGCAAATTTAGATTTCTCCGAAAAAATTGAGGTTCGTTCTACAGATGAGTTAGGAGAATTATCTAATAGTTTGAATGACATGTCTATTAACTTACAACAAGCTATGTTTGATTTAAAAAAAGCAAATGAACAATTAAAAAATGATATTGAAAAAGAAAGAGAAATAGAAACAAAACGCAGAGAGTTTTTTGCGATTGTAGCACATGAATTAAAGTCCCCTCTTACTGTAATGAAAGGATACTTAGAAGGGATGATATACAATATTGGCCCTTATCAAAATCGTGATCAATATTTAAAGAAAAATCATCAAATTATTGAAAGTATGGAACAACTAGTTCGTGAAATTTTAAGTATGTCAAAGTTAGAACAACACACTTTTAAACTAAAAATAGAAGAAGTTAATCTTTCAAAGTTAATTGGTACAATCACAAAAGATCTTGAATTTTTCGCTTCTCAAAAAAGCATCCAAATAATAAAAGAAATTGACTCTGACCTTTCTGTTTATACAGATCGTGTTCTTTTTGAAAAAGCATGTAAAAATATTATCCATAATGCAGTTATGTATTCACCACATAATGAAAAAGTCTATATAAAGTTAAGTAAGGATTCTAAACAAGGTCAAATTAAAATGCAAATTATAAATACAGGTATCAATATTAAAGATGAAGATATACAACAAATTTTCAAACCATTTTATCGAATTGAAAAATCTAGGAATCGAAATACCGGAGGAAGTGGTTTAGGTCTATATATTGTTAAACAAATTCTTGAAACACTAGATATAAAGTATTCTATACAAAATAGGGAACATAGTGTGCAATTTTGCATGAACATTCCTTTATCTGAACAAAAAACAAACAAACTCCCCTTTTAGTAGGACGAGTTTGTTTGTTTGTTTTTGTAGTAAGTATAAACTTATTAGGGTTCAATTGTCCCAAGGGTTAGTGTGTACCTATCTCCCCACGATTCTTGTAGTAGTTCAATCACTCTCGCGTGGGTAAGAATGCCTAAAAACCTTTCATCTTCCCCTACAATCGCAATATCAAGCATTTAATCGTAAAGAAAATTTGGTAGAACGAAGCATTTTCTTTGATAAATTCCGCCGTATCGATTTAAAGGAAGGGATATTTTATTAATACAATCAATTTTTATTGTACAATTGTTCTTACGATATGAAAATACAGTGTAAAGATGAACCTGATAAATCATATACTTGTAGAATTTAAAAAGAGATTAAAACAAATCAATTTTCTGTATTTCAAAACAGTAATGTTCGGGCTGATATGGGCGAAAAACATCAAGGCTCTAATCATTTAAAGTTTAAACTGTATAAAAGTTAGCGTAAATGACGAAGGAAAAGAGAGCTTTGCATTGTGCTGCACATTCAAGAATTAATTCTTACGTAGGGAGTGCTTATATGAAAAGCATAAAAAATGTAATATTACTAGTAGTATATTTCATATTTTTAAGTGGTTGTAATCAAGAAAATGAATCTGAGGTACAAGAATATATAAAAGAAAAACACGGTATCGATATTGTGGTAACAGATTGGAGCTCGATAAATGAAAATAATGGTGGTAATACCTACCATACTGTGCAAGAAAAAAACAACAAAAATTTCAAATTTCGAGTAAAGGTACAAGGCCTCCTCTATTCATATATAGTAGGTGATGAATACAAATATGGAAAAAAAACATATGAGGCATATCAGAAATTCCAACCAACTCTAGAAGAAATGAAAAAGTTAGGGTACGTGGAAAATGAAAATGAAAATGAAAATGTTCTGCAATATATGTTGGATAATCAAAATCCAGAAGAAGGAAGCCCAACAGATGAGTTGCTATTAACTTTGCAAATGAGTAACGAGATTGATTTTAGCCAATTGGATTCCGTAGAATTAGATCGTTTATATGCCCTATTTCAACTGATTCAGAAGAATAATAAAAAGATAACAGAACTAGAAATTAAAGATCATACTGGTAAATCTTTAGGTGGACCTTTTAAAAATGTACAAAGAGTAACAACAAAAGAAGAACTGTTACAAACAATGAAATCCACAATGAAAGACCCAATAAACGAATACTGGAAAAATTGGATTAGAACGCAGACCAAAGTAGAAGAAAAATTACATGAAATGCAAAACGATCGATTTTCAATTGAAGGTATTACGTATTCAAGTTCGGATGATGAAAAATATCGAAAATATATAGTGACTTTAGTTATTAATACGACCAATACTATATTTGAAAATACTCCCCCTTTAATTGAGGATTTAATCAAAGTAACCACAATCCTTAAAGAAGAACTAAATACGAAAAACTTTGACATCAATTTAAAAAATAAGTCTGGAACAAGAAATACAAATTGGTTATCATCAAAAGAAATTAAAGAAGCAAATAACATTGAAGATCTTGTAAGTGAGAAGTACCCTGCGAATTAAATGTAAATTCCTATTCATGTTTGTTATTTAATGTGAAATCAAGCTCTTTCGATTTATTATGAAAACTTACAAAATACTTAAAAACCCCCAACAAATCTTTAGCTGTATAGAGAAAATGAGAAATAGGGTCCTATTCATATGGGGCTCTATTTGTATATCAAACTAATTTAGGTGTTTACACATACGCATTGCAAATTCATTGTTGTTTCTATTTAATGTGAAATCAAACTTTCAGATTAATTTGGAACTCTTTTATGATAAGCTATATGTAAAAATTAAATATAAAGGATGATTCGTATGCAAATAAGACCAAAGATAAGTGAATATAACTCCTATTATGCAACGTATATTAACTTGGTATCAGACGGAAATATCATACATATTTTAGAACAACAAATGAAGAAAACGAATCTTTTATTAAAGGGAATTTCTGATAGTGAGGGACTTTTTCGGTATGGTCCTACTAAATGGAGTATAAAAGAAGTACTCGGTCATATAGCGGATACAGAACGAATTATGGCGTATCGATTGCTATCTATTGCTCGAGGCGAGACAGCAGAACTTCCAGGCTATAACGATGATATGTATGTTCTTAGAGCTGCTTTTGATAAGCAATCTATGCAAGTTCTTCTTGAGAATTTAATAGTTGTTCGCCAATCTACCCTGTATTTACTTAGAATCTTAGATAAAGAAGCTTGGTTACAAAGAGGAAATGCGAACAATTCTGAAGTTACAGTACGTGCATTAGCATACATCATTGCTGGCCATGAGCTTCATCATGTTCAAATTCTAAAAGAACGTTATCTTGGTTCTGATGCACATCCAGCAAGTTAATACTTGAAGAAAAAGAGTCCTATTTAAGTAGGGCTCTTTTTCAGTATTTATAAAGGAGTAGTGCTTAGAGCCATGACTAATTAAACGTCTTTATTTATAAAATTCACCACATAAGATGTAAGCTATCCCCTTCTATTCTGTGCATAATTTTCTTCAGGCTCGTATACTATAAACACTATAGTTCAGGAAAGGTGATGACGCTATGTATGAACAACAAAATAATAGGGATAGAGATCAAAAAATGATGTTTTCTATGCAAGGAGTTCCCTCAAATAAAGTTAACATGAATCAATTACCTAAATGGATTAGAATTTTCGGCTATTGTGCGTTTGGTTGGATGATAGTATGTAGTTTATTTATGATAGTAGGTTTAATTCTTCAATAACTATGTAGATAAATAATTAAACGGGATAGTATTTAGATCATATATCTAGGTAATGTCCCGTTTTTTATGTGTAATTACCCCATGATATAAGTAACCAATTATAATAAAAAGAACCTGTAGAATATCCTACAAGTTCTTTTTCAAATATTGTTACAACGGGAACAACAAACTATCTTAACATTCAATACAGGGAGACCATTTTGATTATGGCTTGGTTTTATTATAAATCAAATATAAGCTTTTGAAAGTGATGAATTTCGAAAATTATGTGAATTGAAAAACTACGATGTTTATATTAGATTTCGTTTACGACCAACTTCTTATTACTTAAATACACTGCACGATCTGATTTTCTAGCAACTTCCTGTGAATGCGTCACAACAATAATACATTTATTTTCTTTATGTGCAAGTTCTTGAAACAGTTCTATTATATCCATGGCCGTTTCTTCGTCGAGGTTTCCTGTTGGCTCATCCGCAATAAGTAAATCAACATTACAAGATAACGCTCGAGCAATTGCTACACGTTGTTGTTGCCCACCACTTAGTTGCAAGACGTTTCGTTTCGCTTCTATTTCTGTGAGTCCCACTTTCTCTAATAATTCTAATGCCCTTACCGTCTTATTTTTCACTTTGACACCTGTAATTTCCATTGCTGTTAGGACATTTTGAAGAGCAGTCATATAGGTAATCAAATTATAAGATTGGAAAATTACAGATACATTTTGATTACGGTATCGATCCAAACCAATTTTTCGAATATCTTTCCCATTATACAGTACATAACCATTTTTGGGGACATCCAGTCCACAACCTAAGCTTAGAGTTGTGGTTTTTCCAGATCCGGATGGTCCTAAAATTGTATAAAAATGACCTTTTTGAAAAGAAAAGTTGACATTATCTAGTATCGCTACATTTTTCCCATTACTTTCATAATAATAATCCAAGTTTTTAAATTGTAAAATCGTTTCCATATTAAGCCTCCTTATTCATCTTTTAAAAGAATTTGTTTTGGATTTAAACGTAGAATAGATAATGCCGGAAGAAGCGTTGCTATTATAGCAATAGCTAGTCCAATCCCCCCCATTTTTCCTACATCTTCTCCTGTTACACTTACATCAATTTTATCAATTGGATCTTCTTTTTGGTTTTGTAAAGTACCACCAGGTCCAGACATCATTACAGTACCATTTCGCGTAGTGTCTGTTTCTTCGCTCGCTGAAGCAATTTCACTCGAAAGTAAATGATCCCCGATATATTGAGAAACTTTAGCTCCAGTTGTTACGGATAATCCAAATGCTAAAATAGCGACACATACTACTTCTATTACGAACTGCGCCATCAGTTTCCACTTTTTCTCTCCAATAGATAACAGAATCCCCATTTCCTTACGACGTCCTTTAATTGATAGCATAATGATTAATCCTAAAATAATCGCACCAGCAATCGATACAATATAAATAATCATTTGAGAAGTCGAAGAGATATTCTCGATAGGACCAATCATTTGTTTGTACAATGAATCATGTGCATCTAATTTATAATAATTAAAATCAATATTAGATTTTTTTGCTTCTTTTTTAAATGCATCAATGTATTGTGGATCATTCAAGAAATACACGACTTGAACACTACTTATACCTTGATCTACTTCTAATTTTTTCATAGTTGAATGCGGCATATATAGTTTATTAGCTGGATCCATTATAGGAGGAGCCTGTTGCCCCATTGCTTGCTCATTCGTTTCGTAAATACCGATAATTTCAACCTCAAGGGTTTCCTTTTTATCCCCTGATTGCACTGTAACTTTGTCTCCTACTTTCAAATTGTTTAATTCCGCTAATCGTTTTTCCATTAAAGCTACATTCTGATCTTTCATCTGTTCTGTAATTGGTTTTCCATCAATGATTTTACTTTTTCCGTTTTTAAAGCTTTCTTGTAAAGCTGTCTTGCGGACTCCCTCAATCATAAAAGAAGCATTCATATCTATTTCTGTACCAGAGCCTGAGCCGCCTCGTACAGCCGCCATTCCCACTTTACCTTTTCCTTCATCTTCTCCTTCTGAAGCTCCTACTAGTTTAAGCCCATCAGAAATTCCGAAAGTATTGCCTATGTAATTATAGTCTTTTACATATTTTGACTTCGCTAATTGATATGCTTCTTTTGTGTTAAGCTTCGGTGGATTAGGCATCTCTCCAGTTTCACGAGCTTGTTGACCTAATTTATCGAAATCAAGACCTAAAGTAACATCTGCACCTAGTTTTTTTCTTGCAGCATCCGCTGCTTTTTTTGATGCATTTTGGATTGTGAACCCTGAAAGAACCAAATTTGTAACAATCAGAAAAACTGCTATCAAAATTAATGATGTTCCTATCCTTTTTTTCATACTGAGAATTGCTCGTTTCATAAAATTCATTTTCTCTTACCTCCTTGATAACTTGTATTCTATATAGGTTATCTAGAGTTTAAATGGAGTTAATCGGTAGTTTATCTAGAGATATAAGGAGTTTATGTGTAGTTATTCATTGGCTTAGTCAAGAAAAACTGAAAAACCCAAAAAAAACAATCCAAAATGTAATCAGTTTTGAATATTGGTAAGAAGTTTATCTATTTAAAGGACTTATAGAAAAAGAGAAAATTAAGCTTAATTTAATGTATGTAACATGAAAAAATATTTATTGTGTAATTTCTATGCAATAAACATAGAGAACCCTATCTGAATATCTATATATGTTTCTCAAAGAAATCATGTCATTTTAAAAGGTGCACCTTTTAATAAAAATATAAGCAAGTTAATGTTCTCTTATATGGAGTAGTACCACATGCCCATCAACCTATACCTCCAAAACAAAAAAATAAGCTATTTTGAATGGTTGGATAGAGTTGAAGAGACTTATATTTAACTATGGGTTCTCTATACATCACTATCAATCTAATATTTTGCACTATCGATAAAACGAAAAAGACATTATCCTTTCTGTAGAATTATAGGAAGGATAATGTCTTTTTTATACTTGTATATTCAAAATCCCTTTGAATTATTTTTGGATGGTAAAACATGTTTCTCTACTCTTTCATATAGAGTAAGCAATTGATTGATAATAGAAAATTTCGGTATTAACCAATAAGAAAACAATGCTGAAACACATCCTATTAAAGCTCCTATTGCAACATCAAAAGGATAATGAACCCCTACCCAAATACGGGAAATCGCTACACAAAATGCAAGTATAAGCCATAACCATCCAGTTTTTTTACGAACAAGCCAAAACGAAAAACAAATCGAAAAAAAGAGTATCGTATGGTCACTAGGAAATGAATTATCTACAGCATGTTCGACAAGTTTATTCACATCAGGCAATACTGCAAACGGTTGATAATTCAGATGAAATTTCCCCGCTATTTTTCCAATCACCTCAGCAATTACAAAAGCAACCATCGCTTGAATAATCAACACCCTACTTTTTCTGACCCCGTTAAACCAATAAGCTAAAATAATTAAAGCAAAAATATATACCATATATTCTGCCAAAAATACCATGGTTGAGTTTAGAAATGAATATTGTTTACCTAAATCATTAATTGCTCGAAAAATATCAATATTGAATTGAGAAAAAGACATTTCAAATCCCTCCTTTTTAGTAAGGTGTTTTACCGATTGCCATACACCTTCATTGCATGAATAGTTTTGATATTTGTACTCATCTAAAAATATCAACCTCTTATGAAATCGCTTTCTTCTTTTTTACTTTAATAAAAAAAGACAAAGGAAAACATCGAACTTTCTTACAAACATTCGAGCATTCTTACAGTTTTGTCATTTTTCATGTTTACTGAAGAATCTAAAGTGGCGTTTAATCCTGATACTTATTATACTGGTAAGAGCCCTGATACAGCGGTGTATGGTGGTTCAGGAACATTCACATAATCGCACCTGCAATCGATACAATATAAATAATCATTTGTGAAGTTGAGGAGATATTTTCGATAAGACCAATCATAAAATTCATTTTTTCTTACCTCCTTGATAGCTTAGTTATCTAGAGTTTATATGGGGCTAATCGGTAGTTTATCTAGAGATATAAGGAGTTTATATGTAGTTAGTTAAAGTCCAATTGCAAAGTTTTGTATCATCAATACTGATGAGGAAATTGTGAAAGCATATTGCGGAGAGAATGCAATTAAACATGTAGCTGGAAATAAAGATGATTCAGCGGATGAACTTCATACAGTTATTAAAGAAGCTACTAATAAAGTAAGACATAACTCTTATACAATTCCAAAATTAATCAACCTTCATTTAAGGAATACAAATGTATGAATTCTTACCGAGTATGAATTCGAACAGGTATCATTTGCAATATGTCATTAAAATAAAAAAGATCATCACTTGGTTTAGTTAGAAAACTAAGTGTACATAAATACAACGACATGAAAACACTTTGTTCCTAAATCCACTACTTATATTATTGGTTGCGTGAAACTCCTTCTTGAGAAAGGTTTTTATTTCTGAATATTCTGTTGACTGTTGTAACATATCCAATTTACAATTTAATTATGGTGTTCTTTCACAATTAAACTACTTAGAATACACTTCATTTATTTGAAAATAATTACAAATAGAGGTGCTAAAATGAAAAATAGAGTAAATCCAGAATTATTACAAGGGTTAGAGATGTTTCCAGATCTCGATTTACGTCCGGAAAACTTGCAATCAATTAGAGAAGGAATAGCTCAAATGAGACCACCTACCGTTGTTGATGACTCCCTTTCGTTAACAGATGAAGTCATTGTTGGACCAGATGCTAATCCTTTAACATTAAGAATTTATCGTCCAAAATCAAATCATGAACCTTTACCTGTCTTATTATGGATACATGGTGGAGGTTATATCTTAGGGTCTATAGACGATAACGATGATACTTGTATGAGGTTTGCAAAAGAAGCTAACTGTGTGGTCGTGTCTGTAGACTACCGCTTAGCACCTGAACACCCTTACCCAGCACCAATTGAGGATTGTTATGCAGCTTTAAAATGGATTGCTGATAATGCAGAGTTATTAAACATTGATTCGAATCGAATTGGGGTTGCAGGAGTAAGCGCTGGAGGTGGACTAACAGCAGCATTATCATTATTAGCCCGAGATCGAAAATACCCTTCGATTTGTTTACAAATGCCACTCTATCCAATGATTGATGACCGAAATAATACACCTTCGGCCAATGAAATTAAAGAGGGATTTGTTTGGAATCAAAAGGTAAATGAAGCTGGTTGGAAAATGTATTTAGGAGAAATGTATGGAGCGGATCAAATCCCTGCCTATGCAGCACCTTCTCGAGCTGAGGATTATAGTGGCTTACCATATACCTACACATTTGTTGGTCAATTGGATCCATTCCGCAGTGAAACATTAACCTATGTAAGCAATCTAGCGCAAGCTGGTGTTGATGTCGAATTTCATTTATATCCAAATGCCTATCACTGGTTTGAAGGATTGAATCCAAATGCCGAGGTATCTATTTACGCTGTGAACGAAATAGTACAAGCAATAAAAACTGGTTTCAAAAGAGTATCTAAGGTTGAAGCTTAATCCCTTTACAAGAGAAACATTCATGAATAGTTTACATTGGTGAGTATTTATTTAAATATAATAGCCGATTCTTTTAAATCGGCTATTATTACGTAAAACTTACCTAATATATCAAGGCTGAGAAACAGATATAAGATGTTTAGACGAATTGTTTATTTCCTCTGCCACTGCTTTTATGCTCATCATGATTTGAAGCATTTCTTCTATTGTTGTCCTTGGATTGATAGAGCAAAGTCGAAGTACTACTTTTTCTTTTAATTTAGTCGTACTTAGCATAGCAAATCCTCTTTGATTAATTTCTTCCACCAATTTTTTGTTTATTTCATGAATTGTATCTGTAGACGTTAGACCACAAGGAATGTAACGAAAAGTAACAATACCTAATTGAGCAGGTGTTACTACTTCCCAATCTTTTTCTTTCCTTAAAAACTCTTCAACTTGTTCAGCCAACATAATACCATGATCTATTGCCTCACGAAAAGCTGTGATTCCAAATGCTTTAAAAGAAAGCCATACCTTTAATGCTCTAAATCTACGAGAAAGTTCAATTCCGCGCTCCCCAAAATTCACTTTTTCTTCTAAATTAGTTTCCGTATCCTTAATATACTCTGGGATCATACGAAACGTTTTACTTAAATATTGGCTATTTCGAATGAGTACACAACCAACATCATAAGGCTGAAAAAGCCATTTATGCGGGTCTAACGTCAAAGAATCAGCACGATGAATTCCTCTTAACAACTCCCTTCCTTTTTCACTGAGAATTGCTGCAGCCCCATAAGCCCCATCCGCGTGTAGCCATACATCTTCATCACCACATAGATCAGCCAATTCATCGAGAGAGTCCACCGCTCCGCAATTCGTTGTCCCTGCATTGGCAATAACACAGAATGGTTTTTTCCCTTTTAATCGATCTTCTTTTATTTGCTTTTTTAAAGTACTAACTGAAATTCTTAGCTCTTCATCTGTTTCAATTCGGCAAATTTGATGATGTTTAAACCCTAATACTTTAAGTGCTCGATCTACAGAAAAATGAGTTTGGTTAGAGAAATACACAACCGCATTTTCTATGTCATTATTCAACTTGACCTGTCTCGCTACAGTAAGTGCAGTCAAATTAGCCATGGAACCGCCACTGACAAATAGTCCTTCTGCTGAATCAGGGAATCCTAGCATTGATTTTAACCAGTTGATTGTCGTTAATTCAATTTGTTCAGCACCTGCACCTACTATCCAAGCTGTAGGAAATACATTAAATCCACTTGCTAAAAAATCTGCTACTACACCAACATAATTATTAGGACCGGGCACAAAAGCCATAAAATGAGGATGATCCACATGAGTAATTTGATTAAACACATTGTTATTAAGGAAATGAAGTAACTCTTTTGGATTGGATCCGTTTTCCGGAATCGTTTCAATTAGCTTGTCTCTAAAAATATTACTATCAATCGTTTCCGAAACTGGTTTACTTTTTAAATGATTCATATGATCAACAATTAAGTCAACCGCTTGATATCCTAACTGACGCATCTCTTCAGCTGATAACTGCAGGTTTTTTGTCATTTGGTTTACCCCTATTCTATTTAAAAAGGCGAGTTCTTTCTCGCCTTTTTATTTTTTATAATTTGTATTCACCGATTGCCTGTATTGGATTTTGAAGAATCATGTTGATTAACTGATGGATGTGATTCAATATTTCTTGTATTGTCGCTGCTTCATATACGGTTTGATTATATCCAAACTTTATTGTAAGTGTCTCTTCAGGGAAGCACATAATTCCATACTTTACATGCGGCTCATCAACAACTTCGTAATCTGTGATAGCAAAATGTCTGTTTTCATTTGAAGAAAAGATTGCTGGATTAGTTGGATAGTTTTCAAAAACCCAAAGATGGTCAGTCAACTCAGTTTTTAATTCACTTTGCTTTTGTATATCAACAAATGAATAGTATGCATACTCATTACATTTTAATGTTTCTAGTTGAACTTTTTGCAGGAAGTCCACAAAAGACTGCGTTTCTGTCCATGCTAATCGGATAGGCAAAACATTTGTGAACAGACCGAACATATTTTCAATTCCTTCTACTTCGGGAGGTCTGACTGATACTAGATTAGGCAATACTACTTCTCTCGTTCCGTTGAATTTGCCAAGTAATATTCCCCATACAGCTAGTAGGGCTGTATTCATAGTTATATTGTTTTTAGTTACAAATGCCTGTAACTGACTAGTCAAATCCTTATTTAATGTTAAATCCATAAATGTGAAGTTTAACCCTTCACTTTGAGTTATTACTTTCTTTTTAGGAATACTAATTTTCCGATTGTATCCTGATAAATAATCCCTCCAAAAATGACGTGCTTTCTCATGATCTTGTGCCAAAGTCCAGTCTATGAATGTTTCAAAAGGTTTTACCATAGGTAACCCCGCCGTAGTTCCCGCATTTGTTGTTTCATAGAGCTGGAATAATTCGTCTATTAAAATGCTGACGCTCCAACCATCACATAACAGATGATGGGAACTCCAAACCACCTTATGCTCCTTATTACCTAGTTGGAATATATAGAGACGGTTCATGAGTTCATCATTTTTAAATCCTCGACTTAAATTTTCATTCATCCACTGCTCTAGGAATTGTTGCTGTTCTTGTTTCGTCATATCAACCAATTTTTTTATCTCTGAAATCATTTGAACATCATGTAGAACAGCTTGCCAAGGTTTTGCTTGTTCATCTTGCACAATTATTGTTCTTAAAGAATCATGACGATTAATTAATTGTTGGAAACACTGAATAAAGAGATCAATATCCAGTTCCCCCTCAAGTGACCAAATTATTTGTTCAAAATATGCATTTGTATCCGGTTCAGTCGCAGCATGTTCATAAATAACTTTCTGGAAAAGTACTAACGGGTAAATACGTTCTATATTTATATCCGGCATTTTTTCTTGTATTTTGGTAAGTATATGTTGATTAAGTTGTTTATCTTTAACATTTAGTAATGTAGCTTTATTATCGTTCATATTGTTTACATCATTTGTTTGTGAACTTGAAAGATGGTCTAGCTTTTTAACAAATTGAACCATGTCCCCTAATATAGGAAATGAAAATAGATTTTTTGGCTCTAGCTCAAATCCTTGTCTATATAGTCTGACGGACACTTGAATTGCTTTTATCGAATCTCCACCTAAGGCAAAGAAATGATCATTTACCCCAACTCGATCTACTTTGAGTACTTCTTGCCAAACACTAGTTAATATTTTTTCCATTTCAGTTTTTGGAGCAATAAATACTTCATTTTTTTGTTTCTCTGGAGTAGGGAGCGCTTTTCTATCTAATTTCCCGTTTGGAGTCAAGGGTAATTGGTCCAAATAAACAAAATAAGAAGGAATCATGTAATCCGGCAAGTGATCTCGCAAATGCTTTCGTAGTTCTGTTGTACTAATATTTTGCTCATTTACCACATATGCAACTAAAAATTTTATTCCATTCTCATCTGTTTGATCAATTACAACAGCATGTTCGATTTGTTTGTAAGTTAGAAGACAATGGGCAATTTCTTCTAACTCTACTCGATATCCTTGAATTTTCACTTGATAATCTTGGCGGCCTAAAAATTCAATATATCCCTCAGGATGCATTTTTCCACAATCTCCTGTCTTGTATAAAAGACCAAAATCAGGATGTGATACAAATGCGTCATTCGTTTTCTGTTCGTCATTTAAATATCCTTTAGCAAGGCCCACTCCCCCGATATATAAATCCCCAATTACACCAACAGGGCACATTTTCTTTTCATAGTTCAACACATAATACGTTTGGTTTGCCAAGGGCACCCCGTATGGAATACTATTCCAATTTGATTCCACCTGTTTGACCGGATAATAAATTGACCAAATCGATGCTTCTGTTGCTCCTCCTAGTGAAACTACTTCTGCAATCGGAAAATGTCGTTTTATTTTTTCTGGTAAAGAAAGTGGAATCCAATCTCCACTATGTAAAACTAAACGCAAAGAAGAATGTTCAAAATGAGAACCTACTTGATCCAATGCCAAATCCATGATTGCAGGCACTGTATTCCAAATTGTAATCCCTCTACGTTCGACAGTGCGGATTAATTCTTGCATGTCTCTTGGATCACGAATCATTACCAACATTGCACCTGTGCTTAAAGCTCCGAAAATATCGTATACAGATAGGTCAAAACACATGGAAGAGATACCAATAATACGATCATCTTCATTTACCTCATATTTTTGATTAATGTCTTGAATGGTATTTGCAACCGCTTGATGAGTAATAATTACTCCTTTTGGTTTCCCTGTACTTCCTGAAGTGTATATGATATAGGCAAGATCTTCTGGACCAGCAATAGCGGGCATATCTTCTGTTGTATATAATGACAAATGTTTTTCTTCATAAAGACTAGGTTCTAATAAAAGTTTGCATGAGCTATTTTTTAAAATATATGTTTGGCGATCTAAAGGATGATCGGGATCAATCGGAACATAAGCGGCACCTGCTTTTAAAATACCTATCATATTAGCAATTGTGTCAACTTGTCTTTTTGCTAAAAGACCCACTTTGTCACCTAGACCAATGTCTTGCTCTTTTAAGAAATGCGCAATTTGATTGGAGCGTTTATGAAGTTCCGAGTATGTTAACCATTCTTGCTCAAATACCACTGCTACTTCATCCGGTGTACGTTTTACTTGGTCTGTAAATAATTGATACAGAGTAGTTAAAGGTATTTTTTCTGTTGTTTCATTGTATTGCTCAATTAAAGTTTGATCCGATTCTTTCATCCGCAAAGATGTTACGTCGCTTTGTTTCACCAATTGTTCCAATAAGTCAACAAATTGGGAAAACATTGCTTCTATTACATCAACATCAAACAACTCTTCAACATAGTTCCAGCTAATTAATAACTCTCCATTTTTTTCAATTACTACATTATCCAAATACACTTGTGGAGTTCGAGCATGAATATGGCGAAGAGAACCAAGCTGTTCCCAAGCAAACGCACCCGCACCTGCTAGCATCGAGGTGAAAACAATTGGCATAACTGCTTTTGGCGTCATTTGGTGGTATCGAGTAAAATCTCGAATAAAGTTAACTCCATCGTAATGACGGTGTTCAAGGCCATCTAATAAAGTAGATTGCGTTTCTTTTACTCTAGTAAAGAAAGATTGTTCTGGTTTTACATCAACATCCAACAAAATAAGCGATGTGAAATCTCCCACAATCTGTTCTACTTCTTCATGAACAGGATAACGGTTAAATACAGTCAAATTAATTGCAAATTTACGTTGATTACTCCAATATGCCAACACATCACCATATATTGTACAAAGCAGAGCGGAAGGAGTTACTTCTTTCTCTTGTGCTAACTTTCGTATCTTTGTCCACTTTTCATTGTCCAGGATCTTAGTAAGTGATTGGAATTTAGGAGTAGCAATCTCTGCCGGATCCTTTTTTAACAGCAAAGAAGGTGCAAATGGAAAGTCAGGAAGCTTACTTGTCCAATAATCTTTTGCTGTTTTATATTCTTCGCTTTTTTCCATTTCATCATAGATAAACATGTAATCTTGAAAATCAAAAGATAGAGATTCTAATTTTTGATTTGGTTTATAATAATAATGCAACAAATCCTGTCCAACAATGTTCATGCTTGCTCCGTCCATTAATAAAGCATCGTATCGAAAACATAATAAATACGTGTCTTCTTTTAAAAGAAAGGCTTTTAATTCAAACAAAGGCCATTGCCCCAAAGGGAATACATGGTTAGTCATTCGAGAACGTTCTTCTTGTAAGCGAGCATTTTGATTCCTATCATCTAAATCTATGAGATTTACTATTTCAATCTCGTAATCAGGAACGCTTTGTAATATTTGCTGTTCTCCCTCTGGTAAAATTACAGCTCGTAACATCGGATGACGTTGAATTACCTTCTGAAAACTTTTCGAAAGACGATTGATATCCAATTTTGTTTCATATTCAAAATAAGTTTGAGGTGAAATACCACTTAATTCAAACTGTGAATTCCTCCCTAACATGTACGCTGTCTGAACCTCTGTTAATGGAAATGACTTAGACAAATCTTTAACATGAGTTGGTCTATTTTCAAAGTTTTTCTCTTTATGCTCTACCTCTACACAAGAACTAAGTTGAGCAATCGTAGGATGCTTAAAAAAATCTGTTGTACTTATTTTTAAGCAGTCTTTTCTTAATAAATTAATTACCTGAAGTGCTTTAATCGATTCTCCTTTTAAAGCAAAAAAATTATCATGAATACCGATTCCCTCAATCTCCATAACTTTTTCCCATGCATGCACCAATGCTTGTTCAATTTCATTGCGCGGTGCAACGTATGGAATTGATATATAATCCGTTTGTGTTATATCTAATAATCTTTTCCTATCTACTTTCCCATTTGGATTCAGCGGAATCTCTTCCACCTGAATCATTTTTTCAGGAATCATAAACTCAGGTAATTTATCACTTAAATATTTTCTGATTTCATCAAAAGAGACCTTATTATCGGATACATAGTACGCAGCTAATAATTTCCTATTTCCATATACTTGATCAACAACGATAGCTTGCTTTATTTGTGGATATTCCCTTAACTGGCTTTCGATTTCTCTTAATTCAATCCGATATCCCCGAATTTTTACTTGATGATCCATTCGACCTAGATATTCAAGTTCTCCATTAGGCAACCAACGAACGAGATCCCCCGTATGATACATCATTTCTCCTGCAGTAAAAGGATTCGGTACAAATTTTTCATCTGTCAGTTTAGATTTCCCAAGATAGCCTCGTGCTACCGCCACGCCACCAATACAGAGTTCACCCGGAATTCCAAATGGTTTTAATTGACCATACTTATTCAATATATAGGAATGATAATTCGGATTGGGACTTCCAATCGTAACTTCTTTGGCGGAGCTCAAATCTTTTACTGTTGCACAAATGGTTGTTTCTGTAGGACCATAAATATTTAAAATTGTCGCTTCACTGATGCATCGAATTTTTTCAACCAAATCAATGGAAAATGCTTCTCCTGCTAACAAAATAGATTTTAAATCTTTCAGAAAATTTACCCCTTCTGGATCATTTAAAATCACTTCCATTCGCGATGGCGTTGATTCCCATAAATCCACCTTATGTACTTTGACCAAATGAGCCAATTCTTTTGTTGCAAACTGGTCCTCTGTAGCAATGACTACTTTCGAGCCTTGTGTTAAAGGAAGACATATTTCTAACAAGGAAATATCAAAAGAAACACTAGCAAGAAACAAGAATGATTGATTATCTTTTACTTTTTCTCTCATTGCACTTAAAAAATGAACAAGAGATTTCTGTTCCACCATTACTCCTTTTGGATTTCCTGTTGATCCTGATGTGTAAATGACATAAGCCAAATCATTAGGATCGCCTTCCCGAATTAAATTACTTTCTTCACCTTGGAAGAGATGTTCCTCATCAAGATACAGCACTTCACCAGCAAATTGCGGTAACTCTACTTCCGTTCGCTTGCTCAATAAACATTTTGCTTGACTATCTTGTAACATATATTCAATTCGTTCATTTGGATAGTTAGGATCGATTGGTAAATATGCTGCACCTGCTTTAAAAATTCCCATCATGCCAATGATCATTTCTAATGACCGGTCTACCATAACCCCAATAATACTTTCCTTGGATACACCTTTACTTTGAAGAATAAAAGCCAATCGATTTGCTTTCCTATTCAATTCTTTATATGTTAAATATTGATCATTACAAACAACAGCGATTTGATCTGGGGTTTTTAACACTTGTTCTTCAAACAAATCTTGAAATGTTAGAAACAAGTCTATGTTTGTCTGACTGTTATTCCATCCTTCTAACAACTCTTTCTCTTCTTCTGCAATAATACAAATATCTTTCACTGTCAAATTCGGATTTTTTAATACTTGCTTTAAAATATAAAGATACGAATTTGCAAACTGTTGCAAAGAAGAAAACGAATGAGATTTGAAAGAAATTTGAAATTCAAATTCATTATGTATTTCATTCCATTTTCTTTGTATCCAGACCACTAAATTATTCTCTGCATATTCTTCTATCGAATTTTTATTATGTAACCCTTCCATCCCAATAACAATTTGAAAAGGAGTTAAAGGATGTTCCACTAATAATTCAGAGAGTGGATACCCCTGATTGTCATACCCAAATAAAGTCGTTTCTTCAATTTGATTCACTACTTGTTTAAAGCTATGATGCGGATGGATTTCACTTCCTAAAGGAATCAATTTATTAAGATTCTCGCTTTTTTCAAGATTTTCTTCGATTACAGGAATACCAATAGTAATTCTTTCTTGATCTGTATAGTGTGCCAAACAAATCCTTAACGCGGCCTGTAACCAGCTAAATAATAATAAATCTTGAGACTTACTTTCTTTTTGTATACTTTTACTCAACTCTACATTCATTATGATTTGAACGTGCTCACAAGGATTTTCTTTATTTAGTTGGTAATCACTATTAAATATAGAAAAATCAAGAACCTCGGAAGATAATTGCTCCTTCCAAAACGCTTCTACCCCTTTATTTCTATGAATAGAACTTCGATCTTTAATGTGCATGTTTATCTTTATCCCCCTAATATTCATTTCTTCTATTCGTTAATTTTCAGGCCAACTTCAAGCCCATGGAGAAATACTTGATGGTTATCCAAACATAAAAATTGCTGAATCTCTTCAAATTTCATATGACCAACTGAACAAACGCCTAAATTTAATGTCTCAGCAACCATATTTAAGGTAGCAGTGATAATGCCTGACTCAATACAAGCAAATAAATATCCATCTGAACCGTATTTCGGGATGGAAGCGTTCGCATTATAAACCAAATAAACTGAGAAAGCAGATTGAGTAAATAAATCCTGGTTAATTAACTCATGATCACTTTTGATTACTTGATCAATGTTGTTTACAATCACAAGACTATTTTTTGATGGGTTATAATAATAAAACCCAGCTTTTATACCTTCTATACGTTTTGGTTTTATATAAACAAAGATATCAATAGGGTAGAGTCCGCCTGCACTTGCGTAATGATAGTATATTTTTTCTTCCCTAACCTGTTTTAGAGTTGATATGAAATGGGAAAATTCTAAAAAATTAATATGTTTTTTCATATCAAATTGGCGACAAGACCTACGTTCCTTGATTATAGTGGGTAGCTCATTTGTTGTTTCAAGTTGAATTTCGGTTGATCGCGCAGCAACGTGCGTTCGATTAAATTGTTCACGCATATACGTATCTAACTCTTCTTTAGAAAAGCGAATCTGGTTGCTATATGGATTCGGAAAAATCTTTTCTTGTGTGGAAAATACTTCTCTTGGGTGTAATATGTTACTTACTAACACACGATTTTTTATCATAAGCTCTATTGTTTTTTGTGTCTCTTCTATATTTCCTAAAGAAAAGCGCTCTACTAGTTTACTAATTTTTACACCTTTTTGAGCCATAAAATAAAACTCAGGAAACCACTCAGACAGAATGCCTGTAAATCTCATTTCCCCTATCAAAACTTCATTATGCAACTTCTCCCAATGCTTAATAGGAGACCAGTAATAAATTTTCTCGTTCATATAACCCTCCATAAACTTTTAACTTATTTTTGAAATGCAATTTTCTAATCTACAAAAAATATTTTTTAGATTCTGATCCTTGTCTCATAGTGATTATAAATACATGCACTTCAACGAAACTTGAAAATAATGAAATAATTTTTTCTTCATTATTTTTTTTTATTTCATCATAAAAAGTGTTTTTTTATTAGATATTTCACATCCTTTCCCATAGTAATCCTATAAGGTATAAACCATTTAGAATATTAAGAACATTGACGCATTTGCAATGTGAAATTATTGTAATGGATTGGAAAGCAGATGGGTATAGTTATTAAACACATTAATATTGAGAAAGTTTTATTTGTTATATCCATAAAATTTTCTCGTGATATTTATTACGTATAGATTAAGAAAAAAATTTAAAATTTTTCTTTTGAAGTTAGTTTAAAAATGTAACGTACTATTACATACAAGTGAGTTACTAACATATCGTATTTAAAAAGAGAAAAGACACCATTTAAGGTGTCTTTTCTCTTTTTTATGCCATATACTTTTTAAGCCTTTTTTATCTTTAAACGATTTGTAGAAATTAATACAACTCGAACATCTAGCCCGTTATATGTTCGAATATGTAATAAAAATTATATAAATTAAGAATGTATTTTAGATAATTTTATTGATAAACATCAAGGTATCTTCACCTCCTCCTATCATAATAGCAATGTTTCCTTGCCTATCTCTTTTATTAATTTGTAATATAATTACAGTATGTGAAATTATATTACATGAACTTTAAAAGCGAAGTGAAAATAACCTTCACTTCGCTTTTTGGATTTATAATCCGTATTTAAATTATTCAATTCTATATATACTTCCACATTATTTGCTTTTATTTAATTGGTTTCTCCGTATTTAAAACTAGTGAACTTAATGCAGGAACTTTAATTTTATTATCATGGACAACGTAAAGTGTTTTACTACCTGCTTGTTTTCCGTCTACTAGTACTTTCCACGGACCTTTCGATGGAAGTGTTATTTCAACCGCTTCTCTATTTGCATTGTGAACCACCGTAAAGTATTCGTTTTTATTCCCCTTTATTGTATAAGCTATAGTATTTTTCGGGGCATCAATAAACGATACATGTGTTTTTATTTGCTCTGCGGTTGTCATTCGAAAAGCTGTGTACTTTTTGCGTAATTCTATTAAGCCCTTCATATAATCTACTTCATTATTAAATGCTGCACGGCGTAACCAGTCCATCTGGTTAATTGAATCAGGAGATTTGTAACTGTTATGATCACCGTATTTCGTGCGCATAAACTCTTGTCCTGCATGTAAGAATGGAATACCTTGTGATGTTAATAAAATCGAAGAAGACAATTTGTGCATTTGTTTTCGCACTTCTTCACTGTCACCTGGATTAGTCAACTCAAGTTTGTCCCATAATGTATGATTATCATGTGCTTCCACATAAGTTAGCACCTGCTCAGGATCTTGATAAGTAGACGAATTTATATCGTAGTCAATGCCTGCTGTAATCCCTTTTTTAATACGGTCTTCCATGTTTTCCTTCCCATTTACAAAGCCATTTTCTTTCTCCTCAAATACACTACCTTTCAATCCATCTCGTATATTATCGTTAAAATGAGCAATCCCTTTCATTTTCTCTGCATTTTTTTGATTTGCTTTCAATTCAGCAGCAAGAGGTGTATTTAAATCCCAACCTTCCCCATGCAGTATAATAGAAGGGTCAATTTGATTAACAGCTTTACGTATTTCATTCATCGTTTCATAATCATGAATACCCATTAAATCAAAACGGAATCCGTCTAAATTGTATTCTTTTGCCCAGTATGTGACCGAATCCACCATAAATTTTCTCATCATTTTTCGTTCTGAAGCTGTATCATTTCCTACTCCGGTTCCATTTGCAAATGTTCCGTCTTCATTGTAACGATAATAATAACCTGGAACTAACTTATGAAAATTAGATTCAGCAGCATTATACATATGGTTATAGACTACATCTATAACAACACGAAGATTATTATCATGCAGTGTTTGAATCATTTGCTTTAATTCAGTTATTCGAACAGTTGGCTCATATGGATTTGTAGAATAGGATCCCTCTGGAACGTTGAAATTTTTCGGGTCATATCCCCAGTTATATTGTGGTTCGTTTAATTCCTCTTCATTTACTGAAGCATAATCAAATATCGGTAAAAGCTGAACGTGTGTAACACCAAGATCTTTCATATGATCAATTCCTGTTTTCACACCTCCAGGCCCTCTTGTTCCTTTTTCTGTTACACCTAAATATTTCCCTTTATGTTTAATGCCACTTTCGGGCTGGATAGAAAGATCACGTACATGCAATTCATAAATAATAGCATCTTCCGGATTTTTAAATTTCGGCTTTTTGTTAGCGTTCCATTTTTTCGGATTTGTTTCTTCTAAATCAACAACCGCACCTTTATCTCCATTTACAGAAGCAGCACGTGCATACGGATCAACTGCTTCAGTCCACTTATCACCAATTTTCACCTTATACGTATAAAAGAGACCTTTTTGGTTCCCTTTAAGTTCTGCTTTCCAAGTGCCCTTTTCACCTTGTTGCATGTTTATTTCAGTACCTATTTTATCGTTCCATTTTTTATATGTAACTAACTTCACTTCACTCGCAGTAGGAGCCCATACACGGAACTTTGTATGTTGTGGTGTATATATATTACCTAAATCGTTACTGCTATAATAAAATGAATGATCAAACTCCTCACTACGAATGACTTTACCGATTTCAGTATTCGTATAAGCTAAGTTTTCAATTTTAACTTTGTATGTCTGTTTTAAATCAATTTTCTGCTCTGTAATTATTTTAACTTTATTAGTAATATTTCCACTGTTTATATCATAAGGACTAATATTCTTAATTTTAATGCCCTCAATTTCAATTTTCCGTTCCTTAATATGAAACGGGATATTAGTGGTTACAGTAATTTCATTGAAACTATCAATAGTTGCTTTTTGAATTGATAGATCCGAAGAAGGCTTAGAGTTATATACTTTTTCATCACCAGAAAGAATCCATACTTCAGCACGACCGTCCTTTATATTTTCAATCCAACGATCGCCACCATCTTTTTCCCACTCATTTGTACGAATGATAAATCCTACGCGATTATAGTTACCATCTATATTAATCTTAGCGTACTTTCCAAATTCATCTTCACCAGTAAATTCATATGATTTACCATTTGCATTTTCACCCCATATCCAAAGGTTCCAGTCTTTTGTATTTCCAGATTGCTCTTTGTAATGAATGATAACTTCAGTTGTTTTCGAATTTGAAACTGCCTTTACACTTTGAAAAGAGAAAACAGATGATAACATAACGATTATAGTAAGTAATAAAACTGATTTGCTAATTAATCTTTTTATCATTTGCACCACATACACCCTTTCTTTAAATAGTACGCACGATTTATTATGCTCGTACTAAATTCCACTGCTTAAATCAATCTAAAAATCTAGTTTACCTCACCCCCATATTGGCTATTTTCACATATGTATTTCAATGATCTTTTTAATACGAAAACGCTTGCATTAATGTTTAAAAAAATAGATTTGTTTATGTCTTCATATATTTATAAATACTAAAAGATCAGGGAAATCATTTTAAAGCAACCGTTTGTTATCGCTTTCATTCTATAGTACTTTCTATAAAGAGGTCAATATATTATTAATTTTCTGTTTTTATACACTTTAAACCTTATATATTTGTAGCAACTTATTGAAGAGAGACAGCCTATTTATTGCTTAGTAAGTTTATTTTCACTAATGCATAGTTACGTAAAAAAAACAGCTAATATCCTTAAAAGGGCATCAACTGCTTTTCATAATGTATTAATATATGAATGATAACTATATTTCTAACTTACTTAATTTTTGCTGCATCAAATGCCTTTTGTACTGCTTGAACTTCAGCTGCATTCGCACCATATTTATTAGTTGCCACTCGAATACATGCTGATCTCAATTCTTTGAAATTAGAAGTCATGTTTAACTCATCTGTATTTGCATAATAGAAGATATCAAACATTTTATCTTCACCAATCCCTTTGACAGTTACACTGTTATGAGTTCCGCCTTTTGCAATGAGATACGCAACTTTATTAATAATACTTGAATTAAAATGAACGCCACCTTGATCCCATCCATTAAAATCGTTAAATTCACTGTAATCATCTGGATATGGTACTCCAAGTGAAGATGAAACAGAAGCCGGGTTTTCCATATCACGGAAAACAGAACCAGTTTGTTCTCCCATCGTCCAGTTAAAGCTACCATTATTTACGTATTTCTCAATAGATGTCCCCATAATATCAGATAGCGCTTCATTAATTGCACCTGATTCACCGTAATATTCAAGATTAGATTCGCTAGAAGTAACAGCATGTGTAAATTCATGTCCAGCTACGTCATATGCTTTGACGATAGGATCTCCATATACAAGCATACTTCCATTATTAGCACTTAATGCATTCTGCCAATTTTTCGGATCATTCGTATCTCCAGAATCCCAAGCATGTACAACTGAAACTACCTTTTGTCCCTTATTATCAAAGCTATTACGCTTGTATTTATCTTTATAAAAATCAAATACTTTTGTTGCTAAGTAATGAGCACTTACTGCTTTTGGATCGTTAAATGTTGTCGAAGTACTAGTTGCTAATGTACCAGGATAATAGCTTTCTTCTTTAGTAATATCTCTATAATTCACATCATATGTTTCAATTCCTTGCCCTCTTGTATAATCAGCAAGAGCATATTTGCCATTACTTTGTTTAGAGATACCAAATGTACGTGATATACCTAAATCATCTTTTCCTGTTCCAGTTAATGATGTAAGATTGCTTTTTTTACTTTTCTTTAATGCTCCAACTAGTTTTTCACTTGCTTTTAAGTTAGATTCTTGTACCATATTTTTTAACATATCACCATTTTGTGCATTTACTAAATATGTTCCGGAAACATAGTTTGGTGTTGCAGCTTCAAATGTAACCTGGTATGCATTACTTGCTTGTCCATTATTTTCATCAACAAAAATAACTTCCTTAACTTCTGGCTCAGAAATAAAATTGATATCGTTCCCGTACTTCGTATAAATATATTGTTTCGCCTCATCTTTTGATAGATTGATAGGTTTTTTCAATTCTTCTTGTTTTAAATTTTGCGCGCTATCACCTGAAACACTTTTAATAACACCGTTATTATCTACGTGTGCAGTTAATTGATGACCATATACTTCTTTTCCTTCGTATGTTTGCTGTATACGTACAAGTGTAGTCCCATCATATGAACCACGTTTTTGAAGAACTTTATAATCTACTCCTGTTTCTCCATTGACTTGCTTTGGAGAAAGAGCTTGTTCTGTTTTCTCCTTAAGAGCATCTTTTACTACATTCTCTGGTGCCTTTTGTGACGGTTGTGTAAGTTCACCCGAACGGAACGATTCCTCTTGAATTTGAATTTGTAGTTGGTCTGTTTCCTCTGCATGACCTACCCCGTATGGTGCTACAGCTGTTAAAGCTAAGCCTGTTGTTAATGCTACCTTAGTTAATGTCTTTTTGTTTTTCATTTTGTTCACCTCGTATAATTTTTGAAATAGAAAGCTTGTACAAAGTATACTTCCTGTTTCTGTCGAAAAAAAGAGAAAATACACAATTTATGTAACATTATGCAAAATTACATATATGTGGTCGATGGTATAAAGAAAGAACGACACATATATGTATATTAATTTCAATAAAAAAGAGCCCTTTTAGGTGCTCCTCCAATTGGTTAGTTGTTAATTATCTATATTCATTCTAATCAAAGTACCCTTACATCTAAATAACAACATAAAAACCCACTCTTTACTATTTTAAGAGTAGGTTTAATGCTATTAAAATAACAATTATTATAGAACATCTTATAATTTATATTACTTATTTAAACTTATATTTCGGAAATGAAGTTGATTTAGAATAAAGATAGACCAAATGAATACTAATGACCTTGATAAACAAGAAAAAGAAATTTCATGTTTTGTTTTAAGATGTATATAGTAGACAAATACTTTAGTGAGGCAGTGCATCTACAATTTAGTTTTTTAATATAATGTTGTAAGGTATGTTCTTTTAAGGATATTATAAATATGCATAGTAAGAAATAAAACCATAATTATTTAAATAAAAAATCCCCCGGATTTGTTTAATGATCCAGGGGTTTTTTTATCGTTGAGTCTTTATATTTCCATACCGATCACAAACTTTTTTAGGATAATGGTATGTCCAAGTTTAATAGTTTTTTGCACGAGAGCCACCTATTTTATATTTATTTAATTATCCTACTAAGTTTTTTGTAAAATTCACCTTTTCTTTTTACATGATTAAACTGATTTGGATTAATATTAGCTTTGTGTGAGAGTGCTACAATCTCTTCTTTTGTAATTGAATCTTTAGTATTTATAGATGCTATATTTGTATATTTTCCATCTTCAGTTTTTGGAATTTCTAAAATCCCTTTATTTACAAGATCCACTACAGCCCTATGCTCTGAAGAATGTGTATTCACGCCAGTAATTTTCCAATTATGCATAACTTTTGGTGTGTATACACCATTCTTTACCTCTTTTAAATATGTAATAGCAAGGTTACGAATGGTTCCACCAGTTTCTCCGAATGCATTCTCTTGTTTAGATGACCAAATTTGTTCAAATTTCCGTCCCTCTAAAGCTCCACCTTTTGCCTGAAGAGCCTCCATTCTATACGCATTCATTCCCAGCTTCATAACATCGTTCGTTTTGATTGGTTTATTTGTACGAATAGAACGTAAATTTGTAATTCTACTTCCATATGGTTTTGTTAAGTCAATTTCGTATTTTACGCCTCCAAAGAAATCGTTCGTACTGTATTTAGAAGCACGACGGGTTTTATCAAAGCTAACTGTTACATCTCCGGCACGAGATGAGTTAAAGTACCCTGCCGCCCATTCCATATAGTCTTTTAAGTCTTTCCCAGTTACCTTATATACTGTAATTTCTCCCAAAGCATATTGATAGTTATACGCAATATCTTTCTTCTTAATAGGACCTACATCCAAACGGGCATTATCGTTATCTATTTGATGGGCGACTACATCTGCTTTGCTGTAGTAGAGCATGACTTCATGAAAGAAATCTGATAAAGGTATTTCTTGAATCTGCACACTTGGAATACCCTTTATTTCATTTTCAGGAACAAGGTTTCTACCCTTTAATTGAGCGACAACAACATTTGCATCTCCTCTCGCATACTCGTGAAAAGGTGTCAGTGTGTTTTCAAGTGTAGGATCAGATACTATTGTTGTTCCATCAGTATTTTTTACAGGTATAGCTGTAGCAGTTTTATTTTTTAAAACCAGCTTTCCATCTTGCTTTGTAAAAGTAAGGTCAATACGTGAGATATGTGTTCCATATTTATCTGGTTCTGTAATAATAACGCCATTTACAACTTCTTTTTTAACAAGTTTATGCATATGAGCTGCAAAAATAGCACTTAGTTCCGGACAAGCATTCGCAATATCTTGAACACCAGTACCAGGGATTCCATTCTCATTTTCTAGTCCCATATGCATAACGCCTACCATTACATCTACTTTACCTTCTAATTCTTTAATTGCCTTTTTTGTCTCTTCTACTGGATTTTTCACAACTAAACCATCCAAATGATCTGTCCCTTTTTCAAAATCACTAATCATTGGTGTATTCATACCAATAATCCCGACTTTAATTCCACCTTTTTCAACAATTGTATATGCAGGAAGAAAACGCTCTCCATTTTCCTTATAAATATTTCCTGCTAGTGTCTTGCCCTTATATTGCTCACTAACTTTTTTCAATGTATCTAATCCAAAGTTAAATTCATGATTTCCAAATGCCCAGGCGTCATATTCCATTGCATTCATCGCTACCATCATTGGCGATTGTGGCTGATCATTGAATAACTCTACTGAATTTCCTTGAATTGTATCCCCAGCATCTACTAATATGGTATTGGGATTTTCTTGACGCACCTTCTTTATAACCGTATAAAGCTGCGTTAAACTTCCACTCGTATTTGCTCCATCAAGTGCATAATCCCAAGGCATAAATCTACCATGAATATCTGCCGTACCTAACAATGTAATATTAACATCAGATTCCTCAGCCTTAGAAATAGCTGGTTTGGCTGTTACTGCTGTTACAAGAAGCATAAGAATAATAAAATAGCATACATAGTTCTTCCATTTCATTTTTTGCATAATAACAATATTTCTCCCCTTTTTGTACTGCTATAAAGTTGCTTGAACTTTAAAAATGTAACTTATTATTCGGAAAAATTCAACTGCAAAAGATAATTTTGGAGGTGGTTCTGTTGTGAAAATATAGAGAATAAAATGCATATACCCCCTAGCAGAATAGTATTTACTTCTTCCTCCAACGTGTGAAGAGCGCTAAACCAATGGTAGATGTATATGTACTTTCAAAATTATGGACATATAACTCATTTCCGAAAATCATTATAACTTAAAGATATAGTGTGTAATGCTGATTACATTTTCGGATTTCATTGCTAATTTATTTCCTTCTAAATGAAAATGCTGAGATCACTTCCAAAAATAATAACCCCGCCTTCATTTAAGACGAGGTTACACTTATACAGTAATTCGGATTCAGTTTTTTTCGAATGTTCGTTTCCTTTTCAAGAGTAAGATCTGCTAGTTTCTTATTTTCTTCTGCTCATTGGTTGCTTTCAACTAAATTCATCATAATTTTAATCAGGATTTGTATTTTATCACTCGAACCCTTGATGCTATCCTAAATCGCTCAATAAATAGATAATAATTTTTACTTTTCAACTTCACAAAGCAACTGTATCTCTTTGATTTGTTCTATATGACGCTGTTCATGCAAATAGATTAACTCTATCCACTGATCAAGAAGTAATTCTCCAAGAGCTGGATGGATCACTGATTTTTTTGCTAATTTAGATTCATCTTCTATTGTACTCAGAAAACGCATCAATTCTTTTCTAGAGTCGTTTAACAAATCAACCATTTGCAGCACTTCAAATGGTTCTATACTTGGTTCAATCATTTCTGGTGCTATAAATTTTATCGATCTATCTAATACAATAGTGTGAATTTCTTTACGCTCATTTTGGAAACTATCCATCTTTTTTAATCCTGACGAAATAACCGTTATAACTCTCTCATCTAATAAAACTAAGTGATGACAAACTTGTGCTATACTCCATTTATCCTTATCTGGTTTTTTATTAAATTGAGCATCACTTAACAAAGTAATTTCCTCAAATAATTGATTTCTCGTTTCATAAAACTTGTCATTTACAAATATATTCATGTGAATTCTCCTTTCATTAGAACCTATATACTTAGATTCCTGCGTTAGAAATATTCTCTATAGAAAAAAGATTTTCCTTCACTATTATTTCAATCAAATCTTTTCTTGCTTTAATAGTTTCGCTAATTCACGACTAAATATATGAGTTTTCTCAACATCCTTGAAGATTTCCTTGAGGTTATCATGTGCTACAGCTACACCCTAATACTTTCCATCGAATCCTTTCAATACAACTACATAAAACGTTCCTAATTATCAATCTAGCATTAAATAAATGTAAAAAATGCCCCTATTCATTCATTTTTCATGCGTATGTATGTACATTTGTTAATTTATTCGATATATTATGTGTATTGAATGATTACGAAAAGCTTATAGGTCGCTAAAAAACACCTTATATTTTTATATCCATGAAAACTACAAAATGTATAAAATTCCATTTGTCAAATGAATTTAATGCGGAAGGAGGTTTGTGGTTACTTCATCGGGATATAATCATCAGTTTTGAACTGATAAAAATATAGGAGGCGACAAAATGTTTCGTACGATTTCAAATTTCATGAGAGTAGCTGAGATAAGAAGGAAAATCCTTTTTACATTGGCGATGTTAATCGTTTTTCGAATTGGCACGTTTATTCCAGTTCCTCATACTAACGCAGAGGTATTAAAGGTACAAGATCAAGCCAACGTTTTAGGTATGCTAAACGTATTTGGTGGAGGAGCATTGCAACACTTCTCGATCTTCGCTGTAGGTATTACACCATATATTACAGCTTCCATCATAGTACAATTACTACAAATGGACGTTATACCTAAATTTTCGGAATGGGCAAAGCAAGGTGAAATGGGCCGTAAGAAGTCAGCTCAATTTACTCGATACTTTACAATCATTCTCGCATTCATACAATCCATTGGGATGTCTTATGGTTTTAATAATATAGCAGGTGGGCAATTAATAACAGATCAAAGCTGGACTACATACTTATTTATTGCGACAGTTTTAACTGCAGGTACTGCATTTTTACTTTGGTTAGGCGAACAAATTACCGCTAACGGAGTAGGTAATGGTATTTCGATGATTATCTTCGCAGGACTTGTTGCAGCGATTCCAAATGTTGCGAACCAAATTTATTTACAACAATTTCAAAATGCAGGCGATCAATTATTCATGCACATCATAAAGATGGTTTTAATTGGTCTCGTAATTTTAGCGATAGTTGTTGGCGTTATTTACATTCAACAAGCCGTGCGTAAAATACCAATTCAATATGCAAAAGCTGTTTCAGGAAACAATCAATATCAAGGAGCAAAAAACACTCATTTACCTCTTAAAGTAAATAGTGCTGGTGTAATTCCAGTAATCTTTGCTTCCGCATTTTTAATGACGCCGCGTACAATTGCGCAGCTCTTCCCTGATTCAAGCGTATCAAAATGGTTAGTTGCAAATCTTGATTTTGCACATCCAATTGGAATGACACTTTATGTCGGTCTTATCGTTGCTTTCACATACTTCTATGCATTCATTCAAGTAAATCCTGAACAAATGGCTGAGAATTTGAAAAAGCAAAATGGATATGTACCTGGTATTCGTCCTGGTAAATCAACAGAACAATATGTAACTAAAATTTTATACCGTTTAACATTTATCGGTGCAATTTTCTTAGGCGCAATTTCAATTTTACCGCTCGTATTCACGAAAATTGCTACATTACCACCTTCTGCACAAATCGGTGGTACAAGCTTACTTATCATCGTCGGTGTAGCACTTGAAACAATGAAGACTTTAGAAAGTCAGCTTGTGAAACGTCATTATAAAGGATTTATAAATAAAGCGAATTAAGTAAAAAACACAGTTGGTTATTTTTCCAACTGTGTTTTTAATTCTACTACCTCTAATTTTCCCACTAATGTATCTATTACATTTTCCAACTTCACTATTTTTTCTTCTAAAGCTTGAATGCGTTTATCGCTATCTTCTACTTTATTATATTTTAAATCATCATTGGACGATTTGAACTGCTCCCATAATTCGAAAATAGTATTTTCAGTAGATGATTTTGATTTTTCACCATTATCGGTTGCAATAGTATTTGATTTTAATTCAAATTGAAGCTCATATGTATTTCCAGTTAACTCTTTTGCTATATGCGAAATTAAATCTTTATAAGACTTTTCAACCCACTCTTGTTGAAATTCGTTTTTAAAATAAATAGTCAATGAATTTTCATGTATACTGGCTGTCGTTTCTTTGATCCATGTTTCATATGAAGGTCTTGAAATTGTTACTTGTATTTTATCTTTTATTTGATTCCAAATTATTTTTGATTCCTCTTGTCCGGAAGTGAGTTGCTTATTTTGCATATGATGAGTTTGTGATATTGAAGCGGCGTTTGATCCTATTTCAAACCAAATTTGATATTCTTCATTAGTAATTTTCTGTACGGTATTTGAAATTATATTTTTATACTCACCTTCAAGCAAATCACGATGAAAAGCATCTTTACAAAAGATTATTAACTTATTCTCATCTATAATAGCATTTGTATTTCTAATCCATGTCATAAATGTTTTCTCAGCTACTTTTGGCCTTAATGCTTTCTTTACTTCATCCCAGCTATTAAGCCTTTCTTTTTGAACATCTTTCAATTTATTTGGTTCGCCATTACATAAATCAAACTGAATTTCAAACGTCGTATTAAACATTTCTCTTAATGTATGAAATACTAATTCTTTGTAATGAGATTCTAACCAGTCACGTGCAAATTCATTCGGACAATAAATCGTTAATATATCATCCTCTAATAAAACAGTAGTATTAGAAAACCAAGTTTCATATGATGGTTTTGAAATTTGCGGTCGAATTTTTTCCTTTACTTCAGTCCAATTCATTTTCATAATAACTCCCCTCTTTTTACAGTTCTCTTTCATATAGCTTAATAATATTACGCCTTTCCAATAAATAAAGTCAATCCGTATCGTTAATAAAATTCAAGCAGCCCTATATATAACAGGGCTGCTTCTTTATACAACTACATTTCCTTCTCAAATAATTTCCCTTGTTTGAAATAGCTCCGGAGTGTGGAGCGATTAACTAAAAATACACCAACCAAAATAAAACAAGCACCTATTCCCATTGTAGGGTTTAAAGGTTCTCCTAATATGATATATCCTACAATAATAGCAATTAACGGTGATACATATAACCACGTTGACGGGAATACAGGATTTGTTTTTGATAAGAGCCAATAATATAATCCGTGCCCACCAATTGATCCGATAAAGATAAGATATAAAATAGGCCACTGTACACTCCATGAAGCTAATACAGATACATTCGGTTGTTCTACTATGACGGATGCGATTAGTAATAAAACCCCTCCGTAAAACATTTGAATACCATTAATGAGAAATGGTGATACACTTTGTAAATCCGAAAGTATTTCTTTTGAGCGAATAGAGCCTATTCCGTAAAATAACTCTCCTATTATTAAAACAAAACAAGCGATACTCCATATGAAGCTGATTTCTTGGTGCATTCCCGGTAAAGAAACAAAAACAACACCTATTAGTGCAATAATTAATGCTACGAGTTGCTCTTTTTGTAATTTCGCCTTATTTCTCTTTGCTTGTAATAATAAAATCATCATCGGCCCCGTAGCAGAAAGTACAGCAGCTAACCCTGAAGAAATATATTGTTCCGCCCAGTACAATGTAGCAAATGTCATAAACGTTAAGCAAAAACCAGCATATATAATACGTTTTGAAAATACATGTGGCATAATTTCCTTTCGCTTTAACTTAAATATAATCATCAGAATGACGCCTGCTAAAAAGAAACGAATGCCTGCTGAAAATAACGGGGGCGCTCCTGCCTCAATCCCAATTTTTATCGTTAAAAATGTTGTTCCGAAAATAATACATACTAAAATATAATTGAAAATAACCATTTTTCTTCCTCCTTTTTACTCTTACCATGAGTATAGAAGGTATGGTGTATAACAGTGTATCTATGTATATAACAGTTACTTAAAATTGTAGTTGATTCTCTTTATATTTTTCGCTTTAATGAAATAAAAACGAAAAAGGTGAAACCATGAAGATTGTCCTTCGTAAAGAATCCAACATACCGTATTATCAGCAAATATATATGCAAATTGTTGAAAGAGTACAAAGTGGCATGCTATCACACGGTGACGCACTTCCATCTTTACGCTCTATGGCCGAAGATTTGCAGATTAGCCTATTAACTGTTCGTAAAGCATATAAGCAGTTAGAAAAGAAAGAATATATTCGCATTGAGCAAGGGAAAGGTGCTTATATACATAAACATGGAAAGAAAGGTTTCAAACCAATTCCGTATAACTGGCAACAAATGAAAACGATTAATGTTATGCGATCTCAATATGCAATGAATCAGCACCGAAAATATTACGATTTTTCACAAGCGATTTTGTATCCTCGTTTATTGCCAAATCCATTCTTAGCTGATGAAATGCATAAAATACTGAATAAAGACCAGATGATCCTAGCAACGTATGGGCCAGTTCAAGGCGATTATGAACTACGTGTTGAAATAGCAAATTATTTACATGAACACCAACAATTAGTGACAGACCCATCTCAATTATTAATTACAAGCGGAGCACAACAAGGAATTGATTTAATTGCTCAAACATTATTAAAACCTGGTGATATTGTATTAGTGGAAAGTCCTTGTTACAGTGCTGCGCTTGATATTTTCATCAATAAAGGTGCTAAAATTATACCAGTTTCTCTTGATAATCATGGAGTTCGCTCCGACTTAATCGATGATATTTGTCAAAGTAAAAATCCCGTATTATTGTATACGAATCCAACTTTCCAGAACCCGACAGGTACAGTAATGAGCAATGAACGGCGAATGGAACTTATAGAACTAGCAGAGCTATATGAGTTTTTTATAATTGAAGATGATTCTTTCGGAGAAATATATTTTGAGGGTGCTACTATTTCCTCTCCTATCAAAAATTTTGATAGGAATGGTCATGTAATATATATAAAAGGATTTAGTAAAACGTTAGCACCAGGATTGCGTATCGCATCTCTTATTGCCGATGGGCCTATTTTTGAATGGTTATATGCTGTAAAAGGTTCAATGGATATCGGTAGTCCTTTATTAACGCAAAAAGCACTCCTTCCTTTTTTACGTGCAGAACGTATGAAAAATCATTTAGAAAAATTACGTACGGCTTTACAAATTAGACGTGATATAACGATTGATATGTTATCACCACTTAAAGAATTACGATTTGAAATACCAAATGGTGGCTTTAATTTATGGATTACACTTCCTGATTCGATAGATCCCTTTACCTTATTACAAAAAGCAAATGAAGTAGATGTCTCTTTTTTACCAGGAACAGCTTGTCTATTAAATAATGATACAAATAATAACCAATTAAGGCTTAGCTATTCTATGTTAAATGAAAAAGATATGTTGATTGGTTTAGAGAAATTACATGATACAGTACGAAACTATAAGCTATAGAAGCATATGCACAATATCTTCAAGCTAAAAAGTAAATACCACAAATATTTTTGGTTTGTGGTATTTACTTCTTGAAGGATACTTAATCATTTTTATTCCACTTTCATTACAATCTTACCTCTAACGTGTTGACCTTCACTCAAAATATGAGCTTCTCTAACCCCTGCTTCATTAAACGGCACAACTTTACTTATGATTGGTTTTATTTTTCCATGTACAATTAAATTTGATAATTCTTCTAGTTGCTTTCCATTTGGTTTTAGCCATAAAAAACCTGATTTTATCCCTTTTACTTTTTGAATTGGCTCATGAACAATCGAAACGAAAACACCACCAGGTTTTATAATTTGAAAACTTTTTTCTTGTACTTCGCCACCTATTGTATCTAACACAATATCAAAATCAAATAGTAGTTCTTCAAATTTATCTTTTTTATAATCAATAACAAGATCCGCTCCTAAAGACTTTAAAAACTCTTCATTCTTACTACTTGCAGTTGTGGCAACAAAAGCTCCAAATGATTTTGCGATTTGGATTGCTAAACTTCCAACTCCGCCAGCTCCAGCATGAATGAGTACTCGGTCATGTTTTTTTATTTTTGCGTAATCTACAAGACTTTGCCACGCTGTAAGTCCTGCAAGAGGAATAGAAGCTGCCTCTTCGAAACTTAGATTAGTAGGCATATAAGATACTAAATCCGATTTTACTGTAATGAATTCAGCATAAGAGCCCTTCCCTATATTTTCAGGTTTCGTAAATACTTTATCTCCTACTTTGAAGCACTCTACCTCTTCCCCAACTTCTTCAATAACCCCAGCTACATCCAACCCTAAAATAATTGGAAATGAAAATCGTAACTGTTGTTGTAAGTCTCCTTTTCTTATTTTCCAATCAACAGGATTAATAGATGTTGCGAGAATGCGTATTAATACCTCGTTATCTTTAACAACCGGTTTTAAAACTTGTCTTTCTGTTAATTCTTCAACACTACCATATTGATCTATAACAATTGCTTTCATTTCCATTCCTCCTTGCTATTTATTTTAATAACATACAAATATTTCTCAAAATTTTTTGCCTTGAATTATCATAAACTTATTTTTGGGGGTAATTACGTAAGAAGCGTTATGAATTCCGTAAAAAAACGTACACTCACCTTAGAATCACTCAAAACTGTATTTTCAATTACATTCAAAAGAAATGGGGAGAACTCTATGACTGAAAAGATATTTAAAATAAACGAGATTGATATATGTACAGAAAGCTTTGGGAACCCTAAAAACCCAGCTATTTTATTAATTATGGGTGCTACGTGTTCAATGGTTTATTGGGATGAAGAGTTTTGTGAACAGTTGGCTAACACGGGGAAATTTGTTATTCGTTTTGATAACCGTGATGTGGGATGCTCTGTTACATATGAGCCTGGAACTTCCAATTATACAGTTACAGATATGGCTGAAGATGCAATTGGGGTACTCGATGCTTATCATATTGATAAAGCACATCTATTCGGTATGTCATTAGGTGGAATGATCGCTCAAATTGCTGCTGTAAAACATCCCGACAGAATTTTAACGTTAACATTACTGGCTACAAGTGTGATAGGCTCTGACGATAACACGCGCGATTTACCTCCGATGGACGAAAGAATTTTAACACATCACGCAAATGGCACGCATTTAGATTGGACAAATAAAAATGTTGTAGCAAAATATTTAGTTTCCGGATCTCGCCTATTATGTGGATCCAAACGAACATTTGATGAAAAAAGAGTCTATAATCAAGTAAAACAAGAAATAGAACGCGCAAACAATCTATTAAGTATGTTTAATCACGCTTTACTTCAAGGTGATGATGCTTATGAAGGTGTGCTTCACTCCATACAAGCACCTACATTAGTTATTCACGGAACAGATGATACTGCACTCCCTTTTGAACATGGTCTCGCACTTATTGATGAAATTCCTAACTCAGTCCTACTAACCCTTGAAGGCGCAGGACATGAAAATCATCCTGATGACTGGGAAGACATCATTCATGAAGTTATTGAACATACATCTAAAATATAGATAAATAATGAATAGAAGGGGCACACCATAATTTGTGCCCCTTCTATTCGTTACATGTAAAAAAGCCCATCACTGTATCCGTATGTATAGTGATGGGCAATACTTATTTTTTCTATGTTTAAAAAAACGGACAATCTAATTGATCAACAGATTCCCATGATTTTTTTTTTATATTTTCGGTGGATTTATTAGCTTCTAGTGGCACGTTTTTAAAGGGATTTACTTCGACCTTTAATAAAGATGATGGCTCCACGTATAATGAGAAAACATGGCTACTTGGTATAGCTTTTGACACATCAATATCTCCTACTTGTTTAAAGAGTTGCTGCGCTGCAAAGAAAAAGAAATTGGTTGGGTTTGATTGTTTATTCAGCCATGCAATCATTTCAGGTGATACTGATTTATGAATATTGATTTTTACTCGATCACCACGTTTATATCGCCTAGATCGCATACTTCCACCAACTAACTTATCGTTAAGTTTGTAAATCCTAACTCTTTTTGCTTATGCTCTCTATATTTTGGCGAACAAGTGTAGACTAATAATCCACGTGCATTTGTAAATAATGGATTATCTACAAAGATTACATTTGTTAGTCGTCCTTTTTGTTTTAAAATCATTTTTAAACTGTTTTTAATAATTACTGCGCCCCCGCCATAAATAAATACGTATGGATCGTCCTTCATGTCATCAATTTTGTTTATAATATCTGTTGCGACACGCGCTGCTAAACCTAATAATGCTGGTTGTGATTCTTCAACTAGTAACGCATTTCTTGGGTGCTTTTCATTTAAATAAATTTGGTTAAACTCTGTAATACTATCAATCGTCTTTGTTGGATACTTCCGATTCCATCTTGTAATAATTTGTAGTAACGTTTCTTTCACACCGTATGATAAGCCCTTACTTAGTTGTGGTCTAAAGTTCACACCTAGTGAAACTACTTCTTCTGTCGTCCCTGCACCAATATCAAAAGACAATAAAGTTTTATCAACAAAATCAATTTCTGAAACTTGATTTTGTTCACATTCTATTTTATGTTTCACAACATTTCCTTCTTCATCATATACAATGCCCCACGTACCAGAAGCGCCCTCAGGTAGGCATTTACAATATTCGATTGAAATATTAATTGTCACATCACGTCCGTTTGGATAATGGAACACAACCTTATGATTCCCCATATAACGTTTCGCATTTTCCGCAGCTATTTCTTGTGTAATAAGCTGCATAGGAAGAGCAACAGATAAATCATAACGAATATTAATATGACTTGAAGTTGGACTTTGACGCATAGCACTTACTGCTAAACCAGATAGAATTGTAATAACCATTAACTCATCAGTTGACTTATTTGATTTCTTCTCAACCTCAGTGCCTTTTAATTGATCTTGAATGACTTTTTCCCCAACGATATACCGCACGTTATTTAACATTAGTGATGGAGAACTAATGGTCACGTCAATGTGATTTTCTAATTCGGATAATGAAACATCACTCTCATCTAACAATCCTGTAGGCTCTCCTATATATAAAGAATATATACTCGGAATAAAAATAGGGTCTTGCCCTTTCACCATTAACTTCAAACCGTTATTTCCTGCATCAGCACCAGCTTTTAATAGAATAGACATAACTACCCCCTAAATTAATCTGACATCCCTTCCAAATATATGCGAGCCCATTCTTTTACATTCAAATGTAATGTAATTTTTTATTAATCATAAAAACAAAATATCATGTTCTTGCACCATTTATGTAAAAAGTATTTGACATAAAACTTTTCCAATTTTATACTATGGATGTAAAGAGTTTTTTACAACTATGGAGGTGTTATTTCTAATATGAATCACAAAAATTTCATTTTACTAACAATCGTTTTATCGTTACTTGGAGTACTTATACATGGAGTCTATAAATACATCTCTGAAGGTGCGATTTTAGGTGGAACAATCTTCGCAAGTGCAATAATAATTAGCTACCTCATCAATCATATTACGTGGGGAGATCCAAACGGAGTATCAGAAGAAAGCAAAGATGAAATGGGACAGCAAATACAATATAAAAGTTTTAAAATTGCTTATTTTGTACTTATATGCCTTATGTTTTTTATTTTAATATTATCAGAAGGATTTGCATTCCTATTACTCGATGAAATAAAGAATCTTCCTCTTTTTATCGCCCTTTGTTCTTCGTTCTTTATTTATCCTATCGTCGAACTTATAGTCGCAAAACAATATAAATAAAAAGATGAGATTTTGTAAAGTGATAATAATGTTATTTAATTCTGATTAAAAAATATAAGAGCCTCACTACAAATCATATTGTAGTAAGGCTCTTTAAAGTTGTTTAATTTCTAACCTTTTAAATGAGTTTGTAGACAAATTATTGAGATTCTTCTTCTAGAAAATTAAAATCACCATCAATAAGATTCTGTAAATACTTATCAAAGCTGTTTGCAATCACTTCATATTCATCAGGGTCGTGCAAAAAACGGATTATTTGACCACATACACCTTCATCAGAAGGGTTAAAATCAATATAGAGTCTTGATGTTCCACCATTGTTCATACAGTCTGAAAAATGAATATAAGTGCCAGGGAGAAGTCCTTGTGGATTTATCTTAGAATCAACAGCATCCTCGTCATCTTGGTATTCTAAAAGATAGGATACGTCTTCTTCTTCTTTTGAACTTTCGAGCATCTGCTGTGTAGAAAGCAAATAATATGGATACTCTTCAACATCTGAGCCTAAAATACATACCGCAACTTTGTTTTCTCCATATTTCCGCCAATATGTACCATCGATATTTTCAAGTAAAGAGATTAATGATTCTGGACAATTCGGATATTTCAACCTTAATATATCAATATCCTCTTTTGTAGCACCGCACGATTTATTTAGTGCTTCGAGATCATCTGTTGATAATGCTGCTCTCAAGCCGTTTAAAAATTTGTTTACCAAATCCATTATTTTATCCTCCCAATAATCAAATATAAATTTTTTAGTCTATATACCTAACATAAATAAGATTTGGCCTTTAACCGTTTTCACATCTAATTTAATTAGTACCATTACGCTCTAGCTCTTCTCGATTAAAGTATTGTTCTAGTAACTCTTTACCTGTTTTTATTGTAGTATAGTACTCTCCACCATACAGTTTCCCTTCGGATGGATTGTGAAAATCTTCGTATTTCTTGAAGTCTTCATTTTCTTCAAATGATTTCTTTGCAAGGTCCATATCTTCTGCTTCTATTTTAGCAAATAATCTACCTATATCGAATACCCCTTCTTCATCAATACTCTCTTCTAAAAGGTAGTGTTCCTCTTCCTCTATAGGTGTTAATTTACTTTTTGTTACAGAATATAAATGTTTCGTTTCTTCTACTTGTACCATGATAAAAATCCAACCAACTCTTACAACCGTACATGGTGCCAACCCTTCAAATGTAAATGCAACTACCTTTTGGTCTTTCACAAATTTCCCCATCTTACCTACCCCTTAATTCGTTTATTTTATACTATAACCATAGTCTCTTAAACATTTATCTGCTCTAAGTGAATCTCATCTTTTTATATTTACATTCCCTCAACTATCGCTTTTAATTTATTCACAGTCCGCCAATTTCTTACTGTAGCTGGTGTATGTAACTTCTGAAACTGGTTCATTAATTTAGAATTTCGAATGCTATTTTTGAAAAATAAATACACAACTTTTTCATAAATATAGCAATCTTCAGTCTCATTTTTTTGCATAAGCAGCTGATCTTTTTCTTTTTCAGAAAGTTCGTTTGCTAAGAAAGCAACATGTATACTTTCACCTTCTAGCAATGAATCGGCTTCATAGGGGCATCTTTTTATCATATTTATAAATTCCTCATGTGTTCTTAACATGACTGGAACATCAAAACCAAAAACGTTTTTAATTTCCGATTGTATTCGTTTATTTAAAAAATCAACATCATTTTCAGATTCGAACACGATATTACCGCTTTGAATATATGTTTTTACTTGTTTTAACTCTATTGATTCAAACATTTGTTTTAAATCCGCCATTTTGGTTACCTTATGCCCGCCTACATTGATTCCTCTTAGTAATGCGATATAAATTGTCATATCATTTCTCCTTATTCAAAGTGTTTCACAATTGATGTAATAATATAAACTATAAGAGCCTTGCTACATTTTATTGAAGTAAGATTCTTATAGTTGTTTAATTTCATTATAGTGCAATTGACTTTTTAAACAAAGGTATGTATCCTCCACTAGGCCCATAAGCAACTCCGATTTTTTCCCATTCATATTTTTCATAATAGCCTTTAAGATCGGAAGTAAGATAAAGAAATTTGTACCCTTTTTTTGCTGCTTCTAGCAGTCCATGATTCAACAGTTTTGCTCCTATAGAGTTGCCCCTAAATTTTTCATCTACAAACAAACATGCTAGCCACGGGCTCAAATCCTGACGACTATTTAAATCATTGCGGATTAATGCATACGTTCCGATAATCTTATCATCTACTTTTGCAATGTAAAAACTCGGTATGTCATTTGGATCAGTTAAAGCATTAGTCATACAATCTTCATAAAAAGCACGCCCACCTTCCTCACCCCATTCTTTCCAAAAAACATCTACTGCCTTATTAAATAAGTCATCCTTCTTTAGTAATTGAATTATTTCCATAAAGCTATGACCCCCAAAAGTATTATTTAATGATTGTACAACTAACTAAAATTAATGCTTTTCAATTATCTTTATTTTTTTATGTAACTAGCTATAATTTCTTTACTTTTAAATATAGCCTTTTAATATTTATTCTCTTGTCTTTCAAAATAAAAAAACTTACTACTTTGTTATGCAAGAGTAAGTTTTTCTTCTCGTTATTTCATGATAGATAAATGCATTATAATTTGTTGACCAATTGGTCCCATTCTTCTAAAGCCTTTATCTTGGAAGCCGACTTTTTCATATAAATTTTGTGCAGGAATATTTTTTTCATTCACAGCAAGTACAACTTCATTTTTCATCGGAAAATAACGTTTTACAAACCCTTGTAATAAAGCCAATGACTTTTTAGCATATCCTTTTCTTTGTCTATTTTGATTTATAGAAAATGAAGTTAAAAGTAGAGCGTTTTCATTATCTGTGAACTCCTGTACTCTATCTCCCGTTTGCAAGGCGAAAAGACCAACAGGTACCCCATTGTAATCTAAAATAACAATCACATTTTTTGTTCGATCACTTTTTGCTTTCTCCAATAATTCACCTGGATCTGATGTGAATTGAACTTGTTCACTTGGTAAAGTAAATGTTTGTATAACTTCTTTATATTTCTCCTTATACGGAACTAATTGAATTTCCCCTGTATGTATGTTCATGCTAAACTCTCCCATTTTTCAACTTATTAACTTAAACCTTGCTGCGCTTTTGAATGCACTTTTCCATCTAAAAAGGTAATTTCAACTAATGAAGTTGGATTGCTTCCCTTCCAAGAAAAAATTTGTTTAATTTGTGTAGAATCTTCTACACCTTCTTCTATAAGTAAATTACCATCAAAACCAATTACATCTTTCACTTCTGTATAAGTCATTCCTTCATTTATGTTCGAGAAATGATTTATATTGATAGAATCTTTCTGCTGCCTTTCCATCACAGTAGAAGAAGTCGCTGTTTGTTTTTTCATTTCCTTCTTCTGTTCACACGCTGTCATACTGAAACCTAAGCATAAGCTACATACTATTAATGCGCTTTTTTTCATCATAACAGTTGTCCCTCCCATCATAATTAAACCATATATTCCCTTAAAAATAAACTGAATATTAAATATTATATTGAAAAATCCCCGTACATTTTAGTACGGGGTTAGTTTTATTTATTCAAATGATTATTTGATTGGTCATTCTGTTCTTTTCTTAGTTCTTGTTCTTCATCTTTTGGTAATTGTTTATCATTATCTTTAATTGGATTCGTTTCTCGATTTTCAATCATGTCATTTGGAACTTGTGGCATTACTCGGCCAACAATTGCTGCTAACTCATCAAGTATACCTTCACCTGTTTTTCCTTTTTTAATTTGCTTTCCAATTTGTTTCAGTCGTTCATACGTATCAACATCCGCTACAACGACTGCATTAGCACCATCCGGATCGTTTTTTAAACTTTCTGCTACAGAGTATTTAATGGACTCCACGCGAGTTCGATCGAGTTTCGCTTTTACATCAATACCTACAATAGCATATTTCCCCACAACTACCGCTGTTGCATCATTCACACCTGGCACACTTGCGGCTAAAGATGCTAAATGATCCGCTGCTTTTTCATTTGGCTTATTTGGTTTGTTTGTATAATTAACATTTTTCGTCGAAACATTTTTTTGCTCTGGTTTTTCGTTTGGATTGTCCTTTTTTCCAATACTGCATCCTGTTATAAAAAAGCAAATCATCAACATATATATTAAGATTTTCATTATTCTCACCACTTTACTATTAAAGTTTAATCATAAATTTTTTCAACAGCTTGCATTTTCTTCACTTTTTCCTCTGCTCCGCTATTTGCATTAATGAAAATTTGGTACGTATCTTTCCGTAAAGTACCTACAAATTCATAGCAAAGTACTTCATTATGCAAATCATTTACTACGACAGCTTTACGTTCTTCCATAACTTTAACATCTGGATTGATTTTCTTTCTTGCTTCTGCCGCAGTTAGCTTTGCTGAGGGAACTGTTCGTTTTTGGTGTGATGCTAAATATTCTTTTGCGGAAAAACCAACGATAGAACCATCATCTAAAGCAATTTTCATTTGAATTGCTTCTGGATAAATTCGTACGCCATTCTCATTTACTACATACGTAAATACACCAACGTTATCATATTGTGAGCTATCAAAAAGCTCCATATTATTAAACTTGTGGTCCTTTAAAAATGTCAAACCTTTACTTCCTGCATCGTTTAAACTAATTTTCTGTTCTTTAATTTCTCGGTTATTCATAACCCAAATTGGATATCCGCCTTTTCCGGTAATATCCATATAAAACTCATTATTTGTTGCTTCGTCTTTAATTTTCACACTATAAAAAGATTCTTTCGCACCTTTTCCGCTTTTCTCAACATCTACTTTTTCATTTCCTTTTAAGTTCAAAAACGATTTTGCAATTTTCGCTGCTTCATCTTTAGAAATTGCTTTTCCTTCTGCTTCAAATCCGCCTTTTTTATTTTTTTGCGCACTAGTAAAGGTCGGTCCGAAGTTTGTAGACGAATACGATGTTACGTTTTTCTCTACTGTTTTTAATCCATCAATAATTGTATTGTCTGCAGGATCACGATTTGATGCGAGTGCCATCTCAACATCCATCCAGCGTAAATTATTTTTCAAAACAAGATGTTGTACTTTTCTTAGTTCATCTTGTATATTGCCTGCATTTGAATATAAAGTTTCCAACGTTTTGTATTCTTGATCATTTAACGGCTCTTTTTCTAAATCACGAATGGCTGCACGGTAACTAAAATCACCGATATTTGCTAAAAATTCTTCCGTTTTATTAAAAGGCATTAATGTTAAAGGCAGTTGTCCTACATCCGAACGAGCTACAGATGTTATTCTCCATACGTCTGCTAATGCAGGTGATAAAGATGCACGTGAATTCATCGCAAGCGTTGTTCCAATTTTGTCGTGCAATAAATCAACCTCATACGCTAAATCATGAAACGCACGTTGATAGCTATTTTCTGCTCGAATTAATACTGCATTCTTCTCTTGGTGCTCTTTATAGCCCCAGTATCCAGTTCCAACTACACCGATTGTTAATAATACGATTACAATACCTCGTAACACAATTCCACCTCCGCTCTATTTACAGAAAATATGTTTCCCGATCTTTTTAATTTGTGGACGAGTCCAAATCCATTTACTTGTTGCGGTATCTGGATTGAAATAGTACAATGCATTTCCTGTTGGATCCCATCCATTAACTGCATCTAATACAGCTTTTTTCGCTGTTTCATTTGGCGTTAAATATATTTGTCCGTCTGCTACCGCTGTAAATGCTCTTGGCTCAAAGATTACACCCGAAACGGTATTTGGGAATGATGCACTTGTAACTCGATTTAAAATAACCGCAGCTACTGCAACTTGCCCTAAGTACGGTTCACCACGAGATTCTCCATATACCGCGTTTGCCATAAGCTGAATGTCATTTTGAGAATAACCATTTGGAACATTTGTCCCTTTATTTTGAGATGGTTTATTTTCTTGTGCAGTACCACCACTATTTCCTTTATTCGTTGTCGTTCCTTTATTAGCTGTTGACTTGTCATACTTCGTTGCTTTTACTAGCATTTGCTTCGTTTTAGCTCCAGCTAAACCATCAACAGGTAGTCCAAATTTCTCTTGAAAATTTCGAAGTGCCCAGTATGTACCCCATCCGAAAACACCATCCACTTTTCCCGTATAAAATCCGTTATATTTCAAACGAGATTGCAGTTCAATGACATCTTCGCCAGATGCTCCTCTTTGAATGACTTGATTAGAAAAAGCTTCAACATTTTTTAGTTGTATACTACTGACCATCAAAGATAGTCCTATGAACGCAAGTAAAACTGCTATTTTAAAAATAGCTTTTTGACGCATGATTTTCCCTCCTTAATTATGTAAATGATTTCTTGGTTATGTTTTGTAAAAGCCTCGCTTTTATGTAAAGAAGACAAAAAAATCCAAACTCATATCGTTGAAAAAATATGTAAACAATATAAAAAAAGATAAAAGGAGTTCATCATGAAAAAATTGTTAAAGCGTATCGCACTCGTCATTTTGTTCATAACTACATGTTCAAATATATATACTGTCCCATCAATTGTTCATGCGCAGCCTCCGTATGCCAAATGGGGGAAACTTGCTGTAGAAAAGACGAAAGAACAATACCCAAAAGCGGAGATTATTGATTACCTTCATATAGGTAGAAAACCGAAAACCGTTCAAATAACGGTTGAAAAATTTAAATTGTGGCTACGTGAAGATGGAAAAGAATATGGTGTTTTTGTTGATGTTGAGTTTGAAACGAAGACGGATAAATTTATAAAAATGTCGTTTCATAAGACAAGTAGATAAAATGAAAGAAACCCCACTATTAAAATGTTAACAGTGGGGTTTCTTTCATTTCTAAAATTCTTTCCTAAAATCTCGATTCCCTAAAAACCTTACCAATATACAAATAGCACCAATTACAATCGCTATCCCTATACTGTATAAAAGTACTCTACCATATCCGCCTATTCTCGGATCTAAAAACGGATAAGGATACCAATTTACAATCGTGCCACGTATTAAGCTGTACACAACGTAAAAGAACGGGAATAAGAGCCAACTTGCAGCTTGTTTCCAAGTGATTTTCTTATTAGGTGGATTTATAATCCAATCTAAAAGCATGGCAATTGGCATGATATAATGTAGCACCGTATTTACCCATGGTATTGCGGTTTGAAGTGATTCTTCTAATCCTCTTAATAGCAAAAAATAAATGAGTCCTGTCGTAAGTATATATACAGTTGCGGCACCACGAAGTATACTAAACTGCTCTGACCGACCAAATGTAGCTGTTCCGATGCTACTTAAAAGGAGAATACATGCAACTAAGATGTTACTTTCGATCGTAAAGAAACTAAAAAAGTTAACTGGATTGAACGGTTTCACTTGTGCCCTTATTATAAATTGCGTAATAATGGCGCTACATGCTAGAAGACTTAAACATAGTCTAAATAAAGATAATGTTTTTACACTTCTCATACATTCTCTCCTCTTCTTATATCAACTTATCATTCTCTTGTACATGTTCAATAAATAATTTCAATGGAACGAGTCCACGTTTTGGCATATGACTACTTATTACAGCAACAAGCTCTAATTGAGGTATGATAACGATGTATTGTCCGCCGTACCCCATAGCAAAGTACATACAATACGGTATGTGAAATCTTTCGTTATTCAATACCCACCAGTGATATCCATATGCCCCGACATGTTCATACGTTTCAAATAGAGGTGTACTTGATTCTTCTAACCATTTCGAGGATACAATTTCATTCCCCTGCCAATATCCATTCTGCAAACATAATATTCCGAGCTTTAATAAATCTTTAGATTTCATTTTCATACCGAAGCCGCCGACATGTATGCCTTGAGGATCTTGCTGCCACTCATATTCAGTAATTTGTAAAGGATCAAATAAATATTTTTTCGCAAACTGTTCTGTCGGTATTCCAGTAGCTTCTTGAATAATATAACTAAGCAAATGTGAAGACCCTGAGTTATAATTCATTTTTGTAGCGGATTCTTCAATTATTGGTTGTTCTAATATGTACTGCACCCAGTTTTCCGATTCTACAAAATCATTTGGGAACACTACTCCATTTCCGAACTCTTTCCAATCCTCACCTGTAGTCATCGTTAATAAATGATAAAGAGTCAAACCCTGCTTTTCATTAGATACATTTTCAATCCATTCTGTAATCGGTGTATGTATATCATTTATATATCCTTTATCGATTGCAATACCTACTAATATGGACACAATACTTTTTGTAATCGAATTTATTTTATATAAATTACTTGCACATTCTATCGTTTTATAATATTCATTTGTTAGCTCACCTTTTTGATAAACGAGAAATGTATTTACTTTTTTCTTTTCAAATTTATTTTCTAGTTGCTTGAAATCCAACACTTTACCTCCAATTAAATCATTACCTTATTTATTATATCTTGTAGCTTTAATTAAAACATAAATGTGTTCAAATAAAAAACAAACCTGCCAGTAATAAACTGACAGGTTTGTTTTTTATAATTTTGTACGAACATTCCAAAGCTCTGGGAAGAAACATTGATCAAGTACCCTTTTCAAATAAGATACACCAGAAGATCCACCTGTTCCCATTTTATGTCCGATAATGCGTTCTACCGTTTTCATATGACGGAAACGCCATTGTTGTAGCCAATCTTCGATATCAATTAATTTTTCAGCAAGCTGATATAAATCCCAATATTTCTTCACATCTGCATACACTTCTATCCATGCCGCTTCTACCGTTGCATCTTCTTCATAAGGCTGCGTAATATCACGGTTTAACACATCTTTATGAATAGGGAATCCTTCTTTTACAAGAGCTTGAATTGCGACATCATACAAACTTGGTGTATGTAGCGCTGTATGAAGGCGAGCGTGTAATTCTGGATCTTTTTCATAAATTTTTAATGCGTGAGGCGTTTTATAGCCAAGCGCATACTCAATCATACGATATTGATACGATTGAAAACCAGAAGCTTGACCGAGTGAATCACGAAACTCAATGTACTCTGATGGCGTTAATGTCGCAAGAATATCCCAAGATTGAATAATTTGCGACTGAATTTTTGATACACGTGCTAACATTTTAAAAGCTGGTTGTAATTTATCATTTTTAATAGATTCGATTGCTGCGTTTAACTCATGTAAAATAAGCTTCATCCAAAGTTCACTTGCTTGGTGAATCACGATAAACAACATTTCATCATGATGATCTGATAATCTCTTTTGAGAAGATAGTAAACTATCTAATTGTAAATACTCCCCGTACGTCATATTCTCTTTAAAGTCCGTATGAATTCCTTTTTCCATAATTACCTTTTCATTTTCTTTCATATTAGCCAAACGCCCCTTTGCCCCTTTTTATATAATTCTACTTATATTGGTCTAATAACTGCTCGAACTGGACTTCCATCTGCATCTGTTAAGGCAAGTGGTAATGCGATTAATTCATAATCGCCGTCTGCTACATGATCTAGTACGACATTTTCTAAAATGTGTATGCCATGTTTAAACAATTGATGGTGCGCTGCTAATTCTTTATCATCTAATGGATCAACTGATGGTACATCAACCCCAATTAAACGAATTCCCTTTTCAGAAAGAAATGGTGCGATATCAGCACGTAAATGCGGGATTACAACTGGGAATTCATTCGCTTTACCATGTGAAGATGTGCGTAACAACAAGCGTTCTACGCCTTCTAAATGAAAGTTTTCTAATTCCTTTTTCCCAATGCTTTCAAGATTAGAAACATCAATGATCCGTGCTGGACCGACATAAACTTGAACATCTAAATCTATTACTTTCTTTCCATCATTATCAAAATGAAACGGTGCGTCAATATGAGTACCTGTATGAATACTCATCGTTAACTTTCCGACATTTACTGAACCACTTTCTTCTTTTGACCATGAAACTTCATACGAGAACGGCGTATCTCCTGGCCAAGTGGCAATATCATTATTTAGCGGTTGTGAAATATCAATCCACTCTGATGATTTCATGTTTATGCCACAACCTCTCGCTTATTTTCAAACTGCTTATATTCTTCATCTTTCATGATTTTCTTTAAAATTTGAACAGAATGCCATACTTCTTCGTATGTATTATATAAAGCAACTGGCGCAAGTCTAACGCCATTAGGTGCACGGAAATCAGGGATAACTCCATTTGCTTTTAGCGCTTTACATATGCGTGCTGCTTCTGCATGCTCTAAATAAATATGCCCGCCTCGTTTTTCATCCTCTAATGGATTTCCAATTGTAAATCCAAAGTCTTTTAATTCATGATTAATTAAATTAAGCATGTATCTTGTAATATGTAGCGATTTTTCACGTAAACGTTCTATTCCAGCATCTTTAAAAATTTCAAGAGAACCGATTAAAGGTGCAGTACTTAATACGTGCGGTGTACCAATTTGATAAGCACCTGCATGATCAGCAGCTGTTAATGTATGTTCCATATCAAACTGCTTATCTTTTCTAGAACTAAACCACCCTGATAATCCAGGAAGTCTATTAAAATGCTTTTTATTTACATAAAGGCCCGCAACACCACCAGGTCCTGCATTTAAGTATTTATAATTACACCAAATTGCGAAATCAACATCCCATTCTTTGAAATAATGCGGAATAGAACCGATTGAATGACATAAATCGAATCCAATATGAATACCACGCTTATGTGCTTCCGCTGTTAAACGTTTCATATCAAGGATTTGGCCACTTCTATATAGTACAGAAGGTAATAAAATTAACGCGATATCATCTGTCATTGCGTGAATAATATCATCTTCAGAAAGTGTTCTACCATCTCGGCTTTTCACTCGTACTAAATGCTCATCTGGATCTAATCCTTTTAAACGAATTTGACTTTGAAGTGCATATATATCTGACGGGAATGTTAATTCATCAGCAAGGATTTTTGTGCGTATTCCTTTCGGCTCATAAAACGTCGCAATAACTTGGTGTATATTCGTAGTAGTGGAACCGGTTACAATTGTTTCTTCCGGTAAAGCTCCAATAAGAGGCGCTGTCAATTCACCTAATTTCTCTGAAAGGAAAAACCACGGATGCTCACCTTCAGTCCAGCCGTCAATTCCATACTCTTTCCATGAATGTAGCAACGTAAGTAACGATTTCTCTGCTCTTTTTGAAAGTAGTCCTAATGAGTTTCCATCTAAATATATTGTTCCTTCTTTTTTATAGAATTCAGTTTGAAAATCTTTCATTTCATCATGTTTATCACATTCAAGCGCATATTCATAAGTTGGTTGAAATGGTTCTTTATACATGGTGTCACCTTCTTTTAATTTTCTTTTTATTCTAACTAATTGAAATATATCACCTTAGTTGATATAACGTCAATGATATTATGTCAGTTGACTTTATATATAAATTCCTTTTACAATACAATTATATTTTCAGATATTTCAGTATAAAGAGGTGATTCTTTGAAAAACAATACTCTTTCAGCAAGAAAACACCGCTCCTTAGAAACAAAGAAGAAACTATTACACGCTGGTTACACTATTTTTATACATAACGGATTTCAAAAAACGACAATTACACAAATTATTAAACATGCAGAAACTGGTTATGGAACGGCATATGTATACTTTAAAAACAAAGATGATCTCCTCATAGTTTTAATGGAAAATGTTATGAATCAATTTTATGATATTGCTGAGCGCTCCTTTTCGCCTCAAACAAAAGAAGAAGCACGTAGCATGATTCAAAATCAAGTTAGAGCATTTCTACAATTAGCAGAGAAAGAACGAGCTATATTGCAAGTTGTACAAGAAGCAATCGGATTATCAAAAGAGATACGTCAAAAATGGGACGAGATACGGGAACGCTTTATAAAAAATATTACGCAAGATATTACGTACTCTCAAGAAAGTGGGTTAGCACAGCCTGAATTAAATAAAGAAATTGTAGCACGTGCTTGGTTCGCGATGAATGAAATGTTTCTTTGGGCGATTGTGAAAAATGATAAAGAGATCGACTTAGAAGAGATTGTACATACGTTAACTGAGATGTATACGACAGGATTATATAAATAGCACACCTTCAAGAAGTAAGGTGTGCTATTTTACATCTATAAAAATATTTTATCTGGGTACGGTAACGCTAAAGGTGGCTTTTCGGATAAAGAGAAATATTGTAGTTTTAAAGATTCACCATCTATCGATTTTAGCTCGCCACTAGTAACTTCACACTCAAACACAACAACAATATATTCCACTTGATCGCCATTTGGATATGTATGACGGTACTCTTCTCCTCCAAATACCCCTTTTTGTTTTTTCACTTGCACTTTCAATCCTGTTTCTTCCCAAACTTCCCGAACTACTGCTTCTTCTGGAGTTTCCCCAAGTTCAATTGCTCCAGCTGGCAAACTCCAGTATTCTCCACCAGGATATTGAAATAAGATTTTCTCTTGCTCATTTTTAATAACAGCAGCTACACTCGGTATTAGAATTAGTTCATGGCCTAATTGCTCACGGATTTTTTTATAATATAGCGACATCGACATATAAATCTCTCCCACTCTATTAATGAATAACTGTATTTTCTGATATTAATTGTATAATATTTTTAATGCTAACTTCTATATAGAGAGGAAAAAAATATGTCATCAGAAAAACTAGTAAACGAATTTCTATCATTTAATGATAATGTCTTAAAACGATATTTCCAAGGTAAGAAAAGCGAACATAGTCTTACCTCTTCTGAACTTGCTTATTGGATAACAGAAAGATTTTGTATTGATAGAAAGATGTGCCAAACAGCAACTACTATTTTTAATGAGAAAACTTCAAAAAAATAAGCTGTTACTCAACATGTTAAGTAAAAGCTCATTTTAAATATTTCATTAACGATACAATAATACAAAATAGCGATGTAAGTAAAAGTAACAGCCCCTATTTAATTCTATTGTTTTAACCTACTTACAATTCCAACAATAAACTTATACTCATCTCTACTTTTTCTTACTTTCTTAACCCCTACTTTCGTATCAAAAATAAAACACGTTTTACGAAACCAAATTCGTACATATAAAGACTCAAAATAAATAGGTTTTATAATTCCTCGTTCCTCAAATTCAGTTCCATCTTTATTTTCAGTTTCCGTTCGAACAAACCACCTATTTCCGATGCCAATTTCAATATACTTCACAAAAGTCCACCTGCCGGAAATTAATTTCTAACTATTCTATTATTTCCCCGGTAAGCGCACATTCCGACAGAACATGAGCCCACAAAGAAAAAGTAGATTACAAAAATCTACTTTATAGCTTATATTTTTGCATTCGTTTATAAAATGTACTTCGAGGTACATCTAAAAGTTTGGCAGCTAATGAAACATTTCCGTTTGTCTTTTCTAGCGCTTCAATCATGCTATCACGCTGTATTTTTTCACGGAAATTTAATGTATGCTCCGTTTTATTTTCTGTTTGCAATGCAAGTTGATGTTGATTTTCCATCATAGTTTGTAATAAAAAAGAGATTTGTTTTTCGCATATTTCGCGACCTTGCGACAAAATGTAAATGCGTTCTAATACATTTAATAATTCTCGAATATTTCCGGGCCATGTATGCTGAGAAAATTGATTACCAATGCTTTTTGGAAATACAACATTCCAATTCTTTCGTTCACAAAAATCTTGTATGAAGTACGGAATATCCTCTTTTCTTTCTATTAACGATGGAACATATAGCGGATAAACATGTAACCGATAATATAAATCTTGACGGAATTTCCCTTCTTCTACTAATCGCAGTAAATCTTTATGTGTCGCTGTAATAATACGAATATTTACTGGTACTTCTTTTGAACTGCCAATCGGGGTTACTGTTCGTTCTTGTAAAACACGCAATAATGCTACTTGCATCTCTGGCGGCACTTCACCAATTTCATCTAAAAATATTGTTCCACCGTCTGCTTGTTCGAATTTCCCTTTATATCCTTGGCGCCGCGCACCTGTAAACGCACCTTCAGCATAACCGAATAATTCACTTTCCATTAATTCTTTCGGCAATGAACCACAATTAACAGCTATAAAAGGGCCATTTTTTCTTGGACTATTTTCATGAATCGCTCTCGCTACATATTCTTTCCCTACACCTGTTTCACCACAAACATATACACTAGCGTCAGTTGGAGATACAAGCTTAATTTCTTCTAAAGTATGTTGAAATGCATTGCTTGTCCCAATAACTCCTGGGAAAGTAATTCCGTTTATAAATGGGGAAGTTGAAAATACATTTCCTTGTTTATTTTCCTTTACATAAATACATTTCCCGATCATTCTATCATTACTATATACTGGTACTTCTAATTTAGGCTTCAATCCATGTTGCATTAAATCTTCAAGTTTCATTCGTGACCAATTAGAAACTCGTTCTCGAACCTTCTTGCTTGCAGAAACGATAACATCACGATGATTACAAATGACAACTTGTTCATCACTGTCAATTACATCTAAAAAACGATGGATTAAATGTAATTCATTTTGATGCACTCGAATACTACATTCACGTTCAATCGCATGTGCAATCGAGGTTACCATCCCGAGCATATACGGATGTGAAAATTCAATTGGACAAGAGAAATCTAGAACTCCAATTAATTTCCCGTCATCATTATGAATGGGAGCGGCCGCACAGCTCCAGCTATGAGATGCGACAGAATAATGCTCTGTACCACTTATCATAATAGCCTCTTCAATCTGTAACGCGGTTCCTATCGCATTTGTACCAACAGTTGCTTCCGTCCATTTCACACCTTCAATGAAGTTAATATGTTTCGCTCGTTTTAACGTTTGTTGATTTCCACTTAGCGATAGAACGTAATCGTCTGGATCAATTAATAATGCCATCATTTGCAGTTCATCAATGGTTTTCCTCATATTTTGTAATTGAGGTATTGCTATATCAAGGAAGATTTCACTCTTTTTCTTTTGATCCTGAAAAATATTAGAAGACAAAATTTTCTGACCTTTATTCATATGAGGATTCACATTTGCTTGTTTACATCGATGCCATGACTCTGAAATTCTTTCGTTTATACGGTTCGAATCAAGGACTCCTTCATCAACAAACTTTTTCCATGTATGTAAGTAAAACGGTGAAGCTAACATTGTATCATCTCCCTATTCATTGTTTTGGAGATCTGTAAAAACATACTTTTATTATAAAACTGAATAAAAGCGTTTTCAATAAAACTAGAAAGACGACACAAATATGTTAATAATTTGAATATCCTAATTCGCTTCTTTATTCTTTTTTAGTAAAACTATATTTTGTATAATGGACGCAAAGAAAATACATAACCAAAACCACTTTTGTGGAGTGCCGTTTATAAAGAAAACTATCACCGCTATTGCAAATAAAATGGTAGATGCTAAACTAAAATATAATTTTGGTTTAATTCTCATTATCCATCACTCCTCTATCACTTTACAGTACATATTAACTCTTCATTTTTTAACTCTACTATGTACTTCTGTAAAACATATTCTCTTCCGCCATGTTTTTCATACCAATCATGTATTCTTTTAACATGCTTCTCGTCACTTCTAATTTTCGATTCAATTTCTTTATACTGTTCATAATTATCATATTCCCATATGGCGAATATTTCAGTTGTACCATCATTATTATCTTTCATCCAGCGGCCAATTAGCCTGGAACCATGCTTTAATTGATTGGGTAAGTTCGTGTTAGTAAAATGCTCATTAAATATTTCTATAAATTCATTCTTTACCATATAGCACTTTCTTCTGTAAAACATTCCACTACACCTCTTTTATGAATCTTCCCATTACAACCGTATTATAATACTTCCCATCCGACAGCTTTTTGTCATTTTTCAAAATACCTTCTACTTCAAAACCTAATTTTTTATAAAGTTGAATAGCTTTTTCATTTGTCTCTAGCACTTGCAATGATATCTTTTTCACTTCATTTTCATCAGCCCACTGAATAGATTGTTGCAAGAGACTCTTGCCCATTCCATATCCCCAAAACTCTCTTAAAATACAAACACCAAATTCTACTTTATGAGTTAATCTCTTCAAATTTGATCCTTCACATCTTGAAAATCCCACGATTCGCTTGTCCACTTCTGCAACTAAAAAGAGATTTTTCGTCTCTTCACTATCTGTTTTTATTATTTTTTGAAAACCTATCTTATCTATAAATCCCTCTCCAGCTTCTCTATCCATATTTTCAGTTTCGCCATCGATCTGAGCTCTAATTTCCGATAACTGCTCAGCATCCGTTGCAGCTGCAGAACGAATTGTATAAGTTAATCCATTTATATGAAACTTCTGTCCTCTTATTATCATTTCAAACTCCCTTTTAAATGCAGTCTATTGATGCTATTATAATTTCTTTACCTCGTTTCTCAAATTCTTGAATCGTTTCTTTACTTGCCTCTTCATCAGTTATTATAAGGTCAATTTCTATTAGTGATTCTCCTTTTATAAAGCAGTCTATTCCGAGTTTATTATGAGGAGCTAAACAAATGTTTCTTCTAGCAATTTTACTTACTGTTTTTCCAAAATAAGCAACTTCCGGCGTTGCAGTACTTATACCATTCAATGAAATACCACCACCTGTAGAGAAATACAGATCAATAGATAATCTACTGATCAATTCTGAGGCAAGTGTATCTGTCATATTTCCTGATGGTTTCACCTTTCCACCAATTAAGTACGTATCAATGTTCTTATATTCCCGTAACTTACTAGCAATTTCTAAAGCATTCGTAATCACTGTAAATGATGTTTCAGGTAAATACTTTAACATGGCATAGTGAATTGAAGCCCCGCCAATAAAAACGGAATCTCCTTCTTGTATATAGGATGCAGCAACTTTCGCAATCGTATCTTCCTCTATTGAACTATCACGATAACGTTTCGATGGTTCAGTAGCTAAGTTTCTCACTCGCGTAAGTTCAACTGCACCTCCGTGCGTTCTTTTTAACAAACCATCCTTCTCCATAATAGACAAATCTCTTCTTATCGAATCAATAGACATATCGAAACTTTCCGCAAGATCCTTAGCAATTACCCTTCCATCTTTCTTAAGTAACTCTAAAATTTTCTCTCTACGCTCTTCAGTAAACATGTACCCACCGCCGTTATTGAAGATTCTGAAATCTCATCCTTATTTTAATTATATGTATGTCTCTTCCGTTTTACAATATTTTCAATTCTTATTCACTCCGTTTTATTCAGCTTTTTCCCTCTTTCTATTCCGTTAACTTCAGAACGAAATAAATGCATATTTGCATATTCCACAAACACACTTCCATTTAACTTCCTATTGATGTAAAATTATTCCTATGTTTTACTTTTTAACACAGAAAGGAATTATTATGAAATCTATAATTAAAGTAACTTGTACAGCATTATTATTTACAGGACTAATGGCAGGATGTAATGGGAATACTGCACCAAAACAAGAAAAGAGCGCTCTTGAAAAGGATTCAATGCACTATGGGGAAATATATAAAAATGAATACTATAGAGCAACTGTTGAAAATGCTAAATTCGAAAAAATAGACAAAGAGTGGCGTCTCACAGCTCGCGTTACTATAAATAATGCTCGTGCTGACGGACAAACGATAGATCTTTCAGAAATAAAATATTTCATAAAAGATGAAAAAACGAGTGAAAAATACGAAGGTGAAGTTATACAAAATGAAAATGCTAAAAAGGTTCCTTCTGAGTTTTCTTTAACTACCGACATTGTATTTAATATGAAAGCTTCTCCAAAAGATTTAAATACCATGTATTTATACATAGATAGCAAAGCTGCGCCGTTAATAGATACTTATTGGAAACTTGATAATTTAGCATCTAAATAAAAAAAGTCTTATAAGACTTTTTTTTATTTATAAAGTTATAAAGTTTACTAGTTACCTATCTCAAGCAATACGTCTTTTGCACAAATCGTCACTTCTTCAAATGGGCAATCAAATAAAACACCCAATTCGAAACCTTCATTAATAAGATCTATTTCATGACATAACCACCAAGCACCTTCAAAATGTTCCGGAATAGAACATTTCGTTACGCCTGTAAAAGTTACTTCCAGTTTATCAAATTCACTTAAAGTACCACTGCAATCTAAAGTTATTATTAGCTTATCTTCTGACCTTCTTTCTACTGATTTGACTACACTGTCATGTAGTGAGTATTCATGTAGTTGAACGACATTCTGCGCAAGCTTTTCTTTTATAGTATTATAATTATCTAAATACGTTTGTTCTAAATCATTCATTCTTTTCTCATAATCTACTGTCCACTCAAGCATAAGTTTCTTTAATTTTTCCGATGGGTATTCTGAATTAATTGTATTTTCATGAATGTATGGATGTAATGACTTAGGTAGAAACTTTAATAGATCTTCTTTCTTTTCTTCCACGTCTTCTCTTAAACTTTGCTTGTAATCCATTCCTATCTTTTCGCTCTCTCGCAACAACTCTTCCCATTCTTCTACTGTTTCTGGGAAAATTAAAAATCCAGATACTTGCATTTCTTTATACCAATCTTTATTGAAATACTTCAATCCCTTCCCTCCTAAAACATTTTAACATCCAACAAAAGTGATATATCTATTTATTATATCATTCCAATAACTATTTTTTCTAAAGAAAAAATGCAAAACTGTAAATATTCCGCCTTTTATTTCTAAAACTTCAGAATATTTACAAAAATAAAAAAATAGAATACATTTTAGTTGTACAAGATTCACCTGTACAAAAATCTAAACAAAAAGGGATGGTTATATGTTGAAGAAATTAGTAGCAGGGACATTAGTAGCAGGTTTTGTATTAACTGGCGGACTAGGCGTAGCAAGTGCTGAGGAAAAAGGTAATACAATTAAATCATTTGATTATTTAAAAGTTGATGAAAAGAATGTTAATTCATTCACAAAATTAAGCGATCAATCAAAAAAAGACATCCAAATTACTATGGTACTACCTAAGCAAAATGAAAATGGAGATTGGTTAGCTTATGGCTTTACTAGCAGAGAAACATTGAATGCTTTTATTGAAAAGGATAAAAAGGCACTTAAAAATCAAATTAACCCTTTAGGTAGTGGTGCTGGTAGTACCGATTTTTATGAGCATCAAAATAAAGGTGGACAGTATATTTATTGGAGCAGCGGCTTTAAAAACTTACCTTCTAGCTGGAACGACAGAATTTCTTCTGTAAGTACAGCTTCACCTTCTGCAAGTTATTCAACAACGCTATGGGAACATTCTTCAACTCAAGGATATGGAAAAGGTGTCTCCTTTAGACACTCTGATTGGTATGGTCAAACTGCAAATTTAGCTGCTGATTGGAACGACATTACTTCAGCTATTGAAATAAAATAATAATTGTATATTTACTAATTGAAAAAATCCAACCCACTATTTTCTTATTAATGTAGAGAATAGTGGGTTATTATATTTCTATTTAAGCATGCACAGCATGTCCTACCGCCTGCAATAATGCTTCATGGATTGCTTCAGATAAAGTTGGATGTGCTGCAATATAATCTCTCATTATATCAGCGGTTACTTCTGTATGAATCATCACCGTTCCTTGTCCGATTAGTTCGGTTGCACGAGGACCGATAATAGAAATTCCTACAATTTCTTGATATTTAGGTTCCACAATAACTTTTACTTTCCCCGTTTGTTCTCCAATAATAAGCGCTTTTCCGTTCGCTGTAAAAGGAAATTCTCCAATTAGTATATCCCCAAATTGCTCTCTTGCTCCTTTTTCTGTTAAACCGACACTAGCAATTTCTGGAGCTGTATAAATACAGCGAGGTACAGCATGATAGTTTACTTTCACATCTTCTCCGCTCGCGTGTAATGCTGCTGTCGTTCCTTCATGGAAGGCAACGTGAGCAAGCTGTATTCCACCAATCACATCACCCGCTGCGTAAATATGTGATCTGTTTGTTTGCATATGTTCATTCACAGAAATTCCTTTATTTGAAAATTGAATGCCTGCTTTTTCTAAATCTAATTGTTGTACACGTGGTTTTCGGCCGACAGAAACGAGAACAAATTCCGGATTGGCTTCTTGGATACTTCCTTCATATTCAAATGAAGCCTGCTTCTTATAATTATTTAATCCTTTTAAAGCAGCTCCTGTAAATATTTTCACGTCATCTTTTTCTAGTTTCTCTCTTAAAATATTTGCGATATCTTCATCTTCACCAGGTAATAATTGCGGTGCCATTTCAACAATCGTAACTTTTGTTCCAAGGCGACTATAAATACTTGCAAACTCGCAACCTATTACACCACCGCCAACGATTAATAATGATTTCGGTATATTTTCTAGGGACATTGCATGACTACTATTTAAAATCCACTTCCCATCAAATGGAGCAAAAGGTAATTCAGTCGGTTCTGAACCTGCCGCTATAATGAACTGTTCTCCATCTACTACATCTTCTTTATTACCGTTTGTAACTCGCACACGGTGATCCGTTTCAAATTTCGCTTTACCTTGTATAACTTTTATTTTATTTTTTTTCATTAAATATTGTATTCCTTGGACGAGCTGCGTTACGATTTGTGATTTCCTCACCTGTATTTGCTTCCAATCAATTGATATACTTCCATTGTTAAGTGTAATTCCATAATTATTCGCTTTTCTCACAATGTCATGCACTTCCGCACTTTCTAACAATGATTTTGTAGGCATGCAACCAACATTTAAACAAGTCCCACCAAGATCAGCTTCATCAATAAGAGTGACATCTTTTCCATTTTGAGCCGCAGTAATTGCTGCTACATAACCAGCAGGTCCGCCTCCAATAACGACTAATTTACTCATTCTCTCACCTTCTCTTTATAAAAGAATTGTTACAGGTTCTTCTAAATAACGTTTAATTGTGCGTAAAAATGCAGCTGCTGGTGCACCATCTAATACACGATGATCAAATGTTAAACTTAAAGGTAATATACTTCCTTTTCTTAATTTTTTCCCTTTATATACTGGAACATGTTCCATTGCCCCAACACCTAAAATACCAGTTTCAGGCGTATTTAATACTGGTGTGAAATATTCAATACCGAAGCTACCTAAATTACTAATTGTAAAGGTTGTTCCTTGCATATCATCACTACTTAAACTACCTTCTCTTGCTTTTTGTGCAACGTTTTTAATTTCTTTAGATAACTCTACTAAAGATAAATTATTAGCAAAGCGAATAGCCGGAACGACTAATCCTTTTTCTAACGCGACTGCCATGCCTAAATGAACATGTTCAAATTGATGAATTGCATCATCTATATAAGCGCTATTCATTTCTTTATGCTCTCTAAGTGCTAATACAACAGCACGAGAAACGAAATCTGTAATGGTTAGTTTGTTATCGTATCGTTTTTGTACAACTTCCGCTATGTCTTTATGTAAAGCAACTAAATCTGTAACATCTACTTTCATTGTTAATGTTAATTGCGCACTATTTTGTAAACTTGCATACATACGTTTTGCAATTGCTTTCCGCATACCAGTAACAGGAATGACTTTACTTTCTTCTTGTTCAAGTACTTCTGGAATTGCAACTCTTTCTTCAAGCGCCTTTAATACGTCTACCTTTGTAATTCTTCCGCCAGGTCCTGTACCAACTAATGCCTTGATATCCAGATTTTCAGACTTTGCAATTTTCTTCGCTACAGGTGAAATTTTGATTCTTTGCTTCGCCACATCTATCGCATATGGTTCTGGATGTTGGACCTTTTTAGGCTCTAGATTCGGTGTTTTTTCTACTACAACTTGTGTACTTTCATTTACTTCTACTTTTTCGTTCGGTTTACCGATATAGCAAATTACAGTACCCGGCGGCACTCCCTCATCTTCACTTACAGCTATATCCAGAACAGTTCCATCCGCTGGTGCTTCTATTTCAGTTTCGATTTTTTCCGAGTTAATACTAGCAATTAGTTCACCTTTTTCTACATTATCACCTGCTTTAATATTCCAGCTCGTAATAATACCTTCTTTCATCGCCATACCTAACTTTGGCATTACAACTTCTACAGCCATAGTTCTCTCTCCCTTCTAATCGTTTCATTACACATGTAATAAAGATTGGTCTCCGATCATTTCTGATACAGTTTCAATTACTTTCTCCGGTGTTGGTAAATATAACTTTTCAAGTGGTGGCGAGAACGGAACTGGTGTATGTGGAGCTGTAATTCGTTTAATAGGTGCATCTAACAAATCGAATCCTTTATCCGCTACAATTGCTGCAATATCCGTTGCGATACTACATCTTGGATTTGCTTCGTCAATAACAATTAGGCGATTCGTTTTTTCAACAGATGCTAAAATCGTATCTTCATCCAGTGGTGATAAAGAACGTGGATCAATTACTTCTACTTCAAGCCCCTTTTTCGATAATTGCTTTGCAGCTGCAAGTGCTGTATGAACTTGTTTTCCAATTGCGACGATTGTTACATCAGAACCTTCACGCTTAATATCTGCTTTCCCTAAAGGAATTGTATAGTACCCTTCTGGTACTTCGCCTTTCATATTGTAAAGTGTTTTATCTTCAAAGAAGATTACTGGATCATCATCTTCAATTGCCGCTAATAATAAGCCTTTTGCGTCATAAGGAGTGGAAGGTACGACAACTTTTATACCTGGAATGCTCGTAAATAACGCATATAAACTTTGTGAATGCTGTGCCGCTGCGCTAAAACCAGCACCATGCATCGTACGTACTGTAACTGGCACTTTCGCTTTACCACCGAACATGTAGCGGAACTTTGCGCCTTGGTTTAACACTTGATCAAGACAACTACCGATAAAATCATTAAACATTAATTCAGCAATCGGACGTAATCCTGTTGCAGCCGCTGCCATCGCCGCTCCCATATAACCAGCTTCAGAAATTGGAGTATCTAAAATACGATTCCGGCCAAATTCTTGTACAAGTCCTTTCGTAACACCGAGTACACCGCCCCATGCTTCATCATCTTGCAAATGATCAACTTGTGCACCGCCTGCAACGTCTTCTCCTATCAAAATTACATTTTCATCACGACGCATTGAAATTTTCATCGCTTCATTAATTGCAGTTGACATACTTACTGTTCTAGTCATTATTTTTCACCCTCCTCTTATTTGTAAGAAACGTATACATCTTTTAATAATTCTTCATCCTCTGGATATGGACTATTTTCACTAAATTCAATCGATCTTTGCACTGCTTCATCTACTGCCTTTTCCATATCGACAAGTTCAGATTCAGTTAATAAAGCTTCATGAATTAAATGCTTACGGAAATTCACAATCGCATCTTTTTCATTTAAATGTTCTTCTTTTTCTTCTGAAGTTTTATATGTTTGCGCTTCACCTTCGAAATGACCGTAATTACGATAGGTCATACATTCAATTATTGTTGGACCACCGCCATTACGTGCGCGCTCCACCGCTTCTTTTGCTGCTTTATATACTGCAAGTAGATCTTTTCCATCCACTTGAACACCCGGAATATTGTAAGCTTTCGCTCGATCTGCAATGGAATCACAACTTGACGCATATTCAAATGTCGTTGCTTCACCGTACCCGTTATTTTCGGCGATAAAAATAACTGGTAACTTCCAAATCGCTGCTAAGTTAACCCCTTCGTGAAATGTCCCTTCATTATTTGCTCCGTCACCAAAGAAGCAAACACTCACATCTTTCGTTCCTTTATATTTAGCTGTTAATGCTGAGCCGCAAGCAAGTGGAAAACCTCCGCCTACAATTCCATTTGCACCAAGCATTCCTTTATTTAAATCGGCAATATGCATGGAACCGCCTTTACCTTTACATAACCCTGTCACTTTCCCGAAAAGTTCAGCCATCATCCCGTTTAAATCACAGCCTTTTGCGATACAATGTCCATGTCCTCTATGCGTACTTGTAATACTGTCACGATCTGTTAAGTGGGCACATACACCAACTGCTACCGCTTCTTCACCTGCGTATAAATGAACGAAACCTGGCAGAACGCCTTGGGCGAATAATTCATGCACCTTATCTTCAAACTTACGAATCTCTAACATTTTTTCATACATCCAACGAGCTTGTTCTTTCGTAATTTCATTCCCTTTACTTTCAGTTGTTTTTAACATGTTCAGCCCTCCTATTTTCTTGTTCATCTTTTATATTGCAAGTACTGTGCCAAATTCTAATCCTTGATTTCATTTGTTTTCTCATTTCTTTCATAATAAAAAAGTGGACAAAATGAGACATATGTCTCGTTTTGTCCACTTTTGTTCACCTAATTTGAGAATTATTATCTTATTCATTCTCAAAACTCTTCTGTAACTTCCGGATGTAAATAATTTGACCAATATGATAAGCGTTATGAGTTGTTACATTTGCTAATATTTCCCACCACTTTGCAGAAACAGGAAATCCAACTACATCACTTTCAACCTTCTCTTCATTTATAAGCTTTTGCCATTGTAACAGTTTCTCTAGTAGTTTTTCTCTCAACTCATCGAAGGTTTGATTATTTGAAAGCATAAAACTTTTGTTATTATCACCAATAGCGGGCACGGCATCCACATTCGATTCTTTGTACCTAGTTTGCCACGTTGAATTCCAATACAGTAAATGTTGTACAATTTCAGCTATACTATTACTCTCTTCATTCGGTTTCCAAAAAGCTTCTCTCTCAGGTAGGTCTTTCACTGCATCTGAAAATGGAATATACCAACTAGGATCGTTTGCATTCGCCAATAATTGATCTGCTAATACATCTTTCACATGTACCACTTTACGTCCCTCCTTTAAAAAGATTCATTTCAAGACAATACTCACTTCTCTAAATACGCTGAGTTTGTAAGATTTCCTCTTTTTAAACGCAATCCCATACATATACATATAAAGAAACCGAACGCACCTAATCCATAAGCAGCTGTATAACCACTTGTTCCAATAATCCAGCCTGCAAGTCCTGGTCCAATCATTTGACCAACTGCATAAAAAACAGATATAAAACTAATTGCCATTGATACATACTTTTGGGATACTTGCTTTGATGCTGCAACTTGTATTAATAAAAGGATACCACCGAGGCTAGAACCCCAAATTATTGCCGATACGATAAAACCCATTATGTTTGCAAAAAGGATTGGTGCCACATCACCTATTACAGCTAAAATAAGTGCAATACATAACGTTTTCTTTATGCCAATCCGATCTGAAATCAATCCCCAGATAGGAGCTCCTACTATTGAAAACATACCGGCAATTGCATAAATGGTTCCTGACATTGCTGCCGAAATACCACTATCAATCATAAAACTAGTTTGATATAAATTCGGAATTAAGTAAACAATTCCCACAATAAAATACATCCATGCAATAACATATAGTTCTTTTGTTTGCCATAAAAACGATTTATGATTCCCTTTTTCCTCATCTTCGGTTACATCAGGATTTTTCAAAATAATTGAAGTGATACATACTACGATACATGTAATAACCCCAAACAAAAACCATACACCACGCCAACTGTACTCAGGAAATGTACGTACTACATAAGGAACAATTATCCCACTAAATAACATACCTATGCCAGCACCGCTTAATAACAGCCCCATTACAGTTCCTCTTTTGTCCGGAAACCATCCTACCGTTATTGACATGAGTGGTGTATATACTAAAGCACTACCAGCTCCAGCACATAGCATACAAATAGCGACTAGCCAAAATGAATAAACAAAGGCTAATCCCAATAAGCTTACAACAACAAGCCAACTCCCTATTAATAAAACGGATTTTGCGCCAAAACGGATAGTAAATATTCCAGATGTTCCTACAGTTAATAAATAGCCTAAAAAAAGTATTGTTCCTAACATACCTGATTGAGCTGTAGATAAATGAAGTCCCTCTTGCATAAATGGCAATATAATTCCATATGCCATACGTGCAAAACCGGTTGTTGTTATAATAAGAAACATCCCTGTTAATACAAATAGCCAAAAATGACTTTCATTCCGCTCTTTCATTTAAATTCCTCCATAAAAAATTATTTCCAATTGGATGTTGTTTGTAATTATAATGACCATTACAAAAAGCAACTACCAAATAACGGAGGAATTTACGGTATAGCGGATTATTCCTGTTTTACGTTAATAAATACGTAAAAGTTTTGATGGATTCATTCCATACTTTTTACGAAATAACTCTGAAAAATGACTGACATTATTGTACCCAACTGCAAATGCCGTTTCGGTCACATTACTATTTCCCGAACGTAGTAAATCTATCGCATGTTCCATACGTTTTTCTCGTAAATATGCAAACGTGGACATCCCAAATAATTCTTTAAATCCAATTTTTAATTTATAATCATTTAATCCTACTATTTTAGCCAATTCTAATAATGATGGGGGTGATTCCATTCGTTGAAGTAAAATTTCTTCAGCCTGTTTTATTTTATTCAAATCCTTTTTTGATAATTGACTCCTTTTATTTGCGTCACAATCATTAAGCAACACTCTCCCAAAATGTATAGAAAGCAATTCGAGCGCTTTACTTTCTAATTCTAGTTGACTAATACGATCCTTTTGGGGATGCTCTATCATACTCTTAATAAGATTAGATGTTATAGAATCAATTGGATTTTGAAACTTTTTAAAAGATTGATTTCCTAATATAGAATGAAAATCAAGACTTTTTTCAATAGCATTATTCATCATGAAATGATTAAATAATTGTACAGGAATCCCAATTGCCAATGAATATAGAGGCCTTTCTTTTTCATATTCAAATAACACATCAAAATCATTCATAAAATATAAATAGCTATTGCCAGACATTAATTCATACGATGTATGACCAATTTGCACTTCCCAAGATCCTTGTAAACAAAAATTAAGTTCCACCATTGCTGCATCAGATGCAAACTGAATGCGATAATTATTATGAAATTGATAATTTGAAAACACAATTTCCATTCCAGAAAACGAGGTCCATCTTCGCACATCACCCTTACCTATTGTTTTTGGCACATTCATATATCTTTCTTCTACAACTTGTAACCCATGAAAATATTTATGAAAAATATCATGAAAACCGTTAGTCTCCATGAAATCCACACTCCTTTTATGTGAAAACTAATTATAATTGATAACCATTTTCAATTATAACAAATATCTTTATACATTAAATAGCTTTTCCCTTTATAACTCGTTATGATAAAAGAAAAAGAAAGCGAGCGACCAATGAATAAAAAAATCGCGATTATTACAGGCGCATCAAGTGGATTCGGACTATTAACGACACTTGAACTAGCAAAAAAAGACTATATTGTCATTGCTACAATGCGAAACCTTGAAAAACAAGTAAACTTACTATCTCATGCTACCAAACTCAATTTACAACAAAATATAAGAGTTCAACAATTAGATGTAACAGATCAAAATTCTATACATAACTTCCAATTATTTTTAAAAGAAATAAACAGAGTAGATCTTCTCATTAATAATGCAGGATATGCAAATGGGGGCTTTGTAGAAGAAATTCCAGTAGAGGAATACCGTAAACAATTTGAAACGAACCTTTTTGGTGCTATTTCAATCACTCAACTTGTTTTACCTTATATGAGAGAACAAAAAAGTGGAAAAATCATAAATATAAGCAGCATTAGTGGTCAAGTTGGATTCCCTGGTCTATCCCCTTACGTTTCTTCAAAATATGCGTTAGAAGGCTGGAGTGAATCACTTCGTTTAGAAGTAAAACCGTTCGGAATAGATGTTGCTTTAATTGAACCTGGTTCTTATAACACAAATATTTGGGAAGTTAGTAAACAACTAGCTACAAACCAATCTGATACACCTTCTCCTTACAAAGAATATATGGATAAAATACAAAAACATATTAATAGCGGCAGTGATACATTTGGTAATCCGATAGATGTTGCTAATAAAATTGTAGAAATTGCTGAATCTAAGCGTACGAAATTACGATATCCGATTGGAAAAGGTGTAAAATTTATGATCTTTGCGAAGAAGATTCTTCCTTGGAGATTGTGGGAATACCTTGTTTTGAGAAGCTTTAAGAAAATGTAGTTTACTTTTTTGATAAACATTTTGAAAGAGGTGCTAATCAAATGTTAGGTTTACCGTTTGGAAAAGTGTTTTTAGTTCCATGGACTGAAGAATGGCAAATTGAGTTTATGAAAGAAAAACAACTCATTGAAGAACAAATTGGCAAACATATTTTAGCGATACACCATATTGGTAGTACCTCTATTCCACATTTAAGTGCAAAGCCAATTATTGATATTGCAATCGAATTAGAAAATTATACGGACGGTTTAAAATGTATAAACAAGTTAGAACTACTAAACTATAAATACAGAAAAGATGTACTGCCTGAACGATACTATTTTAATAAAGGAGAGCCAAGAACTCATCAAATTCATATGTATGAACAAGGAAACACATATTTAATAGAACAATTACAATTCAGAGATTACTTAATTGACAACAAAACTTCTCGTATACAGTATGAACAGTTAAAGGTTCAACTTTCACAAGCTAATCCTAATGATAAACATCAATATGCAGAGGATAAAACAAATTTCGTTACATCCATTTTAGCTAAAATAAATGATAAATTTAAATAAGAAACCATTTACTACTCAATGGTTTCTTATTTATTAGTTAACTCTTGATTTGTACCATCAATTATAAAATCTGCAAATTCATGTGGTTTATGACTTTCTACATACATATCTTCAGCAACCATCCAATTGTTTTCCCACATATCACGTGCTGTTTCGCCATCTCTAGCAATCCCTCTTTTTATACGTGTTTCACGAGGACAATTCACCCATATTTTCAAATCATACATCTCCGCCAGTTCCTGACGTGCTGCATATACACCTTCTATAATAACAATTCCGATTGCAGGGACAGTATGAGTTTCTGCTAAAGAATCCGTTTCCCAATCGTAACGTTTATAACATCCTTCAATGCCATTACTAATCGGATCTAAAACTTCTTGTAAAAGGCGTTTCCAATCAAAATCTGCACCAATCGATTTATTCATAGGATGTTCATTTATAATTTGTGAGGATGGTAAATAAAAATCATCCATATGAACAATTGTTACAGTTGAAAACTTACTTTTTATTTTATTAGCTAACGTACTTTTTCCTGCGCCGCCACAACCATCAATACCTATTATTAGTAGTGATTGCTCTACAGACTTCACTCGAATTTGTTCTAATATTTTATTTAACCCCAAACTATTTCATCCCCTCGTTTTATATCTATAGACTTACTTTTACGCTGAAATCGGATCGAAGTAAAGTAGCAATGAAATCATAACTACAAATGCAAGTAAACCGATTGTTGAAAGGATGTATTCTTTCGATTCTCTATCAAATTTCCACTCCATCCATGCGCGTAACGTCCATAACGTTGCAAAAAAAATGAAAAAGGCATACCCTATGTTTGCATTTTCATCGCTATTAACATAAATCATACTACTTACAAAATAAATAATAAACAATACAATTTCCAATTTTACATGCAAGCTATTTACATACTTATATCCAAAGAAACCTCTCTTCTCCATATTCAACTTTCTTCTTAAAAACTGCTCTAAAAAATATCCGCCTATAGCAATTCCTATAATTATTATCCAAACAGAAGAATTCCACATGTTCAATCCCCTCCTATTACTACGTTGCATTATTTAAAATAAAGTGGATTACATGACAGTTATCCTTTTGTGAATAACTTACAATCCCTTCAGGGCATGTTGGCTTCGTTTTTAATTCTTCTATACTTTTCCATATTAATATAATATCCACATGTTCTTTATGTCTTATTTCATTGGTAATTATCGCTTCAACAGTTCCCCAATGTAGCAATGTACAGTGATGTCCTTTTTCATTCTTCCACTCAAAAATATGCTCACTTACAATTGCTAACTTTTGAACATCAACTTTCAAATCATATTCTTCCATCAACTCCCGCATTATTGCTTCTTGTGCCATCTCGCCAAATTCAATAGAACCTCCTGGAAAACGATAAAATGTTTCTCTTAAATCACATTGTACAAGTACTTTAGAATGATCTTCATTTAAAATCATTACTTCAGCACGTAATCGAGGACTTTTCATTTCTTCTCTGCCTATAATTGCTCATTTTATGATATTGCCATAGTGTCTTAATCAATACGTATTAAATAAGGAAATATAGAATTATCCCCGTTATCAATAGTGATACAACTCCGCCTAAGGACATCAAAAACTCCCTTGATTCTCTATCATATTTCCATTCCATATATGATTCGAAACTATACAACGTAATTAAAAAGAGAAAGGGTAGGAAGCCCATGTATAGAGGGTTCGAAAGAGAAGAGCATATAATTATAACTACTATATACGAAAAAATAATAATCCTGTTTCCCCATTTATGCAGCTTATTTACATATTTATTATTCCATCCTTTTTGTTTCGGTATATTTAGCCTTTTTCTCACTATATTTTCTAAAACAAATAAGAATATGATCCATAAAACTAATACAATTACTTTCACATGCATTAGAGAGATCACCTCCTTTATCTTATCGTCTGGATTTTCTCCGGCTGATCACTCGGATACGTAGTACTCATTTTGTTCTCTACGTCCCAACTAATAATAGTCGCACTATCTCTCCCTAATTGCTGATGAACGTGTTCTAAAACATTATGAACATTTTCTTTTAGTTCTACATTACTTCCGTTCATATCGTTATACAGATTCAATGGTGTTTCATAATGACGTTCCCCGCATTCTAATACTCCATCTGTAACCATTACAATTCGATTCTTTCCAGCACGTAATTCACGAATTCCTGTTGAATAGCAAGGGACTGGTAAAGTGAAAGTGTTTACATTTCCGATCCATTCGTAAAAATGACGTTGATTTAATGCATATTGTCCTAACTTATGTAACTCTTCATGAAATACATAAATGAGGCAATCGCCAATAGACAACCACCATATATAATTTTCTTTTCTTACACATATTAAGCAAGCTGTTTCACCTTTAATGCTTTGGCACTTTTCCTTAAATGAAGAGGATTGAAAAATTGTAAGTAGATGATTTTCAACAGATCGAAATACTGTATCAATCGATTCATTCATCATTACTTTTATATTTTCATATTCCTTTTGGATTGTATTTACTACTAAATCAACACTTTCCGCACTATTATGTCCATCTAAAATAGCTGCAAATTCCCAATCACCATTTGACCAAACTAACGCACCATCTTCATTCTTTTTTGCTCCAGCACTTATATTCCCGCCATATGCACCGAGTGCGATATCACCATATTGTTTTACTGAAACTTCGTCTAAACACATCTTCTTATTTCCAACCCATGAATATTGTCTATTATTTGTTGTATGCATATTCACTCACCATATACTTTCGTATTCTTTCGCATAGTTTTTTGATTTTCTCTGCGTCACCATATGGCGCACCAGTCCATTTCGCTACTTCAGTTGGTGACCAAAACTCTTTGGGTGTATTTGGATAACGCGGTATGATGTGCATATGCATATGTGGTACACCATTCCCTGAAACAAAAGTGTAAATATGTTCTGCACCTTCACTTTCTTTTAGCGCTTTACTTACTCTACTTGTTATAAGTCCGAACGCTTTTGCTTCTTCATCTGCTAGTTCGGCAAGGCCAGGTACATGTCTTTTTATATCTATCATTACATAACCAAGGTATATTTCTTCACTATCCCAGTGGACATGTCCTACGTAAACGAGTTCATCTTCGTAAATAGCTCCACCTGGAACTATTATGTTTCCTCTATGTTTTTCGCAAATAAAGCAGTTTTGTTCTACTTGATTGTTTGTTGACATATCCATCACCAGCCTTTTTATTTATAATATCATAAAAAAAGGAAAAACAGGATTTATATTCCGAAAATTCATTCTTTTAACGAAGCGATTTTTCAAATAAATTTACAACTCACTATTTCTTCAAAAACGCAATCCCAATTACAATTCCAATCACAATTCCGATTACTAAATTATTAGTAAAGAACCCTTGAAACACACCAATTACAACCCCTATACCGACACCTATCGCCAATGCATCATTTCTTTTTTTATTTTTAGCCAAAATTGCATCGCCTCCCATCGTTTCTCCCTAAATAACATACACTTACTTGAATGTATTAATATATTCACTATCTCACTTGAATATTTCCCCAAAATATACTTTAACTTCATATATAACATTTTCCATTTTCTGTACATAATCCTTTTATCATAATAAAATTTCAAGTAACCACTAATTATACATAGGCATTTACTATAAGAAAGCTTCGTAATTTATTGAAGGAGGAAAGATTTAAATGCATCCTCACTGGAATCCAAATATAAATCAACAATATGTGTATTCCCCCCATCCCGTAAGAAATACACTGCATCATGATTCACAATATATGATGCAGCGTATCGCAAGTCTTGAAAGTCAATTAGCGAAATTAATCTCATTAATCGAAGAGAATAATCATTTAATTAAATCAATGGAACAACAACAAAACCATGTTTATGCACCAGCTGGCGGTTCTGTTATCGTTCGTATGTAATTTTTTGAACAAAAAAACACACTTTGTATAATAAAGTGTGTTTTTCTTTTATCTTCTTTTTTGATGAAATCCTTGTGTAATACGGTCTAATATAATCGCAATGACAACAATAGCTAGTCCGGCTTCAAATCCCATTCCGATATTAACTTGTGTTACAGAGCGGTATACATCAACTCCAAGACCTGGTGCTCCTACAAGAGATGCTGTTACTACCATAGATAAAGAAAGCATAATGCTTTGGTTCACACCAGCCATGATCGTTCCAGTTGCAAGTGGTAATTGTACTTTAAATAATTTTTGTGATGCGGTAGAGCCAAACGCATTCGCTGCTTCAATTAAATCTTCTGGAACTTGTCTAATTCCTAAGTCAGTAAAACGAATTGTCGGTGGCATTGCAAAGATTACTGATGCGATAATCCCAGGTACAACACCTACTCCAAAAAATGTAATCGCAGGAATAAGATATACGAAAGCCGGCATTGTTTGCATAAAATCTAATGTCGGTTTTAAAAATTTTGAAAAACGTTCATTTTGAGAAGCTAAAATTCCGATTGGGATTCCTACAATGATTGAAATAATAACAGACGTAAGTACAAGTGCTAATGTTTGCATCGTCTGTGCCCAGTAGTTAATATTTAAAATAAATAATAAACCGATGAGTGTAAAAACAATTAAAGATACTTTTCTCGTTGTGTACCAAATGAGGAAACAAAGGATAATAATCATCAATATAGCTGGTATTATTGTTAAAAAATTAGTGAGTAAATCAACGAATCCACCGATAATATAAGAGAATCCTCGGAATAAGCCTTCAAGGTGCTCATATAAACTTGCAACAAATGAATCGACCCATTCCCCTAATGGAATACGTGGTATACTACTCATCGTCTTTCACCTCTTCCTCAATATTACCTGCAAGAGCTTGAATGACACTTTCGCGTTTAATAATTCCTCTTAGCCTTTTCTTCTCATCAATTACGGGTAACGGATATTTCATCTCCGCCATTTTTGCATATGTTTCTTCCAGTAAAGTATCTAAATACACGTGCGGAATATCGTTAAGTAATAAATCAGCAATTGGCCATTGTTTTTGAACGGCTTTACTCGCATCATCCGCAGTTAATATACCTAAAAATTCATATTTTTTATTTACAACATATACAGTTGAAACACCTGCATTCCTCATAATTTGAAGTGCTACACGCGGTCCACGATCAATTAGTAAAGTCTCTGGTCGTTTTAATATAGATTCCGCCGTAATTACTTTTCCTAAATTTACGTCCGCAACAAATTTCTCAACAAATTCATTGGCAGGGCTCATCATAATTTCTTCCGGCGTTCCAATTTGAACAATCTCTCCATCTTTCATTAACGCAATCCGATCACCAATTCGAAGCGCTTCATCTAAATCATGTGTAATAAATATAATTGTTTTCTCCATTTTATCTTGTAGCTCTAACAATTCATCTTGCATTTCTTTGCGAATCAGTGGATCTAAAGCACTAAATGACTCATCCATTAACAATACATCTGGATTATTTGTTAATGCCCTTGCAATTCCAACACGCTGCTGCATACCGCCACTAAGTTGACTAGGATAATTATCTTTATGATGATCAAGTCCTACTAACTGTAGCGATTCTAATGCTTTATTCTCCCGTTCCTCTACTTGAACTCCTTGTATCTCTAACCCGTACGCAACATTTTGTATCACTGTACGATGTGGAAATAAAGCGAACTTTTGAAACACCATACTCATCTTCGTTCTTCTCACTCTTCGCAACTCTTCTTTTCCCATAGTTGCGATATCTTCACCATCTATGTATATATGCCCTGCTGTTGGTTTAATTAATTGGTTTAACATCCGAACTAACGTAGATTTCCCACTACCAGACAAACCCATAATAACGAAAATCTCTCCAGTATATACTTCAAAGGTTGCCTTTTTTACACCAACGTTCATTCCTGTCTCTTTCAAAATTTCCGATTTGCTTTTTCCTTCTTTTAATAAAGACAGCGCTCTTTGCGGGTGTTTCCCAAATACTTTTGTTACGTTTTCAACACGCACCTTTGTATTATCCATGTCACTACTCCTTTTCTACCCATCTATTCATATAGTGTTGCGATTTTGCAAAGAAATATTACATAAAAATGACATTCATAAGATTTCTTTAAAATTCTCGTTTCCGTTCATAATAAGAATGCTTACTTATACATTTATTTAAAAAGGCAAACGTTTCTTAGGAGGGTTTCGATGAAAAAGAAAATATGGCTTATATGCCTTGCATTATTTATTACTATGATTTTCTCTTCATGTAATGCAACAAATGCAAATTCGAAAGGGAAAATTAAACTTGGTGTAACAAGTTGGAAAGAAAACATTGCAACGGCAAACATGTGGAAAGTTCTATTAGAACAAAAAGGCTACAAAGTTGAGCTCATGTATTTAGAAAAAGCTGCAATTTGGACTGGCGTTGCTCGCGGTGATGTGGATGCGAATTTAGAAGTATGGCTACCTGTTACGGATAAACCGCTAAATGCTCGTTATAAAGATGATATTGTCTTAAAATCAAAATGGTATGAAGGTACTGGACTTGGCCTTGTCGTCCCTTCTTATGTGAAAAACATAAACAGTATCGAAGATTTAAATGCTCATAAAGATGAACTAGATAATAAAATTGTCGGTATCGAACCCGGTAGTAGTCTTATGAATTTAACGAATAAAGCGATGAAGGAATATGATATAAAATTAAAACTTGTCCAATCCTCAGAAGCTGCGATGATGAGTGAACTAAAGAAAGCATATACGAAAAAGAAACCAATCGCTGTTACGCTTTGGAATCCACATTGGGGCTTTTCAGAATTTGACTTAAAATATTTAAAAGACCCTAAGAAAGTATATGGTGAAAAAGATGACATTTATTACTCTGTTCGTAAAGGTTTCGAAAAAGATCACCCGGATGTTATAAAATACTTTGATAAATGGAAAATGAATGATGAGCAGCTTGGTACATTAATGGTCATGTTAAATAAAACGAAAGACCCTGAAGAAGCGGCGCGCAAATGGATTGAAAAGAATCAAGCGCTAGTTGATGAATGGGTAAAAGATTAATAAAACAGGCTAGAGGATATGCTATTCCTCTAGCCTGTTTTATCTTATTTTTTCGTAACAACATCATCTACAATCCCATATTCTTTCGCTTCTTCAGCAGTCATAAAATAATCTCTTTCTGTATCATGTGCTACTCTTTCAATTGATTGCCCCGTTTTTTCTGCAATCATTTTATTAATATCACGCTTTAACTTTAGTATTCTTTTCGCTGTTATTTCAATTTCTGTTGCCTGGCCTTGCGCACCACCAAGTGGCTGATGAATCATAATTTCACTGTTAGGGAGCGCAAACCGTTTTCCTTTTGCACCTGATAATAATAACAATGCACCAAATGATGCTGCAAATCCCATGCATAGCGTTTGTACATCTGGTTTAATGAGATTCATCGTATCTAATATGGCAAAACCCGCTGTTGTTGAACCACCTGGGCTATTGATGTATAAATATATATCTTTCTCTGCATCTTCCGCTTCTAAAAATAATAATTGAGCTACGACACTACTCGCTACTTGATCATTTATTTCTGAACCGATAATAATAATGCGGTCTTTTAATAACCTTGAATATATATCATAGGAACGTTCTCCTAATTTCGTTTGTTCTACTACATATGGAATTGCATTCATTTTAAATCCCTCCAATAGTTGTTATGCCGCACAAAGCATACAACTGTAAGAAGAAGGGTTTTTCGCATAAAACAATAAGACTGGCTGTATAGATGGTAACTTAGTAAAATCTATTGTCGGAAGGAGTTTCGTTAATAATTCTGGTCTCTCCTCACGAATAGACGTTACTACAACTTCAATATCATCTGTGAATTCGACAATCTCTATCCCTTCTTCGCTTACAGTTTTCAGCCTATTTCTACTCCGAAATAAAGAAGCTTTCACTGCACCTTCTGATACGGAACATACTTTAGCAATATCAGCTATACTATATTGAAACACATCTTTTAATAGTAAAATTGCGGATTGCTGTACATTTAATGACGATAATACTTTCCCTACCATTTCATGCAAATCTGCAATGTTCTCTTGTGGGGCATCAAAAATAATTTGTTCCTTTATTTTTTCATGAACTGATTTTGATTTCATCTGGTCTATCCAGCGATTTCTAGCTATTTTATATACAAGCGTCATACAAATATCTTTATTACTATATTTTTGAAGAACTTTACAAACTGTTTCTTGGGCAAGATCTTCGCCGTCCCATTTATTTTTCGTTAAAAATGTACAATACCTTTTCAATTCTCCATATTGCTCAATTAAAAAGTTTATATTTGAATGATTCATATCGATATGATTCTTTAAAATATGAGTTACTTTTGTGCACAAAATAACCACTCCTTTTCAGCGCTTACTTAATTAACGATTCAACAAATAAAAAAGTTACGGGCATATAAAAAAATTATGTTTATGTTCAATAATTCGCGGTCATAAATATGTTATGTACAATTTTACGTGAGGAGGAACAAATTTGCCAAAATTAACAATTGAAGGTGCGGGAACTTTTGATGTGAAAGAAGGAACAAAGTTAGTATTAGCGATTGAAGATAACGGTGTACATATTCTCCATCGTTGCGGTGGTAAAGCACGTTGCACTACTTGTAGAGTTGAAATTATAGCGGGTGATTTCTGTGAAGCGAGCACAAATGAAAAAAATGCGATTACAGAAAAAGGAATTGAAGATCACTTACGTTTATCATGCCAAATGCACGTACATAAAGATATAGTCATTCGTCCTATACTTACAGTAGAAAATTCAGGTCTTGATGCAGGCCCACGTCCAGCAGAATGATATGCTGAATTTCAAACAGCTCGCTGGTGAATATGCTGCTAACTTTGTAAAAGATGGGATGAAAGTTGGACTTGGTACAGGTTCTACTGTATATTGGGCGATACAAAAATTAGGTGAGCGTATAAAAGAAGGCTTATCATTTCAAGCTGTACCAACGTCAAAAGAAACGGAAGTATTAGCTAAACAACTAAACATCTCTCTAATTTCGTTAAACGACGTACAAAGTCTTGATCTTACAATTGATGGAGCGGATGAAATTGATGCTAATTTACAGCTTATAAAAGGTGGTGGTGGCGCATTACTTCGCGAGAAAATTGTTGCCACTTCCTCCAAAGAACTAATTATTATTGCTGATGAATCGAAACTTGTAACACATTTAGGTACTTTCCCATTACCTGTTGAAATTATACCTTTTTCATGGAAACAAACCGAAAGGAAAATTCAATCTTTAGGTTGTCAAACAACGTTACGTTTAAAAAATAATGAAACGTTTATTACCGATAACAATAACATGATTATTGATTGTATATTCCCTTATAACATAACTAATCCTGCCAATTTACACACTCAATTAAAAATGATTACAGGTGTAGTTGAAACAGGGTTGTTTGTTAATATGACTAGTAAGGCGATTATTGGAACAAAAAATGGGATAAAGGAATTATAATGAAAGCTGACTCTTACAGTCAGCTTTTTATATTTTCTCTTTATTGCGTATCATTATGATATACTATGAAAACAAAAGCACATCACACTAGAAAGGGCTGAACAATTTGCACTCCAAAGTCATAACAGAACTTACAGATTTAGAAACTGTCTTTCATATTCGAAAAGAAGTATTTGTAAAAGAACAAAATGTCCCTCTTGAAGATGAATTCGATACATTCGATGAAATCGGTGAGGAATGTAAACATATTTTAGTTTATTATAACGAGCTTCCTGTAGGTACAGGTCGTATACGATTTATTGACGGTGCAGGAAAATTAGAACGTATTTGTATTTTAAAAGACTATCGTAAATACGGATTAGGTAAAGTCATCATTCAAATGTTAGAAGAAATTGCTCGTAATGAACAAGCTACAAAAGTGAAATTACACGGGCAAACACAAGCTGAAGGATTTTATAGGAAATTAGGCTACGAAACTTCTTCTGATATATTTATGGAAGATGGTATTCCACATATACTTATGATGAAAGTGTTATCATAATAGAAAGGTGGCTATATTGTTTATTCATATAGTTACCTTTCTGTATCTTATTCACTTGAAAGCAAAGAACCTAGCATACATAGTCTAAAAAGAACCTTAATGAATTGGCGTTCTCTAGTTTTCTATTCGCACTATATTCTGTTTGCTTTCACTTTAAAAAGATTATTTTATTAAACTCACTATGAATTGTTATCTACTATCTCTTGTCTTTCTTCTCTTATTTGACCGATTAATGAAACTACAGAACCAACTGCTTGAATCCAGCTCCCCGTAATTACTATAATCTGTCCATCCTCCTCATTGCCTTCCGAAATTCCCTCCACTTTATCCCGACTAGCTTTCAATTCATCAATTCCACCTATTGCCTGTAATGAATTTCCAGTCGCTTGTAACACATTCCCGGCAATGTTATACGATTCATCTATATCGGAACTATCCTCTAATTCTCCACCTATTGCTGTAATACCACCTAATGCTTGTATCCAATTCCCTGCAATCACTACTTTTTTTTGTGTATTATCTTCAAATTCTATAATGAGTCCTGTTAAAACCGTTACATTACCAATTGATTGGATTTCATTACCGATTTTTTCAAGAGATATTTCCCCTTGTCCATCAGCTTCCAGACCGTTCCCTGTTGCCTGTAATACATTCCCCCATATGTTTAAATCTCTTCTTAATTCGTCATTCAATTTTTTAAAAGGTGTACTACCAACTGCAGCAATAATTGTCCCTACTGCAACAAACCAAGCACCAACTATCTCCTTAATCGGATCATCCATTTTCAATCTATCCCGTCATTAATTTACTACTTACAGGATATGAATTTATGCATCTCCATGTTAATAGCCTACTACTCTCCATTTGAATAAAACTCGATATTTCGTCAATACTATAAATACATCAAGTGTGACATCTCTGTTTGGAGCAGTTAGCTTTTGCTAATCGCTCTTTTATTTCGTTCTTGCTTCTCGAAGAATTCTTTAAATACGTTTCCCCATACGTACACATTCTGTATTCCCCCTTGAATACAATACATAACTCAATATAATATCTATGTATCTAGATTACTACCCCTGTATCGATTAGTTAAAGTTGGCTAACCGCTTCATTATTTGCAATGAAATTAAATTTCTGAATTTTTTTAAAATCCATCTCGATATTCATAATTCCAAACATCTAAAATCAAAAAATATAATTGTATCATCACAGGAAAATTTTCCGAATAACTTTTTTGTTAAAAAGTTTTCACCTTAAAATTAGACAAGCATATGTTATTGAATGGAGATTCTCCATTCATAAGATTCTTACCTTTCTTATCTAGAGCACACTTCAATGTGTGCTTATTTTTAGTTAGAAACTACAACATCCTCAAATATATTTCTTTTTTTACAAAAGCGGATATTATTCTTTTGTACAAGCACTCTTTCTT
>NZ_LOBC01000014.1 GCF_001583695.1 Bacillus wiedmannii | reverse complement strand
ACAAATAAAGTATCGTATGACTACAACACGTTAGATCAAAACATTCGTGTGACAGACGGTTCTCAAACGTATCGATTTGATTATGACGATCAAGGAAATGTTCGTACGTATACAGCTGGTAATGGTTCAGGTTCTACCTTCAACTATGACCATGCGAACAAAATTAAAGATTTAGTAGTAGGTACGTCAAATAGTATTTTACTTTCTGAACGATATGAATATGACCAATCCGGTAACCGTACGAAGATCAAGCATGAAGGTGCGGGCGGAAAAGTAACAGAAACAAACTTTGTCTATGACCCGATTAACCAATTATTAAATGAAGCACTACCAAACGGAACAAGTAAATCTTACACATATGATGGATTTGGAAACCGTACAAGTGTGAAAGTTGTAGAGAATGGAAAAGAAACAAAATCTATAGCGGCAACATTTAATGAAGGAAATCAGCTTGTAAAATTCGGAAACGAATCGTTAACGTATGATGCGAATGGAAATCGTACATCTGATGGGAAGTATAAGTATACATGGAACGAAGATGATCAGATTGTAGCTATCACAAAACAAGGTGAGAGCAATGCATTTGCGACTTATAAATATGATGACGATAATCGTCGTATTGAAAAGAGTGTAAATGGTCAAGTAACACGCTACTTTTATAATGGAGATAGTATTAGTCCGTTATATGAGACAGATGGAAATGGCAATGTTCTTCGTCAATATGTATATTCGCTAGATGGTTCACGTTTGGCAATGAAATCACAAGGTCAAACGTTATACTATCACTATAATCCTCGTGGTGACGTAGTTGCGATGACGAATCAGGATAAAGAAGTTGTAGCAACGTATGAATATGATTCGTGGGGTAACGTATTAAAGAGTGATACGAAAGGTATCGCAGCAGACAATCCATTTGGATATGCGGGATATATGTATGATAAAGAGATTGGCATGTATTATCTGATTGCGAGATACTACAACCCAGATCATGGTGTGTTCTTGTCGGTGGATCCTGATCCAGGTGATGAGGATGATCCGGTTACGATGAACGGGTATACTTATGGTGATAATAATCCAGTGATGATGACGGATCCAGATGGTAAATGGGCAATGTTAGCTGTTAATGCAGTTTTTGGAGGAATCAGTGCCTATCAAGCTTATAAATCAGGAAAGAGTTGGAAAGGAATTGCTGCTGCAGGTGCTCTTGGATTTATTGGCGGAGGAAGAATAAAGGGCGGCAGATATATGGTTGGAGCCTATAAACAGTTTATAGGAAAAGCTAAGGCGAAAATTAAAGGAAGAGAAGGACATCATATTATACAAGATGCTGCAGTAAGGGGGTTACCGGGTTATAATAAAAGAAATGCCCCAGTAGTAAGTTTGTCTCGAGCTGCACATAAAAAAACTAGAGTAGTTCAAAGGCAACGTGGAGGGGGAACATATGCATCAGAGCGAAGAATTGCTTATAAAGCGTTAAGAAGATCTGGCATATCAGAACAGGCTTCTAGAAAAATGATAGCAAAATCAGATAGATACTTTTCTGGAATTGGAGTAAAGGGAAGCACTAAAACAAGAACACCCGGGGATAGAAGATAAGTAATTTTAACTGACTGTATTATTATGAGATAATACAGTCAGTTTTTATGAAAAATAAATTTAAAATTATATAAAAATTTATTAGTGGAAGAAAGGTAGTTGAGAGAATGCAATATAATGAGATATTGGAACAATGGAGAGGAATTATAAATAAAGTTAAAAGTATTCAAGGAGAAACATATTTAGAATTTGAACCTATTGCAACTGAAGAAGAGGTTAAGACGAAGGAATTTGAGTTAGGGGTAATCTTTCCAGAATCTCTAAAAGATGTATTTTTGAATTTTTCAAAACGAGTAGAAGTAGGGTGGGTGATTCCAGATAATATAGTGTTCACAAAAGGGTTTGAAAATATATATTTAGGTGAAATGGCATGGAATCTGGATGATTGTGAAGTAAAAGTAAATAATTATGGGACACCAAAGCAATTAATTGTTTATTATAATTCGGTCGGTGATTATATAGCGATTAATATAGAAGGAAATGAGTCCGTTACATATTGGTATGAGGATGAATCAAAAGAAATTTTATTAGCACAAAACTTTAAAGCGTTTATAGAAGAAAATACAAAACTTGCTTTAATTGGAGCAGATTATACGCAAATAGAAGAATTAATAGGAAAAGAAGGAATACAATCATCAAGTGACCTGGGTATTAGATGGCAAAATTATTTTGAAGAAATTCAAGTGATACAAAACTTTCCAGATAGTGAGAAGCTAGAGGAAATTGTTTCTTATGTTCTTCATAACTGTGAACTACGACATCAAGAATTACAATTGTTACGTGTATGGGATAAAAAAGTGCTATTGGAATTTCTTTTACAAAAAGTACTTAACACCAATCTTTTTAAGGATCAAAGGTTATTATGTTTCATGATTGGAGAAGTCGTGAAAGAAGGATGTCAAAAGTGGGTTCGATCCTTATGGGAGAAACATACAAACATTTTTCCTGAAATGCGCTCATATTTAAGTGCAAAATGTTTGCCGTATCATATTGGTTTTCCTCTTGTTTTGGAATATGTGCAAACAGAGAATTTGGATGGAGTGGAAGCAAATGATCATTTAAAATATTTCCGTTCAAATGATGTCATCCAATGGATGAAAGAATATGCAAAACTACCGTATGAAGGCTGGGATTATTTATTTGCTTACTCAAAGCCGATGTGGGAAGAAATACTAGAGTGGCTTCATTTAGAAAAACGACATATGGTGATTGTTGTAAATTCAATAGGGGTAATTAACTCTTTAAGTCAACAAGAAGACATAGGTTTAGGGTATCCGGATGAACCCATAATAATTAAAAATTTACCTAATATTGAAGAGGTTATCCAAGTAATGGAAGATTTTAAAGAGACTGGTAAGTTAAAGATGCGCCATTATGAATTAGATAATTTTATTGATTACCTAGAAAGGTTTTATAGATTTTAAATTATGAAGGGATGTTAATAATGAGAAAGCCAAAAATTATAATAGGAATACCTGGTCTATGGAAAAACAGGACAGAATTAGTACAAGAAGTTGTTAGTAAAAGTATGGGATATATTTTAGCAGGTAACATCATACATCATATTGAGAAAGATATTGCTTTTGAAATTGATGTATATGATCATGATCCATCTTTAAGAGAAGCTTTTTTATATGCAAGTGGCGGTCATTTTGACGAGGACTTACTTAGCAAGTTAGAGGAACATACTTATACAGTATATGTTGTTGCTAATGTGCAAACTATGCAGGAACTAAAAGACGTTATTGAGGTTGGGAATGGATTGTTAAATGCAGGGGGACTTGCTTTGAAAATTGAAACAGCAGGTGTAGCGTATTCTAAAGATGAATGGAAGGAGCTTGTAGAGAATAAGGAAATATTCCCTATGTATTCGCATGTTGTAACTTTAGTTGGAGATGAAGAAGGTTATTATTCATGTGGAATGCAAGCATTCGCTTTACCAGATGCAATTATACATGGTGAGATAGAACCAGAAGCGGCTGGGGATTTATTAAATGATTTTAATTTATATAATATAGTCGAACAACCTAAATTAAAAGATGGAGATACAATTAGTTTTACGGAAAACTCTCCGGTGTATCAATTATCTTACTACACAGATTATCGCTATGAACAAGAGGATCCATTTTACAATCCATGTGGAGTATGGAAGTTAGAATTGGCTTAAATGTATTAGGATTTTATCATAGGAACAACTTAGTAGTGTAAGGAGGCCTGATAGTATGTATTAGGTCTCTTTTTTGAGGATTTTAAATTATCGCAGCAGACAATCCATTCGGATATGCGGGATACGTGTATGATAAAGAAATTGGCATGTATTACTTGACTGCTCATTACGATAAAGAAGGACTATTCTAAATTAAATTTTAGATAGTCTTTTTTTATTGTAAAAATAGGTACTGAATTAATAATAACCACAAGTGGCGTAGAACGCACGAAAACATACGACAAGGCAGACCGCGTCACAAGTGCAACAGATAGCCGAGGCGGAAAAATTGACTGGACATATCACGATAAAGCAAACAGTAAGACAGAAAAGTTAAAAGAACAAACAGTAACGCAAGGCGGATACACAAATAAAGTATCGTATGACTACAACACGTTAGATCAAAACATTCGTGTGACAGACGGTTCTCAAACGTATCGATTTGATTACGATGATCAAGGAAATGTTAGTACGTATACAGCTGGAAATGGTTCAGGTTCGACGTTTAACTATGACCATGCGAACAAAATTAAAAACCTAGTAGTAGGTACATCAAACAGTATTTTACTTTCTGAACGATATGAATATAACCAAGCAGGTAACCGTACAAGTGTGAAAGTTGTAGAGAATGGAAAAGAAACAAAATCTATAGCGGCAACATTCAATGATGGAAATCAACTTGTAAAATTCGGAAACGAATCGTTAACGTATGATGCGAATGGAAATCGTACATCTGATGGAAAGTACAAGTATACATGGAACGAAGATGACCAGATTGTAGCTATCACAAAACAAGGTGAGAGCAATGCATTCGCAACTTATAAGTATGATGGTGATAACCGTCGTATTGAAAAGAGTGTGAATGGTCAAGTAACACGCTACTTCTATGATGGAGACAGTATTAACCCGTTATATGAGACGGATGGTAGTGGAAATGTTCTTCGTCAATATGTATACTCAACAAGTGGCGCGCGTCTAGCGATGAAAGCAAAAGGACAAACGTTATACTACCACTATAACCCTCGTGGTGATGTCGTTGCGATGACGGATCAGGATAAAGAAGTTGTAGCAACGTATGAAGAATATATAATAGGATTCGCTTATTACAAAGAACAGGGAATTAGGCACATAAAAAGACCTTTTCCATAACATGAAAAGAACGAAAGGATTTTGTTATTTAAATAAAAACCGAACCTTCATCTAAGTGGAGGTTCGGTTTTCTTTATCTATTTTTTCTCAACTAATTTCTTATTCTTCCAATCTAATGTAAACAATTTATTGAATGTTTTTTGATCAACGTCTTTTACGTTGTTTCCAACCCAGTTTGCAGTTCCGAATGTGAATCCAGGACGAAGATGGTAGTCGTCGGCGTGTTTCGTATAAGCGACTTGTAGGTTAGATTGGTCTGTATTTTTTTCAGAGATAACGACAGCAATCATCCCAGGAGAGAAACCGCTATTCGTTAATGCTGGAAGTTGATCCATCGGTATTAAATTACCTTTTGCATCGGATTCATATAGGTATGTGCGAGAGTACATGAACAGTTGGTTTCCGTATAAAGAATGGTAGGAGTCACGTGTGTAAATACCCCAGTTTTGATTGTTATATCCGTTAAAGAATACGTTCCATTTTACGTTTTTATTTGTTTGGTCAATTAAGTTTGTTTTATAACTTGTTTGTTTATAGCTTACAGAGTCAGACCAAGTTACTTGGCCAGTTGCGCCAGCTTCAGCGCTAGGTCCATTTGGCGTTGCAGAAGCTTTAACAGAACCACCAAGTTGATATGATACACTAGATGTTACAGTCGTTTCTTCTACAGCATTTGTAGGTGCTACGTTAAAGAAACGGGCGCTGTTATCTTGAAGATTAAAGGCGATATCATATTGTGAAGGATAGCGTAATGTTGCACTAGCGCCAGGGATTGGGTAGTTATCAATAGGCGCACTACTTATAGTAGGATTTGCTTTTAGGAAACTACCAGTTGTATTAATAACAGCAATCTGTTTATCGGCGCTTGGATCATCAATAAAAGTTACCTTTAAAGACATTGTCATATTATCAGTTTGATCATTATTAAATGTATTATAGCTCGTATGTGTTTTTGCATTTTGTCCGATATCTGTTACAACTTGTGACGTCGTTTGAGCGTAAGCAGCAGGTGTTGAAAGAGTTAAAGTGCTACTAGCAAAAACAGCGGATAATGCTAAACATTTTAAATAAGTTTTAGAACGTTTCATGCCATCACTTCCTTTTATTTTTGTCGATATATGTCGTATTTCGTTCATATCGTAACATGAAAATAAAACGGAAGGGATGGTTATGTATAATTGCATAGGTGAGTTTTGGATAGTGAAATTTTATGAATCCTTATCAAGGGAATCGTCGCTGTATTGTTTATATATTCCTCTTCATCAATTCCCCAACTTGCGTCGCAACGTGCTCAACATCATTATCAATTTCATCCAATACGTAAGATTCCAAAATGCCCATGACAGCTGTTCCTAAAAATTTTAAAACGATATGTGTATCAATGTTTTTATTTACTGATGTATTTGGATTTAATTTTTTCTCTAGTTCACCCATGATGAACATTAGGAACTTTTTCTGAAATGATAATGTGCTGTTACTTTTAAATAACGCCGCGAAAAATGGTTTGTGTTCTTTGAAGTATTCAAACCATATGATCGTTCCTTTTATAAACCCTTTGTTTTGTTTCTCGTAGCATATTTCTTTTAATTGGTCTAAATGATCGTCCACAATTTTATCTAATAAATTGTACTTATCTAGATAGTGTAAGTAAAAAGTTTTTCTCCCGATGTTTGCTTTTTCGGTAATGTTTTTTACTGTAATTTCGTCAAAGCCATCTTCAATTAACATCTCGATAAATGCCGATTGAATGGCGTTTTGTGATTTTATAATTCTTCGATCGATTTTCTCCATATGGTATTCCTCCGTTGTTGATACACATATTTCGTTATGTGTGTATTATCACCCAAATGTGTCAATGTGGTCATTGAAACAAGGTTCTACTCATTTTATTATAAATATACACGTGAGTAATAACTCTCACAAGTGTAATATTGAAAATGAGATAAGGGTGGTTTTATATATGGCAGTTACGAAGGAAAATGTACGATTTTATGCAAGAGGTTTACAAGTTGCGGGTATTTTGAACATTCCTGAAGGTGCGGAAGAAAAGAAAAACAATCCAGCGATTGTTTGTGTGCATCCAGGTAGTAGCTGTAAGGATCAAACAGCAGGATTGTATGCGGAGAAGTTAGCAGAACAAGGCTATGTAACGCTTGCGTTTGATGCGTCGTATCAAGGTGAAAGTGAAGGTGCACCGAGATATATGGAAGAGCCAGCTGCACGAGTTGAAGATATTCGCTCAGCAGTAGATTATGTAACGACTCTTCCTTATGTAGATGAAGAACGTATCGGTGTGTTAGGTGTTTGTGCAGGCGGTGGTTATGCGGTAAATGCTGCGATGACGGAGCGCCGCATTAAAGCGGTTGGTACGGTCGTTGGTGCAAATATCGGCCGATTAAATCGTGAAGCTGATCCGATTGGGGTGTTAGAGGCAATTGGTAAACAACGTACTGCTGAAGCACGCGGAGCAGAGGCGATGATTACGAACTGGATTCCTAAAAATAAGGAAGAATTAGAAGCAGCTGGTATGACGGATATAGATATTGTAGAGGCGGTTGAGTATTATACAACGCCGCGAGGTCAAAGTGTGAACTCGCCAAATAAGTTAAACTTTACGAGCATGGGATCGGTAATTGGTTTTGATGCGTTCCATTTAGCAGATACGTTATTAACACAGCCGTTGCAAATTATTGTCGGCAGCAAGCAAGGGGCATTCGGTTCTTATAAAGATGGTCATGAGCTTTATGAGAAAGCAGCTTCAGAGAAGAAAGACTTACTTGTTGTGGAAGGTGCGAGTCATTACGATTTATACGACCAACCAGAACCAGTTACAATTGCAGTTGAAAAATTAACAAGTTTCTATAACGAAAATCTGTAAAAGTAATTTTGTTTTGAATGGCACCTCTAATTGTTAGGTTTGCATCTAGCAGTTAGAGGTTTTTATTGTGAAGATTGCAGTGCTTAATATTTACGTTAAACGTGCATAACAAGATATAATAGAAGAAATCAAGAAGGAGGCTCGCTGTGAAAAATCTTCGTTATCTCAATATATTTACTATATTAATTATATACACACTACTTATGCTTTACATAGGCTGGAACGGTTGGGTTTGGCTCAGTGCGGTGTTTGGCTGGGAATCTTGGGGATATTACGCTTTCGTAGTCGGTTTTATTTCATATGCGTACATTCTCGTGCAAGTGTTTAAGTTTCTGCCATTTCTACGAACGATAGGTTCGATTTGGTTTGCGGTTATACAATACGCGCTTATGTTATTGCCTGTAGCTAATATTACAGTCTTTCTTTTACAGTTTTCAGTGGAGAAAGAAGCGGCAATTATTTGGACAGGGGCGGCTGTGTTGGCTGCATTTATCTTTATCTTTGCGTATGGAGTATTCAACGCATATAGCCCAGTAGTAAGAAAATACGAGGTGCACATACCGAAAAAAGTAGAGGGACGTAAAAGCTTACGCATTGCGATGGCTTCTGATATGCATTTCGGTAAATTATCTGGCGTTTCGCATTTAAAAAGACTTGTCCGTCATGTAAATGAAATGGAGCCTGATATTATTTTACTGCCAGGTGATATTATAGATGATCATCCAGGTGTGTTCATTCAAAAAAATATGGGACATATTATGAAACAAATGACAGCTCCACTAGGCGTATATGGTGTGTTAGGAAACCACGAATATTACGGGCGAGCAGTTCCTGAATTTTTACAAGAGATGGATAAGATTGATATTCGTATTTTATTAGATGAAGTAATTACAATTGAAGATGATTTTTATCTCGTTGGAAGAAGAGATAAAACAGAGCGAGATCGCCAAAGCTTTGAAAGTTTAATGAGTACAGTGGATAAATCCATGCCTGTTATTGCAATGGATCACCAACCATTTGAGTTGAAACAAGCAGCGGATGCTGGCGTCGATTTATTATTATCCGGCCACACGCATCGCGGACAAATGGCACCGAATCATATTGTAACGAGAAGAATGTACGAATTAGACTGGGGATACGCACAAAAAGGTGCATTCCACGCGATTGTTTCGTCTGGTTTCGGATTCTGGGGACCACCGCTTCGACTTGGAAGTAGATCTGAGATTGTGCAGGTGGAGGTTACGTTTGAATAAGTGTATGTAATAGAGAGCTAATGGCTCTCTATTTTTATAAATAAAAAAAGGCTCCACATAAGGAGCATTCAATAAAAACAAATGAATTAAAACAAATAACAGACATGTATAATATACAACATTAATAATTGATATAAAAATATTCAGATTTATAATTTGTGTTGATGTCGATTTCATAAAAGAGGTACGATTATAAAACACGGCTGAAATAAAGGGGGATTATAAGTGGTTATAACAGATGTAATATACGGAGAATGTGAAGTGGATCAAGTAGTAGAAGAGTTGATCTTAAGTAAGTCTGTGCAAAGACTAAAAGGTATTCATCAAAATGGCGCAAGCTACTTAATAAATGAGAAATGGAATGTAACGCGCTTTGATCATTCTGTTGGCGTTATGTTGTTAATTAAGAAACTCGGTGGTTCAGTGGAGGAACAAATTGCTGGTTTACTGCACGACGTATCGCATACTGCTTTTTCTCATGTGATTGATTACGTTTTTGAGAATAGAAATGAAAGTTATCATGAAGAGATATTTAGTTCTGTTGTGAAAAACTCAGAAATTCCAGCGATCCTTGCGAAGCATGGTTATAACTATGAAGATATTTTGTTAGATGATTCGAAGTGGACGTTACTCGAAAGGTCCGCGCCCGAATTATGCGCAGATCGTGTGGATTATACGTTACGAGATATGTATACATATGGGTATATTTCTTTAGAAGAAGTTCATAGATTTTTAGAGGATATCATCGCAGTAGAGGGGAAAATGGTCCTTCAAAATATCGAAATAGCTGAATGGTTTACAGAAACGTATTACAAAGAAGTAATCGATTTCTTTATGAAACCAATGAATATTTACGGAAATGATATGTTAGCTAAGACGTTAAAGCTAGCTTTTCATAAAGAGGTTATTCATGCAGATGATTTTCTTCTTGAAGATGATGAGCTAATTTCGAAATTGCAGCAATGTAGCGATCCAGAAGTACATAGTTTATTAAGCAAAGTTCATCCGAATGTAAAAGTAAAAGAAGATAGAAACGACTATGATTTGTATCAGAAAAATAAAGTCCGTCTCATTGATCCTCCATTACTTCGGGAAGGTGAAGTTGTTCGATCGTCTGTTGTGTCGGAAGAAATAAGACGGATGAGTGAGGTCGCTTATGAAAAAGCGGTGAGAGGGATGTATGTGAAAGTGATTTCGGATTAAAAAGAAGAGCATCACTTCAAGATGCTCTTCTTTTTCACATCACTGATCAAACCAATTCCAAACCTCAATATCTCCAAGAGTCGCATAACGAACGTGTGGTGAGTTTTGCAATTTTAATAACTCTTTAGACGGGCCAGTAATGACCATGCCGTATACTTTAACGCCGTTATCTTTTACGTACTGATAGCGCTTATCTAAGTTCAGATCTTTTTCACGAGTCCGAGTAGCTTCACTCACAATTTTTTTATGTTCAGAAAGAATGCGCATCATTTCGATTACTTCACCTTCTTTTGTTTTCGGTTGCTCTGCTTCACTATCAGGAAGGTCTATATGTTCTCGAAATCCGATAATCTCTCCGCTGTGCAAGATAAAATCGTCTTCATTTATTCTTTCTTGTCCTGTGTCTAAAGCGTACCATAAAGGAGTTGGCGGCATTTCTTGTGCTTCAAATGCGCTATAGAGAATTGATTCAACTTCTTGTAACGTATAAGGTTTGTCAAAAGATAGCGCTACTTCTGCAACTGTTCCCTCGTGTATCTTTCCAAGTGTATCCCAAACTTTTTTAGATGATTCTTTCAAAGAAGCTTCTTCCTTGATTTTTGGATGAACAAAGGAAAGTTTTTTTGAATAGGCTCTGTTTGCCCAAGGTTGATTTGTGATAGCTACAGATGATAAGAAACTACGCGTTGTTACTGTCCCAATTGGAAATTCTTTTTTGCCGACCGTTTTATATAAATCCATTTCATTTTCTGTACGGAAAAACGGTTTAATCTTTGTACTGCCTCCAGCGGAACGACTATTTGGCATTGTCGCTTCTAGTGCGAGTGCTGGAATCTCATCTACTTCAGCTAATTTCTTCTCCTTTATAATAGTCAATATGGACGAGCATTCGATAAAATGTTTCTTGCATGAGATCTTCCGCGTAGTGGGAATCTCCGGTTAGGGAGAGAAGATAGCGAAATAAATCTTGCATATGTTCGGAGTAAATCTCTTCTAATGATTGTTTGCGTTTCACTACATTTCCCTCCCTTCATACATAACAACGAAATACATATAAAAAAGTTACAATTTTTATGGAATTATAGTAAAAAACGTCAAGAATTGGATTGCGTTCTCTTTTATCATAATACATATAAGGCGGGTGAACAGAGATGGAAAGCTATGAAACACAAATTCAAAGGTCCATTGATTATATTGAGGAAGATGTAATGGAAAAACAGACGCTGCGTAAGTTAGCTCGCATTGCAGGTTTTTCTGAGTCGCATTTTCATCGTGTATTTCAGGCGTTAGTAGGTGATACAGTAATGGAGTATGTTCGAAAGAGGAGGTTAGCCCGGGCAGCTTATCAACTTTCTCATACGGATGAAAAGGTTATTGATATCGCATTTGAGCATGGCTTTCAATCTCACGAAACGTTCACGAGAGCCTTTAAAAAAATATTTCAAATGACACCGAGTGAATATCGAAAACAAGAAATTGAAACACCGATGTATTACAGCGTGAATGTAAAGCAAAGAAAATTAAATCCGTATTTAGGAGGCATACAAATGGAATATCGTATTGTAAATAAACCAGAATTTTTAATGGCGGGTTATGAACTGAAGACGACAAGTAAAGAAGGGAAAAACCATCAAGACATCCCAGCATTTTGGCAAGAATATTTACAAAAAGACCTTGGAACGACGATTCCGAATCGTAAAGATACGAGCCAATGGGTAGAGCTTGGATTATGTACTGATTTTAATTTAGAAACGGGCGATTTCACTTATATTATCGGAATGGAAGTTACAGGCTTTGAAAATGTACCAAATGAAGTTGCAAAGCGTACTTTCCCAGCAGCAACATATGCCGTATTTACAACACCGAAAGTTCCTCATGAAGAAATGGTATCGTCTATTCACCAAACGTGGAATGCAGTATTCTCAGAATGGTTCCCGCATTCAGGATACGAACATTGCGGCGTTAATGAGTTTGAGCTATACGATGAACGTTCCCATGCAGATAAAAGTGAGTTCGCTCAAATTGAACTTTGGATACCGGTGAAGAAGAAATAATAGAAAGAAAAGCGAGCCACTGAGTGGTTCGCTTTTTTCATATAGGTTGCTATATTTGATGATTTTTGTCGGTAAGTCGATATATCTTGAAAACCGCGGATATATTTTGAGTTGCTCCGATATATTTGAAAAATCACCGATATAATTTCATTTACCTCTGAACTCCGCCAAAAAAAAGACGCCACATAGCGTCTTTTCTACGAATGAAACGGGAACACAAGTATAATCGTTGTTCCTTTTCCAAGTTCGCTATCAATAGAAATCGTTCCGTTATGAGCATGAACGAGCTGTTTCGTAATAGCAAGGCCAAGCCCAGTTCCGATGTTGCTTTCTTCTGTATTGGTTCCTCTGTAATATCGCTCAAATAGAAGCTCTTTCGTTTTGTCATCCATTCCTTTTCCATTATCTGAAATAGAGAGTGTAAATGAAGTAGCGTTTTGGGAAAGTTTTACGCTCACATTTGTCGTTTCATTATTATGTTTTACAGCGTTTACTAGTAAGTTTTCGATAATACGCTGGAACCATTTTTCTTCAATGAAATATTGAATTTTGTTTGAGCTTGGTACGAATTCAATATTTTGATTTTGAAGTGTCGGATTATTAATAAATTGTAATAAGACTTTTTGGACGAATTGATTCATTTCAATGTTTACGTGCTGCGCAGGAAGACTGTTATTTTTTAATTGATACGTTAAGCTTAAGTCATCGATTAATGTCGTCATATATTGAGATTTCTCTTTCATAACGCTGCCGAATTGTTGAATGTCGCGATCAGTCCAGTTGTATTGCTGTGATTCTAGTAATAATGCGTAGCCATATATAGAACTAAGTGGTGTTTTTAAATCATGTGTGAGACCGGTAATCCATTCTTCACGTGTTTGCTGCAGTACTTGCCTCATCGCATCATTTTTTTTGAGTGTAATAGAAAGGTGCTCTAGTGAATTTGTCACATCACTAAATAAGCGGAATGACCATTTTTCTTTACCAGATCGCCGGAACCTGACAGGTTTCCCTTTTTTACTAACAGGTTCTTCGTACTTTCCACCAGCGATGTTTTTAAGCCAGCGCATCGCATGGAGTAACGGTTTTCCGAATTTATTACCGTACCAAATAGAAAGAATGACTAAATAAACAAATACGATAAGAAGGATTAATCCGCATCCGATTAGAAACTTTTTAGTAAATACATCGTCTATTTCATCATCTGGGTAGTAGTACTCATTTTTTGCAGTTACAACAAGAAGATGATTGCTATTTGTGTCGTAAAAGCTAGACGTGTTTTCTTTATGATTCCACGGTTCCTTTTCGCTAAGAGCAGCTTGTATGACAGAAAACGTTTTTTTCTTTCCATCTGGATAGGAGAATACTTCTTCGCCATCACTATTAAAGATTTGAAGTGCTGCTTTTTCTTTAGAAAGTAACTGTTTTTCCTCTTCTGTTAATATGAACGAATCCGTAGATACAGACGGGTGCTCTTTCTGTATTGTTTTCAGTAATACATTGCTTTTTAACATACCACCGTATATAACAAGTACGTTCTTTTCTTCTAATTCAATTTCCCAATATGTAAATGTATAAGGGCTTTCTATATGATTCTGTATATACGAGAATAAAGATGTTCTCGTATAAGATGTCGGTACGTCACTCGGCGTATTAAAGTGATAGAGAACTTTTCCATTTTCCTCTACAACTTGAATCCAATCATTTTTTTCTTTAATTAAGTCTTTTACTTCAGCTTTTAACGAAATATCGCCATCTTCTGAAGAGATATATCTTGCAATCATAAAATTATCAGCATCTGGAATATTCGGTTCGTATGAAGTACTAGTAACAAGGAAAATTAAATAAGTGAAAGCAGCTACTACAGCAAGCAGTAATGTAACTAAAACAAATACGTGTTGCAGGATAAACTGGATAATAAGTCGTTTATTAAAATTCATATCGTCACCTTACTTTGTAATGAACTTATAGCCAAGTCCGCGAACGGTTTTTATATATTCTGGTTTACTAGGGTCTTGTTCAATTTTTTCACGTAGTTTTCGAATGTGAACCATAACGGTATTATCATCGCCATTATAGGCAGGTGCTCCCCAAACTTTTTCGTATATTTCTTCTTTCGAAAATACGTAGTTCGGATTCTCGCAAAAGAAGAGTAATAGCTGAAATAGCTGGGCGGAACATTCGACAACATGTCCATTTACTGTAAGTTCTGCGGAATATCGATCAATTTCAAATCTACCAAATGAACTGAAGTTTGCTTTTTGTTCGTGTGGTACTGCTTGTTTTATATGTCTTCGGAGTTGTGCTTTCATACGAGCGACTACTTCAAGTGGATTAAATGGCTTCGTAATATAATCATCTGCACCGTGTGAAAATCCAGATATTTTATCTAAATCAGATGTTTTGGCTGTGAGGAAGAAGATAGGGCAATCTGTTTTTTCGCGAATGATTGGACAAATATCAAAACCAGATTGTCCAGGAAGCATGACATCTAAAATAATTAAATCGTAATCGTTTTGCGCGGTGAGAGATAAAGCTATTTCAGCGGATGTTGCAGTTGTAATATGAGAAAAACCTTCTTTTTCAAGAATGGTAGTTAGTAATTGTAAAATTGCTGTTTCATCATCAACGAGCAAAATATTTGCTTGGTACATAAAAAATCCCTCCTAATTTCCTCGAATATCATATCATCTTTCTATAATTTATGGAATTTTTAAGGAAATTTTAAGGTTTTCTTTCGCAAAAAATTAAGAATCAAATGATATGATAAAAGAACATAGGGGAGGAGATGAGTGTGAATCCGTTTCAAACGATGCGAGCTAGATATTTTTTAATTGTATTTGCACTATTAACTTTAGTTGCAAGAGTCAGTAATGAATTGATAGAAAATACATTTCATATGCAAAATTCTACTTTTATAAATATTCTTATATTCTACATCCTTCCGATTATATGGATTTTTTATGAATATAGAAAACACCGTGTTTCATTTTCATTATTTGTTAATAAAAATGAAACATTTAACCTGGTGCAAGTTTTATACATTACGATTATGTTATGCGTGTTTAGTTACGGGTATCTTATTTTGTACATGTATAGCTTTGCGTGGATTACACCGGAATTTATTATGAACGCATTACGTGAACCGATTATAGATAGTACAGGGGGATATGTATATCAATTTATTATGGTCGTATTCATTGCGCCAATTATTGGTGAATTTGTTTTTCGTGGATTTTTACTGCAACGCTTTGCAGCAAAATGGGGAACGAGTATAGCGATTATTGTAGTAGCGATGTTGTTTGCGTTGTTACATGTTGATTTCCTAGGCGCAGTAGTATTTAGCGTTGTACTATCAATCGTATATATTCGTACGAATAGTTTACTTATGCCAATTGCTATTCACATGTTAAACAATGCATTTGTAATCGGCGCTTCTTATTTAATAAATAAAGAAGAAATAATGAGTTTTGCAGATTTCTCAAATTATACGACCTTTTTCCCAGGACTTATTATTTTTATAACAGGATTAAACTTAGTACTCATCTTCTTATTTGTTAACCGCAAATATTGGAGTAAAGAAATGCCAGCTATATATGTAGAGCAGGAAAAAAGCTTTTCAGACGTAGTGGGGAGTAAATGAGATGAAGAAGACGATTGAAAAAATATTGAAAGACATTATAGATTCTACGTCTATTACAGATATGTGTGATAAAAGCGTTTGTCATTGGGTGCAACCTGTAGTAGATACGATTGTGTTTCCAGAGTATTACTTATTTTCTAGTACTCATGTAAAAGAAAATATTATTTCTCTTCTTATTGTGTTAGGGGTTTTACTAATATTTGGTCTAATTGTAGAAGAAATGATGAAGCGCATCTTCAGAAAAAATGAAGAGAAGTATATGTGGGTTCATAAAGTATTCGAGAAAGTAATAGTGGCTTTCCTTTTGTTTTATAGTATGAAAACAATCATTTACTTTATAGCTTTGAAACATCATTAATTCTAAATTTGAAAGGGATGTATAAAATTATATGAATGAAACAATATCATCAAATAAGTTTTTTTATTTGATTTTGCTTAGTATTGTGCTGATAACGACAGTCAATGTTATTCTTCGCTGGGAGGAAGCTTATTTCTTTATGTATTTAGCACTCCATTTGTTAGGAATATTATGTATAAGCGGCGGAATAGTTGCTGAAAAAAAGAGTGAAGAAAGCATTAATTATATGTGTGTGACCGGTCTTATTTTACTTTTAGCTGTACAAGGTATTATGAAATATAGTACTTTTTCTTTACAAGATTTTAGTTTATTAGTGGATGTACTTCCTTAAGGGGGACACGTTATGTTATGTAAGAAGCAAATAGGATACGTACTAGTTTTAATTGGATTTTTTACGCTTATTGTAACGACTTTATTTTTTCAAGACTATGAATATATACGCTATATAAAAGGCGCTGGTTTAATATGTTGGGTTGTAAGTACGTTTCTTATCCCAGAGTATGAACCGAAGAAAGTGTCTAAAGGTAGGTAAAACTCTTCTTTTTGTAGAAGAGTTTTTTTATGTAAATAAAAGGATCTCGAGCAATTCGCGTAATAAGCTTGTTCTAATTTAGCATGTACGAACTTACAATAATAATAGACAGGCAGCATAGAGGAGGGAATAGCGTGAGGAAGGTTATTGGGTGGTCGCTTTTTTTGTACGTTGGGTTTGCGTTGCTTATATATTGGTATTTATTTGGATGGAATCATGAACTGATTCCGGACATGTATAAAGGAACAAAGGCAGATCCAGAAACGTTTATGAATGCAAGAGAGCTTACGCTAAGCCAAGATTATTCGCGCGTGAAAAATTTACTGTACTTTTTAGCGACGCCTCTTGAATGGATTATTTTATTATTTGTACTTGTGCTCGGTGTTTCAAGAAAGTTTGAGAAATGGTCGAAGGAAACGACGAAAATAAGTGTCCTGCAAGTCGCGATTTATTTCTTTTATTTATCACTACTCACAACAGTTCTAGCCCTGCCGATGCAATGGATTAGCCGAAAAGTGTCAGTTGATTACGGCATTTCAACGCAAAGTACACAAAGCTGGATAAAAGATCACATTATCGGTTTTTGGGAGAGTTATGCGACGATGCTAATCGTAGTTACCGTTCTGTTATGGCTTATCCGTAAATTCCCGAAGCGATGGTGGCTAGCAGGGTGGGCACTCTCTGTTCCATTTACAATCTTTTTAACATTTATACAGCCGGTCGTTATTGATCCACTTTATAATGACTTCTCGACGCTGAAAAATAAAGAATTAGAAACGAAGATTTTAGCGATAGCAGAAAAAGCTGATATTCCAGCTAAACATGTATATGAAGTAAATATGTCGGAAAAAACGAATGCATTAAATGCATATGTAACAGGAATTGGCCCTAACGCTCGTATTGTAATGTGGGATACAACGCTTAAGCAATTAAAAGATAAAGAGATTTTATTTATAATGGCCCATGAAATGGGGCATTATGTTATGAAACATATATATTGGGGCGTTGCGAGTTATGTGTTGCTATCGTTTATAGGGATGTATTTCATTAGTCGTATTATAAATATGTGTATTCGAAAATGGGGAGATACGCTGCAAATTTCAAAAGCAGCATGTTTCTCAATTTTACCTTTATTTTTCTTAATTTCTTCAGTACTCTCTTTTGCATCACAGCCAGCAACAAACTATGTTTCTCGTATAGAAGAACGAGCGGCAGATCAATATGCTTTAAATATGACGAAAGATGGGGCATCTGGTGTAAAAACGTTTCAATATTTATCAAAAACGAGTTTAAGCCAAGTAAATCCGCCTGCGTTAGTGAAGTTTTTCTTATACACACATCCACCAATTTTCGAAAGAATTCATACGTTTGAACAATATGAAAAAGAAAAGAAGCAGTAGTGTACTGCTTCTTTTTTTATGGAGTATTCGAGTTTTGGAAAATTATAGTGTATAATATATGGAATATTCAGTGAAATATTTAGGAGGTTAATATTTTGTTTCATTCAAAATCAATGCCGGCTATAAAAATGATCCTTTCGATGTCTATTTTCGGATCAATTGGATTTTTTTCTACTCAAACAGGCTTACCGTCTTTTGAATTAGTATTCGTTCGTTGCATTTGTGCGACTATATTTTTAGCATTGTGTTGGCTCGTAACAGGACAGTATAAAAGTGAGAAATGGAATAAAAAAGAAGTAATGCAAATATTAGCATGCGGCGTATTTCTCGTTTTTAACTGGGTATTTTTATTTAAAGCGTTTGAAGTTATGTCGATTACAATTGCGATTTCAGTGTACCATCTTGCACCCATTATCGTATTAATGATTGGTAGTATTGTATTTAAAGAGAGACTTACAGTATTTGCGGTTATGTCCATTGTCATTTGTTTTATCGGTACCGTTTTAGTAGCTGGAGTAGACGGTAGTATGTCGTTAGAGAAATTAATGTCATCTGGAATGGTATGGGCACTTCTTGCAGCGTTATTTTATGCTTTTACCACTTTATTAGGAAAAGGAATTCAGCATACGAGCGCATATGCGATGACATTTTTACAAACGTTTTTAGGTATATTTTTATTGCTACCATTCGTAGATTTTGGCAAGTTTCAAGGGTTAACAGAGATGAACTGGATGATGATTACAGCAACAGGACTTATACATACGGGATTTGTATATTACTTATTTTTTGACAGTTTAAGAGGTTTATCGACGAGATTAATTTCTGTATTAGTGTTTTTAGATCCTGCGGTTGCAATATTATTAGATACAGTCTTTACCGGGTTTAGACCGACTAGTATGCAAGTAGTAGGGATTGTTCTTATATTTGTAGGAATGGCATTTACTTTTCGCAAGGGAACAGAGAAGGAATTATCGATGAAGGAAAGTGCTACTTTATAATTTGAACAAAATGATATTGAAAAGACACATATATATACTATTTGCGTCTTTTTGTGTCAATAAAGTGAAATTTAAAAATGTAAAGGAGTTCACAAAGAGATTGTAGAATTTTTAATATATAGTACCTTAGATGTGACAGCTTCCTTTTTGAAATAAGAAAGAAGGAGGTATAAAGCAGAGAGGACAATGAAGAAAAAATATTGGGTGTAATGATGATTGCGACAATGGTAGGCGGTATATTTGCAGGGACGAATGTGGCCCCTGTAAAAGCGGAAAGTGCACCATTACAAAATACAAATCCAATTGTATTTAAAGATGTACCAAAAGGACATTGGTCAGAAGAGGCAATTCATAATTTATCGGCAAACGAAATTATTTTTGGATATGGGGATGGAATTTTCGGTTTTGGTGATGACGTAACACGTGAACAAGTTGCAGCTTTAATTTATCGTGTATTTGATATAGAAGAACAAGAGGAATATGAAAACCCATATGGGGATATCGATGAAAACTCAACAAACTTTATTGAAGAGATATTAGCTTTAACGGAACTAGAAATTTTTATGGGAGACAAGCATGGAAACTTTAGACCGAAAGCAACGTTAACTCGTGTGGAAATGGCGCAAGTGCTTACGAATGCTTTTGATTTACAGGCGAAGGGATCTCATACGCTTAATGATGTTTCAGCAAATTCATGGGCAAAGAATGCAATTAGTGCAATACAAACAAATGGTATTACAGCGGGAATCGGAGATAATAAATTCGGCCCATCCATGAAAGTAAAAAGAGAGCAATACGCACAGTTTTTATACAAAGCAATTTTGCATGATATGGAACAAAGACAGCAATAAGGTTTAACTAGTAAAGTGATATTTGAAAAATAATACAAAAAGGTCATTGTTGTATAACAGTGGCCTTTTTTGTATGGGATAAAGTGCGAAAGAAAGGTATTTTGAAAAAAAACGAAATGAATTTTCAAAAAAAACTTCCTTTTCTGAAGATTTGTTATATAATATAAAACATAAAATCAAATCTGTTATAAAACAGTTTAAGAAGGGGATGCTAATATGTCGACGCAAACTTCACGGGTTACATTGCCCGGAGAAATGTTACCAGCGTACAACGAAATATTGACACCTGAGGCGCTTAGTTTTTTAAAGGAACTACATGAAAATTTTAATAAGCGCCGCATAGAACTTTTACAAAAGCGCGCGGAGAAACAAAAGAGAATTGATGCAGGAGAGTTTCCGAAGTTTTTAGAAGAAACAAAGCGCATACGTGAAGCGGATTGGACAATTGCTCAATTGCCAAAAGATTTAGAGGATCGCCGCGTAGAGATTACTGGACCAGTGGATAGAAAGATGGTTATTAACGCTTTAAATTCAGGAGCGCATCTTTTTATGGCAGATTTCGAAGATTCGAATTCACCAACTTGGGAAAATGCGATTGAAGGTCAAATAAATTTACGAGATGCAGTGCAGGGAACGATTTCACATAAAAATGAAAATGGAAAAGAATATCGTTTAAATAGTAAAACAGCAGTATTAATTGTGCGTCCAAGAGGATGGCATTTAGAAGAAAAACATATGCAAGTTGATGGGAAGAATATGTCTGGTAGCTTAGTAGATTTCGGACTTTATTTTTTCCATAATGCGAAAGCTCTCTTAGCAAAAGGAAGCGGTCCATACTTTTATTTACCGAAAATGGAAAGCCATTTAGAAGCAAGGTTATGGAATGATGTTTTCGTATTTGCTCAAAAATATATCGGTATTCCAAACGGAACGATTAAAGCGACGGTGTTACTGGAAACGATTCACGCTTCGTTTGAAATGGATGAAATTTTGTATGAGCTTAAAGATCATTCTGCTGGATTAAATTGCGGAAGATGGGATTATATTTTCAGCTTTCTAAAGAGTTTCCGTAATCATAATAAATGTTTACTTCCAGATAGAGCGCAAGTCACGATGACGGCGCCGTTTATGCGCGCGTATTCTTTGAAAGTCATTCAAACGTGTCACCGCCGTAATGCACCAGCTATTGGAGGAATGGCAGCACAAATTCCAATTAAAAACAATCCAGAAGCGAATGAAGCAGCTTTCGAAAAAGTGCGTGCAGATAAAGAGCGCGAAGCTTTAGACGGTCATGACGGGACTTGGGTTGCCCACCCGGGACTTGTACCAGTCGCGATGGAAGTATTTAATCACATTATGAAAACACCGAATCAAATTTTTAGAAAACGTGAAGAAATACATGTTACAGAAAAGGATTTATTAGAAGTACCGATGGGAACGATTACAGAAGAGGGGATTCGCCTAAATATTAGCGTAGGTATTCAATATATTGCATCTTGGTTAAGCGGACGGGGAGCAGCACCAATTTATAACTTAATGGAAGATGCGGCAACAGCGGAAATTTCTAGGGCACAAGTATGGCAATGGATTCGTCATGAAGGTGGAAAGCTAAATGACGGCCGTAATATTACGCTTGAATTGATGGAAGAGCTAAAAGAAGAAGAATTAGCAAAAATAGAAAGAGAGATTGGTAAAGAAGCCTTTAAGAAAGGGAGATTCCAAGAGGCGACAACGTTGTTTACAAATCTCGTTCGAAATGATGAATTCGTACCATTTTTAACACTACCGGGTTATGAAATTTTATAAAAAATGAAAAGGGGATGGAACAAATGAAAAACGAAAGAATCGAGAAATTACAAGAGAGTTGGGAACTAGATACGCGCTGGAAAGGGATTACACGCCCATATTCGGCAGAAGATGTAATTCGCTTGCGCGGGTCAATTGATATTGAACATACATTAGCGCGCCGCGGTGCTGAAAAGCTTTGGTCATCGCTTCATACGGAAGATTATATTAACGCACTTGGCGCATTAACAGGAAACCAAGCGATGCAACAAGTGAAAGCTGGGCTAAAAGCAATTTATTTAAGTGGATGGCAAGTCGCTGCGGATGCGAACCTTTCTGGACATATGTATCCAGACCAAAGTCTATATCCAGCGAACAGCGTACCTGCTGTAGTAAAACGAATCAATCAAACGCTTCAACGTGCGGATCAAATTCAGCATATGGAAGGAAGCGATGATACAGATTATTTCGTACCGATTGTAGCAGATGCAGAAGCAGGATTTGGCGGACAACTAAACGTATTTGAACTGATGAAAGGTATGATTGAAGCGGGTGCATCAGGTGTGCACTTTGAAGATCAATTATCTTCAGAGAAAAAATGCGGCCATTTAGGCGGAAAAGTATTATTACCAACGCAAACAGCGGTGCGTAATTTAATCTCGGCACGCCTTGCAGCAGACGTAATGGGAGTGCCGACAATTATTGTTGCAAGAACAGACGCGGATGCAGCAGATTTAATTACGAGCGATATTGATCCAGTTGATAAAGCATTTATTACAGGTGAAAGAACTCCAGAAGGATTTTACCGTACGAAAGCAGGTCTTGATCAAGCAATTGCACGTGGTTTAGCATACGCTCCTTATGCAGATCTCGTTTGGTGCGAAACATCTGAACCAAATTTAGAAGATGCAAAACGATTTGCGGACGCAATTCATAAAGAGCATCCAGGGAAATTGCTTGCATATAACTGTTCACCTTCATTTAACTGGAAACAAAAATTAGATGAAAAAACAATTGCAAGCTTCCAAAAAGAAATCGCATCTTACGGTTATAAGTTCCAGTTCGTAACACTAGCTGGATTCCACTCGTTAAACTACGGCATGTTTGAATTAGCACGTGGCTATAAAGAGCGCGGCATGGCAGCGTACTCTGAACTACAACAAGCAGAATTCGCAGCAGAAAAACACGGATACTCTGCAACTCGTCACCAACGCGAAGTAGGAACAGGTTACTTTGATGAAGTAGCTCAAGTTATTACAGGTGGTACTTCATCAACGACAGCGCTAAAAGGATCTACAGAAGAAGCACAGTTTACGAAATAAAAGGAAGGGGCACCTTTTTAAAGGGTGCCCTTGTTATTTTCGGAACGATTCGAGAGTAAATGGAAATACATCAACGGTTTTTCAAATATATTGACTTACCGACAAAAAAGACGATAGTATCAAATCCACTCAGCTCTATGATCGCGAATAAACTTCATATCTTTCTCATAATGCTCTAAATGTCCTTCATCAATCATTCTCTGGAAATTCAAGTCGCCTTCTTGTGCTTTTCTTTTCATATATGTACATAATGCTTCTAATCGTAGTAACACTATTCCTAAGTAATCTTCGTCCATACTTTTACCGTAGGACTGGACAAACAATTTCACTCTTTCTTTCATACGGCTAGCATGTTGTGCCGATTCATAATGAACTGCCTCACCCGATTCTGTATAATACACTCTACTTAAAGGTACACAAGTATAAAGCGTATAAGCGATATCCCAAATTCTCGGACCAGGAGCAGCAACATCGAAATCAATAATACCTACTGGTTTCTCGTCATGAAAAATAATGTTATATATAGCAAAATCGTTATGGCAAATAACCTCAATGTTATTTGGAGTAAGATCCATCGGTTGCCATTCATCTGATAAGGGAAAGTCACTTACCGCATCATGATAAAGGCGGAGCATCTTTGCTATTTCCTTTAAAACATCATTAGATCGCATATATTCTTTTAAAGGATAATTCCCAGCGTCTCCTTCAATAAAGGATAAAATCTCTCTATCTTTTTCATCTACACCTAAAAACTTTGGAGCATGATGAAACCCTTTGTTTTCTAAGTGCTGTAATAATGTATGAATTTTTGCACTACCTGGCTTTAATTCTCGCCGAACAGTATTTTCAGAACGATACACATTTGATACATTTCCCCCTGTAAGCTTTTCCTCGTTGGTGTAGTTTGACATATAATCCCCTCCAATATAACGACTGTACGATTATATTGTAACACTTCAGAACAAGGGATGTAATCGTATTCAAATGATGTTTGTGTTCACTTCATAGTGAAATCCGCACATACTAAAATCAATTATTTACGAATGTACAATCAATTTAATTTGTCAGTTATTTTCAAAAAAGATTGTACATTTCATTTTAAGTATGCTATGATGAAGTCAGTTGAATAGTTAAATTAAGCAATCCATATATTATCAAGTGCCGAAAAACGAACGAGAAAAAGTATGTGAGAACTAGTTTATGTTTCGTGTTTGATAATGTGTGGATTCTTTTTTTATACAGGAAGACTAAAATAAATTGTGTTTTCTTTAGGAGGAAATAATTATGGCAGTAACAGGACAAGTAAAATGGTTTAACAACGAAAAAGGATTCGGTTTCATCGAAGTTCCAGGCGAAAACGATGTATTCGTACATTTCTCTGCAATCGAAACTGAAGGTTTCAAATCTCTAGAAGAAGGTCAAAAAGTTAGCTTCGAAATCGAAGATGGTAACCGTGGACCTCAAGCTAAAAACGTAATCAAACTATAATTTTATAGTTCATTATGGAAAAAAGGATGGCTGCTGCCATCCTTTTTTTGTTGTAATATACGAGCATAATGATTATATTTGGGGGAAAAGTATACAAATGAAGTCATACTCGATGTTCGTAGTGGGAATAAAGAAGATCTACACAATACGATTGAAGAAATCTCATTCGCCCGTTTTAGATGAATAAGAAAAAATAGTCGGTTTTTTTGAGGACGAAGAAGAGTAAAAGGCTTTCCAAAATGGAAGGCCTTTTACTCTTCTTTTCCAATCTTTTTCTTCTCACGTTTCTTACATTCAGAGCATTTCGATTTACGAAAAGGCTTTGCGAAGAATAGTAGAATGAAAAACAAACCGAATATAATACTAGCTGAATTTTTCACGATCACAATGCTGCTATTTTTCATTTGAATTGTTGGTTGCATTTCTTTTTCTTCCATAGTGGACCTCCATTTATTGGATTTTCCTTTTAATTATAGCAAAGTTAATTGTCGTAATGATGCGAAATGAGGAAGCAGTTGTAAATATTTATCGGTAGTATAAATACATTTTATATAGGTTTTTATTACAGAAACAATATATTGTTATTTTATAATTTAAAAGATGTTTGATAAATGATAAATTATTGTAAAAAAGCGGAATCTGAAAACCATTTCCTTTTCATAGGTGCTAGAATTATATATGCAGCTGCTAATATAAATAGAAAAAAGGAGACAGTAGAATATGGAAAGTAAAGTAGAACGCTATGTTGAAAACTATGTGGTAAATAAAAATACAATGGCCTTACTTCCTGTTATTCTAAGTGAGAAGAAAATTGTTACACGAGTTGTTGAGATGGAAGATTCTTTTTTCGTATTTCAAAGGCCCCTAGATATTATAGAAAGAAGTTGCCGCAAGCATGGCTCTAGTTTCTTAGGTAGAAAAGAAGGAACGAAAGAGTTAACTCATATTACACATAAAGCACCGATTGCGATTAGTCCGGCAGATCAACTTTATTTTTTCCCTACGTATTCTTACTCTAGAAAAGAGTGCGCTTGGTTGTCTCATTTTTATATTGAAAGTAATAAAGAGTTAAAAGATGGAAATGTTATTGTTAGATTTATAAATGGTTTTGCTGTGAAATTAGAAATATCAAAAAGTAGTTTTGAAAATCAACAAAATCGTACAGCGAAATTGCGTACTGAATATGAAGATCGTAGAAAAAAACAAGGAAACCCTTGTTTTAAAGAGATTGATCAAAGGGATGAATCGACATTAAGACCAGCTTATGAGAGAGTGTATGTTGTTAGAGAAGAGGATGTGTAAAAAAGGATTTTAGAAGTAGTTTAAAAAATAGTATTGAGTTTTTTAATATATATTTTTATATAATATAATATTAAAAGAGATTATATCGATTTCGAATTATAGAATAAAAAATAGAAAGTGGGTATTAAATATGAAAAAAGCAGCAAGTGCAGCGGGACCAGAAGCTAAACAAGCGTTGCTAGATTTCTTTGCTTTAGGAAGTATTTATTCTGCTTGTTTTGAATAATGATATAGGAGTGAAATATGACTATCATCAGTACGATTTTCTTCTTTAGTTTTTCAGTATTTTTTGTAATTCGTTACTTAAAATTAAAAAAGACATACGATTTATTAATGATATTTGTAAGCTTGTATGCAGGGATTATGAGTGTGGAATTAATAAGTTTAAGTAAAACGGTATCATATGTTTTAGATACCATAGTTATTGTTCTAGTAATAATTGCTGTAATTCTTTTTCTTAAAGATAAAAAGAATCATTAAATTTTATTATTAAAATTATATTGAAATTCAAAAAGAGTTTGACCCAAAAGTAGCTGAATAGCTACTCGGGTTAACCTCTTTTTTATTTATAGGGTGTATTGTTGATATAAAAACAGCATTATGCACAGCGAATTTATTTTTGAAAAGTACTGAGTGTCACTATGTATATTATTCCTTTCTAAATATTGTCGAATATTGAAAGATTATCATAGCGTAATAATGAAGGAATTCTAATGAAAGATATGGAAACTTAATAATTACATCTCCATATGTCGTATCTACCATTTCCTCTTTCATATAAGCAATGATACAGTAGAGGTAGTACTTAGAGTAAAGGGGTAAAGTGTAGAATGGATTTTCAGACAATCAAAGAGTATTTTTCACCAGAAAATATGGATCATATTGTTGAAAGCTATAAAGCGTTCGGACCACTTCTTGGTATTGGTTTACCGATGATAGAAGCGTTGATTCCGGCATTGCCACTCATCGTATTTGTACTGGCGAATGCTGTTGCATTTGGGTTTTGGCTCGGTTTTCTTTATTCTTGGCTTGGATCAGTAATGGGCGCCTTACTTGTCTTTTTCATTATCCGCCATTTTGGCCGAAGTCGTTTCTTTTCTTTTGTAAATAAGCATGAGAGAGTACGAAAGGCAATGGGGTGGATTGAAAGGAAAGGATTTGCGCCAATTTTCGTCATATTTTGTTTTCCGTTTACACCGTCTGCGCTTATAAATGTTGTTGCTGGTTTATCTCGCATTAGTGTAAAGCAGTTTGGACTTGCGCTCGCGTTCGGAAAGCTTGTGATGATTTTTATTTTAACGTATATCGGTCATGATTTAATGTCATTTATTCATAATCCGGTGAAATCAGTCATTGTAGCAATTGGTATTTTTATTTTATGGTATGTCGGTAAGAAAATCGAAGTAAAGTTAGAACTACATTAAGAATAGTCTTCTTTATTCAGCTATTTGAGGGTAGTAAAACTCCCACCTCAAAATTCGGTTGGATAGGTGAGAGCCTTGTTGCTCGTAAATGCTGGATTGGTGCGGCTGATAAGGAGTGGGATGAACAAAACTCCCGCCGATTCAGTTTCACTTTATAAATGCAGGCTTCATTATTAAAGGATAAGGGGAGAAGCTGATGAAGAAAACTTTGAAAAAAGAAGGCATAGAGTGGATACGAACAATTTTAATTGGTGTATTATTAGCTGTATTTTTTCGAACGTTTTTCTTTTCAACGTACGTTGTAGAGGGGAAGTCAATGATGCCGACATTGCAAGATGGCAATATGCTCGTTGTAAATAAGGTGAGTTATCAAGTAGGGGACTTGAACAGGTTTGATGTTGTTGTATTTCATGCGAATAAAAAAGAGGACTACGTAAAACGAATTATCGGTTTACCTGGGGATCAAATTGAATATAAGCATGATAAACTGTATATAAACGGACAATTCGTGGATGAACCTTATTTAGAGACATATAAGAAAGAGATAAATGGACGACAACTAACGGGTGATTTTAAACTAGAAGAGTTAACGAAAGAAAATTCGGTGCCGCCTGGATATATTTTTGTAGTAGGTGATAATCGCCTCGGGAGCTGGGATAGTAGACACTTTGGATTTGTAAAAGCTGATACAGTTGTCGGTAAAGTTGATTTACGATATTGGCCAATTCAAGAGGTGCAAACGAATTTTTCAAAAGGTTGATATAATAGGTAGAAGTATAGAAAAAGACAAACTACTCTGTTTGTCTTTTTTCGTGTACTATAATACAATTATAGTAGCAAACTAACGTTCGTTATGTAAGTGAAAGGTGGGGTTACATGTCACTTCGATTTGTAATTGGTAGAGCGGGAAGTGGAAAAAGTACACTTTGTTTACACGAAGTGCAGGAAGAGTTAAAGCAACGCCCAAGAGGGAAAACAATATTATATCTTGTGCCAGAACAGATGACATTCCAAACGCAGCAGGCGTTAATTGGTAGTGAGGATGTAAGAGGTTCTATTCGGGCACAAGTTTTTAGTTTTTCACGATTAGCGTGGAAGGTACTGCAAGAAGTTGGTGGAGCGAGTCGTCTTCACATTGATGAAGCGGGCGTACATATGTTACTTCGTAAAATTGTAGAGTCTCGTAAAGATGGATTATCGGTGTTCCAAAAAGCAGCGGAGCAAAACGGTTTCTTTGAACATCTTGGCAGTATGATTGCGGAGTTTAAACGTTACAACGTGACGCCATCTAACGTATATGAAATGTGGCAACAATTAGATGCGCATAGTAGCAGTGCAGAACAAAAGCTATTAGCGAATAAAGTGTATGATTTACAACTATTATATGATGATTTTGAACGTGCTTTAATCGGAAAATATTTGGATTCAGAAGACTACCTACAATTGCTAGTCGAAAAGCTTCCACAGTCTGAATATGTAAATGGGGCTGAAATTTATATAGATGGATTTCATTCATTTTCACCGCAAGAACTAGAAATTGTAAGACAGCTTATGATTTGCGGTGCGCGAGTTACGATCACGTTAACGATAGATGAAAAAACGTTAGCACAGCCAGTAAATGAACTAGATTTATTTTATGAAACGACGTTAACGTATGAAAAAATAAAGCAAGTGGCGCGTGAAGAGAAGATAGAAATTGAAAAAACAATTCCACTTATGGAACAACCGCGTTTTCATTCGCAAGCATTAGCGCATTTAGAAACGCATTACGAAGCACGTCCAAATGAAAAGTTTCACGGAGAAGCAAGTGTAACGATTAGTACAGCAGCGAATTTACGAGCTGAAGTAGAAGGTGTTGCCCGTGAAATTCGTAGACTTGTGGCAGATGAAGACTATCGTTACCGAGATATTGCAGTCCTTCTTCGTAACGGAGAAAGTTATTACGATGTGATGCGAACGCTATTTACAGATTATAATATCCCGCATTTCATCGATGAAAAACGCCCGATGTCACATCATCCGCTAGTAGAATGCATTCGTTCTGCACTCGAGATTATTAGCGGAAATTGGCGTTATGATGCAGTGTTCCGCTGCGTGAAAACAGAGCTTTTATATCCATTAGACGTAAGAAAAGAAACGATGCGCGAAGAGATGGATGAGTTTGAAAACTACTGTTTAGCGTACGGTGTACAAGGGAAGAGATGGACTTCTGAGGATCCGTGGATGTATCGCCGCTATCGTTCTCTTGACGATACAGACGAGATGATTACAGACAGTGAACGTGAAATGGAAGGGAGAATAAATCGACTGCGCGACGTTGTAAGAACGCCTGTTATTCGTATGCAAAAAAGGCTGAAGCGAGCGGGAACAGTTATGCAAATGTGCGAAGCTGTTTATTTATTTTTAGAAGAGCTAGACGTTCCGAAAAAACTAGAAGCATTACGTATTCGTGCAGAAGAGAGTGGAGATTTCTTATTTGCGACAGATCATGAGCAAGTATGGGAAGAAGTAATGAGTCTTCTTGATACGTTCGTTGAGATGCTTGGCGAAGAGAAAATGTCACTTTCTATGTTCACAGACGTTATGTCGACAGGTCTTGAGGCGCTTCAATTTGCAAACATTCCGCCGTCATTAGACCAAGTGTTAATTGCTAATATTGATCGTTCTAGATTGTCAAATGTGAAAGCAACATTTGTCATTGGCGTGAATGAAGGAGTTATTCCGGCAGCACCGATGGATGAAGGGATGCTTTCTGATGAGGAAAGAGATGTTCTTAGTGTTGCAGGTATCGAATTAGCACCAACGACGAGACAAACCTTATTAGAAGAACAGTTCGTTATGTACCAAATGGTAACGAGAGCAACTGAGAAATTATATATTTCATGCCCGCTTGCAGATGAGGAAGGGAAGACGTTACTTGCGTCTAGCTTTATTAAGAAAATAAAAAGAATGTTCCCTGATGTGAAAGATACATTTATTACAAATGACGTAAATGATTTATCACGTTCGGAACAAATTTCATACGTAGCAACGCCAGAAGTAACGTTGTCATATGTTATGCAGCAACTTCAAACGTGGAAGCGATATGGATTTGAAGGGAATTTAGATTTTTGGTGGGATGTATATAACTTCTACGTAACTTCAGATGAATGGAAACAAAAAAGTAGCCGCGTATTATCAAGTTTATTCTACCGAAATCGTGCGCAAAAGCTAAGTACAGTTGTAAGTAGAGATTTATATGGAGATAAAATAAAAGGAAGCGTATCTCGTATGGAACTATTTAACCGTTGCGCATATGCTCATTTCGCGCAGCACGGTTTATCGTTAAGAGAGCGTGACATTTTCAAATTGGATGCGCCAGATATCGGGGAACTATTCCATGCAGCGCTGAAGAGAATTGCAGACAGGCTATTACGTGAAAACCGTACTTGGGCGGATTTATCAATAAAAGAGTGTGAGCATCTTTCGGCTGTAGTAATAGAAGAGATTGCACCGTTATTACAAAGACAAATTTTATTAAGTTCAAATCGTCATTTCTATTTAAAACAAAAACTACAACAAATCATTTTCCGTACATCAATCATTCTTCGTGAACATGCGAAGTCAAGTGGTTTCGTACCAGTTGATTTAGAAGTGCCATTCGGTATGGGCGGTACAGGATCGCTTCCGCCGATGGAATTCTCATTACCAAATGGCGTGAAGATGGAAGTAGTTGGCCGTATTGACCGTGTTGATAAGGCAGAAGATGAAAACGGGACGTTCCTACGTATTATTGACTATAAATCAAGCTCAAAAGCGTTAGACTTAACAGAAGTGTATTACGGATTAGCACTTCAAATGTTAACGTATTTAGATGTTGTTACTTCAAATGCACATACGTGGATGAAAAAGGGAGGTACTGCATCACCGGCTGGTGTACTGTACTTCCATATTCATAACCCGATCGTTGAGATGAAGGGTGACGCATCTGAAGCAGAAATTGAGAAAGAGATTTTAAAGAAATTTAAAATGAAAGGACTCGTACTAGGAGATGCTGATGTTGTTCGTTTAATGGATAACAAACTTTCAACAGGAAGCTCTGATATTATTTCTGCTGGTTTGAAAAAAGACGGTAGCTTTAGTGCGCGTTCGAGTATTGCAAGTGAACAAGAGTTTAACGTACTTCAAAAATATGTACACCATACGTTTGAAAATATCGGAAAAGACATTACAGAAGGCGTTATCGATATTGCTCCTTATAAGAAGGGGAATAAAGCGGCGTGTACGTTCTGTAACTTCAAATCTGTTTGTCAGTTCGATGAATCACTTGAAGATAACCAGTTCCGTACGCTAAAAGATATGAAAGATAGCGAAGCGATGGAGAAAATTAGAGAGGAGGTTGGCGGAGAATGATTGAAAATTGGCCTAAAAAACCAGAAGGTAGTCAGTGGACGGATGACCAGTGGAAAGCGGTTGTAGCGAACGGACGTGATATTTTAGTTGCGGCAGCAGCTGGATCAGGGAAAACAGCAGTATTAGTTGAACGTATTATTAAAAAGATTATAAATGAAGAAAACCCAGTCGATGTCGACCGCCTGCTCGTTGTAACATTTACGAATGCAGCGGCGCAAGAGATGAAAAACAGAATTGGGGAAGCGTTAGAAAAGGTATTAATTGATGAGCCAGGATCGCAGCACGTAAGAAAGCAGCTTAGCTTATTAAATAAAGCTTCTATTTCAACGATCCATTCCTTTTGTTTACAAGTAATTAGAGGATATTATTACATGCTTGATGTTGATCCTCGTTTCCGCATTGCGAATCAAACAGAAAACGAATTATTAAAAGAAGAAGTGCTAGATGATATATTAGAAGAAGAGTATGGAATTGAAGATAATAGTATTTTCTTTGAACTCGTTGATCGTTATACGAGTGACCGTAGTGATGATGACTTACAGCGTATGATTTTAGCGCTTCATACAGAATCAAGAGCGCATCCAAATCCGGAAAAATGGCTCGATAAATTAGTAGAAGCATACGACGTGGAAGGAAAGACAATTGAAGATTTAGTGTATGCTTCTTACTTATTAGAAGATGTGAAATTCCAGCTTGAAACAGCAGAGGCACATATTCGTAAAGCGACTGAACTCGCAATGCTTCCTGACGGTCCGGCACCCCGCGTTGAAACACTGCAAGCTGATGCAGTTTTACTTGGAACGTTGTCATCAGCTGCTCGTGAGTCATGGACAAGTGTGTATGAAGCGATGCAAAATGTATCGTGGCAAACGTTAAAGCGCATTAAGAAAAGTGATTACAACGAGGATGTTGTAAAACAAGTGGACTCTCTTCGTAATAAAGCGAAAGATGAAGTGAAGAAATTACAAGAAGAGTTATTTAGCCGCAGACCTGAAAGTTTCTTACGAGATTTTCAAGATATGCATCCTGTATTAGAAAAACTCGTACAGCTTGTAAAAGTATTTACAGAGCGTTTCCAAGCGATGAAGCGGGATAAAGGAATGGTCGATTTCACAGATTTAGAGCATTTCTGCTTACAAATTTTAAGTGAACAAAGTGAAAGTGGTGAAATGAAGCCATCAGCAGTAGCACTTCAATATCGTAATAAATTTGCTGAAGTACTAGTTGATGAATATCAAGATACGAACTTTGTGCAGGAATCCATTATTAAATTCGTAACGAAAGATTCTGAGAGTGAAGGGAACTTGTTCATGGTAGGTGACGTGAAGCAGTCGATCTATCGTTTCCGACTAGCAGAACCAGGCCTGTTCCTAGGAAAGTATAAACGCTTTACGCAAGAAGGATTAGACGGCGGAATGAAAATCGATTTAGCGAAAAACTTCCGTAGTCGTCATGAAGTGTTAGCAGGTACGAACTTTATTTTCAAACAAATTATGGGTGAAGAAGTCGGAGAAATTGATTACGATGCTGACGCTGAATTAAAGTTAGGTGCTACCTATCCAGAAGGTGAAGATGTAGCGGCAGAACTACTATGCATTCAGCAAACGGAAGAAGAGGTAATAGACGGAGAAGAAGGTGCAGAAGTCGAAAAAGCACAGCTTGAAGCTCGCCTTATGGCGCAGCGAATAAAGGCTATGGTTGATTCAGGATATACCGTCTATGATCGCAAAACGAATGAAATGCGACAAGTACAATACCGCGACTTCGTTATTTTACTTCGCTCCATGCCATGGGCGCCGCAAATTATGGAAGAGTTAAAGCTGCAAGGAATTCCAGTATACGCTGATCTTGCGACTGGTTACTTTGAAGCGACAGAAGTAAATATTATGATGAACGTCTTCCGCGTGATCGATAATCCGATGCAAGATATTCCGCTTGCCGCCGTACTTCGTTCACCAATCGTTGGGTTAAATGATGAGGAACTTGCGACGCTTCGTGCTCACGGGAAGAAAGGTTCGTTTTATGAAGTAATGAGCACATTCTTAAAAGGGGCACCACTTGAAGAAGAGCAAGAACTACATGATAAATTAGAGTGGTTCTATAACTTACTGCAAGGATGGCGTGAATTCGCGCGTCAACAGTCACTTTCTGATTTAATTTGGAAAGTGTACGGTGAGACAGGTTATTACGACTTTGTTGGCGGTTTACCAGCCGGAAAGCAAAGGCAAGCAAACCTGCGTGTACTTTATGACCGTGCAAGACAATATGAAGCAACATCGTTTAGAGGATTATTCCGCTTCTTACGCTTTATTGAGCGTATTTTAGAACGCGGTGATGATATGGGAACTGCGAGAGCTTTAGGTGAACAAGAAGATGTCGTTCGTATTATGACGATTCATAAAAGTAAAGGACTTGAGTTCCCAGTCGTATTTGTAGCGGGACTAGGTCGTCGTTTTAATACACAAGATTTAATGAAACGTTTCTTACTGCATAAAGACTTCGGTTTCGGTTCACAATTTATCGATCCTCGTAAACGAATTAAATATACGACATTATCGCAACTAGCAATTAAGCGTAAAATGAAAATGGAATTAATCGCGGAAGAAATGCGCGTGTTATACGTAGCGTTAACGCGTGCGAAAGAGAAGTTAATTTTAATTGGAACGGTTAAAGATGCCAATAAAGAAATGGAAAAATGGCTCGATGCAAGGGAGCATAGTGAATGGTTATTACCAGACCATATACGTGCCGGAGCTTCTTGTTATTTAGACTGGATTGCACCTTCATTATATAGACATCGTGACAGTGAAATGCTTCTTGAATTAGGACAAGGAAGCATTCCAGGTGAAATTTATGAATATGACACGAACTGGAAAGTGGAAGTTGTTGACGGCAAAACGTTACTTGCACCGGAACCGGTTCAAGAAGAGAAACAAGAATTGTTAGAAGCACTTCGTGAGAAAAAAGCTGTTCCGCTACAAAGTGAACGGAAAGAAGAAGTGTACGACAGATTAATGTGGAAGTACGGATATGAGGAAGCAACATCTCACCGTGCGAAACAGTCTGTTACAGAAATAAAGAGAAACTACCAATCAGAAGAAGGTAGCGATAATGCCTTTATTAAAAAACTGCGTGCACCAATTAAAACGCGTCCTCGTTTTATGGAGAAAAAAGGATTGACGTACGCAGAGCGTGGGACAGCAGTCCATGCTGTTATGCAACATGTAGATTTGAAGAAACCAATTACGATTGAAGTTCTTCAAGAGCAAATTGCCGGAATGGTAAATAAGGAATTATTAACATTCGAACAAGCTGAAGAAGTAGCAATTGAAAAAGTGATTTCATTCTTTGACAGTGACCTAGGTAAGAGGGTATTAGCGGCGGAAAGTGTTGAGCGTGAAGTACCATTTACGATGATGCTTGCAGCAGAAGAGGCGTATCAAGATTGGCAAGGTAAGAGTGACGAAACGATACTTGTCCAAGGGGTTATCGACTGCATGATTGAAGAGGAAGATGGTATCACTTTAATCGACTTTAAAACGGATACGATTGAAGGGAAGTTCCCAGGCGGATTCGATCAAGCGAAACCGATTTTAGAAGATCGATATAAAGTACAGCTTTCGTTATATGCAAAGGCGCTTGAAAAAAGCTTGCAACATCCTGTGAAAGAGAAATGCTTATACTTCTTTGATGGCAATCATGTTGTCAAAGTTGAGGAATAGAGGGACTTGAAAATGGCAATGGAAAAAACGTTAAGAACGTGTGAAAAAGGACATGAATACTATAAAAGTAGCGATTGTCCAACTTGCCCAGATTGTGAGAAAGAAAAGAAACCTAAAACAGGATTTCTTTCACTTCTGTCATCACCAGCACGAAATGCGTTACAACATCATGGAATTCACACTATAGAAGAACTCTCAAAATACAGTGAAAAAGAGATTTTAAAACTACATGGTATGGGTCCAGCATCTTTGCCAAAGCTTAGAAAGGCTTTGGAGGAGAGCGGATTATCATTTAAATAAAATGAAACAGTAAACAGTGGAGTTTTTTGATAATCTTGAATGAGATAAAAGAAAAAAGTAGGAGAATATCTCCTACTTTTTTTACGCTGTTCCGATCTGATCTTGATCGGCCACATCAGAATCAAACGTATTTGTTGCGCTAACGCCGCTAAAAGTGTTCACGACAAATCCAACATTGGAAGCTCCAGATCCATTATACGCTTTCGTGTTTTCTTTCGGAGACACGTTATAAAAATCCCCTAAATTGAACGAACCATTACTGTTTTGAACGACGAGATTTCCAACAACAGAAGGCATACTACCCACCTACTTTACTAAGCTTTTTAATTACTATATGAATTATTGTGCGGAAGGTTCATCCGTAATATATTGGCGGATTTGCATAATACGAGAGTTATTAAAAACATAATCAACATTTCCAATTTGAAAGCAACCAGAATTTAAAAGTGTTCGCAATTCAACATTGTTTACTTCAATAAAAGGGCATTCATTTACAATGTTTAATTTTACATCTGTCGTTCGTTTTGGGATTGTGATGTGTTCATCTGTAAAGATTTCAAATGCGTCTAAGCGGCCTTCGTCTTTTATATAACAAGGAATTTCCCTATGGACGGCAAGAGCTCTACTTTTTAATTCCATTTGATTGGCATCTCCAACTTGAAATACGGCACTAATCCCTAAAGAAATAATAGAAACATTTTGGACAACAGACACATGATGTAACATAGTTTCTCAGTCTCCTTAACCTGGAGTAGGAGGGACATCTGTGACTAATGGTACAAATGGACCCTCTGTAACAGTTTCAAATGGTGTATCAAGAATAGAAGATAGTATGAGGAAATTTGCATCCCCAATTAAAAAGAGTGCGGACGACGATACGCCGTTCATTTTAATCTGGCCAACTTTTAATTCGCGATTTACAACGTTAAGATTCATACATACTTACTCCTTTCGGAAATTGCCCGGTATGTGTTGAATAAAAGAGAGGAAAGCTTTGTCGATATCATGTTTCATCGCTTGAATAATGATATCTCGTAAATAATCTGGATCTGTTGAAATTCCTTCATAGGATTGCGTTTGTGATAAATAATAAGGAAGTCTATGCTCCATCTGTTTTTTTATGTCATCAACCATCATTTGTCGATACATTTCATCAAGCGGCGTTCTCTCTTCTTGTTCAAAATGGAGAATTCGATTATATGCTTCTTCATCTAAGTAACGATGCATTTCTTGAAGGATGCCTTGGTAAAAATCTGGGTTTGTATCTGTTTCAGGATTTACTTTTAATGTTTCTGTATCCACTTGGAAATCTTCAATTTGCTGTCCTTTTGCTGAAAACGGATTTAAACCGATATTTAAAGTACCATTTAAATTTTCTACTTTTAATTGATCGAATTTGTATTCCACTTTTCCTACAGAAGAGGAGGGGCGATTTTTTAATTCGTTAAGCTCTTCTTGGAGTTGGCGAACTTGATTTTCTAGGTTAAGGATGGTTGCTTGTTGTGCTTGAAGAGCTTGTTGAAGTTGGTGTAAGTAAGTATATATATCTTGATTCATTTTGTGAAACCTCCTTTTCAGTAGGGAGGGTAAAAATATTCCTGCTATATATTTATGACAAGGATGTCTTAAGAAGAACTAGTTGATGGTTTGATAGAAATAATTTGTCCTTTCGCCTGCAATGGGCGAAGGGGCTCTGTAAATCCCCCGCTATTTGAGAATTTAGATAGAGCTTTAATACTTCCTGCAGTACCAATTTGGAATACAGAAGAGGTTGTAATGCTATCAATTTTAATGCTATTAATGATGATGCTTTGGTTTACATAAAAATTCAATGCAATCGCCTCCTCTAAGTTGAACCAATTATCGCTTGATCAATTACATCTGAATCATTGACAGTCGTTGCGCTTTGATAATTGTAGACAGAAACGTTATCTCCAACATTAAAAGAGCCGGCCCCAGCAAAAGCGCGTGAATAACTAATAGGCCTAATCGCAAATACATCTCCAATATGAAAAATACCACTTGATCCAATGTTGACGATACGAATATGTCCGACCATAGCTGGCATACAAAACACCTTTCGTTTTTAAAATTTTCTTTTCTACTATTGTATGGGCGTTTTCAATAAAATGTGTTTTTTTTTATAAAAGAAACACACACGTTATTGCGTGTGTGTATTGAGTGTTTGATTAGGGTGAAAATCCGTATGTACATGCCAAATTACATTTAAGAGCCTGTCTAGTTCTTGGCTACAATCCACTGTTTTTTGAGAAGTCATTCCGTAGCGTTCAGCAAAATAAATCATTTTTTCACGTTTTTTTTCAATCGCTTGCTCAAACATTGAAATCGGCTCCATCTCTAAATGAAATTTTTAGTATATATGTAGTACATATTATACAAAAAACCAATAAAAAAGAAACACCTTCGCTAAAAAAAGTAAAATTTCTACATTTTATGCCAAATATAAAGGAGTAACGAATAGAATATGAGAAGAATATTGTAAAAATTAGCGTGCATGAGAAGGTTTTTTTCTGACGGATGCGAATACAATTAAAGGTCATGAGTTTTAGGATGGAGAGTGGAAATATTGCGTTTGGTAACGGCGAAAAAAGATGAAAAGGTATTTGTAGGTATTGTGGATGAAGAGGAAGAAAAGGTATTGCATGTAAGAGAAGCGCAAAGACAAAAAGGGGAAAAGGTTACGATTCCGATTACAATGTTAGAGTGTATTGAAAGAGGAACCGAATGCTTTGAAAAAATATGTGATATTGTAAATTGGGCGAAGGAAAATGAAGGGGCGGCGTATTATCCGTTAACTGAGGTGAAAATATTAGCACCAATTCCAAGGCCAAGGAAGAATATTCTTTGCGTTGGAAAGAACTATCGTGAGCATGCGATAGAAATGGGCGGAGTAGAATCAATTCCAGAAAATATAATGATCTTTACGAAAGCGCCAACGACAGTTATTGGAATGAATGAAAAAATTAATAGTCATCCCCACGCAACGAATGAACTAGACTATGAAGGAGAACTAGCTATCATCATTGGTAAGCGAGGGAAACAAATAAAAAAAGAAAAAGCGCTTGAGCATGTTTTTGGTTACACCATTATAAATGATATAACTGCTCGCGACATTCAAAGGAAACATAAACAATTTTTTCTTGGAAAAAGTTTCGATACATTTTGTCCGATGGGACCGTATCTAATTCATAAATCAATGGTTGAAACGCCAAATGCGTTACACATTGAAACAATAGTAAATGGGGAAGTAAGACAAACTTCAAATACAAATAAAATGATTTTTTCAATAGAAGAAATCATTTCAACGATAAGTAAAGGAATGACGTTAGAGCCAGGCGATATTATCGCAACAGGAACGCCGGCTGGTGTCGGAAAGGGTTTCACACCACCGAAGTTTTTGCATGCGGGTGATGAAGTGGTCATTACAGTAGAAGGAATTGGTACTTTGCGAAATGTAGTGAAATGAAGAAAAGGGCTATCTTATTAATAGATAGCTCTTTTTTATGGCCATGGGTTATTGAAAAAATCTAAAATAGCAAAAATATATAATCCGATGAGTATTAACGTACAAATCCCGATTAGCATAACGGCAAGAGAACTTCTTTCGCGGCCAAAACCGATAGCTGTAAGGAAAACAGCAGCCCAAAATGAGATTTTAAGTAGCATGAATGTATGAGGTGTTGAGTAGTACCTGAGTAACGTTATAGATAATAGGAATCCGATGAATGTAATGGAAATGAGAATGGTAGCTAAATAGTTAATATGTTTGCCGTATTTCAAAAGCATACAATTACCCCCTGTAAAATAAACTGAATATTCAATCTGATTTTACAGTAAACTACTAAAAAAAGAAAGAGGTTGTCCCAACATGTAGGACAACCTCTTTATTATTATGATAATACCGCTTTAATTTTTTGGAACGCCCACTCTAAATCTTCTTCAGAGATTACTAGCGGTGGTGCGATACGAATTACATTTTCGTGTGTTTCTTTACATAATAGACCAGCTGCTTTTAATTGTTCACAGTAAGGACGAGCTGGCTCGTTTAATTCGATACCGATGAATAAGCCTTTACCACGAATGTCAGTAATCATTGGGTTATCAATTTCTTTTAATTGCCCAACTAATTTTTCACCTAATTGAAGAGAACGCTCTGTTAATTTTTCTTCTTCTAACACTTCAAGAGCTGCGATAGAAACAGCACATGCAAGTGGATTACCACCGAATGTAGAACCGTGAGAACCTGGCTCGAATACGCCTAAAATGTCGCGGTTTGCTGCTACACAAGAGATTGGGAATACGCCGCCGCCAAGTGCTTTACCAAGTATGTACATGTCAGGAGTTACATTGTCCCAATCACAAGCAAATACTTTACCAGTACGGCCTAAGCCAGTTTGGATTTCGTCTGCTACGAATAAAACGTTTTCTTTTTTACATACTTCAAGAGCTTCTTTTAAGAAACCAGCCGGTGGGATGTTAATTCCTGCCTCACCTTGGATAGGCTCTAAAATGAATGCAGCTGTGTTTGGTGTAATAGCAGCTTTTAATGCTTCTAAATCACCGTAAGGAATTACAACGATGCCAGGAAGCATTGGACCGAATCCACGCTTGTACTCTTCGTTTGAAGACATAGAAACAGCACCCATTGTACGTCCGTGGAAGTTATCTTCACAAACGATAATTTCAGCACGGTTTGCTTCTACTTTCTTCACATCATAAGCCCAGCGGCGAGCTGTTTTAATTGCAGTTTCAACAGCTTCTGCACCTGTATTCATTGGAAGTACCATTTCTTTATTAGTTAGTTTCGCAACTTTTTCGTACCAAGGACCTAATTGATCGCTATGGAAAGCACGAGAAGTTAACGTAACACGATTAGCTTGGTCAATTAAAGCGTTAATAATTTTTGGGTGACGATGACCTTGGTTTACTGCAGAATATGCACTTAATAAGTCCATATAGCGATTTCCTTCAGGGTCTTCTACCCAAACGCCTTCTGCTTTAGAGATAACGATCGGAAGTGGGTGATAGTTATTTGCTCCGTATGTGTCTGTAAGTTCGATAATATCCTTAGTTTGAATCATGATTGTTCCCCCTTTTGTTATTACAAGAAGTTTGTAAATACTCTAAATATTATATCATTTAAATGTAAAAAAGCGAAACATTTCCTGAAAATAAATGAACATGTTATCATATAGAGTGAAAAAGTGTGAAAAGAGGAGGTAGGGGATACGATGGTACATATGCATATTACAGCATGGGCGTTAGGTTTAATTTTATTCTTCGTTGCGTATTCACTTTATTCAGCAGGAAGAAAAGGTAAAGGTGTACATATGGGGCTTCGTCTTATGTACATTATCATTATTGTGACAGGTTTCATGTTGTACATGGGTATTATGAAGACTGCAACAAGTAACATGCACATGTGGTATGGTTTAAAAATGGTAGCTGGTATTTTAGTTATCGGTGGAATGGAAATGGTTCTTGTAAAAATGAGCAAGAACAAAGCAACAGGGGCAGTTTGGGGACTATTTATTGTTGCATTAGTAGCAGTATTTTACCTTGGACTGAAATTACCGATTGGCTGGCAAGTATTCTAATAAAAAATAAAACCACCTAATAATCTCAAAGACTTGGGAGATAAGGTGGTTTTTTTTTACTTTATGTTGCATCGATATGCAACTCTTCTCCGTTTACTTTCGTAAAACGAAACATGTTTTTATTTGACGTAGCGTGACGAACAAAATGGTGCTGCAATGTACAAATCATCTCTTCGTTATCAAATAAAAGAATATTTACTCCTTCGCATGCTTCCTCTTTCGGTAGGAAAGATAAATAATTATGACAATACATGCAATCATATAAAGAGTAATGAAGGGATTGCAATGATTCGGTTAATAATGTAAAGACAGAGTCAGGTAATTCCTCAAGCCATTCCGTATAGCTAAGAAGTAATTTTTTTCGAATTCGTATCATTTCTCCGTTTTGCAAATGGTGCTGTTCGTTGGCGATTTGTAGTACATCTTGTTCATAGAAACGAGCTGGTAGCCAGTTGTTGTTATATAAAATCTCAAAGCCATCTTCGACAATATCTTCTAATAAAAAAGCTTCATCATTTTCATCATCAAAGAATACCCATTCATTGTTTATATATTCTACATTACCGACTGTATGAGCGCGTGGCTGGTTATATAAAATATGGTTACGTTGTATCATATATGATTTCTCCTTTATAAAAAGTAGTTATTTCTGTTATAGACAGTTCGGGCATTCTTTATAACTAGACACACCTAGACATAGGTGGGCATACAATAACACACGTTTTACTGAGTGAAAATGCTATTCCGTATGTGGATAGTACGTTATCGTCAAGTTTTTCATTTTTTTTTGATCCGCACCTCTAAGGTGTGGATTACTGCTCGTTTAGGAAAAGAAATAAGATGGAAGGATGATTCGTATGTGCGGGATTACAGGATGGGTGGATTATAAACGCTCATTAGAAGGAGAACGGGACGTCGTTACGAAGATGGCTGAGACGTTAGCAAAGCGTGGCCCGGATGATAATAAAGTTTGGATTAAAGGCAATGTCGCATTTGGGCATAAACGGTTAATCGTTGTTGATCCTGAGGGTGGTAAACAACCGATGACTTGTTTAAAAGATGAAACGAATTATGCAATTTGCTATAACGGTGAATTGTATAATACAGAAGATATTCGAAAGGAATTATTAAGAAGAGGATATACGTTCAAAGGTCATTCTGATACAGAGGTGCTATTAGCGTCGTATATTGAATGGAAAGAAGAATGTGTCGATCATTTAAACGGTATATATGCGTTTGCTGTATGGGATGAACAGAAGGAACAAGTATTTATTGCACGAGATCGACTAGGTGTAAAACCGCTATTTTATAAATATGATAGTGGGCGATTACTATTTGGTTCAGAGTTAAAAGCGATATTAGCGCATCCAGATGTGAAGGCAGAAGTAACGTTAGAAGGGTTATCCGAAATATTCGGTCTTGGACCGTCTAGAACACCTGGTCATGGCATTTATGCTGGTATAAAAGAATTACGTCCAGGGCATGCGATGACATTTTCAAAGAACGGTTTATGTATATGGAGATATTGGAATGTAGAAAGCAAAAAACATGAAGACTCCTTTGAAGAAACAGTAGAGAAAACACGCTTTTTATTACAAGATGCGATTACAAGGCAGCTCGTTTCTGATGTACCACTATGTACTTTTCTATCAGGCGGTGTAGATTCGAGTGCGATTACAGCAATTGCTGCGAAAGAATATGCAAGGTCAGGAAAAGGGCAATTACACACATATTCTGTTGATTACGAAGATAATGATAAATACTTTAAAGCGAATGCGTTCCAGCCGAATTCAGATGCACCATTTATTCATTTGATGACGGAGACGTTTCAAACAATTCATCATCGCTGCGTCATTTCAAATGAACAATTAGCACAGTATTTAACAGAAGCAGTAATCGTTCGTGATTTGCCTGGTATGGCAGATATCGATTCGTCATTATTATGGTTTTGTCGCGAAATTAAACAAGATTTTGTCGTCGGTTTATCTGGGGAATGTGCAGACGAAATATTTGGTGGTTATCCGTGGTTTTATAGAGAAGATGATTTGCAATCGAGTGCATTTCCGTGGATGCGCTCTACAGAAGCGCGTGAACAACTGCTAAAGAAAGAATGGAGAAGTAAATTAAATTTACAACAATATGTACAACAGCGTTATGAAGAATCTATTCAAGAAGTTCCTATTTTAGAGGGAGAAAGCCCGCTAGAAGCAAAAAGAAGACAATTATTTTATTTAAACATGGTATGGTTTATGACAACATTATTAGACAGAAAAGACCGTATGAGTATGGGGGCAAGCTTAGAAGTACGTGTTCCATTTGCGGATCACCGACTTGTCGAATATGCGTGGAATATTCCTTGGGAAATGAAAATGTATAAAAACCGCGAAAAAGGTCTATTGCGTAAAGCGTTAGAAGGGTTACTTCCAAATGACATCTTATATAGAAAGAAGAGCCCATATCCGAAAACGCATAATCCGCACTATACGAAAGCAGTGACAGTATGGCTACAAGATTTATTAACAGATAAAGGCTCGATTTTGCACGAACTATTTGATAAAGAACAGCTTAGCGGATTAATTGAGTCAGGCGGTAGTGCATTTCAATCGCCTTGGTTCGGTCAATTAATGACTGGTCCGCAGCTTTTAGCTCATTTAGCGCAAATTCATGTTTGGTTTAAAGAGTATGGGGTAAATATTAAAGAATAGAAGAAAAGCGACTTGCATAAAAGTAAGTCGCTTTTCTATTAAATAAATTGTCAAATAAAATTCAAAATCATATTAGAAATAATACTTATTTAGAATAATTATTTTGACATACTTATTATTAGTTGTTATAATTGGAAACAAATGTTCTTGAAAAAGATTCTCATTTATAAAATTGAGGTGTTATATAGATGACAAAGAAAAAAATAGGTTTACTCGTAATGGCGTATGGAACGCCAGAATCATTAGATGATGTAGAAGCGTACTATACACATATTCGCCACGGGCATAAACCTTCAGAAGAAGCACTCCAAGACTTAATCAGACGCTATAAAGCGATTGGCGGAATTTCACCACTTGCAAAAATTACGAAAGAGCAAACGCATAAATTAACAGATTCTATGAATAATATATTTACAGAGTATGAATTTACTTGTTACTTAGGCTTAAAACATATTGCTCCATTTATAGAAGATGCAGTAGAAGAGATGAAGCGCGATGGAATTGAGCAAGCGATTAGTATCGTATTAGCACCGCACTATTCTACATTTAGCATTAAAGCGTATAATGATCGTGCTATTCGTCTTTCAAAAGAAATCGGTGGTCCTGTTATTGAACCGATTGAACAATGGTACGATGAACCGAAGTTTATTTCGTATTGGGCAGAGCAACTAAAAGAAACATTTACAAAGATTGAAGATAAAGAGAAAGCAGTCGTAATTTTTTCAGCACATAGTTTGCCAGAGAAAATTATTGCAGCAGGGGACCCTTATGTGGAGCAATTGCAGCATACGGCAGATTTAATTGCGAAGGCTGCCGATATTCGAAACTATACAACGGGGTGGCAAAGTGCTGGAAATACGCCTGACCCATGGATTGGTCCGGATGTGCAAGATTTAACGAGAGATTTATTTGAAAAGCATGGTTATGAATCTTTCGTATACTGTCCGGTTGGGTTTGTAGCAGAGCATTTAGAAGTTTTATATGACAATGATCACGAATGTAAAGTTGTAACTGATGAATTAAACGTGGCATATTTTAGACCGAATATGCCAAATTCACAATCTGTATTTATCGATTGCTTAGCTGAAATTGTTTCCAAAAAAATGAAGGAAATAGTTGACAAGAATTTAGTTTTGAATAATAATTAGTTTATAATAATTTTAAATAAACAATAATTATCATAAAAGAAAGAGGAGGATCCCCCTAGATGAATCCAAATAATCGCTTAACAACAAACCAAGGTGCTCCAGTTGGAGACAACCAAAATTCTCGTACAGCTGGTCGCCGTGGACCGGTATTATTAGAAGACTATCATTTAGTAGAAAAACTTGCGCACTTTGATCGTGAACGTATTCCAGAGCGTGTTGTGCATGCACGTGGTGCAGGTGCTCACGGTGTGTTCGTAACGAAAAACAGCATGAAGCAATATACGAAGGCAGCATTTTTACAAAATGAAGGAACTGAAACGCCTGTATTTGTTCGTTTCTCAACGGTTATTCATGGTCAAGGTTCTCCGGAAACAGCTCGTGATCCACGTGGGTTCGCTGTTAAATTTTATACAGAAGAAGGAAATTACGATATCGTAGGTAACCACTTACCAGTCTTCTTCATTCGTGATGCAATTAAATTCCCTGATATGGTGCATTCTTTAAAACCAGCACCTGATACAAATGTTCAAACACCAGATCGTTACTGGGATTTCATGACGTTAAGTCCGGAATCTACACATATGATGACGTGGGTATTTTCTGATTACGGTACACCAGCAAGCTATCGTGAAATGGAAGGTTTCGGTGTCCATTCATTTAAATGGATTAATGCAGAAGGTAAAATCGTCTACATTAAATATCACTGGAAACCACAGCAAAGTGTACGTAACTTAAGTGCAAAAGAGGTGCAAGAAGTACAAGGAAAAGACTTCAACCATGCAACTCGTGACTTGTTCGATGCAATCGAAAAAGGAAATTATCCGAAGTGGGATTTACACGTGCAAGTAATGCAACTAGATGAAACGGATTCTTTAGACTTTGATCCACTAGACCCAACGAAAGTATGGCCAGAAGATCGCTTCCCGTTAATTGAAGTAGGGACGATGACGTTAAATCGTAACCCGAAAAACTTCTTCGCTGAAGTAGAACAAGTGGCGTTCTCTCCAAGTGCAACTGTAAATGGTATTGAACCATCTGAAGATAAATTATTACAAGGTCGTTTATTCTCTTATCCAGATACACAGCGTTACCGTCTTGGTGCGAACTACTTACAAATTCCTGTAAACTGCCCGTACGCAGCTGTTCATAATCAACAACGTGATGGTGCGATGCAAATCAATCAAAACCCATCTACAATTAACTATGAACCTAGTCGTCATACTGAAAATCCAGTTGAAGACCCGACTTACCGCGATTCAACTATGAAAGTAGAAGGCTATGTATCTCGTGAAAAAATTGACAAACCAAATGACTTCAAACAAGCAGGTGAGCGTTACCGTTCATTCTCTAAAGAAGAGCAAGACAATTTAATTGCAAACTTAACAAATGACTTAAAAGATGTAAATGAACGCACGAAATTATTAGCTGTGTGTAACTTCTTCCGTGCAGATCAAGAGTACGGTATGCGTTTAGCACAAGCTTTAAATGTTGATATTACGCAATATGTAGGAAATGCTCCGAAATAAGTAGGAAAAGACGACTGTTAAACGGTCGTCTTTTTTTATGTGTAAAAGATTTTTTACATCCGAGGTAGAAAATGTTATATTATTGTCAAATAAATTTTACATGTAAGAGGTGTATTTTGATGGATGTTTTGATTTTTATTATTGCGTTAAGTGTCTTTTTATTTGTAGTGTTTGCGATTATAAAAATGTTTATTGCAATTGGGAAACAAGGCGATGAGCGTGCTACGTTTATAAAAAATAAAGCGATGGCTGAGACGTTTAAAATAGCGATGGGGCTAATGGTGCTTGAGATGATCCCGTTTATTTATCATCGTTTTAATGAAACGGTAGGGACGCCGTTTAATCCGGTTCGTTTTTTGGCTGTAATAGCAATTGCGTTTCTTATTATATTAAGCTTGAATAAAAGTAAGTATGGTGATTCGTAAGTTATACCGGGGTATTCTTCAGATTCGTTATGTCGAAATTTATTGGTAAATCGATATATCCGAATAATAGCTGATATATCTGTCGTAATACCAGGTGGGGTATGAAACGCCAATAACTACAATAAAAAGAGATGCAATCTACTACCAATAGATTGCATCTCTTTTTTAGTTCACCCGCTCAGTATACTCATAAGCTTTCTCCCCGTGCATCGAAATATCAAGTCCCATATGTTCCTCATGCTCATCTACCCGAACGGGGAGGAAGAAGTTGATCGCTTTAATAATGGCGTACGTCATGATGATCGTGAATGCATATGTTGCGCCGATTGCTACCAGTTGTTTAAATAGTAAAGCAGCGTTTCCGTAAAATAATCCGTTAGCGCCATCAGCATTTACAGTAGTAGTTGCAAAGAGTCCTGTTGCAATACCACCCCAAGTTCCGCCGATACCGTGGCATCCGAATGCATCGAGTGTATCGTCGTATCCGAATTTTGTTTTTAAGAAAAAGACTGCTCCGAAGCATAATACGCCGCCAATTGCTCCGATAAGAAGAGCGGAGAAAGGTGTAACGAACCCGCAAGCTGGTGTAATAGCGACTAAACCGGAAACTACACCGCAAGCAGCTCCCATCGCAGTCGGTTTTGATTGGAAGAACCATTCTGAAAGCATCCAAGTTAATGCGGATGCAGCTGCTGCTATATTTGTATTAATAAATGCGGTTAAAGCTACGTCGTTTAAAGATAATGCACTTCCGACGTTAAAACCGAACCAGCCGAACCATAGTAAGCCTGCGCCTAACATTGTAAATGGTAAATGGTGAGGAGAAGTACCGTTTATGTTTTTTCGTTTTCCGAGGAAAATAGCTAATACAAGGCCAGCCACGCCAGATGTAATATGAACGACGTTACCACCAGCGAAGTCTAATGCGCCGAGTTCTCTTAGCCATCCGCCAACGCCCCATACCCAATGAGCGACAGGATTGTAAACGATTGTTGTCCATAGAAGGATGAAAATAAGGAAAGCAGAAAATCGCATTCTTTCGGCGAATGCACCTGAAATTAAAGCGGGAGTTAAAATGGCGAACATGAGTTGGAACATCATAAATAAATTGTGAGGAATAGTAGATGAGTAGTCTGGATTTGGTGCGTAGGTAACTCCGTTTAAACCGAACCAATCGAGTGTACCGATAAGTCCGTGCCAATCTGGTCCGAATGATAAAGAATAGCCGATCACAATCCACTGAATCGAAACGATAGCCATTGCACTATAACTATGCATTGTCGTACTGAGTACGTTTTTACTGCGAACCATGCCCCCATAAAAAAGTGCCAATCCTGGTGTCATTAACATGACCATTACTGTCGTTACAAACATAAAAACCGTATCTCCTGTATTCATTCTCTCTCCTCCTAATATGTTAGAAAAAATAACATCGATTTGTTATGTTTCATATCATATTCGAAATGAAATGAAAAATCAACTAAAAATTCAGAAAACTTTATACTTCATGTTAGAAAATCTAACATGAAGTATTTTGAGGGGAATGAAATCAACGTATGTGATTCGCCTTAAAAATTGGTATAATATTCTTACAATTAAAAAACATGGGGGATGCGTGTGAGGAAAATACGGACTAGGAAACTATTTATTTGTTTTTGTTTAGCTGTCGTTTTGTTTGTGCCAATACATACGTTTGCAGATGAAAAAAGAGAGTGGCGAGACGAAGTCGTATATTCCATTATGATTGATCGCTTCAATAATGGAGAACCGAAAAATGACAAACAGTTAGAAGTTGGCAATTTAGAAGGATATCAGGGTGGAGATATAAGAGGGATTATAAAAAGACTGGATTACATAAAAGAAATGGGTTTTACCACTGTTATGCTTTCACCGTTTTTTGAAAGTGGAAAGTACGATGGGTTAGATGTGCAAAATTTTCAAAAGGTAAATGAACATTTCGGAACAGAAAATGATGTGAAAGAACTTGTACAAGAAGCGCATGCAAAAGGGATGAAAGTTATATTCCAATTTCCGCTTGGAGAAAACGAACAACAAGTTATCGACGCGATGAAATGGTGGATTAAAGAAGTCGATTTAGATGGAAGTTATGTGATACATAGTGAAAAAAAGTCGCGTTCTTTCTGGGATGACGTGCAAAAAGATATGCAAGTGATAAAGAAAGATTTTCGTATTATGACAAAAGAAGATAGTGAATACAATGAAAAAATAGTAGAATCGTTTTCCAAAGCGGATGTATCGGTGAAATCTTTATATGATGTGAGTAAAAAAGAAGGGGAATTCGTTACATTTTTAGATAATCAAGATACAAAAAGGTTTGCCCGTATTGCAAAAGAGAATATGAATTATCCACCATCTCGTTTGAAACTAGCCCTTACATATTTATTAACATCACCAGGTATTCCGAATTTTTATTACGGGACTGAAATTGCATTAGATGGAGGGGATACCCCGGATAATAGACGATTAATGGATTTCAAATCAGATGAAAAATTTGTGCAGCACATAACGAAACTCGGTGAGCTTAGACAAGCGAGACCATCTTTACGCCATGGAACGTTTGAGCTTTTATACGATAAAGATGGAATGAGTGTACTGAAACGAAAGTATAAAGATGAAGTAACATTCGTAGCGATTAATAATACGAAAGAAACACAAAAAGTTGCTTTACCTGTAAGTGCAATTGGCGAAAAACAAGAGTTACGAGGATTGTTAGAAGATGAAATTATAAGAGGAGAAAACGGAAAGTTTTATCTTGTTTTAAAGCGTGAGGAATCAAATGTATATAAAGTTAACGGGGAAACAGGTGTGAATTGGCTATTTATCTCTTTAATCGTCGGTGTGAACGTATTGTTTATTGCTTTTTTAATTGCGGTTAAAAAGAGATGGAAATGAGTAGCGTTTTTTTTAGTAGTTCTTCAGTTTAAGGTGGTGAGGTATTTGCGGAAAAAGAAGTGGTTCGCTCTATGCTTATGTGTTTTTATCGTATTCGTAAGTTTTTATTTTTGGGAAAAGCGTGATGATGGGGAATTTGTTCGGTGGGGCGATAGTGTTCATACTGTTGATACGGCAGTTCTGAAGAGAAACGATATAAAATACAAAATCGAAAATGATAAAGTATACATACCTAAAAAATCATTTGATAAAGCAATATGGTGTTGCTCTTAATAAATGCGAAATCTCGGTGGGACAGGCTAAGGAGAAAACTTTCTCCCTAGTCTGTTTTTCTGTGAAGTAAGACTCTCGCCTCAAAATGCAGCTGAGCAAGGAAGTGAAAAGACCGATAGAAGAAACAAAAATTGCAAATATACTAATTTTACATTACATTACATTAAAGGGTGAAAAATATTCTGTTACTCATTGAGGGCTATATTTGAGGAGGGAAAATGGAATTTTACGATTTGGGTATTACCATTAAAGAACTTAGAATGAAAAAGAATATATCACAATCTGAATTGTGTCATGGAATATGTTCGCAAAGTCAAATTAGCAAAATAGAAAAAGGTATGATTTATCCATCTAGTATATTGTTATATCAGTTATCTGAAAGACTTGGTATTGATCCAAATAATATTTTCGCACTAACGCAAAATAAAAAACTAAAATATGTAGAAAATGTAAAATATGTAATGAGAGATTGTACAAAGCAAAAACAATATAATGAACTTTACGAAATAGTGAAACAAGAGAAAAACGAAAATAATTTCCAGTTAAAAGAAGATAAACAATTTCTAATATGGCATGAAGCCATTGCTATATTTCATGTGAATAAATCAATAAAAACTGCTTTAAATCTTTTAAATAGTGCATTAAAACTAACTGTAACGAATGGTGATTTTTTATCAGAAAGAGAAATAGATATTATGCAGTCAATGGCTATATTTTATGGGGAAAATAAAGAGTATGAAAATAGTATTAATATACTAAGAAGATGTTTAACTAATTTTAATAAGTTAGATTTCCCTAGAGATAAAGAGATTAAATTAAAAATCATTTTTAATTTAGCCAAAATTTTAGGTCATGCAAATCAACATGAAGAGGCAATAAAATACAATGATATGGGTATCAAATTAGCTATTAATCTAAACACGTTATATTTATTAGGTGAATTATATTATGGAAAAGGTTGGAATTTACTAAAGCTGAAACAATATAATGAAGAAGATGTAGCTGATAACATGAAAAAAGCATTATTTATCTTTGAACTAACAGAAAAAGAAAATCTGATCAAAATAGTTAAAGAAAAATATTTTGAAAAACAAAATAAAAAATGACTCATAATTTCTGATGAATATCTTATTAATTTCTATAAAAAAAGGCACCTTATGGTGTCTTTTTTTATAACTTATATCATCAATTATTACATTTTATAGGTTTCTTATACCAAGCTTTGTTGATGTATTTACACTTCGCAGGTGTTGAAGTTTTAGGTGTATCCCCGGGTGTAGTTATATTATTAGAACACCCTGCAATATATAGACAGAATGTAGTTAATAAAAAACATAGTATTAATTTCTTCAAATAACCACTTCTAACTCTTGTTTAATTAACATTTTTTCGAAAAATAAATTCCTTACTAATTTTACATTACATGAAAGGGTGGAAAATATTCTTATACTCATAAATTGTTACATTTGAGTGGGGGGAGGTTTTTTGTGCCGATTATTAAAAGGATCTTCTTCGTTTATGCATAATAATTAAATACCCATTCTAAAAATCTGATTGCTCGTAAGCTTAGACTTTGTAATATTTTCTCTACAAGCTAAAAAGAAAAACACCCTCTGCACAGAGGATGTTTTTCTTTTTAGCGGTAGTTAATAAATTGTACGTCAATCGGTAAGTCAGCACTGCGAACTGCTGCGATAACTGCTTGTAAGTCATCACGGCTTTTCGCTGTAACACGTACTTGGTCATCTTGTACTTGTGTTTTTACTTTTAATTTCATTTCTTTAATGATGTTGTTAATTTTTTTCGCGTTATCTTTATCGATACCTTGTTGAAGTGTTGCGCGTTGGCGAACGGTGTTACCAGTCGCAGCTTCAACTTTTCCGTAATCCAAGTTTTTAATTGGAACGTTACGTTTTACAAGTTTAGAAATTAGAACGTCTTTTACTTGGTCTAATTTGAACTCATCATCAGAAGTTAAAACAAGTACTTCTTTTTCTAATTTAATATCACTTTTACTTCCTTTAAAGTCATATCGGTTTTGGATTTCTTTTAATGCGATGTTAATTGCGTTTGTTACTTCAGGTAATTCTACTTTCGAAACGATGTCAAAAGAACTATCTTTTGCCATAGTTAGCACCTCCAAATAAATTTCTAATCTTTTTATGTACTGTACATACTAAAGTATAGCTGAAAACGAGCCTAGACTTAAGTGTTTTCATACTTATATTTATGTAACCTCATTTTATTATAGTGAATTTTGGGCAGTTGGACAAATAAAGGAAAAATCGTGTTATAATTAACTTTTGTTTGGAATGATAAAAAATATAAAAAAGTTAATTTTATATATATAGAAGGGAATTAAAAAATATGTATTTACAATTAGGATCGATTGAACAGGTAACTGTTTTACGCGAAACGGAAATCGGCTATATGGTTGGGAATGAAGAAGAAGAAATCTTCTTACATAAAAACGAATTAGTTGGAGAAATTGCAGAAGGCGATACGATTGATGTATTCTTATACCTTGATCACCAAAATCGTATTTCAGCAACAATGAAGGAGCCGCTTATTACAACTTTTGATTGGAACTGGGTAAAGGTTGTAGAAGTTATTCCTAGTTTAGGTGTGTTTGTTAATATTGGTGTATCAAAAGATATACTAATCCCAGCTGATGAGTTCCCGATTTATATGCCAGTATGGCCAGAGGTTGGAGACGAATTATATTGTACGTTAAAATTAACGAATCGTGATCGCCTTATCGCTCTTCCGGCAAGAGACAGTGATATGCAAGAAATTATCGTAGATGCGACGCCATCTATGCGTAATAAAAACGTAAATGGACGTGTGTATCGTTCACTTCAAGTTGGTTCATTCATACTAACTGATGAGCATTTCCGTGCTTTCTTACACCATACTGAAAGAAAAGAACAAGTCCGCATCGGTGAACGTGTAACGGGCCGTATTATTGATGTGAAAGATGACGGTACAATTAACATTTCACTTCTTCCTCGTAAAGAAGAAGGAATGGAAGATGATGCTACTGTAATTTATGCATATATGGAAGAACGAGGCGGAGCAATGCCGTTTTGGGATAAGAGCCACCCAGAAGATATTAAAGAACGTTTCAACATGAGTAAAGCTGCGTTTAAGCGTGCGCTTGGTAAGTTGATGAAAGAAGAAAAGGTTTATCAAGAAGAAGGTTGGACGTACTTTAAGAAGTAAATTAAATAAAAAGCACTGCCTTATTTTGCTGTAAAAATAAGGCGGTGCTTTTTTAATTCCCTTGCTCATGCGCAAGAGTAAACGTATCTTCCAAGTCACTATCATTTATTTTAATATTTGCTTTTTTTAATTCCTTTTGTATTAACTTGTGACTGAATGTAGGATCGGCAATACGTTCTGCTTCTAAGTTTTTACGAATAGAGTCTTTCACTTCATCATAAGGCTTTAAATCTTTTTTATCAGTTAATTTAATAATGTGATAGCCGTTTGGTGATTTAACGGGATTGCTAATTTGTCCGACTTTTAGTTTGTAGGCAGCTGTTTCAAATTCAGGCGCCATTCTGCCTGAATTGAAGTATCCGAGGTCTCCACCTTTATCTTTTGATAGTAGATCTTGCGATTCTTGTTTTGCTAATTCTTCAAATGAAGCGCCAGCATCTAATTTTTTCTTTATTTCTTTCGCTTCATTTTCGTCACTTACTAAAATATGACTCGCTTTAATTTCTGGTTTATAGTGGTCTTTCACGTCTTTTTCTGTAACACTTTTCTTAATTGCTTCATTCATAGCAAGTTTGAACTTAATTTGATTTTTGAAATCAGCTTCATCTTTTAAACGATTGTTTTCGAGTACTGCTGTGAATTGATCTCCATATTGATTTTTCGCTTTTTGTACTTCTTTATCTACATCATCGTCAGATACTTTATATTTTTTCGTGATAACGTCTTGTGCCATCATTTCGTATAGCATGTCTTTTCCGTAACGATCTTTCAACTGTTTTTCGAAGTCGCTCTTCGTAATGGTTGAGTCTGTTGCTGTAGCGACTGTAGCTGAGCTGTTTTTTTGTCCACAAGCAGCTAGCATTAATATACTTATTAGTGCAGTAATAATAAAAATGTGTTTCCCTCTCATGCCAACACCTCATCCGAATATGTTATCGCTATTGTAGAATATAGAAGTGAACATGAAGTGAATTTTTAATGTTTTTTCCCTGTAAAATGTAAAAAAGTACATCAACAATATTGTTGATGTACGATGGGATCAAAGGTGATCAGTCTTTTTAGAATAGGCACGCTTACCTTGCTGAATATTTTTTTGTTCTTGCTCATTTTTTTGTGTACGCTTTGCATTATTATCGCGTGCTTTTTTGTCGTTATCACTCGTATGTGGCATATGTATCAACTCCATTTCTAACCGTTGTACGTTTATCATTTCCTTTTTCGTAAAGACTATGTATAGCAGTGCATTCATGAATAATAAAGGTGGATTAGAAATGGATTTGAAGTTGAATTATACCGAACTTATAAAGAAGTTAATCGTTGTAATTGTCGCAGGTTTGTTAAACGCGATTGGAATGAATTTATTTTTAACGCCAGCGAAAGTGTACGCGAGTGGCTTTGCTGGATTGTCTCAATTGTTATCACAAATATTAGGGGACTTTTTATCTATTCACATATCAACGGGGGTATTGTTTAGTTTGTTTAATATTCCCGTCGTTATTTTAGCGTGGAAAAAGGTTGGAAAGGCCTTTACTTTCTTTAGTTTTCTTTGCGTCATATTTATGACTTTGTTTCTAGAAATCATCCCGGTTAGAGCGGTTTCGAACGATATTATATTAAATGCGATTTTTGGTGGGATTATTTCAGCGATTGGGGTAGGGATTGCGTTGAAGTGGGGGGCTTCTACAGGTGGTTTAGATATTATCGCCATGATTTTATCAAAGATTAAAGATAAGCCTGTCGGTACGTATTTTTTCTTCTTTAATGCACTGATCATTATCGCCGCTGGCTATGTGTATGGATGGGAAAAAGCATTATATACTTTGGTGACTTTGTATGTGTCAACAAGAATTATCGATGCGATTCATACGCGTCATGTGAAGATTACAGCACTGATCGTTACGAAGAATGGGGCAGATGTACGAAAGGCGATTCAGTCTCGCTTAGTGAGGGGGATTACAACTATACCAGCAACAGGCGCTTATACAAATGAAAATAAGGAAATGTTAATGATTGTTATTACGCGTTATGAGTTATATGAATTAGAAAGGGTTATTAGGCAAGTGGACCCAGGTGCATTTACAAACGTATTACAGACGGTTGGGGTGTTTGGCTTGTTTCGAAAAGATTAAAGAGGACCAAAGCTGGTCCTCTTTTTTAATGTAAATTTGTAATATTTTGCAACTGCTCCTGCATTTCACGTAGCTGAACTTTTTCAGCTGTTGAAGAGTTTGCATAAGCAGAGTGCAAAGCGTTTTTTGCCCTATATACGAGATCTTGTTGCTCAGTACCGCTTGAACAAGATACGGCATTTGCAACGGCATCTCTAGCTTGTTGGAATAGTAAGTTCCCCATTTAAACCCCTCCAAAAGAAGAGTTACTTCTCGCTTTTTCTGCCTCAGCTAATGTACCTCTGTACGGGAATCTTGCATCATGCTTCATAACAGCATCGGCTCCTTGTTGGATAAAACGTTTTGATTTGTTCTTTTTACCCATTCGAAAAACCCCCTTTATTTAGCTGAAAACAATCGACGCGATAATCCGGCGTCTAATAATAGTATGAGCGTTTGGCGAGAAACTATAAGCAGGGAATTTTTAGATTATAATCCAAGAACCTCTTCTAAATATAGCGCAATACCATCTTCTTCATTCGTTAATGTCGTATGATTTGCGAGTGATTTTAATTCAGGAATTGCATTACCCATTGCGATGCCATGACCAGCAAATTCAATCATTTCAAAGTCGTTATCTTCATCACCGAAAGCGATAATTCGCTCTTGTGGAATGTTGTAATGGCTAGAAATTTTTTGTAATCCGACAGCTTTATTTAACCCGTTTTTTACGATTTCAATAATCGGCCAAGGTGCGCCCCATTTTCTATGGTCGATTACTTCAGCATGCATATCAGTTAAATGTTGACGAATTGCACTGGAATGCTCGTCATGTGCGTCAATTAATAAGCAGGTTGGATGATCGTTTAAAATATTTAATAAGTCTCCTGTAAAAATATTTGGAGAACCGAATTCGAAAATATGTTTTTTATCTTCATCAATTTCACGAACATACACATCGTCCATTACTTCAGCGTATATATTTTTCACACCAAAATCAAAGCAAGCTCGGACAATTTCTTGGGCTGTTGCTAGCTCAAGAGGAGAGTGATGTGTTCCCCACTTTGAATCAAGAGGATGATGTACGTAAGCGCCATTAAAGTTTACGATTGGTGTGTTAAGACCAAGTTCTTTATAGTAATCAAAACTAGCACGGAATGGACGTCCTGTTGAAATAACGACAATATGTCCTTGTTCCTTTGCTTTTGCAATTGTATGTTTTGTTCGAGTGGAAATTATTTTGTTGTCTGTTAATAAAGTGCCGTCTAAGTCTAATGCGATTAAATGCTGTTTATTCATAATTTCACCTCTTATAATAATTTTTTTGTTTCTATCTATATTTCCGTTTTTAATATGCAGAAATAAGAGGTTAAACTGGGTGAGAACACCAAAGATGGAAAGTTCACTATATATCCATCTTACGTCGCAAAGTGCTGTGGTGTCTACTATTTCTCGCTGGAAATTAAGAAAAGTCAACATCTTTTTAGAAAGTTCAAACAATGTTTCTTTCATTATGTACAAATTGTGAAAAGGGTTACATTGCTCGTGTGATGAGGCTTATAATGAACATGTAATCTTCTCGTATATGTTTGACTCTCCTTTGAAGCTGGCCTATAGTAGGTTGGTTTCTTTTTTTTCTACAAATAGGAAAGAAATCCCTTCCTAAGCTTGTATCATTCATGTATATGTACAAGAACGAAATGTAGTACTTGTTTCCTAAACATGACAGAAAAGCTTTCTTTTAAAATGGATATACTAATGAGGCAAAGACGTCATGGAAGGAGAATGGAAATGGGACAAAATCGCAGGTTTCGTTCTGGACAAAAAGCGCCAAACGATGGCATTTACGTAGAAATTGGTGAAACAGGAAGTATGGTAAAAGATCCGCAAATGGTGAAATTAACTGCGGGTGAAAAGTTTCCAGATAACGCGAATCATAACCGTCAGTGGACATATAAAAGAAAACCGTAACAGGAGCCGCAATCATTATTGCGGCTTTTTTGTCGTTATGCATTGCGTATATTTTTCAGTTGTATAATGAATGTTCCCTTTTTCTTTTTCCAATAATAAGTTTGAAAATACATAAGCAAAATTATTGTATAAAAAAGTCAGTTGGCGTATAATCAAATCAAAGGTCAAAGAAAGTCAAACATTTGGAGGACTGTAAAGATGGACTTAAATCAAATGACAACAAAAACGCAAGAGGCGATTATGAGTGCCCAATCTTTAGCGGTATCTCATCATCATCAAGAAGTAGATACTGTTCATCTCTTGTTTACATTATTAGAAGAGCAAGATGGGTTAGCAGTGCGTATTTTTCAAAAAATGAATGTCGATATAGAAGCGTTAAAGCAAGGCGTCGAAAGTTTAATTAAGAAAAAACCTTCTGTAACGGGAAGCGGTGCAGAAGTAGGAAAATTATATATAACAGGTGCTCTGCAACAACTACTTGTAAGAGCAGGAAAAGAAGCAGAGAAATTGCAAGATGACTACATTTCAGTTGAACATGTATTGCTTGCTTTTTCAGAAGAAAAAGGCGATATAAATCAATTACTTACAAGATTTCACATTACAAAAGATAACTTATTACAGTCTTTAATGACAGTTCGGGGGAATCAAAGAGTGACTAGTCAAAATCCAGAAGCAACTTATGAAGCGTTAGAAAAATATGGTCGTGATTTAGTGGCGGAAGTGAGAGCAGGGAAAATTGATCCTGTTATCGGTCGCGATAGTGAAATTCGACGTGTAATCCGCATTCTTTCACGTAAAACGAAAAACAACCCGGTTTTAATTGGTGAACCCGGTGTTGGTAAAACAGCAATCGTTGAAGGATTAGCACAGCGTATTGTGAAGAAGGATGTACCAGAAGGATTAAAAGATAGAACAATCTTCGCATTAGATATGAGTGCGCTTGTAGCTGGAGCGAAATTCCGTGGTGAGTTTGAAGAGCGTCTGCAAGCTGTATTAAATGAAATTAAAAAGAGTGAAGGTCGCATTTTATTATTCATTGATGAACTTCACACAATCGTCGGCGCTGGTAAAACAGAAGGTGCGATGGACGCAGGAAATATGTTAAAACCGATGCTTGCGCGTGGTGAACTGCATTGTATCGGGGCGACAACGTTAGATGAGTATCGTAAATATATTGAGAAAGATCCAGCGCTAGAAAGACGTTTCCAACAAGTATTAGCAGAAGAACCAACTGTTGAAGATACAATTTCCATTTTACGTGGTTTAAAAGAGCGCTTTGAAATTTATCATGGTGTAAATATTCATGACCGCGCGATTGTAGCAGCATCCGTTTTATCAGATCGATATATTTCGGATCGTTTCTTACCAGATAAAGCGATTGATCTTGTTGACGAAGCGTGCGCAACGATTCGAACAGAGATTGATTCTATGCCGACAGAATTAGATGAAGTAACGCGCCGCATTATGCAGCTGGAAATTGAAGAAGCGGCTCTTGGAAAAGAGAAGGACTTTGGTAGCCAAGAACGCCTGAAAACGTTGCAACGTGAATTATCGGATTTAAAAGAAGTTGCAAGTGGTATGAGAGCGAAATGGGAGAAAGAAAAAGAAGACATTCATAAAGTGCGTGACTTACGTGAACATTTAGAGCGCTTGCGCCGTGAGTTAGAAGAAGCAGAAGGAAATTACGATTTAAATAAAGCAGCTGAACTTCGTCACGGGAAAATTCCAGCTATCGAAAAAGAGTTAAAAGAAGCGGAAGAAATGGGTGCACATAATAAACAAGAGAATCGCTTATTACGTGAGGAAGTAAGTGAAGAAGAGATTGCTGATATTGTTTCACGCTGGACTGGTATTCCTGTCGCAAAACTCGTTGAAGGTGAACGCGAGAAATTACTACGCTTAGAGCAAATTTTATCAGAGCGTGTCATCGGACAAGAGGAAGCGGTAAGCTTAGTATCAGACGCAGTTCTTCGTGCACGCGCTGGTATTAAAGACCCGAACCGTCCAATTGGTTCCTTCATCTTTTTAGGACCGACAGGTGTTGGTAAAACAGAACTTGCAAAAACGTTAGCACAGTCTTTATTCGATAGTGAAGAGCAAATGATTCGTATCGACATGTCTGAGTATATGGAGAAACACGCTGTGTCACGCTTAATTGGTGCGCCTCCTGGATATGTTGGGTATGAAGAGGGCGGTCAATTAACAGAAGCGGTAAGACGTAAACCGTATTCAGTTATTTTGTTAGACGAAATCGAAAAAGCACATCCAGAAGTATTCAACATTTTATTACAAATGTTAGATGATGGACGCATTACAGATTCTCAAGGACGTACAGTAGACTTTAAAAACACGGTTATTATTATGACTTCAAATATTGGATCTGCTCATTTGTTAGATGGATTAGAAGCAGATGGCTCAATTAAAGAGGAATCAAGAGAACTTGTAATGGGGCAATTAAGAGGACATTTCCGACCAGAGTTTTTAAACCGTGTCGATGAAATTATTTTATTCAAACCTCTTACAACGAATGAAATTAAAGGTATTGTTGATAAAATTGTAAAAGAATTACAAGGGCGTTTAGCTGACCGTCATATTACAGTAGAATTAACAGACGCAGCGAGAGAATTTGTTGTAGAAGCTGGCTTTGATCCGATGTACGGAGCTCGTCCATTAAAACGATATGTACAGCGTCAAGTTGAGACGAAATTAGCGAGAGAATTAATTGCAGGAACAATTACTGATAACAGTCACGTAGTTGTTGATGTAGAAAATAACGAATTAGTCGTTCATGTAAAGTAAAATAAAAAAGAGTTCGGATAAAATCCGGACTCTTTTTTTAGTGTTGTTCTACTGGCTCGTTTGGAATTGTAGCTGAAATTGCTAGTACAAATACCGCAAGAACAACTGAGAAAATAGACGCTTGGTTAAAATCGTATGTACCGCCAGTCATAGAACCGATTACGTAGCTCATCATATGTACAAGCGCGAACGACCAAATTAATGCCCAAATGAAACGCATATTTTACACCTCTATTCGTTCAATCTGTCCTTATTGTAACACAATTGAAAAAAGAATATAGAAAAATATTTGTAGATTTTTCAACGCAAATTTGCATTCCGTTCATACATTATAGAAGAGTACTTTTATACGTTTAGAAAATAAGGCGGGGGAAAAATGAGTATTACGGAACGTTTTTTTTATTTAGAAAAAGAACCATGTGTCATTTATTTACCGGAGAAGCCAAATGGATTTTCTGTTATGCTTCTCGGTGATTATAACTACTTTATTGAGAATGGTACAAGTTTATGGACACAGCATGCAGGTAGATCTTATTTTTTACATGGCCTTATTGAGGAAGGCTACACGGTCTTTTCCTCTAATTTATACGGAAGACATTGGGGAAACGACCAATCTGTTCGTCTAGCAAAACGTTTATATGACGTTGTTTTGAGAAAAGAGACATTAAATGCGAAAATGCACATTATGGCAGATGGTATGGGTGCACTTGTAGCACTTGAAATGATGAACAAATACCCTGAATGTATACGCTCTGTCATTATGTTAAATCCGTGTTTAGATTTACCAGAATATGTGGAGTTTGAAAAAGAGCATAAGTTTTTTTACAAAAGATTAGTGAAGGAATTAAGTTTGGCGTATGATTCCAAAGAAGAAGAATTAGAATCCAAAATAAATAAGAAATCATTTACGCTTCTTCCGTCTTGTGTACCTGTTAAAGTTTTCGTATCAACACAAGAAAAAAGAGGAAGAAAACAGTTGTTACGTAAATATGAGAAAATGAGGCAATTCAATCAATGCGATACTTCTGTCTTATTCCATCTGCAAGATGTGAAATATAAAATGGTTAGGCAAACGACTGATTTCTTTAAAAAATATGAAGAAGAATTGTGAAGCTCCCATATACATAAATGAGGAGCTATTTGTTTCAAGGAGAAAGGGTTGGTGGTATGGAGCGCGTGCTAATTATAGGTGCACTTACGTTTGTAGGTTATCACCTTGTGAATAAAATGATTGCAGAAGAAGTAGAAGTGTACGGTCTTGATTTTGATGAATTCGAGAATATGACAAAAATTAATGAGGAGAAGTTATTGTTGATTGGACGAAATGCGTTATTTACGTATTATTCGATAAGAGATGAAGATGGATGGAGATCAGTAGAAGGAGAGAAGTTCGATACGGTTTACTTTTGCTTGTATGAGCCAAATCAACAAAGTGGTTTTCGGAATGAAAGAGTTATATTACAGTATTTAAAGCGGATTATAAAACTGTGTGCAGAACAGAAAGTGAAGTTAAATCTAATTTCTTCTACTGAAGTAGGAAACGTAGATGAATCTGAAAATAAACGTTTATTTTTGAAAGTGGAAGAAGGATTGAAAAAAGGAGAGGCACCATATAGTGTATTTCGAGTTCCTACATTATATGGGCCATGGCAACCATCTTTTATGATGTATCATCAGCTCATTTTATCAGAACTGGATGAGAAAGAGTGTCATTATGCGAGTGAGGAAAATGGAAGTGATCTATTGTACGTGGAAGATGTATGTGAATACTTATGGGAAAATGGAATGAACGAGGAGCATCTCGGCATATACAATTTACTTAGTGGTAAAAAGTCATTATGGAAAAAAGGTATGAACCTTTTACGTGCAGCGGATAAAGTGCATAAAAAGAGCGAGGAAGAAAGAGATGATACTGTCGAGGTTATTTCGATAAAAAGAAATACTCCGTTAGAATACGGTTTAAATAAACAATTGGCACATATGAAAAAATATAAAGAGTTATACGAAGGATAGCGAGCGTGTTACACTATGTATGTGAAAGTTTTAATGGAGAGGAAGAACATAATATGAATGAGAAAAGCATGCAATTTTTACAAATCGCAATGAAGCATTTACCAGAAGCAAAGGCCATTTTAGATGATAATGGAATTGCGCTTGATATGGAGAAAGCACAACCAGTATTAGAGTTATTGATGAAAGTTATGAACGAAGCATATGAGCTTGGGAAAGCAGATAAAGAATAAAACCTTCTTTTTTGGAAGGGAAGAGAGGCTCGAACCGTGGATAGAAGCGGTTCGAGCCTTTTTATATTTCAAAAGAAAGAGGAAAGGTATGTTTCTGTTTCTTTTAATAAACAATAAAGTGAATAATGCTGGATTTATGTTTTAGCTGAAATATATTCTAGACAAAAATACATTTATGTTTTAAAATTAGTACCAAGTCATAATAATTGATATAAAACGGAGGGCTGCGATGTGAACGTGGGCATTTTAGGGATCGGAAGATATGTGCCAGAAAAAGTAGTCACAAATCACGATTTAGAGAAAATCGTAGATACATCTGATGAATGGATTCGTACGAGAACGGGAATTGCAGAAAGACGCATTGCCGATGATACAATAGATACTTCATATATGGCGGTAGAGGCTTCTAAAAAAGCACTTGAAGATGCCGGGATTAGCGGAGAGGATATCGATCTGATTTTAGTGGCAACAGTAACACCAGATCGCGCATTCCCAGCAGTAGCTTGTGTCATTCAAGAAGCCATTGGCGCAAAACACGCAGCCGCAATGGATTTAAGTGCAGCGTGTGCTGGTTTTATGTACGGAATGATTACAGCGCAGCAATTTATTCAAACGGGAACTTATAAAAATGTATTAGTAGTTGGTAGTGATAAACTATCTAAAATTGTAGACTGGAATGATCGAAATACAGCAGTACTATTTGGAGACGGAGCCGGTGCTATCGTAATGGGGGCTGTTTCAGAAGGAAGAGGCGTTCTATCTTTCGAATTAGGAGCAGACGGAAGCGGCGGTAAGCATCTTTATCAAGACGAGTATGTTATGATGAACGGCAGAGAAGTCTTTAAATTTGCTGTTCGCCAACTTGGTGATTCCTGTCTTCGCGTGTTAGAAAAAGCGGGACTTACGAAAGAGGATGTGGATTTTTTAGTACCACATCAAGCGAATATTCGTATTATGGAATCTGCAAGAGAGAGATTAAATTTACCACAAGAAAAAATGAGTATGACAATTGAAAAGTTTGGTAATACATCAGCTTCTTCAATTCCAATTGCAATGGTAGAGGAATTGCAAAATGGACGTATTCAAGATGGTGATTTAATTATACTTGTTGGTTTCGGCGGCGGATTAACATGGGGAGCAGTTGCTCTTCGTTGGGGTAAATAAGGACTGAGAGAAAAAAAGGAGTGTATTTTGTATGGAGAAAAAGAGGGTCGTAATTACAGGACTAGGAGCTGTTACACCGATCGGAACAGATGTTGAAACAGCGTGGGAAAACATTAAAAAGGGTGTATCTGGAATCGGACGACTTACAAGAATTGATCCGGAACTATTTCCAGCAAAAGTAGCAGCAGAAATTAATGACTTTGAAGTCGAGAAATATATTGATAAAAAAGAAGCGCGCCGCATGGATCGCTTTACACAATATGCAGTAGCAGCAGCGAAAATGGCAGTTGCAGATGCAAAGCTTGAAATTACAGAAGAAAACGGACCTCGAATTGGGGTATGGATTGGTTCTGGTATTGGCGGTATGGAAACATACGAAGAACAATTTAAGATTTTTACTGAGAAAGGTCCGCGCCGCGTGAGTCCATTCTTCGTACCGATGATGATTCCAGATATGGCAGCAGGTCAAGTATCGATCGCAACAGGAGCAAAAGGAATTAACACTTGTTCTGTAACGGCTTGTGCATCTGGTGCAAACTCAATTGGTGATGCATTTAAAGCAATTCAGCGTGGTGATGCTGATGCGATGATAACAGGCGGAGCTGAAGCGCCGTTAACAAGTATGGCATTTGCCGGATTTAGTTCAGCGAAAGCATTAACATTTAATGAAGATCCAGCAACAGCTTGCCGTCCATTTGATAAAAATCGTAGCGGTTTCGTAATGGGTGAAGGTTCAGGTATTTTAATTCTTGAAGAATTAGAGCACGCATTAGCTCGTGGTGCTCACATTTATGCGGAAATCGCTGGTTATGGTGCAACTGGTGATGCATTCCATATTACAATGCCGGCTCCTGGCGGTGAAGGCGGCGTGCGTGCAATGCGTCAAGCTTTAGCGGATGCAGGTCTACAGCCAGAAGATATTGATTACATTAATGCGCACGGTACAAGTACGGATGCGAATGAAAAGTATGAAACGATGGCAATTAAAGAAACGTTCGGTGAGCATGCGTACAAAGTAGCAATTAGCTCAACGAAATCAATGACAGGTCACTTATTAGGAGCAGCTGGTGCTGTTGAAGCGATCTTCTCAATTAAATCAATTACAGACGGAGTAATCCCTCCAACAATTAACTATGAAACACCAGATCCAGAATGTGACTTAGATTACGTACCGAATAAAGCGAGACAACAAGAAGTAAATGCAGTATTAAGTAACTCACTAGGATTCGGTGGTCATAACGCAGTATTAGTATTTAAATCGTATAAATAATAGATGAGATAAGGAGTTTTTTCGCACTATATTGCGAAAAAACTCCTTATTTATTTTTACGCCTTTTTCTCCTTTTGCATATACATAAGAAAAAGGAGGGATAAAGATGGGGATTGTTGAAACTGCTGAGTGGTTACATCTATATTATGGACGGCCAGAAAAGCTGTGTGAGAAGTTTACGAAGTATATCCCGCTGCCAAAAGAAAGATTGTATCGCTTTTTAATTTCTAAAGGTATGTATCGCCCGGTTATGCGAGGAGAACAGGAAATTAAAGAGTTAGAGAAAAAGGAAATTTGGAAAGAGTTACGTACGGAGTATGAGAAACTAAAAAATTGGTTAAAAGGTCCAGATGTCCCTGTCTTTATTTTATTATCAGATTCCTATAATCGAACTGTACAAGAAGAGTATAACGGTAGGGCTGGATTATCTATGCGTCATGTTATTTTCTTATTCGTATGTGGACGGAATTCGGTGGAAGAATTAAAGGTGTTATTGGCGCATGAATATCATCACATATGCAGGTTACATCAAATTGAGACGAAAGAAACAGAATATACATTACTTGATACGATGATTATGGAAGGGCTAGCTGAGCAAGCGGTAACGGAAAGATATTCAGAAAAAAACAATGCACCGTGGACGACGTATCTTTCAAAAGAAGAGGCTATTTATTATTGGAAAAATGTTGTACATGAAAGAATAAGTATAAAACGAGGAACAAGGGAGCACGACATCTTATTAAATGGATTTCACTCTTATCCGAAGATGCTTGGTTATGCGCTTGGATTTCATATTGTCAAAGATTGTGTAACATTGGAAGGAGAAGATACACTTTCTTTATTATCTATAGATGCAAAAGAAATATTGAATAAAGCAAATACATTTCATATATAAAAAACAGGAGCTCTATTTCCTGTTTTTTTTAGTATTAATAGAAGAAGAAATAATAATTAGAATATATTTCCTTAGGTGGAATAAAGTTAAGAAAAATTGAACATAATGATTGATACAAACAGTAGTGAAGTGAGGGGTAGTGAATGTTATATCTACATGATGTATGGGTAAATTGGTTTGAAGGTGAAGAGAATGGGTATAACGTTTGTCATTTTTACGAATGGCGGAAAGATGATACGATTGAGCTATTAGATCAAGTGCCATTATTAAAAGTAGATGCCACATTATATCATTACATCGAGGACGAATTGTTAGAGCTTCCGCAAAAATTGTTGGAAGACGTACATCATAAGGCATATATTCGTAAAAATCATGAACGTTTGCAGCAGGAGTATTGCTTTGTTGTTACAGATGGAAAAGGAATTATTGCGATCGACACAATTGGTTACAATGTACCAATTCGAAAGAGCAGACTTATACCGCGCCAAGAGCAGATGGTATATGAGATGGTAGAAAATGTACAAGCAGAAAAGTATGAGTTCCAAGTAGAAGAAATGGAAAAAGAACATCATATTTTATCACCATCACCTTTCATTATGAATGGCTTAACTCGTAAAGAAAGACAGCTGAAACAATTATTATTTATGGCGTTAGATCAATTACATACAACGAAAAACACAGCAGAAATTCGCTATTGGTTCACAGAGTGGGATCCATCAGCATACGGAATGGTTCAACATATGGAATTTGAAGATATTTGGGCTAAACTGTATGATGAAGCGAAAACAGGCTGGTCTGAGAAGCACGAACAATTATGCGAACGTCTCGTAAAAGGACAGCCATTTTTTGAAAAGTTATGGGAAATGGAAAACGAGCAAAAGGTAAATTAAAAAACCGCCAATTGGCGGTTTTTTTAATTTGTTGTAACTTAGCTCCGGCTCCTAGCCCTTCGCGTCTAAGAACCTTCCGCATAAGAAGACAAAAAGCGTCTTCTATGCGAAAGAACCTTAGCCAGTCAGAGCTGAACGAGCTGCCTCCGCTTTATATAGAAATCCAGCTCCAGCGGCAAGAATGTTCGGTGGCTTCGCGCCTTCCTGCGAGGCAAAACCCGCCTCTACGTCAGGAGCTCCATCCCCCTCACATTCTGAACGAGCCGCTTCCGCTTTATAAGTTACCTACGTTTTCTACTTAGTCCCATTGCGTTTTCTACTTTGCGTAGTTGTTTGAATGCAACGCGGTTTGCTTTTTCTGCACCTTTGTCTAGAATTTCGTCTAGTTCTGGTGAGTTGATTAGTTCGTTATATTTGTCTTGGATTGGACGAATTGCTTCTACGACTACCTGTGCTAGGTCGCCTTTGAAGTCGCCGTATCCTTTTCCTTCGTACATTGCTTCGATTTCTTCAACTGTTTTTCCAGAGAATGAAGAGTAGATTGTTAATAAGTTAGAGATGCCAGGTTTGTTTTCTTTATCAAATTTCACGATACCTTCAGAATCAGTTACAGCACTTTTAATTTTCTTTTCAATTGTTTTTGGTTCATCAAGCATACTGATCATTGCTTTTGGATTCGGATCAGATTTGCTCATTTTTTTCGTAGGTTCTGTTAATGACATAACGCGAGCTCCTACTTTTGGAATACGAATTTCAGGGACAGTGAACACTTCACGGAAGCGTTTGTTGAAACGCTCTGCTAGGTCGCGTGTTAATTCCATATGTTGTTTTTGATCATCACCAACAGGTACAATTTCAGTGTTGTAAAGTAAAATATCAGCAGCCATTAATGGTGGATACGTTAGTAATCCAGCTGGAACTGAATCTCTACCAGAAGATTTATCTTTATATTGCGTCATACGCTCTAATTCTCCAACGTAAGCAACTGATTGCATAATCCATCCTAGTTGAGCGTGTGCTGGTACTTCTGATTGTACAAATAAAGTAGCTTTTTCAGGATCGATGCCACATGCTACATAAAGTGCAGCAAGACTGCGAATGTTTTTACGAAGTTGTACGGGATCTTGAGGTACTGTAATCGCATGTTGGTTTACAATACAGAAATAACAGTCGTGTTCATTTTGAAGCTCTGTAAATTGCTTCATAGCTCCTAAATAGTTTCCAAGTGTAATCGTTCCACTCGGCTGAATACCAGAAAAGATAACTGACATAAGTAATTCCTCCTAAATTTGAATGCGTGATGGGGAAGAGAAGGCAAACAAAAAAGCCCATTCATCCCAAAAACTATAGGGACGAATGGACCGCGGTACCACCCTAATTATTTCACTACTGTGAAATCTCTCTAATCCATAATAACGTTTGGATATAACGCCAAAGCCTACTACTTTCGGTTCGGTTTGGTGCTCAAAAGCCCATTCCATACTGCGCAATTACTTGTTCACACCAGCCACAAGCTCTCTGAAATTGCCTCAATATGTACTCTTCTTTATCATCGCATACATATAAATTTATTTATTGTTACCTAAGCTCTTTTAATATGAAAGAACTAAAGTTTTATAACAAAATGTTTTGCTGATTATTATATCATATGGGATAGTGTTTGCAAACTACATCAAAATAGTAAAACTAATGAGGGTCGAGAACACCCCAAGAACGATACCGGTAATGCAAATTGGATACGTCCATTTGAATGAATATGTTTTATAAATACGTTCTTTTTTATCGGCAGGTTCCTCTACTTCTTCAATTAAAGACTCAATTTTTTTGTTCGTACCAAATACTCTTTGGAAGGCGTAAATTGTTACGTTAAAAAATCCATTTTGAAATATGAATAAAAAACCGCCTATAAGAATAAAAAATAGTGCGACATAAAACGATATATTGACAAAATTCAACAAAAATTGCGATGAAACGAGGAATGCGCCAATACTAGAAGCGATTATCGCTATGGAAATTAGTATACAAGTATGAAAAAAAACTTTATTCAAAATGTTCCCCTCCGTCAAAATATTACTAGAATTATTATACTATAAAAGCTATAATATGTACTAGAATTAATTTTTTGAAAATTATACGCAATTAAAGGTCTGATTTCAAGATGATGGTAGCAATGTTAACGTATCCCTTTACAAAAAAATAAAAAAATAAACATTTTATTAAAAATTTTAACAAAAAAACAAAAAACTATATTCACAATTGTTATATTATATGTATAATGAAAATTGTAGAAACTTGGAGATTATTCTTTCAATTCTACATTTTTACAAGTGAGGGTACAGGAAGTGCAATTAGGGGAGGCAACACAACATGAAGAAAAAGATACCGTTATTACTTGCATCGACGTTGACTGTCAGTATGTTAGGAGCTTGTAGTTACCAAAAAGAGGATAATAAAGCAGGCGCAAAAGAAAAATCCTCAAACAAGCAAGTGTTAAATCTAACCGAGACAGCTGAAATCCCAACTATGGATACGACGTTATCAACAGATGCAGCATCTTCTAACATCATGAATAACACAATGGAAGGATTATATCGTCTGGGGAAAGACGATAAGCTTGTTCCAGGTGTCGCTAAATCTTATGAGAAATCAGAAGATGGCAAAAAGTATGTATTTAAGTTACGTGAAGATGCGAAATGGTCTAATGGTGAACCTGTAACAGCGAAAGACTTCGTTTATTCTTGGCGAAGAGCTGTAGATTCAAACACGGGTGCCAAGTTTGCTTACATACTATTTGATGTTAAAAATGCGGAGAAAGTTAACAAAAAAGAATTACCAGTTGAAGAACTTGGTGTAAAGGCAATTGATGATCATACACTTGAAGTGGAATTAGATAACCCTGTTCCTTATTTTGTAAGTTTAACAGTCTATCCAACATTGTATCCTTTGAATGAGAAGTTTGTAACAGAACAAGGAGCAAAATTTGGATTAGAATCCAATACGACACTTTATAATGGTCCATTCGTATTAAATGAATGGAAGCATGAACAAAGTTTCCAACTTAAGAAAAATCCAACGTATTGGGAAAATAAAGAAGTAAAACTTGAGGAAATAAACTTCAATATTGTTAAGGATCGTTCAACTGCTATAAATTTATATGAAACGAAAGCCATTGATCGTGTAGTCTTAACATCAGAGTTTGTAGACAAATACAAATCAGATGCTGACTTTAAAACGATTAAGAGACCATCTACACAATTTATTCGCTTAAATGAAAAGAATAAATTTTTAGCAAATAAAAATATCCGAAAAGCAATTGCAATGTCCTTTGAGCGTGAAAATATCGGGAAAGTTATCTTAAACGATGGTTCAGAGGGGATATATGGTTTTGTTCCGAAAGGCTTAGCAAAAGGTCCGAATGGAAAAGACTTCCGTGAAGAAAACGGAAAGCTTATCAAAGAGGATATTAAAGAAGCTCAAAAATACTGGGAAGCTGGTAAAAAAGAACTTGGTGTAGACAAAGTAGAGTTAGAGCTATTAAACTTTGATACTGATGATGCTAAAAAAATCGGAGAGTATTTAAAAGGCCAATTTGAAAAGAACTTACCAGGTTTAACAGTTTCAACAAAAATGCAGCCATTTGCACAAAAATTAAAACTTGAAGCAAGTGGAGATTACGCAATGTCATACGCGGGATGGAGTCCAGATTATATGGATCCAATGTCATTCCTTGAAATGTATACGACAGGTAATGCGCAAAACAAAGTAAATTACGCAAATGCAGCGTATGATGATTTAATTAAAAAAGCGAAAACAGAAGTTGATGTACAAGCTCGCTGGGATGCATTATTACAAGCAGAAAAACAACTGCTTGAAGATGCAGCGATTGCTCCAGTATATCAACCAGGAAAAGCTTATTTACAACGTGGCTCAATTACTGGCCTATTAGAACATAAATATGGCGGAGAATTTAGCTATAAGTGGGTTGAACTAAAAAACTAAAAATGGTTTCCATCATGAATAAGGGTATATGCCTATGATGGGCATATGCTCTTATTTTAAAAAAATAAAAGTAAGAATATTTTAAACTATCTTATTGCTTTTGAGAAAAACGGGGAGGTGCTTGACTATGGGACGTTATGTATTAAAACGTTTCGTGTACATGGCTTTGACATTATTTTTAATTACTACACTGACTTTCTTTTTGATGAAATTACTTCCGGGTTCTCCGCTTAAAAACCAGGAGAAACTATCACCGGCACAAAAAGAAATCATTCTTGAAAAATATGGCTTAAATGATCCAGTACCAGTTCAATATGCACGTTACTTAGGTAACTTAGCAAAAGGTGATTTAGGGGTATCATTCCAATATGATAACCGTCCAGTAACAGATATGATTGTGGATCGCATTGGACCATCAGCACAACTTGGTTTACAAGCGATTATATTAGGAACATTTATCGGTTTAATTTTAGGAATCGTTGCGGCACTTCGTAACAATACGTGGGTCGATTATGGGGCGACAATTATTTCCGTACTCGGGATGTCGGTACCATCGTTCGTATTCGCCGCATTACTACAATATTTCGTAGGGGTAAAACTTGGGTGGTTCCCAGTAGCATTCTGGAAAGGACCAGAGTTTACCGTAATGCCTACAATCGCTTTATCGATGGCAGTTATCGCAACAATCGCACGTTTTGCTCGTGCAGAGTTAATTGAAGTTATGCAAGCTGATTACATTTTAACAGCGAAAGCGAAAGGAATTAGCCAAGGTGTTATCATTATTAAACACGCACTTCGTAACGCGTTAATTCCAGTAGTAACAATTTTAGGACCAATGGTTGCAGGTTTAATTACAGGGACATTAGTTATTGAGCAAATTTATGCTGTACCAGGACTAGGGGAACAGTTCGTTAAATCTATTACAGTGAATGACTATACAGTTATTATGGGAACTACAATTTTCTATAGTGCGATTTTCATCTTAGTTATTTTCATTGTCGATATTTTATACGGAATTATTGATCCTCGTATTCGTTTAGCGGGAGGGAAAAAATGATGAAAGATGTACAAAAATTATCTCCAGATTTATTTCAACAAGCCAATCAAAATAATGTTGATAATGAAGTCATTGCCCGTCCAAGCTTAACGTTTTGGCAAGATGTAAGAAGACGTTTGTTCCAACATAAAGGAGCAATGTTCGGTTTCGTTTTATTAGCGCTTATTATATTACTAGCAATCTTAGGACCGATGGTAAGTAAGCATTCTTATAAAGAGCAAGATTTAGGTCGTGCGAAATTACCACCGAAAATTCCTGTTATTGAAAATGTTCATTGGCTACCATTTGACGGTACAGATCAATATGGTGTTGACCAATATGAAAAACGTGATATTAAAGAGTATTTCTGGTTTGGTACAGATGATCTTGGCCGCGATTTATGGACAAGAACATGGGAAGGTACGCGTGTATCATTATATATCGCTCTTTTAGCAGCGGCGATTGACTTAGTAATTGGGGTTGCTTATGGAGGTATTTCAGCGTTCTATGGCGGTAGAGTAGATAATATTATGCAACGTGTTATGGAGATTATTAACGGTATTCCATACTTAATCATCGTTATTTTAATGGTAATCATTATGGGATCTGGTATATGGTCAATTACACTAGCAATGGCGATTACAGGTTGGATAGGGATGTCACGTATCGTTCGTGGACAAATCCTGAAATTAAAAAATCAAGAATATGTATTAGCATCTCGTACATTAGGTGCAACAAATACACAATTAATTGTAAAACACTTAATCCCGAACGTAATGGGACCAATTATCGTAATGACAATGTTTACAATTCCAACAGCAGTGTTTGGTGAGGCGTTCTTAAGCTTCATCGGTTTAGGTATTCAGCCACCATTCGCATCACTTGGTTCTCTTGTAAACGATGGTTATAAATCAATTCAAACGTATCCACATATGATGTTCATCCCAGCGGTTGTCATCAGTATGTTAATCTTAGCATTCAACTTAATGGCAGACGGATTACGCGACGCGTTAGATCCAAAAATGCGTAAGTAAAAGAGGGGAGAAGTAAAAATGAAAACATTGCTAGAGGTAAAAGATTTGCAAGTCTCCTTTGATACACATGCAGGTGAAGTACAAGCTGTACGCGGTGTTACTTTTGATTTGAAAAAAGGAGAAACATTAGCGATTGTAGGAGAATCTGGTTCTGGTAAATCAGTTACTTCTAAAGCGTTAATGGGATTAATTCCGAATCCTCCAGGGCGTATTAAAAACGGTGAAATCGTATTTGAAGGTCGTGACTTAACGAAACTGACAGAAAAAGAAATGCAGCAAGTGCGCGGGAAAGATATCGCGATGATTTTCCAAGATCCAATGACATCATTAAATCCAACGATGACAATTGGGAATCAAATTATGGAAGGTCTTATTAAACACCAAGGGATGAGTAAAGCAGACGCACGTAAAGTTGCGTTAGAATTAATCGACCTTGTAGGTATTCCGAATCCAGAAGCGCGTTTAAAACAATATCCTCACCAATTCTCAGGTGGTATGAGACAGCGTGTAGTTATTGCGATGGCGTTAGCTTGTAACCCGAAATTATTAATTGCCGATGAGCCGACAACAGCGCTAGACGTTACAATTCAGGCGCAAATTTTAGAGCTTATGAAGGACATTCAGCAAAAAACAGAAGCGGCAATCATTTTCATTACACATGACTTAGGTGTAGTGGCAAACGTTGCGGACCGCGTAGCAGTTATGTACGCAGGTAAAGTTGTTGAAATTGGAACGGTTGATGAAATTTTCTACAATCCAAAACATCCATACACTTGGGGCTTAATCGCATCTATGCCAAGTTTAGATGGTTCAGAAGAAGAGTTATACGCAATCCCTGGAACGCCTCCAGATTTATTAAAGCCGCCAAAGGGAGATGCTTTTGCACCACGTAATCCACAGGCATTGAAAATTGATTTTGAAATGGACCCACCTTTATTTAAAGTAAGTGATACACACTATGCGGCAACTTGGTTACTTCACGAGCAAGCTCCAGAAGTAAAACCACCGGCAGTCGTTGAAAAACGCATTCTTCAAATGAAAGCAGGTGAACAACATGACTAAACAACGTGAGAAATTAATTGAAGTAAAAAATGTAAAACAGCACTTCGACGTGAGTGGTGGTGTTGTCAAAGCGGTTAATGATATTTCATTTGATATTTACCGCGGAGAAACATTTGGTCTTGTAGGAGAATCAGGTTGTGGTAAATCGACAACTGGAAGAACGATTATTCGTTTATATGATGCAACTGCTGGTGAAGTGTTGTTCGATGGTGAAAATGTACATGGTAAAAAATCACGTGCAGAGCTGAAGAAATTCAACCGTAAAATGCAAATGATTTTCCAAGATCCATATGCATCATTAAACCCTCGTATGACAGTAGGGGATATTATTGCAGAAGGTATTGATATTCACGGACTAGCAAAAGGTAAAAAAGAGCGTATGGACCGTGTTCATGAATTATTAATCACAGTTGGTTTAAATAAAGAGCACGCAAACCGTTTCCCGCATGAATTCTCAGGTGGACAACGTCAACGTATCGGTATCGCCCGCGCACTTGCTGTAGAGCCTGAATTTATCATTGCCGATGAGCCAATCTCAGCACTTGACGTATCAATCCAGGCGCAAGTTGTAAACTTACTGAAAAAGTTACAAAAGGAAAAAGGTTTAACATACTTATTCATTGCCCATGATTTATCAATGGTAAAATACATTAGTGACCGCATTGGCGTAATGTACCGTGGTCAAATCGTTGAGCTAACAACAAGTGAAGAGTTATATGCGAATCCAATTCATCCATATACGAAATCACTATTATCAGCAATTCCGCTTCCAGATCCAGATTATGAGCGCAATCGTAAACGTATCGTATACGATCCATCTCAGCATGATTATGCTAGTGAAGCACCGACAATGCGTGAAATTCGCCCAGGACATTTCGTACTATGCTCTGAAGCAGAGTATAAGAAATATAAAGAGATTTATCAATAATAAAAAAGCCAATCTTCCGTTATGGAAGATTGGCTTTTTTCTACTATATAAAAGAGTTGTCAACATTTCTCGGTAAGTCGATTTATTTAAAGCATCGCTCATATAAGTTTCATTTACTAAAGACTACACCTTAATCAAACGAGTATTATTGCGCCTGAACAGAAACAATCTCTTCTTTTTCTTCAGGTTTAACAAGTGCATAACGCTCCCACGCTCTACTTTTCCAGCGGAAGAACATAATAATGGCACGTGTCCATTCATCGATAGCGATGGCTAGCCAAATACCAACGAGCCCCATATCTAAATGGAAGGCGAAAAAATAACCGAGTGGTAAACTCATTAACACCATAGAGAATGCGCCGATTAAAACAGGATATTTTGCATCACCAGCTGCACGAAGTGAATTGATAATAACGATGTTCATCGTGCGTCCCGTTTCAAGTAGTATACTTAGTAAAAGAACTGATGCACCTAATGTAATAATGTGCGGATTATCTGTAAATAGTCCCATTAATTGTGTGCGGAATGTAATAACGAGAGCGACCATACATAAAGTGACGCCAATTGCCCATTTCACACTTTTCCATACGCGTTCATATGCTTCATCTTTTTCACCACCGCCAACGAGGCGCCCGATAATAATTGCTGTTCCCATACCGATTGCAATAGCGAATAAATAAGTGAACATAGAAATATTCGTAGCGTATTGTCTAGCCGCTAATGATTCCGTTCCTAAGTACGTTGCATAATACAGAAAGACAATTTGGCAAGCTTGATACATAACTTGCTCAAATGCAGAGGGAATCCCGATTTTTAAAATTTTCCCGATGTATTCTTTTGATAAGGTGAAGTAATATTGTATTTTCACACGGTATTCCATAACGCGGTACAGTAACCAGAAGAAAACGATAAGAGCGATTAATCTGCTGACAGCAGAAGAAATGGCAGCCCCTTGTACACCGAGTTCTGGGAAACCAAATTTCCCGAAAATGAGTACATAGTTTCCAGCGATATGAATAATATTCATTCCAAGTGAAATAAACATCGCTTGCTTTGTGAAGCCGTGTACGCGGATAATTGCGGCTAATGAATTAATAATAGCTTGAAGGAAAATAGCTCCCCCGACGATGGATAAATAGTTTTGTGCATACATGAGTACATCGCCTTGTAAGTTCATTGCCATCATCATATGTTTTGAAAATAAAAGAAAACCAGCGCTTATAACGAGTCCGACCACTAAATTTAATGTGACGGCTAAAGCTGATATTTTAGATGCTTCCATAAAACGTTTGGAACCGAGGTATTGAGATACGACGATAGCTGCGCCGTTCCCGATGACTTCTAGTACCAAAATAGCGATATGGAGATATTGATTCGCTGCACCAACCCCAGATACAGCATCGTCTGATAATGCACTTAACATGAAAGTATCAGCGATCCCCATTAACATAAATAGAAAAACTTCTAGAAAAATAGGCCATGTTAATAAGAATAAACTTAATTTCTCTGTTGGCCCGTTTTTTGCCTGAATTGCTGTCATGTCCGTCCCCTCTTTACCGATATCTATTTTTAGCAAGGTGTATCGTAACATACTTTCTTATCCTTTGCACCCATTTGAGCCTACATATTTTTAATATGAAGGGCCTGCAATTTTATGTTAAAAAGAGAAGGATAATTATGCACAAAATATTATGAAATATAAAAATTATTTTTCTCTGATAATTTAGAAAAATATAAAAATAGTTATTATCGACACTTTAGCGAGGGGAAATAGTAATATAAAACGTTTACATGGATACATTTTTTTACAGAAAATTTTAATAAAATAGAAATATAAATATACAAAAAATATATTTGTATGTATAATATGAATTGTTAGAACATATATATATTTCTATTTGTTTGAAAATGAAAGGGCTAACATTTTTTGTGGAGGGTGGAAGTATGAAAAAAAAGATGCCAGTTTTTGTAGTATCAACAGTAGCGATGAGCATGATGTTAGGGGCATGTAGCTATCAAAAAGATGAACCGCAAGCGAACGCAAAAGGGGATAGCGGGAAAAGCGGTGCGAAGCAAGTTATTAATCTGACAGAAGTGTCTGAAATTCCGACAATGGATACAACACTTGCCTCGGATGCTGCTTCTTCAAAAGTTATGAATAATACAATGGAAGGGCTATATCGACTTGGGAAAGGCGATAAGTTAGTTCCAGGTGTAGCGAAATCCCATACGAAATCTGAAGATGGTAAAAAATATACATTTAAATTGCGTGAAGACGCTAAATGGTCGAATGGTGATCCTGTAACAGCAAAAGATTTTGTATATGCATGGCAAAGAGCTGTTAACCCGGATACGGCAGCGAAATCAGGATATATTATGTTAGATGTGAAAAATGCAGAGAAAATTAATAAAAGAGAGCTATCACCGGATCAATTAGGTGTAAAAGCGATAGATGATTATACATTAGAAGTTGAATTGGATAACCCAGTTCCATATTTTCTTGATTTAACGGTGTATCCACTATTTTTCCCATTAAATGAGAAGTATATGAAAGAACAGGGAGAAAAATTTGGTTTGGAAGCAAATACAACGTTGTATAACGGTCCATTTGTATTAAATGAATGGAAGCATGAACAAAGTTTCCAACTAAAGAAAAATCCAGGTTATTGGGATCAAAAAGAAGTGAAATTAGAAGAAGTTAATTTTAATGTTGTAAAAGATACAGGAGCAGCTGTTAATTTATATAATACGAATGCGATTGACAGAGTTGGTTTATCAGCGGAATTAGTTGATAAGTATAAAGGGCAAAAAGATTTTAAAACAATTAATGATCCAACTGTGTTCTTCTTGCGTTTTAATCAAAAAAATCCAGCGTTAGCTAACAAAAATATTCGTAAGGCTATTTCTAGTGCATACGATCGAGATGGTATTGGTGAGGTTATTTTAAACAATGGTTCTAAGGGAGCTTATGGTTTAGTACCATCTGATTTTGTTAAGGGACCAGATAAGCAGGATTTCAGAAAAGAAAATGGAAAACTTTCAAAAGTAGATGTGAAGGAAGCTAAAAAATTCTGGGAAGCAGGAAAGAAAGAATTAGGTAAGGATAAAATAGAACTAGAATTTTTAAACTTTGATAATGAAGAATCTAAGAAAATTGGTGAGTATGTAAAGGGAGAATTAGAAAAGAATTTACCAGGTCTAACAGTAACGATTAAGATGCAACCATTTGCACAAAAATTAAAACTTGAAGATAGTGGACAGTTTGATATTTCATTTACTGGATGGGGACCTGATTTCCCTGATGCAATCACATTCCTTGATATGTTTATAACAGATGGTTCACAAAATAAAATGAGTTATTCTAATGCCCAGTATGATGGCCTTATTAAAAAGGCAAAGCAAGAAGGTTCAGATGTAAAAGGACGTTGGAATGACCTGTTAAAAGCGGAAAAAATCTTATTTGAGGATGCAGCAATTGCACCAGTATTCCAACGAGGTAGATCTATATTAGAAAGAGAAACAATTAAAGATGTATATATCCACAAATATGGCGGCGAATTAAGCTTTAAGTGGGCATCTGTAGAAAAATAAAAAAAGCAGGCTAACCGCCTGCTTTTTTTAATACGTACGTTTCTTATAAACACCTTTCCCGCCAACTTGGTTCCAGCCGGATTGGACATCCAAGCTTTTATTAACAAACTTCATTTTTTCTTTTCCGCCAAAGAGTTTTTCACCAATGCTATTTGTAATGACACCAATCAATGCTGTGATTCCGATGATGAGGGCAGCAACAGTGACAAAATCAATAAAAAAAGCAATCATTTGCAAATTCCCCCTTTGCCTGTCTGTATGTTTATTGTATGAGATAAAAGATAAAAAAGAAAGAAATGTCAGAAAAATAATTGATTTATTTTAGAAATCGTATAGACATGGATGAGGATGTTTGTTAAAATAAGAACAAGTGTTCCTTTTGATTCTCACTTTTATAGTCTTACATTTCTTAATTGATTTATGAAGAAAAGGTAAGAAAACGTTCTCTTTTTTATAGAGAAGATTATGGGGAAATAACTGTATATCACATGAAAAATCTATGACAAGCCAGTATTAAGAGGGTTGAAGGTTATTGTTAAATTACAGCTGAAGTGAGTTTGATCATGTTACATAGCAGTGGAATACACGGAAGAGTTTTCTCAATTAGAAGGAAATTTACTGTATATTTCTTGCAAAATCTATTGTATAATGATTATAGAAGTTACTTATTAAAAGTAATTGTTGTTTGCTCAAAGTTGTTGCTTACATGAAATGAGATTTTTTGCACTTTGTTATAAGACAAGGTATCGTAAAAAATTGCTGAATTTAGAAATTTAAACTGTAATTAGTACAGAATTTGTACTCTTTAAGGAGAGTGAGCTTTGTATGGTAACATTATATAGTTCTCCAAGCTGTACGTCTTGTAGAAAGGCGAAATTATGGCTAGAGGAAAATCATATTCCTTATACAGAACGTAATATTTTCTCAGATCCATTAACGATTGAGGAAATTAAAGAGATTTTACGTATGACAGAAAGCGGAACGGATGAGATTATTTCTACTCGTTCGAAAGTTTTCCAAGAATTAAATGTAAACTTAGAGTCTTTACCACTTCAAGATTTATATAAGATGATTCGTGACTATCCAGGGATTTTACGTCGTCCAATTATGATTGACGAGAAGCGCCTTCAAGTAGGTTACAATGAAGACGAAATCCGCCGTTTCTTACCACGTACAGTAAGAACGTTTCAATTACGTGAAGCACAGCGTCTTGTAAATTAATTATAATAACATGAAAACCTTCTACCTATTATATAGTAGAAGGTTTTTTTTAATGTTTCACATTTCGTAATCGAACTTGTTGCACGATAATACCGATGCATAGAACAGTGAAAATGAATAAGAAAGGCATGCTTGTGGTGAAATTTGGATTATTATGAAAGAACGTTGCAAGCCTGTCTTCATGTGTAACCATTTTTCCTGCTGTATAGGCGAGAATCGCTGCTCCGCAATAAATGAGGAATGGAAAGCGTTCCATAAGTATTAAAATAAGTTTGCTGCCCCAAATAATAATCGGGATAGAAATGAGTAAGCCGATTATTACGAGTAAAAATCTTCCGTGAGCTGCACCTGCAATGGCAATAACGTTGTCAAACCCCATAACGAGATCCGCGAATACAATTGTACGCACAGCTTGAAATAAAGTTGTTTTCCCCTGAATAGCAGAAAGATCGTTGCTATTATCAGTTAGTAAATTTACTGCAATTAATGTAAGTAAAACGCCCCCGATAAGTTGTAGAAATGGAATGTCGAGTAAATAGACAGCTAGTATAGTAAGGATAATTCTTAGTACGATTGCTAAAAGAGTACCAATCAAAATGGCTTTATTTCGTTTCGATTCAGGTAAATTTCGGCTAGCTAGTGCGATGACGATTGCGTTGTCACCACCTAATACAACATCGATACCGACAATCATTAGTACAGATGTTAAAAACTCTAAGTCCATTCGTCTGCCTCCATTTATGATGTTTTAATAAGCGAACTGTATGTATGTGGTGAAGAGAGAGACTAAATAATCTTCTCTAATAAAAGTTTCACTTTATTACAGTGTACGGGGGAGGGTGGAAATGTATGTCCAAATTTTTCATGAGTGAGAAATCGCTATAATGATATATTTGTGTAGATGGTCGAATAAAGATAGGCATATAACTATTTTTGTAAAATAAATCGATTTTATTTCCATTCTGGAGAATCTTATCATAAAATGAGAGTACAAGAATCTATTGATTTGTCATATGAGTGGGGAATCCCTTCATAACAATTCTAAGCAGGAAGGGAGAGTTGTATTTTGGATATTGAAAGAATTAATGACCATACGATGAAATTTTTTATTACGTACATTGATATAGAGGATAGAGGGTTTAATCGTGAAGAAATTTGGTATGACCGCGAACGAAGTGAAGAGCTCTTTTGGGAGATGATGGACGAAGCTCGTGATCATGATGATTTCTTTATTGATGGACCGTTATGGATTCAAGTGCAAGCAGTCGATAAAGGGATTGAAGTACTTGTAACGAAAGCAGAGCTTTCAAAGGATGGACAAAAGCTAGAACTACCAATAGGTGTAGATAAAATTATAGACATTCCTCTAGATGAAGGCATTGAATCATTATTCCAGCAAGAATTAGTGGAAGAGGTAGAGAAACAAGCAGGAACAAACTTTAACGAAGATGGTACGTTTGGATTTTTAATTAAATTTAATGATTTTGAAGATGTCATTTCATTAAGCCACCGTCTTATCTTTGAAGATATAAAAGATGAGCTGTATTCATTTGAGAACCGCTATTATGTATATGTGGAATTCGATGAAGTGCTACATGATGAAGAAGAAATTGATCGTATTTTAAGTATTGTTTTAGAATACGGAGAAGAATCAACTTTAACAATTCATCGTGTAAGTGAGTATGGGAAACAAATTGTGAAAGAGCATGCGCTTGAAACAATTCGCAATAATTTTCCTGCTAAAACGTAGGCCGATTTCTGTAGTATGAAATCGGCTTTTTATATGAAGAATAGGAAAGCTTTCTTAGTAAGGAGGTAAGAGATGAAAAATACGTTAAAGTTGATTTTCTTTGTTTTACTATTGTTCGCGTTATTTGTTTCGTTACGTATGTTTATTGATGTAGCATTTTATTCGGATGTAATTGGTATAAAAGATGTTTCGATTTTAGGTATTATTAGTATTTTATTTACGGTATCTGCATTTTTAATTGGCTGCGTTATTTTCTTAGAGAACCGTCATCCGTCTAAAACACTTACATGGCTCATTGTGTTAGGTATTTTTCCGGTATTTGGATTCTTCGCTTATTTATTATTTGGACAGAACTTTCGGAGGAAGAGAATGTTCCAAAAGAAGGCGTTGCTCGATGAACAAGCATTTTTACAATATAAAGGGCATGAAGATTACGAAGAACGGATTTTGCGCAATCATAAGCACCAAGAGCTGTTATTTCGTTTAGCGGACCGCTTAGGCGCTTTAAATATTTCATTTCAAACTGAAACGAGAACATTAACAAATGGAGATGAAACGTTTCAGGTCATTTTAGATGGATTAAAACGAGCGAAACACCACATTCATATGGAATATTACATTGTGCGTGATGATAAGCTTGGAACAGAAATTAAAGATATTTTAATACAGAAATCAAAAGAAGGTGTTGTCGTTCGTTTTTTATATGATGCGGTTGGAAGTTTTAGATTATCGAATTCATATATTGAAGAATTGAATGATGCAGGAGTAGAAATGATTCCGTTTTTCCCTGTGCGCTTTCCGATTTTAAACGATAAGATTAATTATCGAAACCACCGGAAAATCGTTATTATTGATGGAAATGAAGGATTTGTCGGTGGATTAAATATTGGTGATGAATATTTAGGGAAGGATAAATATTTCGGTTTTTGGCGAGACACGCATTTATATTTGCGTGGTGAAGCTGTTCAAAGCTTGCAACTTATTTTCCTTCAAGATTGGTTTTATATGACTGGTGAGGCTGTGCTGGCCCCTGAATATTTACAAGCGAAAGCAGTTGAGGGTGATCATTGGGGAGGCGTACAGCTCGTTGCAGGTGGACCAGATAATAAATGGGAAACAATTAAACATTTATACTTTGCCATGATTTCATCTGCACGGAAATCAATTTGGATTGCGACGCCGTATTTCATTCCAGATGATGATATTTTATCCGCATTAAAGGTAGCTGCACTTGCTGGTATTGATGTCCGTTTGTTAATGCCGAGTAAGCCTGATAAGCGCACCGTCTTTTACGCATCGAGATCGTACTTCCCAGAGTTATTAGATGCAGGGGTAAAGATATATGAATACGAAAAAGGCTTTCTTCATAGTAAAGTTGTCATTGTCGATTCTGATTTAGCTTCAATTGGGACTGCTAATATGGATATGAGAAGTTTTCATTTGAACTTTGAAGTAAATGCCTTTTTATATGATACAGACAGCATTCGAAAACTTGTTCAAGATTATAAAGAGGATATAGAAGAATCAAGTGAAATTCATGTCGATCGTTTTCATAAAAGGCGTCTTCATAGACGAATTGTTGAATCGACGTATCGATTATTATCACCTTTATTATAAAAAGAGATGTCCGAAATTGGGACATCTCTTTTTTAAAAGGAATTTGTAATAAATTGTAGAATATAAGGAGCTGAAAGGGTGTGATTCCGATGTTTATCGCCAAAAGAGAAAATGGAGAAAAAATTCATCTACTCTATCATCATGATGAAGAGCTGTTACATCGTATGCGTAAAATGGAAAGCTTCTTTTGCATAGCTTGCGGGAAGGAAGTGCAAATGAAATTAGGGAAACAAAAAAGTTGGCATTTTGCTCATAAGAAAATGGACGCGTGTCTTGCCTTTTATGAAGCAGAATCTATGTATCATATGCACGGTAAAGAATTGTTATATAGGTGGTTCAAACGTCAAAACTTTCCTGTGTATATAGAGCACTATCTTCCAGAAATTCAGCAACGACCAGATATTTTCATAGAGAGAGCAGGGAGAACAATTGCGATTGAATACCAATGCGCCAATCTCTCTATAGAGCAGCTGTACAAACGAACCTATTCGTATTGGCGAGCTGGTATACAGGTCATTTGGATCATTGGTGGAAATCAATTGAAGAGGCAATCAGCATATTGGATGAAATTCTCCTCACTTATGGCTTTCTCCTTACAATCTTATCCTCAGCCATTTCTTATTTTCTTCTGTTCGAAACAAAAATCATTTATGAAATGCGCGTTTCTCACTTCATTTTCTACAAGCGTCTCTTTCTCACATATTATCTATTTACCAACTGAAACGACTACTTTTGAAATGCTCTTTTCTCCCGTCTCTTTCCGAAAAGAAACATTAGGTGAGGAATGGAAAAAGCGAAAGAGCTATTTTCGGCAAAATGCTCTGCCGATTTGGAATTACAATCATAAGTCACTATTACGCCTTTTATATCAATGTAAATGTACCCCAGCGAATTTTCCTTCTGAAATCGGTGTGCCACTCCCGTCCTCATTTGCTTTTCAAACAAATCCATTTATATGGCAAGCTTTTCTATATATAAAGTGTATAGGTGAGCTTACGGTAGGGGATTGTATTTCTCTTCAATATGTATGTAGTTATGTGAAAACGTATACGAAAAGGCGCATGCTCCCGTACTTTTCACGGCATATATGGAAAGTAGCAGTTGCTGAATATATGACATTTTTATGTTATGCAGGTGTATTGCAGAAAGTAGGGACTTATAAGTACCGGAAAAAAAGAGAAGTAGTTATGTTAAAAACAGAGGAGGAAGTTATAAAATATGATGAAATTTGCTTAACGTATGCCTTATCTTTATTTGAGGCAAAGTACAACATGAGAGAAGGAAAAGGGGATATAATAAAGACTGATCGTGAAGGAATTACATAAGAAAAATCGAATTGTATGTAAGTAGAGATATTTAAAGGAGGGCTTAAAGGATGTCTGAACAAAACACAACAAAAACATTACCAAATCGCAGTGAGATTGAAGAATCAAACACATGGCGATTAGAAGATATTTTCCAAACAGATGCAGAATGGGAAAAAGAATTCCAAGCTATTAAAGGGCTATTACCGAAGTTAACTGAATTTAAAGGGAAACTTGGTGACTCTGCGGACAATTTGCTTGAGGCATTGCAATATGAAGACGAAATTTCAATGCGATTAGGTAAGCTATATACATATGCACATATGCGTTACGATCAAGATACAACAAACTCTGTGTATCAAGCGTTAAATGACCGCGCAACAAATTTATATTCACAAGTATCTAGTAGCACAGCATATATTGTGCCTGAAATTTTATCGATTGCAGAAGATACACTGCAAACATTCTTGACAGAAAATAGAGACTTAAGTGTATATGAACATGCATTAGAAGAAATTACGCGTCAACGCCCGCACGTATTATCTGAAGCGGAAGAGGCTCTATTAGCAGAAGCATCTGAAGTAATGAGTGCGTCAAGTAATACATTTGGTATGTTGAATAATGCGGATTTGAAATTCCCATCTATTAAAGGTGAGGATGGAGAAGAAGTGGAAATTACACATGGTCGTTACATTCAGTTTTTAGAAAGTGATGATCGTCGTGTGCGCGAAGATGCATTCAAAGCTGTATATGAAACGTACGGGAAATATAAGAACACATTTGCAAGCACGTTAAGCGGAGCTGTGAAACGTAATAATTTCAATGCGCGTGTTCGTAAATACGATTCTGCACGTCAAGCGGCATTAAGTAATAATAATATTCCTGAAGCGGTGTATGATCAACTTGTTGAATCTGTAAATGATAATTTACACTTGCTACATCGTTACATTGATATTCGTAAGCGTGCACTAGGACTTGATGAGCTTCATATGTATGATTTATATACACCACTTGTACCAGAAGTGAAAATGAACGTGAAGTATGAAGAAGCACAAGACATGTTATTAAAGTCTTTAAACGTACTTGGTGATGAGTATGTTGACATTTTAAAAGAAGCATATGAAAATCGCTGGGTAGATGTGTATGAGAATAAAGGAAAGCGAAGCGGAGCATATTCATCTGGTGCCTATGGAACAAATCCGTATATTTTAATGAACTGGCATGATAATGTAAATAATTTATATACACTTGCTCATGAGTTCGGTCATTCCGTGCATAGTTACTATACAAGAAAGACGCAGCCGCACGTATATGGTGATTATTCAATCTTCGTTGCGGAAGTAGCATCAACTTGTAATGAAGCACTTCTAAACGATTATTTATTAAAAACGACAGAAGATAAGAAAGAGCGTCTATACTTATTAAATCATTATTTAGAAGGATTCCGTGGTACTGTATTCCGTCAAACGATGTTCGCAGAGTTTGAGCATATTATTCATAAGAAAGTACAAGAAGGACATGCGGTTACGCCAGACATGTTAACGGAGATCTACTATGATTTAAATAAGAAATATTTCGGTGATGCTTTAGTAATCGATGAAGAAATTGGTTTAGAGTGGTCTCGTATTCCGCACTTCTACTACAACTATTACGTATACCAATACGCAACAGGATTTAGTGCAGCAACGGCTTTATCTAAACAAATTTTAGAAGAGGGGCAACCAGCAGTAGAACGTTACATTAATGAGTTCTTAAAAGCAGGAAGCTCAGATTATCCAATTGAAGTGCTGAAAAAAGCTGGAGTAGATATGGCATCTCCAGAACCGGTAAAAGAAGCGCTACAAGTATTTGAAGAGAAATTAAATGAATTAGAAGCACTATTATTTGAAGAGAAGTAATTGTAAAGACGAGGAATTTACCTCGTCTTTTTTTGTTTTAAATATTTTTGTCGATATTTGTCGAAAAAATAAGGTGAATTTCTTTCTTTTTTCTAAATTAGAAGGCATTTTTACAGGTGATTTTTGTAGTTAAAACCTTTAAATCGTTTTTTATGGTTGAAATAAGAGAGAGCGATGACAATGACTCCAAATAAAAGAGGGAAGGCAATAATTTTAGGAAAAGCTTGTAGTAGAGAGAGGATGTACAAGAAAAAAGAAACGATGACAGCTAGTAAGATAAGTAAAATATACGTTTTTTTCATACAGAACACCTCCAAAATAGCTTTTTTATAGCTTATTCAGAAATGAAAACGTTTAGAATGTGACAAAAGTGTGAAATTCGACAAAAGGGGTTGTCATCTGACGTCGAATCTTGTAATATAATAAGCGTGAACGAATTCACATACAAACATATACCCCTTTGTTTGAACGTGAAAATTTCTCCCATCCCCTTTAATATTTTTATAAGCCGTAAAGAAGAAGACCTGGTGTTTTACACCAGGTCTTTTTCTTTTGCTATCCATTTCCAATAACGCTCACATTTTACGTCAATCATTTGTACTTTTCGTTTCAGTTGTAATTTTTTCAGTTCACGCTCGATCTCTTGCTGCGAGCAGTCATATATAAATGCTACTTCTTTTGAAGATATAAATTGCGTTGCTTCTAGTAACACTTCTAAAGGTGGTAATGGTTCTGGCTCAATTTCACATTTTACAAGTTCTTTCAATAATTGTACGTATACGTCGTAGGAATAAGTTCCAGCGATTTTAATACCTTCTTCATCTGAATTCGCATGAAAGAATACGAGAGAAGGTATTTCTGTAATATGCATCTCATTTGTAAATTTTAAGTCACATTGGAAAGCTTTTTTTGCGCTAGCGGAATGTAGGTCTTTTTTAAATTCTTCTACATCAATATCGCTATCTCTTGCACATGCAAGTAATAATTCACAGTCAGGGTTTGATACATTTTCAAGGAAAATGTATTCTTGGAGTTTTCGCAAAAACTTCGAACCTGCTTTTCGGCCCTGTAACTCCGCTGCCTTAATTGCCATCGAAACTAAATATGGTGTTGACGATGCTTCTTGCATATGTACCTTTCCATCACATGAAAAACCTTGTAAACTTGTTGTCTTTTCCCACACAAATCGAATATTAGCAGGTTTATTCCATTTGTGTGAGGAAGCGTTCGTTCCGTCCACTTTTCCAGTTACGATATGACGAATAGAGAAGTATTTCCCGTATTCAAGCCATAGTTTAATAATAAAGGGCTCAATTTCCCAGCAATCTTTACAAAGTGGATCAATAAATAAATATGCTTCTACAGACTTATGCTCACATGCGGAAGGAGATGGCATATTTATATGCGTTGCTTCCTGCTTATCCATTACACTTCACCTGTTTCGTTTGGAGTATTAACCATATGCTGAGCAGTTAACGCTAAACGTTCAAAAACGAACTCTCTTATATGACCGTGCACTCCTGTGTCATCCATTGCTTGCTCCATACATGATAGCCAAGCCTCTGCTCGTTTTGGAGTAATCTCAAACGGAAGATGGCGTGCTCTTAACATAGGGTGACCATGTTCTTCAGTGTACAAATTAGGACCACCTAAATATTGCGTTAAAAATTGTTTCTGCTTCCTAGCGGTTTCTGTTAAATCATCTGGGAAGATGGGAGATAGGTCAGGGTGTTTACTGACATAGGAATAAAACGTGTCTACTAATATTGCAATGCATTGTTCACCGCCAATTGCTTCAAATGGTGTCATCGGTTGCTTGCTCATCCTTTATAAACTCCTTTTTCCATGAAATGTATATCTATTGTAGCAATGGAATGTTCCAGAGGGCAAATAAACAGCCTTCATAACGTTCTTTGCTTATTTTTCAAATGTAAAAGAATCTTTTCCTTTTAAAAAGTGAGATATATCCACTAGTAGAACGTATTCACTAGTGGAATTTTCACTTTAGCGTGCTTTGTTTTGTTTGGCAAGGAAAAAGCGTTTTACTTTATTATTTGTATGACGTATTGGTATGTCGTGCTGTTTTAATAAATGAATAAACGCAGCTTTTCCTGTTTCTTCATCTTGCACTTCAAATTCAATTTCATAATCATCGTGATTGTAATAGAAACTATGATCAAAGACAAGCGTTCCACCTTCAAATAGTGTTTCGGCTCTTTCAGTTGTTAAACTACCCATATAAGTTAAAGTGGAAACAGGAATTTGTAATTTGTGTAGTTGATCCATTACAGCCCCTGGAATGATTACGTTTGTTTTCATCATCATTCTTGCTTCGTCTTCTGTTACGATTTGATGCGTTTCTAACAAGCCGACTTCTGCAGGTTGTTTCAATGTTAATGTATAAGTTTCTCCTTTATGACGAATACGAAGTGCAGAGCCAGCTTCTTTTAACGAGAAGCCCGGTGTTTCAAAGTAGTGATTCACCTGTTTCGTAAATACCTCAATAGAGAATGATTTACATAATGTATCGAATTCTTCTTCTGTAACAATATTTTTAAATTCAATTTCAATTTCTTGTGTCATTGTATGTGCGCTCCTTTTAAAAAATAATTCTTTACACATTATCGCTTTTTCATAAATTTGGTTCAATGTTTTATTTGTTTGCGTCCATGTTATGATACAATAATACTGTTAAGTAAGACAGGAAGTTGAGATGGAGGAGTTAGAGCATGCAAAATAAAATTCAAGTTAAGAGCGTAGAAAAGAGAGAGAATGCGCTTATTTTTTGTGCGGAAAATAATGAAATAGAGGTAAAGGAGCTAAGTGCGCGTAATCACGTACTTGTAGACTCAGACAATTTATCATTTTTATATATTTTAGAAAACGAATCATCTTTCATTTATGTAAGTATTCCGCACACATGCTGGGAATCAATGCATGAAGCGATGAATAACGATATAGTAATGTTCGTTCGTGTGAACGACGTTGAAATGGAATTAGAAAATTTAAAAGAAGAAGTAGAATATTTAGTTGAAAATATTGAAGGTAATGCAAATTACGGAGAAGAACTAGTAACTGCTGTAGAAAAAGTATTTCTATAAGCAAATGGATTGATTTTGGTGGTGGTTGAAATGAATCGAAATTGGGAAGAATTTTTAGCACCTTACCATCAAGCGGTGGCAGAGCTGAAAGTGAAACTAAAAGGAATGCGTACTCAATTTGCAATGTTAACAGAGCATTCTCCAATTGAGTTTGTAACAGGAAGGGTAAAGTCGGTTGCTAGTATTATTGATAAAGCGGAGAAGAGAAATGTACCGTTAGACCGGCTGAGAGAAGATATGCAAGACATCGCGGGCCTTCGAATGATGTGTCAATTTGTTGATGAGATTAAGCCTGTTGTAGAATATCTTCGAAAACGAAATGACTTTGAAATCGTGGAAGAACGTGATTATGTCACGCAAAAGAAAGATAGCGGCTATCGCTCTTATCACGTTGTCATTAGTTACCCCGTTCAAACGATTCAGGGAGAAAAAAAAGTATTGGTAGAAATCCAAATACGCACGTTAGCAATGAATTTTTGGGCAACAATTGAGCATTCTTTAAATTATAAATATAGTGGACGTTTTCCTGAAGATATTAAAATACGCTTGCAACGCGCAGCGGAAGCGGCGTTTTTATTAGATGAAGAAATGTCTTCTATTCGTCTTGAGATTCAAGAAGCGCAGAAAGCTTTTTCAAGAAAACAAGAAACGAAAGATTCCGAATCATAAACTAAAGGGTGTTGGGCGATGAAATTTACAATTATGTCAAAGGGAGATCAATCATCAGATACACTGGCAAGCACGATGAAAGAATACTTGCTAGATTTTGGATTTATAATGGATGAAAAGGAACCCGATATTGTAATTTCTGTTGGGGGAGATGGAACGCTTTTATATGCATTTCATCGTTATTATAATCGATTGGATGAAACAGCATTTGTTGGTGTACATACAGGGCATTTAGGTTTCTATGCAGATTGGTTACCGACAGAAGTAGAGAAATTAGTAATTGCAATTGCTAAAACACCATTCCAAGTGGTGGAATATCCGCTTTTAGAAGTGATTATTCGCTATGTGAATGGGAGTAAAGAGTCACAGTATTTGGCGATGAATGAAGCAACTGTTAAAAGTGCGGAAGGTACATTAGTAACAGAAGTGGAAATACGCGGAGAGTACTTTGAAACGTTCCGCGGGGATGGCCTTTGTATTTCTACTCCTTCGGGAAGTACTGCGTATAATAAGGCGCTTGGCGGAGCGATTATTCACCCTTCTATTGAAGCGATTCAAATTGCAGAAATGGCATCTATTAATAACCGTGTGTTTCGTACTGTAGGCTCGCCACTCGTATTGCCGAAGCATCATACATGTGTGTTGAAGCCGGCTGCAGGAATGAACTTACAAATTACGGTGGACCATTTAACGATGGTTCATCAAGATGTGAAATCAATCCAGTATCGCGTTGCAAACGAGAAAGTACGATTTGTTCGTTTCCGTCCGTTCCCGTTCTGGAAACGAGTTCGTGACTCGTTTGTTGCAGATAAATAGAAAGGGTTTATATATTTGAACAGATTTACATTGAAATGGGATATAGAATCGGCTGAAGAGGGAACTTTAGTTAGAGAATTTTTAAAAACAAAAGGGATTTCTAAAGCCGCCTTAACGGATATAAAATTTCGCGGCGGAGCTATTGAAGTAAATAATCAACATGCCAGTGTTCGTCATCAGTTGCAAGCTGGTGAAGAATTACGTGTCTTTTTTCCAGTGGAAGAAAGAAGTGAAGGGATGATTAAAGAAGATATCCCTTTATGTATTGTATATGAAGATGATGCGGTTCTTGTCATAAACAAAGAGGCGAACATGTCAACGATTCCGTCTAGAGAACATCCGGCAGGTAGTGTTGCGAATGCGCTCTTATCTCATTATGATAAGCAGCATCTTGCAAGTACGGTGCATATCGTAACAAGATTAGATCGTGATACTTCAGGGCTTATGCTTATTGCAAAAAATCGTTTCGTGCATCATCTTTTATCGAAACAGCATCAACAAAAAGCTGTGAAAAGGACATATGAAGCAATTGTTCACGGTGAGATGATAGAACGAGAAGGAACGATTGATGCATCGATTGGACGAAAATCGGATAGCATTATTGAGCGAACCGTTTGTGAAAATGGGCAAAGAGCAGTTACTCATTTTAGAGTGATGGATAGCGCCAATCATAAGACGCATGTATCACTTGAGCTTGAGACCGGAAGAACGCATCAAATTCGTGTACATATGGCTCATATAGGCCATCCGTTACTTGGTGATGATTTATATGGAGGAAGAAGAGATGTGATAAAACGTCAAGCACTTCATAGTACATCTTTGACGTTTTATCATCCTATTTTAGAGAAGGAAATGTCTTTCACTACAACGATTCCAAGCGATATGGAAGAGGTATTAAGGCATACTTAAAAAGGGAACAAAATTCTTATGTAACGAAGAATTTTGTTCCCTTTTTTCTTAGCGGAATAATATTAAAATTTGATTTTCACCCGTGCGCTTTATAACGAAAAAGCCACTTTCGGATTTTGTAGCAATGCCATCGTTATTTGGACGACAATATCCATGCGTTTCGCAAGTACCGTCATCGCGTACTAACATTTGTCCAATTAACCCGACAGGAAGCCACTCGGTACGATCTTTTCTTGCTATATATTTGCAAGTTGGATCCCATTCTGTATTTAAAAGAGGTTGTATGTCTTGCGATTCCGTACGTACATATTGGCGTTTTCCAAAGTTATCTGTTTTATAGCGTTTTTGCCAACTTAAAGCACCGCTATTTCCTATAAGGGCGGGGGTTGCACTAGATATTCCTAAAATGAATGAATCGTTTGAAGTAGCGATCCGAATTTTTTCTTCGCTACTAAATGTAACGAAATAACCTACATCAATAAAATGATTGTCTGTTGTTTCAAACATTTGTGCAAAATCAGTTCCACTTGCATTGTAAGAAGCGCCATCAATATACATTTCCCCATTATGAGCAAGCCACTTTGCACCGATATTATGATCGGTTTCATTTGTGCCGTTTGCAATAAACCAAGAATAAGATTCTTCTGCTGTGCCGAAGCGCCCCATAATATGGCTACCTGCAAAATGAGCTGTTGATGTATGATTACCTTCCGCATGAGAAGAGAATCCGTTAGCGATAGTCGCGGTTCCTTCTGCATGTGCTGCTTCGCCTAAAGCAATTGTATGTTTACCTTCCGCATGAGAATAAGAGCCACCTGCTGTCGTTTCACTTCCTTCACTATGGGAACTATGTCCAGTTGCTTTCGTTTTTGATCCTTCCGCATGAGAGAAAGAAGCTTTTGCGTGTGTAAGAAGTCCTTCTGCATGTGAAGCTGTACCCTCTGCATTAGAGTGAAGCCCCTCTGCATGTGCATATCGTCCCCCTTTTTTTACTTTTGTATTTTCAGGTGTAGGAGTTTGAATTATGATCGTTTTTTCTGTTTGTATATCATTGGATGGTGCTAATGCTTCTCTTATTTTTTTCACTTGATTTATAATAGCAGCTGGAATTTCTGATTCTGCTTTTTTATTTATTGCTACAGGGATGTCTTCTTCTGTATTTTTCTCTGTTTGCTCAGAAGGCACAACCTGTTCAGTGTGAGTAGAGAGAGGTTTATTTTTTTGCTGCATCTTTGTTTTTCTATTATCGATTATGCGGCTCATTACAGCATTTTCTAAAGAGACATATTTTGGTTTAGCTTTGTTTTTGGGGGAAGCCCCTTGTCCGTCCGGTTCTTCTAAAGCTGCAGCTCGAATGCTGCACCAGTTGTTAATTCCGTACATGGGCAGATAAAAAGGCGGGCATTTTCTTTTTTGTTTAAAAGATTTTTTCTTCATTCTGTCACCTCCTGCGACAGTATATGCCGTGTAATTAAAAAAAGATGCACTTTATTGCATCTTTTTTTAATTACTTTACCTAGTTTTTATAGGAGAGCCTCCTAAATGATACGGTAATCCTCGTAATTTGTGAATGATATCTAAATAAGGGTCGTTATGAAATTGGGCGGAATTTCTCATTGACAAAAGACAGGGAGGAAGGGACGGAAACGGTCTCCATCTCAGGATAACGTAGTCCGGTTAGTTTGCCACCAAATACAGCGCCAGTGTCAATATTGACTGTATGATTTACGAAGCGAGGTTCTTTAACGGGTGTATGTCCATATACAATCCAAGCTTTTCCTTTATATTCTTGTGCCCAGTCGCGACGGACAGGAGAGCCGTCAGCATGTTTTTCTCCTGTAATATCGCCATATAATACAAAGGTCTGTACTTTTTTATCTTGTCTTCCTATGTAATCTTGCCGAATTCCAGCGTGACATACAATTAACCTTTTCTCATCGAGTACGTGATATAAAGGGGATTGCTCATAAAGTGTGATGAATTTTTCTTTTATAATGTTTTGTTTATGAGAAGGCAGTGCTTCATATTCGGCAACAGTTGTTTCGAGTCCATGAGCGATTGTCACATTACGCCCAAGGAAAAAACGGTATAGTTTATTACAGTGATTTCCCGGAGCGTAATAAGCTACTTTTTTATTTATGACAAGTTCCCATACAATTTCAATCATACGTAATGAATGAGGGCCGCGATCTGTAATATCACCAACAAAAGCAAGCTTACGTTGGTCAGGGTGAAACGGCAGGTCACTATTCCAGTTGTATCCGAGTTTCGTCGTTAAATCTTGAAACTCTTGAAAGCATCCATGAATATCCCCTATAATGTCAAATTTCATATTTAAACCTCCACCATATTTTTCATTAGTATATCTAAAAAAGGATAGAGATAAAAATATACTGTTTTTGCTCGTCATTTAAACATAAAGATTTTCGTTCTTGAGCGAACATTTAAAACGAATCCAATCGCTATCATGTATGTGAGTAAGGAACTTCCTCCGTAGCTCATAAGGGGTAATGTAATTCCTGTAATAGGTAGTAATCCGATGGTCATCCCGATATTTTGAAATACTTGAAAGGTAAACATTCCGATTGTACCAGCACAGATGTAACTACCGAAAGGGTCATTACTTTCTAAAGCGATATGAATCATGCGGAAAATAAGTAGGAAAAAAAGTGAAATAATGACACTTGCACCTAAGAAGCCGAATTGCTCAGCGACATTGGTGAAAATAAAATCTGTATGTGGTTCTGGAAAGTATACTTGTCCATTTTCCCAACCTTTTCCTTGCATTTCCCCTGATCCAGTAGCTAAGAAAGCTTGTCTTAATTGATAGCCTTGCGCATCATATTTGTATGGCGCTAACCAGCCGTAGAAGCGATTTAGTTGATATTCTTGTAAAATGTGTGCTTTAAAGAATTTTGTATGAGTAAAAAAAATATACGTTAATGTAACGCCAGCTACAAAAATACCAGAAACTAATCCGAAAATAAAACGCCAACGTATACCAGAAACTAGTATCATTGCTGCGAGCATAGCTGAAATTACCATTGTGTTTCCTAAATCAGGTTCCTTTGCAACAAGTAGTAGGGGTGGCAAACTTGTTGCACATATTTTTCCGAGTAATAAAAAATCGTCGTGTATTGTTCGGAAAAAATATTTCTCATTGTGATTTGCTATAATTCGTCCGGTGACGATAATTAAAAACAATTTCATAATTTCAGAAGGCTGGAAATTTCCGATGCCTGGAAGCCTGTACCAAGCGGTCGCACCTTTTATTGTAACGGCACCTGGTACTTGAAGTTCTAGTCCAATTAGTAGTACCAATGCAAAGCTATATAAATACCAAGCAATTTTTTGATAACGATCGAAATCGATAATCATAATAAAACCGATGGCTATAAATCCAATGAAGTACCATTGGATTTGCTTTAATACAAAATTTACATTTTGCAAAAATGGTGGTAAAGAGGCTTGTGCACTTGCAATTGCAAAGCAACTAACAGTCCCAATGGCAAATAAGATGAATAGTAATACGTAGTCTATTTGATATTGAGAATTTGGATCTTTCAATGTATGTATTCCTTTCTATCGCCTAGTAAGTATAATGGATCATGTCATGAAAAAAATAATATACAAGCAGACTATTCATACATTTATTCCACTATTTGTAGGAAGTCATACATCACGAGGAAGGAATAGCTCCTCCCTTGTGATGGACTATATTGCACGGAGCTCTTTTGTAATGATATTTAAACAATAAGAAAGTCGTGCATGTGTATTTTTATCTGGAATGAGGTTTGGAAATAGATCGTAAAATTTGGTCGCATTTTTATACCATCCGTAAGCTCTTATCAAACCTTTTTTATAATATTTGGCGTCTTGTAAGAAACCATACTTTTTCGAGGTTAAAACGAGCTGAGAAAAATCTTCACAGCCCTCAAGGAATTTGTGACGTACTTGCTGTCCAGTATGAAGACGGAATGAACTTAAGGGCTCAGTTATATACATCGCATCGCCTTTTGAAAGTAAACTTATCCAAGAGGCCATATCAACACTACAACCATATTTTCTGCCATTTAAAGTGCCGAAAGGTTCCGTTAATAGGCTTTTTCTAAAGAGTACGATTGTAGGCTCACCGATAATATTTTGTCCTGCTAGAAGCATACGGTTTCCAAAATCTTTCCCATTTAGTAGAGTATCTTCATCATATAATTTTTTCATGGAGGGATGTTGTTCAATTATATCTCCATTATCATCAATCCAAGTGCGATAGGATGTGATAAGCGCGAGATTCTTATTTAAGTCTTGTTGAAAATGAAACATCATTTTTTCGATTTTATTATTATAAAATGTATCATCGTCCATTAAGAAATTTATGTACTCTCCATTTGACTGTTCTAAGAGCATGAGGGCGTTATGAAATTGTCCTAGAGTAGAGGCATTTCGAATGTATGTTATATGTTTATGCTTATGTAAATAATGTCTGTATATTAATTTTTCTGTTTCATTATTTGTACTATCGTCCCCTACAATAATTTCAATATTTGAATACGTTTGCGCTAATGCACTTTCTAAAGCAATTTTAAAATAATGTGGTCGATTATAGGTGGGAATAAGGATAGAAACGAGAGGCGGATTTTTTATATTATTCATATACAACTACCTTTCAGAAGTTTTTTGTGTAAGAATAATATCTTGATAACTTGTGTGTTCAGTTCTGCTACACCATGAACCATAATGAGGGGGGGACTGTATTTCTAGCCCATGTTTATTTAATAGGGCACGAATATCTTCCTCAGGATAGGCAACTGCGAAATTAGGGATATCTTTATTTAGAACATAACAATTGTCAATTTGATGATAAAAACCTAACGTACTTAGTCCTGCATTTAAGTAATAGGATGATTCAGGGTTAATTAAAAAGAAAGTAATAAAACATCTCCCATCTTTTTTCAGAACTCGTGCAATCTCGCATACGTAATGTTCTAATTCTTTCGGAAGGAGATGGGTAAATACAGACGTTAAAAAAATAAAATCGAATGATTCATCTTCATATGGAAACTTGTATTGGGAAGCATCTTCTTTTCCATCGGGATTGTAGAATTGATTATATATATCGACATGTTCAAAATGGAAATTGTTACGGCGTGTAGAAATGTTATTTTTGCACCATGTAATTCCCGTATTGAATAAGTCAAAGCCATAATAAGTACCTTCATCGCTTAAATAATTCATTAATGGAACCGCCATTCGGCCAATGCCACAGCCTACATCTAACACTGTTTCATTTGATTTTAAATTGCCAATTTCAATAAAATACTGCATAAATTCTTTTCCAACTTCTTCAAAATTACCACCTACATATTGAACGAGTTCTGGGGGTGGAATTAATGTGATTTTTTTCTCGTTTTCGTTCATACATTCACTCCGTCCTTGTAGTAAAGTAGGGGATTTCTATTGTATATATAAGTTAATCATTTATAGTGAGGGGAACTTTACACAATTAGTTCTTATGAATAAGTAGTGTAATAGAACCCCTCAAAAAATAAAATTGTATTCTATTCTTTTCGCCAATAAATACCGAAATCATCAATCTTAGTAATAGGAGCTTTTAAGTTTCTTTCATTTCTGAAATCTGTTACAGCCTCTGCGCATGTTACCAATCCGTAATCATCAATAATAATATAGCCGCCTGTTGAAACTTTATCGTATAAGTTTACAAGACTATCCATCGTTGATTCATACATATCACCATCAAGGCGAGCGATTGCAATTTTTTCTATCGGTGCTGAAGGTAATGTATCTTTAAACCAACCCTTTAAAAATTTCACCTGATCATTTAATAAATCGTATTTTCTAAAGTTTTCTTGCACTGTTTCTAAAGAAACTCGTAAGTAATCGAATGTGTGCAAATAATCACCGTAATCTTTCGGATATTGTTCTAAGTTAGGTGCTGGCAGACCTTCAAACGAATCGGCAACCCACACAGTACGATCCGTAATGTTGTTTGCTTGTAAAAAACCATTCATAAAAATGCAAGATCCTCCGCGCCATACACCAGTTTCAATAAAATCACCTTCTATATTTTCCCTTACAACAGTTTCCATAGCCTCATGTAATTGATTCATACGTTTTCGGCCAACCATACTGTGTGCTGCTCTTGGCCAATCCTTACCACCTTGACGCTCACTTTTTGAAACGTTAGGATCAACGATTTTCAAATTGTGATTTTCTACGTATTGCTTAAGAAATAAAGGAAGCGGAACTGTAACTGGTTCATATGATAGCTCTTTAGATATATGTAACGAAGCAGGTAAGTATGGTTCGTATTCTAACCATATTTCAAATAAAATTGTTTTCTTTAATAGCTCAAGATAAAGCTGAACAGCTGATTTATTTTCCATATAAGTGCCTCCTGCGGAATGTCATACAACATTATGACTATGTAGAAAAGAAAGATTTAATGATTGAATTTAACAATGAAAAAGCAGTAAAACTGATATCAGTCTTACTGCTACGTACAAAATTAAGCGATTTTCTCAATGATAATTGATGCACTTGTACCAAGAGCTAGCGATAATCCAATTCCTGTAACAACTGCTTCAACTAGTGATGGTGTTGTAGTAATTTGTGTAATGGCTTGGATAACGATAGGAGCTCCAAGTGAAATTAAGCTTGTGCCCGCACCCGGTACATTAACTCCATTAACTTGAATCCCAAGACTTCCTAATAAACTTACTGCCGCTGTATAAGCAATAACAGTAATTTTATAGAAGCCAGTTTCACTAATTACGAAAGTATCGGCATCCATTTGAGAAATTGCCGTACCAAACTGAGATCCAACGGTATTAAATGGTACTGGATCATTAATCCCAAGAGCCAAAGAAACTGTAGCTGAGTTAAAGGCATACAATCCTGCTGGAAGTCCTAAGCCAGAAGGCCCAGTCGGCCCAGTCGGCCCAGTCGGTCCAGTCGGCCCAGTCGGTCCGGTAGCGCCAGTAGCACCAGTTGGTCCAGTAGCACCGGTAGCGCCAGTAGCACCAGTTGGTCCAGTAGCACCGGTAGCGCCAGTAGCACCAGTTGGTCCAGTAGCACCAGTTAGCCCAGTCGGTCCAGTCGGCCCAGTAGCACCAGTTAGTCCAGTCGGCCCAGTAGCACCAGTTAGCCCAGTCGGTCCAGTCGGTCCAGTCGGTCCAGTCGGCCCAGTTGGTCCAGTCGGTCCAGTTGGTCCAGAAGGTCCAGTTGGTACAGTTGGCCCAGTCGGCCCAGTTGGTCCAGTCGGTCCAGTCGGCCCGGTAGGAAGGGTAAACGGTGGTATTGGTGGTAATGTTGGTCCTACAAGATTAGGGTCAAATGCACTAGCTGATAAAGATTCATCGGGATTTAATCCATCTGAATAATTATTATTTGACATAAATTCACCTCCATAAAGCGTTCATTATATAGTAGATGCAAAACCGGAAGAAAATGACACGGACATTTGAATTATTGAAAAGAAATCTTAAACAGCTTGTGCAAGTTAAAAAAATGGAAAGTTTATTGTATGTATAACATATGATTGATTTGGAAGAGGGTGATTATGTTGAACAAGCAAGGAATTACAATTAGTTTATGTATGATTGTTCGAGATGAGGAAAATACAATCGGTCGATGTTTAGACGCAGTGGAAAAAATTGTGGATGAAATTATTATAGTTGATACAGGTTCCATTGATCGAACGAAAGAAATTGTAGCTCAATATACCTCTAACATATATGACTTTCCATGGATTAATGATTTTTCGGCAGCTAGAAATTTTTCTTTTTCGAAAGCAACGCAAGAATATATATTATGGCTAGATGCTGATGATGTGTTATTAGAAGACGCTCAAGAGGCATTGAAGCTATTAAAAAGAGAGTTAGATCCTAATGTGGATGCTGTTTCGATGCCTTATCATCTTGTAATGGATTCTAATGGGAAACCTTTATACTGTACAAAAAGATATCGGCTTGTAAAGCGTGAAAAACAATTTGAATGGTTTGGAAAGGTGCATGAGTATTTAGCTATTTTTGGTGAGATTTTTAATAGTAATGTGGCGATTACACATAAGAAAGAAAAGAAAGTAACGAATCGTAATTTGAAAATTTTTCAAGATGCCGTAGCAGCTGGAGAGGAATTGAGTCCGAGAGATTTGTTTTATTACGCGAATGAATCTATGGATAATCAAAAATATGATGATGCAGTTCTGCTATATGAAACATTTCTTAATCAAGACGAAGGTTGGTATGAAGAGAAAATTTATGCATGTGGTAAATTAGGAGATTGCTATGCAAAGCTTGGAATGTGGGAGAAGGCAGTTGAATCTTGTGTAAAGTCATTTCGGTATGATGTCCCTAGAGGAGAGAATTGTACAAGAATAGGATATATATATATGGATCAACAAAAATATAATGAGGCAATTTTTTGGTTTAAACTTGCAACAGAAGTGACAATGGCAACAGAGAGTCCTTTTCACAGTCCAGCTAGCTACACATGGATTCCCTATTTACAAATGTGTATTTGTTATAGCAAGTTAGGCGAGCAAGATAAAGCTTATTATTACAATGAATTAGCAGCTTCTTATGTTCCGAATAATGCTGCAATTGAATACAATCGCAAATATTTTCGGAGTGTTTTTGATGAACAATATAAATAGTTATAGGTTGCGTTTTTATTACGATTCTAACTCTAATAGATTGGTTATATAGTAAAGTATCGGCAATGTAACCAGTACTGGTTACATCTATAGACTTTAGATGAGATTTATATTTCAAATTCAATTTGCATAAGGAGTGTGTAAAATGAATTCCCCAAAAAATTCTTTATACGAAGAAAAGTCCGGGCATTATTATAATGCAGTGAATCCAAATTTATTAAAGCATATAAAAAAGGAATGGAAAGAAGTTCTTGATATCGGTTGCTCGAGTGGTGCACTGGGAGCTGCCATAAAAGAAAATGGCACACGTGTATCAGGAATAGAGGCATTCCCAGAGGCGGCAGAACAAGCAAAAGAAAAACTAGATCATGTTGTTTTAGGCGATATAGAAACAATGGATATGCCGTATGAGGAGGAGCAATTTGATTGTGTTATATTTGGTGACGTATTAGAGCATTTATTTGATCCGTGGGCTGTAATAGAAAAAGTAAAACCATATATAAAGCAAAATGGTGTGATTTTGGCTAGTATCCCGAACGTTTCACACATTTCAGTATTAGCTCCCTTACTTGCTGGAAATTGGACGTATACAGAATATGGTTTATTAGATAAAACACATATTCGCTTCTTTACATTTAATGAAATGCTACGAATGTTTTTAAAAGCAGGCTATTCAATTAGTAAAGTAGATCGTGTATATGTTGATCATAAAATGTATGAACCGCTTATTGAGGAATTATATGGAATTTGTAAAAAATATCGTCTTGGAAGTGGCTTCATGGCTGAGACGGTCGTATTTCAATACATTATTGAAGCAGAAAAATCAAAATTATGAGTGCGGCAGATAAAACAATATTATTTGTTACGTGTATAAATGATCGGCAAATGTATGCACAATGTGCGCGCCATATATTACAATTGCCAGTTCCACCAGGATATACGATACAGTTTATGCCGATTCGGAATGCAGAAAGTATGACGAGCGGATATAATAAAGCGATTTCGCATCCAGCGAAATATAAAGTGTATATACATCAAGATGTTTTCATTGTAAATATGGGATTTTTATACGGATTAATTCAATTGTTTCAGGAACATGAACATCTTGGAATGATTGGTATGGTTGGAGCCCAATATGTTCCTCCAAATGGAACATGGAATGTAGGCAGAGGAGTTGTTGGAAAAGTAATTGGTTATATGAATGATTTATTTTATATGGCCAGTCAAGAAAAACCGTACCATGAGTCAAAAACATTTATGCCCGTTGAATGTATTGACGGTTTATTGATGGCAACGCAATACGATATTCCGTGGCGGGAAGACTTGTTTGATGGGTTTGACTTTTATGATGTGTCTCAATCATTTGAATTTAGAAAAGCTGGCTATACAGTGGGGGTTCCTGTACAGCGTGATGCGTGGTGCATTCATTATCATATTGATGTGAATATGACGAACTATGAAAAGTATAGAAAGATATTTGTGGAGCACTATATGTCAGATGTAAATCAAGACGAATAGAGGGGCTACAAAATGAAAAATCATACAATATTAGTCGTTGTTTGTATAAATAATGAAGAGCTATTTGAACAATGCGAGAGACAAATACGAAACCTTTTTGTTCCCCCTGGTTATGTTGTACAAATTTTTCCGATACGGGATGCGAAAAGTATGGCAAGTGCATATAACCGAGCACTTGCATATCCCGCGAAGTATAAGGTTTATATACATCAAGATACTTATCTTATTAATCGAGAGATGTTTTATACACTCATTTCACTTTTTAAAGATAACGAAAAACTTGGTTTAATTGGCGTAGCTGGTGCTCAGTTTTTACCGAGTAACGGGATATGGTGGGAAGGGAAAAATTTAGTAGGGAAAGTGATTGAGTACAGAAGACAGAATTATCAACTATTAAATTTGGATCAGCTGTTTTATGGGAATCAATCATTTATGTCAGTTCAGGCAATTGATGGATTATTAATGGCCACACAATATGATATTCCATGGCGAGAAGACTTGTTTCAAGGATTCCACTTTTATGATGTGTCGCAGTCTTTAGAGTTTCAAAAAGCGGGTTATTTAATTGGTATCCCTAATCAAGCAAATTTATGGTGTATTCATTACAACGGGGATGAGTTTGATGCGGATACATATGAGAAGTATCGGAAAGTGTTTGTAGAACATTACAAAGATATACTATCTCCATCATAAGGGAGAGATGCAGGATGAAAGGAATTATTTTAGCAGGTGGAACTGGATCGAGATTATATCCAATAACGAAAGTAACGAATAAACATTTGCTTCCTGTTGGACGTTACCCAATGATTTATCATGCGGTATATAAGCTAAAACAATGCGAGATTACAGATATTATGATTATTACAGGTAAAGAGCATATGGGGGATGTTGTTAGTTTTTTAGGGAGCGGTCAAGAGTTTGGCGTGTCCTTTACGTATCGTGTGCAAGATAAGGCTGGCGGAATTGCACAAGCATTAGGGCTTTGTGAGGATTTCGTTGGGAATGATCGCATGGTAGTTATATTAGGGGATAATATTTTTTCAGATGACATTCGTCCGTATGTTGAAGAGTTTGCAAATCAAAAAGAAGGTGCGAAAGTACTGCTGCAATCTGTAGATGATCCGGAGAGATTTGGTGTAGCAAATATTCAAAACCGAAAAATAATTGAAATTGAAGAAAAGCCGAAAGAGCCGAAAAGTTCTTATGCAGTTACAGGAATTTATTTGTATGATTCGAAAGTTTTTTCTTATATAAAAGAATTAAAACCTTCCGCAAGGGGAGAACTTGAAATTACAGATATTAATAATTGGTATTTAAAACGAGGGGTACTTACTTATAATGAAATGAGCGGTTGGTGGACGGATGCGGGAACTCATGTTTCTCTTCAAAAGGCGAATACGTTAGCGAGGGATATAAACTTTGGGAAACAGTTTAACGGAGAATAGGTGAGAATATGAAAGTTGTAGAAACAAACTTTACCGACGCAAAATTGTTAGAACCGAGGTTATTTGGAGATGAGCGTGGCTTTTTTACAGAAAGTTATAATAAGAAGGTGCTAGAAACATTAGGGGTTACGTATTCGTTTGTACAGGATAACGTATCTTATTCAGCGCAGGCGGGAACGATTCGGGGATTACACTTTCAAAAAAATCCGAAAGCACAAACGAAACTTATTCAAGTTATGCAAGGAGCAATCTATGACGTTATCGTCGATTTACGAAAAGATTCCCCAACGTTTCAACAGTGGAGAGGATATATTTTAAGTGCAGATAATCACCGGCAATTATTAGTGCCAAAAGGATTTGCACATGGTTTTTGTACACTTGTTCCGCATACGATTGTTATGTATAAAGTAGATGAATATTATAGCGCCGAGCATGACTCAGGGTTACTTTGGAGCGATAAAGAATTAGCAATTCCATGGCCGGTAACAAGTCCTATTTTGTCTGATAAAGATCGAATATTACCGTTACTTCAGGAATGCGAAGATAGCTTTTGAGTAGGAGAGTTGTTATATGAATATATTAGTAACAGGTGGGGCCGGATTTATTGGAAGTAACTTTGTTCATTACATGTTACAAAGATATGAAACATATAAAATTATTAATTTCGATGCATTAACATATAGCGGGAATTTAAATAACGTGAAGTCTCTTCAAGGGCATCCTAATTACTCTTTTGTAAAAGGAGAAATTCAAAATGGAGAGCTGCTAGAGCATGTCATAAAAGAGCGAGACGTCCATGTGATTGTAAATTTCGCAGCTGAATCACATGTGGACCGTAGTATTGAAAATCCGATCCCTTTTTATGATACAAATGTAATTGGGACAGTCACATTATTAGAATTAGTAAAAAAATATCCACATATTAAACTCGTGCAAGTATCAACAGATGAGGTGTACGGCTCTTTAGGGAAAACAGGGCGATTTACCGAGGAAACCCCGTTAGCTCCAAATAGTCCATATTCTTCAAGCAAGGCGAGCGCCGACATGATAGCTTTATCTTATTATAAAACATATCAATTACCAGTTATAGTAACGCGTTGCTCCAATAACTATGGGCCGTATCAATATCCTGAAAAGTTAATTCCGTTAATGGTTACGAATGCGCTGGAAGGAAAAAAACTACCGTTATATGGCGATGGATTAAATGTAAGAGATTGGTTACATGTAACGGATCATTGTAGTGCGATTGACGTTGTTCTGCATAAGGGACATATAGGAGAAGTATATAATATAGGTGGAAATAATGAAAAAACCAATGTAGATGTTGTGGAACAAATTATCTCTCTCTTAGGAAGAACGAAAGAAGATATTGCGTATGTTACAGACCGTTTAGGGCATGATCGTCGTTATGCGATTGATGCACAAAAGATGAAGAATGAGCTCGGGTGGGAACCGCAGTATACGTTTGAACAGGGGCTAAAAGAAACGGTGGAATGGTATGAACATCATATAGAATGGTGGAAACCACTAAAAGAAAAATAAGGGGCATATAAATGAAAGAACGGATTATCATAACGGGAGCAAATGGTCAATTGGGAAAGCAACTACAAGAAGAGTTAAATCCTGAAGAATATGACATATATCCATTTGATAAAAAGTTACTAGATATAACAAATATATCCCAAATGCAGCAAGTGGTACAAGAGATAAGGCCACATATAATTATTCATTGTGCAGCGTATACGAAGGTTGATCATGCTGAGAAAGAACAAGACCTTGCTTATGTAATAAATGCAATAGGAGCTCGCAATGTAGCGGTTGCTTCACAATTAGTAGGGGCAAAGTTGGTTTATATTAGTACCGATTATGTATTTCAAGGTGACAGACCAGATGGCTATCATGAGTTTCATAATCCATCACCGATAAATGTATACGGGGCTTCTAAGTATGCAGGAGAGCAGTTTGTCAAAGAGTTACATAATAAATATTTTATCGTTCGCACATCGTGGTTATATGGTAAGCATGGAAATAATTTTGTGAAAACGATGATGCGATTAGGGAAAGACAGGACAGAAGTGTCTGTTGTAGCGGATCAAATCGGCTCTCCTACTTATGTGGCGGATTTAAATGTGATGATTAATAAGCTCATGCATACTTCTTTATATGGTACGTATCATGTATCAAATAGAGGCTCATGTTCTTGGTTTGAATTTGCAAAAAAAATATTTGCGTATGCAAATATGAAAGTGAATGTATTACCTGTTTCAACCGAAGAATTTGGAGCGGCGGCAGCGAGACCAAAATATTCTGTTTTTCAACATAACATGCTACGATTAAATGGTTTTTCACAAATGCCTTCTTGGGAAGAAGGATTAGAGCGGTTTTTTATAGAAACAAAAAGTCATTAACAAAATTTAAGTTAATGACTTTTTTGTTTGCCTTTAAGAGGTTTTATGGTACTATAATTATAGTATCAGGTACTAATAACAAGTATAAGTAATTCTGGGAGGATATATCATGGAACTATTACAAGGGAAAACATTTGTTGTTATGGGCGTTGCGAACCAAAGAAGTATTGCGTGGGGAATTGCTCGCTCTTTGCATAATGCAGGTGCAAAACTAATCTTCACATATGCAGGAGAACGTTTAGAAAGAAACGTTCGTGAATTAGCGGACACATTAGAAGGACAAGAATCACTTGTATTACCTTGTGATGTAACAAATGATGAAGAACTTACAGCTTGCTTTGAAACAATCAAGCAAGAGGTTGGTACAATTCACGGTGTTGCACATTGTATAGCTTTTGCAAATCGTGATGATTTAAAAGGTGAATTTGTAGATACTTCTCGCGATGGATTTTTACTTGCACAAAATATTAGTGCATTCTCTTTAACAGCTGTAGCAAGAGAAGCGAAGAAAGTAATGACAGAAGGCGGAAATATTTTAACGTTAACATACCTTGGCGGCGAGCGCGTTGTGAAAAATTATAACGTAATGGGTGTTGCAAAAGCTTCATTAGAAGCGAGCGTGAAATATTTAGCTAACGATTTAGGTCAACATGGCATTCGCGTTAACGCTATTTCTGCAGGACCAATTCGTACGTTGTCTGCAAAAGGTGTAGGCGACTTTAACTCAATCTTAAGAGAAATTGAGGAGCGCGCACCACTTCGTCGTACAACAACTCCAGAAGAAGTTGGGGATACAGCAGTATTCTTATTCAGTGATTTAGCACGCGGCGTAACAGGAGAAAACATTCACGTTGATTCAGGGTATCATATCCTAGGATAAATATAATAGTAATTTTTAAAGGACAATCTCTAAATGCTGAGATTGTCCTTTTTATTTGTTCTTAGAAAGAATGATTTTTAACGAAAGTTCTTACCACGTTATGAATATAACTATAATAGTACACGATTTATGCAGCTACGTATGGAAGTGGGAGGGACGAGTGTGAAGAATAAAAATAAAAGTTCAACAGTTGGAAAACCGTTGTTATATATTGCGCAAGTAAGTATGGAACTTGCTGCACCGAAAATAAAAAGGATTATCTTAACAAACTTTGAAAATGAGGATCGAAAAGAGCGAAGTAATAGAAACGAAAAGGCTGTAAGTAGTGCTGTGGAAGAAGTAATAGAACAACAAGAAGAGCAACAAGAAGAACAAGTAGAAGAAAAAATAGAAGAAGAGGAACAAGTACAAGAACAGCAAGAGCTAGTGAGAACTGTTCCGTATAATAAATCATTTAAGGATATGAATAATGATGAGAAAATTCATTTCTTATTAAACCGTCCTCATTACATTCCGAAAGTAAGGTGCAGAATAAAAACGGCTACAGTTTCTTATATTGGATCAATCATATCGTATCGTAATGGCATTGTATCCATTATGCCGCAAAATAGTATGAGAGATATTAGGTTGTCTATAGATGATATCCAATCGATTAGTATGGCCGGCTTTTAAATATGTAAAGGTGGTAGAAAGCTTCTACCACCCCAATAGTTTTTTAGTTTACTTCACTTATTAGATAGAAACGTCGCGTAAGCACTGAATCGCACAGAAGCAGCTTAAATCAACAGTAAGACAAGTGTTAGTCGATACTAATCTTGCATTCGGTACAGCTAAAAACGTACAAATTGGATCATTATCAGGTGGTACAGGAGAAGTATCACCTAATACTACAGTTAATACACGTAATAC
>NZ_LOBC01000013.1 GCF_001583695.1 Bacillus wiedmannii | reverse complement strand
AAAACTATAAAATTTTAAATACGAATACATAAAACAACAAAAAATAGCCCCTGCTCACCAGCAGGGGCTATTTTATATGAAAATAATTCATTAGTTTATATATCCTAAAACACTTACAATCTTACTCGCTTTTAAATTATTAATATGATAATAAATTTCTAAACCTCTTCTCTCAGCTCGTAACACTTTACCTTTCATTTTTGATAAATGTTGCGAAACAGTCGATTGTGGAATATTTAGTAATTCTGTTAATTGTGTTACATTACAAGTTTTTCTCGTACTTAATTCATTTACAATTTGTAATCGGATTGGGTGCGCCATAATTTTCAAAATATCTACATCTTCTTCTGAAACTAAACTTTTTCTCATTTCACTCGTATATGTTGTCATAAGACATTCCCCTTTTATATGAATTCCTCTTATTTAGATCTATTTCCAAAATATTTAAAACTCCGATGTGAAACCTTTATATAAAAATAATAGAATTTTAAATTTTTAAAAACAGAACGAAATACAATTCACTTTATTTATTTGGTACATATACATAATACAATGTTAATATGTGCTCTATGTGAAGTTAGCATATATTTATAATGAAGATTTTTCAAACAATTCACATCTAACTATATACTCCCTCCTAACACTATCCAGTGATTTTAACATATTTTAGGCGTTTGTATATACTATCTACAAAATAAATGTTGTTTAGGGGGATTTCAAATGCCAACAATGTTACAAGAAGAAGTTGAAGAAGCTCGTGAAACATATGTCAGTCGTATCATATTAGTCAGTGGATCAGCTTTATTTTTAGTAGGTGGTGTTATATCGGCAATTTCGGCTTTTAAAGCTTATAATCGTTTGGAAAATACTCCGCCTTCTCCAGATAACTCGTAGGTGCATTGTCTAATTCTGAATAACAAACAAATGCCACCTCTATAAAGAGGCGGCATTTGTTTTATCATAATTTTTATACTAGAAACTCGCAAACAATGCTTTAAGTATGAATTACAATTGAACTTACTTCACCACAAACCGAGTCTGACTACACCCATCCTTCTGCTTCGTTACTTCTAATACAGCTGGCATTGCGTTTTTCAGCTCTTGAACGTGTGATATAACACCGATAAAGCGGCCTGATTTTTGTAAGTCAATTAAGGCGTCAACTGCTTTTGTTAATGACTCCTCGTCTAATGAACCGAATCCTTCGTCGATAAACATCGTTTCGATGGAAATACCGCCTTCATATGCTTGAATGACGTCTGCCATTCCGAGCGCTAAGCAAAGCGATGCATTAAATTTCTCGCCGCCAGATAGTGTTTTTACATCACGTGTTTGGCCAGTGTATGCGTCGTATACATCTAATCCTAATCCACTTTGACGATTTCTCTTTTCAACTCGTTCACTTCGTTTTAAATAAAATTGTCCATTTGATAATTTACGTAATCGTTCGTTTGCAATTTGAACAATTTGTTCTAAATACTCAATTAAGATGTAGCGTTCAAATGATATACGGCTTTCGTTATCACCTTTCATTACTTCATATAAATCAACAAGTTCTTGGAAAGCTTTTTCTTCCTCATGAATTTGCTCATCAATACGTCTAATATTTTCATGTAAATCAAAAATATATGTTACCGCATTTTGCGCACGTTGACGCTTTTCTTTAATGATATCAAGATTTATTTCTAAATCTTTTATATGTTCACCTAACGCTGTAATATCCATATACTCTTTATCTTTTAATTCAGCATGTAACTCTTCAATTTGTTTTGCAAGTACTTCAAGAGATGAATAATAGCTTTGAATTTCTTTTTGTAACATATCCATCTCGGTATCACTTAATTTGGCCTCTTTATACGTAATTTGAGCTGTAAATCCGCTCTGTTCAAGCTCTTTCATAAAGCGCGCGAAAGTCTCTTCTTTCTTCAATTTTGCACTTTCAAATTGATTTGAAGCACCTTCTTGTTCTGCTTGAATACGTATATTTTCATTTTGCCAATGTTGATACGCTTCCTGCACTTTCCTCCATTCGTCTTCCATTAATTTGAGTTCATGCATAGCTTGGTCAAACTGAACTTTCCAAGCCTGTACTGTTTGTAAGCTTTCAGGAATATTCTTCTTATCATGTTCATATGACGTACGAAGCTGCATACACTCCATTTCTGTTCGGTGCTGCTCTGTTTCTACCTCACGCTTTTGTTTCTGAAGTGCATCTACTTTTCCTTCTACACTTTTTATATTCACAGCTGTTTGCTTACGCGTTTCTTCGCTTGCTTTTAACGTATTTACTTCAATTGCTAATTGTTTTCCTTTTTGAACAAGTGCACTGTATGTTTCAACTAATTCCTCTGAGCGATAGCCTCGCTTCTTAACCTCTTCTATTACCTGTTCATATTGTAGGTGATAGAAATTCCATTTCTCCTCTAGTTGAACATGTAATTTTTCAGCAACATTTTTCTTTTCTCTTAAATCATTTAACTCTTTTTCATCGATTACATCACTTTGCTCTGTAGCTTTTTTCGGATGGTTCGTACTACCACATACTGGACAAGATTCGCCATCATGTAGATGAAGAGCTAATATACCAGCTTGTTCACTTAACCAGCGACGTTCCATATTTTCATATGCGTTAACTGCCAATTGCATCTTATTATATGCCGCTTCTTTTTCTTTCTCGAATTTTTGCTTTTCTTGCCAAACATCATATGCTTGCTTTAAAACTTTTGCATCTTCTCGCATATTCGTTAGTTCTTCTACTTTAGCTACATATTGCTCAAGTGCTTGTTCTAGTTGTTGTAATTCACTAGACATTAACTGTTTTTGATTTGTATGCTCTTCTAATTGTCGATCTAAGTTTTGCATACTTTCTTTTAATTTTCCTATTTGAATTTCTGCATTTTGTAAATTCAACTGTTTCTCAGCTAACGATGCAATAATCGATTGTAACTCTTCTAATCTTTGAACAAGTTTTTTTGCATCTTCTCTCTTAGGTTCTTTATTCTTTACTGCTTCATATTTCCCCTTAGCAAGTTCAAAATTACTCATTATATTTTCTTTTTTGGCGATAATTTGTTTTAACAAACTTTCTGCTTTCTGCTCATTTTGCATCGCTTCTTCGTGCCATTGTTCAAATGGTAATAAGCGCTTCGCTTGTTCCCCACGTTTAAAAGATTTTTCTTTCACTTCAATAACTGTACGGTTTTCTTGTAAAGTGTTATATTTCTCATTCTTTTGTTGTAAATCTATAAACTTCTCATTTACAGACTTCGCTGCGTGAAAACGTGTTTCAGCATCCTTTAATTGCTTCGTTTGAACATCTTGTTCTACTTGTAATTGCTCAACTTCTGCCTTATACACAGCTGTTTCTTGTTCTAATGCTTCTACTACTTGATGCGTATTTACATGCTCTTGTTCCACTAATGTCTCTAATAATGCTCCATCTCGGATCGGTAATTTAAAAACATTACGAAAATGTAGCTCTCGCTCTTTTTGTTTTTCTTGTAAGACGTCTTTCCATTGTTTTCGTTTTTGATCAAGTAACTCTCGCATTAACTTATAACGATCTGTTTTAAAAATACGACGCAAAATTTCTTCTTTGTTTTCAGTCTCAGATGTTAATAGTTTTCGGAATTCCCCTTGCGGTAACATAACAATTTGGCTAAATTGATGTTTACTTAAACCGATTAAATCTTCCACTTTTTTATTTACATCCGTTACATGGAAACGATCAACAGCTGGAACCTTCTCTTCATCAATTACTTCATATAATTCTACTGCATGTCCCGTAATCGTCTTGTTCCCTTGTTTTTTATGTCCCAGTTGTCGTTTTATTTCATAACGTTTCCCTTTTAATTGAAAGGTTAGTTCTACACTTGTATACATATTATCATCAGCAAATTGACTGCGAAGCATGCTCGTATCACTACGTTCTTCTCCGCTTGCCTCACCATATAACACATAACAAATCGCATCAAAAATCGTCGTCTTTCCAGCTCCTGTATTCCCAGAAATGGCGAAAATACGATGATCTCCAAGATCGTTAAAATCGATTACTTCTTTCTGTTTATATGGCCCAAATGCTGTCATAATTAGCTGAATCGGTCTCATCCTCGTTCACCTTCCCGTTCTTGCACTGTTTGTAGTACTTCTACAAATAGACGTTCTTTCTCTTCTGATAAATCTAAGCCTTTCATTTCTTTATAAAAAGCCTTTAAAAGAGATAAATCATCCGTTTTATGTCTTGAAACAGTTACTTCATTTGACTCTGTGAACTCTCGTCTTTGAATAGATCTTTCAACATGCATTGCATTTGGATATACAGAGCGTATTTTTTCCATTGGCTGCAAGACAGGATTTTCATCTAATAATTTTACAAACACGTAATCTTCACTTACTGGATGTTGTAATAATTCATCTATTTTTGCTTCTACTGTTCGCATTTTACGGCGTGGTGCAAGTAACCTTTTTTCAATTGTTGCTTCACCTGTTTCGTTCAGTTCCACAATATAATAACCTTTTTTATGTTTTTCTTCAGAAATAGAATACGCAAGTGGCGAACCAGAATATCGAATGGTCTCATTACGTACGAAATGCGCTTGATGTAAATGTCCAAGCGCTGTGTAATGAAACTTATCAAAATAATGACTATTTACGTATTCAGCACCACCAATTGAAAGTGGTCGTTCTGCATCACTTGTATTCTCCTCCGCTTCTCCCGCAGAAGTTACAAATGCATGACCAACAAATACGTGTCTAGCTTCTTTATCCATCGTTTCAGAAAGCTCATTCATAAAAATACGCATCGCATCATCATGAGAACGTACATCTTCGTTTTTCAAAACATGTCTAACTATGCTTGGATCTGCATATGGAATGAGATGGAAGTGAACCTCGCCATATTCATCATTTAATATAATTGGCTCATATGGAAATTGAAATTGTCCCACAATAAATAATCCTTGTTTCTTCATTAAACTACTTCCAAAATGAATACGATCTGGACTATCATGGTTTCCTGCAACCGCAATAACTGGTGTTTGTAAATCAATCACTATTTTTTGTAAAACATCATTTAATAAGTCTACTGCTTCCGTAGGTGGAATTGCTCGGTCATATAAATCCCCTGCAATAATTACCGCATCTGGTTTTTCTTCTTCAACAGCTTGTACAAACTGATCTAATACAATCTTTTGATCTTCAGTCATATACACGCCATGAACGAGCTTTCCTAAATGCCAATCCGCTGTATGAAATAACTTCATAGTTTCCTGCTCCTTTTAATTTACTGATTTTAGTGATACGAGTTGATAGTTTATTGTAGTTTTTCCGTTTTCCCACTCTAACTTTTGTATCATTGCACTACCAATTCTTTCTTCATTTGATTTATATAAAGGCAATATTTCTTGAACTGTAAATAAGTGATAACCATCCAATGTTAATTGAAATATGTTTTCTTCTATATGTAATCTTACTTCTTTTTCATTTGAAATAATTTTTGTGTGCATCTCAAATTTCATGACAGATACAACCCCTTTTTCTAATCTCTACATTATTAATAGTATATTGGCTATGCAAGATTGACAAGTAAATACACGGCAAAGTACACACTTTTCTACTACTATATGTTTTTTATTTTTACATATAATACGGTATGTGAAATTTTATTTATTTTAAAAATAAAAATGTCTAATGTGACATCTTTATTTTTGTATAAAGTCTTTCATTACATAATATAAAACTGTAATGAAAACGATCGCTACAAAAAATGAAAATACTGCGATAATGTACCCATCCTTATTTAATAAAATGCAAAAAGAAATAGATATGATAAAAATCGGAAATACAAGTCGTACTTTATCCTTCACTTCCTCTGTCGTATCTGTATGATGAAAATACTGCGTTATCCCTATCATTAAAGAAGACAAAATAATCACCGACAATAGTAAAGGTACTGGCATTCCGATTTCTCCTTTCTCTATTTCTAATGAAAAGCAATTTTTCTTTCATCATAATCGCTTCAAATACTCTTTTTGAAGTCATTATATACAATTTACACATATATAATAGCGTGTTTATCATGATAATTTCAAATAATTACAATTACAGTAATGTTGTAATATTCATTTTCAACCTCAGAAATCCTGCAAATATATCTCGTCAAAATATGCGATATACAAATTAACACGTACCGTCAAGTTTAGACAAAATTTATAAAGGACATTTCAATACGTATCAAGAATTAAGAATAAGAAGATATGTAAGGGAGGATGAATTATGACTGAACACGTTTTATTTTCTGTTAGTGAAAACGGCGTTGCATCAATTACTTTAAACCGCCCAAAAGCGCTTAATTCTTTATCTTATGACATGTTGCAACCAATTGGGCAAAAACTGAAAGAGTGGGAAAATGATGAGCGAATTGCGCTTATCGTATTAAAAGGAGCTGGCACAAAAGGTTTTTGTGCAGGCGGCGACATTAAAACTCTTTATGAAGCGCGTTCAAACGAAACTGCATTGCAGCATGCGGAACGTTTTTTTGAAGAAGAGTATGAAATTGATACATATATTTATCAATATAAAAAACCGATCATCGCTTGTTTAGATGGAATTGTAATGGGCGGTGGTGTCGGTCTTACAAATGGTGCGAAATATCGAATTGTAACTGAGCGTACGAAATGGGCAATGCCAGAGATGAATATCGGCTTCTTCCCAGATGTCGGTGCTGCTTATTTCTTAAATAAAACTCCAGGGTTTGCTGGCCGCTATGTTGCTTTAACAGCATCTGTTTTAAAAGCTGCTGACGTATTATTTATAAACGCTGCTGATTACTTTATGACATCTGATTCATTACCAATTTTCCTTACTGAACTTGAAAGTGTAAATTGGCATATAGAAGATGATGTACATACTAATTTAAAAGAAGTCATTCGTACATTTGCAACTGCTCCAAACTTAGAAAGCGAACTTGCTCCTTCATTAGAAGAAATGAATTCACATTTTGCATTCGATACAATTGAAGAGATCATCCATTCATTGGAGAAAGATCAAAGTTCCTTTGCTTTAAAAACGAAAGAAACGCTATTATCAAAATCTCCTATTTCGTTAAAAGTAACATTAAAACAGTTTATTGATGGAAAAGATAAGTCCGTTGAAGAATGTTTTGCTACCGACCTTGTACTTGCTAAAAATTTCATGAGACATGCGGATTTCTTCGAAGGAGTACGTTCTGTTGTCGTTGATAAAGATCAAAATCCGAATTATAAATATAAGCAGTTAAGTGATGTTTCAGAAGAAGATGTAAATCGATTCTTTAACTTACTTAATGCATAATAAGGTGAAACATTAATAAGTGGGGGTTCATTACCCGCTTATTATTAGCTCTCACCGATCGTCCGGTCATGCGGGATAAAATTGAGGCTATATAGTAGTGGAATTCAACTACTATATAGCCTCTTTCTCATTTAATAATTTTTAATAAAATTTAATTTTATTAAATTAAAATGTGTGCTACACTATTTTTAATCAAATATTCTAAAAATAAAAAAGGAGGAGCGACTATGATTGAAAATTATTTTCTTTTCATCATTATGTCTATTTGTCTTATTATTTTACCCGGTCCTGATACTGCAATGGCGACGAAAAATACATTGGTTGCCGGTAAGGTCGGTGGAGTGAAAACAGTGTTCGGTACATGTATTGCACTTTTAATTCATACTTTAGCAGCAGTAATCGGACTTTCCGCAATTATTGTAAAGTCAGCGCTTTTATTTTCTATTTTCAAGTACGTTGGAGCTCTATATTTAATTTATATTGGCATTAAAGCCCTTTTAGCGGTAAGAAACAAAGAAGGCTTTGATACGAACGATATATCTTTAAATAATGAAAATGAACACACTTCTTGCTTTCGCCAAGGGTTTCTTACGAATTTATTAAACCCTAAAGTTGCAGTCTTCTTTTTAACCTTTTTACCGCAATTTTTAAATCCAAATCATAATACGTTTATCCAACTTCTCGTAATGGGTCTTACTTACCTCGTTTTAACAGTTATTTGGTTCGCTTTTTATATATTTTTAATTGATAAAATTAGTGCTTTTATGAAAAAACCGAGGACGCAACGTTATATTCAAGGCTTAACAGGAATCGTCTTAATTGGTTTTGGTATTAAACTAGCTTTTGAAAAAAATAATTAACAAGACGAAAACCACCACTATTAATAGTGGTGGTTTTCATTTAACAACTGATTTGGCTGTTCACTCTATATTAAAACCAGCGCTCAGTTACAACTTTTTTACGTGTATAGAATTGAACGCCATCTGTACCATTTGTACCTAAATCACCAAAGAAGGAAGCTTTATTTCCTGCAAATGCGAAGAATGCCATTGGTGCTGGAACGTTTACGTTTACACCGATCATACCAGCATCGATATTATCACGGAACGTTTGTGCATGTTTACCATTTGACGTATAAATAACCGCGCCATTTGCAAATTTAGATTGATTTGTTAATTTAATACCTTCTTCTAAATCTTTAACTCGTACAATGCTTAATACTGGAGCAAAAATTTCATCTTGCCAAATTTTCATTTCTTGATTTACACCATCAAAGATTGTCGCACCTACAAAGTAACCTTCTCCAACTTCTTCCTTAACTTTACGGCCATCTACTAATAAAGTTGCTCCATCTGCTACACCGCTATTAATATAGCCTAATACGCGCTCTTTATGAGATTCACGAATTAATGGTCCAACATAATTATCTTCGTGGAAACCGTCACCTACTTTTAACTTCTTCGTCTCTGCTACTAGTACGTCGATGAATTCATCAGCGATTTCATCAACTACTGCTACTACTGAACATGCCATGCAGCGCTCTCCACTACTTGCGAATGCAGATCCAATTACACCTTGCACTGTTTTCTCAAGGTTGCAATCTGGCATTACAATCGCATGATTTTTTGCACCAGCTAACGCTTGTACACGTTTTCCGTGTTTCGTACCTGTTTCATACACGTAACGAGCTACCGGCTCAGAGCCAACGAACGAAACAGCTTGAATATCTTTACTTTCTAAAATGCTATTTACAACATCTTTTCCGCCTTGTACTAAATTTAATACCCCTTTTGGAAAACCAGCTTCATAGAATAACTCTACAAGTCGCTCTGCTAAAAGTGGCGTTCTTTCAGATGTTTTTAATACGAACGTATTACCGCAAGCAATTGCAAGTGGGAACATCCATAATGGAATCATCATTGGGAAGTTAAACGGTGTAATACCAGCAACAACTCCAATTGGATAGCGCCAAATCGATCCATCAATGCCGCTAGCAATATTCGGAAGAGCTTGTCCCATCATTAAATTTGGTGCTGATGTTGCAAGTTCTACCGCTTCAATCCCGCGCTGCACCTCACCAGTTGCATCCGTTAATGTTTTACCATTTTCTAGCGTAATGATTTTAGCAAGCTCTTCTTTGTTTTCTTGTAAAAGCTGTAAATATTTATATAATTGTCTTGAACGATTCGGAACTGGTACTTTAGACCATGTTTCGTATGCTACTTTTGCCGCTTCAACAGCTTTTTCAACATCTTCTTTCGGAGATAGCGGAACGTAAGCGATAATTTTTCCAGTCGCCGGATTTGGAACTGCTTCTACTTCTGTACCAGTAGATTCTACCCACTCACCATTAATATGATTTTTTACTCGTTTAATTTCAGTTGTAATCATTATATTCTCTCCTTTTTTATGATGTACATAAGTCTATTATTTTTGATTAGAAATTAACTGTTCACTAACTTTCTTATATAAAGCAGCCATATCGTTTTCACCATACCCTGCCTCACTTGCTTCTTCATATACGTTTAATAGCATTTCGCTTACTGGTAAGTGAAGTTCGCTTTCTTTCGCTAAATCTACTGCAAATCCTAAATCTTTCTTTAATAAATTCACAGTAAAGCCTGGATCGTAGTTTTCAGTTGCAATGAAACTTTTATAATTACGCTCATAAATTCTACTTTGACCGTAACTTACATTTAAAATATCAAACATTTTATCTAAATCCATATTATTCTTTTTCGCTAATGTTAAAGCTTCACTCACACCAGCTGTATAAAAACCAATTAATAGGTTATTAATTAATTTAACTGTTGTGCCACTATCAATCTGCTCACTAACATGGAAAACATTCGCGCCTAGTACGCCCATGATAGATTCCGTTTTCTCATACACTTCTTTCGATCCACCAACCATAAACGTTAATGTACGGTTTTCAGCTCCAATTACCCCACCACTAACAGGCGCTGCTAAAAAGTCTACTTTCTTTTCCTTTGCAGCTTCCTCTAACTGTTTGTTTAATTGTGGAGATACAGTACTGGTATCAATTAAAACTACATTCGAGTGGCTATTTTCAAATAATCCTTCTTCCCCAAAATACACCGCTTCAACAGCGCGAGGTGAAGGTAAACTTGTAAAAATCACATCGCATGTTTCTGCTAGTTTCGAGATTGATAAGCCAATAATTCCTCCTTCATTTTCAAAGGAAGCTTCGGCCTCTTTATTTAAATCCACACCGTATACTGTGTAACTTGATTTAACTAAATTTTTAGACATTGGAAGACCCATGTTACCTAAACCGATAAAGCCAATCTTTTTCATATCGCTTTCCTCCTATTTACACAATATACTTTCCGCGATTTATAATAGCTCTCGCAATTTCTCTCTTTTTCGTAAACACGTTCGTGTATAAAGGCACTAATAATTGACGAATTTCAGCTAAAATTACGTGTCTATCTTGTTCTTCTGTGACAGCCGCTGAAAGTATAGAAATCGCTGCTTCTTCTACTTTACGATAGCCTTCTTCACAAATAACGTCAGTTATCATTTGTTTCGTACGCTCTTTCTCTTCACCATTTTTACTAATTGCTTTCCTCGTACGTAAAAATGCTGATTCCATGACGTACACGTCCGTTAACATATTTGATAATACACGTGAATATTCTTGTTCTTGGTCAATTTTTAACCCTGAAGTTTTAGAGAGCGTTTTCAAAGATTGTTTCAACAATTTTTTCGATAATAAAATGTAACGATGGTTTCTTTCAACATTTGCTACATCAACTTCTACTACAGTATCTTCAATTTGTTCCATTTGCTTCATTAACATTTTAGCAACTGTTAATCTATTAATTTCGTTCGTTCCTTCAAAAATACGACTAATTCTAGCATCACGATATAATCGTTCTACCTCGTACTCTTGCATATAACCGTAACCACCATGAATTTGTACAGCTTCATCTACGATATGACCAAGTGTTTCAGAAGCATTTACTTTATTAAGTGCACATTCAATTGCAAATTGAGACATTTTCTTCATAAGATCTTCATCACTCTCATGAATTGCTTCATCAATGACACCTGCTGTACGGTAGGCTGCACTTTCTGCTCCATATGTAGCAATGATCATATTTGCAATTTTCTCTTGAATCATCGTAAAATCTACTAATTCCGTTTGGAACTGTTTTCGCTCTTTTCCATATTGAACCGACAAACCAATTGCTTGTTTTGCTGTTCCAATATTTCCAAAAGCCAGCTTTAGTCTAGCGAAGTTAAGAATATTAAGAGCTACGTGATGCCCTTTTCCAACTTCCCCTAAAACATTTTGAGCAGGGATGACAACATCTTCTAAAATTAGGGTAGCCGTTGAAGAACCTTTAATCCCCATTTTCTTTTCTTCTAATCCAATGGATACACCTTCACATGTTCTTTCGACAATAAACGCTGTCATTCCTTTATTTGTCTTCGCAAAAACAACGTATACATCTGCCATATGAGCATTTGTAATCCACTGCTTCTCACCATTTAACTTCCAAGCAGTACCATCTTCATTTAATACTGCACTTGTTTTTGCACTTAAAGCATCAGAACCAGCATTTGGCTCAGTTAAAGCATAGGCCCCAATCCATTCTCCAGACGCAATTTTCGGCAAATATTTTTCTTTTTGTTCTTTCGTTCCGTAATATATGTAAGGCAATGTACCTACACCAGCGTGTATATTAAAGGAAACACTAAATGCACCAGCGTATCCCATTTTTTCTGCTACAAGCCCTGAAACTGCCTTTCCTAACTCAAATCCGCCGTACTCTTCTGGGACTTCGATACTTAATAATCCAAGTTCTCCAGCTTTCTCAAATAATTGACGAGAAATTTTATAGTTATGTTGTTCTATATTCTCCATTTGTGGAACAATTTCTTGTTTAACGAATTGTTCTGTCGTTTTTGCGATTAAATCTTCATCTCCTGAAAAATCTTCTGGCGTAAAGAAAGTATAATTCACATCTTTATTAAGTGAAAAAAATTCATCCCACGGTAACTTTGTTTTCTCCATCTGAATCCCCCTATCATTTCGGCCTTACTTGCTACTACGTATGCTCGTCTACGATGAGTGGAATTTCTTATTTTTGAAAACAGAAGGCGATGAATTGTCACATCAAGCAGTTCGTTTTGCCAAAGATGTATTCTCATCGCCTTAGTTGTTTTATCTATTGATCCTCTGATAATACTGTTTTTGCAATTCCAGTATCTAGTTCTTCAAAGTCATGATATGAAATTGTTTCATATAACTCACTTCTCGTTTGCATACTTGAAAGTGCAGCTTTTTGAGAACCTGTTTCCTTAATTAAAGTAAACACATTCTCATATGCTTTCGCTGCAACACGAAGTGAAGTTACAGGATAAATAACCATTTGGAAGCCCATATTTGCAAATTCCTCTGCACTATAATACGGCGTTTTCCCGAACTCAGTCATATTCGCAAGTAAAGGCGCATTTACTTTACTATTAAATAGACGGAACTCTTCTTCTGATTGAAGCGCTTCAGGGAATATTGCATCTGCACCTGCTTTTACATAAGCGTTCGCTCTTTCGATTGCTTCATCTAAGCCTTCTACACCGCGAGCATCTGTACGTGCCACAATATATAAGCTTGGTGCAACTTCTTTAATCGCTTTAATCTTTTGAACTAACTCTTCTGTAGTAACGAGTTTCTTACCATTTAAATGTCCACATTTCTTCGGTAATTGTTGATCTTCAATTTGAACAGCTGCTACTTTCGCTTCCACCATTTCTACTGCTGTTCTCGCTACGTTTAATACACCGCCAAATCCTGTATCAATATCAACAAGAACCGGTAAATCTGTAGCTCTTACTAGATCTCTTGCTCTCTCTGCTACTTCAGTAGACGTCACGATTCCTAAATCTGGTAGCCCTTTACTTGCAGTGTAAGCAGCTCCCGATAAATATAAAGCTGAAAAACCTGTATTTTTCGCAACAAGAGCAGCCATTGCATCATGAGCACCTGGAATTTGCAAAATTTCATTTGCTTCTACTAAAGCTCGGAAGCGATTCGCAAGCTCCTCTTGTGTTGACTGTTTATTCACAACCCAAGCCATTCTAAATTCCCCCTATTATTAATTTAAGAATAGATCTACAAATTCGTTTACATTCATATTTTCTAGTTTTTCTTCATTTAGACAAACTTCATGAATTTGTTCTTGTTGCTTACTAGAATAATGACCTGCCATATTTGCAGTGAATTTTTGAACAACTTTTGGAATTGCTTCGTCTCTACGGAAACGGTGACCAAGTGGATATTCACATTCCACATTTTCTGTTACAGTGCCATCCTTGAAATGAACTTGAACAGCGTTGGCGATTGAGCGCTTGTTCGGGTCAAGGTAATCTAAACTGTACTGTTTGTTTTCAACAACAACCATCTTATTACGTAATTCATCTACACGTGGATCATTTGCTACTACATCCTCATAATCATCCGCAACAATATCTCCTTTTAATAAACCAATTGCCGTAATGTATTGTAAGCAATGATCACGATCAGCTGGGTTATTTAATGGACCTTCTTTATCGATAATACGAATTGCTGATTCATGAGTTGTAATCGTAATACGATCAATTTCATCTAATCTTTCTTTAATTTCTGGATGTAATTTCACAGCACACTCTGCAGCTGTTTGTGCATGGAACTCTGCTGGATATGAAACTTTAAATAATACATTTTCCATTACATAAGACTCTAATGGTCTTGCTAACTTTAATTCTTGTTTATTGAATAATACATCTTGGAATCCCCAGCCTGGTGCAGATAATGCTGTTGGATATCCCATTTCACCTTTTAGAGCAGTCATTGCAAGATGAACACCTCGGCTTGTTGCATCACCTGCTGCCCATGATTTACGTGAGCCTGTATTTGGTGCATGACGATATGTACGAAGACTAGAATTATCAATCCATGCATGTGATAATGCATTAAAGATTTCTTCACGTGTTCCGCCGAGCATTTTTGCAACTACAGCAGTTGTTGCTACTTTTACGTATAATACATGGTCAAGACCAACACGATTCAAACTATTTTCTAAAGCTAGTACACCTTGAATTTCATGTGCTTTAATCATCATTTCTAATACTTCACGTACTTTTAATGGTTCTTTTCCTTCTGAAATACGAACACGGCTAATATAATCTGCAACTGCTAAAATACCGCCTAAGTTATCAGATGGATGTCCCCACTCTGCTGCAAGCCAAGTATCGTTATAGTCTAACCAACGGATCATACATCCGATATTAAATGCACCTTTCACTGGATCAAGCACATATGACGTACCTGGTACACGTGTACCATTCGGCACGATCGTTCCTGGTACAACTGGTCCTAGTAATTTCGTACACTCTGGATATTGTAGTGCTAAAATTCCGCATCCAAGTGTATCAAGTAATACGTAACGAGCAGTACTGAATGCTTCTGCGCTATTTACCTCTTTATTTAATACATAATCCGCAATTTCTTCTAATAATGCATCTTTTTGTTTAATTTCATTTGTTTTAATCATACTATTCTTCCCTTTCTGTCGAAAATTCGTTATTATTAATGATGGGTGTCGGTCAAACACCCATCTAGCGGGCGGCGCTAACAACTCCCCAGTTGTTCTTATTTACTAAGTACATGTCGCTCGCCAACATAATTTACACGTGGACGGAACAATCGATTGTTCGCATGTTGCTCAATTACGTGCGCACATAGTCCTACTGTTCTAGAGCTAAAGAAGATTGGTGTGTAAAGTTGAATTGGAATACCAAGCATCCAATATACTGGAGCTGCATAATAATCAAGGTTCGGATAAATTCCTTTTTCCTTCTCCATAATCTTTTCTCCAGCTTCACACATTTCATATAGTGTATAATCACCTTTTACATCACATAACTGCTTTAAAGCTTCCTTCATCATCAGTGCTCTTGGATCCATCTTCTTCATATACACACGATGTCCAAAGCCCATAATTTTTTCTTTGTTATATAGTTTCTTCTGTAACAACTCTTCAAACTTCTCAACATTACCAGCTTCTAAAAGCATGTACATAACCGCTTCGTTTGCACCACCGTGTAAGCTACCTTTTAAAGATGCAACTGCACCTGTTAAAGCACCATATAAGTCCGATTGCGTTGATGCAATAACGCGCGCTGTAAATGTAGAGTTTGGCATTTCATGTTCACTATATAAAACAAGGGAACGATCAAAGATCTTCTCCTCAAGTTCAGTTGGTTTTTTACCTGTTAACATATAGAAGAAATTCGCGCTATATGATAATTCTTGAAGAGGCTGAATTGGCTCTTCATTATTTAAAATATGATAGCTATTCGCTACAATGTTTGGTACTTTGCTCAATAATTTGTACCCGCGGCTTTTGTTTACTTCTAACGAGCGGTTTTCGATATCATTATCGTAACCAGCTAATGCGGACACACCTGTACGCAATCCATCCATCGGGTGCGTTTCTTTCGGTAATGCCTTTAATACGTTGAATACACCTTCTGGTACCGCGTATTCTTCTTTTAATTTCTTTTCGAGTTTTGCTTTTTCATCCTCATTTGGTAGATGTTCTTCCAATAAAAGGTGCACAATGTCTAAATACTCTTTTGTTTTTGAGAGTTCGATTAAATCATACCCTTGAATTACAATTTCACCTTTCACTGTGTCAAGAAACGAAATTTTCGTCTCCGCTGCCACTATACCATCTAATCCCGGGGAAAATTTTTCTTCAGCTTTCATCATTATTTCCTCCAATCCTAATAGATCTTCGTGCACATAACTGTAAGCCTTTACAAAATCGTGAAACTACATTTCTATTTCAATGTATCAGAGTTTTTAGAAGATTTCAATTTATTTTATAATGATAAGTTTCCTATACTTTTACCGATGTAGCAATACAATTTTCTAAAAATAATTTTCACATTTTATAAAGAAAGGACTGACTTCTTTATGCGTCTTATTAAAACAAAATATAAGGATGGCTCAGAAAATCCCACAGAATATATCATTCAACCAATTTTTTTAAGAAAATAAAAAAAACGAGCTGTACACATATACAACTCGTTTCTACATGATATCTATTTCACTATCTCATCAATATAATTCTTATATAAAACTTATTTATTTTTAAAAAAGTTATTATTTCACATAATTAAATTGAATTTCTTCCGTTTCCTCATAGTAACATTTAACTAAATGATAGTTTTTAAAGTACCAAAGATTATAAACATCTCCCAAAATAGAATGACTTTTTTCTCAACTGACACGATTTCCCCATCTGATTTCTCAGAAACTATCCCTAAAGAATAGTCCGGCTGAATTGAACTATTATTATGTTATCCTTTAACCATTGTAAATCGTTAAGTTCAATTGAAATTTTCATCTTTGTTACTCCCGTTTACGCAAATTCTTTTTTACCTAATCGCTGTTTTACAAAAATGACAAAAATAATGAAAGCGATTAGTCCTGAAATTGCACTACCTGCAAATAAAATACGGTAACCAAACATTTGCGAAACAACTCCAAGTAAAATCGCACCAAGTCCAATCCCTAAATCAAATGCAGTAAAGAATGAAGCGTTTGCAACTCCTCTCTTACTCGGGTCAACAATTGTAAGCATCGCTGCTTGTAATGCGGGCTGTGCTGAACCGAATCCAACACCGTATAATGCAGCTGCGATAACTACCCCTATTAAACTATTTGAAATCATTAATACAACTATCGCGATAACAGTAATACATAATGCCGGGAGTATGATAAATACTTCTCCATACTTATCTAATAGTTTTCCTGAAATTGGTCTTACAATCGTTAAAGCAACTGCATATACAAGAAAGAATGTCCCAGGATTCACATCGATTGAAGATGCAAATAGCGGTAAAAACGTCGTAATCCCTCCATATGCAAATGATAAAAAGAAAACTACAATTGTAATGGATAGAACCGATTTTTCAAACAACTGCATTTTCCCTTTTTCTTTTTGTGGTGTGAATGGCGTTTTCGTCATGGACGATAATAGGACTGCCATAAAGGATAAAAGGGTTGCCAACAAGAATAGGCCGTGAAATGAATAATTTTGTACAACCGATAATCCAATCATTGGGCCGATTGCCATTGCAATTGTCATAGCCATCCCGTACCAACCCATACCTTCACCACGGCGTGAATCTGGAATAATATCAGTTATCGCTGTTCCAACAGCTGTTGTAGAAACAGCCCATGTCCCCCCATGAATAACCCGTAAAACAGCTAAAAGAACAATAGTCGATGCTAAATTATAAGAATACATCGTTATCCCAAAAAAGACGAGTCCGAAAATAATAAAAGATCTTCTCCCATATTGATCTAACATTCCTCCGATAATCGGTCGTATTACAACTGCTGATATGGTAAACATTCCCATCATAAGTCCAACTTGTGATTCATTGCCGCCTATCTCTTTAATAAAGAGCGGGAGCGTTGGTACAAGTAAATAAAATCCTGTAAATAAAAATAACATTGCGAAAGTCATTTGAATAAATGATTTCGTCCATAATCGTTCCATTAAAATTCCTCCATAAACACGTATATTCTTGCAATTAACACCTCCATTTTACATTTTCTTAGTCCCTTTTCCCTCCGTAAATAGACGTAACTTTTTATAATAATGGTCCACCATCAATATAAATTGGTCTTACAACTTTATAAGTATACATTAGCCTAAAGTCCTATCTATATGTACCTTTATACGCGTGAAAAGAATATACTACTTTATTATCACAACTTAGGAGTGATTATGTTATGTGGGTATCTTCAAGAGTAACAGCCGTCGTTCCTTCGACTCCTGGGATACACGTTCCAGCCGTTCATACAGCTAGTTCCGATGTAGGAATTGAACTTCCTGCAACTTGGCAACAATATCAAATTCCAGGTCAAGTTACTCCCTCATTTTGGCATCATGGCGCACATCCAAGTAGTACCACCTTTCAAAGCCAAAGTTATCCTCCATTACCTCAGGCTCAAGTTTTTTATCATTTCCCTTCCGTTTATTTCCAAAATTTCTATGGTACTTTTAACATTTAAACGAAAAAAGCACTTAAGATTTGTAATGTTTACAAATCTTAAGTGCTTTTTAATATTATTCATAAAATTTTCTTATTGCCCATTATTAGCAGGAGCCTCTCCTGCATTCCCGCCAGTATCTGGTTGTGTGGTCGCTGGTGGCGTTGTATTTCCTTGACCCCCTCCATTATTTGCTGGAGGTGTCGTATTTCCTTGGCCTCCTCCATTATTCGCTGGAGGTGGTGTATTTCCTTGGCCTCCTCCGTTATTCGCTGGAGGTGGTGTTCCTTGGCCTCCTCCATTATTTGCTGGAGGTGGTGTATTTCCTTGGCCTCCTCCGTTATTCGCTGGAGGTGTCGTTCCTTGGCCATTTCCATTATTTTGTTCATTTTGTTTCTTTTCTTCTTCTTGTTTCTTTTGCTCTTCTAGTTTCTTTTGCTCTTCTAGTTTCTTTTGTTCTTCTTGCTTCTTAAGATCCTCTTGTTTCTTTTCTTCTTCTTGTTTCTTTAATTCTTCTTGCTTTTTCTCTTCTTCAGTTTTTTGCTGTTGATCTTGTTTTGGTTGTTCCGTTGTATCCGGTACGCTCGTATTTGGAGAAGAATCACGTTTTTCACCTTTTATACGTAACTCACTGCCTTCTTGAATTACACTACTAGGCATTTTAAAGCGTGATTTATCCGTAGCCATTTCACTCATCATTTCTTTAAAGATCAGTTGTGCAATTTTCGTATTTTTACTACTAATATACTCGTCTTTACCATCTTTCATATATCCAGTCCATACTGCCATCGTATATTGCGGCGTATAACCTGCAAACCAACTATCACGAGTTGCACTTTCCGGAATATTAAATTTCGCTAATTGTTTTGAATCATAGTTTGTTGTACCTGTTTTTCCAGCTACATCTAAAGAACTTATATTTGCCGCTGTACCAGTACCTGATGTTACTACTGAGCGAAGCATATCAGTAATCATATATGCTGTAGAGTCAGCTATAACTTGTTTTGGTTTTTGCTCAAAACTTTGTGATTTTCCGTCTGGATAAACTATTTTCTTAACAAAATGCGGTTTTGCATACTTTCCACCATTACCAAATGTCGCATAAGCACCTGCTATTTCAGTTGGTGATACTTCGTTTGTACCAATCGCTGTAGATTCTTTCGGTGCTGAATCAAATGTAATACCTAATTTCTCAGAGAACTCCTTTGATTTATTAAGTCCTACTTCTTTTGCAGTTTTAACTGCTGGAACGTTACGTGACATTTTTAACGCTTCACGCATAGTAATTGGGCCTAAATGACTTCTGTCAGCATTTCGAAGTTCTTGTCCAGTTGAATATTTAAATGGAGAATCATCAATTTGATGATACGTAGCCCATTTTAAGTATTCAATTGCAGGACCATAATCAAAGATTGGCTTCATAGTTGAACCAGCTGCACGATCTAATTCAATTGCCATATTATGCCCTTTAAATACTGCTTTATTTTCACCGCGCCCACTACCTATAGCACGAACCTCACCTGTTTTCGTATCCATAAATGTGAAAGCACCTTGGAATTTATCATTTGGATAATTAATAATATTTGTATTTAAAATATTATCAGCTAATTTCTGTGCTTTTGGATCCAAAGTTGTATGAATTTCTAAACCATCTGAGCCAATATTAGCATCGGGCAATTCTTTTTCTACTTCTTTCACAACTGCATCCATAAATGCAGGATATGGCATTGCTTGAAGTTCAGTTGCAGGTTTAAGACCATCCGTTACTGAAACTTTCGATGCTTCTTCCATTTCTGCTTTTGTAATATAACCATGTCGATTCATTAATCCTAGTACAACATTTCTTCTTTCTGTTGCCCTTTGAACATTTTCTGTTTTCGTTGGATCATAGTTATTCGGCGCTTTTGGTAAACCTGCAAGCATCGCAACTTCTGGTAATGTTAACTCCTTTAAATCTTTATCATAATAGTTTCGTGCTGCTGTTGCGATACCATATGAACGGTTTCCTAAATTAATTTTATTTAAATACATTTCTAAAATTTCATGTTTTGAATACTGTTGTTCTAGCTTATACGCTAAATATATTTCCTGAACTTTACGTTTTGATGTTTTTTCCATCGATAAGAAGTAGTTTTTAATAACCTGCTGCGTTATTGTACTTCCACCTTGTGAACCGTAATCTCCTTTAAGACTCACCAAAACAGCACGGGCAGTACCTTTAAAGTCTACTCCGCTATGCTCATAAAAACGTGCATCTTCAGTTGCTAAAAATGCATTTTCTACTAATTTAGGAATTTGATCATACGTAACATTCGTCCGTTTTTCTTTCCCGTATTCATATACCAAATCGCCATTTTTATCATAAATTTTTGAGGATAACGGATTAACAAGTTTTGCTTTCTCAAGTTTTGGTGCATCCTTAATCATTACGAAGAAGGTAGCAACCCCCGCCACTAAACCAACAATACCAAGTAATAAACAAGTAATCAAAAACTTACGAAAGAATGATGTTTTACCTTTTGGTTTTTGTGTTTTAGACGCTGGCTGTTTTTTCTTTTTAACTTGTCGTCGCTCCTCTCGAGAACGATAATTTTCTGACATGTTACTTTCTCCTGCCTTTCAATTCTCCCGTTGATTTACTTAAAAATATTGAGGTCACTTTCTAAAATGAATTTAATTAAGAAAGTATATTGACCTGGAGCATTCAATATTTTCCTAATTCACAGATTATAAATTTTAGAATTCTTCTTATACAAACTATTTTCACTTCTATTTTCCTAATAATGCTGCCCCTTGAAGCATAGAATGTAAAAAGTGAATTTTTCATACCTCGTATAAATAATATACCTTTTTTTCAAATGGTCAATATTTTCTTATTTATAAATCAAAGGTGAAATAAAAATAGCACAATGATATGTACTTCGTGTGAACTTCCTTATCATTACGTATAACGAACATTTAATATATTGTATATAAGTATAATACCCCTTTAATTATAAGGATTTCAACACCACAACCACAACATCTACAAGAAATTATTAAAAATGAAAAGTGAGGAGTTGCATAATGATGAAGCTATCTCCCGTGAGTTCCAAAAATATTGTTGCTGTTGGCTATAATCCTTTTTCTATGATTTTACGCATTCAATTAAAGAATGGAATGTATGATTTCTTTAACGTGCCTGAAAACATTTACACCGGTTTATTAAGCGCACAGTCTAAAACGAATTATCACAATACTTATATTAAAAATTCTTACCGCTATACTAAAATTTAAACTTAGACAGAATGAAAAAAAGAAAGGAGGTAGTCCCCCTTTCTTTTTACAATCATTTCACGACTTAGCTATCTTCTATTCCTCTTATTCATTTCATCATATGCTTGAATTTGTTTTTTTAATCTCCGGTCTGCTTTTTTATCATGTACAACTAATATCGCATGTATAACTCCTGGAACCCAAAATATTAATGTTAATAGGAAGTTAATTATCGCTTGAAATGGTTTTCCGCAAAATAATACGGCTACTGGTGGTAGTAGAATTGCCAGTAAATACATCATCTCTTGAAAACTCCTTGTTTTGTATTTTTTATCTCTCTTCTTATCATACGCTCACAAAACCAATTATTTTTATATTTCATACATTCCAATTAAGCATAAAAAACTTTTCTACTCTTATATATTCTATTCCAATGCCTAAAAACCTACTACTTTAATCTTACCACGTATGTAAAATTGAAATCCCCCTTCCTTTATCAAATGTGTATTTTCATATTTTTATTTTTTCTAATCTTTCTTCTTTCTCTATTATAGTTAATCCAATCGCAGAAATAATAGTTCCTATTGCTTGTATCCAAATACCAATGAGTGCTATTATCTTCTCATCTTTCTTATCAACCATACTGCCCTCATTTTCTATTTCATTCTTTGATACATTAATAATACCTTGATACGCTTGAAGTCCCGCACCTAAACTTTGCAAAGAATTACCTAGTATTATAATTCTCTGTATTGCTTTCATCTGAAGCAGAGCTGCTTCTACTCCTAAAAAAGCACCAATCGATTGTAAACTGTTCCCGACAATTATGAGATAATCATTCTCTTTCAATTGTTTATTTATATTAAAATATGTTCCTATTACATTTGATATATTCCCTAATGCTAATAATTCAATGCCCATTTTATCAAGCATTTCACTTTTATTCTCCAAACACATATTTTGATTTTCTCTTTCAGCTTCATCTCCGGTATCATTACTCGCTATTATTTGTAATATATAACCGAGGGCTTGTAATGAGCTTCCTACAATTACAATCTTCGATTCAACTTTCTCTTCTCCAAGAAATCCTCTTGTCGCCCCAATAGCCGCAGTAAGATTTCCTCCTACTTGAAACCATGCTCCTGTCACTTTTAAACCGCTTGGATTCATTTTTATCACCTATTTAGAAATTTTCTAGTGCTTTTTTCGCCATACACAAACGGCATCCTTTATCTCATATTTATTTTCTATATGTAATTTTGTGCATTCTAAAACGTGTTAATCATACAAAAAAGCACCTTTAAGGTACTTTTTTTAGACAAAGCGTATATCACTGAAAATATGCTAATTAAAAGATACGTATACAATTCAAAATATATTTACATACATTCTGGGCATGTCAATGAAGCTCCATTTTTATCTATTGTTATATTTAATATATATTGAATCGCGTGATGTGACCACATTTCAGGTGTGGGTGATTCATTTACATACTCTGGTGCACATGAATACAGCATTGGGGTCCTGATACTTCCGCCCGGATCTAAAGCAACAACAGCCATACCATAGGGTAATTCAAGTGCCATAGATTTCGTGATACCTTCAATTGCAAACTTTGAGGCACAATATGGCGCCAGCTCAGCTTCTCCCTCTCGGCCCCAACTAGAACTCATATTAATAATCATTCCTTCTTTCCTAGCTACCATCGCTGGGACAAATGCCCTAATTACATTTACTACACCATTTACGTTTACATTCATTACATTTTCGAATTCTTGAGCTGTTACTTTCCACAGTGGCGCATTTTTATTAACAATCGATGCATTATTTATTAACAAATTAGGTGCTCTATATCTATGAAGTATATAATTCGCCCAATTACTTACTTGCTGGGAGTCTGAAACATCGATTATTTGAAAATCATGTATATTACCGTAATATTTTTTCAATTCTTCAATTTTATCTTTTGAACGTCCACAGCCATATATATTCCATCCCAATTCATGAAATCGATCAACCATTGCACGACCTAATCCTTGCGTCACTCCTGTAATCATTACAATTTTTCCAGTTTCGTTTCGCTGCATATACCTCTCCTCCTTTATAAAATTTTACACTCTCCCTTTTCATTCAGCCATTTACTAAAGTATCAACTCATTTCATACTTTAGTAGGAGTTTTTATGTAAGCAAAAAGAGTAACCATAACAGTTACTCTTGCTTATATATCAAAAAAGTCATTATTTATTTCGTTATTGCTTTTATATTTCAGCTTCTCTTTCCCGCATTTCTCACACCGATACATAAAAGCTACACCTAGATTACTTCTTTTAAAATCTTCATTATCCTGCATCTTAATAAAACCATATTTATGCTTACAGTGAGATTCATCTGAAAAAATTTCAAACTAATTTTTCATCATAGAACAGTTCACCTCTATGAAAGAATCTTCATCTAGTCTGATTACCTATTTTTATTTAAATTCTCAATCGCATTTTGCAACTTTTTGAATTGTTCAAAATGCATAGTGATAGATTGACTATTTCCATAATCAACACTATGCTTCACAAATAAAACACCAGTGTCATGAAAAATTGCTTCCAGTTCTTTTCTGATGGATACTTTCATTATATGTGCTGTTTTAATAGCCGATAAAATTGCAATTTCATTAAACTTTAATTTTATTTCATTTGGACAAAATGCTTCTTCAACCAATATAACTTCATTGCTATAAATAAGTGCAACAAGATTACTTGATTTTGCATCTGTTAAATCTACTTTTTTTATAACATTATTCATTACATTTTGCCTCCTTTGATTTCGCATATATTAATTATACAATTATTTTTCATAAAAATTACTCAACCTTACATTAATTTTAACATACTTTTATTGTAGGATTAAGCTACACTTCAAACGTTTTACTATTCCACAATTTTTGTTACATGAACCATTTGGACTATAACACCATATAGTAGTATTAACAAATGATTGTAAAGCGGGTGAAAACTATGCCCTCAGTTGTAGGGAATTTAGTTGTACAAAATAGTAACGGTTCATTTAATTTAGGCGATTTCTACAACGTTTCTCCGAAAGAAAATACGAAGGCTTATAATGGATCTGGTGCTTCAAATGTTGGTTTTGTTGTTAATACTTTTAATGGTGTGAGCGCGACTAATACTTTTGATTCTGACCTTGCAGATCAAAACCAAGTAGGTACAGCTTAGTCCTATTTTTTCATCGTACTGTTTAGGAATAATAAATTTGTCTATACTATAATCAGGCTGTTACACAGCTATTATTGATTTTTGGAGTACCCTATCTTTTTCTCCCTTTCCCTGGGGCTTAGCAGCTAGTATGAAGCTAGCTGCTTTTTCTTTTCATTATTTATATCCCTCATCTAACATAACGTAAAGGAAGCTAAAATTGAAATTCCAGCTTCCTTTACGTTATTTCAATAATATCAGAAGTATTAAATACGTAAGTTTTATAAAATGCGTCAGTACATATTACAATGCACTTTAGCGGGTTTATATGCACTACTGTCATATAACTTGTAAGGATGTAACCATCTTCAAAATATGTCACCAATATTTCTTTCTCAGACAATAATGACGTTAATAATTTATCAGAAATTCTCTCTTTTGCTTCGTTTGTTAAGAACGGTTTTTGTACTTTAAACTTCTCTCCAACAATCTTTCGCATACTTAATAACTGTTCCGACATTACTGTAAATGGAACCCATTCTCTTTCTATTTTCTGCACCTTTACATCATTCATTTATTTATCTCCTTGATCATTTATCCATTTTATTTCACACATATTGTTCCTCGATTATTCGTTAATAATTGCTAGGCTCATATTTATCCCGCATTAACAGGTAGTGAAGCTCCTACCTCAAAATCCGCTATATGCGAGGAGGTAAGACGAAAATCAACTGCCCGTAAACGCTTAATTGGTGAAAGCTAATAAATAACGGACGATGAACACCCCGCTAATTAAAGTTTCACTTTATTTCTTATTCGTATACTATCTGCACACACAAGAACATCCGTTCTAATTATACACGAACTTACGTTCTTTTGGAATGATTTAAATTATATTTTTATCCATCATTTATTTTTTCTTCATCAAATGAGCTTTTCACTTCTTATATAAAAGTTTTAATTTTTCAAGTTTATTAACCAACTATAAATGAAAGCATATATTATAAAGAACGAACTCACAAAATTTCTATAGAAAAGAGAGCAATGTAAACACTCTCTTTTCGTACATACTGTTTAAGAATACATATTCTCCCCTTACTACATATATTTTGGTTGTACTATTATATGTAATTCCCTCTCCGTTACTGCTTTTTTTGGGTTACGAAAATACTCTAATTCGTATTTTAATACTTCATACTCAACCATCCCAATCTTAATCCCTTTCGTTTCCTTTAAAATAGCTAATAAGTTACTTATATCTTCATCATACGATTCAAAAACCTTCCCTCCATCTTCTCTTTGAAAAATTACTTTCATATTTTCTCCTCCTACGTAATATATTTATCTATTAAATAATTTGTTTAAAAGCATTCTTTCTTTATCCTAAAAGTTTCATACTAAAAAGAACATCCTTTTTAGTAGAATGCTCTGCTTTTCACTTCATTTCACATCAATATTTTTTCAATACTATTGTATGTTTCATTCTGCAAATTATGTTTATCCACTTCAATAAAGAAAAACTTAAATCAATTCAGGTTTTAATTAGCCCACGCCAATCAGACTACATGCAAATAGTGGGATGAAATTAATAAATCCACTTTATATTTAATGAAATTAAGCAAACGAAACATTATAATATCAACATTCTATGAAGCATTGATCATTCCAATTTAAAACAATTACATAAATTCCCATTGTAATTCTTAATATTTAAATGTAATATTATATTGTCTTACTATCTATTTATAACTCACACACTAACTAGAAAAGGGAACCTATAAAGGTTCCCTTTTCTAATTACAGTCATTATTTCTTTTCTAGAAATTCAAATGTATTTTTAAAGTCTTTATCGTTCACTTTAATATCAGCATCTTTCAGTAAATCATTGACTACTTGTTGTTTCCATTTTCCAGTCGTATCTTGTAGTCTTTGCTGTTCTAAATCTTTACGAATTTGATCTTTTACTTCATCAAATGGCTTCAATTCTTTTTTATCTGTCACTTTAATAATATGGTACCCGTAAGTTGTTTTTACCGGCTCACTTACTTGTCCTGCATTTAATTTATATGCAGCTTCCTCAAATTCTTTCACCGTTTGTCCTGGAGCAAAACCAGTTATTTCTCCGCCTTGTTCTTTTGAACCAGTATCCTCTGAGTATTGCTTGGCTAAAGCTGTAAAATCTTCACCATTATTTACTTTCTCTTTCACTTCTTTAGCAGTCTTTTCATCTTTCACTAAAATATGACTTACCTTCATTTCTGGTTTATAGTTATCTTTTACATCTTTTTCTGTGACAGTCGCTTTAATCGCTTTCTCAAATGCAATTTCTGGCTTCATTTTTTCTTTTAATTCATCTTCATTCTTCAAGCCAACTTGCTCTAAAGTCGATTTGAAGTTATCACCCATCTTTTCTTTTGCTTCTTCTACTTGTTTTTTTGCTTCCTCATCTGAAACTTTATATTTATCTAACAACGCCTTACTTAACACCATTTGGTATAAAGTACTTTCCCCATATTTTTGTCTTAATTCTTTACTTAACTCTTTTTCTGTAACATTGCCTACTTTTGATGTTACTACGTTGTCTGAGGAACCACATGCCGATAATGCCAGTACTACGCATGAAATAATTGTTCCTAAAAATAGCTTTTTCTTTTTCAATTCAAAATACCTCACTTTTATTATTATATAAGAATAACTATACAATGTACTTGTGTTAACAATGTGTTTTCCACATGTAATTCATTTCATTTGAATAAACTATGTATCTTGTTCTTTTTTGTTCAAATATTAAAGGTCATCTTACTATGTATCAGTAAAATGACCCTTTACGTATTCCTATAGACTCTTAATATTTACATGTTCTTCCGGTATCCAATTATTTTGCCCGATATCTACCGCATTTTTGGCTCTGCCCCACACACGAAAAGATTTTGATCCATCAATATTTCCTTTATAATTTATACATTCAGGCTCTGCATAGTAATTAACTCCATACCCAACGGGATATTTTGAAGATGCATAAAACCATTTCACATCAAAATGTTTTACATATACCCACTGTTTATCATTGCCTAAGCAAATCATATCTTTATTTGCGCCTCCCCAATAACCATGTAAGACTAAATATGGAGTTTTTTGAGTGATTGTACCTGTAAACTGAGGATTCGCAGGATTTTCATATAGATTTATGCCATATCCATCAGAATATTTCGAAACCGCAATACCAATACCAGTTGATTGTTGTGTATCCTCTTTGCCGGATTGAACAGATTGATTTACTTGATCCGATCCTATAAACCAAGAAAGCGACTTTTTTCCTATTAATTGATTTAAATCACATTTCCCAATACCAGGAACATTTCCCGAATCAGTATATTGCCAAATATCACACGGATATGCTGGCTTATTTCCTCCATAACGAGGAATCCATACAAAATCAACTTCAATATTACGTGCTCCAAATGATACATACGTGTGATGCCCCACGTATAGCCCTACTTTTTTCGCACCTAAACGGCGTAATTCATCTATAAACGCTTGTGTCCCCCCTTGCATATCCATCATCGTTTGAATTTCTACGTCCACCACCCAAAACTTAGCAGATTTATCGCCACGACTCCAAAAATCTTGTGCCTCTTTCCTTGCATCAGCAATAGATATAAAACGACAAAATGCATAATTACCAAATGGAATACTGCGTTTCTTCATTTCATTCACATAATTTTGATACATAAAATCTACCGTATTCGAACCATCTTGAACTCTAGCAATAACTAAATCTAGCTGAGATGCTGCAATATCCCAATCAATAGTGCCATTCCATTTTGAAATATCGATAATATACCCCAATACAATTCATCCCCTTTTTAATATCATATTCAAAGCTTGTCTTATTAAAAGCCCCTTATGCCTAATACTAGCTATCTATACTATAAATAAAGAAAATCTATATTTTTTTCAAAATATACGATCTTTTAATTAAGTTTCTACTAATTTTTCATAATCTAATCACACCATTAAACTCCATATCATTATCAACTCAACTAAAAATTTCATATTATATATTAATCTAAACAAAAAACGCAGTATACAATACTGCGTCTTAGGAGCTGATTTTATGAAAAAAAAACCTATCGTGGTCAAAGTTCCACCAAACTCAAAACTAAAAATCACATTTTTCGGTCCTTGTAACGAGGTAATTACAAATGTTTCTATAATTAATCAACTTTCCACACCTAAGTGTCAAACTATTACGCAATATCCAAACTATAAGAAATACGAAACTGAAGTACGATCATTATCCAATTGTTAATCATATTTTGATTAGCTAAACGACTTCAGTAAAAGACTAAAATTACTCATTTCATGATATTCTATTGATAATCTATTGATTTTTCACACATTTTTGTTAACCGAGCATATATTATCGTATGGAGATTATCCACTCATAAAACCTATCTTTCTTTAGAGCGTACTGTTTATGTATGCTCTTTTTTTATTTATCCCTCATCCTGTATATATAAACCTGTTTACTTTTATATTTCACAGGCGATCCCCCATCCTGCTTACTTATAAACAATTTAATCAATGTGAACTCAATAATACTCCTTTATTTATTATACTTTCACTCCTCTGTTACATTATTGTATTCACTCAAACATTATATTCATCTAATATATATCCCTTCTAAATTGACCATAGATGTATTAAAATCTTTATATACTCAAGGAGGTCAAATATGTTCAAATTGCATCCAATACTTCTCATCTTAGGATTTATTTTATTTTTATATAGTGTAATCGCCTTAATGTTATTCCTTTCCATACAATAGCAATACCTACACAAACCTTTGTTAAATATGTAATTTCTATATAGTAAAGAAAAAACGTAATTATACGGACATAAATCAAGATATCTTTTCTATTACGTTAGACAGCTAGCAAATGTAATACCAAAGAACTTTTACAACCATGTTACTCGTTTCGTTGTACGCTTTTTATTACCTGCAGAATATCTAATACTCATAATAAGCTAGCACTTTCAACCTTACTTCCTAGCATGTGAAATTCTCATGAAACAAACTATATTTAACCGATTTACTTATATATTTTAGAAAAACAATAATAATCCCCCACCATTTGGTGAAGGGGATTAACTAAACCTACTGAAAAGTGTTGTATTGTCTTCGTTATTCAGTTGGTGAAGGGAATCTTGCCGCTTCAAAGTGAACCGTATTCAAACCATTAACATTTTGTACAATTACTCCAGCAACACTACTCTCAGCAAAAACTTCAACTGAATCCCCTGCTTCTAATTGAAGAATAGACGTTACTGAAACATCATTGTTAAAAAATACACCGGTCCCAAAGAAATCATTATCAATTGCTATTGCTGGATTTCCATTCACACGAATCTCAACTCTAGCTCTGTAATTTACATTAAAATCATTTGGAGAGAATGTTATATTCCCTAATACACTATATACCCCTTTAGTCTTCGGAATAAAAATAGATGTTGCTGCATTATATTCATTCGCTAAATCAAACTGTTCATTTTGAAATAATACTTTAACTGAAGTATTTTCCGGAACAGATTGATTCATTGTATTAACAGCTCTAAATGCAGACGCCCTTACAAGCTTTTCTTTCTTATCATCACAACAATTCACTTTTACATACTTTCTATCACATTGACTATTTTTTCTAAAGCAATCATGACTTTTCTTTGTGTAATCTTTACAATACTTACAGTAATAATAAGACGTAGTAAGTCCCCCTTTAAATTTATTATTACATACTATGCAATATAGATTAGAATAGTTTGGACAAACTGTTACTATTTTCAATAGAATAAAATATCCCCACCATTTCGGTGAGGATTATTCTTTCTCTTTTGTTTACTCGACTTTATTTAATTGGAGAAGGGAATCTTGCAGCTTCAAAATGTGAGCCGTCTTCTGAAGGACTTAAAACTCCGTCTATGCTACTTTGTGCATAAACCTCAACTTGATCTCCTTCATTCAATTGAATAATCGTCGAAACACTTACTACATTTCCAAAACCTATTGGACCGAAAAAGTCATTATCTATAGCTATTGCTGCGTTTCCATTTACACGAATTTCTACACGAGCTCTATAATTTAAGCTAGGATCGTTTGGAAAGAAACCAATCGTTCCAATAATAGAGTAAACTCCCCTAGTCTTCGGAATAAAAATAGACGTTACTGGATTATACTCATTTGCTAAATCAAATTGTTCATTTTGGAACAATACCTTTACAAAAGTATTGGCAGGAACCGTTTGATTCACCGTATTTCTAGCTCTAAATGCAGATGCCCTAACAAGCTTCTCCTCGTTGTCATTACACTTACTCGTGCTCTTACAACAATCATGCTGTTTCTTTTTGTACTCTTTACAATACTTACAGTAGTAATAGCAAGACATACTAGTTCCCCTTTCATGCTTATTACTACATATTATGTAAGAGGGATTCGTAATGTTTGGACGAGCTATTGTTTTAGCACTATACTTGTCGCCTATTTATATACACTTGAGAGGAAAACATATTAATAAAAACACAACCTAGATGTATCGTGCAATCCATTCAAATTTAATGGATTGCACGATACATCTATTTTACGTTCCATACAAAAAAGAGCAAATCTACATTCGCTCTTTCCCACATATTTACGGCCCAAAACTTATCATCCAACCTAACATAAATCCAAATAAAGCAAACAACAGCATAAAAACAAATAAACTACATGCCCACAATGCATATTTTCGACTTTTGCTTTTTGTGATCATGCCTATGACTGAGCACACCACTCCAATACCAACTATTTGCAAAAAACCTTTACCTATAAATGTTTCTTGAATAAGCAATATAATGTTCAAATACAATAACGCTAGTAAAGCAATAATGAATGAAATAGTCCCCATCCACGATTCCTGTTTATAAATATGATTCTTTCTTTTTTTTAAGAATGCCAATTCCATAACCTCGCTTCACCTACTTTCAATTTTCTAACTTTTTCGTGGCTCATCAATTTTTCAACTTCTACTTTAGGCCCAGTTACAACTGCCCCGTATGTTTTCACCCCATTTTTTTCAAGGAAAGAAATACGCTTTGACAACTCTAATACTTTCGCTCTAGATAGCTTCACTGCTAAATCTTCATGCTTCTGTAATGACTTTAACACATCAATAAATTGTTCCTCATGAGGTGAATCACTTTCAAAAGCACCACTTGGCCTTGAAATCATATCTGCTGGAAAGCCAATCGGGGCTACATACATACCCTCTTCATTCGTTTGCTTCTCCTCTAATCCTGTATTAACGGCATACCACACAATATCAATAGTAGGAAACATATTCGTCACCTCTTGTACACTTAATAATTCTCTAAAAGATACAAATGCTTCTACAACAGATTCTTGCGGAAGACCCTTTAATACTTGCGCTTCTTCGCTACTATTATAGGACGCATTATAATTATTAGGATGAGACAACACCTCGTTATCTATATATGGGACTTCTGGAATTTTTTCATCTGTTGTATATTCACGGCTTACTTTCGTTGCTCTACTTAATACATAATCTGTTTTCTCTTCTCCTATTCGAATATCTTTCTTTCCTACCCTTTTATACAAATCAAAATGCAATTGCAAACTAAGCGGCAGCAATGTTTGCTCCATGTCCCTATCTTTCAAAAATACATTTGGTTCTGTTACACTTAACGTTTGATTTACTACATTCCGTATCTCCATTGCGTTTGTAGGTGCCACTGTATAATATAAGAGTGTAGATATATATATAATAGGTTGAATAAGTAGTAAAAAAGTAAATACAATCAAAACATTCGTAATACGCGCTCTTTTTTTACCTATTTTCAACACTTGCTCCTGTTTTCCATCAGGAAGTGAAGCCGGTCTTTGATGAAGAGCTTCTTGTAACAATTCTTTATAATCATCTTGTTCAGAATGAGGTTTATCATTTGTCATTTTGACTCTTTTCCTCCTTTAACAATTCTTTTAATCTCTTTCTCCCGCGAAATATGTGACTTTTATACGTGTTTACCTTTAAATCTAATACAGTAGCACCCTCTTCGTACGTTAATTGATGTACGTCACATAATAAAATAGATTGTGCCTCTACCACTGGTAAAGTATGAATAATCTGAATTAATTTTTCGTAACTATTTTTTGCGACTACATACTCTTCTGTAGATTCCCCTGCTTGTATTGTCTCTAATTCTTCCGTTCCTACAAAAGTTACTTTTTTCTCTTTCCTAACAAAATCAATAAACGTATGATATGCCACTTTAAATAGCCATGATTTTACCTTTTGGTTTTCATAGTCTTCTAGATAAAGATACGCCCGATAAAAAGTCTCCTGCATCAAGTCCTCCGCTACGTGATGGCTACGAGAAAGGGAAAATAAATACCGGTACACATCGTTTATATAAACCTTATATATTTCTTCAATCTCCATCCCCCTCCTCCTTTCATATATAACACGAATAAACAAATTAAAAAGTTGCATTATTTTCCCTTTTTTCTTTTTTATTATATAAAAGAAATATCATTTATACATTTTAATAACTATTTACAATTATAAATAAAATACGTGATGTTATGGCTGTAAATATCTTTCAAGATTAGAAAAAACGGGTCGAATCTTCTTTGTAGGTTAATAGTTATAAGACAATCGTCCTATTCGATATAACCACAAATAGGACTTCATTGCTACATCTCGATCTAATCCACGTAAATAAATGTTCATGTATCCTTTCATACAGAGCCACTAACCATCATTTTTCATGATAAAATAATCCCTATTTTTTCTTTAATCGGTATCATCTCATCAAAAAACACATGTAATATGTACGGAGATTATCTCATCGACTATTTACAAATTGTAGTTGAGAACTATTTGACGCTTACATATCCCCCTCTCCATTTGCGGGTAATAAGACTCCCAAAAAATTTCGGAACATGCAAGAAAGATAGGTAGGAGCTGGATCGTCCGTATATGTCCAATTGGTGAGGACTAATAATCGGTTTGGGATACCTGCCCCCTACTGATTAAACTTTCAATTTATAGATTAAATACAGTTCCATACGGGATAGTAAGAAAAGAACTTCCATACGGTGTGATTTGATGCACTGGGTAAAAATACTCCATAGATGAATAATACGGCTGGATACCTTGTTGCTGCATTTGCATTTGTTGTTGCATTTGTAACGCTTGTTGAACAGCTTGAACTGTACTTTGTGCTCCGCTAAACGTTATTGATGTACCATACGCTGGTCGCATACCTGCTTGGGTAGTAAAATATGAATAAAACATTATTTTCATCTCACTTCCGTAAAAGTAATTACAATTTATGTTATGATTTTTTATTTCAGTGGGTGTGGAGAATTAATCTATTAGCTTTGATTAAGTTTAAAGAATTTTTATTATCTGTTACACTTGCATATTTCATTTACAAGGTTCATCTACTAATACTAATTTAATTTTTGAAGGGGCATTTCATTAACAAGTTTCTGATAACTATTTTTTAAATTCGACCACTTTCAAAATTTTAGAAATGAATGTTCAAGATTACTAAAAATAGATTACTTATCTATACAACCTTCACAAAATAAAAACACCCTAAATGGATGCTTTATTTTTCACTACTTTTATTCATTAACAATAATTCAATTGTCCTCGTATTTCACCATTAGAATGTTGTACTGTATGAACATTAATATATATGTTTCCAGATATGATTTCATTTACAAGAGTACCTAATGTTTGACCCCCTAACGGCCCGACCAAATCTTCTTGAGTAATCATTCCCGTAAGAGTTGCACACTCTATTGAAACTGGATTTGTTATAGGTCCAAATAAAAAAGCTACAACAGGACCGTTCGTTCCTTTTGACCCAAGATGCAGATGAACAGCTACTACATCCTCTATATCGAATAAATCTAACTTGAATTTTAAGCTAAGCTTGTCCGGGCTTAATTTAAAGAAAGCCTCTCCTCGAGCATCTGTTTCTACTGGTGGAACTTCATTCCTGCCGCGTAACTTTGCAAAGAACATATTTACCACTCCTACGTTTTTATATACTCCTAATATATTCTTGTCCTTCATATATGGTGTTAATAAATCAGCTATTAGTCTACTTAATTTTTTTATACTATAGGTTAAATTATCAATTCTATTAAATCCATTAATTTGACTATTTCATATTACATTTTTATTCATATACTATATTAGATTACTCGAAAGGAGGCGAAAGTATGGAAAGCTGTGTTTTGTTCGTTAATGGACAACCTCTTTTAGTGGTCTCAGTCGCTGGAATCGAAATTGCTAGATTAGAACTTTCTCTTCAAGTAGCATTGACCTTAATAGCATTAGGAATTCCAATCTGTGCATAAACGTTAGGTATCTATTCAAAAGAGAGCTTAGGCTCTCTTTTTTATTTATATCTTTCCTTCACAACAAAAAAGACACCACTAAAAGCATGGCATCGCGTAAAATAACTGCTATTTGTTTAATCATTTCTTCACTAGCAACCCTAATTCATGTAGAATTTCTGAGAACGAATAGCCATATGCAAAACCTACAATACGAATCCCTGGAATCCATCTATGTTCTAAATTTTCATTGTATGTTTTCTTATAATACTTTAATTTAGAATCTATACTATATTTGTCGTCAATAATTACTTCATCGCTATGAAATCCATCCATTTCAATCTGAACAGCTACGTACTCTGCTCCCTTAATAAAGGCTTTATTATAACACTTTTCTAATTCTTCTAATGTCACTCCCATTATTAACCTCCTTTCCAAATGGGTGTTTTGTTCAATAAAAAAGAGCATCTAGATCAGTAGATGCGAAGATATATAAAAGGTAAGCTCTTTGAGTATTTAATAGATTATAAACTGGTTGCTTGTCCTACAATATATTATATGATTTTCATATAAAAATGGTTCATCAAAAAACAAGGTGAAAATTACTCATTGTCATTTTAGAAAATAGTTACATTTTAATTTTTTAAACTAGTCTATCAATCGCTCCCTTCCAACTCCTCATTTTCTTCACGTATTTGTCCAATTAATGAAATTACAGAACCTATGGCTTGTACCCAACTTCCTGCTATTTCTATCAGCTGTCTTCCTTTATTTTTTCATTCGGTTCACTATTCACTTGAGTGTTTGAATTTTTTCCATTTATATTACTTTTCCTATAAAACAAAGTAGTTTTTGCAAATAGATGATTTCTTCACTAGAACACTTAATAAATTACTCTTTTATGTTTTAAGTTAAGAAAAATATATTTCCATTTTGTTTTCTAGCCTTACTTACACTTCCTGTTAATAACCAAGTATTGATTATACGTCCCATAAGAACGTCTCGATTTTCTAAACATGTACTTAGAAGAAAAATATTCCTGAACATTACACAAATACTCCAATCGTCATTACAAGCGTTAAATGATTTAATCATTGCAGTACAACCAAATACTCCAAATAAAAATTTAGTTATACGAACTATCACTCAATTAATCAATTCTTTGCCTACTGCATCTCTTACTCAAATCTCTGCGTTATTCCAATTTCTATTCCAAAATTTATCTTCGCTCATTAGTTGTTCAAATCTATCCGACCCATTTCTGCAACAAACATTCAGCTTAATTTTACAAGGAACCTTGAACAGTTCACTCTTAAATAATACTGGACCTAAATGAAATCAAGGGCCTAAAGGAGCAACTGGAACTGTTTTTTTGCGTTCCTTAAAAACTTCATATTCATAGCCCCACTTGTATGAAATGAAGTAACTGATTAACTTTACGAACTTGAAAAACAGTCACAAATTATCTATATCACTCTCTAATCATATTTTCTAATCTTCTAAAATTCTTTTACAAAATAAAAAAGCAGCTGTTAAGCTACTTTACATTCGTTTTATCCCCAAGTGAAATGATATATATATTCTCCCGTTACCCTTTGATTAATCCCATTAATTCTAGCAAACCTCATTAAGTCCGCCCCTTGAAGAAAATACATCGCAAGCATTACTGGCACTTGTGACCACATAAACTGATAAAGCTCCTCGACTCTCAAGTTTGTCGAAACAATTAAATCATTTACAGGTCCTTGATTCCATACAGAAGTTCTAACTGAAATAAACGGAAGATCCTTCCCATTAACCACTATTCTTGCCATGCTTTGAGTTATGTCCACATCAATTCCCTCCATCATTACAAAAATCGGACCTGTGTATTTACTCCTATGGTTATAAATATTCTCGACTTTTATAAATGACTAAGGCAAACCTCTATTTTTCACTTCTATTCAAATGAATTTATTTATTACAGTAAAAAACAAATGAAATTTTAATATTACTCTCCCTCAACTTCCATGTGTATGAACATCGGTTTTTCTAGCATCTAGTTCACCTCCTTAAAAATGCAGGATTTCCCTTTCCAATATTGAATTAGTAACATTTGGAAAGGAGGTGTAACATGGCGGAAATTAAAGTGGGACTTACACAATTTTTAGACTTCACACTGAAAAATAGTGCAGCTAAAACAAATTTTGTAAAGAATTTAAAATCTCAACCTGAATATCACCCGGTTTTTGATTACTGGAAACAATTACGAGAAACTGTTATTAAATTTCATAAAAACGAACTACCTTTTGACTGTTTTGAAACTTTAGTACAAACTGTTGACCAGAAAAAAAAGCAAAACTACATTGATGTTATAAAGCAGTACAAAAAATTTATTAAAAACAAAGACGTCTCTTGGTTTGATCCAGGTAAATCACATTGGTTATCAGATAATTTAATCGTCCGCTCATCGCCTGAACTCGGTTTGCTCATTAATGATGAGCCGCATCTTATTAAACTATTTTTCAAAGGAAAAAAAGAGCGAATTGATAAATATAACATCAACTCAACACTGACATTATTAAATGAATCAACATTTTCAAATGAATATAACGATGTGAATTATACTGTCCTTAACATCCAAAAGAACAGAATGTATACGAATAACTCTATTAATAATGATCATTTAATAGCTCTTGAATCAGAAGCCCACCAGCTTTCTTATTTATGGAATAAGGTGTAAAAGGGTATAGGTATCTCTTTCAATACCTTGTTCATGCGTAATTTGGGCACAATTTTCACAAATCCAATTCGTTTCTTTTAATTGAAGCTCACCTTCTTGTTTCTCACAAACAATGCAAGGTGGGCGTTTTTGTTTCTTCACCCATTTCAACATCCTAATTCCCCTGACTTCTTAACCGCTAAATAATTCCTAAGATGTTCTTATGATCCCTTTCGCGTTCCACATCATGTTTTTTCTTTCACTCTATACAGTGCAGCAATTTCCCCTCTTGTTAGTCACGCTTCTTTCACCCATATTACTTTTTTGGGTTGTGATTATTGCTGGAACTCATATAACGCCGCCCTAATCTCTTCTCTCACAACTTCACGAATACGTTCTTATAACGATTCCTCTAAATTCATACATGCATCCCCTACATCTTTTTTTGAATTTCCTGCTTGTTGTTTCATTCACTCATAAAATTTATGAGTAATGATTATCCACCGTTTACCTTCTCTAAGTACCAGAAAGAGATTGCTTGTTTTATCCGACATTACATTTCAGTCGCTTCATAAACATCTCATAAAAATATGTGAGGAAAAGAACGTTATAGCAATGGCTATCATGAATACAATTTAAATTATCCTACTTATAATAGTAACCTTACAATTCAGAAGTTTGACACAACCCTAGAAAAAGCTTATAAAGAAAAGTGAGGTTCCAACCTAAAATATTAATAGTGAAAAAGGAGAAACAAAACATGAAAGAAATCAAATCTGAACAGGAATTCAAAGACATTATCGCAAGTGAGGAGCCAGTAGTTGTTAAGTTCTTTACTACATGGTGCCCAGATTGTGTGCGTATGGACAACTTTATCGGAGATGTAATGGAAGAGTTCAATAAGTTTGAATGGTATTCTATTAACAAAGATGAATTCCCAAGTATCGCTGAAGAGTATCAAGTAATGGGTATTCCAAGTTTACTTGTATATCAAAATGGTGAGAAACTAGGCCACTTACATAGTGCTAACGCAAAAACTGAAGAGCAAGTTACTGAGTTTTTAGAAGCATACTAAGATTAAAACCCTCTGAAAAATAATTTCTAGAGGGTTTTAATCTTTTTTCACAATTATCTTTCGTAGTTGTTTCGTCATTTCTTCAGAAGTGTAGTATACAGTTTCTTCATGACCAATGTACATAATTACACTCCTTTCCCCTTCATCTCCGAGGTATAAATGGATACCCTTCGTATCACTATTTTCATATGTAATTAGTATATCGTATTGTGGTGTTTCGCCTCTTTTCTTTTGTTTTTTCATGCCATTAAACATATTATTAATTCCATTGATTATTTGTTTGTCTTCCATGTTTAGAAAATAATTTTCATTTAATCCACCGTATCCATTAAAAGTAGATATGGATACTTTAGAAATATTATGTTCCTTCACATTTTCGTTATTTGATGAATTACACCCAATGATTATAAGAACAATACATAGTAAGAAAAATATTAGTTTTTTCATCCTCTTACCCTCCCACCCTTTAATTGTAAAACAATCCCAATTAATTTCACACCCTAACTTTGCACTTTACAACATATTTTTCCTTCACGAAACTTTGTTATCCCCTTCTTAAAAACCTAAAAAACGTCAACAATGTTTGTATAGACCCACACGAGTTTCGTTTGGTACTCTATTTATAGAAAGAAATTCCTTGTAGAAAGGTGAGTGATTAAAATGGATACTCTTTCTCATAAAGAAGCTGATAAAGGTGCGATTGTCAGCATTATGGCCTACATATTTTTATCCTCTATGAAAATCATCATCAGTTATATTACCCTCTCTAGCGCATTACGTGCTGACGGTTTAAATAACTTAACGGATATCGGTGCTTCTTTAGCGATATTAATTGGTCTAAAAATCTCTCGTAAACCTCGTGATCCAGATCATCCTTATGGGCATTCGCGCGCAGAACAAATTGCATCACTTGTTGCTTCTTTTATTATGGCAACGGTCGGTTTAGAAGTTGTTATTAGCGCCATTCAATCTTTTTTTAATCCGAAACAAGCAGCGCCTAATGTACTTGCTGCATGGGTAGCCTTATTTTCTGCTGTCGTTATGTACTTTGTATATTTATATACGAAAAAGATTGCAGCACGAACAAAAAGTAAATCATTAGAAGCCGCTGCAAAGGATAATTTATCAGATGCTCTCGTAAGTATCGGTACAGTAGTAGGTATTGTCGGTTCGCAATTCCAAATGCCTATTTTAGATCCTATTGCCGCTTTAATTGTCGGCCTTATTATTTGTAAAACTGCATGGGAGATTTTCGTAGAAGCTTCTCATATGTTAACGGATGGAATCGATCCAGATAAGATGGAAGAGTATGCTGGTGCTATTGAACATATTGGTGGCGTGGAAAACATCGTAGACATTCGCGCTCGTATGTACGGGAATCAAACGTACGTTGATATTACAATCGAAGTAGATGCTCGTATGGATGTTGGTGAAAGTCATTGTATTACTGATAACATCGAGGCTATGCTCCGGAAAAAGTTTGGCATTTACCATGCACACATTCATGTTGAACCAATGGAAAAAGAACCTATTATGACATAGGTTCTTTTTTAATGAACGCTTTATGAAATATAACACATAAAACGAGCCAGCTACCGCCAGCTGCCCATCCTGCTAATATGTCAGATGGATAGTGAACGCCAAGATATATTCGGCTAACTGAAATAGATAATACAACAAAGCTCGCTATAAAAATAATCAACAATTTTTTATGCAATGTAATACGTTCTTCTGTAATTGTGACGTATGCAATAAATCCTAAAAAAGCAGTAGCATTCATCGTATGACCGCTCGGAAAACTATATCCAGTTGCAGTAACAAGCTGCGTTACATCAGGTCTTGCTCGTTCGTACCATAGTTTAAGCATACTGTTTAAATAACGAGATCCATAATAATTAATTGTTAGAAGTAATGCACTAAGCAACTTTTTTCTAACGAGAAAATACATTACAAGAATGATGAGTAACGGAAAATATATTCTTTTGGAACCGATAAAAGACACCCAAGTAAAGTAGGCTGTCAAGTAATCGTTTCGAAAGCTTTGAATAAAATGCGCGACTATATTGTCAAATTTCTCAATACAAGCGGTATGATACGAAAGTGATAATACGACAAAACAAATGAGTAGCGTAAAACTTAACAAGTATAAATGTCGATATCGTTTCACATACATAACCTCACTATGCAAAAAAATGGAGCGGTTGTTTTAGTTTTCCTCTCCATCTCTTTTTTATGCATAGTTTATTAAAAAATATAATTGTTAATTTTTTCTTGCATTGTTGGAATATCTTCGTTCGTTACTGTAAAGCGAACCACTTTCTCGTCAAGATCAAGCGCTTCCGCAAATAAACCTGCTAATCCGCGAGATTTTCTGTCTACTTCCATAATAATTTCTAAGCGATCGTAAGCGCTTGGTAAGATTAATAATTCTAGTTCATCTAATTTCCCATAATACTCTCCGGAAACAGGAACAAACTCAAATTCTTGTGCAAACGGAACTTGCTTACGTAATCGATACGGTAATTCTTCACATTCTATATGGCGCGCTTTAAAACCTAATTGATTTACACTCTCTAACACACTATTTAATAGTGCATTAGGCAACACTTGAATGTAATCACGATCACTTGGATCTATACTGCGTTTAATATCAAGACCTGTATGCACCCAAACGGTTTTCATTCCAAGTGTAAGCGGCGTTTCAACTGGCATTATAAATGAAAATGGAATTTCTTTTTTTTCATTCGGCTCAACAGAAAAAGGTTCTGTTAAACGAACTCGCTCTAAATCATATGTTGCTGTTACTTTTTTATCATCCACTTCTCGTACATACGACGTCGATAACGTTAAGTAAATGCTTTCAATTTGTTGGCTAACTGAACCACCAGTTATATGAACCTTCCCTAGTATTTCTTCTCCAACAATATACTCATCTTTTTCAAGAACTGTATCTACTTTTGCATTACCAATACCAACACTTGCTAAAAACTTTTGAAACATGGAACCTCCATCCTTTCTAAAGCAAAAGCTATATCTTTTTTTAAATCTTGTACATTCTCATAGTACGGCGTTTTTATTTGTAACATTCGCATAAGCATTTCACGGTTATAATTTTCCAAAGTTAATTCGTCATACCATGGTTTTTCATGTTTTTCATTAGATTCATAGCCTGCATATAATAAAAATAACGAGAAATGACCAAGCGCATAAAAATCGCTACGAAAGTGAACTTCTCGCATCATAGCTTGTTCACCTTCATAAGTTGTAGCTCGTTCATCACCCTCACCCTTCAATTTAGCCAAACCAAAATCAATAATACTAATTCGATTTTCTTTCATTAATATATTCGGAATACGTAAATCTCGGTGAATAATACCTTTACTATGAAACACCGATACAATTTCTAATATTTCATATAAAATTTTAAAAACTTCACGTTCTGTATATGCATGCCCATCTAAGAAAATATAATCTTCGAAATTTTTACCAGGCATATATTCCATCACGAAAAAGCTTTTTTTCTCCCATACGAAATGATCATATAAACTAGGAATTGCATGATGATTTAATGTTTGTAAAATCATTTTCTCTTGTTCAAATGATTTTCTACCAGACTCATATCTTTGTTTACTCTGTCTTAATTGTTTTAAGACTTTATATCTATTTATTTGTAAGTCATTAACGACATATGTAACCCCATAACTGCCCATTCCAATTACTGATTCAATTTTATAACGTTCTGCAACGATTGTATTTTTTCGCAGTGGTCTATCAAATAAAGCTAGTATACGACGCCATTTCATCAGCTACTTGAAAAGAAGCTACGACTTTTACGTTTTCTTTTATAATGCTGATGCCCATAACCAGATGAACGTCGTTTATAATCGCTACTTGAATAAGAGCGACCTCTATGGCGATAATCACTACTAGAATACGAACGATTTTTTTTCCTACCTAATAAAGAATCAATAATTTTTTTGAACATCCCTTCACCTCTTGAGTAAAATTTTCTTTTAATTATACCAATAATTTCTGACTTTATTTGTGACAAGTTTGTAAAGAGTAAAAAACGACGAGTTAAGCCCGCCGTTACTTTCACTCATCCTCTTCATCAAAAACTTCATCAATCATACATTTCTCTAATAAATACTCGAATGTAATATCTGCGAGATCTTCAATTTCTTCTCGTTTTGGGACGTACCCTCTTTCAATTAGTTGCTCATAAAAAAACTCCGCAATCTCTTCCGTATCAATTACGACCTCAATTTCCTTCATGAGCATCACTCCTTTATTTCTGTTTTATGAAAAAATCTCAAAATTATGTATATGAGATTAGAAAAATAGTTTTTCTTTTTTTATAGGTCATATCCTTTGGACGAGATGCATACGATGGTAGTACAAGCTATCAAAAAGGGGGATTTAATTATGGAATACCAATATGAGGTAGAACAAGAAGTAGGGCAAACAAAAGAAGAGTTCATGCATGAAGATCAATGGGCAGACTCTCTTATTAAATGGCTTTTTATTTTTTTAATAATTGTAGGCATACCTTATACTGCATATGTTGTTGTTCAATTCATTCTCTCTTTCTAGTTAACTATTTTTTCTCTGTCAATTTAACTAAATAATTATGAACAACATCCATAACAATTTTGTATTCTTCATCTTTAAATGTATCGAATAACAATTGATAATCGTTATAAATATCAAGTAATCCATCAATGATCTCTTGACGATTTGTCTTAACACTCACTTTTTTTGAGTTGTTAATTGACTTTAATTTCCCTAAATCTAATTTATTCATACCAGCTTTATCTTGTTTCATTTTCTTCAAAATTGCATTTGCCGTTTGAGCATTAGCAAGTAACGTTAAATCTGATTCATCCGCTTCTAACCATTCACCATCCGTAATTCGTGACAATTCGTATATAGTATCTTCCCATGCGTCATTTTTATATCTCCATACTTCTGTACGAAAACCAACAATACGAAACACATCTTTATCATATCCTGTTACTTGCACGAGATCACCAAATGTGAAATTATAGTTTAATTCAATCCACTCAGTTTCACCTTTTTTCATATCTTGCTCTGAAACGTGCTGCAACGTTTGCTCTACGTAAAACCCATCGTGATTATTGACTTCGTAAACGTAAACTCCATCTAAAACCTTCATATTTGTGATTTTACCAACGGTTCCATATAGCGTAATCACGACTATGTCCCCTACGTTATATTTAGGTTGCTTTTTTCTCGCCATCTATATCTCTCCTTTTTTTGACGTCGTGATTTTGATAACAGTATATGCAACCTACATAAAAACGCTTATCACAGAAGCGTATATTCATAAATTTTTTCAATAAAAAATATCACCGTATAAAAAAATTATTTACAACGTAAAAAAAAGCTAGCAAATAGACTAGCTTCACGTCAAAAAATTCATATAGTTCTTATCTCTCTTGTATGTATAAATCCCAAGCTTCATCAAATATAGACATACTTTCTAGCAATCCACTTAACTCTAAGTATGAACTAATTTCATCATAATCTTCAGATTGCTTTGGAAAGCTTAAATCATCATACATTGCTTCTGCTAAATTCGATACTTCATTACTAAATAAAGCTGCACGATGCTTCATCATATAGTGGTAAAATGTCTTTTTCAAAAATATTCCCTGCCTTTCTAACTTGGATACATTATACAAGGCAAAAAAGAAAAAAACCAGCATAAAAGCTGGTTAAAAGTCGAAATAATTTCTTTTTAATAGACGTGGTCTTCCCATTAATTCTTCATATGTTAGTTGTTTTGGTAAATCTTTCGTATAAATTAGAAACAATTGATCTTCTATTTCTTTCACTGTTTGATCTGCTTGATAGTCCATACCACATGAGGAACAAGAAATGCATGGTGTCTCTTGGATTTCAATGGCTTTCGTACCATCTGGTAATTCCCAATATACAGTATTCAAGCTTTCTTTCGCTTCTGTACTGTCACACCACATACAATTCATACTGCATCACCCTCATTTTTTTTGTCGTTTTCTTCTAATTTAGCCATTTGCGATTGATACTTTTTATCTTTAAGTTGATCACGCTTATCACGTTTATCTTTTAGTGATGCATGAGTGTCATTATCTTCATAGTCTTTACGACGGCTCATACGCTGTAAGTCGTCTGGAACAAGGTTAAATTTCTTATCACTCATAAGACCTGCGATACCAACATCTGAACGTTTTTCTTCGTAGTTTGGATAGATTTCCTTAAAGTACCCTTCTGCTCTTCCTGGGATATAGCTCTCTGGCTCTGGATACGTTGTAATAACACCTTCAAAGTTACGAAGCACAACTTTATCTGCACTTTGCGAAATTAAATAGTTTGGTTGAAGCGCAATTTTTCCGCCGCCTCCTGGTGCATCTACAACGAATGTTGGAACCGCATAACCAGATGTATGACCGCGTAAACCTTCAATAATTTCAAGACCTTTAGATACTGGTGCACGGAAATGACCAATACCTTCAGATAAGTCACATTGATAAATGTAGTATGGGCGTACACGGATTTTTACTAAGTCATGCATAAGTTTTTTCATAATTGGAACGCTGTCGTTAATACCAGCTAAAATTACTGCTTGGTTTCCAATTGGAACACCAGCATTTGCTAGCATTTCACATGCTTTTTTCGATTCCTCTGTAATTTCAATAGAAGTATTGAAATGTGTATTTAACCATACTGGATGGTATTTTTTAATAATGTTACATAAGTTTTCTGTAATACGCTGCGGGAATACTACCGGCGCTCTCGTTCCGATACGAATAATCTCGACATGCGGAATCTCTCGTAAATTTTTTAATACATATTCTAAAATTTTATCGTTAATAAGAAGACCGTCACCACCAGAAATTAATACATCTCGTACTTGTGGTGTATCACGAATGTAACCAATTGCATCATCTAATTGTTTCTTCGGCACACCCATTCCAATTTGTCCACTAAAACGACGGCGCGTACAATAACGACAATACATAGAACATTGATTCGTTACTAAGAACAATACGCGGTCTGGATAACGATGTGTTAGCCCTGGAACTGGTGAATCTTCATCTTCATGAAGCGGATCTTCTAAATCATATTTTGTTTTATATAACTCTTCCGAGATCGGTACAGATTGCATCCGAATCGGACAGCGTGGGTCATCAGGATTCATTAACCAAGCATAGTACGGTGTAATATTTAACGGGATCGTTTTTGTTGAAATTTTAACGCCTTCTTCTTCTTCAGGTATTAAATTAATCACTTTCTTTAAGTCATCCAAAGTTTTGATCGTATTCGTTAATTGCCAAACCCAGTCATTCCATTGCTCTTCAGTAACATCCTTCCACAACTCGATATCCTTCCAGTGACGATTTGGTTTGTATACATCATGTAACATTGCTATTCCCCCTTTTTATACGCTCATCCTTTATATAAGCAATAGTTATGCCAACTCTACATTATTGATAAGTAAATGTACGGAGAACGCTATTACATAAACAAAAAAAATATTTGTAAGCACTGTATGAAATCCATACATACTATCATATTCATTACTTTTTATATATGTAAACACGCTTTTATTGGTGCAAACACACAAAAACCGCCAATTATTCGGCGGTTTTGTCGTACTTACTCAATTTATATTGAAGCGTTTGGCGAGGGATACCTAACATTTTTGCAGCTTGTAATATATTGCCTTCCGTTTCAAGTAACGCTTGATCTATTAATTCCTTTTCCGTTTGATGAAGTGCTTCTCTAAGTGGCAATATGCTCTTCTTCTTTGGCAGATTCTCTTTCCGAAATGTACGCGGTAAACAATTGGCTGTTAGTGTATCCCTTTCTGCAATAATGACAGCATGTTCAATTGTATGTTTTAGCTCACGAACATTGCCAGGCCATTGATAAGCTTGTAGTCTTTCTTTCGCTTCCTTATCCATTTGAAGTACACCTTTTTTATAACTTTTATTATATTCGTTCAAAAAATAAGACGCTAATAATAATACATCCTCAGTTCTTTCACGTAGCGGCGGAATATATAATGAAAAGACATTTAATCGATAATATAAATCCGTACGAATTTTATTCTCTCTTAAACATACTTCTGGTGGCTGATTCATTGCGGTAATAACGCGAACATCTACTTTTCTCGTCTTATTATCACCAATTCGACGAATTACACCATCTTCTAATACACGTAGCATTTTCGCTTGTAAATCGAGAGGCATTGAATTCAGTTCGTCTAAAAACAATGTCCCACCATCTACAAGTTCAAATAATCCCGCTCGTTCAATTGCCCCAGTATAGCTACCTTTCGTCGTTCCGAATAATAAACTTTCTAATAACGACTCTGGCAAAGCTGCGCAGTTTTGTGCAATAAATGGCTTGTTCTTCCGTTTAGAAGCTTCATGAATCGCTTGTACAAATAACTCTTTCCCTGTTCCTGTTTCCCCATATATTAAAACATTTGCATCAGTTGGCGCTACTTTTTGTGCTAATTCTTTCGTCTGTTTAAATCTAGCATCATCCGTCACGATCGTCTCAAATGCAACATGCTTTTTAATTGCTTTTTTTCTAGATGACCGCTTTATTTTTGACTGCAAATCTACAATTGTATCCGTAAGTTTTTGAACTGTAGAATAGTCCTTTGCAATTTCAACAGCTCCAGCAATATTTCCATCTATAAAAATAGGTAACGTCGTATTTACTGTACAAATGTCTTCCCCATTTAAATTTTGATAATGCTGAACTTGATGAACAATTGGTTTTTTTGTATCTAACACTTTCATTAACGTACTCGTTTCCCTAGATAAAGAAGGAAACGCTTCTAACAAATGTTTTCCTAACACTTTTTCAATTTTTGACCCATCGTGTTTTGCAGCTACAGTATTATAAAAAATTGTAATACCATTTTCATCTACTGCGTGTATAGCCTCATCAATACTGCCCAAAATCGCTTCAATGACTTCTTGTGTCGAAACTGCTAGCAATGTCATCCCCCCTTTTGCCGAAAATCCAGCAATCACACGCCGAATTTCCGGCATACCTATATGCGATTATAAGCATGACGATTCCGTTCTATTTTTTATACCGTACTATTTAGACAAATCTTTCACCCATATATTCATATCTTCCAGCTTATCGAAAATGTAGCAATTGTTCGCCAGTCTTCCTGTATACGTATAACCTAACTGATGAAAGGCCGCATTCATTCCGAAAGAAAGCGATCGAGCAATTGTATAGGAGCAGAAAATCGATTTTTCTTGCAGTTCTTCTTCTAACTTAATTAGTAAACTTTTCATAAACCCATGCTTACGATATTCGGGTAAAGTAGCACAATTTGTTAATTCTGCATTTCCTTCTTTTATATTCATTTCTGCAGATGCTGTACTAATTATTTTCCCCTCGAATTCGTACACATAGTATATTGTATCGTCTTCCTTCATCGTTTGTTTTACATAACTCGCTTCGTTTAAAGGCGTCGGATAAACTTCAAATACTTTTCCAAAGACAGCTGCTAATTCTTCCGCATCCACTTCTGTCGCTTTTCTTAATAAAAATTTCTCTGGGACTATTTTTTCCTTTACTTCTTTTGCTTTAACACCGCTTAAAATGGTATCTTCCTCAGCCCAATGAATACTATTTCGTCTTTCATCACTAATAAATTTCACGAAGAAGTATGCATCGTGACCTTGAAAATAATGCGGTATTGTTGCTTCCAATAAAAAACCGAAAGAGAGCCATGTAGAAACATGCTCTCCCTTTCCTTTAATAATACATTTAGTGAAAGAATGCTTCTCTGCTAATTCGTCAATTGTTTGGATAATCCTCTCAATATTTCCTGTGTAGTGGTCTACTCGAATACGTTTATTAAAATAGTCTAAAACACCTTCAACTGTATAGCCATTCGTCTGTTCTCTAAAAGATTCATAGTATTTCATTTTTTCACCTCACACCAATCTAGTAATGTACATGCAATTATTTTTGCGGCAGCTATCATTTTATCAACTTCTATATATTCGTTTGGATAATGTGCTACTTTCGTCTCTCCTGGACCAAATACTATCGTTGGTACGTTAGCGATTTGTGTAAATAAACCTCCATCAGTCCCCCACGGAGATGCTTCAATAATTGGTTTGTTCCCTTCGATTTCAACAAAGTTATGCTCTAGTGTCGTAATTAACTCATGATTTTCTTCTAGTTCACCAGGAACCCATCTCGCTCCAAACCACTCTACTTCTACAGGATTTTCAACAAACCAATTGTCCACATCATTTAATTCAGCGATCCAATTCTCAAACTCTTCTTTTGCTGCCTCTATAGTCTCATTCGGCGCAATACCACATCTTCCTTCTAAATTTAATGAATCAGGAACAGAACTTGGCCAGCTCCCTCCTTCAATTTTCCCAATATTAATTGGAATTGGAATCGGGATTCCTTTAAATAACGGGTCTGTAATTCGGGTATTTCTCTTCTCCTCCAATTTTCTCAAATGATCTACAACAAACATACTTTTTTCAATTGCACTTACTCCTTCATAACGTGTACCACCGTGTGCTGCTTTGCCTTTCACATGTAGACGAAACCACATGGACCCTTGTTGTTTCGGGAAAAACTTCATATTTGTCGGTTCTGGAATAATGACACCATCTGCTTTATATCCTCGTAATATAGTCGCTAATGTTCCTGCCCCGCCGCTCTCTTCTTCTATTACACTTTGAAAATAAATATCTCCTTTTAATTCGATACCAGATTCAATAATGGCTTCCATCGCAAGCATCAGTGCGACATTGCCGCCTTTCATATCCGTTGTTCCACGACCATATATACGATTCCCTATTTGCTCACCACTATAAGGGTGATGGTCCCACTGATTCACATCTCCTTCTGGTACGACATCAATATGTCCATTTAATATCATAGATTTCCCGTCGCCACTTCCTTTTAAAGTTGCCACTATGTTCGGGCTATCTGAAAAACTTGTACGCGGTGATACAAAATAAGGATGATCTTTCATTTTAGAAAATGAAGGTTCCCAAATATCAAGATCTAAACCTAGCTCACGTAATTTTTCAATCACAATCGCCTGCGCACCACTTTCATCACCAGATACGCTTTTTTCTTGAATTAATCGTTTTAAAAATTTTACACTTTCCTCTTCATGACTCTCGATATAATCACAAATTTTCTTTTTTAATTGCTCCATATATTACATCTCCCCTCATTCGATTACTAGTAAGTTAGAGCCAATTTTAAAATCAGCTTCTGTATGTTGTTTTATATCTTCCACTGTGTATGGACTCATTAATTCTTGTAAAATGAGTCCACCCTGCGTCACTTCCATAACTGCCATATCCGTAATAATTAAATCTACACATTTCTTTGAAGTTAATGGTAATGTACACTCCGAAACAATCTTTGCATTTCCGTATTTATCGACATGATTCATCACAACAACGACCCGCTTCGCTTTTTGTGCCAAATCCATCGCTCCCCCAATACCTGGAACGCGTTTTCCTGGTACAATCCAGTTCGCTAAATCACCATTCTCACTTACTTGTAATGAACCAAGAATCGTTATGTCTAATAAACCTTTTCGAATCATCCCAAACGCTGTGCAACTATCAAAATAACTCGCTCCTGTAATAAGAGAAGTCGGTAAACCTGCTGCGTTACATAAATTTTCGTCTTCATTCCCTTTTCTTGGCGTAGGTCCCATACCTACAATTCCATTTTCCGCATGAAACATAACATTTATATCGTCAGGAAGATGATTCGGTACAAGCGATGGTATACCAATACCTAAATTTACAATCATACCATTTTGTATTTCTTTCGCCGCGCGCCTAGCAATCTTATCTCTCACTTCTACGCCCATACCCATTTCCAATTCACTCCTTCCGACGGTACGATATAATTTACAAATACTCCTGGGACAACAATTTCTTCTGGATCTAAACTTCCAAGTGGAACGATTTCTTCTGCTTCTACAATCGTTATATCCCCTGCCATAGCTACGTGAGGATTCATATTACGAGCACTTTTATCAAACACAAGATTACCAAACGGATCCGCTTTTTTCGCATATACAATTGCAACCTCAGCAGTTAATGCTGTTTCAACTAAATATGTCTTGCCATTCATTTCAACTGTACGTTTTCCCTCTTCTACAATCGTATCAACACCTACATCAACTAATACACCTCCAAGTCCTACACCACCAGCGCGAATACGCTCTGCTAATGTTCCTTGAGGAGAAAACTCGATTTGTAACCTTCCTTCGTTTAGCTGTCTTCCTGCATTTGGATTTGAACCAATATGTGAAGTAATTAATGATTTTACTCTTTCATTCGTAACAAGACGACCAATTCCTACATCAGGAAATCCCGTGTCATTTCCTATTAAATTTAAATTTGTAACTCCTTTTTCTAAAATCGCCTGTATTAAAGATGGAGGGGATCCAATCCCCCCAAATCCTCCAAACATTAATGTCATATCATCGTGGAACAAAGAAATTACTTCCTCTATCTCTTTTAATTTATCGAATGTATTCGTAATAGTTGTCATGCGATACTATGCCCTCCTTTTTGCATCATTTCTTCTACACTTTTTGCAAAAATTGAAAGTAATTCATCTAACTCGGAATATGTAGTTGTCATCGGCGGTGCTACAAGCAGTGCACTATCTTCTTTTCCTGCTTGCCCTGACACAGCTTGGTATAATAGAAGACCATTTTTAGCTGCAACCGAAATAAGTTCCGACGCTTTTGTAAACGGTTGCAATTCTACTCCAATCAGCAACCCTTTTCCGCGCACATCAGCAATGATTGTCGATTGTTGCTGAACTTTCTGTAGTCCTTTTATTAAATACTCTCCCTTTTCTGCTGTTTTTTCAGGTAGATTATGTTTCTCCATATATTCAATAACAGCTAGAGCTGTTGCTGCAGATAATGGATTTGCACTTAACGTATGCCCACTCATTACAGAACGCGATCCACGTAAAATTGGCTCCATAACACGGTCACTTACAATCGTCGCTGCCATCGGTGTATATCCAGCTCCTAAACCTTTACCAAGAGTCATAATATCCGGTTCTACACCCCAATGCTCCATCGCAAACCATGAGCCAGTACGACCAAGCCCTGTCATTACTTCATCAGCAATAAATAAAATATCGTAATGACTACAAATATCTTTAATGACTTTATAATATTCTTTCGGCGGAACGACTGCTCCTCCAGCTGCTCCGATAATTGGTTCAGCGATAAAAGCTGCGATATGTTCTGCACCAATTCTTTCAATTGATCTTTCTAGTTCAGTCGCACAAGCAAGCTGACAAGTTGGATATACCTTTTGCACCGGACATCTAAAACAATATGGAGCTGGAATAGTTGGATAATCTTCTAAAATTGACACGAAACGTTGTCTGCGCAGTGGATGCCCAGACATTGATAAGGCTCCCATCGTAATACCGTGATAACTCATCCATCGTGACAAAATTTTATGCTTCCCTTGAATACCTCGCTCTTGAAAATGCTGGATTGCAATTTTCATAGCTGTTTCATTTGCTTCCGTACCACTATTCACAAAAAAGCTCCAGTTCAAATCTCCTACACTTAAATCGCTTAATTTCTTCGCTAATTTTTCAGCTGGTTCACTCGTGAACTGTGATCTATAAACGAAAGCAATCTCCTCTGCTTGCTTTTTTATAACATCTGCAATCTCCTTTACGCCATGCCCAATACCTGCCGTAATTGCCCCTGACGAGCCATCAAAATATTTATTTCCGTTTTGATCATACAAATACACACCTTTTCCATGTGAAATCATTGGATACGGCTGACCAACAAGTGGTTTAATTAAGTAATCGCGCATAGCGCTCCCCCATTTCTCCAATTTGTATATATATATGAAGAAAATTGACGTTTCTTTCATAAAAAAGAACCCTCTGCGAAAGCAGTGATTTTATCAAAAAACTATTATAAAATATACAAATGAGTGCTAAATATTAATTTCGAAAACAGAAAATTCAGAACTTAAAATGAAGACCAACCCTTATCTATACGCTCCAATAACCCTCCTTTATATAAAATAAACGCTTCACTACATATTTTCTTAACATAATATCAGCTTCCCTCAATTGCCGACATTGTGTAAACTTCGACGAAACTCCCTTTAAACTCCTTCCTATTCTCCTACTTTATATTGCATATTTTCAAACAAATATCGACAATTAATCCTACTAAATGCATAGCAATTATTTTTATAGAAACCTATATTTCACATACATTCTCCTCCGTTTTATACAATAAAAAAAGAACCGATTAACCACATTAATCAGTTCGGCACGACGCTCTTTTATCGGTTAATACTGCCACTTGCTAACGTAAATAGAAAAAATAATGTTACAAATTCAAGATTCATCCTACATCGTAAAGCACAAAACCTTCCATAACTCCATTCACAATTCCTTTTTGGATATCCCCATCCCAATATTTTATTCCTTTCCTTATATTTAAACTACCTTTCCTTTATAATTTATGTAGGACAATTATCACTTTGTATGTGTATTTGCCCATTATTAAAAAAATCCCTAGTTTCCTAAGGATTTTTGGACATGTTTTCGATATGTTACTTCATACGCTCTTAAGGTTTTTTATTTCGAAATATACATTGTAATCGGTACATCATCATCCAACATAGATGATATATTGCTGTATACTCTAGAAAATTATAAGGCTCTTTCGCCTAAAAAACACTTATCCATAAGCAATACTCTTTATTAATTTTCAACTTTTCTCCTTCAAAAAACAATTTTTTCGCATAACCTCTTTCTTGTTAAGCATATAGTTTTAATGATGACAAAGGAGGAATATTCATGTCTCAATCTGAAATCGAAAAATATGGACAAGAAGCTGCACGTTACGAACAGCTCGCTCGTTACTATCAATTTAAAAATCCGAAAAAATATGTAGAACTATATATGAAATATTACGATGCGCTTACGAAACTGGTACAGGCGTATGAAAAAAGAGATTCACAAGAAGCTGCTTTACCGTCACACATACGTTTTTTTCACTCTGCTTCAAATACACCTGCGGTTGACATTTTAGTAAACGGGCAAAAGGTTATTAAAAATATTTCATTTAAACAATTTAGTCCCTATTTAACATTAGTGCAAGGTAAATACCGTATAGATATTGTCCCTGTTGGAAATGAAACTCCCATCTTTTCAGCTTTAGTACCAATAATGGGGAATCACACTTATACTTTTTCCGCAATAAATAGTGATAATCATCTACAATTACAACCTATGCTTGATAATACACATTTACCAGCTGGTCAAGCAAAAATACGCTTTGCACATTTTTCTCCAGATACCCCTGTTGTAAATGTAGATTTAAAAGGTGGAGATCATTTATTTGAAAATGTACTCTTTAAACAAATAACAGATTTTTTGGAAGTTAGTCCTGGTACAGCAGATATTGAAGTTTCACTCGCCGATAATCCCAGCGTCTTACTAACTATACCGAATTTCAAAGTCGAACCGAACATCATATATACAATTTCACTTTTAGGTTATTCAACTAAAGATCCTAAATTAGAAGCCGTTATACTTACGAATTAAAACAGTCTACACCATTCATTTGGTGTAGACTGTTTATTTTTGAAATACAATTTGAAATTCTGTCCATTCGTTATCTGAACGGCACATGATAGACCCATTATGTTTTTCTACAATTTGTTTACATACAAATAATCCAATACCAGTTCCTAACTTTTTAGTAGTTACAAATGGTTCGAAAATCATTTCTACACTTTCAGCTGGAATCATTGGCCCATTATTTTTTATCACAATTCGAATCGATTGATCTTCTTCAAATACATCAATGATAATTTTCCGTTCTTCTTTCATTGATTCTAGAGCGTCAATTGAGTTCATTAATATATTTAAAAATACTTGTCTCACTTCACTCCGATAGCCAACAAGTGGAATTGGATACGGTAAATTCTTTTCAATCGAAACATTTGCATTGACCAAACTCGGATATAAGAACTGTATAATATCTTGAAACAAATCATTAAGCCAAAATTGTTCTGATTCATTCCACATTTCTTTTTTCGATACGAGTAAAAATTGCGAAATACGAAAATTTAATTGGTCTAATTCATGAGAAATAATATCTAAATAAGATAAACTTGGATGGTCTGCCTTTAATAATTTAACAAATCCCATAATTGAAGTGAGTGGGTTACGGAATTCATGTACAAAACTTGCTGACATTTGCCCTAAAATCGTCAGCCTTTCTTTATGTGTTTCGTTAATATATTGCTGTTTTTCCTCTAAATTTTTTGATATAATTTCCGAGTATTTTAAAACAGTATAATAAATTAATTTATCAAAACAAGTATGTATTTGGGCCATAATCGGTTTCAATTCACGTGCGCTAACATCTAATTCACACATCGCTTCGAAAAGTTCATTTCTTCCCACATTTGCATTATAAACAAAATCTCCAATATTCGCATCTGCCCCTGCACGTTCAATAGCAATTTTCTCGCATAATGGCTGAAGATAATCTATATCTTTTTCTTCCATAGTAAGTTCGATAATTAACTCTAATAAATCCTCTCCATTTTGAACTGCTTCTAGTTTAAATGGATCTTTATCGGAAATTATCATTTTGTTTTTCCAGTTCTCAACGAATTGGTGCCTGTTGTTTTTCAAGTGCGAACAAAATACTTCTTTAATATCCTTATCGATTGGAAAAACCCCCATTCCCTCCATTTCCATGCGACGAACACCCTTTATATTTTGAATATTAACACAAAAAATGCGATTAGTTAATAGATTATTGTCACATTTTGTTAATATGTGTTGATAAAATTTTTTAATGTCTTTATTAATTGTTTAGATTGATACATTCCATTTCCCTTCCTTTCATTCAAAGTTTTTTACATTCAATGCGACTTTTTTTTGCATCCTGCTTCATTCTTTCGTACAATAGAAAATGAAAGGTGTGAAAAATATGGTAAATAAAAATGTGGAAGATTATCTCCAAGAAGGCATTTACGGCCAAAAGCAGAACAAACCAGAAGAACGTAATATGTATTTAACTACATTACGTGAGCGTGTAGAAATCGCTTTAACTATCGGTCAAGTAATGCAAAGTAATGTATATTCTGAAGTAGCTAGTAGCATGCGCTCTTCTCAATCATTACAAATATTCCTAAATGGTGGCATTGCTTACCCACATTTATCAAAATACATTAAATTAGCAAATGAAAAAAATGTTCCTTTTACAATTGTTCAAAATAAAGGCATAGAAACACCAATCGGTTTAGTATTATCTCATAGCACTGCTGTTGACAAAGAACAAATTTATGTAGAAGATGCTATTTTCAAACAAGAAATGAAGTAAAAGGTACACTTGGTTAAATTAAATCGTTCCGAGAAACGTAAAACAAACAATAAAAAAACGAGTATGGAATCGTAAACATTTCCTACTCGTTTTTTATTAGGATGTTTAAGCTCGATCTACTTTATTTTTTAATACACACTAATTTCATTTCTGTCATTTCTTCTATTGCATATTTAATTCCTTCACGCCCCGTACCACTTTCCTTAACACCACCGTAAGGCATATGGTCTACCCTAAACGTTGGAATATCATTAATCATGACACCACCAACCTCTAGCTCATCAATTGCACGCATTGCTTTAAACAAATTATTTGTAAACACACCTGCTTGTAGACCGTAACGTGAATGATTTACTTGCTCAATTGCCTCATCAAATTCTTTAAATGTATTTACTGTCATGAGTGGACCAAATACTTCTTGGCACTGAACAGATACATACTCTGGAACATTTGTTAATACAGTTGGTTCAAAAATCCTTGCATCACGTTTCTTACCACCGTATAAAACAGTTGCACCTTCCTTAATAGCTTCTTGCACCCACATTTCTATTCGCTCTACATCTTTTTTCGAAATTAAAGCCGATACGTCCGTTTCTTCCAGCAATGGATCACCTACAACAACTGTTTCCATCGCTTTCTTTAGCTTTGAAAGAAATTCATCCATTCTCTTTTCATGTACAAAAACACGTTGTACCGAAATACAAACTTGTCCATTGTTTACAAATGCTCCCCATTTTACACGTTCAATTACTTCATCTGTTAATTCTACATCTTCATCAATAATAACAGCAGCATTTGATCCCAGTTCCAACGTAACTCGCTTTAACCCAGCCTTTGCCTTAATTCCAATTCCAACTTTCGGACTTCCCGTAAAAGTAATGGAAGCAACATCATCATTTGTAACTATCGCCTCACCTACAGTTGAACCGGGACCAGAAATAATATTTAAAGCTCCTTTTGGCAATCCTGCCTCTTCAAATAATTCAACTAATGCGTAAGACGATAATGGCGTTTGATCAGCTGGTTTTAGCACAACTGTATTTCCGGCAGCAATTGCAGGGCCGACTTTATGTGCCACTAAATTTAATGGGAAATTAAATGGTGTAATAGCTCCTATAACCCCTATCGGTTTTCGTATTGTGTATGCAATACGCCCATCTGCACCAGGTGCTGCATCAAGTGGCAGTGTCTCGCCGTATATACGCTTCGCTTCTTCCGCTGCAAATTTGTATGTCTGAACGGTACGATCTACTTCTCCCCTCGCAGCACGAATTGGTTTTGCAGCCTCTTTTGCAATAATCTCTGCAAATTCTTCTCTTCTTTCATCCATTTTTTGTGCAACCTTCTCTAAAATAGTCGCACGATCATATGCAGATAATGTATTCATTTTTTTCATTGCATTTTTTGCAGCAGTAACAGCCTCTTGTACATCTTCTTCGGTTCCTTGTGCAATTTCCGCTAACGTTTCTTCAGAATATGGTGCGTATAATGGTTTATAAGTGTTTACAGACTTCCAATCTCCATTTATATATAAATGCTTTTTCATAACTCTTCCCCTTCCAAATATATGTATACAACAATATTTCACCTAGTGAAAGGTCTGACTTATGCCATTGTATCATAGCCCTTATTCTGCCAAAAACATTATGCTCAAAAAAACCCTGCCATATAGCAGAGTCTACGAACTAATTTGTTCTTGAAATGGAATTTGTTTTTCATCTTCTAAAATAACAATTGATTCTACAGTTTTTGTAACTTCTAATCTCTTTATATAGTGTCCATCTAATTCTTTTACACAAAACTTATAATTTTCAATTTCAATGAAATCCTCTTCAGCAATTTCTATATTCTTCGTTAAAATCCAACCACCGATTGTATCAACACCATTATCATCAATTGTTAAACCTAATAACGTATTCACTTCACTAACAAGCACTTTTCCCTCTAGTATTGTTTTCGTTTCACTAACTTGTTGAATTTCTGGCTGTTCATCCGTATCAAACTCATCTTGAATATCTCCCACTATTTCTTCTAAAATGTCTTCAACTGTAACAAGTCCAGACGTACCACCGTATTCATCTATCAATATAGCAATATGCGTTCTTTCTTTTTGCATTTTTAAAAATAAGTCGTGTATTGGGATAGAGTCGATAACTAAAATGATTGGCCTAATATATTGCTCTACTTTCTTATTACTTACTGCATTATGCTGCACAAAATCTGTGAAAATATCTTTAAAGTTTACAAAGCCTATTACGTGATCTTTGTCCCCATCTACAACTGGATATCTCGTATATTTTTCCCGAGACATTTTTTGCAAGGCTTCTTCAGCAGGCATTTCTTTACTTATAATATGCATCTCAGTTCGGGGTACCATTATTTCTTTCGCTATACGATCATCAAATTCAAAAATTTTATTTACATATTTATATTCAGATTGATTAATTTCTCCATTTTTGTAACTTTCTGAAACTAACAACCGTAATTCTTCTTCTGAATGAACCTCATCGTGCCCTTTCGGTGGTTTCAGCCCTAACAACTTCGTAATAATTCGGGCTGATCCATTTAGGATCCAAATAAATGGAAACGCCATACGATAAAAGAAAATTAACGGTTTAGCAACAAACAAACTCACTTGTTCAGCTTTTTGAATCGCGAATGTTTTTGGGGCCAATTCCCCTATTACAACATGTAAAAATGTAATAAACAAAAACACTAAAATTACAGCAAAAATGTCTGCTAGTTGAGTAGAAATGTTCAAATTTACAAAAAGCGTGTCAAACATTTGCTTTAACGCCGGTTTACCAAACCACCCAATCCCCAGAGCTGTAACTGTTATTCCTAGCTGACAAGCAGATAAATATTCGTCTAAGTTTGTAATGACTGTTTTGACAGATGTTGCGCGATTATTTCCTTCTGCAATTAAATAGTCAATTCGTGAACTTCGCACTTTAACAATTGCAAATTCTGCTGCGACGAAAAATGCCGTTAAGGCAATTAAAACAATCACTATACTTATACTATATATGTCCAAATACTTCTCCTTACTTACATTGTAAGCAAGGAAGCCACCTCCTACTTAATTTTATTCAAGTGAAGTAAGCATTCTAATACTCTAAAAAAATTCTACATTAGCAACCACCTTTTTATATATTATATGCATACATAAAAAAGATATTTATCATTATGATAATCTAATTCATTTCCCTTAGTCAAATAGTTCTAAATCTTAAGATAAAACATTTTATATAAACGATATATTCTTCACAGCTTCATTTCGTGAAAAAACACTTTCTTTGCCGATTCCACACTTCTTTTGTCACACTAGAAGGGAACTTCCTTCATAGATCGAAATCATTCAACAGGATATATATAGGAGGGATTATTTTGGAATATAAAACACCATTTATCGCAAAAAAATTAGGTGTTAGCCCAAAGGCTGTTGTCCGGATTGCACAACAATTAAATCTTACGATAGAAAAAAATAAATATGGTCACTTTATTTTCACACAAGAAGATTTAGATCAAATGTTAGAATTCCATCTTTCACAAATAGAGCAGTCTCAAAACTCTCATCCTACTCAAAAAACATCATCAAATGATGTTGAAGAATTAAAAACTCAAGTAAATACAATTGTTCAAGACAAATCATCACATGAATTTGAGCAATTAGCAGCTCAATTAAACACTATTACGAGAAGGCTAGATCGAATGGAAGAACAAATGCAAGATAAGGCAAATGATGTTGTTACGTACCAACTTTTACAACATCGCCGTGAAATGGAGGAAATGTTAGAGCGAATTCAAAAGCTAGAAGCTTCCCTGAAGAAAGAAGAACCAATATATATTACTCCCGATTCAAAACCAACATATGAACGAGAAAAGAAGCCGAAGCGCCGCAAAATGATTTTTAGTATATTTGGATTATAATTTTTAGACCCTTATTAAAATAATAAGGGTCTTTTTTCATGAAGAATGACTTCATATTAAAATAGCATTCTCTTTATTATATATATTCATTTCGCTTTATTTTGTTAACATAATATTTTTACTGTATTCTGCGATTAATGCCTGTGCATGAGCATTCCCTTGAATCACATCTCGAAATTCTTTTAAAGAATACAAATGCGTAGCCCCTTTTCGGGCATGAATTCGCACTGGTACACCTTGTAAAGTATCATGAAACTGAAATGGCTTATCTACCGGTTCAATTGGGAAACCGAGTGTTAATAAATACATATACATTCTTTTTGTCACTGCTGCAATATACCATTCCGCTTTCGTTTCTAATGCATGCATAAATAAAATAGCTGTTAGTCTTTTGAAGTGTCCTCTCCCACGAGACGTTTTCGCAATACTCAACTTGCCTATTTCATACACATTTTTCAAATCTTTCACTAAATCATTTTTAGAAAACGGATAGAAAAACTCAGAATTCGATTGCTCTGGTTCCGTATACTTAATACATTCTACTGTACCAATATGATGTTCATCTTCTATTAATAAAAATCGTGATGGATTTAAATTACGTTCTACGAACATTAAGTTTCTTTCTTCACAAAAATCTCCCCATAGTTGCTCGAACCAAAAATGTTCTTCTTTTGTTTGAACACGCTGGAACATATTTACCCGCCTTTCCCATCGCCGCTCTGTTTTTGATAACGCTTTCACTATCTATCATATAAGAACAAATCTTCGTATGCAACTAAAAATATTTATGACTTATTATATTCTGTAAAACGAATTAAATTCCATCTTAATCGTCTTTTATCCCTCATGTACCGTTCTTCTAACAACATACTTATATTACTTTCAAATTCAAATCGTATAAAGTTGTCTTCCATACAGCATATATTTCTTCTTAATCTAAAAAAATCCTTTATAAAAAAGGATTTTTTTACTTCTTCATGCTTTTTAACCACTTCTCAAAAATTTGTACCATTCCATGTTTTCCGGCTAATTTCTCTTCCCCTTGTTTCGTTTTATATGGATATAATTGCAAAAACACACCACATCCAGACTCAATTTTTTTACTATGCATATGACTTCCTGGATATACACAAATAACTTCATAAATGGCCCTTCGATAATAGACTCTCTTTCCATCCTGTTCTTCTACATATTTTATAGACCAGTACTTATACATTTGCTCAGTTGCCTTCGTATTTCCAACGTGCTGAAAAATGTTGTACATTGGGCTATACTTCACTTCAATAATAATAGAAGATTGATATACGTATTTCCCTTCTTCCTTTACATAACAGTCTAAGCGAATGTCTGGCTTCTTCGTATCTTCTCCATTATAAAAATTACTCCCTTTACTTAATGCAATAAGGGGATGAGTTTCAATTAAATCATTAAATGCGACATGTACTCTAATATCATCTCGGTGTAAAACTACTGTCGTTCCATCCTGTAATCCATCTACATAAAAATGTTCTTGAATTTGTTCACGAATGGAATTTCTAGCCTCAAAACCAATTTGCTCTAACATGGAAATAACGATAAAAAAAGCGTAATATTCATACACTAAAAATGTTGGTTTATAAACAAATAATAAAGATGGAGATTGTTCTGTATATTGTGGAAGTACATCTAAATGCTGCAGTAGTTGTTGATGTGGTATCGGTAAATTATGTGAGTACATGTTACCTGTTTCGGAAACTTCTCTCCAAAATGGAGAATGCATTAAAGTTTGAAAGTATTGTACACTTTCATGTACAAAGTGCGCTAATATTTTATATTCTTGTATCTTCATAGAGCTTTTTCGCAAATCCGCCTCTTTTAGTAAATGAATATTTTTATACTTTTGTTTCTCTCTATCGGTCACTGATCCATTACGCTCAATTGTTTGTATAATCGTTTTTACAGCTTGAAATTCTTCTGATTTCTTTCTTTTTGCTCTTTCTAATATTTCAATTGTTTGGCTCAAAAAACTTTCAGCTTCAAGTAAATAGAAATAAAATTGCATCGCTTTAAATTTAAGAAATGCATTTTCCTTACTATTTTTTTGTTCTATAAACTTACGATTATAATATTTTGCATACGGTTTTCTTTCCGTCACTATGGCTCCTTTTCTCGTTGCTTTCCGCTCTTTTTCTTCCCATTTATATTCATGTATAAATTTTGAACTCGATTCTATTTTCTTAAAAATTTGCTTTATCTTTTTCATTTTTTGCGGCAACTTTCTAAGTAACACTAAATAAGAAGAATCTTCAATATCACTAAGTGCAGAGAAAGTCTTTTTATAATAACCTCTATCTAAAATCAACTCATTCAAAATTGACTTTACATAGTTTTGAATCATTTCAAATTGATCATCAAAAAAATTTTTGGGAACGATTTGAAATGCGCCATAATACGTTCTATCTTCTATATTCACTTCAAAATGATATAATCCACAACGCCACGGATAAAAGAATTCCGTTTTTCCATGTTCATATATTAATACTTTTTGTTTTTTTTCATTTATTTCATATTTTGATTCTTTTATATTTTTCTGTCCCTCATATACTTTATTCCATATAAAAGTAATATTCATTGGACTTTCATAATGGTAATGCAATCTAATTGGTTTTAATTCTTGTACTTTATAAATACATTGAACTAATGCTGTAGTAGATGTACAAAGACGATTTAATAAAATATATTCCCCCTTTGCCTCAGTTCCAATGATTAACTTTAATACAAAAGGGAGTGTTTCTTTCGTATCAACGATTTCTGTTTCATATCGCCCTTCATTTTGCATAGCCATACAGCTCCAGTTCTCTACGCTTTTCTCTTATATATGCTAAAGAGTGTTCAAATGTAGATACTCTGTTTGCAAGTGGCGATTGCAAAAGAGGTAGTAATGTCGCCCCCCTTTTTACGTCTTCAGAAAGTAAAGACCCAACCATCATTTCAGTACCTCTTATTTTCGTCAATACACGTTGCTTGATTTGTAAATCAAATCCCTCTTCTCTACTGATCATATAGGAATGATTATTTTGGAACGGTATATTTTGCAAGTAAGTAGCGATTGCGTTTGCACATCGAAATGAAATTCCCTTTGACATATCATGTGATGACAATACAACATGTAACTTATCTAATAGTTCTAACTCTTCTTCAGAAAACACCTCAATCATCGCTTTATTCCTGACCCAGCTTATACGAAATTCTCCTGCAGTTACTTTCAGAGGTGGTTGTAATACAATTTTCTCTTGTTCCATACACATCTCACAAAACGGAATCTTTTGTAACGTTATTAAATTCGTCCGATCTAATAATCGATCTGAGAGTTCTTTCGTTGTTTCATCAAAATTTACTGTACCTACAAATATAATATTTTCACCAATTTCAATTGTTGATGGAATTGGATTTTCTTTTTCTTGTACACCTTCATACAAATTTAGAATACGGTTTTGCTTTTCAAGTTGAAGAACAGATAGAAATGGAGTAAACCAATGCTCAATATGTGACATATTCATTTCATCAAAAACGATTATATATAGTTGATTTTGATTTTCTTTTGCCTTCATTAACGCCCTAACTAATTTTGTTTCACTTTCAATAAAAGTACCATTTGGGTGAAGGTAACCAAGTAAATCATGTGGTTCTTGATACGATGGTGAAATCGGAATCCAAACCAATTCTTCCCCATACTGTAATCCAAGTGCTTCTGCATAAGCTTGCACAAATCGAGATTTCCCAGCGCCTGGTATACCACCTAGAATCGTCAACATATTTGTTTTCGCACTTATATGGAAATTATAAATGTCCGTTTCATCCAAATATAGCCCTTTGTTACGTACAAAACTTTTTACATACTGTAAAAAGACGGATTCACGCTCATCCCATTCCCATTCATCCTTGTGCACTTTTATTTCCTCTACTTCTACATGCTTACCTTCTTCAGTCATTCGTTTTTTTAATTGCTCATACATGTGATTGCTTACAAAATACAATTGATCTTCTACCGCTATTTCCACATACTTCATCCAGTCATTTAAGTCTATATACTTACATTCCCGCTGCTGTTCAAAATATGCGATTGAACTAATTGATGATGACTTTAAAGATATATTTCCATATAACCTTCCATCGTGCCACAATAATTCGGGAGGCTCAAAGTCTTTCGGATATTTTGGCATTAGAAATGACAAATAGCCATTTCCAAGTTTTCTTTCTAAAGACTCTCCTTTTTTATATTCGGAAACTTTAGGTACTGGAATCATTTTATAGCCATTGGCCATTTCTCGTGGTTCTTCTGCACAAATTAACTCCACGTATATATGTCCTCTTTCATAATAGAGACGAAACATAACCAATTGCTTTTCTAATTTTCTTTTCTTTAATTCCGAAAAGACTTTTTCATTCTTTTTATTGCTACATAAACCTTCAAATACGTATGGTTCATTTTTCAATTGCTCTTGTAACGTGAATGGTATTGGCGATAGGCATTGTACAAAGAAGTTCTCTCCATTCTTCTCTCTCTCTGCTTTTGTAAACTTTCCGATAAACCTCATATAGTACATTCTTTTTATAAAACTTGGCTGAAGAGCTTTATGTAATCTCACCTTCGTCACCTTCTTTTTTTCATACTATTCTTAGTGTATGAAAGAAACGAAAAACTAGAAACAAAAAACCTGACGTTATCCGCCAGGTTCAAAATTAAAACGTATATTAATGAGATGGAAATGTTTTTTTCTCTTGTAAAATGGCATTATGAGCAATTTTCATTTTAGCAAGTACATATCGTAATCGATCTTCAGCGTTTTCATCTGTATTTTGCTGTAATTCCGCCAAATTCTCTACAGCACTCGCTAAATTTTCAATCACTCCTCGTAGTTCAGGATGATGATTAAAAAAGGATTCTTGCACTAATACTTTCCTTACTTCACTCGCTAAATCAACAATTCTGGTTAACTGTTCTTTTTCTTCCATTTTCATCCCTCCTGAATATCTTATGTATTAAATATTCTCTAGACAAAGAAAAAAGCCCTTTATTTAAAAGGACTTTTACATTTTTATATTTCCAGTTAATAACATATAAAGTGATGTGATAGCTGCGATAACAATTGCCCACATTACATATCTCTCAATACCTTTAAAACAACGATTTCCTTTTTCTTTTCTTGCATACATGTAAACAATAATCCCAATTCCATACACGATTGAAACAAGTAATAAATTTTTCAAACCTGCTGCATATAGAAGCCATACAGAATAAGTAGAAGCGATTAAAGCTAACGAACCGTTTTTTACTTTTGCATCTTTTAGTTCGTTTGTAATAACTAATTTAAATTGGAATAACGCTGATAATAAATATGGTACTAAAATTGATGTTGAAGCAATAAAATACATAATTTGATATGTTGATTCTGAAAACAGAACGATTATAAATATAATTTGGGCAACGCCATTTGAGATCCATAATGCCATATGTGGCGTTTGTTTTTTATTTGTTTTCGTAAACACTTTCGGAAACACGCCATCTTTTCCTGCTACGTGGGAAATTTCAGAAACAAGTAAAAACCAGCCTATTAATGTACCTACAAGTGAAGCAACTAACCCGATGTTAATCGCAACGGCGCCCCATGTCCCAACAACATGTTCTAATACATGTCCCATTGACGGGGTTTCTAACACGGAAAGCTCTCCTCTTGTCATCGCTCCCATAGACAAGACAGAAATTAAAATATAAATAGACATTACTAAAATAAGTCCAAGTACTGTCGCTTTACCAACATCTCGGCTATTTTTCGCTCTACCAGATAATACAACCGCTCCTTCAACCCCAATGAAAACCCAAAGAGTTACAAGCATTGTATTTTTCACCTGACCAAGTATAGAGGAAACTGATATAGTTCCTTCTCCCCAAAAATCATGTGTAAATGTATCCCAGCGAAACGCTGTTACCATTACAACAATAAATAATACGATTGGAACTAATTTCCCTATCGTTGCAATAACATTCATAATAGATGCTTCGCGAATTCCAAATAAAATTAGAAAATGAAGCGTCCATAATAAAAGTGATGCACCAACGATAGACGCAACATTATTTCCACCTTTAAAAATGGGGAAGAAATAACCTAATGTACTAAACAGTAACATGATTGTTGCAACGTTTCCTAAAATTCCTGCTAGCCAATATCCCCAAGCACTGTTAAATCCGATATACTCTCCGAAACCAGCACGTGCATAACTATAAATTCCGCCCTCAAGCTCCGGTTTTTGTCTTGCTAACGTTTGATATACGAGCGCGAGTGGAATCATTCCCATCGCTGTAATACACCAACCAATTATTATAGAGCCGCTATTTGCTCCTACTGCTAAATCATGCGGTAAACTAAAAACACCGCCACCAACCATCGTTCCGACTACTAATGCAATTAATGGAAAAAAACCTAACTTCTTTTCTATTTGTACCACCCCATCTGTCATTCTAGGTGTTATGTTCGTTCAACTATTAAAGTCACCTTTTTCTCTAATAGACGTTTCTCTTATATTTTTTCAGGAAAACATTACTTATTCTAAAAGAAAATGAAGAAAAATGGAATACTTTTTTGAAAAATTGTATAAGTATGCACAAAAAAACCGTTCATTTTGTAATGAACGGTCATTTCATACATATAAATTTGTATATTTCTTGTAAAATTAACGAAGTAAATTCTCTTTTTGTAAAAATTGTTTCGCTACTTCTTCACTACTTTTTCCATTCACATTTACTTCATAATTCATTTTTCGCATTTCTTCATCTGTAATCTTCCCAGATAATGTATTTAATACTTTTTCAAGTTCAGGATATTTCTGTAACGTCTCTTTTCTTAATAATGGTGCACCTTGGTACGGTGGGAATAACCCTTTATCATCTTTTAGCACTTTCAGTCCATACTGCTCAAGTTCACTATCAGTTGAATATGCATCGATTACGTTAACATCCCCTGATTGAATTGCACTATAACGTAGTTTCGGTTCCATCGTTTTCACATTTAAAAACTTATAGTTATATAATTTTTGCATTCCTTTATAACCGTCTTCACGATCAGCAAATTCTAATGTGAATCCTACTTTAGCATCCTGTGCCATTTTTCCTAAATCAGAAATTGTATTTATATTATTTTGATCTGCTATTTTTTTCGGCATAGCTAGTGCATATGTATTGTTATACTCCATCGGCTTCAACATAACCATATTATATTTCTTTTCCATTCCAATGCGAGCCTGCTCATATACTTCATCCCGATTTGTGCTTTTTGGCTCTTCTTTCACAAAAGTAGATAAAGCCGTTCCCGAAAACTCAGGGTATATATCTACTTCTCCTGATTTCAATGCTTCAAATACAAATGCTGTTTTTCCAAGACCTGGTTTTAATTCTACGTGTAAATCGGTATCCTGTTCAATAAGCTGCTTATACATTTGAATTAAAATTTCAGGTTCTGATCCAAGTTTTCCGGCAATAACAATATCTTTCTTTTGTGTGTTCCAAAGAAAGGGAGAAGCAATCATTATACAAGTAATACATATCGTCAATATAATACGCTTAGAAGAGCGTTTTGGACTCTCAAGCACTCGAAGTACTACATCAAAGAATAAAGCGAGTAACGCGGCTGGTACGGCCCCTAAATTGATAAGCGCATGATCATTTCGATCGATACCAAGTAATATGAGTTTTCCGAGCCCACCAGCACCTATAAGAGCTGCTAATGTAGCTGTTCCAACAATTAATACCATCGCCGTACGAATACCGGCCATAATAATTGGTAATGCAAGAGGAAGCTCTACCTTCCACAGTCTTCTCCAGCTATTCATCCCCATAGCTCTCGCTGCTTCGATTAAAGATTCATCTAACTCCCTTATTCCTGTATATGTGTTTCGTAAAATAGGTAATAGTGCATACACAACTAATGCAATAATGGCTGGGAGTTTTCCAATTCCTACTAACGGAATTAAAAGTCCGAGTAATGCAAGTGATGGCACTGTCTGCATAACCGCAGAAGTTCCTATTATAAATTCAGCCATTCGTTGTTTTCTCGTTAATAAAATGCCAAGTGGCACCGCAATAATTACTGCAAAAAATAGTGAAATAAGCGATATTTGTAAATGCTCACTTAATGCAGTTAGTAATTCTATTTTTCGCTCTTGGAACGTTTGTATAAAATCAGTCACTGTTTAGCCTCTTTCCTTCATTTGTTCAACAATGTAATTAACAATATGACGACTTGTTAAAACTCCAACATATTGACCATTTTCTTCAACTGGAACGACTTCGTCAGCTCGTACACGAACTAATGCTTCTTGTAAAGAAGAATGCAATGATAATGCATCCCCTTCTACCCGTATACTTTCATCAAGTGGCAATACATCTTCTATACTTTTCCCCTCATACCAAGGTTGTCCACGATTTCCAATGAACTCTTCTACAAACTCATTTTTCGGATTATGTATAATACCTTCTGGTGTATCTAATTGAACTACTTTTCCTTCTTTCATAATACAAATACGATCTCCAAGTGATAATGCTTCTTGCATATCATGTGTTACGAATACAATTGTTTTTTGAATCTTCTTTTGCAATTGTACAATATCCTTCTGAAGCTGTTCCCTACTTAATGGATCTAACGCACTAAACGGTTCATCCATAAGAACGATTTTCGGGTTTGCGGCTAATGCCCTTACGACACCAACGCGCTGCTTTTGCCCTCCTGACAATTCATCAGGCATGCGATCGCGATATACGTCTGGATCTAGCCCGACCATCTGTAGCAACTCATCGACACGAGCTTTTATTTTTTCTTTGCTCCATTTTCTCATTTCAGGAACCACTGCAATATTTTCTGCAATTGTCATATGCGGGAACAAAGCAATTTGTTGCAACACATAGCCTATATCCCAGCGTAATTCGTTTATATTATATTGTTGAATATCTTTTCCATCGATTAAAATAGATCCTTCAGTCGTTTCAATTAAACGGTTAATCATTTTCATTGTCGTTGTTTTCCCGCAACCACTCGGACCAATGAGAACAAAAAATTCTCCCTTTTTAATTTCTAAATGCAATGAATCCACTGCTTTCATGCCATCTTCATACGCTTTTGACACATGATTAAATTGAATCACAAATACAACTCCTTTAATGTTGTTTCCTTTATTTTGATGGAATACGGCATTCATTTCAAATGATACGCTTTATAATTAAAAAAGAGCTCAAATTTGAGCTCTAACGGTCGAACAATATCGTTTTCATTATTGCAGCATATTCACGTACATACATTTTTTTCTTAGAACGCATTGGTGTTTCAGCAGCTAGTGCCTCCATCTTCATGCCTAAACGCTTTGCAATTATTTTAGTTCTATATAAATGATACGTATTACTTACAACTACCGCATGCTTCACATCATATAAATCCATACTAAACTTGACATTCTCATACGTATTTGTAGATTGATCTTCTATTAAAATACGACTCTCATCTATACCATGTACCATTAAATAGTTTCTCATACTATGAGCTTCCGGTATATCTTCATCTTCCCCTTGACCACCTGAAACAATTACTTTCGCTTCAGGGTGGGAATATAAATATTCCAACGCTACATCCAAACGGTTTTGAAGTGATAAAGACGGTCTATCTCCAAATAACTTTGCGCCTAATATAAGAACGTACGGAGAGTGATTACTCAATTTTTCACGAGCAACATTTTTCATTCGAAACGTCATATAAAGAATGTATAGTGGTGGTAATAATAAGATTATAAGCAAGATCCATTTGTTCATAAATAAGTTTGCACTCCCTTTCTTTTTATTATATAGAAAAAGATAGGAAGGCAGAAGTACTTTTTATACGATTGATTTATCACTCCACTCCTAGTTGTTTTTTCACCTCTTTATATACGCTCATATATGCTTTTAATTCTTTAACTAAATCATGAATTAATGGTTTTGCATCTTCTCCCAGTTCACCGTCTTGTACATGAAGTCCATCAAGCACAACTTGTTTTGGGATGGCATTTGCGTATACCCCTCTAGCAACAGTACGCATACTGTTTAATGCGTTAATTCCACCTTTACCGCCTCCTGCAACTGCAAGTAATGCGACAGGTTTATGAACAAATTCACTACTACTTAAGTAATCTAACGAATTTTTCAACGCACCACTCATTGCATTATGATATTCAGGTGTACATAGTACTACACCGTCTGCAGTTTTCACTAACGCCTTTAATTTTTTTACCGCTTCTAATTCACGTTGTGATTCTTCCCCATTATATAAAGGCAGTTCCTCTGCTGCTAAATCGTATAGCTCCCCTTCAAATTGATCGGCAATATATTTTGCCACCACACGCGTTCTACCGAATTTTCTTGGTGTACCATTAATAACGACTAGTTTCATAATTATTTCTCCCCTTTGTTTTCAAGTTATACTTATATATTATCAGAAATTTCTATACAAAACACAATATAAAGAGGGAACTAGCTTGATAAAATAGTATGATAGGCAAAAAAAAGAACTCATACGCAAGTATGAGTTCTTCACAATTACGATTCTCCACCATTATGACTCAGTATACCTCTGCTTCCATTCGCTTCAAAATGGGTATACGCTTGTTCTGCTAATTTATTACGTTCTTCTGGTAAAGATATATATTTCAAAATATTTTCTATTATTTTTTCGTACGAAGTAAACACAATTCCTGGCCACTCCATCTCGTCCTCTGGATTACTATTTTCCGAAATAATAAACTTTTTATTTGCCACTGCATAAGATACCCGAGGTGTTTCAAGAATACCTGACAAGTAAAAATGAATATTTAATATAATTTTAGACCTAGCAATCAATTCATTTCTAGCAATTCCCCACGCATTATTTTTAAAAACTATATTTAAATTTGGAGCAACTGCTTTTAATTGATCTAAAATAGCTTGCCGCCTCGAATTAAGAGCACCTATAAACAGTATATCAATGTCTTCAGTGATCTCATCATCAAATGCATCTTTTTTTATTTCCAAAGTTGGAGCATAGTTCATTCCTACATGTTTTATTTCTTTTCCTATCCCTTTTTGTTTTAACCATTCTATATTTTGTTTACTATAATCCCAAATCTCCTTATCTTTTAATAATATTAAATAAAATGGATGTGCATAAGGGCTTCCTTCATATAGCTGTTCTAAATTATAAATAATTGCATTTTTCGGTAGTAGATTCGGGTTATGCGCATACGTATGTGCTCCAAACACAATTGTATTTTTCACATTTTCTAGTATTGTTTCTGATATAATTGCTGTATTTCCCTCTTGCTCCAATCGCCATTTCAAAGCTCGCGCGACATCTATAAAACTACCATACGTCTTTGGGCATATAAAAAGACAATAATCATATTCTTTATTCAAATATGCTTCCATTAGTCTTAAATTATTTTTATATAAATCCACATCCGGATATTTCAGTAAAAGCTCATTTGCATGTTTTTTTGCTACTTTATACATTCCAGCATAATAAGCAGCAATGCACCTTCTTAATTCGATTTTTTCCCGATGCTCTTCTGCTACGTCCATGTCTATAAGAAGATTTGCGATACAATACGCTTTTAAATGATCGCGATCATAATAATAATCTAGTAGTGGCATCAATTCTTCATACGTATTTCCATGCACAGATTCCCCTAATTCTAGCGCCCATCGTATTAATTCCATGATTACTCCACTACTCCTTTAACCGAAAATGTATTTAATAAAATTTCGCATTACTTTCTACCATATTTGCTATATGCAACGGTAACTCTTCTTTTTTCGATTCCAAATATTTTTGTGATACTGCACCTAAATGTTTTTTATGCGGTATATAAAAAGCACTTATAGAAATCTCATAGTCAAATAAGTAATCATACACATGATAATCTACAAATAGAAGATCATTTTTCGGAAAAGGAATTTCCTTCCCTTGCAACGCATACATCAAAGCAATATTATTTTGAGATTTTAATCGATACATTCTTGCAAGTTGGTATAATGGTTCAGCCCGAGTTGGTCTATATTCCCACGCTCTTTGAAAATAAAGAATAGCTAATGCTGTATTTTGCTCTTCTTGATTCTTTGCATTTTCTATTTCATCAGCTTCTGTTACTTCATATTGTTTATTTGCTGAACGGTTTGCTAATTGTTCATAACAAAATCCTATTCGCAATAACGAATAGAACACCTCTTCAACCCATCCACCTGCTTCCACCCGTTTTTTATACCATTTAATCGAATCTTCAAATTGACTTAAATGAAAATAAGTTTGGGCTAAATAAAATAAATATCTTATATGCAAATCTGGCGTTGTTTCTGGATCATTTAATCCTTGTAACAACAACCTCTCATCTCTCTCAAATTTATCAGCTTTACTCCCACCATCTCCTGGATCGTTAACGACAAGCGTCTCTAACCTAGCTACCCTCGTATTGTAATCCGCACCAACTTTGGAACGATCTATATCCCAATACTCATGAGTAACACCAACAGATTTCCATGGTAAAGAAGCTTTAAGAAGGCGTGTAAGCCAATACTTAATATGAATATCATATTGCAATGTAAGATAATGGTCTTCCGTTAAACTAGTCTTATCAAAATCAGGATTAACTTCTAATATCATATCCGCATCTAATATTAATAAATAATCTGCTTCTGGATATGTTTTTTGTGCCAATGACACTGCTAAACTTCTGTTATAACCAAAGTTTTTAAATGGTTCATGATGAACTGTTCCAGGGATTTCATTTTCTTTACACCAATTTTCAATAATTTCAGGTGTATGATCTGTTGATCCCGTATCACAAATAGAAACAAAATCTACAATTGATTTTGTAGCATTTAAACATCTTTCCATAATTCTAGACTCGTTTTTAACAATCATACAAAGACATAACTTTTTTTCTTCCCCTGCATTCTTCACTTGCTCATTTCCCATTTAACCACCTCATATTTTATTAACACGCTCTTTTCATATGTAACACCATTTCATAGCTACATTGATGACATAATCATCCTTTTACTATTTATGAAAACTTCATTTTATTTATTCTTACTTTTATGTTAGGACATCTTTCATGCTTCACTATATATTTGATACAATCAGTACAAATAAACAGTGATTGACGGTGTTTTTAAAGTAGAGATGTCTTACACTATAAAAAAGAAACTTGCGCCTTTGCACAAGTTTCTTTTCGAAAATCATTTCCTATTTTTTCACAACTTCATGTCCACCGAACTGATTACGAAGAGCTGAAACTACTTTTCCGTGGAATGTATCATCTTCTTGAGAACGGTAGCGCATAAATAATGACATTGCGATTACTGGTGCTGCCGCTTGAAGTTCAAGTGCTGTTTCCACAGTCCATTTCCCTTCTCCTGAAGAGTTCATCACACCTTTAATACCATCTAGTTTTGGATCATCTGCAAATGCCTTTTCAGTTAAGTCCATTAACCAACCACGGATAACCGATCCGTTTGCCCATACTTTTGCAACATCTTCATAATTGAAATCAAAATCACTTTTATCTAACACTTCAAATCCTTCAGCAATTGCCTGCATCATTCCGTATTCAATACCGTTATGAACCATCTTTAAGAAATGACCACTTCCGACGCGGCCTGCATAAGAATACCCATTCTCTACTGCTAAATCTTTAAATAAAGGTTCTAATTGATCATAAATTTCTTTTTCTCCACCAACCATTAAGCAAGCGCCGTATCTAGCTCCTTCTACACCACCTGATGTACCGATATCAACGTAATGTAAACCAAAGCTTTTCGCTTCTTCAGCACGGCGTAACGTATCTTTATAGAATGAATTTCCGCCTTCAATAACGATATCGCCTTCTTCTAATAATGGATATACATCTTTTAATACTGACTCAACAACTTCTCCCGCAGGTACCATTACCCAAATTGTACGAGGGGCTTCTAATTCAGCAATCATTTCTTTTAATGTATGACGAGCAGTAATTCCTAAAGCCCCAGCTTTTTCAACAAGCTCTTTATTTACGTCATATACAACAACTTCATGTTTGTCTTCATATAAATGTTCCGCTAATGGGAATCCCATTTTTCCTAATCCAATTAAACCTAGTTTCATATTAATCAATCTCCCATTCTATACAAATATATTTAATAACGAAATGAGTCCAAGTGCTACAACAGATAATATTGTCTCCATTGCAGTCCATGTTAATAATGTTTCCTTCACAGTCATTCCGAAATACTCTTTAATCATCCAAAATCCAGAATCATTTACATGTGATAAAATTAATGATCCTGCACCTGTTGCAAGTGCTAATAGTTCAACGTTTACACCTGGTGTACTTGCTGCAATCGGTGCTACAATTCCAGCTGCTGTCATCATAGAAACCGTTGCCGATCCAGTTGCGATTCGGATAAGTGCCGCAATTCCCCAACCTAATAATATCGGTGAAATATGAGATTCTTTCGCCATTTCTGCGATTGTCGTTCCAATTCCAGAATCTAATAATACTTTATTAAACGCGCCGCCTGCACCGATAACTAACAGTATGTTCGCAATAGGCCCTAAGCAATCATTTGTAAATTGTAATACTTTATCTTTTGAGAAACCTTTTGCATAACCAAGACTAAAGAAAGAATATATCGTTGCAATTAATAATGCAACGATTGGATCTCCAATAAAGTGCAATACTTGTGCAAGTTGACTTGTTTTGTTTAGCGCGACTTCCGCAATCGATGCACCTAGCATTAGAAATACTGGAAGTAAAATTGTAAACAATGTATTTCCGAAACTAGGAAGCTCCTTCTTCTTATCTCTTTCAATAAATTGCTCCGCTATATCTAATGGTACTTCTTTATGTATACGAGCACCAATCCATTTCCCGTAAAGCGGACCTGAAATGATTGCAGTTGGAAGTCCGACGATTAAAGCATATAAAATTGTCTTCCCTACATCTGCTTTAAAAATACCTACTGCTGCCATCGCTGCTGGATGTGGCGGAACGAGTCCGTGTACAACAGATAAACCTGCTACTAGTGGTATACCGATTGTAATAAGTGATACCCCTGTTTCTACCGCAATTGTAAATACTAATGGAATTAACAGTACAAATCCAACTTGGAAAAACACTGGAATCCCTACTAAAAATGCAACGAACATCATTGCCCAGTGAACACGTTTCTTCCCAAAACGATCAATTAATGTGTTAGCAATTCGTTCAGCACCGCCAGATTCGGCCATCATTTTTCCAAGCATCGTTCCTAATGCTAATACTATCGCTAAAAACCCTAACGTATTACCAAGCCCTAGTTTAATAGAATCGATAATCCCTGGATCTTTTGGTGAAGTTCCAATCAATGGCATTCCCATTGCTAGCCCTACACCAATTGCTGTTAAAATTAACGCGACAAATGGATGCCATTTTACTACCGTAATAAGTAAAAGTAGTATGACAACTGCCGCTAGTACGATCCCAACTACCATTTCTCCCAATCCCCCTATTGTTTACGTTGGAAAGCAGCTATACAATCAAATTCTTCTTTCAAGCGATTGTAAAGTCGTTCATACATATAAAACATTTCTAAATATATAGCCGTATTTTCTTTATTCGGTACATGGTGATGTACAATATCAATCCAATCCTTTACCTCTTCAAGAGAATCAATTTTTCCTACAGCATATAAAGCAACTGCCGCTGCCCCAAGCGCAGATGCTTCATGACTTTCAGGAACAAGCAATTCTTTTCCCATCATATCGGATAGCATTTGTCTCCAAAATGCAGATTTCGCAAACCCTCCTGAAACGCGTATTTCAGTAAGTGGACCTGTACAATCTCTAATTGCGAGTGCCACAGAATATACGCTCATACACACACCTTCCATGACTGCTCGTATAAAATGTTCTCGTTTATGCTGAAGGTTTATTCCAAAGAATGTACCACGCGCATTTGCATTCCAGTAAGGTGCACGTTCTCCAGATAGAAACGGTAAAAATAGCAATCCACCTGCTCCAGCTGGTACACTTTCCGCATATTTAATTAATAAATCATATGGATCAATGCCAAGCTTCCTTGCAACTTCTTGTTCTGGGCTACCAAATTCATCACGTAACCATCTCAGTAATATTCCGCCGTTATTCGTTGGTCCGCCTATCACCCAGTGCTCGTCTGTTAATGCATAACAAAACGTTCTTCCTTTTTCATCTGTATTAACACTTGATGAAATTGTTCGAACCGCACCACTTGTTCCAATCGTAATTGCAGCTGATCCAGGCGATATTGCCCCAACGCCTACATTCGCAAGAACACCATCACTTGCACCAATAACAACTGGAGTATCTTCACGAATGCCCATCTTTTGTGCTAATTCAGGTTTCATACCTGATAAAATATATGTAGTTGGCACAGGTGTTGATAATTGTTCTGATGACATATGTAACATCGTTAAAACATCTTCATCCCAGTTTAATGTTTCTAAATTAAATAACCCAGTAGCAGATGCTATTGAATAATCCACTACGTAACGTGAAAACAATTGATAAATAACATACTCTTTTATGGAAATAAATTTAGAAGCGCTCGCATATAATTCTGGCTCTTCCTCTTTCATCCACAATAATTTAGAAAGCGGCGACATCGGATGAATTGGTGTGCCTGTTCGTCTATAAATGTCATGCCCATTCATATGTTGTAATAATTTTTCCGATTGTTTCGTACTTCTATTATCTGCCCAAATGATAGAACGCGTTAATGGTGCACCGTTTTTATCTACTGCAATTAATGCGTGCATTGCTGTACTAATACCGATTGAAGAAATATCCTCTGGTAACACGTTACCCTTTCCGATGGCAACGCTTACAGTTTTATATACAGCAGCACATATTACATCAGGATCTTGCTCAGCCCATCCGACCTTTGGTTGAATAATTGGATAATCAACTGCATGTGACGCAACGACTTTTCCTTTTTCTGTAAACACAACCGTTTTTGTACTTGTGGTACCGATATCAATCCCGATTACTCTCCCCCTTGTTTCCATGCGAATCTTCCCTTCGTTTCTAGCAAAATATGATCTAGTAAACCGTTTACATGAATTAGTATATAAAATATTTTTTCATTAATCAAGTTTTAAAAAGAAAATTTTTTTCACGATAAAAAATTTATCCCCCTCATTCCATTTCACTTACATACTAAATTTAGATTTTCCCCGCGGTAAAGTTGCGATATATTCGTTACGCAACACACTCTCTTTTTCTTTCATTAACAACACATACATAGTCCTTCCTTACGTTCTACTCATTTGCATGAAAAAGGAGTTGTACAGCAACTACCTCCGCAATGGAAATTTTGTGCACTTTGCTCGTTTTTATTGTATTAAGTTCACTCGTCCTTTTATCTTAATAGTCTTAGAGTGCGGATCCTACTATCACTTTATTAACTTGTAAATATATGTTCCATACTATAAAACCTAATAACATTTATATTTTTCAGAAAAATAAAACAATATTTTAGACTTTATTGTATAATGTTGTAAAAAGATGTCGGAGGGATTTAATGTTACATAAAATATCTCAATTCACAATTAAGCTTTCATCAATTCTTTTATCACTGTTACTATTATTAAATTTACCTTATTTATTTATCACTCAACAAGGATTCACCTTTCAACCAATTTATTTTTTTAACCAGATCGTTACTATGTTAAAACAGGTTTTCTCACCTGAATCATTGTTGGTTATAGGATCAGACCCAAAGTTTGGTCATTTAAAAACGACACCATTATTTCCAACTGTTTTAGAACCTTACCTATATTCGTTTATTGTATTATTTGTGGCCTTTTTGCTTGCGCTCTTTATCTCATCTAGCATGGCATTTTTTTATTTTTTAGCAAAAGATTATATAAAAAAATGGATAAACCGAATTGTGTTCATATTAGAAGCTGTCCCTGATATGATGATGATGATTTGTTTGCAAATATTTTTCATTTGGGTACTTAAGAAATTTGGGGAAGCTCCTTTCACCATTATTTCTTTTAATGAAAATCGCGCTTATTTACTCCCTATTTTATCTTTAGCGGTCTTACCTACATTACAAATGTTTCGGATGATGGTGTTATACATACAAGAAGAACATGGAAAACATTACGTAGAGGTTGCATATGGAAAAGGTCTTTCATCAAGTTATATACTACGCATTCATTTATTCAAAAATATATCTATCCACTTCTTCTACCATTTAAAAACGATTTTTGTTTTCTTACTTTCTAACTTATTCATTTTAGAATTTGTTTTTAATATGCAAGGTATTATTCAATTTTTATTTAAGAAGGCGTTTATTTCACCTCCCGCTGCATTTATTATACTTGTCATGATTATTTTACCGTTTTACACCATTTTTCAAATAATCTCTCTCATGATGAATAGATGGCAAAAACAATTGAAAGGAGTAGCTTTATGAAATCTATTTGGAAATCAAAACGCTTTTTAATCGGCTTTACTTATTTATTCATACTTGTTTCAGCTAGTTTTATTTATAGTTGGTTCTTTAAAGATAACATCCCAAAACCTCCTCAGTTACTTTACAATGACAATAACGAATTACTTGGAAAGGCTCCCTTTCCACCATCGTTAATACCACCTTTTGGATCTGATCGTTTTGGAGAGTCTGTTTTCTTACAAATTATAGAAGGAGCAAAATTCACTATCTTATTAGCTGTGGCAATTAGCTTCTTTCGAATTTTATTCGGAACATGTATAGGAATCCTCTTAAGTTTATATGCTCCAAAATTCAAGAGATTTTTCCAGGCATGCTCAGAAGTTTTTTACTATATTCCTACTTTATTTATCGCATTTATACTCATCACGCCCGTTAATATTGTAATCATATCAAATGCTGATAGATTAGATCCAAATATTTCATTTGCGTTTTATCAAGTACTCGTACTTATTTTCGTCGCTCTGCCTACACTTTCTTTATATATATCCTCAGAGGTTGATGAATTTATGAAACAAGATTATATTTTAAGTTCACAATTATTGGGTGCTAGCCGTTTTCATATTATCAAAAAACACTTACGAGTCTTATTACTTGACCGCTTATTTGTTTTATTTATGGAACATATCGTCCAAACTCTCATACTCGTTATCCATTTAGCGTTGCTTGATATTGTAATTGGTGGGATACAAATGCGTGAACTCTATGACGGAGTACTCAAACCTGTTTCTCTATCGAATGATTGGGCAGGCCTTATTGGATTAAATCGTAATGAAATGAATCTTTCATGGTGGATTATTTTTTATACTCTCGTTTCATTCTTTATTACGATTCTATTTATTAAGCTTATGACAATCGGGATTCAAGATGCACTGAAAGCAAGAGATTCGCAAGTTGTAGCAATTCAAACCGTTCCAAATCATAAAAAATTTGTTAAAAGTAAAGATTCTTTTTCGTTTGTAGATAAAGTGAACCTTTAATCCTTTCTCGTTAGTCGACATTGATAGTAGTGGAATGCAAAGAAGATGATTCCTGTTGAATGCAGGGATCATCTTCTTTCTGCTGTCTAACTTTTTTACATGTCTTTAGCTAGACTCATGCTTTTTATATTTAAAATGAATTATTTGCAATCACAATTATGCTGTTTAAAATCGATTACCATACGTCCTTGAATTCTACCTTGTTCCATTTCTTCGAATACATTTTGTACTTTATCTAGAGAACAAGTTTGAACAACCGGCACTACTTTTCCTTCTGCACCGAACATGAATGCCTCTTCTAAGTCTTTACGAGTACCGACTAGAGAACCAACTACTTCAATTCCATCTAGTACAAGTCGCGGAATGTTTAAATCCATAGTTTCTACTGGTAAACCTACTGCAACGACTTTACCACAAGCACGTACTGCATCAACTGCTGAGTTGAATGCTACTTTAGAAACGGCTGTTACAACAGCAGCATAAGCACCACCAAACTCATCTTGAACAATCTTATCAGCAGGGCCTTGAGAAATTGGATTGATAGTCATATCCGCACCAACCTCTTTTGCTAACGCTAATTTATCGTCATTAATATCTACTGCAATTACCTTTGCACCAAATACGTTTTTAGCATATTGGATAGCTAGGTTACCTAATCCACCACAACCATAGATGACGATAGGTTGACCAGGTTTAATGTCTGATACTTTTATTGCTTTATATGTAGTTACGCCCGCACATGTGATTGATGATGCTTGAGCAGGATCTAATCCTTCTGGTACTTTCACCGCATAATCAGCTGTAACAATACATTGTTCTGCCATACCACCATCTACTGAATAACCAGCGTTCTTAACTTCACGGCAAAATGTTTCTCTACCTGTTACGCAATATTCACAACGTCCACAAGATTGGAACATCCATGCAATACTTACACGGTCACCTACCTTTAGTGAAGTTACATCATCAGCAATTTTCGTAACAATACCTACACCCTCATGACCAAGAATACGGCCATCTGTGTTTCCAAAATCATGATTTGCAACGTGTAAATCAGTATGACAAACCCCACAATACTCTACATCTACTAGCGCTTCACCTGAGTGTAACGGACGTAATTTCTTTTCAATAACTTCAATGTTTGCTTTACTATTTTTATTTACCACTACTGCTTTCATATGTGATCTCCCCTTTAGTGTTTTAGAATTTTAATGAGTTCATCTCACAACTTCTGTCTTCACTGGTTTGGCTAATTATTATGCCAAATTTAAATGTTCAATCATCATTACACGTTCATCATAACATGTAATTTTAAAAGCCTATTGTTAAATATTGAACAATATTTGAATTATTAACCAAATGTTTATTTGAAGGGAAAACCGAAATTGCATCTATGTATAGTTTATTAGAACTCTACGCGGGAGTAAAAAACTCAATTAATAAAGATTTTTTAAAACAGGAAATTATAATCATCAAATTTTCACAAAAAACTATTGGCCAATATAAAAAGCCCTTCAATTGAAGGACTTTTTATATTCGTTTCATCGAAATTGTTTCACGTATACTTTGTAAATTTTGCAACGTCTCTTCTTGGCGTTGTAACGATAACCCAACGTACAAAGTATCTAATAAACTTAACTGTGCTAATCTTGATGAACTTGCTTCTGTGCGGAATTCCGTCTCACGTGTTGAAGTATACAAAGTAATATCAGCAAGTTGACTTAATGCTGATTTCTGATAGCTCGTAATTGCAATAATGTGAGCTCCTCTTGCTTTTGCTACTTCTAACGCTTCCAGTAACCCTTTATTGCTACCAGAATGAGAAATTGCAATTACCACTGCTTCTTTAGTAAGTAAACCCGCACCCATAATTTGAAAATGTGAATCTGTATGAGCAATACAAGAAATACCCGTTCTCATAAATTTATGATATGCATCCATCGCAATAATACCAGAACCACCATTTCCATAAAACTCAATACGACTTGCATCTTGCAATACCTTTACGGCTTGCTCTAGCGCTGTATCATTTAACAAATGCAATGTATCTTGCAGTCCTGTAATATGCGAATGAAAAACTTTTTTAGCAACAGTGACCATACTATCTTCTGCCGATACTTCTTCATGAATATTTTGCATAGGAGTATGTACAATTTCACGAGCTAATGTAATCTTTAAATCTTGAAACCCTTGAAAACCGAGATGCTTACATAAGCGGAATATCGTAGCTTCAGAACTATTCGTAACTTCAGCTAATTCTGTAATAGATTTATGTACAACATCTTGTGGATGTTTCAATATATGTTCGGCAATACTTCGCAATTTCGGTGATAAACCGTTTAACGAAGCTTGAATTTTTCCAATCCCACTTCTTGTACCTGGCATAGCATATCTTCCCCTTCCATCGTAGTTTTATTGTACCTAATTATAGAAAGAAGAAAAACCTTTATTTAGCACTACTATAAATTGAAACTTTAATCAGTGAGAGTATTGTACATCTACCACTAATTATAAGCCCGCAAATAGCGGGATAAATTTTAAATACTCCTATGTATTCTGTCGTAACAAGGGACATAATTATTCATACTTATTATTTCCCCCGTGCTTCACCGCATATAATGCAGCTTGCGTACGATCATCTACTTCCAATTTAGCTAAAACATTTGAAACGTGTGTTTTCACAGTCTGTTCTGTAATATGAAGCTCTGCTGCAATTTCTTTATTACTTCGCCCTTTCGCAATTTCACGAAGTACTTCTTGCTCTCTTTTCGTTAACATGGAAAAAGGTTTTTCTTTTTCTTTTTCTTTCTTGACTGCTGACCGTCCGAATAGTGCTGGTGTTACTTTCGGATGAAAATTCGCATTTCCTTCATGTACTGCAATGATAGAAGCAACAAGTTGCTCTGGTTGTACTTCTTTTAATTGATAACCATCTGCTCCAGCTTCCAGTGCTGGTAAAACATAATCTTGCTCTGAAAAACTGCTTAATATAAGTATCTTTATTGTTTCATCATATTGTTTTATCCGTTTTGTTGCTTCTATACCATCCATCTTCGGCATTGATAGATCCATCAATACTACATCTGGTCTTTCCGTTTGAATGAATGTTAATGCCTCTTCACCATTTTCTGCTTCCCCAACTATTTCAAATTCTTCTCTCGTTTTTAAAAAGAATACAAGTCCTCTTCGAACGATATGATGATCCTCAACTAGTAGTAATTTAATCTTCAATCTTCTTCTCCCCTTTAAACCGGCAATTGAATTTCAATTTTTGTACCCTTTTTCAGCTCAGTTTTTATTTGAAATGATCCCCTCATTAACTGAATACGTTCCTTCATACTTTTTAAACCGAGCGCTGACTCTCTTACGTGATCTTGTATAAATCCTATTCCGTTATCCTCTATGTAAAAATACAACTGGTTATTTTCTATTTTTAAAAGAACATTTACCTTTTCACATGAAGCATGTTTTTTACAATTATGTATTGCTTCTTGACTAATACGCCATAAAACTTCTTCTATTTCATCTCCAATTGAAACCATACCATCAATTCGAACTTCCACCTGAATCCCTAACAACTTTCCGTAATTTTTAATTGCTTCTGCTAAACCTTTCTCTAATCCTTCCGGTCTTAATTGCCAAATTAAAAGTGTCATTTCTTGTAATGCTTCCTGTGATAATTCTCCAATATAGCTCAACATCTCTTGCAAGTCTCTATCTTGCGTCATATTTAAAGTACCTTTTGCTGTTAGCATAATAGAAAATAACAATTGTTTTACTGAATCATGTAAATCACGTGCAAGTCGATTTCTTTCAGCTACCACTACGTATTTACGTTCTTTCTCTACTAACTGAATACGTTGTATTGTCGTTCCTATTTGAAATGCAATTGATTCTAGTAATGCTAATTCTTCCTCTGAAAAATGTGTTTTTTGAGGTGAGGCCACATTTAATAGACCAAACTTCTCCGATCCAGACCTAAGGGGAATTGTCGCATGATGCGTAACATCTTCGGTCTCTCCCCAATTACATTCAATCGCATCCTCTATCCGCTTACATTCAATAATATTTGTTGCTTTTTCTAATCTCCCATTCACAAAACGCTCTACACACCAGCAATCTCCTTCACACATCGGCTTCTTCTCTTTCCATGTAAGAGCCGGTGGTAAGTTTTCATCTACAAGCATACGGTGCTTTCCACTTTCATCGATAAAGAATATCCACCCTGTTTGTAAATTCATAACTTGTAACAATGTATGTAACACTTTTTCTAACATGTCCTGTAAGTCTGTTGCTTCATTTAATAATTCAGCAATTGCTTTTAATGCTTCTAAACGATGCATCTCTTTTTCTTCAAAGTTCATTTTCATCACCAACTACCATTATAACATTAAGAAATTTCTAAATTCTACAAATAAAGAAAGAACCGAATTCCTTCAGTTCTTTCTTTAAATTAATCATTTTATTATTGTTTTTCTATCCAATATTAAAAACAGAATTTTGTTAACAAACTGTTCTTGTTCTTCTTTAGCTGTCCGATAAAGATTGTCCACCATGGTTATGCTGTAAACTTTCAGTAGTAACGACCATATTTGCTGCTGGCATTTGCACTTGATTCTTATGGAACATAGACATTAATTCAAACCTTACTTGTCTAGAAGTTTCAAAATAATCTTCTGGCTTTATTAAACCTGTAATACAAAATTCATATCCAACATATTTAAGATTCGGGTTTAAATCTGTGACACCAACATATTTAAACGATTCAACAGCTTCATCCTCTACTTTATAAAGACTCGAAGCCAATTTTTCATTACAATTAACACAAACTTCTTCTAACAACTCCTTAACTCTTATAGGATCTTCCTGATAACTTACCGTAATCCGTTCAATTACGCGCATCCATCCTTTATTAAAATTTTGTATCGTCCTAATCTCTCCGTGTGGTATCGTAAGAAGTTTTCCTGACCATTCACGAATTTGCATAAAACGAATACTAATTTCCTCAATCGTTCCTGAATTTGTTCCGTTAAAAGTAACAAAATCGCCAACACGAAACTCTTTGTCCGCTAATCTCGCAAAGCCTAATATAACATCTTTTAACATCTGTTGTGCAGCAAAACCGATAACAACACCCGCTATCCCTGCACCTGCAATGATACTTTTTATATCTACAAATTGGCTAATTAAATATATGATTAGACTGATGATGATGATATATCTAAAAATAGATCGAATCACACTTTGAATTGTTTGCTCTACCTCTTCATCAAAAAAGCTTGATTTCCTAAAAAACCAATCAATAATGCGGTTAATTACAAAAGAGATAATGATTAGTACTAAAGCAAATAGTAAAAATCTTAAAAGTAAAAACTCTCTTACATAATTAAAAAATTCTTCAGTATACGTTAATAAACTCATCCATACACACCCTTAACTAATGAAAATTTTATGAAAAACTAATTTATTGTCATACCTTTTGATTTCCTTAAAACTTGTTACACTTTCTTCTATAAATATACCCTTTTTTATTATCTAAAGGGAGATAACAATAGAATTTTTTATAAATGACTTTATGTTAAGACCTCAATACTTACCTAAACAAAAAGGGGAATATTAACACAACGCCGAATAGTTCATTTGAAAATATTTTGACTCGCGGAGGTTAACTAACAATGGGCTATATCGAAGAACTAAGAGAAGTTATTGGATCAAGACCACTCAATCTAGCTGGCGTTGCTGTAGCTGTTTTCAATGAACAAGGACAAATATTACTACAACAAAGGCGAAATGGTGTTTGGGGTGTTCCCGGTGGATTTGTTGAACTTGGCGAATCAACAGAAGAAGCCGGAAGACGTGAAGTTCTTGAAGAAACAGGGATTGAAATAGGAACTTTGCAGTTAATACATGTATTTTCCGGAAAAGAATTTTTTGTGAAATTACCGAACGGAGATGAATTTTACCCTATAACAATCGCATACCTTTGCAAAAACATTACAGGTGGTACGTTAAAAGCTGATGGGTTTGAATCATTGCATGTACAATTTTTTGATTTAAATGGATTACCAGAAAAAATTAGTCCATTTATAAAAAAACTAATCAAGCAAAACGTCGTCACAATTTAAACGAAAAAAGAGACCTTTTTTAAAGGCCTCTTTTTTCACTTCACTTCACTTCTGCATGTAAGCATGACTTAAAATGTCCAAGTGCAAATTCATGTCCTTGCGCATTAAAAGATGCAACCGCCTTTTCATAAACTACAATTTTAAATCCTTTATTATAAGCATCTACTGCTGTGTGAAGAACACAAATATCAGTACAAACACCTACAAGATGTACTTCTTCTATTCCTCTTTCTCGTAACTTCATCTCTAAACCTGTTCCTGCAAATGCACTATATCGTGTTTTATCCATATAATATACATTCTCTGCATTTTTATATGTTTCGTATACCTCTTGTAATTCACCAAACAAATCTCTTCCATTTGTGCCAGCTATATTATGAGGCGGGAATAACTTTGATTCTGGATGATATACATCATTTTTTTCATGTTTATCAATCGCAAAGACAACGTAATCTCCATTTTCAATATATTGCGTCGTTATATGTACAATTTCCTTCTCAATTTCTTGACCTGGTTTTCCGCAAGTTAAAGCACCTTTTTCCGCTACAAAATCATATGTATAATCAATATTAATAAGAGCTCGTTTCATAACTACTATCTCTCCTTCTTCTGTTTCACAGTAAACAATAGAAAATTTGTTATTACGACATCGTATGTACTATTCGACATTTCAAATGAAATACCTACATTTTTCTTGTAAAACTTACCTTAATTCGAGTTTATCATAAAGTGAAACTTTAATCATTGGAGAGTTTGTTCATCTCCAATGATTATTAGTTAAACCAATCGGACAGTTGATCTCCCACCTAATCTCCTCACATATACCGAGTTTAAGGCGAGGTCTTACTGCCCATTAATGAGGGATATAATAGATACTCAATGGTAAAACAACTAGATCCTATTACTAAGTCATGAATTTGGTAATTAAACGTAATTTGAATCACCTCTTGTATCGTAAACCAAATTACTGCCATCATTATACTAATCAAGACGATACGAATACACCGATTCACATCTTCAACCTCTTTCTCTGTCATAGTAGTAACAAGTGATTTCTTCCTATTTAATCGTATTAGAAAACGAAACAAGTTATTCACTCTTGCACACTCTAGTCCAAATAAAAAAGCACACTACTTTTTTGAGTAATGTACTTTTTATTCTTCTTAAGACGCAGGCTTTGTCTCAAATGTTGCTTGATTAAAACTAATAACCTTTCCTTTCGGGTCATTGTTTTCATACTGAACTGCAGTAACCGTATGATTACCTGTCTCAAGCGTCTTTTCTTTTAATTGTACTGTTGTCTGTGTTGTACTAGTGACTTGATGTTTATCTGCATATACTTGATCTACAAATATAAATGTTTCTTTATCGTTTTGAAAATTAGAAAGCTCTAATTCAACTTGCTGAATTAAAGTATCCTTTTTGATGAATACAGCCGGTATATTACCATTTTCAGAAGTACCGTCTGGTGTAATGACTTTTACTTTTCCTTCTCCAACTGGCACTGCTCCTTCAGGAAATACAACTATATTCTCATTACTTGCATTTACAACTTTTTCTTCCTGCTTTGATTGCGCATCCTCTTTTTCCTGCGGAGCACCGCAACCGGCTAATAACAATACAGACAATCCAGTGATTATGAATTTTTTCAAAATTCATCCCCCCTGTCATTTCATTATAATTTATTATACAAAAATAACTTTTAAATTTTAAAACTAATTTTAAAACTTTCATGAACAAATAGAATCTTGCTCACGATTAATGTATCATATTTTCCTTAATAGAACATTAATTTTTTTTATGAAATAAATAGTAATTCCCTCTTCTCTATCATTTTAGCCCAACAGATGAATTACATACCTGTCCAAAATAAAAAGACATTGTTCATTCAATGTCTTTTTATTTTAGGCTTTAAAAAACAAATGTTGTAATCTCATCTACTTCTTTTCTTGGAAGTTTCTTAGGCTTATCTTTTGGAAAACCGAGTGAAATAACCATATTTATTTGTTTTTCAGGCTCAATTTGTAAATATTGTCGTAGTTCATCTTGAGCTAACAATACCGGCCCTGTCATCGGGCAAGTACCAAGCCCCTTCGCATGTGCAGCCAACATTAAGTTTTGTGCCGCTAAACAGCTACTCTTAATTCCTTCTTCTTCCCAAACTGAATCTGGAACAAAAGCAATTGGATCAAAAATCTTTTCACGAAACTTTGATTCATATGGTGTGGCCAAACATACGATTAATACTGGCGCCTCCGAGAAAGCTGTTGCATATGGTCCGAAAGAACGTGTAAGTAATTTCCCTGCTTTCTCTTCTCCGTTTTCTGCCGCTTTTGCCGCAAGTTTATGTAATGCATCCCATGTCATTTGTTCAATTTCTTTAATTTTCTCTCGGTTCATAATGACCAAGAATTCCCACGTTTGTGAGTTCGTATCACTCGGTGCATAACGAGCACAATCAATAATTTCTTTTATATCACTAGTGGATACTTCTTGTTCTGTAAACTTTCTAACACTTCTTCTACCGTGAATTACTTCTTTAAAATCTTCATAATTCATACATTAAATCCCCTTTTTACAGCGTTTTCAAAACTTGTCCTATGCTTGAATTATATCATGAAAAAAAGCTGGGGGAGTACCAGCTTTTTTCCTCAATATTAATTCGTAACTTTAAACAAACTAATACTTTCTTCATACGCAACTTGGAGTTTTTTTGTAATTGGTCCTCTTTCGCCGGTTCCAAACTGTTCATCACCAATTTGAACGACTGGGAATATTTCAAGTGGTGTCGCTGTAAAGAAACACTCCTCAGCCTCATATACTTCTTGTAGCGAAAATTCTCGTTCTTCTACTTCAATATGTAACTCTTTCGCTAATGTAATAACGTAGTGACGTGTAATGCCGTGTAGAATGAAATTATCAGTAGGATGTGTAATCAATCTATTATTTTTCACCATAAAGAAATTCGAATGACACCCTTCAGTTACAATTCCATCTCGTACTAATATCGCTTCTTGATAGCCTTGTTCGTTTATTTTATTTTTAATCATAATATTAGGGAGCAGATTTAAAGATTTTATATGACAGAACTTCCACCGTATATCCTCTTCTACAGTAACTTTTATTCCTCGTTCCATAGCAGCAATTGGTCTTGGAAATGAAACAATATTTGCAAAATATGTTGGTTGCATATTTGACTCATATACATGATTACGTGCTTGAGCACCTCTTGATATTTGCAAATATACATTCCCGTCTTCTTGAAATCGATTTTTTTCAATCATTTGATGCAACTCTTCCACTAACTCTTCCTTAGTAAACGGTGGAATTAGTTTTATTTCTTCCATAGAATTAAAGAATCGTTCTAAATGTAAATCTAATAAATGTGGCTTCCCATCATATAGTCTAAATACCTCGTATATACCATCACCAAATTGAAAGCCTCTCTCCTCTAATGGAATCATCGGCTGTTCTTCCTTCGTATTTACAATTCTTCCGTTAAACAAAATCCAATCTTTATGAGTAGCTTTCATTCATTCCCACTCCTTTATTCCATAATTGGTTTAATTGTACAACTTATCCACACTCAAAAGAAGGAATTTTCTGTATTTTCACAAATAAAAAAGTACATCACCCATTTAAAGTGATGTACTCGACCATTCATTTACTTTAGAAAATATTTTTCAATATCATCTAACATAAGGTTTGCAGCTACAATACCACCTGCTGTATTCCAAATCACTTCATCTACTTCGAATACTTTATTATCTTTAGAAGCCTGTAACTGCTTAAAGAGCGGATCTTCTGTCCATTCTTTCGCTAACGTGTTTCCTTCATTATTCTTATCCGCATCTTTATCAGATGTGAAATAGAATAAGTAGTCCCCGTCCATATTTGGAATTTGTTCTTTTGTAATTCCTTTTATCGCAAATTCATCTTTATCTTGTAGTGGTGGTCGTTTAAATCCAATATCATTTAATACAACGCCTGAGAATGAATTTTTTTGATAAATACGAACATCACCTGGGACGAAGCGAATAATTGAAACTTTAGAGTTAATTTTATCACCTAATTGTTCTTTTATTCCTGCAATACGCTTTTTATAATCATTAAGAGCATTTTGCCCTTCTTTTTCTTTATTTACAGCTTTTGTATAAAGCGTAAAGTTTTCTTTCCAATCACCGCGCAATGTTTCAGCATATACTGTTGGCGCGATTTCTTTTAACTGCTCGTATATTTTTTCGTGACGCATTTTATTACCAATAATTAAATCCGGCTGAAGCTTCATTACTGCCTCTAAATTAATGTCACGCTCAGTTCCTACTACTTTCGTATCTTTTAACTCATTCGCTAAATGAGGATACCATTCATCCCCAGCTCGTGGTTTTGTCGTTCCAACTGGCGTTACTCCAACAGTTAAAAGTGCCTCAGCACCCTCATTCGTTAAAACAACAACTCTTTTTGGTGTACCATTTACTGTCGTTTCGCCCATTGCATGCTTTACCGTATATGAATCTTTTGCTTTCGCTGATATATCATTTTCCTTTTTCTCTTCTTTACTACATCCTGCAATTACAACCATGAGTATCATAATGCAGAACATAATTAGTTTTTTAGTATGTATCATATGTCCTCCCTAGATGAAATCGATTATCATTAACAATTAAAGATTAATGTATCCTACATATATTGTCAATGTATATCAGAAAACTTTTTTAATATATACTATTTAGATTCTATCCGCTTTTCTAATGTTTCTTTTTAAAACATAGTGCATAAGTATGAAAATAAATGTTGTTATTAAAATGCGTACCCTTGTTATACATAACAAAGATACGCATCCATATTGCATTATCATTTTAATTCCTAATATTGAGTATATTTAATATACGATGGATCATTATATACCCACTGATTTCCACCAAGGTTTAACCAACCATTTTCATTTATATATACTAAATAAGATTCTGGAGAATTTAATTGGCGGATAACTGCAGATGTAGTTGATGGACCACTTCTTAAATTTACATTCATCCCTTGTATATATGCAACCCCAATCGGACTTCCATCACTATTACTTGTCTTTACAAAATTAATGTAAGAAGGATCATTATACACCCATTGTCCATTCCCCAAATCTAACCATCCGTTACTTTCCTGATATACAACGTAAGATTCTGGAGAATTTAATTGACGAATAACTGAGGAAGAAGTTGATGGACCATTTCTTAAATTTACATTTTTCCCAAGGATATAAGCGATTCCCTTCGTTTGAGGTGTCGGTTGTGGGTTAGGAGGTTGTGGATTTGGAGCTACTCCAAAAATAGCCGCTATTCCATTCGCATACGCTTGACTTAGATCTTCAATAAATTGTGGATTTTTTAATAAATTTGCATCAAACGTTGTATCAATAAAGGCAGTCTCAGTTAAAATTGCATCCATTGCGGTTTCTCTTAATACCGCATAATTTTCTTTTTTTGCTCCTCGATCACGAAGACCGTATTTTGTTAATACAGGATTTACTGCTGTATGCATCTTTTGTTGCTTTGCATATGCAGTGCTGCTGTTGGATAACGCATTATAAATATAGCTTTCAAAACCTGTACCCCCGCCGCTATTAATATGAAATGAAATAAAATAATCCGCACCAAAAGCATTGGCAATATTAGCACGTTCCGATAAAGAAATAAACACATCACTATCACGTGTCATTTTAATTGTAATTGGGTAATTTACCGTTAAAATGTCTCGAACGCGTCTAGCAATTTGAAGTGTTAAGTTTTTTTCTACTAAACCATTACCAACAGCACCAGAATCATATCCACCGTGCCCTGCGTCTATAACAAGTTTCATTTTATTGCCCGCCCCTTTCTTGTAATATGTTTGCATTGCTACTCGTCCTATTTTATGTGAAATGTACAAGTTCTGTTACAATTACAAATAAAAAAACCGCCTTATGTAAGGCGGTTTCTATCATCTTGCTTTAACCAATTTAAAATAAATATATACGATTGATAGTGAACATAACGTATGCAAAATAAAATAAATAAAAGTGTTATTCCAGCACCACTATAAAGTAAACCGAACTTTAAAAAAACATTCACAAGTGGTGGAAAGTTCATTAGATTTTGTAATGTACTTAGCATACAAAACATAATGAAAAAGACAGGGACGTATTGTAATTCATACGGCTTTTTTTTCTTACTCATTCTTTTCCGAATGAGTATATGACATAATTCTGCTACTATAAAGCACCCTCCAATTAATACAAGACCAGAAGTCATCGTCATACATCCACCTGCCTTATATTTATTTTATCGCATAAGTAATCATCGTTATATTTTCTTTACATACTCTTCATCTTCTGAAGTAAAACCAAAACTCTCTATGAAAGACTTCGCCTTTTCTGTTAATTCCTCTTGTAGCACTTTTATTTCTTTCACATTTCTTTGTTTCATCATTTCTTCAAATGTAAAATACGTATTTGCACCATAACCGTAACCTTGGTAATCAAAATGAATAATTAGCTGTGATAAAACAGCTCGTTCCTCTTGAACACTATAATCTATTACACCAATATATGTATCATCAACTTTCACACAGTACTTTACCTTTTTCTCACCTAAACTATGCGATTTAAACATTTCTTTAACAACGCTTTCATTTTCTACAGTAACTTTCTCAAACGTAATCATATGTTGTCCATCCTTTTACTATTATTGTATCAATAATACTTCCTATTTATGAAAAAAACCTTAAGACCGTATGCGATCTTAAGGTTTTTCTAATTAAACTAAGCTATACGCACGTTTTGTTTCTTCATGGAACTTATTCGTATCGTATTTATGCTCAACATAAATTTGGTGCCATACCATAAACGCAAGTACAGTCCAAATTTTACGGCTATAATCGCCTTTATCTGCACAATGTGCTTCCAGTAAGTTTAATACATACTGTTTGTCGATTAAATGCTCTGTTTTACTCTCGTTTATAATATTGATAGCCCAATCATGCATTTCGTCTTTTAACCAGTGACGAATTGGTACTGGGAATCCAAGTTTTTTACGATCTAATACGTGATCTGGAACGATTCCGCGTGCCGCTTCACGTAAAATAGCTTTCGTAGTTCCGTTAGCAATCTTAAATTCAGTTGGAATTTTAGATGCAACATCAAATACTTCTTTATCTAAGAACGGTACACGAAGTTCTAATGAGTTTGCCATTGTCATTTTATCAGCTTTTAATAAAATGTCACCGCGTAACCATGTGAACATGTCAATGTACTGCATTTTGCTTACATCATCATAATCTTTAATCTCGTTATACAATGGTTTCGTGATATCCATATAGTTAACACTTTCATTGTAATACTTCATTAATTCAACTTTCTCTTCTTCACGGAAGATTTTCGCGTTTCCATAGTAACGCTCTTCAATTGGCGTACATCCACGCTCTAGGAAGCTCTTTCCTTTAAATCCTTCTTTAAGAGCACCACTTAATGCTTTTAGAACGCTCTTACCTGGGCTAGGAATGTAAGAGAACATTTTTAGTGAGTTTGGCTCACGATAAATGTTATAACCACCAAATAGCTCGTCTGCACCTTCACCTGAAAGAACAACTGTTACATGCTTACGTGCTTCTTTTGCAACGAAGTACAATGGTACAGCTGCTGGATCTGCTAAAGGATCATCCATATGCCAAATGATTTTTGGGAACTCATCCATAAACTCTTTCGCTGAAATGAATACGTTATGGTTTTTAACGCCTAATTTCTCAGCAGTTTCTTTTGCAACATCAACTTCACTGAAACCACGTTGTTCAAAACCAATAGAGAATGTTAAAAGATTTGGATTCATTTCTCTTGCGATAGAAGCGATAATAGATGAATCAATACCACCAGATAAGAATGAACCTACTGGTACATCACTGCGCATATGCACTTTTACTGAATCATATAACACATCACGAATTGCTTGGATATGCTCCTCTTTCGTTGCGCTTGAAGCATTGAAATAAGGTTTCCAGTAGCGATGGATTTCCATCTCTTTACCGATTTCTTTTACGAAATAATGACCAGGCTCGATTTTATTAACATCAATTGTTAATGTTTCTGGCTCTGGACCATATTGGTACGTAAAGTAATGTTGTAGTGACGTTGGATTAACGCCTTTATCTTCCATCACATGCATAATACTTTTCTTCTCAGATGCGAAGAATGTAGTATCACCTTGTTGTGCGACGTATAAAGGTTTAATACCGAAGTGGTCACGTGCACCGAAAAGTTTCTTCTCTTCACGATCCCAAATCATAAATGCAAACATACCACGAAGATAGTCTACACATTTTTCTTTCATATGTGCATACAATGCAATGATAACTTCTGTATCAGATTGTGTTGCAAACGTTGCACCTTTTTCAAGTAACATTTCACGTAATTCTACATAGTTGTAAATTTCACCATTAAAAATAATTACATATCGATCATTTTCATAAGTTAGCGGCTGATGTCCTGCCTCTAAGTCAATGATGCTTAAACGGCGGAAGCCAAATTGTACATGTTCATCACGAAAATATCCTTCGTCATCTGGACCGCGGTGGAAAATCATCGTGTTCATATTTTCAAATTGATGTTTTTCTGTTTCTGAAAACTCTCTAGGGTTTTCACATAAACATCCTACAAAACCACACATACTTCTTACCCTCTTTCAGTTTTCATTCTGTCTATATACTACTATATCAACCCTATTTATACTAGCATAATCAATTGAATATGGCGACCAAAAACTATAAAAAAATCACTCCATTTCACATTTTTAACAATTTTTTATGAAAACATGAAAACTAGGCAATCACCTTTCTCCGCTTTTGTCATATGATATTGCAAATTGATTTCTAGGAGGGAATACCATGAGTGAAGAAAAAAAAGACTCTTCTCGCCCACCGGTTCGCAATTATTTAAAGCAAATTGATGATTTCTTCGAGCAAACACCACTTCGCAATGTAATCGCTGATTTAAATCATTTTTTCCAAAAAGGAAACCGTTTATTAACATTCCCTGTAGATTTATATGAAGTTGGTGAAGAGCTTGTAGTTACAGCTGAACTGCCGGGTATCCAAAAAGAACAAATTCAAATTGAAATACAAACTGAATACTTAAAGGTCTCTGTAAAAGAAGAGATACTAGAAGAAGCAGATGAAGAAACATCTCATAACTATTATCGCCGAGAACGTTCCATTTCAGAAGCATCAAGATTGATTAAATTACCGTACTCAATTAATAAAAAAGCAGCGAAAGCTTCGTATCAAAACGGCGTGTTAGAAATTCGGGCACCAAAACTTCCACAACAACATGACATTTTATCCATAGACTAATGCAAAAAAATAAGGGTGCTATGCACCCTTATTTTCAATCCACTAATCGCTTCATATCACGTATAATGTCTTCGTATGGCGTATTACTAATGCCACTATACTTTTTCATTACTTTTCCGTTTTGATCAATTAAATAAAATGATGTACCATGCATGACCTGACCATTCTCCGGCTTATCTACAAGTGATTGGAAATTATCTTTTGAAAACTTCGTAATATCTTCTAACGAATATCCCGTTAATAAATTCCAGTTACTAGTATCCTCTGTAAACTTTTGAATAAAAGCTTTCAGATTTTCCGGCTTATCAAGGTCTGGATCTACACTAAATGAAACAAACTGAACGTCTATCTTCTCTTCTTTTGCCATCTTTTGCAGCTTGGCCATATTTGCAGTCATTGGTGGACAAACTGTTTGACAATTTGTGAACATAAAATCTGCAACCCAAACTTTCCCTTTTAAATCTTTTGTACCAAATGACTTTCCATCTTGATTTGTAAATTGGAAAGTTTCTAAATCCCAATTCAATGGTTTACGAAGCTTTGAACCCGATCCACTACATCCAGCAAGTACAAAGAGACAAAATACAACCATAAGACCAATTATTTTTTGATAACGCTTCATTTATAAACCTCTTTTCTCTATCCTAAATTTAAATAGGTTATGTTTATCATAACAAAAGTTAACACTACGAGAAAATTGTTTACTACATTTGTTCACGAAATCGTACGAATTTACGTATGTTACTTCTTTATTTCAAGCCAATTACTAGACAAAATTTATTTTTTTACTATTATTTCTCTAAATAGAAGTTGCAAAACTAATTTTATTGTTACTTTTGTAAACGCATCCCCCTATTTTTTAACAATTCCTTAAACATTCATCCATGTTATACACTGTATTCCTTAACAACATTTCGGTACAATACAATTACAACGATTTTAAATGAGGTGATGTTCATGACAAAACGTTATGAAAACATGGATAATGTGAGTACAAAAAAATCAATTCGTTCCTTTATACGTTGGCGAAAAGAACGAAAACAAAATAAAAAGGATTTTTCTTTTTTAGTAGAACAATCACCTGTTAAACAAAGTAAATTCCTACAAAACAACTTTGAAAAGACGTCTGTAACTTGGATTGGTCATTCCACATTCCTTATCCAAACGAATGGGCTGAATATATTAACAGATCCAGTATGGGCTACTAAATTAAAATTAGTTCCAAGACTTACTGAACCTGGTCTTTCTATACAAGAACTACCTAAAATTGATATTGTCCTCATTTCACACGGTCATTATGATCATTTAGATTTTTCATCGCTTCGCCAGCTAAATGATGATGTTTTATACCTTGTACCTATTGGACTGAAAAAACTATTTACTCGCAAAAAATTTACTCGTGTAGAAGAGTATAATTGGTGGGAAAATACAATCATTAATGATGTTTCCTTTCACTTCGTACCTGCTCAGCACTGGACGAGAAGATCCTTATTTGATATGAATACATCACATTGGGGTGGATGGATTATTAATAATGAACCAACGAAAGAAACCGTTTATTTTTGTGGTGACAGTGGCTATTTCCAAGGTTTCAAAGAAATTGGCAGACGCTTTTCAATTGATATTGCCCTTATGCCAATTGGCGCTTATGAACCAGAGTGGTTTATGAAAGCATCTCATGTTTCACCTGAAGAGGCAGTGCAAGCTTATTTAGATTTAAACGCTACACACTTTATACCGATGCATTACGGAGCTTTTGCCCTCGCCGATGAAACACCCCGCGAGGCAGTAACAAGGCTTCGAAATAATTGGAATTTACGTATGTTACCGTGGGAACAACTGCATGTACTCTTTTTAGGCCAAACCTTTACTTATAATAACGCAACAAACGGTAAGCAAGTAAATGAAAAAATTGAAACATTACACGTATAACGTAACTACTTATTTTCTATATCCAACATATACTATAGAAAATCATAAAGTAAAACTTTAATCAGTGGGTGTTTTCTATGAATGAATATTTACAGACTCGCTATATCATTAGCGGGAGTGCCTGTATAACCCTTCTTATTTCTTACTTTCTATTCACATAAAAAAAAGCTACTTGAAAATTCATTTCAAGTAGCTTTTTATTACTCTGCTAAATACATAAATCCAATTGCACCTGGACCTGTATGAGTACTAATAATAGGCGTTGTAAAGAAAATTTCTGATTGAGCAAATCCACTCACTTTTTCAACAGCCGCTTTTACATTTTCAGCTAAAGGAATTGCTTTCGCATGCGGAATTGCAACAGCTTTTACAACTTTTCCAGCTGTATCTTCCTCAAATAACTTAGCTAACGTTTTTACAATTTGACCTTGGCTACGCACTTTCGTTACAGGGTTATAAACACCATCTTCAAGGCTAGCAATTGGCTTTATATTAAGTAGCGAACCGATAAACGCTTTTCCTTTACCGATACGCCCACCCTTCACTAAATTTTCTAATGTATCTACTACTACATATAAACGAGTATTCTTTCTCACTTCATCTACACGTTTTAAAATTTCTTCTAGTGAGCGTCCTTCATTTGCCATTTTTGCAGCTTCTATTACTTGATATGCTAAAGCATGTGTAATAAATTGAGAATCAACAACTGTTACTTTTGTGTCGGTCATTGATGCAGCACTATTGGCAGTTGCCACAGTACCACTCATTCCACTTGTCATATGAATGGAAAGTACTTCACTTCCATCTTCACCTAACTTGTCATACATTTCTACAAATGTACCCATTGCCGGTTGTGATGTTTTTGGTAATTCCTCTGATTTGATCATTTCTTCAATAAATTCATCAGGTTGTAAATCAACGCGATCTAAATACGTTTGTCCATTTACAGAGATTGATAATGGTAGCACATGAATGCCATACTTTTCGATTACATCCTGCGTTAAATCTGCAGTTGAATCTGTTACAATTTTAATTTTTTGCATATTATATTCTTCCCTTTCCAATACGCTCTCCTTGTTATTATACTAGCATTCCCTGTGCTTTCAACAATTTCGAACAAATTTCACCAAATTAATTATATTTTTATATCTAAAATGAAAAAGACAGAGTTTACTAACCCTGTCCATACTCTGTATCATGCATTTTTTTCAAGGGTATTTGTTTTATATACATTTAAATAATCATTCCACTTCAAACAATTTTGCAAATATTCACGGAAAGAATACGAAAATCTTGGGTGCTTTTGTTTTTGAATTTTTGCAATAAATAATTGAAGACGAGACTGAATTAGAAACGATAATGGATGCTGTGCCTGTAGGACAGGGATTTCGAATATTTTAATACAATCCCCTGTTGAATGAGTGAAATAAAAACTTTTCGTAATCACAATATCAATCCTCTTTTTCATTGGATTTTTGAACTTCCTCTACTTTACGCTATAACACGTTGTTTAAAGTGGAGACTTCTATGAATACAAAAGTATCCTTAGTCAATCCCTGTAGTCCTTTTGGTTAGAAGATTTACACTCTATTTATCCTCCGTCCTAAATATCGATCAGACAGGAATCCCGTTATCCGTATATTGCTTAATAATTTTAGTATAAACTTAGCAAAGCGCAAAGTTTGTCTAAATTTTGGAGATTCTATAATTTTTTTCTTCTATATATTGTATACGTTTATGTCTAAAGTATAACAAATAAATAAAAAAAGTGCCTTTATAACGAGGCACTTTTCGACTGTATTTCTTCTTCTCTTTTCTTTTTCCGCTTACTGACAATCTTTGATAAAGCGATACTAATTTCATAAATACAAATAAGTGGTACCGCTACTAAACTATGTGATAAAAAATCCGGCGGTGATATACACGATGCAATGATAATCAATGCTACGTAAGCATACCTTCTTATTTTTATTAGCAATTCCGCCGTTAACAGTCCAATACTCGTTAAAAACATGACAACTACAGGTAATTCAAAAATTACAGCAAATGGAACTGTTAAATTAAGAACAAAATGAAAATACTTTTCTGTCGTAAACATCGTATTAAACATTTCATTACCTATCGTAGTTAAAAAATGAAATAAAAACGGCATTACAACGAAATATCCAAAACATAAACCTGCAATAAATAATATAGACAATACCGGTATATACATTACTGTCATTTTTTGTTCATTTGGATGTAAACCCGGTTTTACAAATAACCAAATTTGTATAGCAGCAAAAGGAATTGTACAAACGATAGCAAATACTGTAGCAATCGAGAAAAAAATCCATAATACATCACTTGGACCGAGAACAGTTAATTTCATTGGTAAATCTTTTACTAGCCAAAAATAAATATCCTTCGTAAAAGTAAATCCGATAATTAAAAATAGGACAAAGGATAGTACTGTATATATTACTCGTTTGCGAAGCTCAACAATATGTTCTACTACGCTCATTTCCCGATCTTCCATCTCGTTCACCACACTTTATTTATCCATTTCGAGGAAAATTCATTACATTTTTTCTTTCTTTTCCTTCTCTTGAAATGCATCATCAGTCAATTCTTTCGTTGATTTTTTGAATTCTTTTAACGTTTCCCCTAAAGCCTTTCCGATTTCTGGCAATTTTTTCGGCCCAAACAAAATGAGTACAGCTACTAAAATTAAAATTAATCCTGGAAAGCCAATATTTGAAAACATTTCTCCATCCCCTTTATTAGTAGATTCCTTGTCCTACTATTGCATAATTTTATTTTGTCAAAAAAGTTTGAAAACGTCAACAAATCCATTGCCTTTTGTCAAAAAAATTCAAAAATATAATCAATTATACAAATTTCATTTTCTATTGCCCTTGTGTATGATATGGTAAGGGAAATGACATATTATTTTATGATAGTAGAAAGGATTTGCATTATGACTGAAAAAATGACACGAATGACGCATTTTGTGAAAGAAGAAATTGCAAATGCAATTACACATGGTATCGGTGCCATTTTAAGCATCCCTGCCTTAATTATATTAATTATTCATGCCTCTAAGCATGGTACCGCATCTGCTGTAGTTGCATTTACGGTTTATGGTGTAAGCATGTTTTTACTGTACTTGTTTTCGACCTTGTTACATAGCATTCATCATCCAAAAGTAGAAAAATTATTTACTATACTAGATCACTCAGCCATTTATTTATTAATCGCTGGCACATATACTCCTTTTTTACTTATTACGCTTCGCGGACCATTAGGCTGGACGTTACTCGCTATTATATGGACACTAGCACTCGGAGGTATCATCTTCAAAATTTTCTTTGTACGTCGCTTTATTAAGGCATCAACATTATGCTATATCATAATGGGATGGCTCATAATCGTTGCTATTAAACCACTTTATGAAAATCTAACTGGACATGGTTTTTCACTACTTTTAGCAGGTGGAATTTTATATTCTGTAGGGGCTATATTCTTCCTTTGGGAAAAGTTACCTTTCAATCATGCCATTTGGCATCTTTTCGTTTTAGGTGGTAGTGCGATGATGTTCTTCTGCGTACTCTTTTATGTCTTACCTACAGCATAAAAAAGGTTTCAGCTTATATTAAGCTGAAACCTTTTTTATTACTTATGTAATTGTGATGCGATAACATCCTGTGTATGCTTCGTTAATTCTTTAATATCCATATTCGCATACTCTTCAGGTGTAATCGGCTTAGAAATTGTTACTGTTGCATGAGCTGGTTTCATACGGTTTCCATTCGCTTCAAACATTTTATATGTCCCATCTAACGTTACAGGTAAGATTGCTACACCTGACTTTACTGCAAGGTGAAAACTCCCAGCCTTAAACTCTCCAATTTCGCCACCCTTACTTCTCGTCCCTTCTGGGAAGATTACGATAGAATGCCCGTTCTTTAACAGCTCAATTCCATCTTTAATCGCTTGAAGAGATTGACGACGATCATTACGAACCATAAATACACAATTCATAAGTTCCATCCAAGTTGGTACAACTGGAAACTTCTTAATCTCTGCTTTTGAAACAAATCCAATTGGTTTATTTAAGTAACCTAGTAAAACAGGAATATCCATATTACTCTGATGATTACTTACAACTAGTACCGGCTTATCTTTTGGAACATTTTCCAGACCATTTACTTCAATTGCCCCACCAGCTACACGTACCATTTTCTTACCAAACCAATTTGTCGTTTTATACACAACATTATCTTTTTCTTGTGGCGACATCGTATTTACTTGTCTTTTCAGACGCCACATTCTCGGTGTAATCGCAATTACGATTAAAATTAAATAAAAGATTTTAAAAAACGTTTGAATCATACAGAACCCCCACCTATTATCATTCCGACCTTCATTATACTAGACAAACGAAGGAAAAAGAAGAAAAAATGTCCAAACAGCAAGTGCTTGGACATTTTTAAGTATTCTATATTAGAAACGTTTTGCTAATTCACGAGCATTAGCAATTGCTGCTTCTTTAATTTCTGGTGCTTTTTCAGGGTTTGCATTCATACCTTCAACTGCAATGTATTCAGTTTCATTTACACCGATGAATCCTAATACTGTTTTTAAGTGATTGCGGCCGAAGTCTACAGCTGCGTATGCTCCTTCAGAATAAACGCCACCTGTTGCTTGAATATGAAGTGCTTTTTTGCCTTCTAATAAGCCAACTGGACCATTTTCAGTATACTTGAATGTTTTACCTGCGATTGCTAAGTTATCTAAGTATGCTTTTACTACTGGTGGATAGCTAAAGTTCCACATTGGAGTTACGAATACATAACGATCTGCATGCATAAATGTTTCTAAGTTTGTGTTCATTGCTGCAACTTTTTGTTGTTGAACTTCAGTTAAAGTTTCAAAACCTTCACCTGCTGCAAATTTACCCCAAGCAGCGAATACATCTGCATCGATTACTGGGACTGTAGTGTTGAATAAATCAATTGTTACAACTTCGTCTTGTGGATGTTCGTTTTTATAAGCCTCGATGAAAGCTTCCCCTACTGCCACTCCGAAAGAACCTTCTGCTGAATTTGGATTTGCTGTAATAAATAGTACTTTTGTCATTGTATTCTCTCCCTTTTACACATTTTATCTTTAATTTGAGATTTATATTTCGAAAGTAAATAACTTACCTTATGTAAGTATAATACAAAAAGTCATGTTCAATGTCAATAAAAAATAGCTACTTTTTTTTCGTAAGTTAATAAACACTATCTTTTCAATACGTTTTGGTGAAACAAAAAACTACCTCCACATTCCATGGAGATAGTCTTCATCATTTTCTATTTTTGAAACACATGTTTCACTTTTTCAGCTGGAATATTACTTCCGCCTCTACCTTTTACATCTTCAATCATCATTGTAATGACCATATCTGGTGAATTCAAATCAAATGCAGCGAACCAGCCTAGTTCTTTTCCTTCGGCCTCTTTCGATACTTTTAATTCCGCTGTCCCTGTTTTTCCAGCAAGAGTCATTCCATCAATTTTAGCAATTTTCCCTGTACCGTCTGGATCATTAATTACTTTCGTCATAGCAGTTTTTAATATATCCTGATTTCCTTTAGAAATTACATTTTCTTTCCAAGCTTTTGGTTGTTTATCTGTTTTAATAATATACGGTGATGGAATCGTTCCATCATTTACAATTGGCGCATACGTTAAAGCTAAATGAAGAGGAGTCATTAATACTTGTCCTTGTCCATATCCTGTATCTGCCATTTGAATATCATTTTTAATACCATCATTTGCGATTTTAGAAGCTGGGAATCCATATTCAATTGGTAATTTCTCATCGAATCCGAATTTTTTCGCTTCACTCATAAACTTGTCTTTTCCGATTTTCAAAGCTTCTTGTGCGAAATAAATATTATCCGAGTATTTCATCGCCTTATCCAAATCAATCGGATTTGCATCTTTCACACGTGTTACATAATAATTACCCCAAGAAGAATCTTTTGTCCATTTTAATCCTTCAATTTTCAACTCTTCTTTTGGATCAATCGTTTTCGTTTCAAGACCAATTGCAGCTGTAATAGGCTTAAATACAGATCCTGGAACTGATAATTGTGTAAATCGATTCGTCATCGGTTTTTTCGGATCATTATTCCATGCTTCGCGTTGTGCCTTCGATGTCCCTCGTGCAATTATATTAGGATCATATGCTGGACTACTTACTAGTGCAATTGTTTCTCCACTTTTCGGATTAATTGCTGCACTTGAACCAGCTTCGCCCTTCATTTCATTATACGTTTTTTCTTGAACAGCACTATCAATAGTTAAAGTTACATTTTCTCCATCAACAGCATCTGTTTTTGCTAAATTTTTAATTTCTTTTCCTTGCGCATCTTCTACAAAGACACGGCCACCTTTTTTACCGCGTAGCTTTTCCTCTAATACTTGCTCTAAACCGGCTTTACCAACTGGATCATCAGCTTGATAGCCTTTCTTTTGTAGCGTTTTTAAATCTTCAGCATTTACCTTTCCAATATAACCAGTCAGATGAGCTGCCGCTTCCCCTAACGGATATGTACGAACATTTACAGGTTTTGTTGAAACACCTGGTAAATCAATGTACGTATTTTGCGTTGCCCCCTCAGGCAAAATTCCAATTGGTACGAGATACCCTGGTTTTACCCATTTAGCAGCTAGTTTTTGATCAATTTCTTCTACAGACATATTTAATAACTTCGCTACTGTCTCTTTCGTTTGCGGAGCAGTATCGTCTAATTTTTCTGGAACTATTCCAATTTCAGAAGCTTTCCCATTCGTTGCAAGACCTTTTCCATTACGATCGTATATTTCACCACGTTTTGGCTCTGTCGTTTGCATACGCACTTTACTATCTTTTGTCATACCTGGGAATATAAAATCAGGAGTCCAATCTATTTTCCAAGATTCTTTATCTCCATCTTTTTCTTTCACCATTTTTGCTTCATGGGCAAAATTGATTTTACCACCGACTGTATCCATACTTACTTTAAAAGGAACAGGACCTTCATCTTTTTTATCTTCTTTTACTTCTCCTGCTTCTACTTTTAAGTTTTTCACTTCAATGCCAGAATAAATTTTTTCATATTTCTCAGTGAACTCTTTCTTCGAAATATCTTTTTTTGCCTTTTCTGATAATTGATCATACATTTCTGCAAATTTTTGTTTATTCCATGCTTTTGTATATGTATCAAACGCTTCTTGTGGTTTTTCTTCTTTACCGCATCCAACTAACATGAACGTTAAGCAAAGAAAAAGAATCCCCCATATCTTTCTCAATCAATTCTCCTCCTCTTTCTATATGAATACTTTTGAAAATTTTAGCATTTTTACATGCTAGATTTCATTATAGCACTATTGAATATCATCTATAAACTTATATTAACGAATACAAATAAAAAGATTGATGTGAATTTCACATCAATCCTTATTATTATTGTTGTTTCTCATATACATGATAATAGTACGTATACGGATTCTTTTCATCCGTTAAACCTTTTTCAACAAAAACTTCTTTCCAATTTGTCATATCCATTTCTGGAAAGAATGTATCACCTTCAAATGCGTAGTGGATTTTTGTTATATATAACTTGTCTACGTAAGGTAAAAAGAGATCATAAATTTGCGCTCCACCAAAAATAAAAATCTCCTCTTCATTTTTGCATAGTTCAAACACTTCTTCTACAGAATGTGCTACTTCACAACCTTCAACATGATACCCTTCATTACGAGTTACAATAATATTACGTCTTCCAGGCAGTGGTCTACCAATCGCTTCGTAGTTCTTTCTGCCCATAATAAGTGAATGGCCCATCGTTGTTTTCTTTACATACTGCAATTCACTTGGTAAACGCCAAGGTAAATTATTATCTTTGCCAATTACTCTATTCTCGTCCATTGCGACCATAAATGAAACAATCATTTTTTCATCTCCTCTACAATTATACTGCAACCGGTGCTTTAATTGCTGGGTGTGGATCATATCCTTCAATTGTTAAATCTTCCATTTCAAAATCGAATACAGATTTCACATCTGGATTTAATGTAAGTTTCGGGAATGGACGTGGTTCACGTGCCAATTGCTTTTCTACTTGTTCAAAATGATTCGTATAAATGTGTGCATCTCCAATTGTATGAACAAATTCTCCCACTTCAAGATCACATTCATGTGCAATTAAATGTGTTAGCAGTGAATAACTTGCAATGTTAAATGGAATTCCAAGGAATATGTCACCACTTCTTTGATATAGCTGACAAGAAAGTTTGCCATCTGCTACATAAAATTGGAATAACGTATGACAAGGTGGTAATGCCATACTTGGTACATCTTCAGGATTCCAAGCAGAAACAATTAAACGACGTGAGTCCGGCGTTTTTTTGATCATTTCAATTACATCTTTTAATTGATCAAGTGTCTCACCAGCTGTCGTTTTCCAAGCACGCCACTGCTTACCGTATACGTCTCCTAAATAACCAAATTTATTTGAGAAATCATCATCTTCTAAAACGTTCTTTTTAAACAATTCCATTTGCTCATCGTATTGCACTTTAAATTCTTCATCTTGTTGTGAGCGAAGACCGAAATCAGTCATATCAGGACCAGTATACTCATCGCTTTCTACCCAGCTCTTAAATGCCCATTCATTCCAAATATTATTATTATGCTGCAATAAATAACGAATATTTGTATCACCTTTCATAAACCAAAGCAGTTCACTTGCTACAAGGCGAAATGGCACTCTCTTTGTCGTTAATAAAGGAAAACCTTTACTTAGATCAAAACGCATTTGATATCCAAATACAGATACAGTGCCTGTCCCTGTACGATCTTCTTTCTTCGTACCATGCTCCATTACATGGCGGCATAAATTTAAGTATTCATATTCAGCATGTTTCATATGTAGTAAAACCTTCTTTCAATCTTATATGAAATTTATCATAACATGAAAAACAGTGAAGTTAATAATCTTGATTAATAAAATTTCATTTCAATAATTCTTACAAAATTATTAACTTTCCATAATTAAAAAGGTTTTCATTTTCTATTACCGAAAGTATAGTGCGGTAGGATAAAATTTATATTTGGAGGTTAGAAGTATGTCTAAAATTGAAACTCCTGTTATGACTTCTTTACAAACAACGGTTGAAAAAATGATGAAGGATTTAAACGTTCCTGGAGCTGCTGTGGCTGTTATAAAAGACGGTGAAGTTATTATTTCAGAAGGATTTGGCTATCGAAATCTAGAGACAAAAGACACTGTTACACCGAGTACTCGGTTCGCAATCGGTTCCTCAACGAAAGCTTTTGGCACACTTTCATTAAGCTTATTAGCACAACAAAAAAAGTTTAATTGGGATACTCCTATCCAGTCTTATATACCTAACTTCTCTTTATCTGAACTACTTGCTAGCTCACAAGTTACCGGACGAGATTTAGCTTCTCATCGAACTGGTGTAAGCCGTCATGAGGCTCTTTGGTATAGCTCTTCCTTATCTCGAAAAGATCTCGTTGAAAAAATAAAACATTTACCACTTGATGCTCCGTTTCGTACAGCATTTCTTTATAACAACTTAATGTATGCGACAATTAGTTATATTGTAGAAAACATTACGAATCAAACATGGGAACAATATGTTGCAGAACATATTTTAGAGCCTTTAAATATGGATCAAACAAACTTCTCTGTTACAGACTCACAAAATACAGATGATTATGCATTACCTTACGTTGAAAATGACGGTAAAATAAAAGAAGTTCCATTCCATAACATCGATACGGTCGGCGCTGCCGGGTGTATTAATTCTACAATTGAAGATATGGCAAATTGGGTCCTTCTTCACTTAAACGAAGGGAAATTTGGAGATCATGAATTAATCTCCTCTGAATTATTACAACAAATGTATACACCACATAATTCCATTCCAGATCAACCAGTTTTATCACTTCCGGAATCTCCATTAAATAGTTATGGTCTTGGTTGGTTTATTAGCGCTTACCGTGGTAATAAGGTAATTCATCATGGCGGTAATATTGATGGGTTTTCAGCACTTGTTTCATTCATACCAACAGAAAACATAGGCCTTGTTATTTTAACGAATGCTGGAGACACATTACTACCTACTTATCTCGCTAATCAAATTTATGACGAACTACTTGAATTAGAATTCATTGATTGGCATAAACGTGCTGTAGAAGATACTGAAAAAATGAAGGAAATGATGAAAGAAGCAACTGAATCCATTCCTGAACAAATTAAAGGGACTACACCTTCTCACAAGTTAGAAGATTATACCGGTATTTTCGAGCATCCTGCATACGGAACATTACGAGTATACAAACGAGATGATTCGTTATTTGTACAATTTATGGGGATGGATATTCAATTAGCTCATCATCATTACGACATCTTCTCTGCAAAAGTTGATTTATTCCAAATGAAAATGAGTTTATTATTCGCTTATGAAATGAATGTAAGTGGTGAATTCCCATCCCTTCAGTTACATGTACCAGCTATGTTAAGTACGCAGCCGCTTGTATTTAAGAAAATCAAATAAATATTTTAATAGAGGGAAGATAACACTTCCCTCTATTCCCCTTTTCTCTATGCAAAAAAAAGGATAATACGTAAAGGATACAGAATTCTATTATTCAACTAATTAAATTATTAGGAGGAAAAGCTGTGTACACAGAAATTTTCAAAGAAATTGTTTCGATTACTCATCACGATTATTCAGGTTGTATAGATAAGAAAGGATGGGACGATCCTACTACATATTTACAGACAGTCGAGAAACTAGAGAAACAAGGAGAACTAACACCAGTACAATTTACTGAAATTGTAGGTGATTACTTACTAGATTTTAAAGATAATCATATGTTTTTTAAAGTGCACTCTAACAATCAACCTCTTAACAGTATTGGCTTCCAGGTGAAAAGATACGAAGACCGCCTATATATTACATCCACTTCACATGAAGTAAGAGTGAAAAAAGGACAGTCAATTTTAGCATTAGATAATATGAAAATTCCTGAGCTATTAATAAAATATAAGAAATATTTAAATGAGAATACATATGAACGCGAAAAATGGGATTATGTTTTATTACAATCATCAACTTGTACACTTATAAATGAAGATGGCGTAATCGAAACCATTACTTTACAAAAGTATAAACAAAATGAATACACGCCTATTTATTCATTTAAACAGCATAATAAAGACACACTCTTAATTACTTTGACTGATTTCGCAAATACTGAAGCGATTAATAAATTATTAGACTCACACAAAAATGAGCTTAATTCTTTTCCGAACTTAATTATTGATGTGCGTTTGAATCGTGGTGGAAGTGATGATGCATTTTTTAAATTACTTCCTTACTTATTCGAAGACAAAGAGATCTCCCTTTTAGATTCTTCAGATACAATGCAATTAAATCATACAGAACGAAACTATCAATTACGTATGAAAGACATCGAAATGGAAGATTATGATTCTTTAGACGAACTTTCCAAATTATTCACAGATATATTTATTCAAGATTTAAAAAGGAATTATAAAAAAGGATTCGTTACATTTGATACTTCTGAGTTACCAAAAGAACTTCAATCATTAAAAATACACGGACGAAAATCACCTTGTAGAGTAGTTATATTAACAGATGTTACATGTGGAAGTTCTGGTGATTCTTTTGTAAAAGTTGCAAAAAAATCATTGAAAGTAAAAGTAATAGGTCGTCCTACTGCTGGTTTAAATGATTATTCTAATTTAGCGGTAATGGAATGGGCTGATACATTCGCACTTTACTACCCTACTTCACGGCTCTCTATTATAGATAAAGGCGAAGGAATGTCCGGAATTGGTATACAACCGCATATACATATCCCCTGGACTCCGGAACATATACAGGAAGATGTAGATTTAAAGTTAGCATTACAACTGCTTCAAAATGAAGAATGGTAAAAAAATAAAGGTAGATGTGAATCACACCTACCTTTCCTATTTCATAGCAATCTTTTCTGGCTGAAACCAGATTGGCTTTAATAACTCAAAGTTTTTATGATCCTCTAAAACGATAGTAAGGCGTTCTAACGTATCCTCTAACATATGCGGTGCTGCTCGTAAGGACCACACAACTGATGAGAAAACTGTCATGCCAACGTACACCGCATATAAGTTCCAGAACTCCTCTGGTATTCCCCCATTAAAGTAGCCTTCTATTTGTCCGATTGAATACGGAATACTAATGTCTCTTGCAAATAGTGCAATTTTTACGAAATCATGAAGTGGGTCACCCCAATCATAGCCATTAAAATCAACAACACCTACATATTTCGCATCACGTACAATTATATTTTCTAAATGAAAATCATCGTGTTGAAATCGATTTGGGCGGTTCTTTAAATATATTTCATTTTCATCTATAAACTTTATGATTTTATCATCATTTTTTATTTTTATTCCACATGTTTTATATGCCTCTACATATTTTCGATGTTTTTCCATTGCTCTTTCATACCATGGAAGGATATCCTTAGGAGCTTCATATGTATGCATTTTTGCTAAATCTTTTCCTGCTTCTATACCAATATCATATTGTTCTTTTTGTTTATATGTAGGCAATAGCTTCTTCGCATCTTCCCCTTCTAAATATGAAAAAATGCCATAGCATACACCTTCTTCTGCCAACAAACCCATTTCAATTGGTTTTTGTGCTTGCACACTACGGTTTTGCATTTCATTTAAAATTTGAAACTCTATTTTCTTTCTTTCATACTCTTTTATATCGCCTGTCCGTAATAAATATTTTTCGTTATTCGCACTCGTAATTATATATTTCTTATCCGGTGAGAAACCTTTGGAGATTTCTTCAATATTAACTGCATCTTTTACTATTTGTATATTGTTTTGCCACGCTGTAATTGTTTTCATTTTTATTCCCCTTGCATTTCTACATTTGATGTATACGCTACTTCTACAATAAACCCATTCGGATCGTAAAAAGAAATGGATTCCTCCAAATTTGCTACCCAAAATTCAATATGATGAATACCTGCTCAAAGTGTATTCATATTAAGAATACGCCCCTTGTACTACTTGTACAATTTCCATTGGTGTATTGACCATATAATCTGGTGCATCTTTTTTCACTGTTTCAATAACATCATACCCCCAAGATACCCATATTACATTCACCCCAGCCTTTTTACACGCTGCTACGTCTCGCTGTTCGTCACCGACGTATAACATATCTTTCTCTGTTATTTTTTTCGATTTTAAAAATCTTTTTATCATTTTATCTTTACCGAACAAATTTTTAGAACAATATACCTCTTGTATATTTTCTATATCATTATTGTGTAAAAATGCCCGAATATGCTCTTCTGAGTTAGAAGATATAACGGCAATTCCGTATCCTTTTTTATGCAGTTCATCTAATACATCCTTCATCCCATGAAACAAAATAAGATCTTTTATAGCGGGTTGATACAATTTATAAAACTCCAGCGCTAATATCGGTAGTTTATACAATGGTACATCAAGTTGTTTACATCTCTCTGGCATCGTTAATTTACGCAAATACTCAATTTCTTCTTCCCTTACCGTTTTATATCCGTGCTTTTCAGCAATTTGATTATAAATTGGTACAAATATATTTTGTGAATCTACTAATGTGCCATCAAAGTCAAAAACAATATATTTTTGCATTCCCATACTCCCTTACTTCTTTTTTCCTAAACCTATTTTATTCAACAATATAGTTGCCTTACCCTTCTATAAGCATAAAAAAGAACAAGATTTTCTCTTGTTCTTTTTAAGAAAGCCACTTTGGCGGTACATTCGTATTCCAATAAATATTCCCTAATTCATGGTGTCCTGAGTACCCATCATCAAAACGGTGATAGTGGAAATTAAAATAATAACCATCTTGCGGTGGATGATCTCTTCTTACATGAAATCGCAATAAGTCATTTCCTGATTTCGTGTCATACACATGAAAAATCTTTTCATTATTTCCGCCAGCTGGTCTTTGAGAAATTGCTAATGATTGCAATGACTCCTCTGGCACATCACTTGCAAGCTCGGCAATTGCCTCTTCAATTTTCGGTAATATTACATCTTTAAACTCATCTTCAATTACTGGACCAATTTTAGTGCCAAACTTTTGCATCGACTGCTTCTCTGCTTCTTGCATTGCGTACGTAATAAAAGTATCAGTGGTTAACCTGTCATTCGTTTCTTCATATGTATAGGACGTACTCTCCAAATTTTGTTGCCCAGCTGTGCTCGTAGGCTTGTCCGCAGCTTTGGCATTATCAAGCAATATGGAAGGAGGCGTCACTAAACCAAATGTAAATACGGTAATTAATGCGACTAAGGTTTTTCTAAACCAATTTGGCATGTATGTTCCCTCCCCTTTCACTCATTATGTTTTATATAACGGTTGTACCTTCTATTATACAAAATGATTGTAATTTTTGCACTTTACAATTTTGTTAACGTTCACATATTTTTCACTTGAATATGAAATTGTAAGATTTCATACAATATAAATACAACAACAATGAGGAGGCAATCAGATGACTTTAGATGTCATGTATTCCGCTGCAAGCATACTCGTTTTAGTATATTTCCTTTATCAATGTGTAACAGATTAAAAAAAGAGCCATTTTCCGGCTCTTTTTCTATGGTAAAAATACAATCCAACCAATCCATACTATAAAAATAATCCCGGCAATTACAGCTGGTAATAAATAAAAATGAGAAAGTATAACTATTCCATACAAAAGCAGTACTGGAAGTAATAAATAGCGATCTGCCTTCCATCTTAACAGTAGTAATTTTCCTTCATCACAATATAAATGAAGAAACATTTTTTTCGTAAATTCATTCCAATAATCGCGCGCATAACGAGAAATTGCAACTAAAGAAAATACAAGAATAATAGCTACAATCCACCTCGGACTCATGATAATACTTACAGTACTTATACATACAATTTGAATATAAAATATTCGTGCACTACTTGTACGGAAAAATTCTTTTAAAAAGGATTCAACAATACGAGAATCTTTTTTCTTCCCTAAAAACTTTTTAGAACGTGGAAACATCCACGGCTTTTTATTCGAACTACTCGGTTTAGCCGCATGACCACCAACTTGCATAATCCCACTCGTCCAGCGCATACTTTCTTCTTTCTCTTTCTCAACTTCTTTAAAAAAGCAATTTTTATAATTTAGTTTTTCTTTTATTAATACGATGATTAATAAAACTGCTAGACCGATACATAGTATAGAATAAAAGGAATTTTTATAAATAAGAAACAGACTCAATCCAAAAAAGGATAGACTTATAGAAAATATCACATTTTTTACAATCCATATTAGCCATCGTTTCCCCACACGTATATGAATAAATCTCGTTAACAACGATAACATAAATCGAAATGCAGTAAAGAATAGCCAAAATAATATGATTTGTACCTGCGCCACTCCAATACTTTTCATCAACACGGGTAACATAGCAACTACTACCACTACATTCGTTATCGCTATTCGAATGAACGTATATGTCATGCCATACTGGATTAACTTTTGCATGTGAGTGGGATAAGAAATTAAAAATAAACTATCCGCTTGTTCAAAAAATGAGCGAACTCCTCTAGAATATGTAATCACATAAAATGCGAGTAGACCTAATCCGAAATAAACTGTCTCTCCCATCGATAATTCTTCCATCCATAGTGAACGATAATAAATCCCTATAAATATAAGTGCAGGAATAATAATATATAGTGCAACCGTCCAATCAGTTATAGAACGTATGGACTTCCATTTACGCCCCAGTTCATGGCGCAATCTTTTATAAAATTGTTGTTTAATCATGCTGTTCACGCCTTACGATTACATCAAAACAGTCTAATAATGAACTCCCTGGCATTTCCGCTAACGTTTGGATAGATTCTAAATGTCCATCTGCGACTAATGTACCTTGTGAAATGAGTAAAAATCTCTCACAAATTCTTTCAGCTGTATCTAATACGTGCGTACAAAGTAAAATTCCTGCGCCACGTTCTTTTTCTTTATATAAATAACTTAAAAACTCTTTCGTAGCTACTGGATCTAAACCGATAAAAGGTTCATCAATGATATAAAAATCTGGTTCAGTTAAAAATGCCAAAATGAGCATCGATTTTTGTTTCATACCTTTTGAAAACTTTGATAAATACTCATGTTTATGTTTATCCATTCGAAACATATGTAATAACTCTTCTGCTTTTCTTTCCCAGCTTCCTACCTCATTCTCGCGAGCAGCCATTAATAGTTCGATATGTTCCCAAAGCGTCAAATAATCATAATATGTCGGGTGTTCCGGCACGTATGCATAAGGATTTTTCTTTTCACCAAATGATATTTCACCAGTCATATTTACAAGTAAACCGAGCATCGTTTTAATCGTCGTACTCTTCCCAGCACCATTCGCACCAATAAGTGCAACTAATTCACCTTTTTCAATTGAAAAGGCAATATCATGAATTGTCTTTTCTCCTATATCATATCCGGCAGAGCGGATATTCACTTCTAACATACATTCCCCTTCTTTCCATTTCCAATACAATCAAGGAAAAGAATAACATATAACTATCTATATATCATTATAAAATATTTATTTTCGTTGCAGGAATACATACTTTTTAACAGAATATTTAATGTTTGATTACATTTTATTGGAGTGGATTATATGTCTTTTCAAATTCGTGAAGCTACGATAGGCGATATAGATGCACTTTGTTCTTTAACAACAGAATTAAAGGGTTCCTCTATTTCCTATGAAGATATGAACAACCGATTGCAATTCGTACAAATGAGTCCGTTTGATTTTTTATATGTTTATGAGGAAGAAGAAACCATATGTGGATTACTTGGGTTTCGTATACGTGAAAATTTAGAAGATGTAACTCGTTATGGAGAGATTTCAATTATTAGTGTTGATTCTACAATACGACGGAAAGGCATTGGACAAATATTAATGGATTATGCGGAGCAATTAGCAAAGACACATAATTGTATCGGCACATGGCTAGTCAGTGGAACAAAAAGAGTAGAGGCACATCCTTTTTACAAAAAATTAGGATATGAAGTAAATGGATATCGATTTGTAAAACATTTTTAAACTACTTTTTAATTGAAAGGACTATAACTATGACAAACATCGAAGCAATTTTTATTGATCGTGACGGTACAATTGGTGGTGACACTACAATACATTACCCCGGATCTTTTACATTATTTCCTTTTACAAAAGCAGCTCTGCAAAAACTAAAATCTCAAAATATAAAAATTTTCTCTTTCACAAATCAGCCAGGTATCGCGGATGGGATAGCAACTGTAGCTGATTTTGCACAAGAATTAATAGGTTTCGGCTTTGATGATATTTACGTATGTCCTCACAAACACGGTGATGGTTGTGAATGCCGTAAACCAAGTACAGGTATGCTGCTGCAAGCAGCTGAAAAACATGGGCTTGATTTAAAAAAATGCGCTGTAATTGGTGATCGCTGGACTGATATCGTTGCAGGCGCAACAGTACATGCGACAACGATATTAGTTCGAACAGGCGCTGGATATGATGCTTTACATACGTACCGAGACAAATGGGCACATATTGAACCAAACTACATTGCAGAAAACTTTGAAGATGCTACAAATTGGATTTTAAATCAACTATAATACAAATTAAAAGAGACGTTTTCACAATGAAAACGTCTCTTTTAATCTTATATTTTTTTAAAACGTTAATTCATAATGAAAATAACGATTATCTCTCAAATAACCATTTTCAGCATATAATCGCTGTGCTGATAAATTATCAATCTCCGTTTGTAATTTTACACCTTTTGCACCATTTTCTAATGCAAATTCTTTAGCAGCTTCTAATAATTTTTTACCTGTTCCTGCCCCGCGCTTAGTTGCTTGTACAAATAAATCATTTAAAATCCATAATTCTTTCATCGAAATGGAAGAAAATGATGGATATAATTGTGTGAAGCCAATATATTTGCCGTCTTCAACTGCAACAAAAATAACGGATTCTTTTCTCTCGATTCGACTTCGCAAAAATACTTTTGCTCCTTCTAAATCGGAATCTTGTCTATAAAACATACGATAGTTATTAAAAACTGATGCTAGTCCATCTAAATCTGCAATTGTTGCCTCATATATTCTCATTTTACTCCATTCCCCTTCCAATACTGTCTCATTATATCCGTTGCCCATTTAGGCTGTACAATTTCTTCTTTCGGCATAAACTCTTTCATTATCGGCTTTATATCCAATATAGGTGTGCCATCAATAGCATCTAACCCCTCAACAATAATTGATTTACCTTCTCTTTTGATCACCTTTACAATTGTTGCTCCTATGCGATTCGGACGATTTTTCCCGCGCTGTGCAAAAATGCCTACTTTAGGATAATCATTATTATTTCTAGGATGTCTAGCAAAATATTGAATTTGTTCATCAGTTACTTTATGAAAATAAAAAACAACTTCAATATGAGAAAAATCTTCAATCCCTTGTATACTTTCCTCTGTATACATTTCAGTTACAGTAATACAGGATCTTACTTCTCCCCACTCATCATCTTTTATTTCCTTTCTTTCATTATGTACAAATGCGATTGGTTGAACTGAAAACATACGCATTCCCCCTCAATTGTAACCACTTACATTATAAAATATTTTCTGAATGTTTTCCACAAACTTGAACTAGGTTACATAATATAATTATAATCTATTTTGTAAAGCGAAATTAACTGCTTCAACTGCATGTATATAAGTTGTGTCAAATACCGGAATGGATATGTCTTCCTGTTTTATTAATAACCCTATTTCTGTACAACCTAATATGATTCCTTGTGCCCCTTCTTTTACTAACTCTTCTATAACTCTTTTATAATACTCTCTAGATTGGGATGTTATCTTTCCTAAACACAATTCTTTATATATTACTTCATTTATTTTATCTCTATCCTTTTCTGATGGAACCATTACTTTTATATGATTCTCTTCTATGCGTAACTTATAAAAATCTTGCTCCATTGTATATTTAGTTCCAAGCAAACCAACCCTTTGAATATCTTTCCTTTTAATTTCTTTCGCAGTTGCATCAGCGATATGTAAGACTGGAATATGAATATTCTCCTTTATTTTCTCAACTACTTTATGCATTGTATTTGTGCAAATAATTATAAAATCTGCTCCTCCCCTCTGTAACGAATATGCTGCATTCCCTAATACTTCTCCCGCTCCATTCCAATTTCCGTTAGACTGGAATCGCTCAATCTCTTCAAAGTCCACACTATTAATCATACATTTTGCTGAATGTAACCCTCCTAATCTCTCTTTTATTTCTTCATTTATGATTCGATAATATTCAGAAGTTGATTCCCAACTCATACCACCAATTAAACCTATTGTTTTCATTACACAAACACCCACCTTATACTGTTTTTCAAAAATAATCACAACATTTTATTATGTATATTATACATAATAAAACAAGACTTTACGTTTATAATATAAAGTCTTGTTTTAACTATTTCCAAGGAAATTTTATAAGAATATTCTGAAATTAATTACCGAATGTTTTTATAGAATCTTCATATTGATAATGAAAACATTCTCGATACAACTGTTTAATTTCATCATATGATGGCACACGTGGATTATTTGCTGGACTTCCACTTTCAATTGCATCTGATGCCATTTTAGAAATAGCTTTTTCAAATTCAACCTCACCAATTCCGTATTCTTTTAAATTTGGAATACGAAGATCAAAACAAAGTTTTTTTATTTCTCCCAGCGTGTAGTCGGCTACTTCTTCATCACAATAGGAATACAAATCTTTATTTAAACAACGACCAATATCCGCTAGTCTTTTTACTGCACTAACTTTTGTATATTCTAAAACTGTAGGTAATAGTATTGCATTCGATATACCATGTGGTACATGAAATAACGCTCCTACCGGCCTTGACATTCCATGAACTAACGTAACAGATGCATTTGAAAATGCGATTCCAGCTTGTAAAGAAGCAATCATCATCGCTTCTCTTGCCTCCATATTCTCTCTATCTTCATATGCACTACGTAAATATTTCATAATACTTTCAATAGCGGAAAGTGCAAGTACATCGGTAAGCGATTGTGAAACTTTAGAAATATATGCTTCGACTGCATGACATAATGCATCTATCCCTGTTGCCGCTGTAATATGAGGTGGTACCGAACGCGTTAAAATTGGGTCAATAATCGCTACTTGCGGTGTGAAATTTGGATGCTTCATCATCATTTTTACATCTGTTCGTTTATTCGTAATTACTGCTACACTTGTTACTTCCGATCCAGTACCAGAAGTTGTTGGGATTGCAATTAGTGGTAGCGGATCTTTGTCTATTTCCATATCTTTTTGGACATAATCTTCCACTTCTCCACCATTTGTATATAACACCGCAACTGCTTTCGCCGCATCAATACAACTTCCACCACCAATACCAATAATAAAATCACACTTTCCTTCTTTACAAATAGTTAACGCTTCTAACACGTGTATATTTGTAGGCTCAGCATTTACTTTATTATATGTAATAACAGTAATACCTTTCGTATTTAATTGTTGCATACACCTCTCAACATATCCTAAATTCTCCATAATTGTATCCGTAACTATAAACGCTCTTTTCCCCAACTTCTTAGATTGTTCCCCCAGCTTTTCTAGCGAATTTCTTCCATATAATACGGACTTCGGCATACGAAACTCAGCAACTTCTTGCAAGTACCCCACCCCTTCTTACCCTAATTAATGTTTTAGTTTATAAAATATCGACTTAATAAATTCCTGTTGCAGTATAGAATGCAATTACTAAAAATACAGCAACCGTTTTCAAAATTGTAATAGCAAATATATCTTTATATGACTGTTTATGTGTTAAACCTGTTACTGTAAGAATAGTAATAATAGCTCCGTTATGTGGTAATGTATCCATTCCTCCCGATGCCATTGACACGATACGGTGCATTACTTCTAATGGAATATCAAATTGATTAGCCGTTGCAATAAACTTATCTCCCATCGCACTTAAAACAATTCCCATTCCTCCTGATGCAGAGCCTGTAATACCGGCTAAAATATTTGTCGTTACTGCTCCATTCACTAGAGGATTTGTGAATGTGGCAGAAATACCATCTCTCATAATCGCGAATCCTGGAAGTGCTGCAATGACACCACCGAATCCAAACTCAGCTCCTGTATTCATCGTTGCAAGTAACGCTCCACCAATACTTGTATTCAATCCAGCTTGAAATCCTGTTACTACTCGTTTCCAATATAATAATAACGTTGTTACAATACCTATAATAAGTGCTAATTCTACTGACCAAATTCCAACTACTGCACTTAATTCTACTTTTCCAAATGCTTTCATGCCAATTGCAGAAAAATCAAAACCATTCGGATACCACTTCGGTATCATAATAGTAAAAACTTTATTCATTACACCTACTAAAATAAGTGGTATAAAAGCAATCACTTGCTGAACTCTTGTAATTTCAATGCTTTTCAGTAATGGCATATCTTTTTGTTCTACTTGCACTTGCAAAGAAGCTGCCATTTCAGTATCCCCATCGTTAAAACCAAAATACCCTTCTCCTGCTGCCTTCGCCTTCTTACGTCTACTCTCTAAATATAGTAATCCTAACGTCAGTACAAAAATTGCCCCTACAATACCCAGTATCGGCGCAGCATAAATGTCCGTTTTAAAAAATGTTGTAGGTATTACGTTTTGAATTTGTGGTGATCCAGGTAGCGCATCCATTGTAAATGTGACCGCTCCAAGTACAATCGTTCCAGGGATTAAACGCTTCGGAATATTCGCTTGTCGAAACAGCTTAGCTGCGAACGGATATACAGCAAACACTACTACGTACACACTAACGCCACTATACGTTAAAATAGCACCCATTAATACAATCGCTAAAATCGTACGTTTTTCACCAACTAACTCTATAATTGTCTTTGCAATCGAGTCTGCAATTCCTGACATTTCTACTACTTTTCCAAATATTGCCCCAAGTAAAAATACAGGGAAATATAGTTTAATAAAACCTACCATTTTCTCCATAAAGATATTCGAAAAGAAAGGTAATACAAAACTAGGCTCTGTTAAAAATACCGCAAATAATGCAAATATCGGTGCAAATAAAATAACAGAAAACCCTCTATATGCTACAAACATAAGTAAACTAAGTGCTAATAATATAATAACTAGCTCCAATCATACCCCTCCTTTAAACTGAAAATTCAAACTTTTATTGATAAACTTCTACTAATCTTTTATTTCTGACATCCCTCCTCTTATTCATACAAATTTTTCATGCTAAAAATGTCTAATTATAAGTATTCGATTACATATGAAAAATCCCTTTAAACATAAAGTGAAACTTTAATCAGTGGGGGGGTTGTACATCCCCCACTGATTATTAGTTGAACCAATCGGACGTTTACGGACAGTTGATCTCCCACCTAACTTCTTTGCTCCAACTGAATTTTGAGGTGGGAGTTTTACTGTCCGTTAACGCGGG
>NZ_LOBC01000012.1 GCF_001583695.1 Bacillus wiedmannii | reverse complement strand
GTTCTGGTGGCAGCGGCTCTGGTGGCAGCGGTTCTGGTGGCAGCGGCTCTGATGGCAGTGGTTCTGGTGGCAACGGTTCTGGCGGTAGCGGTTCTGGTGGCAGCGGCTCTGATGGCAGTGGTTCTGGTGGCAACGGTTCTGGTGGCAACGGTTCTGGTGGCAACGGTTCTGGTGGCAATCGAGTTAAGGGCGATAGCAGTTTGCAAGATGGCAAAGGCTCCCAAGATGGCAATCGAGTTAAAGGGGATAGCAGTTCACAAGGTGGTAACGTAAAAGATAATGCGACAAAACAAGGTGATAAGTTACCTAATACTGCAGCGCATTATCCTGCATCTATTTTAATAGGACTTTCAACATTCCTAATTGGTATGTTATTGTTTATTCGCCGTAAAAATGCAAAATAAAGACCAACATCCTTCCATCTAAAAAATACATGAAACCAATATAAAACTAAAAAGGGCTTTGGATTGCAGTTTATTATGCAACCCAAAGTCCTTTTGGCATCTATAAGAAAGAGTATTAATATGCTTTTCCCCAATAGACCATGTGCTTTGCTTCTTTACTACAGCAAATACATTCGTCAGCTAAATGTTCTTGCTCAAAAGGCATACAACGTGAAGATACTCCAACTTCTTCTTTTAATTTCTCTTCACAAGCTAATTCTCCACACCACATCGCCTTAATAAACCCTTGCTTTTCATCAGCTACTTTTTTCATCTCTTCGAAATTCGTCGCACTATACGTATTCTCATCGCGAAATACTTTTGCTTTATTAAATAAAGAATTATGAATTTCCTCAAGTAGTGCTGGAATACGTTTTTCTAATTGATCCATTGATATAAATTCTTTTTCTTTCGTATCTCTTCTAACAAGTACAACTTGATTCTTTTCAATATCTTTAGGACCAACTTCTAATCGAATTGGAATGCCCTTCATTTCATACTCATTAAATTTCCAGCCCGGTGTTTTATTGCTAGCATCTATTTTTACACGCGCAACCTTCTGAATACGTCCTTGTAACTCTGTTGCTTTTTCTAACACACCTTCTTTATGCTGAGCAATAGGTACAATAACAACTTGTACTGGAGCGACTTTTGGCGGCATTACAAGTCCGTTATTATCACTATGGACCATAATAAGTCCACCTATCATTCTCGTTGATACACCCCACGAAGTCTGGTGTACATATTGCCACTTACCGTTACGATCTAAAAACTTAATATCAAATGCTTCAGAGAAATTTGTTCCGAAGTTATGAGATGTTCCTGTTTGAAGTGCTTTTCCATCATGCATTAAACTTTCAATCGTATAAGTTGCCTTCGCTCCCGCAAACTTTTCTTTTTCTGTTTTTTGTCCTTTAATTACTGGTATCGCTAAGTATTCCTCACAGAAAGAGGCATATAGATTTAAAATATGTAACGTTTCAGCTTGCGATTCTTCTGCCGTTTCATGAATCGTATGGCCTTCTTGCCATAAAAATTCAGTCGTACGAAGGAATGGTCTCGTTGTCTTTTCCCAACGAACTACTGAACACCACTGATTATATAACTTTGGCAAATCATTATATGATTGAACAATCTTTGAGAAATGCTCACAGAATAAAGTTTCCGATGTAGGACGTACACAAAGTCTTTCCGCTAACTTTTCATCCCCGCCATGCGTAACCCATGCTACTTCAGGAGCAAATCCTTCAACATGATCCTTCTCTTTTTGCAATAAACTTTCTGGAATAAACATTGGCATATATACATTTTCATGACCAGTTGCTTTTAACTTCTCATCCATAACTTTCTGCATATTTTCCCATAAGGCATAACCGTACGGACGTAGAATCATACATCCTTTTACACTTGAATAATCAACAAGTTCTGCTTTTTTTACAATATCGGTATACCACTGTGCAAAATCCTCTTCCATCTTCGTAATCGCTTGTACTTGTTCTTTTTTCATAGTCAATCTTCCTCCTTTTGAAAATACAAAAAAGCCCGTGTCCCTAAATAGGGACCGAGCTTTGCCGGCGTTACCACCCTGATTCATGCACAAAAATTGTGCATGCTCTCTTTTTGATAACGGGAAATTCCCGCTGCATATGCAGAACTCAAAGGTAGGTTCCATATCGCCTTTTTAAGAATCTTTCAGCCTGGCAGATTCTCTCTCTGCTAAAAAGGTTGAACATGTACTAGTCCTTTTTCATCGTTATAACGAAATAAATTTGTTGATTATCATAATACAAATTCTTTTTTTAAACAATAGCTAATTTTCTCATTTTTATATATTCTTTTCATTTTCTGCAGTTTTATACGTAGCTCTTTCGCGAGATTTTTACAAGTTGATGTGCAATCATACCGATAAGTGTACCAAGTAGAACGAAGAAACCAATAAATCCATATCCCATTCCTTCCCATCCACCAATAACCATCATTGTGACGGGAAAAGATGCTAAGCAAAGAAGTATTAAACTAAGTGCAAATATAATATCGAACTGTTTGTTTGGAAACCGTTTCTTTAGTAAATACGAAATAGCAAATACAAGGATAATCGTAATTCCGCCAATGATGTAAAAGATACTAAATCCATCTAGCCAATCCATAGTATTCCCTCCTTCCATTCATTTCCCTATACTTAATTATATGTTTAATTTTTCTGAAAATAAATAATAAATTTTTACCTAGAAATATATTTTTATTACTAGGTATTAATAGTAATATATAAGAATAAGCTTTATATAATCAGGAGGGAACTTTATGGATAAAGCATTAACAAATCATGTCATTATTTTATCTTTCGATTGCTTATCAGCTTTAGATTTTCCTATATTACAAAAACTTCCTAATTTCCAAACATTAATAAACAAGGGCGCGATTGCGAAAAAAGTTGAACCTATTTATCCTTCTGTAACATATCCAAGCCACTCAACAATCGTTACCGGAAACTACCCTAATAAACATGGCGTAGTTAGCAATACGTTACTTCAACCTGGACGTGAGTCACCAGATTGGCATTGGTACCGAAAATCCATTAAAGGAACAACGTTATACGATGAAGCACGTAAAGCAAATTTAACGACAGCTGCCCTTCTATGGCCTGTTACCGGCAGAGCAAATATTGATTACAATTTACCTGAAATTTTTCCAAATAGACCGTGGCAAAATCAAATTTTAGTTTCATTATTTAGCGGTAGCCCGCTATATCAATTAGATTTGAATCAGCGTTTTGGTCATATAAGAAATGGCTTATCACAGCCTGAACTCGATGATTTCGTACTCGCTTCCGCTGTGCATACAATTCAGACGAAAAAGCCGAATGTCATGTTTGTACACTTCACCGATTTAGACACCCAAAGACACTATTACGGCTTTGAATCCAAAGAAACAATAGCCGCAATTCATAGACATGATGAACGGCTAGGGAAAATTATTCAAGCTTTAAAAGACAGTAATCTATACGAAGAGAGTACAATTATCGCTCTTGGTGATCATAGCGCTTTAAGTGAAAACAAAGCCATTCAATTAAATGTACTATTTCATCAAAAAGGGCTTATATCTATAAACTCAAAAGGAAAATTAATAGACTGGAAGGCCTATTGCCAAAGTTGCGACGGCTCTGCCTATGTATATGTGAAAGACAAAAATGATACAGATACAATTCGAAAAGTACAACTACTACTTGAAGAACTACTTCAAAATAAACAAAACGGTATTGAATTTATGCTTCATGATGAAGCTGCAAAAGACTGCGGTGCCGATGGTAATTGTTTATTTATGTTAGAAGCGCGAGAAGAGTATTATTTCACTGAAAACTATACAGGAGATTTTATAAAAGAGATTAATGAAAAAGACGTTACGCCTAGTAAAAAATATACATTTGGTACGCATGGATACTCTCCAACAAAACCTAACTATGAAACAATTTTTATCGCTGCTGGGAAAGGGATAAAAAGCGGCGTTACCATCCCGTACATGAGACTTATTGATGAAGGTCCAACTATCGCTAGACTACTCGGTTTACACTTAGGTGAAACAGACGGATCAATTGTAGAGGATTTACTTCAATTGTAAAGAACTGTGTATATATGTAAAAGTTATGTAAAAATCATCACTGTTTCTCTTTTTATAATTTTTATTTTTGTACACTGTTAGTAGAACAATTTAAGGGGGAACATTATATGAAAAAAATGTCCAGACAAGAAAAAAGCTGGATATTATACGATTGGGCGAATTCGGTATATTCGCTCGTCATTACAACTGCATTATTCCCAATTTACTTTAAAGCAGCTGCAAAAGAAGCCGGACTATCTGGTGCAACTTCAACAGCATATTGGGGATATGCAAACTCATTCGCTACACTTTTAATTTCTATACTTGCTCCTATTCTCGGCACAGTTGCTGATTATAAAGGATTTAAAAAACGATTTTTCACATTCTTCTTTGGACTCGGTATCGTATTTACAAGTATGCTAGCAGTCGTCCCAACATCTCAGTGGTACTTATTACTAGGCTGCTACATGCTCGCATTAGTCGGTTTTGCGGGAGCAAACATTTTTTATGATGCATTTTTAGTAGATGTTACCTCTAAAGATAGAATGGACCGAATTTCTACAAGAGGCTTTGCATTAGGTTATATTGGGAGCACAATTCCTTTTATCGGTTGTATCGCTCTTATTATTCTTGCTCAAAAAGGAACTATCCCTTTATCAGTCGGCATTGCTAGTCAAATTTCGTTCGCAATAACAGCTCTTTGGTGGGGATTATTTACAATTCCAATGCTAAAAAATGTAGAGCAAACACATTATATTGAACGTCATCCAAGACCAATTGCAATGAGCTTCAAACGCCTTGCTGATACTTTTAAAAATATTAAAGAATATAAAACTGTATTTATGTTCCTAATCGCTTACTTCTTCTACATTGACGGGGTCGATACAATTATTACCATGTCTACCGCTTACGGAACAGATCTCGGTATTAGTGCAACGAATCTATTAATCATCTTATTTGTCACACAAATTGTTGCTTGTCCATTCGCCTTATTATACGGAAAGTTATCAGAAACATTTACAGGTAAAAAAATGCTATACGTCGGTATTATTATTTATATCATTATCTGCATATATGCTTATTTCTTAAAAACGACACTCGATTTCTGGATTTTAGCAATGTTAGTTGCCACTTCTCAAGGTGGTATTCAAGCACTTAGTCGTTCCTATTTTGCAAAACTAGTACCAAAAGAATCTGCAAATGAATTCTTCGGATTTTATAATATCTTTGGTAAATTCGCGGCAATTATGGGTCCAGTATTAGTCGGTGTTACAACGCAATTAACAGGAAAAACCAACGCTGGTGTCCTTAGTATTATTGTACTGTTCGTTATCGGTGGATTCTTACTAACTAGAGTTCCCGAAAATAATACATCCGTTACACCACCTAGTCCAAAAACTAAAACGCTATAAGAAAAAGATCCTCTTCTCATGAGAAGAGGATCTTTTCTTTATTTTTAGCAATAACGTCTTACAATTAAAAATTCTACAGCCGGCTTTACAACTATCGCAGCGCATAACGCAAACAAAAGCGGTATGTTATGAAAATCAATCCATTTATTAAAACCTACCGATGCGAAAAACAAACCAAAAATTAATACAACAAGTACATAATACGTAACATTTGCACTTATTTTTAATACATGTTTTTCTACATCTTCTTTCTCCTCCGTTGTCCCTTCCACATTATGCGATGCCAAACTTTTAAACATATAATGTAATGCGATGCTACAAATAAATAGTGCATACCAGTTTACTTGAAGTTCAGTTAACCAATAATAAAGTGCACACACTAACGTACTTATAGCTACTAATGCCGTAACTACAAGGCTTATTTTCTCTTTCCCCAACAACTACTCCCCCTACAACTTGTACAAAAATAGTTTATCAACAGTTGTTCCTAATACTTCAGCCAAACGGAATGCTAACGCTAAGCTTGGATCATATTTATTATTCTCAATTGCATTTATCGTCTGTCTAGAAACTTTACACTTATCAGCCAATGCACCTTGTGAAATATTGTTTTCAGTGCGTAATTCATAGATTTGATTTTTCACACCATTTCTCCTAACCTGTAAACTCGTTTTTACATCATCAGTATATAGTTGGGGCATGTCATTGTCAAAAGATTGCCACAAGAAAAGGGAGCAATCCTGCTCCCTTACACTGATTATTTCGAAGCTAATGAATTTGTTAGTTCCTCTTTATTAGCGACATCTTCTTTATTTATTTGCATGCGTAGAACTGGCCCTATCGCAAATAAAATAAGTGCCATTGCTATACAAAATACAGTAACTAGTGAGGTCATCTCCTTCAATCCTCCAGCTAGTGAAGTTCCGATTAACATTGCCCCCATAAACAGTGGTAAAATTGTTCCATTTACTCTTCCAATCATATTTTCTGGTACAAGTTGAATCATAAGCGTACCGACAACGATATTAACACAAGCTAAACAAATACCTGTTCCAAACCTCATGAAACTAGTAATCCAAAATGATGTAGATAGCCCTTCTACTAAAAATGACATTGCTAATATGCTCATACCGAATACAAACATCTTTTTCGGGTTCACTTTTGAAGCGAAAACTGTAGCAACAATACCACCGATTAACATACCTATCCCATCAGCTGCGGCTAAATATTGAACTGCTTCCTTTTCCATTCCAAGACGCTCTATTACAAGAAACACTTCTAATGGATTCGTTAATCCAACAGCTAAGCCCATAACGGTGAAAGTGATCGTAATCATACGTAAATTTTTCGTATGAAGAACGTATTTCCATCCTTCTTTTATATCATTTTTTAATGAATCTCTCGCCACTTGCTCTTGTTCCACCCATTTTGGTAAAAACGAAAGAGCAATAGCAGATAACAAAAATAAAATGATTAAGCTATATAGTGACGTAAATAAACCAAGTTGTGTATACACAAGTGATCCTACCACTGGTCCAAAAATCATAAATAATGACTGTAATGTTTGGTTAAATGCAATCGCATTTGCTACCTGCTCTTCTTTTACGTAGCGCTTAAATATACGCGAAGATGATGGCTGAGAAAATTGGCCTACGATCGCGGAAATGAGTGTTGCAAAAAATATAGCCTGCCAATAATCCAGCTTTAACAACAAGACAATTCCTACAATAGACAGTACACTTAATACATCTCCAGCAACCATCGTTCTTTTCGGATTCCAACGATCAGCTAGCGCCCCACCGATAAACGAGAAAATAAAAATAGGTGCATATTCCATAACCGATAACAACGAAACTGAAACTGGATCATTATTCGTTCGCTCCATTATGAAATACAAAAGAGCCATATTTCTGATCCAAATTGCAAATTGTTGTAAAATATCAGATGCCATAACGAGCATAAATGCTCGGTTTTTAAATAAAGCGTTCATTTTCATTCCCCTTTAATAAACCGACCGTTCGGTCTAATTTATTTTGTAAGAAAAGCAACTGACTTATTATTCAGCTGCCATTCCTTTTAACAATACATCTATTGCCTTTTTATAAATACGTTGCAGCTCTTTATAATCTAACTCGTAGTAAAGTACTCCAAGCCCTGATAATAATCCATTCACAATATACATAAGGTCGCGCGTACTATCTTCACGAAACTCTCCAGACTGTATACCTGCTTCAATTAGTTTCTCAAACATAACATATGATTCTCTAGTTAAAGCCAATAGTTCATCCAAAATCTCTTTACTTACAACTTGGCTCATAGAGAATTCCTCTATTGCATTTGAAATTGGTTGCTGTATGTCCTCGACATGATATTCCGCGAGACCATATAGTTTTTCAGTATTCGTACTATACAACTTCTCTTTTTCATTCCATTTTTCAAGCCAATCATACGTATGCTGTTTTACTACAAATAAAAATAATTCTTCTTTACTTTTAAAGTGATAATAAATGCTTCCTTTACTTCGCTCTGTAATTTCACAAATCTCTTCCATAGATGTAGCTGCATAACCCTTCTGTGAAAACAGACTTTCTGCTTTATATGCAATTTCTTTCTTTATCTCTTCTGCACTTCTTCTCATATTTACACCTCTTTAAACCGACCGTTCAGTCTAATAATAACAAATTAAAAACCTCTATTACAAGAGGCTATATTCCTTATTTAAGAAAACGTACTCTCAAACCACGTTCGAATCATATGTATTATTCCAATTTTAAATCCTAATTTAACAAGAACTACGCCTCCCGCAGCTAATAAAAATAACACTACTTTCCCCTTGTTTTTCACTTTCAGTTCCCTTTTCATTTCTATTCCCCTTAGTACGTTAAAAATATTAATCAAACGTTTGTTTAAAAAGAAATACGCCTATATAAGGCGCATTTTCATCAATCACCGCCACCTCCGCCACCATCGCAGCTGCCTCCGCTATCTCCACCGAAAGATCCTCCACAATCATGTGAACCTCCATGCGAGCTATCATTATCAGATCCAGCAAAGAAAAATAATGGTGATGAGTTGTTAGATGAATTATGAATGTTATTTTGTTTCGTAAGATTTACCTTCTTTTTGTTTGATCGAACTGCCGTTACGATCGTTCCAACTACAACAAATAATAGTATGACAATAATAAATTCCATATAAAAGCCTCCCTTAATCTTCGAATAATTGAATGGTTCTCTCTAAATTTTCAAGTGAAATGAAGCGCGATTCACGAAGGATCTCTTTTCCATTATAAAATAATAAAACTGTTGGCCCTGTAAATACTGCATATCGCCCCGCGATCTCTTGCATGTCTTGTAGTAATATTTCTACTTTCTCTACGTAATCATAATTCTCTAATACGCAATTTACTTTTCTTAACATAACATCACAAACACCACAATTTTCTGTTTTAATAAACAGAAGTACTAATTGTTGTTCTTCAATATATGTCGCTAACGCTTCTATCGTTTTAAATGTATTCATCTTATCCCTCTTAGCGTAATTTACGAAATACTTTACCCCGCATAACGGGGCAGTAAGACTCTCACCTCAAAATCCAGCTGAGGCAAAGAAGTTAGGTGAGAGGTCAACTGCCCGTAAATGCCCGATTGGTTCAACTAATAATCAGTGGAGGATGAACCTCCCCACTGATTAAAGTTTCACTTTATCCTGATACATACGAAAAGCTGAACTATCTTTACTCTTTCTCTTTTCCATTACTTGCTGAAAACGAAGCGTTTTTACTGTTAACTCTTCTTGTAATTTTTTTCGCTCTGCTTCATCATAACAGCAAGCAATTAAATCTTCTATTTTTAATATATCTTTTTGTAGTTCCATTTCTGGTGGAATCATACCCGCATTTTTTAAGATTTTATAACTCATTCTAAGTTCTGGAGGTACCATTGAAAGGTCTTCTAATTGTAGTGGTTTTCCTTTTCCCGGAATATGATCAAGGTCTCCATTCCGTATTGCTTGTCGAATTTTTTCTTCAGCAATGTTCAAAAAGACATCCACACCATTCGCTCCTTTACATATTTTTACTATTATTTTACATGATATTTTCTCATCTTGCTACGCTATTACAAATTGACTTTATACAATTTTTTCTCAAATTTAATTACAAGGAGCCTTTTCCTCCCTAATCAATATTTTATTTTCATGTGTAGTCTGTATTAGAGCCATTTCATATTGAGAAAATCTTTGCGAATCAAATAAAGCGTTTACACTAAATCTTACATTTGCTACGATTTAATCACCCCCAGCTCCCTTGTATAGACTTCGTGATGTCTGATCATTTTTATCTAGACGTTTCATACGTCTAGATTCACTTTGGTTTACTGGCGCATGCCTTTAAATATATCTTTTATTTTGAAAGGAGAAATGACTATGAGCTCCAAAAAATTCACACTGCTATTACTATCCCTACTACTCTTCTTACCTCTTTTTCTCACAAACTTTATTACTCCAAATGTTGCATTAGCAGATTCACCAAAGCAAGGTCAAAAAATTGTTGGGTATTTTCCTTCATGGGGCATTTACGGACGTAATTATCAAGTTGCAGACATTGATGCATCAAAGCTAACTCATTTAAACTATGCTTTCGCTGATATTTGCTGGAATGGAAAACATGGAAACCCTTCTACTCACCCCGATAATCCAAATAAACAAACGTGGAACTGTAAAGAGTCTGGAGTACCACTGCAAAATAAAGAGGTTCCTAATGGCACTCTCGTACTCGGTGAACCTTGGGCTGATGTCACAAAATCTTATCCGGGATCAGGTACAGCTTGGGAAGATTGTGATAAATATGCCCGTTGTGGAAATTTCGGAGAACTGAAACGATTAAAAGCTAAGTATCCTCACTTAAAAACAATAATTTCAGTTGGTGGCTGGACTTGGTCTAACCGCTTTTCTGATATGGCAGCTGATGAAAAAACAAGAAAAGTATTCGCTGAATCTACAGTAGCTTTTCTTCGTGAATATGGATTTGACGGCGTTGATTTAGATTGGGAATATCCGGGCGTTGAAACGATTCCTGGTGGTAGTTATCGTCCTGAAGATAAGCAAAACTTCACCCTACTCCTTCAAGATGTTCGAAATGCATTAACGAAAGCTACTGCAGAAGATGGGAAACAATATTTACTAACAATCGCATCAGGTGCAAGCCAACGTTATGCGGATCATACAGAGCTAAAGAAGATCTCTCAAATACTTGATTGGATTAATATTATGACATATGATTTCCACGGTGGATGGGAAGCTACTTCTAACCATAATGCAGCACTATACAAAGATCCAAATGACCCAGCAGCGGATACAAAATTTTATGTAGATGGTGCGATAGACATTTATACAAATGAAGGGGTTCCAGCGGATAAACTCGTATTAGGTGTACCTTTTTACGGACGTGGATGGAAAAGTTGCGGAAAAGAAAATAATGGGCAATACCAACCTTGTAAACCAGGTAGTGACGGAAAGCTCGCTTCTAAAGGTACTTGGGATGATTATTCTACCGGTGACACAGGTGTGTACGATTATGGTGATTTAGCAGCTAATTATGTTAATAAAAATGGTTTTGTTCGCCACTGGAACGATGTAGCGAAAGTACCTTATTTATATAATGCGACTACAGGCACGTTTATTAGCTATGATGACAACGAATCTATGAAATATAAAACAGACTATATAAAGACAAAGGGTCTAAGTGGCGCAATGTTTTGGGAACTAAGCGGGGATTGCCGTACAAGTCCAAAATATAGTTGCAGTGGACCAAAATTACTTGATACGTTAGTAAAAGAATTACTTGGTGGACCTATTACTCAAAAAGATACTGAGCCCCCAACAAACGTAAAAAATATTGCTATTACAAATAAAAATTCAAACTCCGTTCAATTAAACTGGACTGCATCTACTGATAACGTAGGAGTTACGGAATATGAAATTACTGCCGGAGAAGAGAAATGGAGTACAACAACAAATAGCATTACAATCAAAAACTTAAAATCTAATACCGAATACACATTTTCAATAATAGCAAAAGATGCTGCCGGGAATAAATCACAGCCTACTTCTATTATTGTAAAAACAGATGATACTGATACAACACCTCCTGGTGGAAATGGTAATGCTACCTTTTCAGTCACTTCAAATTGGGGAAGTGGTTACAACTTCTCGATTGTAATTAAAAATAGTGGAACGACCCCTATTAAAAACTGGAAATTAGAATTTGATTATAACGGCAATTTAACACAAGTTTGGGATTCTAAAATTAGTAGTAAAATAAATAATCATTACGTAATTACGAATGCAGGATGGAATGGTGAAATTCCTCCTGGTGGATCCGTTACAATCGGAGGGGCAGGAACAGGCACTCCCGCCGAACTTCTAAATGCATCCATTAGCGAAAACTAAGCGTAACCTCCATTAATTATTTCACTAAAGTTTGAATTTAGGTTTGAGTGCTCTATCCTAAATTCAAACTTTTAATTTTATGAAAAATCACAAATTGTTATTACAATAACCTATTATAATTATATTTAGTTTCTAATATGAAGTTCATGTGAAGTTCATCTGAATTTTACATGAATTTCCTTTAAGTTCTATTGTCTTCCTATACTAATCACATTATCCTTTACATATAGGAATTATTTTCATTCCATTTCAAACTATCTATATATACAAAGAAAGATAGTCGCCTATTAGGGAAAGGCATCTAAATATAAACATAACATAAGAAAAAGCACGCTTATAAGCGCACCATAAGAGTGCTTCTTCATACAATTCTCATGTAAGAGTTCTCGAAAATCATGTTAATCACAGGGAAAAGGCATTAGCTTATACAAGCTAATGCCTTTTCTTTATTCATATCGTTCAGCATCCCATTCTTCTATATTCCATACTTTTGTTATCCATGCTTCATAGAAAGAAGGCTCATGTGAGACAAGTAAAATTGTTCCTTTATATTGTTGTAACGCTTCCTGCAAAGACTTCTTTGTTTCTGTATCCAAATGATTAGTCGGTTCATCTAAAATTAAAACATTGCTTTTCGTTACGATAAGTTCACATAAACGTACTTTCGTTTGTTCCCCGCCGCTTAATAAACGAATAGGTTTTAATACATGTTCTTCTTTCAATCCACACTTTGCTAATGCTTGGCGTACTTCTTTCTTTGTCATATCTGGTCGTTCTGCCCAAACTTTTTCTAATGGTGTTGTTTCTGAAGCAAATTCTTCCTGCGCAAAATAAGCAGGATTTACTCGTTCTCCAACAGAAATTGAACCGCTTAACGGCTTTATTTGACCTAATAACGTTTTTAACATTGTCGTTTTTCCAATTCCATTATGACCAACAATCGCTATCTTTTCTCCTTTTTTCACTTGCAAATTCAATTCTGGACATAACGGAGAACTATATCCTATCCTTAGTTTTTCAGCCTGTAATATGCGACTAACTGGCTCCTCATAAACATTGAAATCAAAACGGGATCGAGGTACATGATTAACCTTTTCAACCCTTTGCATTTTCTCCAATACTTTCTCTCGACTTTTGGCCTGTTTCGCTTTTCGAATTTTATTTTTTTGAATAAATGTTTCTAACTGAGCAATTTCTTTTTGCTGTTTCGCATGCGCCGATTGTAATTGTTTCCTTTGCAATTGATAACTTTGCACAAATTTTTCATAATTTCCTACGTACCGCTTCACTTTCCGTTCTTCTAGATGATAAATAACATTCGTAATACTGTTCAAAAATACTTCGTCATGTGAAATGATCACATAAGCTTTTTCATACAGTCTTAAATACGATTGCAACCATTCTATATGGGCTGTATCTAAATAGTTTGTTGGCTCATCTAGCAATAAAACATCAGCTTTTTCTAAAAGGAGCTTCCCAAGTAATAACTTTGTTCGCTGTCCTCCACTTAACTTTGAAACATCCTTTTTCAACCCTATTTCAAATAAACCTAAACCGATTGCTACTTCTTCAATTTCTGTATGAATTTGATAGAAATTAGAGCTTTCCAATATAGTTTGTAATTCTCCATACTTTACTAACAACTTTTCTACTTCTCCTGCTCCAGCCATCTCTTCTGTAATTTTTAACATTTCACATTCAATCGCATACAAATTAGAAAATGCACTTTGTAAGTATCCTTCAATTGTTATCCCCTCTTGTAAATCCATATGTTGCTGTAAAAAGCCTATCTTCACATGTGGAAACCATTCAATGTTTCCGTCATCATGTATAAGTTCTCCTGTTAAAATCCTTAACAAGGTTGATTTTCCAATTCCATTTTTCCCAACTAACCCAACATGCTCGCCCTTTAATAGTCGAAAACACGCATTATATAAAATGGTTTTCTCACCATACGAATGACTTAAATTTTCTACTGTTAATATACTCATTTTTTTCTCTCCTCTACTTATGGTTCATAAGCTAAATAGAGAGAGCAACAGTATAAAGCCTTATTTAATTGTATATATAAAAAATGGGTAAGGTGAATACACCTTACCCATTACATATTATCGTAAAAAAGGATTAAGGTTCTTTACCTGCTGTCTTCAATTTAGCTTAATCGTTAAAAATGGGCAGACTTCTCCCGCATCAAGCTAAAACCATTTGAAGAACAGTTGATAAAGTCATTGTATCCTTTCACTCCTTTAACATTTGTTATATTAAGAGTATAAACTACTCTGTTATATTCTATTCTCTATTTTTTCTTTTGTTCCTTCTCCGCTTTTCCATTTTCTGCGTAAATTTCTTTATACATCTTTTCTAATGCATATGGACTTGTAAAGATGAGCGTTAACGATTTCCACATATAAATTCTTCTTTGTAGTTCTACCCCATACTCTTTACTAACCATATTTTTCACTTCTGGAATATGTTCTTCGTTTTGAAATTGTTGTACAGATTTCAATTCCTTCGTCTTAAAATCCGTTAAAAGGCCTATTACAGTTCGTCCATGTTCCTGCGACCTTTCTTCTAAATCAAACTGGATCGAATGAACGAAACCTAAAACGTGAAAGATTTGAGCATGCAACCCGACAGCAGCACGCTGTTCCATTAAGTTGTAGCACTCTCGTTTTAACTCTTCTACCATTTCTAAAGAATTTCTATTAACTTTTCTTTTGCCAACAAACATAATTTTTACAATATGAGCGACTGCTCCCATACTTTTTAATACACTCTCTAAAACTTCTACCGCATCTTCCACATAACCATTTGAAATTATAGAATGAATAAATTCATCTAATAACACTTGAAATTTTTTAACTAAATGTAAATCGCGTAATTCTGGAACATCTTCTCTTAATTGATTCCGGCCTTGCACCCACTTTAAAACTTCTGTCATTTCTTCTTCTTTTAATTCATGATGTTCCATACCATACTTCATCAATAAAATATGATTTTTTAATAAGGACTTTCCTTCTTCAAGATTATCAGCTGTTAACGAATCAACTATTTGCTCTATAGATTTCATCTTTCTCCCCCTATATAAAAAAGCCTCTTAACAGCGATTATACCAAAAACTGTTAAAAGGCTTTTTCTATTTTTTCATATACGGAGCTAATACTCTCAGAATTTCTTCCTTATCCTTTTTTAACTCAAGTGATGTTAACATATCCATCGTTCTTGGTCTAGGTAATTTCACTTGCACCTCTCCAACTATTGATGCTGGTCTTTGAGATAAAATAAATACGCGATCCGACAGTAAGATTGCCTCATCTAAGTCATGTGTAACCATAACAATTGTTTGCTTCTCTTGGTGCCAAGAGTTTAAAAGCCAACTATGTACTTCCATTTTTGTAAAGGCATCTAATTTTCCAAAAGGCTCATCAAGTAGCATAATTGGCTTTTCACATAAATATGTGCGCAGAAAACTAATCCTTTGACGCATACCACCAGACAATTCATCTGGATAATGGTCTGCATATTCATCTAGTTCAAATTGCTTTAATGCTTCCATTCCTTCTGTTAGCCTTTGTTTTTTCGGTTTCCCTTCGATTTCCAACGGAAGAACTATATTTTGCAAAGCTGATCGCCACGGTAGTAATAAATCCTGCTGCGGCATATAACTTACAACATCTTGCTCTTGTACGTGCCTATCCTTATACGTTACATTCCCACTTGTTGGATTTTCAACATTTGCAATCATATTTAATAATGTGCTTTTCCCGCAACCACTCGGTCCTACAAAGGAAACGAACTCTCCCTCTCGTATAGAAGCACTAATATTTGCCAATACATTCTTTCCATCAAAAGCTTTTACGATCTCTTTTATTTGTAATCCACTCATTTTTCACTTGGAAGGAACTCATTTGTAAAGGCATCTTTCACATCAATTTTCTTCTTAATAACTTTGTTATCATATAAGAAATTCATGTAATTCGTCCAAACTTCTTCCTTCTGTACTCCCCACACTTTTGCATCATCTTGATACTTCGTACTTAACCATTTTTGACTTTCTTGTACTAATTCTTTATTCACATCTGGAACTGCTTTAATTAAAATATCAGCAGCTTCTTTCGGTTCTTTAATTGCAAAATTATAACCTTCTGTCGTTGCACTCATAAACTTTTTCACAAAGTCTTTATCTTGCTTCGTATGTTTTTCACTCGTAATAATAACAGGACTATAGAAATCAAGCGCTGGGTCTAAGTCTTTCACCATAATCGTATTTAACTCTTTTCCTTGGCGCTTCGCTTCAATTCCATCCCATCCGTAATATATCCATTCAAAGTCTGCATCACGACCGATTGATTTAAAGAAATCTGTTTGTCCTAAGATGATTTTTTCAACTTTATTAAAATCAGCTTGATGCTTCTCCATGATTGTCTTCAACGTTGCTTCTTCTGCTGGTCCTCCCCAGCCGCCGTAACGTTTACCTTCAAAATCTTTTGGTGACGTCATATTATCTTTTTTAAGTGATGCAAAAGCTGAAGTGTTATGTTGAATGATTGCTCCTATAGATACAACAGGAATACCTTCCACACGAGCCAACGTTACATTTTCTTGTGCGCTTATTGCGAAGTCAGCTTTTCCGGAAGCTATCATTTGCTCCGCTGTCACATTATCACCTGGCTGAATAATTTCTACATCTAATCCTTGCTTTTTATAATAATCTTTCGCTTGCGCTACATATAGGCCAGTATGATTCGTATTCGGAAACCAATCTAATACTACTTTTACTTTTTGATCTTTACTTGCACTTTCTTCTTTCTTCGCCGGATTACATCCAGCTACACCTACTGCTAATAAGGCAGCCAACATAACTTTTAAACCTTTTTTCATTTTCTGCCGTCCTTTCTATATATCCATGGTGCTGTTATTCTTGCCATAAACTCCACGATAAAATACAGACATAATGTCACCATAACAATAATTGCCGCCACACCAAATACTCGGGCTGTTAGAAAGGATTTTGTAGCTCTTGTAAGCATAACTCCTAATCCTTCGCTTGCACCGAGCCATTCCCCAATAATTGCTCCCATTACGCTATATGTAACTGCAATTTTTAAACCTGAGAAAAAGTATGGCAGCACTGCTGGAAACTTTACTTTCTGGTAAACTTGCCATTTCGTTGCCTTCATCGTTTGCAACAACTTCAACATATTTTTATCTACCGTTTGAAAACCTTCTAAAATGCTGAGCGCAATCGGGAAGAAACAAACGAGTATTACTACCATTACTTTCGGTAGCATTCCATATCCAAACCAAATAATAAATAACGGTGCAAGTACAACGATTGGAATCGTTTGCGAAATAACAAGCAACGGATTTATTAAAATACGAAATAAAGGGATAACATCCATAATAATTGCAATACTTGTCCCAATTAAAATCGCAAAAAACAGTCCGATTAGAACCTCTTGTAACGTTTGCATCGTATTCGGTAATAGTAAATCTTTCATTCCAATTAATTCTTGAACAATGGCAGAAGGCTTCGGTAAAATCCACGGTTCAATTTTAAATAATGAAACAGATCCTTCCCATATCGCTATGAGAAGGATAAGCCAAATTGTTGTAATTATTTTAGATTGCTTCTGGTTTTGCATATTCATCACGGTACTTCCAAACCTTTTCATCTATCGTTACACCAGTGCTTGGACGATAATGGATTTTAATAGAAGTAATCACTTCTTCTGCTCCAGCATCCACACAAGCTTGTTGCGCACGTTTAATGATATCAAGAAGTACATCTAATTCTCCTTCCAGCGTTGTTTCCATTGCCCCTACTTCATAACGAACTCCCGATTGTTGTACAACTTCAATTGCTTTATCAACAACAGAATACACATCTTTGTTCTTCGCTTGTGGTACTACTGAAAATGAAATTGTAACTTGTTGTGACATAGTAAAATCCCCCTTATAAAATGAAATATTAAAACAAGAAAAGGCTTTCCTACTGCGTAGGAAAGCCTTGTATGCAAGTTATTATAGAATAACATATGCTACATCACTTTAAGTAACTCCCTACGCTGGCATTATCCAGATCAGGTTGAGGGTCGATGTTTGTTTACATCCTCTCAGCCAATTGGCTCCCCGGTCCTTAATTCGTTTTCATTGTAGCATGATTTATTTTATTGAACAAACAAAAGCACGTATAATCATTTCATTTAACTTTTGAATTCCCCTATTAACTCTTGTAACTCCTGTGAAAGCCAGCTTAAAGAACTAGCTAATTCAGCAATATCTTGTACAGACATTTCCTGTTCTTTCATACTTTCTTCAATATTATTACTACTATTTGCATACTTATTTGCAATAAGTGATAGTTCATTTACAACACGAACAATATTTTGGCTACTTTGCAATATATCACTTGAATTACTAGAAACAACTCTAACTTGACTTGTAACAGATTGTGCTGATTTTGAAATTTTTTCAAAGAAAGCACCACTACTTTGAAAAAGTTTAATTCCGGATTCTACTTCTTTTGAAGCTTTTTGTATTGAAACAACAGCTTCTTCCGTTTCAACTTGTGTTTCCCCTATTAATTTCGCTATATCTTTTGCTGATGCTTCCGTCTGCTCTGCTAATTTACGCACTTCATCAACAACGGCAAATCCCTTTCCGGTTGCCTCAGCACGTGAAGCTTCAATAGAAGCATTTAAAGCTAGCGAATTCGTTTGATTTGAAATACCTGTAATTACATTTACAATATCACTAATTTCTTTTGATCTTGTTTCCAAAGAATGAATGATAGAAGATAAATCTTGTACTGCATTTTGTATTATGTTCATTTGATTAATGGTCTGTTCAATAACACCATTTCCTTTTACTGAATGATGCTTCATACCTTCAGACTCTTTCGCCATTTGTTTTGCAATATTAGTTATCTCTTCCATCTTATCTTCCATTTTATATACAATACTTAAATACTTTGGTACTGAAGTTTCTTGTGATTGAACGCCAGCCCTTAACTCAACTATAGAACTTACAATTCCTTGGACTGCCATGCTATTCTCTTTCGTACTCACTGACAATTCTTGCGAAGATGAGGAAACCTGTTCTGCTGTCTGCTTCACTTTATCTATAATTCCTTTAAACTTCTCAATGGTATTATTAAAATACGCATTAATAATACCAATATCATCTGGTCTTTCCTCTAATTTAATACTTAAATCACCTTCACCGACTCTGCGCAATCCTTCACGTAAATCCCGCAATGGAGCAAGTGCGTTACGCACAATTAAGAATTGAATAAAAGTTGCAATTAAAACAGAAATACAAATAAACATTAAACCTTGTATAATGAACTTTTCTTTTGTACTAGGAACAATAGAAGCATCTACATCAGCTGCAACAAGTGCCACAATGTTACCTTCTCCATCTTTAATTGGCTCTAATATCGTTACCCATGTTCCTAATGCGTCTTCATATACTTCTGTCATGTTTGCTTTTTTTGTGCTCATTACTTTATCATATGCTTTCATCCAAAGGTCTGGTTGTTTATAATATTCTCCCGGCCTTACTTCAACAACATTTGCTAAACCTGTAGATAAATCAATGATTTGTAGCTCACCTTTTTCATTTTTTTTCGCTCCAACAATATAGGTTTGTCCAACACTGTTCAATTCTTCCGTTGATTCATCTAATTTCTCTGTTAACTTCTCTCTCTTTTCTCTTTCTGCCGTTGGGTCTTTTGCAACATCTCTCAATATTTCCGCATCTAATTTATGTAATACCGTATCTCCTGTTTCAAAAGAATGCCTTTCAAACATAGACATCATACTATTTTGAAACATGTTAAAACTTAACGCTCCCATAGTACCGACAAGCGTCAAAATAACTAACACAGTTAACAATACATTTTTTTGAAGAAATGATAGCTTATGCCAATATTTTCTCATTAACATCACCTTTCTTAATTAACTTACTATAAAGTAACGCTATTAAAATATAAACCTTATTAATAAACGATAACGGTTCTCATTTGTTTATAAACAAAAAAAAGACCAATGAAAAGAGCATTGGTCAAGACCAACCCTATCCGTCCGGTAACTGGCTAGCATAACCTTTCGGCCTTAGCTCCTGTAGTTTTGCGTCCTAATGTTTCCATCAGTTTGCCTTTCTCGCTGAACGAGTTGAACGATATGGGAGTTCTATGAGAATTAAATTATTCTCTATCAAAGATTACAACATAAAAATTAAAATGTCTACCTATTTAGAGATGCAAATGTAAAGTCTCAATGCATTATTTTTTCGAAATAATTTAACAAAGTTCGTGAATGTTACATTTCTTGTGTTATATAATAAAAAATGTATATAACACAAGGATTATTTTGAGTATTTGTTTTAATTTTCTTTCAAATTAAATTATTCAAATATATCTTAACTAATGAATTTCGGAGGTAGTTTATCATGTTTTGGCTACAATTTCTTACGTTACTACTCTGCATTTTTATTGGCGCACGCCTAGGCGGCGTTGGTCTAGGAGTAATGGGTGGCGTTGGCATGGCAATACTTGTTTTCGTCTTCCACTTACAACCTACAGCTCCTCCTATTGATGTAATGCTTATGATTTTAGCAGTAATTACAGCTGCCGGTGCACTGCAAGCCGCTGGAGGAATGGACTACCTTGTTCATCTAGCTGAGAAAGCATTGCGAAAAAATCCAAAGCGTATTACATTCTTTGCTCCAATTGTTACTTATTTATTTACACTGTGCGCAGGAACTGGTCACGTTGCTTATTCTGTACTTCCTGTTATCGCAGAAGTCTCTCGCGAATCTGGGATTAGACCGGAACGACCAATGTCAATTGCCGTAATCGCTTCCCAACAAGCAATTACAGCTAGCCCTATATCAGCTGCAACAGTTGCACTTTTAGCAATGCTAGTTGACTATAAAATCACCTTATTAGATATTTTAAAAGTAAGTATTCCTTCTACCTTCATCGCTTGTATGGTAGCTGCATTTGTTGCTAGCAAAATGGGGAAAGAATTAAATGAAGACCCTGAATACTTGAAACGTTTAAAAGAAGGAATGATTCCTAAAATTGAAGAGAAGAAAGAATTTGTTGGTTTAAAAGGCGCTAAACTATCCGTTATCCTTTTCTTAGTAGGAACTTTCCTTGTCGTACTTCTCGGTTCATTTGAAGCACTTCGTCCAGGATGGATGGTTGACGGGAAGTTAATTCGTCTTTCCATGCCAAACACAATTGAAATGGTTATGTTAACTATCGCAGCTCTTATTATTATTTTCTGCAAACCAAATGTAGAAAGCATCGTGTCTGGTAACGTCTTTAAAGCGGGGGCAACAGCAGTTGTTGCTATTTTCGGTATCGCTTGGATGGGAGATACTTTCTTTAACGGAAACTTAAATATGATTCAAGGATCAATTCAGCACCTAGTAACAAGTGCACCATGGCTATTTGCCATCGCATTATTCATTCTCTCTATTTTACTATATAGCCAAGCAGCAACAGTACGTGCTTTAATGCCCCTTGGATTATCACTCGGTATTCCACCAGCACTACTAATCGCAATGTTCCCTGCAGTAAATGGATATTTTTTCATTCCAAACTATGGAACAATCGTTGCTGCCATTAACTTTGATCGCACTGGTACAACTGGCATTGGTAAATATGTTTTAAATCATAGCTTTATGATTCCAGGCCTAATCGCAACATTCACTTCTATCGGAATTGGAATGCTCTTAATTTCAATTATGTTTTAAAGAACAAGCACAAACCCAAGGTTTTAAAGGGTTTGTGCTTTTTTAATCAAACGTTTGTTTAAATATTTTTAACTGTCCATTCTGCCATTATGTTCTTTAATATTTGTGTGAAGTCCGCTGGGAAAAGATGACCCAAACCTTCTCTCACAATTAATTTACAGTTCACATTATATTTCTCGAACATCGACATTAATTGAAGCGTGTTTTCGTAAAACGGATCTTTATCTCCCGTAACAATATATCCTTCTACATTCGTTATATCATTTGATACGACTATACTTTCAATTGCCTCAACATCTCGAATAGCGGGTATAGCTGCTATAAATTTTTGAGTCTCTAACATATTCTTTAACGCTAACTCTATCGCTATATTTCCCCCTTGAGAAGCTCCCGCAAGGATGGTGTCTTCCAAGTCATATTTACCCATAAAATCATTAAAACTTTTCATAATATCTTTTATAGCTATATCATGATTATCCCAGCTATAAGAATTCATTCCATGTACTTGTGAGGATTGAGAAAAACCTAACATATACTCACGTAATATTTCTTCTCCATACCAATACGGTGCAAAATCATTTATGTTTGATCCTCTCCAATGTAAAGAAAATAGTCCTGTCTTCGCCTCTTCATTTCCATAAGTAAATAATTTCGGGTCGGCTGTTAGCTGCTGTTTCTTAAAGATTTCTTCACACTTTTTCACTATCATTTTAAAAGCTTCATTCTCTCGTAATTCCTTTAAATCTTCATCCTGCATAAGTGTATGTGGATTCCACCAAATCCCCTTTTCTAAAGCTTCATTTAAACTAACAATTGCTTCTTCATACTTCCCTTCTATCGAAAGTACACACGCTTCCCAAAAGCTAGTTTTATCCATCCTTTCAGGGAACTCTCTTTTCGCTTTATCTATGTATCTATAAATAACATCAAAGTCTCCTTGTTCGAATAAACGAAATAATTCATTTTGCAACTCTACAAACTGTTTACGTTTCAAACAATCATCTCCCTTTTTCTAAATATCAATATCAGAAAAAAATAAAAAGCTATGTAGCCTTTTAATACTACATAGCCTTCTTCTACAAACTGTTACTTACTTCCTCTACTAGCTTCTTCGTACTTTCATACGGAGATTCAGCTAAACTAATCGCGGAAATAACAGAAACGCCGTCCGCACCGGCTTCTATAACCCCAGCGGTATTTTCAATTGTAATGCCACCAATCCCAACGATTGGTATTGTAATTTCTTGTTCTCTAAAATGAGCTAAACCTTTCGTTCCTTGCACAGCTTTCGTATCTTTTTTCGTACTCGTTGGGAAAATAGGGCCAACACCTAAATAATCAGCTCCGTTTTTAATTGCCCAGCGTGCTTCTTCAATTGTATGGGTAGATACACCAACAATTTTATCTCCCATTTTTTCACGAACAGAAGTAATTCCTTCATCATCTTGTCCAACATGCACACCATCTGCATCTAACTCGAGAGCCAGTTCCACATCATCATTTACAATGAATGGTACACCGTACTCCTTACAGACTGCTTGTAATTCTTTCGCAAAACAAATACGTTTCTCTCCCGTTAAAGCGCCTTCCCCCTTTTCACGAAATTGAAAAATTGTTATACCGCCTTCAAGTGCATCTCTCAATACTTGTAGTGGTTCCTTCGCACAATTGTTACTTCCCATGATAAAATATACTGATAATAATCTAGACATTTCAGCCTTTGTAATACAGGGCATCTAGTTCCCCTCCTTACTATATAAGCTCAATCTTCCCATACTTCTCAATATCACCCGAAGTGGTATTCGCTAACTGATTTAAAAATTCAATTTGGAAACTACCAGGTCCCTGCTCCACTGTCTTAGCAGCTGCCAGTTCCGCAGCTACACCATAAAACGTTAATGCCGCTACTGCTGCCTTTACATAATCCTTTTCTACTGCTACAAATGCTCCTATTACAGAAGTTAGTAAACAACCAGTTCCCGTAACTTTCGTTAAAATAGGGTGACCATTTCGAATAAGGATCGTTCGTTCTCCATCTGTAACAACATCTTCTTTTCCAGTAATCACCGCTACTGTATTTAATTCATCCGCTGCCTGCCTTGCAATACTTACGACATTGCCATTTCCAGCACCGGCGTCTACCCCTTTAATTTCCCATCTCTCATTAATAACGTTCGCTATTTCAGCTGCATTTCCGCGGATAATCGCTAAATCAATTTCGGCCGGAATATGTCTCGCAACTTCTGTTCGATACGATGTTGCTCCTGCACCAACTGGATCAAACAGTACTGGTACATTGTTCACATTTGCTGATTTACCTGCAAGTAACATCGCTTCTACTTCTTCAGGGCGAAGTGTCCCCATATTTAATACTAACGCTCCAGCAATGCTAGCCATTTCTGCTACTTCTTCTTTTGCATATGCCATTACAGGCGATGCTCCTAACGCTAACAAACCGTTAGCTGTAAAGTTTGTTACAACAACATTGGTAATATTATGAACGAGCGGATTAGTTTCTCTCACCAAATCCACTACTTTACTAATTTCTTTCATATTCATTCTTCTCATCCCCTAACTATAGTGATGGGAGATACACAAAAAGACACTTTGCGCGTACGCAAAGTGCCTTTTTGTGCTTTTACACTCTCCCTACGCTGGCATTATCCAACAGGTTCAAATGGTCAATGACGGATTAGTCATACTCTCAGTTTGCATCCACAAACTCCCATGTGTTTAGTATTCTTCTACTTCAAAGTCTACTCTTATTCTAGTAAAATAACAAGTTCTTTACTTTTCTATTTAATATAGAAGCAACTAATAAAACAATACGTATAATAAATAAGTATCTATTTCTCATAGTCTCATCATGGTGCATATTATGTTCTGTCGCCATCATTCACTTTCAAACAGATGTTATCCCACTAAAAAACGTTCAAATCTGGAGCGAAACTGAATCTCAAGAAGATGTATGCTATAGTTAACGTATGGAAATTTGAAAGGATGTTTTAAATATGTCAAAAAGCGTTGTAATCGCTGAAAAGCCTTCCGTTGCCCGTGATATTGCTCGCGTACTGAAGTGCGATAAAAAAGGAAACGGCTACCTTGAAGGTAGTAAATATATTGTAACTTGGGCTTTAGGTCATCTCGTTACATTAGCAGATCCAGAAAGCTATGATGTGAAATATAAAAAGTGGAATTTAGAAGATTTACCGATGCTACCAGAGCGTTTGAAATTAACGGTGATTAAACAAACAGGGAAACAATTTAATGCTGTAAAAAGTCAGCTTCTTAGAAAAGATGTAACTGAAATTATTGTAGCAACAGATGCTGGACGTGAAGGAGAGTTAGTCGCTCGCTGGATTATTGATAAGGTTCGAGTTAACAAACCAATCAAACGTCTATGGATTTCATCCGTTACTGATAAAGCAATTAAAGATGGCTTCGCTAATTTAAAACCAGGTAAAGCATATGACAATTTATACGCTTCTGCAGTTGCACGTTCAGAAGCTGACTGGTATATCGGTCTTAACGCGACTCGAGCTTTAACGACTCGCTTTAATGCCCAGCTGAATTGCGGCCGTGTTCAAACACCTACTGTCGCTATGATCGCTAATCGTGAAGATGAAATAAAGAACTTCAAAGCTCAAACTTACTACGGCATCGAAGCTCAAACAACGAATCAGTTAAAACTAACTTGGCAAGATGCAAACGGCAATAGTCGCAGTTTTAATAAAGAAAAAATCGATGGTATTGTAAAAGGTTTAGATAAACATAATGCTACTGTTGTAGAAATTGATAAAAAACAGAAGAAGTCATTCTCTCCTGGTCTTTACGATCTAACTGAATTGCAACGTGATGCAAATAAAAAGTTCGGTTATTCTGCGAAAGAAACATTAAACATTATGCAGAAATTGTATGAGCAACATAAAGTGCTAACGTACCCTCGTACAGATTCACGCTATATTTCATCTGATATCGTTGGAACACTCCCAGAACGTCTAAAAGCATGTGGCGTTGGAGAGTACCGTCCTTTAGCACATAAAGTATTACAAAAGCCTATCAAGTCTAATAAGTCATTTGTTGATGATAGTAAAGTAAGTGATCATCACGCAATTATTCCGACAGAAGGATACGTTAACTTCTCGGCCTTCACAGATAAAGAACGTAAAATTTATGATTTAGTTGTAAAACGTTTCTTAGCCGTTTTATTCCCAGCATTCGAATACGAGCAACTAACGTTACGCACAAAAGTTGGTAATGAAACGTTCATTGCACGCGGAAAAACTATTCTACATGCCGGTTGGAAAGAAGTATATGAAAATCGATTTGAAGATGATGATGTAACTGATGACGTAAAAGAACAACTTCTACCTCACATTGAAAAAGGCGATACATTAACTGTAAAGTTAATTATGCAAACATCAGGTCAAACAAAAGCACCTGCACGATTTAACGAAGCTACTTTACTTTCAGCAATGGAAAATCCTACGAAATATATGGATACGCAAAATAAACAACTTGCTGATACATTAAAATCAACTGGTGGATTAGGTACTGTAGCGACACGAGCTGATATTATCGACAAGCTATTCAATTCATTCTTACTTGAAAAACGTGGTAAAGATATTCACATTACCTCAAAAGGCCGTCAGTTACTTGATTTAGTTCCAGAAGAGTTAAAATCACCTACACTAACTGGTGAATGGGAACAAAAGCTTGAAGCAATTGCGAAGGGTAAACTGAAAAAAGAAGTATTCATTTCAGAAATGAAGAACTATACGAAAGAAATTGTTTCTGAAATTAAATCAAGTGATAAAAAATATAAACATGACAACATTTCAACGAAGTCTTGTCCAGACTGTGGTAAACCAATGCTGGAGGTAAACGGCAAAAAAGGAAAAATGCTCGTTTGCCAAGACCGTGAATGTGGTCATCGTAAAAATGTATCTCGTACAACAAACGCTCGTTGCCCACAATGTAAGAAGAAGTTAGAATTACGTGGTGAAGGTGCCGGACAAATTTTCGCATGTAAATGTGGCTATCGCGAGAAATTATCGACATTCCAGGAGAGACGTAAAAAAGAATCTGGAAGCAAGGCTGATAAGCGCGACGTTCAAAAATATATGAAACAACAGAATAAAGAAGAAGAACCATTAAACAACCCGTTCGCAGAAGCATTAAAGAAATTAAAATTTGATTAAACAAAAAGGTTCCTACCTCTATCGGTAGGAACCTTTTTTTATTAATGAATAATTTTACTTCCTTTTGCGTTCTCAACAAACTTTTCACTCGATTTGTTAATTGGTGTTTTCAATAATAACGCAGCAATAACAATGACTACTACGAAAACACTTAACACAAGTAAATCTCGCGTTACGATATCCCAAAGCATTCCACCTACCGTTTCACGAATTGCACTAATTGCATATGTGAATGGTAAGAACGGATAAATCGCTTGGAAGAATGGTGGTGTCATTTGAATTGGGAATGTTCCGCCCGATCCTGCTACTTGAAGCACAAGTAAAATAATTGCCATCGATTTCCCAACGTTTCCGAAAATAGAAACAAGTGAGTACACGATACAAACAAATACTCCGCCAATAAATAAACTAAATAACACAAACCAGAATTTATCGACTACGTACGTACCGAGTAAGAATATATCCCCCATTGATACGATAAACGCCTGCGAAAGACCTATCGTTAAGAATGTTAATAAACGTCCAAAGTATATTTCATGGCTCTTATAATTCGCGCCCTCTTCATGTACTTCTACCGTTAATAATGAAACCATTAATAATGCGCCTACCCATAATGCAAGCACTGTGTAGAATGGTGACATTGCTGAACCGTAGTTCGGCATTGCAAATAATTTATTCTCTTTTAAATTTACTGGATTCGCGAAGTAATCACTTTGCTTTTCAACATCATTTTTCAATAAGCGTATGATATCTTTTATATCCTCTTCTGATTCAAAATCACGAATTTTATTTGCTAATTCTTTAATCTTTTTCTCAGTAGCTGGCATTTCAGCTTTAATATCTGCAATTTTCTTTTGACCATCTACTAAGCCTTTTGATGAGTCTTCAAGTAATTTTTTCACATCTGGAAGTTTCTTATCTGCCTCGCCTAAAATTTGAGATGTATTTTTAGACATCTCTTTTGTACGAGCAATTGCTGCATTGAAATTCGGAGTGATTTCCGAGTCATATTTAGCTAAAATGTCACCAATTTGGCCCGAAACATTTTTAGACACTTGATTAATACTTTCAATAACATCTGCTGCTGGTTTTTGACCTTTATTAATAGCGTCAATTCCTTTATCAGTTAAATCCATTCCTTTTTGCAAACCATCTTTTGCTTTATTTAACTTAGCAATTGTGCCATTAAGATTTTTATCACTATTCACATCGCCCAAAACTTTATTTGTACTTTCCATAACCGGAATCATATCATTAACTAAATTCCATCCTGCTTTGAACTGTCCATTTAAATCATTTAAGGCTACTTTTGTAGAATCTAATCCATTAACACCTTTGTTACTTAAGTCTTCTCTTGCTTTTTCAAGCTCCGTTTTTAATCTGCTGTAATCATTTACAGCCTTATCATATTTTTCTCTACCATTGTCTAATGCTTCATTTGTTTGGTTTACTAAATCATTTGCTGCTTTTATATCTTGATTTAAATTCCCTCTTAACTGCTGAGCGTCTTCTTTTACATTTTCAGCTGTGTTTTTCAATTGCTCAGCTGTGCTTACTGCTTTTTCGAAATCTGCTACAAATGTTGCATTATAATCCTTTTCAGCTTGATTTACTAAATTATTTACTGTATCTAATTTTTGATTCACAGCATCTCGCACATCTTGTTTAACTTCTTGTCCGGAACTAATTAAATCTCCTACATGCTTAACTCTATTGTTAACATCCACCATAGAATTTTTAAGCACCGTTAAACTTTCTACTCTGTTCCCAAAGAACTGTTTACCAAAGTCCGTTGAAGCTGATTCTTTAAAAGTTGTAAAGAAATCAATTAAATATGAAACACTATCAATACGGTCTTGGAGAAGTTTTGAAGCATCCTGAACGTTTTTCTGTGCTACAGCTGGATCCACGCCCTTATTTTGAAGACCATCCATAACACTTTTCACATATGCCGTTCCAACACGAGTAGAACTAAAAACATTATTTACAGTTTGATCAATATTTTTAGCAATATTTTTATACCCCTCACCATTCACTTGCGGTAACGCTGGAATTTCTGGTATTTGTGGTACGTGCGGAATAGTTATATTAGGCAACACCGGGAATTTAGCCGGATCTGGAAGTGTCAGATTAGAATCAAATGATGGATTTTTTAAGAAATCCGTAATTGCTGCCGCACTATCTAAACCTTGTTGCATTACAATTAAATTATTCTTAATTGTTCCAGGTGCACGTTTCAATGTTTCATCATTTCTCGCAAAGAATTTATCTAAATTCCCTAACGCTTCTTGCCCATCATTCATAACACTTTCTACAACTGGCAACTCCTTTTGCGCTACTTTCACAACATCTTCTGCCCGAGTCGCATCATCTAATGCCTTATCCACAAGTGTATTCATTTCTGGGAATTGTGCTTCTAACTTAAAGACAAGATCCTTGACCTTCTCAATACTCGGTAAGTTAGTTTCTAAATCGATTCCAAGATCGTTGAAGATTTCAAAAATCTCGCCGTTTGCTGTTTTAACAAAGTTTTTACTAATCTCTTCTGTCAGCCCCGATGCACCTTTAGCTGTAATCTTCGGCGCAATGGCATTGACCTTTTCATTTACGTAATAATCAATTTCTGGTTTCTGTGGATTTTCATTCAAGACTGTTGCAATCTTTTCAGAGAAATCCTTTGGAATAGTAATACTTGCAGAATAATCTCCACGCTCTACCCCATAAATCGCTTGCTTTTCATCAACAAACTTCCACCCAAAATTTTTGTCCTTCTTAAGTGAATCTACAATTTCTTTCCCGATGTTAATATCTTTCCCTCTTAAATTTGATCCAACATCTTGGTTAGAAACTGCAATCTGGATTCCTTTCGTATTTCCATAAGGATCCCAAGAAGCTTTAATGTTAAACCATGCATATAACGATGGTAAAATCATTAATCCTAAAACAATAACAATCGCAGCCCAATGTTTGGCCACATTCCGTAAGTCTGTCTTATAAATACGCCAAATTTGTTTCATATAAGTTATCACCTAATTATATATTTTTCCTTCTTTAGAAAATGATACATGCATTTTGCAATTATATCACTTTCTACATCGTGGATTAAACGAAAACACACTATTTTTCCCATTAAATATTTCACTTACTTCATTATATAACGAAGTAAAAAAAGTATGCATACAAAATGACCAAATTAGTTTTACATTCAATAATAACAAATATATAGGAAATGTCATAAAAAATACAAGTATTTTCTCTTGGCAATACTTGTATTCCTCAAAAAAATCCTCACAGCTTTTCATCATCTGTGAGGATTTCTTCTATTATATATCTACTTGTACTTCTACACCGAAATGATCTGAAATTACATTTCTGTTCGTACCATTAAAAATGACTTTTGAAGAACGAACTTTTTCACTTTGGTTACACAATATTAGATCGATTCGTAAGTTATGTTTATTTTCATCCCAACCAGCAATCTCACCTTGGACAGTTGTTCCTTCATCCTTCTCTATTGCTAGTTCATATGTGTCATACAAACCTTTTTGCATCATATATTCATAACCTTCACCTTGTAAACGGGCGTTATTATTAAAATCACCCATTAAGAAGGAAAGTTCATTACTATCTACACGCCCCATCAAACGATTAACTTGATCTTTGAATGATTCTTCTTCATCATTCCACCAACCGAGGTGGCAAGAGTAAAACGTTATGTTCTTATCATTATAAGCAATTGTCGTACTTACAATTTTGCGTGTTTTCCAATACGTTGTATCCTTATTTTCTGAAATAAAGAACGTATCTTCCTTTACAACATTATGCTTCGTTATAATCGCTAATCCTTCTTCATACACATCATAACCAATATGAGAGAAATCCCAAGTAATATTGTAATCTTTTACATGTAACGCTTTTAACTCTTCTAATAGTAAAAGTCCAAAATTATCTTCTTTCTTGTTACCGCATACATTTTCAGCTTGTATCGACTGACTTACTTCTTGCAATGCGATGACATCGTACTCTTCTTCTTGAATGACTTTAGCAAGATATTTTATCTTTTCCATTTGATTCGCTTCTTGCCAAGAGTGACAGTTTAAAGTTAGCAATTTCATCTTATTACGCACCTAACATATCTTGAATGTCTGACTTTAATACGTCAGCTTTCGGACCATATACTGCTTGTACACCTTTATCTTTTACGATAAGTCCTAAAGCACCATTTTGTTTCCACTGTGCTTCTGGTGCAACAACATCTAAATCTTTTACTGTTACACGTAAACGCGTCATACAAGCATCTACGTCAGCAATATTTTCTTTACCACCTAATAAATCAATAACTTTTGTTGCTAATGAACCATCCTGTACATTTCCTGTTCCTTCTGATGACTCATCTTCATTATCAATATAGTTACCTGCACGTCCTGGTGTTGGTAAATTGAATTTTTTAATTAAGAAATTGAATAATGTAAAGTTCAGACCGAAGAACACTAATGAAACGATAACGAAATTGATTAAATCTCTTGTTAGTCCTGCATTAACCATCATCGGTGTACGAGTAATTAATTCAATAAATCCAAACGCGTGAACACGTAAGTTAATTAAATCTGCTAATGCGAATGCAAGTCCTGTTGTAATTGCATATACAACATATAATACTGGAGCAATAAACATGAACATGAATTCAATTGGTTCTGTTACACCTGTTAAGAATACTGCTAATGCAGCCGATAAGAACATTGGTTTATATTTTGCACGTTTTTCTTTATCAACATTACGGAACATCGCGAAAGCAATACCCATTAACGCTGCTGTTGAGCCAATAACTTGTCCAGCTTTGAAACGAGCTGGTACAACGTTATTTAATAAATCGTTATATGCTTTCGTATCTCCATTTGCTAGTAAATTATTTAAGTCTGTAATCCATGCAAGCCATAAAGGATCTTGTCCTGCTACAATTTGTCCAACTTTTGAACCAGTTAACATCGTATATGTTCCGCCTAGCTCTGTGTAGTTCATCGGAATCGTTAACATATGATGTAAACCGAATGGTAATAGTAAACGCTCTAACGTTCCATATACAAATGGTGCAACAACTGGTGCACTATCTTTAGATGCTGCAATCCAGCGACCGAATTCATTTAATCCACTTTGGATGAACGGCCATAAAAGTGATAATACAATTGCAGTGACTGTAGACCAAACAATTACAACGAATGGTACGAATCGTTTTCCGTTAAAGAATGCTAATGCCTGTGGTAGTTTATTATAGTTATAATATTTGTTATATAGAGTAGCTCCTAAGAAACCTGTAATAATCCCTACGAAAACTCCCATGTTTAATGCTGGTGCACCAAGTACAGAAGTAAAGTAATCTTTTACAACTAAATCTCCTGCTAATACTGAAGAAACTTTCGCTTTTGAATCCGTTAACATTTCAGCGTTTACGCCAAATATAGCTCCTGTAATTCTGTTCGTTAAGACGAATGCTAATAGCGCTGCAAATGCACCACCTGCACGATCCTTCGCCCAAGATCCCCCAATTGCTACTGCGAATAAGATGTGTAGATTTGTAATGATTGCCCAACCGATGTCTTCCATTACGCGAGCGATTGTATGAACTGCGTTAATATCCCCAGCAGACATCCCAATTAACTTACCGATAGAAATCATTAAACCAGCTGCTGGCATTACAGCTACAACAACTAATAGTGCTTTCCCGAACTTTTGCCAAAAATCAAAAGACGTAATTTTCATCTGTTCTTCCTCCCCTTTATTTATAACAACATAATGATTTAAATGATAATTTCTGTTTCTATTATGAAAACGATTCCTTACGTTACTTTATTTTCTCTTTACGCAACCGTTTTCATAAATCTATTTTAATAAAAGCGTTTTCACTTTGCAATAGAAATTTATTTTTTTTCATAAAAAAAGATGCTCTAAGAGCATCCTTTTTTATTATGAAATGCGATAAACCCTTGTTTCATAAGGTTTTAACGTGATTGAAGTTACTTGTTCATTTTCTACAACTTCATAGTTATTTAAAAGCAAACGTTTGCGTTCTAGTGCAAATAAACCCTCATTATACACAGCTACCTCTTTTGAGATATTACTAATTACAACAATTTTTTCATCGTTTAATGTACGAGTATATGCATAAATTTGTGGATCATCTTCTAAAAGTAAATCATACGTACCGTAATTCAGTACATCGTGCTCTTTTTTCAAGGCAATCATTTTCTTATAGAAATTGAAAATAGAGTTCTCTTCATTCTTTTGCTTTTCAACATTAATTTCTTTATAGTTTGGATTCATACCAAACCAAGATGCACCTGTTGTAAAGCCAGCATTCATCTCATCGTTCCACTGCATAGGTGTACGTGAATTATCGCGGCAAGAAGCCCATATAATTTCCATCATATCTTGATGTGATACGCCCTCTGCAATTTTCTCTCGATATAAATTTTTAATTGCTACATCATCATAATCTTCAATATTTGGGAATTGAACGTTCGTCATCCCAATTTCTTGTCCTTGATAAATAAACGGTGTACCGTGCATAAAGAAATACATTGCTCCAAGAGCTGTTGCACTTTCACGCCAATATTGTTTATCGTCTCCCCAAGTTGAAACGATACGTGGCTTATCGTGATTCTCAATATATAAAGCATTCCATCCTTTATTTTCTAACCCTTTTTGCCATTTCGTTAATACCTTTTTCAAACCTACAACATCAAGATCTTTCTTCTTTTCTGCATCCCATAAACTTAAATGTTCGAATTGGAATACCATATTGAACTTACCTTGCTCTTCTCCAACCCAAAGCTCAGCATCTTCAATCTTAACGCCATTCGCTTCACCAACAGTCATAATATCATACTTAGAAAACGTATTTTCTTTTAACTCTTCTAATAAAGGTTGAATACCATCCACATTCATATGTTTATCAAAAGATGGTACATACTTTAGTTCTTTTGGATTTGGCATATCTTTGAAACCATCTTCTTTTTTAATATGGCTGATTGCATCCACTCGGAAACCATCAATTCCTTTATCAAGCCACCAATTAACTGTATCGTATAACACTTCGCGAACTTCTTTATTCTCCCAGTTTAAATCTGGTTGTTTACGCGAGAATAAGTGTAAATAATATTGTCCTGTTACTTCATCATATTCCCATGCCGAACCATTAAAAATACTTTCCCAGTTGTTTGGTTCCGCACCATCTTTACCATCATGCCAAATATACCAATCACGCTTCGGATTGTCTTTAGATGAACGTGACTCAATAAACCATGGATGTTCATCACTCGTATGATTAATAACTAAATCAATAATAAGCTTCATATCACGCTTATGAACTTCATCTAGTAAAGCATCAAAGTCTTCCATCGTACCAAATTCATCCATAATATCTTGATAATCACTAATGTCATAGCCATTATCATCATTAGGTGACTTATACATTGGACAAATCCAAATTACATCTATACCTAAATCTTTTAAATAATCCAGTTTTGCAATAATACCTTGTAAATCTCCAATACCATCACCATTTGAATCCATAAAGCTACGCGGATAAATTTGATACGCAACCGCTTCTTTCCACCATGTCTTTTTCATAGTCATTCTCTCCTTTTGCATCCCATCAGAATTTTATGCAAACGTTTTCGTAACACTATCATAACAAAATATGAATAGTTTGCAACTGTTTTCATTGAACTCTATGTAGATTCCTTATTCTTATGCTTTATTTATTTCTCACAAAAGCAAATCTCATTCCTCACCTGCTCTTGTCCACGCACGTTACATATGCTCGGTTAAAGATTTACGAGAAAGCTTTATCAATTGGCCCGATATCGACATTAAAAATTGGCAAACTAGTTATTACGGCCCTAACTTTCAAAGATTGCGTAAAGTGAAAACCATATATGATCCTTGCAATGTTTTTCGTTTTCAACAAAGTATCCCTCCTTTTCATACGTAAAAAAGGAAGAACAGAATGCTGTTCTTCCTTTTTACATTGAAAATCGTTCAATTGTTTGTTTTAAGTCCGTTGCTTGCTTTTCTAAATCCTTTAACAATTGATCGATTACTACCATATTTTTAGATTGTTGCAACGTCACACGTGCTACTTCTTGTGAACCAGCTGATGTTTCCTCAGCAATTGCTGCTACAGCCTTCGTCTGTGCTCCGGTTTGATGAATGTGACTCACTTGTTCGTTCATATAGCCACTAATTTGCTTCGTTGCATCGGCAACTTCCATAATACTTGATGACATTTCTTTTAAAATTAATTCAGTAGCTTCCCCACGTTTCGCCTCTTCTTTAGCCGTTTTCACTTGCTCTGTCATTTTCAATGCGACTTGTTGCACTTCTTCTTGCATATTCCGTAATAACTGCGATATATTTCTTGCAGAATGATCGCTTTCATCGGCAAGTTTACGTACTTCTTCAGCTACAACTGCAAAGCCCCTTCCATGCTCTCCAGCACGAGCCGCCTCAATAGAAGCATTCAGTGCTAATAAATTCGTTTGACTAGCAATCTCACTCACAACAGAAACAATATGTTCTACTTGTTTCATTCGTTCTTCTAACTTCTGTACATTTTGCATCGAATTTTCATTTTCTTTTGCCAATGTTTGAATACCTTGAATTAAAGAAGTGAAGACTCGTGTACTTTGCCCTAAAGCTTGAACCATTTCTAAAGACAACTCGTCAGACTGTTTTGCTTTTTCTTCTACTTCACTCGCAATAGAAGTTGTTGTATCAACAGCAGAAACAATCGCCTGAATGGAAGCTGCTGATTGCTCGGCGCCAGAAGAAATCTCTGCAAGGGTTTCAGACACACCTCGTGCTTGCTTTGTTGCTTCCCCTGTTTGCCTTCTAATTTGCTGAACTTGATTATTTGTATACGAAAATGTAGTATCAATATTTTTTACCATACCTCTTAAGTTCCCTAGCATCATATTAAATGCAACACTTAAAGATTTAATCTCATCATCTGTTTTTGGTAACGGGACATCTTCACGAATATCGCCATCGGCCGCTTTCCTTGCAGCCTCCTCCAACTTTCGAAGTGGTTTAATTAAAAAGATTGCTGCTCCATACGCTAAAATTCCAGACCATACTACACCTAATAACATAACGATAATATTATAAACAGTTTGACTTACATAACTTTGAAAATAATCGTAGATTACGTAAATAAAAAATATACTTGTTGAATATGTAATAAAAGCTAAAACTGTAGTAAATAGCATAAGTTGTGTACGTAAACCAAAGGAAAATGTCTTCCTTTCTTTTTCCATCTCTTCTTTCCCCCTTTTTATAAGCAACATAAGTACTACCTATATATTATTATCCATATTTTCGTTATAGAAAGATATAGGGATTTTAAAAATCATTATTTCTTTGAATATCAAATTAACTGAAAAAAATAAAGGATTATGACAATTTATGACTAATAACAGAAATAAGGGGCAACATTTGTAAAATATATTTTGACTGGGGGTTTTGTATGATTCAGGTTCGAAATCTAGTAAAATCATTCGGCTCGCTTGATGTTTTAAAAGGAATTGATTTACAAGTAAAAGAAAAAGAAGTTGTTGTTTTAATTGGTGCCAGTGGTTCCGGTAAAAGTACATTACTTCGCTGTCTTAACTTTTTAGAAATGTACGATGAAGGTGAAATTCGCTTACAAGGTGAACGAATTGATCCACAGCATTCAAATTTAAACAAAGTCCGTGAAAATGTCGGTATGGTTTTTCAGCACTTTAACCTCTTTCCTCATATGACCTCACTAGAAAACATCATAGAAGCACCTATCCATGTAAAAAAATTAGAAATGGTAAATGCAAAGGATATCGGAAATCAGCTTTTGCAAAAAGTCGGCCTACAAGATAAAGCAGATGTAACTCCTCACCTCCTGTCAGGTGGTCAAAAACAGCGCATTGCCATTGCACGAGCTCTTGCTATGAATCCTAAAATTATGCTATTTGATGAACCTACCTCAGCCTTAGACCCTGAACTTGTTGGAGAAGTATTGCAAGTTATGAAAGAACTTGCTGAAGAAGGAATGACCATGATTATTGTTACTCATGAAATGAATTTCGCAAGAGATGTAGCTGATCGCGTCATATTTATGGATGACGGAAAGATTGTAGAGGACGCTCCGCCAGCACAATTCTTTTCAGCTCCATCACATGAACGAGCAAAACAATTTTTACGCAACGTTTTATAATGTAACTTCTGTTTCAAATGAAAAGAAATACATTCATACGGTGCACAACTAATTGTCCAAATAAAATATCTCAGTAACATACTTAAAACCATCCGTATGATCAATATATAGGAGGGGTTTTATGAAAAGAAAACTATTAACCATTGTTGCGAGTATTACATTATGTACATCCTTCATACTAGGAGCCTGTAGTAAGGAAAGTGCTACTACTTCTTCAAATGGTAAAAAAGAATTTCGTTATGCGATGAGTGGCTTATATAAACCTTTTAACTATAAAGAAAATGACGGAAAGCTTGCCGGTTTTGATGTAGAAATTGGTGAGGCACTTGCAAAAAAAATGAATATGAAACCCACTCCTATTACAAATCCATGGGAAACGCTAATTCAAGGTCTACAATCGAAAAAATATGATGCTATATTGGGCAGTATGGCAATTACAGAAGAACGCTTAAAAGCTGTTAGTTTCTCAAATCCTTATTATCGTTCTGGTGCCCAAATTTTTGTGGCTAAAAAGAATACATCTATCTCTTCTCCAGAAGATTTGAAAGGTAAGAAAATTGGTGTTGTAAAGGCTAGTACTTTTAAAGACCTTGTTGCAAAACATACAGATCAAATCACAGAATATGACAGCGATATTACTGCACTTATGGACTTAGAGCCTGGACGTATTGATGCAGTAATCACTGATCAAATGGTTGGTTTACGTATGATCAAAGAAGGTAAATCAAATATAAAAGAAGCTGGAAAACCATTAAATCTTGATGAAATGGGAATTGCTATTCGTAAAGATGATAAAGAAATGGTTGAGAAAGTAAATAAAGCTTTAGATGAAATCATTAAAGATGGTACGTATGAAAAAATCAGTAAAAAATGGTTTGGGCGTAATATTCTCGGCGAAGAGGAAAAAACGAAGTAAATTAGCTAGTCAAATGTTTCATACATTATGCCCCACTTTTTATGTGGGGTATTTCATTCCCTACCAAAATCCATACAATATGAGGTGACACATATGTTTGAAATTTTTATGTCTACTTATCCCACACTCTTAAAGGCTACTATTGTCACATTACAATTAACACTAACATCCCTATTACTTGGTTCACTAATTGGATTACTATTCGCTTTTTTTCGAATCTCTAACAATAAGATTTTAAATAGTATTGCTCATGTATATATCGCCATTATTCGTGGTACACCTTTAATTGTTCAAATTGCCATTCTCTATTTCGGTATTACATCGATTATTGTCTTCACTCCTTTTTGGGCAGGAGCAATTGCTTTAGCAATCCATAACGGTGCATATATTACTGAAATTTTCCGCGGTTCCATTCAATCTGTCGACCGTGGACAATTGGAAGCTGCTCGTTCTTTAGGTATGCCTTATCCTTTAGCAATGCGCCGTATTGTATTACCGCAAGCATTTCGTCAATCTCTTCCTCCTTTAGGAAATCAGTTTATTATTGGATTAAAGGACTCCTCTCTCGTTGCATATGTAGGATTGTCCGAATTATGGGGATCAGGTTTATCAATTGCTGCAAGTAACTTCCAACAATTAGATACATACATAATTGTTGGTTTATATTACCTCGTACTTGTTCTTCTATTTACTTATTTTGTTAATCTTTTAGAAAAACGATTACAACGAAAAGAAACAAATTCAGTTCAATTTAGCAAAAAGAATAAAAAAGAAGTCTCTTTATAAAAAAAAGCAAGCCTGAAATGGCTTGCTTTTTCACTGCAAAATATATCAATTTTTACTGATTTATTTTTTTAATACTCTCTTCTTCCTCTATATGGTCCTCACGATATGAAATATTATGAGGATCTAGTCCATTTCCTAAAGAACCATAGAAATGCTCTCTATGCGGATCCACTAATTCACTTCCTTGATAATACACACGTGGTGTATTCCATAGCGCTGCCAAAGCTTTTGTCATTGGCATCTCATGATAGCGTTCCGGCCACATTTCTTTAATTTTCTCTTTTACTAACGGATAGTATTTAGAGCTCATAGCAGGGAACAAATGGTGTTCTGTATGATATGAGAAATTGAAATGTAAAACGTCTACCCAGCGCGGCACTGTTACTGATAAACAGTTCGCTAACGGATCATTTACTGGAACAATTGGATTTAAGCGATGATTTGTTGCGATATATGCCATTACAATAAAGTTAGCAATTAACAATGGAATTACATATGCAAATAACCATTTTCCAGGTCCCATAATAAACAATAAACTAATCCAAACAGTCCAAGGCAAAAGAAGTTGAAGCCATACAGATTTTTGATTGGATGACTTAAAATCCTTTATAAAATGAAAGAACATTCGAGTCGAATGTAACGTAAATTGAATGGTTAGTGACAGAAAACTAAAGAATGAACGTACATGAAGAGGCATACGATACACCCAACTCAGAAACTTACTCTTCTTAAGCTTCTCAAGTGTCGGCCATGCATCTGGATCATTCTCTTCATGCTGCGTATGAACATGATGCGTTGCATTATGCCACTTTCTCCACAGTTTAGGGCCTGTTGATAATGGCATAAATGCAATGGCGCCTAAGAAATCACGAAGCCATGCCTTTCTTACAACAGTTCCATGTAAAATTTCATGTCCTAAAAACCCAAGTGAAGCAAAACATAATCCGAGAACAATCGCAATTCCTAGATTCGCCCACACATTCAATTCAAATACACCAATCGATATTAACCCCGCCAATGCCACAAGCAAATAAGCCAGTCCACCAAATAAACGAGTAGGAACTGGTTTAAATGCTTTTTTCGGCAAATGTGGTGATACACGTGCTGCATACCACCCAAACGTATGAAGCTCCTTCATCCTTTTGCCCCTTTCTTATGCCGCGCCTTGCGCAACTTACATATATCAATTCTTGCTTCCAGATTGATTTTACTAGGTGATTAAAAAAGCATCTATTATAAGGAAAATATACTCACTCTATCGTCACTTATTTTTCGCTTTTATTATCAATGAAAAACATTTCTCTTTTTACTCTCTATCAACCTTTCCACATGATGAATCATATCAATAGAATTTCTATATTGTCAACAACTTTTATGACCTAGTAATAAAAGTTGGTTATATTTTTATAATTATACTTTATTTCACTAAAGAAAAAACATAGATTTTATAAGGTTTTATCCGTTATACATATACATACGCTTACATCCTATAGACTCTATCTTATTCAAGAACCCTCGATGTAAACAACAAATAAACTCACCTGCATCTAGCTTTACACAACTCCCACCTCTTCATACCGACAACATTAAATAATTATACTAAAATAACTTTATCTTTCTTTTAATAAAAATAGACTCCTTCTAAAACAGCACACATGATTTTCATATAATATGGAAATATTATAAGGAAAATTGTTCTAAAATCGGGAGGTTTCTATAATGACAAGCGATACATTTCCACAATTGCCATTATCTTATTGGATTGAATCTACTCAGGTCCCTGCATTTCCCCATTTATCTGAAAATATAAAGACAGAAGTTGCTGTTATCGGAGCTGGTATTACAGGTATCACCACAGCCTATTTACTTGCAAAAGAAGGTATGAACGTTGTTTTAATTGATTCCGGTCTTATTTTAAATGGAACGACTGGACATACAACAGCAAAGGTAACAGCACAACATGATCTTATTTATGATGAATTAATAAATCATTTCGGTGTGGACAAAGCCCGACTTTACTATGAATCAAATAATCATGCTCTACAATTCATAAATGAAACGGTGCAAACATATAAAATCGACTGTAATTTCTCAAATGAAGATTCATATTTATATACAACTACTGATAATGGATTAAGAAATTTATCAAAAGAATATGAAGCCTATCAAAAATTAAATATACCTTGTGACTATGTTCAATCTCTATCGATTCCAATTCCAGTACAATCTGCACTTGTCATGAAAAATCAAGCACAATTCCATCCCCTCCTTTATTTGAAAACACTTTTAGAAAAGTTTGTCGAGATGGGCGGCAAAGTTTATGAACAAACAACAGCGATTGATGTAGAAAAAGGTGATGATCCACAAGTCATTACAAAGGGCGGACAACGTATCACTTGCAAATACGTTGTTTCTTGTTCACATTTTCCTTTTTATGATGCAAATAGTTTTTTCTTTACACGAATGTACGCAGAGCGCTCGTATGCTCTTGCAATCAAAGCAAAAACGGATTATCCAGGTGGCATGTATTTAAGTATTGATGACCCAAAACGCTCCTTGCGCTATACAACAAGCAATGGGGAAAAATTAATTTTAATTGGCGGAGAAAGTCATAAAACAGGACAAGGAGTAAACACAATGCTTCATTATGAAGCACTGTATTCTTTTGCAGAAGCAACGTTTGGAGTAGATGAAGTTCCCTATAGATGGTCAGCACAAGATTTAATCACCCTAGATAAGCTTCCTTATATCGGACATATTAACGAAAGAAATCCAAATATATTTGTTGCAACTGGATATCGTAAATGGGGAATGACAACTGGAACTGCTGCCGCTCATTTACTGAAGGATTCCATTCTAAAAGTCCACAGCCCATATAAAGAGCTGTATGCACCATCACGCTTCCATGCAAATCCAGATATAAAAACGTTCCTCTCCCAGAACATTGATGTTGCGAAACATTTAATTGAAGGAAAGATTGAAACCGCATTACGTAAGCCAGAAGATCTCGAAGTTGGTGAAGGATCTGTCGTTCATGTTAACGGGAAACGAGCAGGTGCTTATAAAGACAAAGATGGAAAATTACATATTGTCGATACAACTTGTACACATCTCGGCTGCGAAGTTGAATGGAATAATGGTGATTGTACTTGGGACTGTCCTTGTCACGGTTCCCGCTTTTCAATTGATGGGGATGTTATGGAAGGTCCAGCAGATCAACCGTTAAAACGAGTTGATAATGAGTAAACAAATAAAGAAGTTCAACAGGATTCCTGTTGAACTTCTTTATTTGTTATAAAACCTTTTCAGATAAACTTCGACATAAGAAGGGAAATATTAACATCAAATAAAATAATATATTTATCTATAAATAAAAGGAGGGAATATTATGCAAACTTCAGCTCCACCTCATCTAGAATCTACAAAAACTATCTTTTCAAGCTCTATTACAAAACTTGTTGTTTTTATTTGTTGGCTAGCCATTCTAGCTGATGGATATGATTTAGGTATTTACGGTGCCGTTCTGCCAAAGCTCCTAGAAGACAAAAGCTGGGCACTTTCACCGGCACACGCTGGTACAATTGCTAGCTATGCTTTATTTGGGATGTTTATTGGCGCTATTCTAGTTGGAACCATTACAGATCTAATTGGACGAAAATGGACGCTTATATGCTGTTTAGCACTTTTCTCCATCACAATGGGCCTTGCTGCACTTGCTCCTTCCCCTGAATTATTTGGTTTATCTCGATTTATCGGAGGAATCGGATTAGGCGGTGTTATTCCAACAGCTTCAGCACTTACTGTTGAATATTCACCAAAAAAGCGACAATCTTTTATTTACGCTCTTATGTTTACTGGCTATCCTTTAGGTATCGTGTTAGGTGCTATTTTGTCTATGTTTATGTTAGAAGATTTCGGATGGAGAATTATGTTTGGCATCGGAATGATTCCACTACTCCTCATTCCTTTCATCATTCGTTATTTACCTGAATCCATTCAATTTTTGTTATCACGTAATCGCCAAGAAGAAGTGGACCAAATCCTTAATCGTTTTCAAATTGAAATCAATGCAAAAGAGGAAACTCATCAAGCCCCATCTAATATAAGAAAAAAAAATGGATTTCTTACGTTATTCTCAAAAGAGTACATAAAAGCGACGCTGCTTTTTTGGATTACTTATATAATGGGAATGTTTTTAATATACGGTTTAAACACTTGGTTACCGCAGATGATGCGCCAAGCAGGATACCCTCTTGGATCTAGTCTATCATTTTTACTTATGCTAAATATTACTGCCGCAATCGGTGCATTATTTGCTGGAGCAATCGCGGATCGTATAGGGGCTAAAATTGTTATTAGCATCTCCTATCTTATGGCAGCTATATGTATTGGACTATTAACAATTAAACCATCTGTTACAATCATTTATCTTTTAATCGGCCTTGCTGGAATTGGATCAGTCGGTATTACTCAAATATTAAATGCATATGTAACACAATACTTCCCATCCCATATCCGAGCTACCTCCTTAGGCTGGGGACTTGGACTTGGCCGAGTTGGTGCGATTGCTGGTCCTATTCTTGTCGGTATTATTATGACAATGCAATATGACTTAGCATGGAATTTTTACTTATTCTCATTCGCGGGTCTTCTTGCAGCTATATCTGTTTTCTTTATTCCTACAAAATAAAAAAGAGCACAAACTCACTTGTGCTCTTTTTCATATACTTCAAACAACATATCTCGAAACAATGTATTTAAACTCTCAATATCGATTCCTGATCCCTTTTCAATTCCTTTTACATATTGCTGATAGTAATGAATTTGTTCTTCTAAAAATTGATTCAACACCTCAATTTTTAATCCAACATCTAATTCAGTACCTGCCTTTTTCTTTATTAACAACTGTTCAATTTCATTTAATACGCTACGTTCTAACGATAATTCTGTAATCAATCGATCGAATTCTACAGGTGGTAAAGTTGTTTTCTCCTCTAGCCACTTACAAGCTAAAATAGGACGCAATACATAAAAGTATTTTTTCAATTTTACGTTCTCACCTTGCAAAAATTCACGATAATTTTTTGAAGCCATATGTAAGTAATGATATATCGTTGCTTTTGGATCAAAGTGCTTATCACTCATTTGCTGAAGCTGTTCTGGAAAATGAGAGTTTTTCGAATAGAAAATCGGTGATCGAATCCATTCGAGTAAAGCTGGGTTTGACTTTGCGAATAACTGTAACGCCTTTTTAATATCCCATCCGCTTATATCTAAATCATCACTAATCGGATACTCAATTACATCTCGTTTATCATGAATTGATAAATACCACTCTACCGGATGCATATAGACAAATCTAACATCATAATCACTATCTTTCGATGGAAATCCCCAAGCACGACTCCCTGATTCCACTGCAAATAAAATTTTCACATCATTCTCTTGTTCAATTCTTGCTAACTCCACTCTAATTTTCTCTCTCATTTCATACCCTCTCCATTTTTTGATTATTTCCTTGGAAATTCGACAAATATACTGCTAATTTTACTACATACTAAAATAGCTGTCAGAAAATTCCCGACAGCCTACTAAAATCCTTTATTTTTTACTTGTTCTTTTCTGTTACACTAACCGCAATTCGTTCAAACTCTTTTTGAATCTCCTCTTTATATGCATCTACTTTTGAAAAATCCATAGCAGCAATATATATTCGTTCTAATTTATCACGAACTGATTTCGCTTTCGCTAAGAAAGACATCGCTTCATTCATTTTTGCTTTATATTGAATCGACACGTCACGAATTTCTGTCGCATACTTCTCATCTGTCCCTGGTGTCACAATCAAGGCATACATATCTATAATTTCATCACCTTCGCGGCTCGGAAAATATTCATGTGGTGCGGTGCTATCAAAAATTGCAAACCCTAATTCTCTTACGATAACCATATCAAGACTATTTGGATCAAATCCACAATGATATACTTCAACTTCAAATCCTTTTTCTTCTGCTGCCTTAGCTAATTTTTTAAGCATTGTTGATTTCCCAGATCCTGGGCGTCCTTTTATAAAATAACGATGTGGTAATCCCTCTGTTAAATTAGGAACAAAATCAACTGCTCCTTTCGGTGTAGCTGCCCCTAAAAACCGATGTTTCACAAGCGATTGTTTCCCGCCTTTATCTGTAAATAACTTCTGAATCAGCTGATCGGTTAGTTCATTTGCTTTATTAAAATCAATATTATTAATATATATTTTCTCCCACTCGTCATGTATAACTAGTGCCTCGTTAAAACAAGCGTAAGCAGTTTGAAAAGCCTTGCTTGCTTCTGAAACAAATCGTTCAATTTCCACCTTCTGCTTTCTTAATTTATCTGAGTCCCAAGCAACCCCTAAATTAATATACTCTTCGACAACTCCTGGCATTTTCGGCTCAATAACATGCGGCGATGTTCCATCAACAATTCCTACTTTTAACTTCGGGATAATTACACCATCAACCGATTTATTATCAGAAGAACAGTGCAAAAATTCAATATCATATCCTTTTTCAACCCACTCACGGCCTATTGCTTTGATTAAAGAAGATTTCCCGGTTCCAGGACCCCCCTTTAAAATAAATAACCTGTTTAGCCCTTTTAAATTCTCGTCGTATAAATTATGAAATCCTCTAGCTGTATTTCCACCAGCGTAATAATTCAATACATTCCCTGTCACTGCACTCACTCCTTCGCAGCATTCTATTTACATAAGCTACAATATGCGAGCAACTTTATTTGGGTGAATACCTATTTTGTATTGCGCGAAAAAAGGAAATGAATTACAATTTAAAAGTAGTGAATATTCAGAAACGAAAACTTAATATGTCTTTATCAAGAGAGGCAGAGGGACCGGCCCTTTGACGCCCAGCAACCTCAGTTTATACAAACTGAATAGGTGCTAATTCCTGCAAAATGCATTGCATTTTGAAAGATAAAACGTAACTATTGTGTACAAAACTCATCTTTCTTGATTATGAAAGGTGAGTTTTTTTATTTCAAAACATATATTGGAGGTATTTAAAATGAAAGTAATTGACCTATCACAAACATTTGAAAACAATATGTCCCAATTCCCTGGAACACCAAAAATCAATTTAGGAGCCATTACAAGCGTTGAAGAGACAGGCTATCAAGTTACAGATTTTCATTCTGTCGTTCATGTTGGCACGCATTGTGATGCTCCTGCTCATTTCATTTCAGGCGCAACGACTATTGATCAATTACCCCTAGATCAATTTGTAGGCGAAGCTGTTCTTATTGATGTAACTCATGTACAAGAACGAAAACTACCTAAAGAAGTATTACACAACGCTGACATAAAAGAAGGTGATATTGTCATTTTCCATTCCAATCTATCTACGAAATGGAATACAGAAGCATATGAGAAAGAAGCTTTTTATCTTTCTGAAGAATTAGCTGAAGAACTAGTTCAATTAAAAGTAAAATCTGTCGGTTTAGATTTCATCTCTCCTGATGAGGTAACGACAGAAACATCGCCAATTCATCACATACTACTTGGGAATAATATTTATTTAATCGAAAACTTAACCAACTTAGATGCAATTAACACGAAACGTTTCTTTTTCTCAGCGGCACCTTTAAAAATTAAAGATAGCGACGGTGCTTTCGCAAGGGCATTCGCTGTAATTTTTTAAACAAACTATACAAAAAAGCAAAGATCATCACTGACCTTTGCTTCTATTTTTTTTATTTAAACTAAGAAAGAATTGCTCGACACGAGGACGTAACCAAGCTAAATAATCTTTCTCTTTCTTCTTTGTACAAGCTATTTCTTCCCCATCTACCATTCCGACAAGCTCTAGCTCTAACAGTTGCCTCGTAAATGCTAACATATTTATTTCTTCGTCTGGATACTCTTCTTTTAATTTCTCCTCAATTTCCCCCAATAAAAAACCGTCACGCATCATTGCCAATGCATCAATCCAAAGTGGCGGCATTTCATATTTTTCTCCTGTAATTGTATCTTTTACAATATAATTCTTTTGCTCTTTTCGAAATTGAATCGTGTGTAAACATACAGTCGAATTTAATGTTAATTCCATCATACCACCTCTTTCATAATATCTGCATAGAAAAAAGGATGCGCGTGCACCCCTTCTTTCTCTAACACTACCGAACCGTTACATGAATAACAAATCTCATGTCGATATTTTCCTCCATTATAAACGAAGTATTTTATAAAAAAAACCCTTCTTGAAACATTTTATAAAATGTTTATATTTACACAACAAGAACACTTTTCTGAAAAATATTTTCCTCTAGCACATTATGCTGTCGGTAAAAAAAATTTCCTCTTTCGTTCCTATTCCCATGCTACTTTGAATCGCGATACTTCCTTGATGTTCCTCAATGATTTTATATGTAATCATTAACCCCAGTCCCGTACCATTCTCCTTTGTTTTGTAAAAAGCTTTACCGATTTTCTCTAACAAATCCGTTAATTTTTTTAAATACTTTAAAAGCTTCTCTTTCCTCATATATCAAGCTTTTAAATTTGTTCATATAAATACTCCTCATACTCAATACAAAAGCTCTACATATTATCTCCTTAAATTATAAGTATGAAATTGCTTTCAGGGTAAGATGTAACCTTATCATACGAAAAGGAAGGAGATTTCCCCTTCCTTTTCGTCACAACTTATATCCATCTTACCCGATCATGTAGCAATCCATCCGTAAAGTCATTTCCGCCCACTACAAAATCCTTCATATATAAATTCAAATATTCCCCGTACTTACTCTCTGTATTTAATAATAATTCCTCTACATAATAGGCACCTTGTTTAAAGTTATCGAACAGTAAACTACACAAGCCAGCATAAATTCCGCATCCTACTTGGAAGTAAGTCGCATTCGTTTTATATTTATGAAAAACTTGACTGCTATTCATCACGTTATACATATATGTCTCGCTATTTTCATAAACGAGTAATACACCTACTAGATCCTCGCCCGCAATCTCTTCTTCGGCTGGATTAAATACTTTACGATTCCAATTCCATAAATCTTCTACTTGATCTAAGTTCTGTCTAATTACATTAGTCGTATACTCATTAATTCGGTAAAGAAAACCCACTTCCATATTGAAGTTTTTTCCTAAAATTAAAACTTCCTCATGTGGCATTAAACAGCCATAAAACTCTTTCTCTCCTAACTTTACTTTATACTCTGAAGCATATACATCTTCATAAAAATAAAGAGGACGATGCTGACTCATATACATCGGATAACTCCATATCGCTTCATCTAGAAATCGCTCTACTGCCCATGAAGCATAAAGTGTATGAGGCTTTATCAGTGCTGTATCATTCAAAAATGACGTATCATGTTCTACTATATAGCATGCTCTTGGCTTTTCTTTTGGCCGCTCCTTCATAAGTTCAACAACCATCCATTGAACAACACCTGGATTCATACCTGAGCCTATAATTGCTTTTGTATTTGTAAATTTCTCTTTCTCCTTCTCAAACCTCGTATATCTTTCCGTAAGCTGAAAGCCGATTAAACTATCGTCCTGATCTACTTCCTCATTTTCCAAAGCTGAATTAATATAACAAATTCCAAGTTCATTACAACAACTTAATACTCTGATTGTATCTGCCCCCGAAACATCAATAACAACACCCGTGCTTTTTTCTTTCAAATGTTGTTTGAATTTCACTACATCTTGAAGGTCAATTTCATATAAAAACAATTGATCTTTCAAATTTGGAAACAACTCACCATAATAAGCCCTATCTTTTTGTTTTATATCAACCAAATGAAATGTAACATTCTTTATCGCTTCATAAATCGGGTCTTTTTCATTTACTATCGCTTGATTTAAAATTGCTAAAACTGCTTTTGCTGCTCCACCAGCACTACCAAGTAATGTAATCGATAACGAATTTGGAAACTGCTCCACAAACAAAACCCCTTTAATATATTAGTTGAGCAGTTCTCCCTCAAAAAATAAATTGAATATATTACAAGATGGCTCGTACATATTTTTTATAATTTCGCACAAGATTAGCTCTTCATAGATAAAGCTAACATATTTATATTCAATTCATTTTTACCCTCATATTCAAATCAATCTAAACAAATAGGCTCGACCTTTTCTTCTACATATAAAAGAAAAAGCCAGCCCTTTCAACTCGTCTACGGACAATGGACAGATTTCACATGTTGAATATTCACATACATTTTTGCATCACGTGCTTTTAATATTTCAATATGCCCCTCATCAATCTTCGCCATCTTTCCAATCTTATTAGACTCCTCACCTAAATCGAACACCATAATTTTTCCAGCCATTTTAATAAGCTGCTCTTCAAATGTTCTAGCTAACGTAATATTTAACGGATTCACGGGGAGTTCATTTTTATTGAGGGCATACGGAACTTGATTTTCTTTATACGGAATTAACCATTTCAAATGCTTTAAAGATATATATACTGTTTTATAAACTGGACTATAAAAAACAATATAATCGTTCATTACACTTGTAACATAACCGTGTATTGGAGCATTTCCTGCTACATAAACTTCTGTAAAAATCCCTTTAGAAGTACTTAATACTTTTCTCAAAGAAATGGAAGGGGATTCCCTCTTAATTACAGAATCCACATCTGGTTTTGATATCTCTTCATCATATGGTCTTAAAAACTTATAATATTGTACATGGTATAAAGATATATATACGTAGTCTTGTCCATTGTAAAGAACAACAATATCATTTCCTACGTCTATTAATACACCTTTAAATCTTTTTTCACCAATTAATTTAACATATATATTTTCTCCAATACTTTTGTTTAACTCATTCATCTGTATCCTCCTTCCTATGAATTTTTACTCTCCTATTCTCCATTTCAAAAAATAACCAGGGGCAATGTTCTGTTTTTTAATAGTAAGAAGCCCTTTTTCATATATCCAAAAATAATTACAGAGAAATATGAAATCATTCTTCACTTTCAATCATAATGCCCCTTTTATTTATTAAACATTATTCTTCTTCAGTCTTTTTGTTTTTAACTATTTGACTCACGCTCTTAATATGGGAATTAATCACATAAATGACCTCATCACCGTTAACTAGTGTAATATTTCCATCATGTATATCACTCAATAAACCTTCCACACACTCTGGTCCACCACGATTAATCTTTATCCATTTATACTTCAAGTCATTTAATACATCTAAAAAAGTATCTTCTTCCGCATAAAAACATGAACCATATTCTCCTTGTGCCTCTTTTACTTTTCTGACTAGACTCTTCACATGTTTCAGCTGATAATACACTAATTCTCCATGAGGTAATTGTAGTGTAAGGTAATCTTTTCCTAACAATGACAGTACACCTACTCGACTTTCCGGTCCACGAAGATTTACTTTTACATTCTCACCAACTAAACCTTTGATTTGATCACAGCATAATACATCCTTCAAATTCATACCCTCCTTTCTGTTTTATCTTCCTCTACTTGATTGTCTTAGTGCGCGAGCTCGACTTGAATTATTGCTGTTTTCATTACTTTTCTCATTGCTACTCTCATCACTCTCTCCACTTACAGATGCATTATAATTAACACTCTTAATATGAGATAGTGTAATTAATACAACTTCTTCTTTAATAATCAATGTTACATAACCGCCAGAAACATCTTGTAAAATACCTTCAATTTTCTCTGGTCCACCACGGTTAATTTTCACCCAGCGGTATTTGAAGCTTTGAAGTAGCGTTTCAAAGTCTTCTGCAATGTCTTCTTCTCCCCATTCTAAATCACCTACTCCACCATCTTTCGTATTTTGGGTAATGCTTTTCAGATGGCGAAGCTGGTAGTAATGGTTCTCTCCTTTTTCATTCTCTAATCCGAAGTAGTCCACACCTAATGATACTATTGTTCCTTTTTGAGATTCTGGTCCACCTCTGTTTACTCTTACATAAGATCCAATTAAGTCTTTCAAAAAATCCCAATGAAATAAACTCACGAGAAAACCCCTTCCATTAATTTATAAGCTTTTGCACTGATAGTATATGTATCTGTACAGGTTACGTTCTCTATGTTTGTCCTAGCTAGAAAAAAATATGCTTTTAACCTGGTAGACTAATACCTATCAAACTCCCGAAAAGCCCTGGAGACTCCTTAAAATTTTGATATCTTGAAACAAAAAATCCCGTATGAAGATACATTTCTGCATATCTTCATACGGGATCTCCCATAGTTTAATCTTCGTCTTTAACATCCATATCTTCTGGAATTGGTTCGTTCAATATATCTTCCACTAATTGCTTATATTTTTCCATTTGTTCTAAATGTGTATTGAATTGTTCTTTATTTAATAAATATTGCTCTCCATCAAATAGTGCACGAATTTTCTTTTGCTGAATTAGCTCTTCAATATACGATTTTGGTAAATTCAAATACTCCGCAGCTTCTTCTACTGTTATATACAACGCGTTCATTCCTTTATTATTTTTTTCATATATACTGTATCTTACTTTATTTTTGTAAACAAATAAAAAAGATTTTGTAAATACAATTTAAAAAGAAGGTGGATGCATTCCATATATTGTATAATAATATAGTAAGGATTTTTTAAATATATAATGGTATTACCCATTTACACAAAGGAGAGTTAACATATGGCTACTCGTCACATCATTACAATGTTAGAAAAAACATTACAATTTGAAACAGAAAACACAATTTCTCATTTAACTACATCTTTATCTGATCGTATTCTTTCTCAAAGCGCAGTAATACATGAAAACAATTGTTACCATACAATTGGGGAATGGTACAAAAATCACTTTTTATTCCAACAAGATGATTTCCTTTGGGCTAAATACGTTTTCTATGACGCATATTGTGAAGCTATAAAGGAACAAGGACATCTTACAAAACGCGTCCGTCAAATATTAGAATCATTAGCTCGAATGCATGGAAAACAGTACATTGCTTCTATATTAAATATGCCATTTCCTAACGAACGAGCTAAAGGGACAGCATAATGTAATACTGTTCTGCGGCAGCAAAACATAGATTCATTGTTTTCTAGGGAGATTTACAAATAAAACGTTCATATCACATGAACTGATGAAACCGGTGTCATTACAATGATTGAAAATATAGTAAACAGGAAAACCCCCATTTACCTCTCTCGTCACTCGAAAAGAGAAGTAAATGGGGGTTACTTGTTTCTTTATCCTGCTATATTAGTGCGTAGCCATAATCAGCGGAGAATAGCCCCACTGATTACAGTTTCACTTTATTATTTCATCATCTGCTTGATCAATTCACGATTTCTCTTCGTAAATACTTCATTATGCGAAGAAACCATTCCGTACTCACTTGCATCAGGTTGAATAAATTGTTTCGCTTTATTTACAGCATTTCCAGCATCTTGGAATGCTCCCGCAATTAAGTGTAATTTCCCTTCGTGTTTTAAAATATCTCCCGCAGCATATAATCCATCTACAGAGGACTCACTATTCGCATTACCTGCAATATAATAATTATCTATAATTGCAACGTCTAACTCACTATTTTCTAATAACGTAATGTCACGTTCATATCCATGGTTAATAATCACTTCATCAATAGGTAAATGTGAAATTTCACTTGTTTCATGATTCGTTAATTCTACATATTCGATCGCTTCATGATTATCACCAGCAATGAGTTTTGTAATCGATGTATTAAAGAAACACTCCGCCGAGCTGTTCAGCAGTTGTTTTACTTGTGCTTCATGACCAGATAATTCTTCTTTTCTATATGTTACATACACTTTTTTCGCAATTGGTTCTAATTCATTTGCCCAATCAACAGCAGAATTTCCTCCGCCGGAAATAATGACCGTCTTACCTTTGAAACGCTTTAAAGATTTCACTGTATAATTTAAATTAGATACTTCAAATCGCTCAGCACCTTCAATTGATAACTTTTGAGGTTTCAATATACCACTTCCAGTTGCGACGATAATTGTTTTTGAAAAATGTTCTTCTCCAGTGCTTGCTTTTAACGTAAAAGTGCCATCTTCGTTACGAATAATCGATTCTACTTTTGTACTTAATACCACTTCTGGCTTAAATGTTAGCCCCTGCTGTACAAGTTGTTCAATTAATTTATCACCTGTAACTGGCAGCAGCCCTCCTACATCCCAAATCATCTTCTCTGGATAAACATGTATTTTTCCACCTAACTGTGGTTGAAATTCTATTATTTTCGTTTTCATCTCTCTGAGTCCACTATAAAAAGCCGAATAAAGCCCTGCAGGTCCTCCGCCTATCACAGTTACATCAAACAATTCTTCTTGATTCATTCGTGTCACTCCTCAGCTACTAGTCATTGATTATCATTCTCAATAAAATATAACCTGTTTCCGCAAAATTTACAATCAAAATTACTATTGACAATACACCTATATAAAATTATATTATTTAAAGAATCAATAGTGATAATCATTATCAATTTGTTAATAATTAGCAAATTTGAGATTACATCTTCTTTTATTAATATGGTTAATACTATATTGTAGAATCTCATATTCAAGATTTTTAATAAGCATTTTGCATTACCACTACTCTTTCAAAAAGATTACAGTTAAACAAATTGTTATATACACATATCATCTATGTTAAAGGAGAAAAACAATGAAAAAGTTATTTATTTCACTAACAGTTCTTTTCGTTCTTGTTATGAGCGCTTGTAGCAATGGCTCTACAGACAAAAAGAACGATGCAAAAGGTAGTAAATCAGAAACAATTACATACCAATCTGAAAATGGTAAAGTAGAAGTTCCTGCAAATCCAAAACGTGTTGTTGTTTTATCATCATTCGCTGGTAACGTAATGTCATTAGATGTAAATCTTGTTGGGGTAGATTCATGGTCTAAACAAAACCCACGCTTTGATAGCAAACTGAAAGATGTTGCTGAAGTATCAGATGAAAACGTTGAAAAAATCGCTGAACTAAATCCAGATTTAATCATTGGTTTATCAAATATTAAAAATGTTGATAAGTTAAAGAAGATCGCTCCTACTGTAACGTACACTTACGGAAAAGTTGATTACTTAACACAGCATTTAGAAATCGGTAAATTATTAAACAAAGAAAAAGAAGCAAAAACTTGGATTGATGACTTCAAGAAACGTGCACAAGACGCTGGTAAAGAAATTAAAGCAAAAATCGGTGAAGATGCAACAGTTTCTGTTGTAGAAAACTTCAACAAACAACTTTATGTATACGGCGAGAACTGGGGCCGTGGAACAGAAATTCTGTACCAAGAAATGAAATTAAAAATGCCTGAAAAAGTAAAAGAAAAAGCATTAAAAGAAGGTTACTACGCATTATCTACTGAAGTATTACCTGAATTTGCTGGTGATTACTTAATCGTAAGTAAAAACAAAGATACTGATAACTCATTCCAAGAGACAGAATCATATAAAAACATCCCAGCAGTAAAAAATAATCGCGTATACGAAGCAAACATGATGGAATTCTATTTCAATGATCCACTTACATTAGATTTCCAACTAGACTTCTTCAAGAAGAGCTTTCTTGGTAAATAATACAAACATGAGGAATTCTTAATTTAAGAATTCCTCTTCCTTTATTCTATGAACAGAAAAGATGTGAAACGAATGACAAAAGATCACGACAATCCACGTTCTATAGCTTTTACATACAAACTAATTTTGAGTATAATTGCATTCTTTCTTATTTTTATGGTAGCAATGGTATTAGGTGCTGCAGATACTTCAATAAAAGACGTATGGTTAGCACTTACTTCCTCCGCTAAAGGGGACAAAATATCTATTATTCGCGAAATACGTTTGCCACGTGAAGTTGCTGCTATTTTTGTAGGAGCTGGACTTGCTGTTTCTGGAGCAATTATGCAAGGATTAACACGAAATCCACTTGCAGATCCTGGATTATTAGGGCTATCTGGTGGAGCAAATGCTGCACTTGCACTGACACTTGCTTTCAATCCTTCCATCAGCTATCTTTACTTAACATTTGCTTGCTTTATCGGTGCTGCAATTGGCGCAATTATGGTATTTGGAATTGGTATGGTGAAAAAAGGCGGGCTGTCCCCTCTTCGAATTGTATTAGCCGGTGCTGCCGTTTCAGCATTTCTACTCGCAATTTCAGAAGGAGTCGGCATTTACTTCAAAATTTCACAAGATGTATCGCTTTGGACTGCTGGGGGCGTAATTGGAACTACTTGGAGCCAATTGAAAATTATTATTCCAGTCATTTCAATTAGTATCTTTATCGCTATCTTACTAGCAAAAAAATTGACAGTTCTTAGTTTTAGTGAAGAAGTGGCTATTGGACTAGGTCAAAAAATTATTGTTATTAAAACCATTCTATTTATCATTATTATCTTACTTGCTGGTGCTTCTGTAGCGCTTGTCGGAAATATGGCATTTATCGGTTTAATGGTACCTCACATGGTACGCCCAATTGTCGGTCCAGATTACCGATTTGTTATACCGATGTCAGCAATTGCTGGAGCTTCCTTTATGCTACTTGCAGATACAATCGGACGTACTATTAACGCTCCATACGAAACACCAGTTGCCGCTATTGTCGCAATTGTAGGGCTACCATTCTTCCTATTCGTTGTACGTAAAGGAGGAAAAACATTCTCATGATGCAATCTATTCTAAGAAAACAACGTCTTATTATACTCGCTTTACTAATACTGACCATCACCACCATTGTAGTTGGAATGGGACTTGGTTCAGCATCTTTATCCTATGATCGACTACTCCCAACATTAATGGGACAAGGGACTTTTAAAGAGGAGTTTGTTTTATACTCTTTAAGACTACCTAGAATTGTTATTACATTATTAGCTGGTATGGCTCTCGCTTTATCAGGGGCTATTCTGCAAGGAATTACTCGAAATGATTTAGCTGAACCTGGTATTCTCGGAATCAACTCTGGGGCCGGTGTTGCTGTTGCTATTTTCTTTTTATACTTTCCAATAGATGTAGGTTCATTTCTTTACTTACTACCTGTCGTTGGATTTATCGGGGCATTTCTGACAGCTGTTCTAATCTACGTATTTTCATACAGTAAATCAACTGGACTTCAGCCGGTGCGATTAACATTAACCGGTATCGGTTTTGCATTTGCACTATCTGGAACGATGATTGTCCTTATTTCATCCGCAGATCGTATGAAAGTAGACTTTATTTCAAAATGGATTGCCGGAAATATTTGGGGAGATGACTGGATCTTCGTTTTAGCAATGCTCCCATGGTTAATCGTATTAATTCCGTTCGTTTTCTATAAAGCAAATCGATTAAACATTCTAGCATTAAACGAACCAGTCGCAATCGGTGTTGGAATTGAAATTGAAAAAGAACGCAGATACTTATTAGTTGCAGCCGTCGCGCTTGCAGCTGCAGCTGTTTCCGTAACAGGAGGAATTAGCTTTATCGGACTAATGGCTCCTCATATCGCGAAATCTTTAGTAGGTCCAAGACATCAAATTTTCATGCCTATCGCCCTTTTAATCGGCGGATGGCTATTGCTATTTGCTGACACAATCGGAAGAAACATCGTTGAACCTAATGGCATCCCAGCAGGTATTGTCGTTGCTTTAATTGGTGCCCCTTACTTTATGTATTTGTTGCTTAAGAAGGCGTAAAGAAACCCCCTCAAGATTTTTTCTTGAGGGGGTTTTTATTTCATTCTACTGCTGTCCATACCCTTCAAACTTCTTCGCCAAATTCGCCATCTCATCTTCTGGCAATAGCTTCGGCTCTCCGACGCTTTTCGTTTGATAATAAATTTGCGCACAAAACTCAATTTCTTCTGCAACAGTAAACGCCATTTTTATGTTATTTGCACCTGCAATTAAACCGTGGTTCTCAAGTAAAACGGCACGGCGATCAATCATTCCTTCAAAAGCAGCATCTGCCAGTTGCTTCGTACCAAATGTTTCATACGGTGCACAGCGAACATTCGGGCCTGCGAAAGCAATTAAATATGATACAGCAGGAAGCTCCCACCCTAATGATGCAATCGTCTTTGCATAAGGTGAATGTGTATGCACAAGCGCATTTATATCTTCACGATTTCTATAATAAATAAGGTGCATATCGAGCTCGCTTGACGGTTTTCTCTCTCCCTCTACCACTTCACCATCTAAGTTTAATATAACTACATCTTCAGGTTTTGTTTCATAATACTCTAAACCACTTGGGCTAATCGCAACAAGACCTTGTTCACGATTAAAAATACTAATATTGCCGCCTGTCCCCTTTGTTAAACCGCTAGAAATCATTTTCTTTCCATACGCTACAATTTCTTCTCTTTCTTTTTGTAATAACATATACATCCCCCTAAGTATGAAGCTTATGATGACTGACTTTTTAAATCTATCTACTTATTGAAATAGATTTTTTAAGTTCTCCGTAAACGGTGCTTTTACAATCCCTTTTTCCGTAATAATCGCTGTTACATTTTCATGTGGTGTGACATCAAATGCCGGATTATATACTTTACTTTCTTTCGGAGCAGAATATTGTCCGAAGCGATTAATCACTTCAGAAGCATCTCTTTCCTCGATTGGAATTTCTTTTCCTGTCGGTGTTTTTAAGTCGATTGTCGGTGTTGGTGCTGCTACATAAAACGGAATGTTGTAGTATTTCGCTAGAATAGATACGCCTAATGTCCCAATTTTATTTGCTACATCACCGTTTGCTGCCACACGGTCACATCCAACGATTACCGCATCAATCTTTCCTTGTGACATGACCATAGCCGCCATATTATCCGTAATAACAGTAACATCAATCCCCGCTCGTTGTAGTTCTAATGCTGTTAACGTTGAACCTTGTAATCTTGGACGTGTTTCATCTGAAAAGATTTTTAAGTCCCATCCTTTTTCTTTCGCTAAGTACATTGGAGCTGTCGCAGTCCCATACTTAGTCGTCGCTAACGCACCAGCATTACAATGTGTTAATACACCCATTCCATCATGGAATAACGTTAATGCATGTTCTCCGATTTGACGGTTAATTTCTTCATCTTCTCTATGAATCTCTTTTGCCTCTTCTAGTAATCTATCTTTCAACTGAGCGATTGATAAGTGCGCGTTCTCTGCCACGACTGTCTCCATTCTTTCAAGTGCCCAAAATAAATTTACTGCTGTTGGCCTTGATGTTGCCAAATATACACATACCTTTTTGACTTCCTCTATAAAGTCTTCCATCTTACTTTGAGTAACTTCCTTTGTTCCTAAATACACACCATACGCTGCCGAAACACCAATCGCTGGTGCTCCTCGTACTTTCATTACTTGAATGGCATCCCACACACTTTCAGCTGTCTTGAAAGATTCATAGACAACCTCATTCGGTAATAATGTTTGATCTAATAAAACTAAAGCATCATCTTTCCACTGAATGGGTATTAATTGCTCTTCCATCATCTTCTCCCCTTACTTCGCGTAGTGCATTGACTGTTCTTTTAACGTTTCTACAAAACTTGTGCCTGTTTTATATTGATTAGCCCGTAAAATAAATTTCTTCGCTACTTGAAGACAAATGCGTTCTGCTCTAGCACGTGCTTCCTCATTCTCGATACAAGTAATATCCTTTACTTTCGCTAGCCCAACAATACGACGAATTAACTCAAGGCCCGTCACTGCAGCTGTATCCTCTAATACAGATTGTAAATATACTTCGTTAAAGCCTTCTTCCTTCGCCATAATCTCGGTCACATGAATATTCCAAGCATCTAAAAACTTCTTCTTAAATAAATCAATTACCTCTACCATTGTCGATTGTAGCCAACCCATATACGTATCTTTCTCAGCTCCAAGCGCCATGGTCGCATCTGCATTCACCCAAGCAAACATTAAATTCGCCATTACATTCCCAACGTCATATCCCATTGGTCCATAAAAGGCAAACTCAGGATCAATAATCTTCGTGGAATCATTTTTCACAAAAACAGAACCAGTATGCAGATCACCATGAATAAGCGCCTGTGCATTCGTCATAAAAGAAAACTTAAGTTTTGCTACTTCTAAACGAAGCTCTTTATCACTATAAATATGCTCTCTAATCCATCCTTCATTTAACAGAAATAACTCGTTACGCTTATTATGATTTGTAAATGGCTCAGCGTAGACGAGGTCTTCTGTAATCTCACATAATTCAGGATTTATATAATTCTTCACAAGTTCCTTCTTCTCTTTATGATTCATTACAACATCCGATGTTAATAAGAGTGTGTTTACCAAAAAAGTCGTTACATCGTCAGCAAGCCTCGGAAATATTTGATGATTTATAAGTGCTGTACGTAATATTGTATGGTCCGATAAATCTTCCATTACGCAACAATTCATCACACTATCAAACAAATATACCTTTGGAACAAGCCCAGGTGCTAACTCCTCCTCTAACTGCAAAACATCCGATTCTATACGAATACGATTCGTCGACAACTTAAACTCGTCTGAAATGCGTGCTGTATGCCCAGCTTGCTTTACAATGACAGAAATCTTCTTCTGTTCATCCCAAACACGGAATACATAATTTAAATTACCATCGCCTATTTCTTTACACTGTAACCCCTTTGCATCCTCAAACTTACATAATTTCTCTTTCACATATACAATCACATCTTTAGCTTCCATTAAAAAATACTTCGTGAACTTAGACATGGTTTCCCCTCCACACTAATTGTAAGCGTTTTCTAAAAGCTATAAAAAATAATAGGGTGAAATTTTTTCATCCTATATTATATCTCCTTCTTTTTGAAAGGTATATCTAGGTTTTATTATATCTTGTTAACATCTTGAGTCAATGTTTCTATATTACTGCAATATGCTTCCTAATTATATATTTGAGATGACAAAAAATGTTCAAAAAGATTCTAATTCATTTTATTTTATTTATCGCACAATTCTTTGTAAAATAGAAATAAGCAATCCTTTTCAAATCCACAACTTCTAAGAAATATTCCCTTCCTAACAATTTATACTTACACCATGTCTCTAACATACGCACTACTCTTTTACATACTCGTTGAAAATCGATTACATGAAAACTACCTTTTAATTCTCTAACAACCTTAATTGAGAATAAATATTAATTAAATTGATATAAAGTTGGTTTATTCTCTTGACAAAATAACCACTTCTATATGATAATTAATATCGAATTAGAATTATTATAGTTAATTAAAAAATATATTTTATGAGCACACTATTTTTTGATGCTCAAAACCAACATTTAGGAGGAATTTTAATATGTTATTAATCGGCACAGAAGTAAAACCGTTTAAAGCTAATGCTTACCATAATGGAGAATTTATCCAAGTTACTGACGAAAGTTTAAAAGGAAAATGGAGTGTAGTTTGTTTCTACCCAGCTGACTTCACATTCGTTTGCCCAACTGAACTTGAAGACTTACAAAACCAATATGCAACTCTTAAAGACTTAGGCGTTGAAGTATACTCTGTATCTACAGACACTCACTTCACTCACAAAGCATGGCATGATAGCTCAGAAACTATCGGCAAAATCGAGTACATCATGATTGGTGACCCAACTCGCACAATCACTACAAACTTCAACGTTTTAATGGAAGAAGAAGGTCTTGCTGCTCGTGGTACATTCATCATCGATCCAGACGGCGTTATCCAATCTATGGAAATCAATGCTGACGGTATCGGCCGTGACGCAAGCATTCTTGTTAACAAAATTAAAGCAGCTCAATACGTACGTAACAACCCAGGTGAAGTTTGCCCAGCTAAATGGCAAGAGGGTTCTGCAACACTTAAACCAAGCCTTGACCTTGTAGGCAAAATCTAAGGAGTTCGATCAAAATGATACTAGATGCAGATATAAAAACACAACTATCCCAATACCTTCAGTTAATGGAGAACGATATTTTACTTAAAGTAAGCGCTGGAGACGATAACGTATCTAAAGATATGTTATCTCTAGTAGACGAATTAGCTACTATGTCATCTAAGATTACAGTAGAAAAAGTTGAATTAGAGAGAACACCAAGCTTTAGCGTAAATCGCCCTGGTGAAGACACTGGTGTCGTATTCGCTGGTATTCCATTAGGACACGAATTTACTTCATTAGTGTTAGCTTTACTACAAGTAAGTGGACGCGCTCCAAAAGTTGAACAAAAATTAATCGATCAAATTAAAAACATTCAAGGCGAATATCATTTTGAATCTTATATCAGCCTAAGTTGTCATAACTGTCCTGATGTTGTACAAGCTCTTAACGTAATGAGCGTTCTAAACTCTGGTATTACACATACTATGATTGATGGCGCTGCATTCAAAGAGGAAGTAGAAAGCAAAGACATCATGGCAGTACCAACAGTTTTCCTAAACGGCGAATCTTTCGGAAGCGGTCGTATGACACTTGAAGAAATTTTAGCTAAAATGGGTAACGGTCCAGATGCATCAGAGCTTTCTGATAAAGATCCATACGATGTTCTTGTTGTTGGTGGCGGCCCTGCTGGTGCAAGTGCAGCGATTTATGCAGCACGTAAAGGTATCCGCACTGGTATCGTTGCTGAGCGCTTCGGCGGTCAAGTAATGGATACTATGGGTATTGAGAACTTCATCAGCGTAAAACGCACTGAAGGTCCTAAGCTAGTAGCAAGTCTTGAAGAGCACGTAAAAGAATACGACATCGATGTAATGAATCTACAACGTGCGAAACGTTTAGAGAAAAAAGAACTTATTGAAGTGGAACTTGAAAACGGCGCTATTCTGAAAAGTAAGAGCGTAATCGTTTCAACAGGTGCTCGCTGGCGTAACGTTGGCGTACCAGGTGAAGCTGAGTTCAAAAATAAAGGTGTAGCATACTGCCCACACTGTGACGGTCCATTATTCATCGGAAAAGACGTAGCAGTTATCGGCGGAGGTAACTCTGGTATTGAAGCAGCTATCGACTTAGCTGGTATCGTTAAGCACGTAACTGTTCTTGAATTCATGCCAGAATTAAAAGCTGATGCTGTATTACAAGAGCGTCTTAACAGCTTACCAAACGTAACTGTTCTGAAAAACGTTCAAACGAAAGAAATCACTGGTACTGATAAAGTAAACGGTATTTCTTACATCGATCGTGAAACTGAAGAAGTTCATCACGTTGAATTACAAGGTGTATTCGTACAAATCGGTCTTGTGCCAAACACAGACTGGTTAGGCGAAACAGTTGAACGCGCTCGCGGTGAAATCGTAACAGACAAGCACGGCGCTACAAACGTACCAGGAGTGTTTGCTGCAGGTGACTGTACAAATAATCCGTACAAACAAATCATCATCTCTATGGGTTCAGGTGCAAACGCAGCTTTAGGTGCATTTGATTACTTAATCCGTAACTAATTATATAGACGTGAGTAAAAGACGCGCTTCCAATTGGGAGCGCGTCTTTTTTTATTACATTATATGGTCGTCAAATTCCTTCCAGCATATTAAAGATATCGTCTGATAATATTGCTACTCCCCAAGCACCCATACATTAACACTCCAATCTATACACTAAAAACCTCTCATTCCCATTCTTCTCATAAACACCTGGCAATCTAACTTCCCTCTTCAATTCAAACGCAGTCTGATTTTCTAAGAAGAAAATATAGTCCTCAGAAGGATAATATAAAATAATATCCACTTCTCTCTCTGTTTCCTCTACCGAAAGCAAAATGTTATTGACTACGTTCATAAACACTTGTACAGAAAATGGATTAAAGAAATAAAACCGATTATCACGTGGATCAATCTCATATTCTTGCGCTAAACAACATTCAAACCCAATTTTATCTTTACTGTTTCTTACCTTTCGTGCATAACGCTCAAGATTATCCATTGCTTCTTTATAAAACTCTTCATTCATTTCAATTCCAACCGCTGAAGCATCACACTTATGATGCATGTAAAAGTTTAATCGTCCTTTTCCGCATCCGAAATCTACAACTCGGTCACTACGTTTTATCTCATATTGATTCAGTAACTCATCTAATCCGCTATATGGGGTCGGTTCATAACGGTGATAGTGCATAGACTTGTTAAACCCTTTTTGTTCACCTACTGTTTTTATATTTAAAACTGCATCATAATATTGTTCGTTCATTTTTTTCTCCTATTAAGAAATGGTACTTCTTATTATACACCATGTACTGGAGAAGGATTTTTCATCAAATTAATAGGTACGTGAAATTATATAAACGTTTTTTTCAATATATCGATGTTTCAACAAGGAATATCGACTTACCGACAAATTCCTACAAAAAAACAGGAGCTATCTAGCCCCTGTCCTCTAATACTTTCAATACAGTTTGTTTCAATATTTCTACTCCATCCATAATACAACTATGATCGAACTTCATATATGGATGGTGTAATCCAGGTTGTAGGTTGGCCCCTAGTCCAAGCATGACAGCTTTTAAATGTGGTCTCTTCACTGTGTAGTAATGGAAATCATCGCTTCCTGTCGTATACAGCGGTCCAGTGCACCCCTCTTCCCCGTATACTTCAAGAATGCCTTTTCGCATAAAGCGCTCAGCTTCTTCTGACACTTCAGCTCCTGGTGCAAGATCAATCCACTCATAACATACTTTAGATCCCATTGATTCCGCTGATAGAATTACTCGCTCTATTTTTTGCTTCAATTCATTTAGTAATATATTATTTTCTGCTCTGACATCTAAGCTAAAATGCCCGTTACCTGGAATGATATTTAAATTATCTCCACCAGCTTGGCACCTTGTCATCTTCACTGAATATGAACTTTGCGGTGGTAGCCATATATTTTTCAAACCGATATTGATCATAGAAATGACGTCAATTGCATTTACCCCTTGATGTGGGCGTGCCCCATGTGCATCATCTCCATGAATCGTTCCTTCTAAAAATCCTGCTGCTCCGTGACGAATAGACGGGGCAGCTTGTTTCAAAGGCAGTTCTTCAATCGGTCTTAAATGAACACCAAATAAGAAATCAGCATCATCCACAGCACCCTTCTCTACCATCTTTAAAGAACCATTTCCTTTTTCCTCTGCCGGCTGAAAAATAAATCTAACCGTTCCACTATCCCATCTCATATTTTTCAATTGTAAAATAAGCCCCATCACAATTGTCATATGAGCATCGTGACCACATGAATGATTCGCTTTAAACTCTCCGTCCACTTCTTGCCAAAGTGCATCCATATCGGCACGAATTGCAATAACTGGATTTCCGCTTCCAATTTCAGCAATCACGCCTGGGCAATCATCAAATATTTTATATGAAATTCCTTCTTCTTTTAAAAAGTTAGTAATATACGCTGTCGTTTCATACTCTTTCCAACTCACTTCAGGGTTTTCATGTAAATGCTGAAAAATTTCAGTTAACCGCTCTTGTAATTCTAATGTTTTCAAAGCTACATTCTCCTTCCCAAATTTCAAAACCATTCAGGTTAATTATACTTATGAAAAACAGATGTTTTTATGAACATATTGAATTTTAAGAAAAAAGTCAATTGTTTATTTTTAAATACGATCGACAACTTATTTCCACTCACTTTATAACGATAGAACATTCCTTATTTTCTGTTTTTTATTGACGCTCATATCAATTTTTAGTTATTATAATTTAATAACGTCTATTTTGCGACAATTCTAAAAATACAAACATACATAATGAGGAGGCAATTTATGAAAAAAGAAATACCTTTTGGCGTAGCAATAATCCCTATTATCATTACAGTTGCAGTTATGATGGTTACAATTGTTGTATTAAAACAAAGCCCTCACGTCCCACTTATTATCGGTACAACCGTTGCTTCTATCGTTGCTTGGCGTTACGGTTACAAATGGAACGACATTGAAGAAGCAATGTATAAAGGAATTCGCCTCGCATTACCCGCTATCGTTATCATTATTCTAGTAGGTTTAACGATTGGTGCTTGGATTGGCGGCGGAATCGTCGCAACAATGATTTATTACGGTTTAAATCTTTTAACTCCATCACTATTTTTAGTTTCAATTACAATTATTTGTTCTATTGTTGCATTAGCTATCGGTAGCTCTTGGTCTACAATGGGAACAATTGGGGTTGCAGGAATGGGAATTGGCCTAAGTATGGGAATCCCAGCTCCAATGGTTGCCGGTGCTATCATTTCCGGTTCTTATTTCGGCGATAAAATGTCACCGCTTTCAGACACGACAAACTTAGCTGCAGGATTAACAAATACAGATCTATTCACACATATTCGTCATATGTTATTTACTACAATTCCAGGTTTAATTATTACTCTTATCGTTTATGCGTTCTTAGGAAGAAGCTTCGGCGCTAACGATATTGATGCAAAAGGTATCGATCAAACGTTACAAGTATTGCAACAAAACTTTGTTATCTCACCTTTCCTATTAATCATACCTGTAGTTGTTATGGTATTGGTCGCTAAAAAGGTTCCTGCGATCCCGGCTATTCTCGTAGGTATTATTTTAGGATTTTTATCACAAGTCTTTATTCAAGGTGGTTCTGTCTCCGCATCTGTCGGTGCACTCCAAAATGGGTTTGTCATAGACACTGGTAACAAGCTAGTAGACGAACTCTTTAACCGCGGTGGCTTAAATTCGATGATGAATACAGTTTCTATGACAATTGTCGCTATGACTTTTGGAGGAGTATTAGAACATACTGGCATTCTTCGCTCAATTGTAAATCAAATTTTAAAATTAGCGACATCAGCAAAAGGACTTATCGCTTCTACTATCGCATCTTGCTTTGCAACAAACCTTACTTGCTCTGAACAATATATTTCGATTGTTGTTCCTTCAAGAATGTACGCAAATGCATACACAGAAAAAGGACTACATTCTAAAAATTTATCCAGAGCATTAGAAGATGGCGGAACATTAACTTCTGTTTTCGTACCTTGGAATACATGTGGTGTATTTATACTCGCAACACTTGGAGTTGGCGCATTCGAATATGCTCCTTATGCTATATTGAATTTCATCGTACCTATTATTTCAATCATTTACGGCATAACTGGTCTCACAATTACGAAACTATCAGACATTGAAAAAGCAGAACTATTAAAAAAACAAAAGGCACAACTAGAAGCTTAAAGATACCGGTAAATTCATTTCATATATTGCGCGGGGGCGCCCTTGTTGATAGGGCATTTCCTCGCCGCAAATATGAGCATACCCATAATCAACTAGTTTCTTTAATAACCTTTCTGTTGATCGGCGAGTCACTTGTAAGTATTCAGAAAGATCCGCTGCTGTAAACTTCAATGACGGATGTGATTGACTAAATTGAATAATTTTTGATAAGTTTGCTGGACTCAGTTTCGTTTCCTTCGCTATTTTCATGAGTTCCGGGTTGTCATTCTTCAAACTTTGTACTCTCTGTTCTTTCGGGAACGGACCAAATAGTTCTTTATCACTTGTTAGTATATAAAAACAGTGGTCTATTGGATTATTCTTCGCAAAACTTTGAGCGATTTTAGCATTTTGCTCTGCTTCCTTCACAGTTTTTCCGTAACCAAATCCAATAGCTATCGTTCCTTCTATACTCGCAAATAAATCATTTATCATATTTGTTTTTATAATCGATTCAATATCACCACGAGTCGTATACAAAATGAACGTCATTTCATCAACTTTTTTAAATGAACCACGTAGTTCTTTTGAAATGACATCTAATTGCTCAAGCAAACCTTCTCGTAATTCTAAAGAAGAAATCCTACAAGCACCAACAGTAGCTGAATGGCTTTTTGCTAACTCAGCTTTTATTTTCGCATCTTTTAACCCATGTATAATGGATTGCCTCGGATCTATCATACGCTCTGAAGGAATACCTATTTTTTGAAGTTCATCATAGACAGCGTGAATGCTAGTTAAAGCTAAATGAGCCTCTCCAGATTGGTATTTAGCTACATGAAAATCAATAACTCTCTTTATTTCATCTTTACTCCACAGCATATTTTCATAATCAAACACTTGTGGATTTTCTTTTATACCGATATCATGGAACACATTTGTAATAAATGAGCGGTCTACTAAATCAATTGAAATGTTATGTGGTTGAATACGTTGGTGATACATGACAGAAAGAATAGAAGATGCGACAGTTGTCTCGTCTTGCTGTAAGTACGTACTTGGAATTCGTAATTGTTCTCTTATTTCTTTTGCCATATAATAAGGTAAAGCACCTGAGAAAAAGATGAAATCACAAGGCTTTAAATGCTTCAAAAGTTCAGAAGATTCCGCCGGATGGAGGTAAATGTATGAATCAATCTCTATTTCTTCTAGTTTATGAGCAATAGGTAAAAGATTCTCCATAAACTCCTTTGAACCGACAACTGCAATTTTTATCATCATTTTCTCTAACTCCTTATCATTAATTAACGACTATTTAACGTCAACTATATCAAATGTACAAAACTATTGTAAACAGGAAGGGGTTTCTATTCAATGAAAATTACAGCTATTCATCTTTACGCAATTCGTTTACCGCTTCGCAATCCGTTTGTTATTAGTTATGGTTCTTATTCTGATATGCCTTCTATTATCGTCAAAATGGAAACAGATGAAGGCATTATCGGTTACGGTGAGGGCGTTGCTGATGATCACGTTACAGGCGAATCATGGGAAAGTACTTTCCATACTTTAAAACATACACTTGCACCTGCTCTCATCGGACAAAATCCAATGACTATCGAGAAAATACACGATATGATGGACAATACAATTTACGGTGTGCCTACTGCGAAGGCCGCGATTGATATTGCTTGTTTTGATATAATGGGCAAAAAATTAAATCAACCTGTATATCAATTAATTGGCGGGCGCTACCATGAAGACTTCCCTGTCACTCACGTCTTAAGTATTGCTAATCCAGAGGACATGGCAGAAGAAGCTGCCTCTATGATTCAGAAAGGTTACCAATCTTTCAAAATGAAAGTCGGTACAAATGTAAAAGAAGATGTAAAACGTATTGAAGCTGTACGTGAACGTGTAGGAAGTGATATCGCGATTCGTGTTGATGTAAACCAAGGGTGGCAAAATAGTGCAAACACATTAACGGCCCTTCGTTCATTAGATCATTTAAACATCGACTGGATTGAACAGCCTGTTGTCGCAGACGATATTGACGCAATGGCTCACATTCGCTCTAAAACAGACCTTCCGCTTATGATTGATGAAGGATTAAAAGGTTCTCGTGAAATGCGCCAAATCATTAAATTAGACGCGGCTGATAAAGTGAATATAAAACTAATGAAATGCGGCGGCATATATCCCGCTGTAAAACTCGCTCATCAAGCAGAAATGGCCGGCATTGAATGCCAAGTTGGATCCATGGTCGAATCATCCGTTGCCTCTTCCGCAGGATTCCATGTCGCTTTCTCAAAAAAAATCATTACGAGCGTTGAACTTACAGGTCCATTAAAGTTCACGAAAGACATCGGAAACTTACATTACGACGTACCATTTATTCGCTTAAACGAAAAGCCAGGACTCGGCATTGAAATAAATGAAGATACATTACAAGAACTAACCGTCTTTCAAGACGTTGTACGCTAAAGGAGGACTATCATATGACGGTTCTATACGAAGGAACATTAAAACAAAATAACGAATCATTTCATGTTACATTACTATCACTAGAGCACATCGAACAAATTTTATCACTACAAAACATCGTAGTGGAAGCACTAGAAGATAAAAGTCGTTTACAACCACTCTCACAAGAAGAATTTCAATACATTCTAGAAGGAAACGGCATGATGATCGGTGCTTTTATAAAAAACGAACTCATCGCATTTCGCGCCCTACTCGTCCCTCCTATCGACGACGAACATTTAGGACTTGATATTGGCCTATCAGAAAGCGAACTACACCGCGTCATCTATCAAGAAATATCAAACGTTCATCCAAACTGCCGAGGAAATGGAATGCAAAAAATATTAGCGACAGTCATCATGGATGAATTACAAAAAGAAGATGGTAAATACGATTACGTGTGCTGCACCGTAGCTCCTTTTAACATTCCAAGTTTAAAGGATAAATTTGCGCAAGGAATGGAGATTGCTGCATTGAAGAAGAAATATGGCGGGAGTATGCGCTATGTTTTTGTGAAGGAATTGCGTGGGGACAAGGAAAGAAATTGGACGGATGTTAAGAGTGTTCCGATGAGTGACGCTGTTGGACAGCAGGCGTTGCTTTCGGAAGGGTATCGTGGGTATGAGATGGTAAAAATAGACGATACTTTTATTGTGAAGTTTGGACGATAATCTATAAGTAAAAAGGAAGGGGTATCCCTTCCTTTTTACTTTCTCTTCACCAAACGATTCTATGGTAACTGAAATTATATCAACGATTTTTCGAGTATATCTATCATTACTCACAATATATCAACGATTTTTCAAATATATCTATCGTAACTTACAATATATCAACGATTCGACGATAAATTTCGATTTACCGATAAAAATCGATATTCCTTACTAAACCGTCATCTTCCAACTAGATAACGCTAACCAATTCTCCATTTCCTTATAATCGGGCATTATCTTCCCGACAAGACGCCAAAAAGAGCGATCATGATTTAAATGAACCATATGGCACATTTCATGAACAACTACATAATCAATTACTTGCTGTGGTGCCATCGCTAACTTCCAATTAAATGTTAGCTGTAAATTTGAATCACAAGTTCCCCACGTACGACTACTATCTGTAATACGAATAGAACGTGGTTTTGTTTTGAAGTTACTTTGATGCACCTTAATACTCTTCTCTACTAATGACTTACACTGCTTATAGTAAAATCGTTTTAAAGCCTGCTGGACTTTCTCATCCTTAAGCTCTTTCACATAAATATGTAGCTTATTACCTTCAAACACTGCATTGTCTTGCGTAATACTTGCATCTTGAGAAATCTGTATCGGATACGTATTCCCTAAATACAGAAAACCCTCTCCTTGATCATAATCCTTTTCCTGTGGTCCAAGCGCTCGCTCTTGCATTTCCTTACATGTTTTCTGAATCCAATCCCACTTCTCCTCCAGCAACTGGACTAAGTATTCAACAGGTGTCCCTTTCGGAGCCTGCACTTCCACATTTCCGTACGAATCTACAAAAAGACGCACCGACTTTTTCTTTTTATAAGTTATATGAAAATTAATTGTCTCACCTAAATATGTATGTACCATTTCATCACCTAGCATATTATTTTTACAAATAAAAAAGAGTAGGATACAAACGCCCTACTCTACCTATTATATCATTTGCTGCTTTAACAAACTCATTACCCTCTATACTTTACACCTAATCCCTTAATGAAATTCCTTGCGTATCTATCGCCGCACTCTTTGTAATTTTTATGGCCTTTCTTTCTTAATAGGGCTCCTAATTCTCCCTTTGTTACTATAACGCCTACGCTATCTAATATATCAAGTACATCCTCACTCGTTAAAGATAGTGCAATTTTCATTTTCTTTAGAAGAAGATTATTCGCACTCTCTTTGCTTTGTACAGGTGCCGGTTGTCCTGGTTTCGGATCTTGCTTCCCTCTTTTTAAAGTAATAAATCCATTGAAAAATGCCTCTAACATCATCATATCGCATGTTTTTACGTACTCATCTTCGATTACATCATCATTTTCAGCTTCATGCTGAGGAGCTCTCTTTATTTTTGTAAGCATATCAACTACGTCTTCTTTCGTTACTTCCATACCACCAAGTTTAAAGATTTCTACCATATCTATATCTCTTATATCTAAAGCGTACCTTACTCTTTTTAATATATCGTTGTTGCTCATTGCCATTGTTTTGCCTCCTGAAATGTTAAATATAATAATGCTTTTTAGCATGTATAAATTAATGTCGTCAAATTACTACTTTAACATTTTAGAGGTAGGTTTTGTAGTCTTAGGTGGATTAATGCTTGTGGGGATGATTTTATTTATTATTAAGAGATACTTCTAATAACGAATTTATTGTATTAGAAATTAAGAAAGGTCCTATCGATAGAAACACCTTCAATCAAATACTGTAAAGAGTATTTTAGTTAGTAGTGGGATAGCTCCTTCCTTTGAGAATGATATTAATAAAGCAAAAAAGGATGGGGATTTACTATTAATTAACACACTAAAAAATGGACTAACCTGATATAGGTTAGTCCATTTCTTTTTATGCAACTCTAATTTAGTAGGCAACTCAAACGTAAATGTTACGCAAAATTCAGGTGAAATAGATTGATTATGTTTACTTAGGTTTTACTTTTTATTTGTGGTACGGTTCACCTTAATTAAAATGAAACAGTGTAACTTTCAAAAGTTACACTGTTTCACTACCTTCTACCACATTAACACTCGCCTCAAACTTATCAAGCAACGCACGCACTTCATCAGTCGATTTCGTACTCATCAATTGATTTCTTAGTTCAGCAGCTCCAGGGAAGCCTTTTACATAAATTTTGAAGAAGCGATGTAATCCTGTAATGGAGCGTGGTAGTACTTCTGCATATTGATCTTGAAGATCAAGTTGTAGTCTTAAAAGATCAAGGTGTTCTTTACTGCTATGCTCTCTTGGCTCTTTTTCAAAAGCAAATGGATTTTTAAAGATGCCTCGTCCAATCATTACGCCATCAATACCGTATTTTTCAGCAAGTTCCAGCCCCATTTTACGATTAAGGATGTCTCCATTGATTGTTATTAGCGTATTTGGTGCAATGCGGTCACGTAATTTTTTTATTTCCGGAATTAGTTCCCAGTGCGCATCTACTTGGCTCATTTCTTCTCTTGTACGTAAGTGAATAGAAAGGTTTGCAATATCTTGTTTGAAAATGTGCGTTAACCAATCTTCCCACTCGCTTAACTCTTTAAAGCCAAGTCGTGTTTTTACGCTGACAGGTAGTCCGCCCGCTTTTGCTGCTTGGATAAGTTCTGCCGCAACGTCTGGACGTAGAATAAGGCCACTCCCTTTTCCTCTTGATGCAACGTTCGGTACAGGGCATCCCATATTAATATCGATACCTTTAAATCCTAGCTCTGCCATACCAATACTCATTTGGCGGAAGTATTCAGGGTTATCTCCCCAAATATGCGCCACGATCGGTTGTTCATCTTCTGTGAAAATTAAACGGCCACGTACACTTTTCATACCTTCTGGATGACAATAGCTATCCGAGTTTGTGAACTCTGTGAAGAATACGTCTGGGCTACCAGCTTCACTTACTACGTGACGAAAAACAACGTCTGTCACATCTTCCATTGGTGCAAGTACGAAAAATGGTCGTGGTAAATCACGCCAAAAATTATCTATCATTTCAAATTCAAATCCTCTCACTATGAATACAATTTCAAACTCTCAATTTATAATTTGTGAAAATCAGCAATATTTATTTTAACTAAAATCGCTTATAAATGGTATTTTTGTAAACCAAAAAGCAGATGGTATAGATTTTCCTATATCAACTGCTTTTCTATTATACCAACTTAAGCCAAGCTACACACTCAACATGAGTCGTATGCGGGAACATATCAACAGGTTGTACTTCCTGTGTTTTATATCCGCCTTCTTCTAGTACTTTTAAGTCACGTGCCAATGTTGCGGGATTACATGATACGTATACGACGCGTTTTGGCTTCATGTCGATGATTGTGTTTAGTAGTGCATCATCACAACCTTTACGCGGTGGATCTACGACCATTGTGTCGGCGATTATGCCTTCTTTGTACCATTTTGGAATAACTACTTCTGCTTCTCCTACGCCAAACTCAGCGTTTGTCATGTTGTTTAGTGCTGCGTTTCGGTTTGCGTCTTCGATTGCTTCTGGGACGATTTCAACGCCGTACACTTTTTTCGCTTTTTGCGCTAGGAATAAGGAAATTGATCCAATTCCGCAATAGGCATCAATTACTGTTTCGTTACCATCTAGTTTTGCATATTCTAACGTTTTATCGTATAACACTTTCGTTTGTTCTGGGTTTACTTGATAGAATGAACGTGCTGAAATTGCAAATTTAATGTCACCGATAAAGTCATAAATGTATTCTGATCCGTACAGTACTGTCGTCGTGTCTCCGAAGATTACGTTTGTACGTTTCGTGTTTACGTTTTGAACAATCGATTTTACTTCTGGGAATTTCGCTGCAATTTCTTCAATGATTGCTTTTTTGTTTGGTAATTCTGCTGTACGAGTAATGAAGACAAGCATAATTTCCCCTGTCACTTGTCCATAACGAGCCATTACGTGGCGAAGTGTTCCTTTATTACGCTCTTCGTTGTATGCCGAAATACCATGTTTTTCACAAATACGTTTTACTTCCTGGATTAATGTATCGTTTTCTTCTGCCTGAATTAAACATGATTCCATATTAATAATGTCATGTGTTCCTTGGCGATAGAAACCAGCGACAAGTCCACCTTCACGTTCTCCAATTGGTACTTGTGCTTTGTTACGGTATACCCATGGGTTCTTCATACCAAGTACAGGGTGCACAGGAACATCGCTTAATCCGCCAATGCGCTGCATAACGTCACGTACTTGTTTTTCTTTCGCTTGTAATTGTCCTTCATATGTTAAGTGCTGAAGCTGACAACCGCCGCACTGATTGTACACTGGGCATTCTGCATCTTTACGATATGGGCTCTCTGTATGAAGCTTCATTAAACGACCGAATGCGAAGTTTTTCTTCACTTTAATAATTTTAATTTGTGCTTCTTCACCTGGTAATCCGTTTTTAACGAAAATAGGATAGCCCTTTACTTTCGCAACACCGGCACCATCATGTGTTAAATCTTCAAATACTACATCTATAAACTCGTTTTTTTCAACTGGTGGCGTCATTTTTATACTCATTTTCCGACCTCTCTTTTTCATAACACTGCGTTACATTTTATCATACTTATATGGTCTATTTCTATCGGAAGAAAAAAAGCTATTGACGATAGTTCTCTGTTAATGTTACGCTACTACTAATTTAATACGGACGATGTTACCTCATATATATTCGATAATATGGATCGAGAGTTTCTACCCGGCAACCTTAAATTGCTGGACTATGGGGAAAACTAATGAATATTAGCCTATGTGCAAAAAAGGACTCATATTGATTAGCTTTCTCTCATAGATGAAAGTGAATCCATATGGGTCTTTTTTTATTTTTATTTTTCTAAAAGGTCAGACATCTTACGTATGACATAAAACCTCTTTGTTTTATTTTTAGTAATATAACGAGCGTTTTATGTACAAACTTTATACGAACTTCTGAAAGGGGCAACTACATGCAATACGTAATGAGCATTATCGGTATTCTTGTCGTTTTAGGTTTATGTTTTGCTTTGTCAAACAACAAAAGTAAAATCAACTTCCGTGCAATTGCTATTATGATTGGTTTTCAAATTTTAATCGGTTGGTTTATGTTTGGCACAAAGATTGGTCAACAAGTCATTATTTTCATTGGTAAAGTTTTCAACAAACTAATTAAACTTGGTACGACAGGTGTCGATTTTCTCTTTAATGGAATTCAAAGAGATTTTGTCTTTTTCTTAAATGTATTATTAATTATCGTATTTTTCTCAGCACTACTTTCTATCTTTAGTTATTTAGGTGTTTTACCATTCATCGTTCGCGTTGTCGGCGGTGCCATTTCAAAAATTACCGGTTTACCACGCGTCGAGTCATTCCACGCAGTAAACTCTGTATTCTTCGGTTCAAGTGAAGCGTTAATCGTTATTAAAAATGATTTACAACATTTTAACAAAAACCGTATGTTTATCATTTGTTGTTCTGCAATGAGTTCCGTTTCTGCTTCTGTTACAGCATCATACGTAATGATGTTAGATGCGAAATATGTACTAGCAGCTCTTCCATTAAACTTATTCTCAAGCTTAATCGTTTGTTCGCTATTAACACCAGTTGATACGAAGAAAGAAGATGAAGTGATTCAAAAATTTGATAGAACTTTATTCGGAGACAGCTTTATCGGCGCAATGATTAACGGTGCGCTTGATGGTTTAAAAGTAGCTGGTATCGTTGCTGCATTAATGATCGCCTTCATCGGTGTGATGGAAGTTGTAAACTACGTAATTAGCGCAGCTTCAGGTGCAATGGGATATGCTGTTACGTTACAACAAATCTTCGGTTATATACTTGCTCCATTCGCATTCTTAATGGGTATTCCAACTCAAGATATTATCCCAGCTGGTGGTATTATGGGTACGAAGATTGTATTAAACGAATTTGTAGCAATTCTTGATTTAAAAGATGTTGCATCAACATTATCTCCACGTACAGTTGGAATCGTTACAGTATTCTTAATTAGCTTCGCAAGTATTAGCCAAATTGGTGCGATTGTCGGTACAATCCGTGCCCTTTCTGAAAAACAAGGAAGCATCGTTTCTAAATTCGGCTGGAAAATGTTATTTGCATCAACACTTGCTTCTATTTTATCTGCAACAATCGCTGGATTGTTTATTTAATAAAAAACTCCACCTTACTTCTCCTTTTTCTAAAGGAAGTTTAGGTGGAGTTTTTTCATCTTCTAAATGTATTTTTATGTAAATCTCACCAGAAAAAAATAAGGTATTTTTTCCGAAATATTCCAAAAGTGTATTCCCCTCTATATTCTATAGTGATATGATGTACAAGGGTATAATTCAAATTTTTAAAATCGAAAATTTGAGTTAGTGTCACTTATACGAATGATAATTTCAAGACATAAGTAATGATAATTAAAACACAATAGAAGGATGATAGAATGAAAAAATATACATATATCGCTTTACTTTCTTCTGCTATTCTCGTAGGTTGTAACACTAGTAGCACTAGTGATAAACAAATAAAAGAAGCAACGGCGAAACAAACAGTTGAACAAAAAAAGCGAAAGCGGTTGAACTGCCTTTAACACAAGGGATTATTACATGGGATCCTTATGAATATAACGCACAAAACACCACGCTTTATACCAAAGATTTAAGAGATTCATTCACACAAGTACGTTACAATATTTGGCGTACTGCTGATGGTCCTGAAAGCAAACAAACTTTTACTTCACAAGAAAAAGATCGTGACTTTGCCCTCCCACTACATTTAAAATCATTTCATTTAAAACGTGGCGAATTTCAAATTGAAACAGTAGGAATCAAAGAAGATCATACTGAAACAGATCTAGTAACATCTAAAATTACATTCCAGCAACATGTACCCGTATTAATGTACCATGCGATTGAAAAATACCCTGGACCAAGTGATGGGGATTACGGCTTATACGTACCACCTGAGCAATTCGAAAAGCATATGCAATATTTGAAAGATAACGGTTATACGATGCTTACGTTTGAACGTTGGAATGATATAAATCGTGTAAATAAACCTATTTTTGTAACGATGGATGATGGTCGAAAAAATAATATGAATGCTCTTCATATTTTACAAAAATTAAAGGATGATAGATTCCAACCTACGGCTACTGAATTTCTTACTGCAAATGAGATAGACAAACCAAATCGTCTATCAACAGATGAGATAAAACAAATGATGGATTCAGGCATTTTTTCTATTCAATCGCATACTGCTAATCATACGATGATGGCTCATTCAAGTAATTATGATGAGGAATTACGTAGTTCGAAAGAAAAAATCGAAGCCCTTACTGGTAAAAAAGTCATTGCTCTCGCCTATCCAGTAGGTTCTTATAATGATCCAGCTGTTGAAGAAACAAAAAAACATTATGAATTCGCAGTAACTACTGATCATGGTAATCACATTACAAAAGGGATGCCAAACGAACAGTACTTAATTAAACGCCATTTTGTAGGGCCTAATACATCTATGGAAAAATTCATATCTCTTATAAAGTAAACTGTACTAAAAGACGAAAGAATATTTCTATCGAAAGGCACTAACCTATCTCATAATTAAAAATGATATGATGAACAAGGGTATGTCCCCACCTCTCTTACAGCGGTGGGGATTTTAAATACGTATGCAACATAATACACAATAGAAGGTGATTTTATGAGAAAATACGCAGCAATCGCTTTATGTACGTCTGCCATTCTAGCAGGTTGTAATACTAGCAATGTAAGTCAAGATCCTAAAAAAGAGAAAAAGGTTCAAGAGACTAAGAAACAAGAAGTGACCGTACAAGAACAAGGTAAAATTTCTTATCTTCCTATTACACACGAATCTACAAACACTACTATTCATATGGCAGATATAAAAGATACTTTAGCTGAAGTACAATATAAAATTTGGCGAACTGCTGATGGAAAGGAAACTGCTAAATCTTTGTCTTCTAAAGAAAAGGAAAAGCAATTTTCACTTCCTTTTGACATAAAAGAATTTGAAGGAAAACGCGGTGAGTTTCAAATTGAAGCAATAGGAAGGAAAGAAGATGGGAAAAACATTCCACTCACAAAATCTACTATTACTTTCCAGCAAAAGGTTCCCGTTCTTATGTACCATGCAATCGATGATTATCATGGACAAGGCATTAAAGATTTATTCGTATCACCTGCTAATTTTGAAGCCCAAATGAAATATTTAAAGGACAACGGCTATACATTACTAACTTTTGAACGTTGGGGCGATATTAATAAAGTAAATAAACCTATCTTCGTTACATTTGATGACGGTATGAAAAATAATATGAATGCATTTCATATTTTGCAAAAGCTAAAAGACGATACGTTTAAACCAACAGCAACAGAATATATGATTGTTAATAATGCCGATGCTGACGGATCTCTTTCTACATCCGACATAAAAGAAATGGTTGATTCGGGTATTTTCTCCATGCAATCTCATACTGCAACACATGCAGACTTACCGAAGATTACAAACTATGAAGAAGAATTAAAGGAATCGAAAGAAAAGCTAGAAAAAATAACAGGTAAGCCTGTTATCGCAGTTGCTTATCCATTCGGTCATGTAGATGATAAAGTCGTTACAGAAACGAAGAAGTATTATCAATTTGCGACGACAACAAAGCCCGGAAAGTTCATTACGAAAGGTGAACCCGATGAGCTGTTAAAAATGAAGCGTGTTCGCATACACAATACGACAACAGTAGAACAATTTGCTTCTTCGATTAAATAACGATCAGAGCTCAATATATTTTGAGCTCTCTTTTTACGCTATATTTATATATATTTTTTGAATTTTCTTGTATTATATATAGTAAGAAATCTTTCAAATTAAAGGAGATTATACATATGTCATTTGAACAAACGTTAGAGAAATATGCTGCTCTTGCAGTCAATGTTGGTGTTAATATTCAACCAGGACAAACATTATCAATTAGTGCACCTCTTGAAGCTGTACAATTTGTACGCCTCGTTACAGAGAAAGCATATAAATCTGGTGCAAAACACGTATATGTTGATTGGAATGATGAAACGTTAACACGCTTAAAGTTCGATCTAGCTCCTGAAGAAGCATTCTCTGAATTCCCTTCTTGGAAAGCACACGCTCGTGAAGAATTAGCAAAAGAAGGCGCTGCATTTATGTCTATTTATGCAGAAAATCCTGATTTATTAAAAGGTGTAGAATCAACGCGTATCGCAGCTGCTCATAAAGTAGCCGGTGAAGCAATGAAAGTATATCGTGATTACGTACAAGCTGATAAAGTAAGCTGGTGTGTCATTTCTGTTCCTACGAAAGAATGGGCTGCGAAAGTATTCCCTGACGTTGCACCAGAAGAACAAGAAGCAAAACTATGGGATGCTATCTTTAAAGCGACTCGCGCTGATTTAGAAAATCCTGTAGAAGCATGGAAAGAACACGATGAAACGTTACATACAAAAGTTGATTACTTAAACGAAAAACATTATAAAGCTCTTCACTATACGGGTCCTGGAACAGATTTAACAATCGAACTTCCAGAAAAGCATGTATGGGCTGGTGCTGGTAGCTTAAATGAAAAGAACGTACCATTTATGGCGAACATTCCAACTGAAGAAGTATTTACAATGCCACTTAAAACTGGTGTAAACGGCCAAGTATCTAGTACAAAACCGTTAGCATTTGCAGGTAACATTATCGATAACTTCACGTTAACATTTGAAAACGGACGTATCGTAGACTATAAAGCTGAAACTGGTGAAGAGGCTTTAAAACATTTAGTAGAAACAGATGAAGGTTCTCACTTCTTAGGAGAAGTGGCTTTAGTACCTCATGACTCACCAATTTCAAACACAAATATTTTATTCTACAATACGCTATTTGACGAAAACGCATCTTGCCACCTTGCAATCGGAAGTGCTTATGCATTCAACTTAGTTGGCGGAAAAACAATGTCTAAAGAAGAACTTGCTGAAAACGGAGCAAATACTAGTATTACACACAACGACTTCATGATCGGATCAGCTGAGCTTGATATCGATGGTATTACAGATGACGGAAGACATGAACCAATCTTCCGTAAAGGTAACTGGGCATTTTAATAAAAAACAAAAGGCTATCTCCCGCACCGGAAGATAGCCTTTTATGATGCCGATGAAACCTTAAGTCCAATTACTCCTAAAACAATAAAGAGAATACAAAATGCTTGGAATAAGCTAATGTGCTCTTTAAAAAAATACACGCTAATGATTGTAATAAGTAATGTTCCTACACCAGACCAAATGGCATAAGCGATACTTAAATGAATTTTTTTGACAACGATTGCAAATACGCTGAAACAAATTCCATAAAATACGAAAATCAGTACACTTGGAACGAGCTTTGTTAAACCGTTTGATAATTTCATCGCAATTGTTCCAGCTACTTCAAAAATAATTGTTACGAGTAATAATAGCCAATATACCATACTAGAATCTCCTTCTCTATTACCTTATAGAGATTCTAGTATACTACTTATAGTCCTAATGAAATATATTTAATTTCTAAATATTCCTCGATACCGAAATGCCCTCCTTCACGGCCAATACCACTTTCTTTAAAGCCACCAAACGGTGCTTGTGCAACTGATGGAAGTCCATCATTTAATCCGATAATACCGTACTCTAATGCCTCGCTAACTTGGAATGCTTGACTAATATCTTTTGTGAAAATATAAGCAGCTAAGCCATATGGTGTATGATTTGCACGTTCGATTACTTCTTCAACCGTTTTAAATTTCGCAACTGGTGCTACTGGTCCGAATGTTTCTTCATTCATACAAAGCATCGTATCGTTCGCCAATCCAATTACAGTTGGTTGCATAAAGTGTCCATCTAGCTCTGCAACCTTTTGGCCACCATATAAAACTGTTCCACCCTTTTGAATAGCATCTTCAATATGTTCCTGTACTTTCGAAACTGCATTCTCGTCAATAAGTGGTCCTACAGTCGTTCCGTCACCAAAGCCGTCTCCTACTTTTAACTGCCCTACTGCCTTTTGAAACTTCTCTGCAAATACTTCATACACTTCTTCCTGAACAAATACTCGGTTTGTACATATACACGTTTGTCCTGCGTTACGGAATTTCGAACCGATTACCGCCTCTACAGCTTTATCTAAGTCCGCATCATTCATAACAATAAACGGCGCGTGACCACCTAACTCAAGTGAAACCTTTTTCATCGTTTGTGCAGCACTAGCCATTAATTCTTTCCCAATCTCAGTTGATCCTGTAAAGGAAACTTTTCGAACACGTCCATCTTCCATCCACGTATCAGCAATTGCTTTCGCACTACCTGTTACAATGTTTATTACACCTTTAGGAATGTCCGCTTCATGGGCTAATTCAGCTAATTTTAACGCAGTTAACGGCGTTTGACTTGCAGGTTTTACAACCGCTGTACATCCTGCTGCAAGCGCTGGAGCTACCTTTCTCGTAATCATAGCAGCCGGGAAATTCCAAGGTGTAATAGCTGCCATAACCCCAACTGGTTGCTTCATAACTAAAATACGTTTATTTGGATGAGAAGCAGGAATCATTTCACCGTATACGCGTTTTCCTTCTTCTGCATACCATTCAACAAAGCTATTTGCATAATTCACTTCACCAAGTGCTTCTGCAAACGGCTTTCCTTGTTCCCTCGTCATGATCGCTGCAATCTCTTCTTTATTTTCATCAATAAGTGTGAACCATTTTTTTAACTTCACTGCACGGTCTGCCGCTGTTAACTTAGACCATGATTTAAAAGCTTCATGAGCAGCATCAACAGCTTGCTTTGCCTCTGTTACCCCGCCCTTTGGTACCGTCGCAAATATTTCCTTCGTTGCTGGATTATTTACTTCGATTTGTTCTTGCAATGTAATCCACTCACCATTTATATACATCGCCTTTTTCTCTACATTTACAAACGTCGCTTTTTTATCCAATGTTTTCTTCCTCCTCTATAAGTTTCTTTATCTTCCTAGTGGCAGCAGATTGACTTATTTTTAAAAACTCCGCTACTTTATAACTCGATCCATATGTTTTATATGCTTTCAAAATAATATTACGTTCTACTTCTTCTAACATTTTATAGAGACTTTGGCCGGACTGTTCAACCGTTGATTCTTGCATCGCTATTGGCAAATCTTCTATCGTAACGATATCATCAGCAGTTATAACAATTCTCTCAATCACATTTTCAATTTCTCTATTATTTCCTTCCCACGGGTAACCAACAAACATTTGTAATGTGCTAGGTGCTAATTTTACATTCCGGCCATATTTCTCGTTAAAGTGCTGTAAATAATGATAAATGAGCGGCAAAATGTCTTCGGTTCTTTCCCTGAGTGGCGGAATTAAAATTGGAATGACATTCAGACGATAATATAAATCTTTCCGGAATGTTCCTTGTTTCACCATCATACTTAAATCTCGATTTGTTGCCGCTACAATTCTAACATCCACTTTTTTTAATTCTCTTCCGCCAATAGGGCGGAACGTTTTTTCTTGCAACACTTGCAAAAGTTTCGCTTGAATTTCAAGTGGCATTTCGCCAATTTCATCTAAGAAAAGAGTTCCTTTATGAGCTGATTCTAATAATCCCTTTTTCCCTTCACGATTCGCACCTGTAAAAGATCCACCTGAGTATCCAAAAAGCTCTGATTCAATTAAATTCGTTGGCAATGCCGCACAATTAATTTCATGGAAACTTTCATTCTTCCTGTTACTCACTTCATGTAAATGACGTACTAATCGACTCTTCCCTACTCCTGTCTCACCTAAAACGAGAACTGTACTATCTACCACGGATACTTTCTTGATTGTCTCGACTATTTTTTGCATAGCGATACTTTTAAAAATAAGTCCTTCATGTTCATATGTTTCTCTTAATTCTTTTTTATATGTTTTTAACTGATTATCCATTTCCTCTACCTTTTGACGTAATTGGTAGAGCTCTGTAAGATCACGAGAATAACTAATTACTCTTCTTAAATTCCCCTCATCGTCAAAAACAGGCCTTGTACGAACATGTAAATACTCTCCTGATTTTGTCGTTTGAACGAGTTCAATCGGTCTCTTTTTTTCAATTACTTCTAACGTTGCCGATGGATAAAAGATACCATCCTTCTGCAACTCTTTTACATGCTTACCTACTAACTCTTTAGCAGCTAATTGATAGTGCCCTTCACATGTACTATTTACACGCACAACGATTCCCTTTTCGTCAGTTACAAAAATTTCGTCAAACGCATATTCAAATACATCTTGTAAATCCATTAACACTCGTTCCTTTTCTCCAACCATCCTAGCCACCCCTAACTTTCAATCCATCGATTCACTTCACTACCTTTATTATAAAGTGAATTTTCTGCATTTTATATAGAGTCAGCTAGAATGTTTGCGATTTATTATTTAGCTTTTAAACACGAGCAGTATTTGCTTTCTCATAACAGACTTGCAATGATTCTTCAATTATTATTAACCCTTCTTCAAGTTGCTCATCTGTAATCACTAATGGCATTAACACACGAATAACATTTCCATATGTTCCTGCTGATAGTAGAAGTAATCCGCGTTTATTTGCTTCTGCACATAAATTAGACGCTACTGTTTTATCAGGCGCTTTCGTCTTACGGTCTTGAACGAGCTCGAATGCACACATCGCTCCTAAACCGCGCACATCACCGATGCAATTATATTTATTTTTCATCTCTTCAAATCGATTCATTACGACTTTTCCTAATTCTATCGCTCTATCATTTAAATTCTCTTTTTCTATTACATCAAGTACTGCTAATGCTGCCGCACATCCTAGTGGGCTTCCTGCATACGTTCCACCAAGCTCTCCCGGTGCAGACTCATTCATAATTTCCTTACGCCCAATAACACCACTAATCGGTACACCAGCGCCTAATGATTTAGATACCGTAATTAAATCTGGAATGACATCATAATGATCAATGGCAAAATACTTTCCTGTACGGCTAAATCCTGTTTGAATTTCATCCGCTACAAATAAGATGCCGTGTTCTAAACAAATATTACGTACTGCTTGCACAAACTTCTTACTTGGAACGATAAATCCGCCTTCCCCTTGAACAGGTTCCATAACAACGGCTGCAATTGTTTCTGGTGCTACTTCTGATATGAAGAAATTCTTAAACTCTTCAATCATATAGTCATCGTACTGCTCTTCAGTTAGTCCTTCTGGGCGACGATATTCGTAAGGGAATGGCGCTTTATATACTTCCGGTGCAAATGGGCCAAATCCAAATTTATATGGTTTTACTTTACTTGTCATCGTCATTGTCATTAATGTACGTCCGTGGAAACCTTTAGAAAATGCGATAATACCAGGTCTTTTTGTATATTTACGAGCGATTTTCACCGCATTCTCAACCGCTTCTGCACCACTATTTAAAAATAGTACTTGCTTATCAAAACTTCCTGGCGCTAATGCCGCAAGTTTTTCTGCTAATTCAATATATGGCTCATACATCATGACATTAAATCCAGTATGAATGTATTGATCTACTTGTTTATGAAGCGCTTCTTTAACAGCTGGATGACAATGTCCTACGTTAATTGTTCCAATTGCTCCCGCGAAATCAATGTACTGATTGCCATCAACATCTGTTACAAGAGCACCATTTGCAGATTGTACAAACGTTGGGATGCCGTTACTTACTCCTTTTGGTACTATATTTTGGCGGCGTTCTAATAAAGACGCTGCTTTCGGTCCAGGAATTTGTTCATTTACTTTAGCAAATTTTTTTATGTTCATTACGTACCCCATCCTTTTCTTTACATTGTTTTCTCTTTTCATTGCAAAATGTATGCCAACATTCTTTTCCAACATTCATCCTACATGCCTTCTATGTCGACATAAAAAATAAGTCTATAAAGACTCTTTAAGAGTCCTTATAGACTTATTTTCCTTACACATTAGACTTTCCTTGTTCCCAAATCAACTCACCCGAATGAGAAATAAACTCCCCAACAGATTGTACTACTAAATCCGCAAGTGGTTCTAACGTTTGACGATCTCCTGTACCAGACAGTACTCCAATTGCATAGCAATCGCCACCGTTCTTAGCTAAATACAAATCTGTTGGCGTATCCCCTACGACCGCTACTTCACATGCCTCTAAATGAAACTTTTCACAAAAGGATTCTACAATTCTTTTATCAGGTTTCTGTGCCGGAAACGTATCTGAAGCCACAACATAATCAAAAAAAGATTCTAATTGATATTGTTTTAAAAATAATTCTGTCGGCGCGAAATCATCCGCTGTAACAACACCTAAAATAAATCCTCTATCCTTTAAACCTTGTAAAATTCTCGGTAAATCTGCTGTCATTCTCATATGGGAGCGGTACTCGTACATAAGCGAAAATAATTTTTCACTTACCCACTCATGCATCTCCTCTTCCTTAGATGACGCAATATACTTACAAAGCCCCTTTGCTACATCGAGGCTTGTTCCAGCAGCTATTGCACTACGAGGATGAACAAATGCCCCATCCACACCGATCTCTTTTAATAAATCCTGCTGCATTGACTGTGGGAGTTGATATAATTTTATACATTCAGCGACAAGCTCTTCAGCTACTTTTATCCAAATTGAATGAAAATCCATTAATGTCCCATCTTTATCAAATAGTATTGCCTTTACCTTCTCCATAGCACCCTACCTCTCGTCTCTTATCTCCTCCAGTGTACCAATAAAATATGGATATAAAATAAACGAATTGTAAAAATACCATAAAAATCAAACTAACTTCCAATTTACAATTCTTCTATATAATAAAAAGGATGCCTTTACAGGGCATCCTCTTGTTGTTCAGGAACAAATAGTTCAAGACAATGATATATATTTTCGAATTCCATCGGTGCATCTCCACCGTATTCACCGTCTAAGTTAATCATTAGTTTATCTGGTGAATGCACTTTAATTCGATTTGCTTGTGTGTATAGTACTTTTGGATTGTTAATATGTTCACCACGCTGCGCTTGTGTTGCTGCTTTAATTAAGTCAGCGATAGAACCTTTTTTCAGCACTAATAAATCAAATAATCCATCATTAATTGATGCATATGGTGCTACTTTTTCAAAACCGCCCACTGAACGAGTATTCGTAATTAAAAACATCGTAATTTCTTCTTGTAGTAATTTTCCATCATACTCAATTTCAACATATGTTGGATGTAATGACGGTAACATTTCAATACCTTTTAAATAATAAGCAAGTTGTCCTAATACTGTCTTTAGCTTACTTGGTACTTCATATGTTAATTCTGTAATACGGCCGCCACCAGCGATATTAATGAAATATGTATCATTTGCTCTACCAAGATCTAACGGAACTGTTTTTCCTTCACAAATAATATCCGCAGCCTCTTCAATAGCACGAGGTACACCGATCGCACGCGCAAAATCATTTGTCGTTCCAACTGGAATAATTCCAAACTTTGGACGATGTTCATGTCCTACTAAACCGTTCACCACTTCATTTAATGTACCATCACCACCAGCTGCGATAACAACATCAAACTTACGATCCGCAGCTTGCCTAGCTGCCACAGTCGCATCTCCAGGACCAGTTGTCGCATGACAAGACGCTTCATATCCAGCTTGTTCTAATTTTTGTAATACTTCCGGTAAGCTCTTCTTAAATAGCTCGCGCCCAGAAGTAGGATTATAAATAATTCTTGCTCGTTTCATCATTTATTAGCACAGGAAATTTCTTTATATATCAAAAAGAACATACCGAACTTCTATTCAGTATTCCTATGCCTACCTCCTCTCATCTTCCTATCCTTCTTTTATCCCGCTCAAACAGGCAGTAAGAACCCGATTCGTGTAGTCCATCAAAAGTAAATATTCATTTCAATGGTTTTGTTTTATTTGACAAAAAATTTATGTCTATCTATTTCCTCACAACAATTTACATATAACGAATAATAATTATCTATTATTTCATGAGATGAAAAAAAACCTCTATGTCTAGATTTATCATTATTCCCACCTTTTTGCAACTATCATACCATAGTTGCTATACAAACATTTTTCCACTTTTGACAGTTAATCAAACGTTTGTTTAAACGATCTTCTCTCATTTAAACAAACGTTTGATTAACCTAGAAAAACACCCATGTACGGGTGTTTTTCTGCTTAATCTTTAAAAGTTACTACTATTATCGCTTATTAATCTCTTCAAGTAAGATTTTGTTAACAAGCGGCGGATTTGCTTGTCCTTTTGTAGCTTTCATAATTTGACCAACTAAGAAGCCAATTGCACGGTCTTTACCGTTTTTAAAGTCTTCGATAGATTGCTCATTATTATCAAGAATTTCTGTTACAACTTTACGAAGTGTACCCTCGTCAGAAATTTGAACAAGACCTTTCGCTTTAACGATTTCTTCTGGGTCTCCACCTTTTTCAATTAATTCGTTAAATACTTTCTTCGCGATTTTAGAAGAAATTGTACCTTTTTCAATTAATTGAACCATTTTAGATAGACCAGCAGGCGTTAATGCAACGTCTTTTAATTCTTTTTGTTGTTTGTTTAAGTATGCAAGCACTTCACCCATTAACCAGTTTGATGTTAATTTCGCATCAGCACCGTCTGCAATTGCAGCTTCAAAGAAATCAGACATTTCTTTCGTTAATGTTAATACGTGTGCATCATAAGCAGGTAAGCCAATTTCTGCAACGTAGCGAGCTTTACGTGCATCTGGAAGTTCTGGAATCGAAGCACGAATTTCTTCTTTCCACTCATCATCGATGTAAAGTTCAACTAAGTCTGGCTCTGGGAAGTAACGGTAATCGTCAGATCCTTCTTTCACACGCATTAAGATTGTTTTCTTCGTTGCTTCATCATAACGACGTGTTTCTTGTTGGATGATACCACCAGATAACAATTCTTTCTCTTGGCGCACTTGCTCGTGCTCAAGACCTTTTTGTACGTAAGTGAATGAGTTTAAGTTTTTCAGTTCCGCTTTTGTACCGAACTTCTCTTGTCCAACTGGACGAAGGGAAATGTTCGCATCACAACGCAAGGAACCTTCTTCCATCTTACAATCAGATACGCCAGTGTATTGAATGATTGATTTTAACTTCTCTAAGTATGCATATGCTTCTTCTGGCGTACGCATATCTGGCTCAGATACGATCTCGATTAAAGGCATACCTTGACGGTTGTAGTCTACTAATGAACCATCAGCTGTATGCGTTGATTTACCAGCATCTTCTTCTAAATGAAGACGTGTAATACCGATACGTTTCTTTTTACCGTCTACTTCAATTTCAATCCAACCATTTTCACCAATTGGCTTATCGAATTGAGAAATTTGGTAAGCTTTCGGATTATCTGGGTAGAAATAGTTTTTACGGTCGAACTTCGTTTCCGTTGCGATTTCACAGTTTAATGCCATTGCAGCTTTCATTGCAAAGTTAACTGCTTCTTTATTTAAAGTAGGAAGTACCCCTGGGTATCCTAAGTCAATTACACTTGTTTGTGTATTTGGCTCCGCTCCGAATTCTGTTGGACTCGCAGAGAAAATTTTCGAATTTGTTTTTAACTCAACGTGAACCTCTAAACCAATAATTGTTTCTAAATTCATCTATGCTCGCCTCCTTACAGACTTGCTTTTTTTGTATGATAGTCTGTTGCTTGCTCAAACGCATGTGCAACGCGGTAAATTGTCGCTTCATCGAAGTGTTTACCAATGATTTGTAGACCAAGTGGCATGTTGTTAGCACCGAATCCACATGGAACAGAAATCGCTGGAACACCCGCTAAGTTTACTGGGATTGTTAAAATGTCATTTGCATACATTGTCATTGGATCATCAACTTTTTCGCCCACTTTAAATGCCGGAGTTGGCGTTGTTGGTCCAATAATAACATCGTAGTTAGCAAATACATTTTCAAAGTCGTTTTTAATTAATGTACGTACTTGTTGTGCTTTCTTGTAGTACGCATCATAGTAACCAGAGCTAAGTGCAAATGTACCAAGCATAATACGACGTTTTACTTCATCACCAAAACCTTCGCTACGTGTGTTTTTGTAAAGGTCTAATAAATTATTTACATTATCAGAACGAACACCGTAACGTACGCCATCAAAGCGTGAAAGGTTAGCAGATGCTTCAGAAGAAGATAATAAGTAATACGTTGCTAGAGCGTATTTAGAGTGTGGAAGAGATACTTCCTCCCAAGTTGCGCCCATACCTTCTAATACTTTTAAAGCAGCTAGTACTGACTCACGAGCTTCTTCGCCAACACCTTCTCCTAAGTATTCTTTCGGTACAGCAATGCGTAAACCTTTAACGTCGCCTGTTAAACCAGCTAAGTAGTTTCCTACTTCAACGTTAGCAGAAGTTGCATCCATACGGTCAATACCTGAAATAGCTTGTAATAAGTATGCATTATCTTCTACTGTACGTGTAATCGGTCCGATTTGGTCAAGTGAAGATGCGAATGCTACTAATCCATAACGAGATACGCGTCCGTAAGTTGGTTTTAAACCTACAACGCCGCAATATGCAGCTGGCTGACGGATAGAACCACCCGTATCAGAACCTAGAGAGAATAATACTTCTCCTGCTGCTACAGCTGCTGCAGAACCACCACTAGATCCGCCTGGAACGTAATCTAAGTTCCATGGATTTTTCGTAGCGTAGAAACCTGAGTTTTCATTTGAAGAACCCATTGCGAACTCGTCCATATTTAACTTACCGATTGTAACTGTGTCAGCAGCTTTTAGCTTTTGCACAACTGTTGCATCATAAATTGGATCAAAGTTTGCTAACATTTTGCTCGCACAAGTTGTACGAAGACCGTTAGTTACAATGTTATCTTTTACACCAATTGGCATACCGAATAATAAACCATTATCTTCAGCACCAATTTTTGCGTCTAATTCTTTCGCTTTCGCGCGTGCGTTTTCTTCATCTAATGTAAGAAAAGCTTTTACGTTATCTTCAACATCCGCAATACGTTTGTAAGATTCTTCTACTAAATCCGTAACGGAAATTTCTTTGTTGTTTAATTTCTTATGTAACTCTGATACTGAATGATCAAATAATGACATCGAAATTCCCCTCCTCTATTCTAATACTGCTGGAACACGGATTTGATTATCTTTGTGATCCGGTGCATTTTTTAATACTTCTTCAACTGGTAAACCTTTTTCTGGTACATCTTCACGCATAACATTTTTCATAGTTAATACATGAGTTGTTGGTTTTACATCAGTTGTATCTAATTCATTTAACTGTTCTGCAAATGTAACAATTGCATCTAGTTGTTTTTGAAATTTTTCAGCTTCTTGATCAGTAATTGCAAGACGTGCTAAATGTGCTACGTGCTTTACATTCTCAACGGAAATTCTTGACACGGCTAGGCCACCTCCATAATATATCGTTCAATCTACAATACTATTGATGATACCAAATTTTCAGTACTTCAAGCAAGTCAACACACGGCACTTACTGCATTTTTACATAAAAAAAGAAAGGCAATTGCCTTTCTTTACAATTTACTCCTTATCTACCGGTTTATTTTTCGGAAATCTCTCGTTATCTTCTTCATTATCACGAATTGTTTTTTGTAATACAAAACAAGACATCGTTAAAAATAATGTGCCTAATAAATAGTACCCTTTTACACTAAGCGTTTCATCTAACGTATAAATTCCAATTAGCATACCTGAAAGCGCGCAAACAAATGAAGTCCATGCTAAAAACGTGAACGCTTGCGTATTACGTCTTCTCATTGTTCTCCCCCTCGTTAGCTGTGCATCCATTATAGATAAGTATATTTACCATGATGGATTTTTATGTAAATTCTAGTTTTATATTTATAAATCTACCATTTCAAAGTAAGTTTTCTGTCTAATCTGAAAAAACAATCAAAACTATTGACATTTATTTCAATTCTGCATAAAATAAAAACAAATATTACGAACCTCGAAATATACGGGAGTGGAAATAATTGTTGCAATATGAACATTTTTTAGACTTACTGCTTGATAACGCCAAGAAACTTTTTTATCCTGAAGAATGGGTAAGCCTAGATTTAACACTTTCTAAAACAGAAGTATTTTGTTTACTTTGGATGGAGCGAAATACAGATATTACAATGACAAAAATTGCTGACCTTCTTGATATACCGATGAGTACAACGACAGGTGTTGTAAATCGCCTCGTAAAAAAGGGATATATTGAAAGGTACCGTGATGAAAACGACCGACGCATTGTATTAATTCGTTTAACAGAAAACGGCGTAACGCTCGTCCAAGAAGTAAAACAAAATGCAGCCCATTACTTTAACCTAGTGACAGAAGCATTATCAGAAGAAGAAAAGGCATTCTTACTACAAATCTTCCAAAAGATCATGAATCACATCGCTACGTCACAGCAAAAAACAGAAGAAAAGGTTTCTACACCTAAAATGAAAAACATTCCGATTGAATAAAACCCTAGTTGGGTTTTTATTCAACATTTTATTTCGGCATTCGTAATATTCGATACTCGAAACAAAGGGGATAGAATAATGAGAATTATTTTGTATACAGGTAAAGGCGGCGTAGGAAAAACTAGCATTTCAGCAGCAACAGCACTTCAAAGCGCAAAACAAGGATTAAAAACATTAGTAATGAGTACAGATCCTGCTCATAGTTTAGGAGATTCATTTGGTATAAAGCTATCTTCTGAGCCATTAGAAATTCGTGAAAATTTGTGGGCACAAGAAATTAATACGATTTATGAGATGGAAAAAGGCTGGGGGAAATTACAGAAATATATTACGCTACTCTTCACCTCCAAAGCAGCTGATGATATTACAACAGAAGAATTAACGATGTTTCCTGGTATGGAAGATTTAATTCGCTTACTTCGCGTACTCGATTATTATAAACAAAACACATATGATGTTATTATCATTGATTGTGCTCCAACAGGAGAAACATTAGCAATGCTCAGCTTCCCAGACATGCTCGGCTGGTGGATGGAAAAACTCTTTCCTATTAAAAGAAAAGTTTTAAAAGTTGTTCGTCCTGTAGCTCAACCACTTCTTGGTGTCCCCCTTCCAACCGATGATATTATGGACGAATTAACGAATACACTTGAACAGCTCGGAGAAATGAGAGATATTTTATCAAATCGAGAAATAACAAGTATCCGCATCGTTGTAAATCCCGAAAAAATGGTCATTAAAGAAGCTCAGCGTAGCTTTACGTATTTAAATTTATACGATTATAACGTAGATGCCATTATGATTAACCGCGTCATCCCTAACACTGTCACCGATCCTTATTTTCAAGCATGGAAAGATACTCAAAAAAAATATAAAACATTAATTCAAAATAGTTTTCAGCCGCTTCCTATTTACGAAGCTCCTATGTTTGAACAAGAAGTTGTCGGTTTGTCCATGTTAGAGCGTGTAGGAGACGCTTTATTTAAATCAGATTCTTCCCCTACGGAAGTGAAATTTAACGGGCGCACTCAATATGTAAAAAAAGATGGCGATGAGTATATTTTCGTTCTCTCCATTCCCTTCTCAAACAAAAGTGAACTTTCATTAAATCAAAAAGGTGATGAACTTATCATTTGTTCAGGTTCTGTGAAACGGAACATCACATTACCAAAAACGTTAACACACCTTTCTATTCAAGGAGCTAAGTTCGAAGAAGATGTACTAAATATTCGGTTTGGAGGTGTAGTACATGCATGAGGAACTACTAAGAAAGGTAATTCGTACAAAAATAAAAGTCGGTATGAATATATTAGAAGAGTTACCTACCCCAATCCAACAATCAGCTAAGCAAATACTAAATATTTTGCAAGAGGAGCTAGCTGCTTATCCGAAAGAACAAGAGCATCATGAGGATAATTTAAAAAGTATCGTAATCGAATAACCACAAAAAAATAGACCAGGAAAACTCCTGGTCCATCACTCTACTTAACAAACATTGGATTCTACGTTATACAGAATTGGAAGGTACAGAATTAGGGTTTTGTTTGTTAAGTAGATTATATGTTGAACGAGCTAACAGCGGAGGGGTTCCTTCTGCTAGTCCGTTAAACTCAATCATTATTTTACGATTTTTTCAAGCTCATCAAGTGAAAGATCTACTGAAATGGAACCATCATTTGTTTCTTTCTTAATTGCATCTGTTACTTCTTTTGAATGATATAGTTCAATTACTTTTTTCAGTGTTGGATCATCTTTATCTTTCGTACGAGCTGCGAAAATATTAATATATGGCTTCGCATTTTCATTCTTTGGATCTTCTAAGAAAATTGGATCCTTCGCTGGATCTAATCCAGCTTGACCAGCAACACCGTTATTAATAACTGAAGCTGCAACATCTTTTAATACACGAGGTGTTTGCTGTGCGATAACCGGTGTAATTTTTAACTTCTTCGGATTTTCAGCAATGCCGCTTGGATCTCCGAATAAGCCAAAGTCTTTCTTAAGCTTTAATAATCCAGCTGCATCAAGAAGTTTTAATGCACGAGCTTGGTTCGTTGGATCATTTGGAATCGCAATTTCTGAACCATCTGGAATTTCATTTGCCTTCTTATATTTTTCAGAGTATAAGCCCATTGGTGCAATTTGCGTTGTACCAACAGCTGTAATATCTAACTTATGCTCTTTTTTAAATTGCTCTAAGAAAGCAACGTGCTGGAATGAGTTTAGTTCAATATCTCCATCAGCTAACGCTTTATTTGGCGTTGTGTAATCAGAGAACTCAACCAGTTTAATTTTAATTCCCTCTTTTTCAGCTTTTTTCTTTAAAATTTCCCAAGCGTCTCCATCTGTTCCGGTTACGCCAACGCGAACTACTTTCTCTTTTGCTCCTGCCCCCGTGTCTCCACTTGAGCAGCCGCTTAACGCTGAAATTCCTACAATCGCTGATAATGCAAATGCTAAAATTTTCTTCATTTTCTTTTCCCCTCTTCCTTTTTATGATCTGCGTAAAAAGACTTTCGCAAAGTAGTTTCCTAAATTTTGAGCTACCTGTACAAGAATAATAAGTAAAACGACCGTTACGAACATAACTGATGTATCAAAACGTTGATAACCATATGTCATCGCTAAGTCACCAAGACCGCCACCACCGACAAGCCCAGCAACTGCAGAAAATTCAATTAAACCAACTGTCATAAACGTAACACCTAAAATTAATGGCGCTAACGCTTCTGGCACAAGGATTTCAAAAACAATTCTAATTGGTGAAGCCCCCATCGCTTGAGCTGCTTCAATGACTCCCTTTGGAACTGAAACAAGATTTGTTTCAACCATTCTAGCAATACCGATTGATGCAACTAACGTCATCGGAAAGATTGCTGCTGCTGTTCCAATCGTCGTTCCGATAACACTTCTTGTTAGTGGGCTTAAAGCTACTAAGAAGATAATGAATGGAACCGGACGAATTGTGTTAATAATGATATTAAGAATAGAAAAGACCCATTTATTTTCTAAAAAGTTCCCTTTTCTCGTTACATATAACAGTAAACCTAGAGGTATACCAAGAATTGTAGCAAATATAAGGGTTACAATTACCATTAAGAGGGTATCCCCCGTCGCATCTACTATGCGGGGCCAAAATATACTCCAATCAACTCGCATGAGCTTTTACCTCCTTCAGCTGCACTTGTAGTCGTAGATGTTGTAATGCTTTTTGAATTTCTTTCTGCTCACCTTGCAGTTCTACAAGTAGATTTCCAAATAGCACATTTTGAAGTTCAATAATATTTCCGTACAGTACGTTTACATCGACGTTATAGTTTTTCGCGATATATGATAGTACCGGCTGCCCTGTCTCTTCACCAGTAAATGTTAAGCGATAAATTTGTCCACCATTTTGAATTTTCCCTAGAACACTTTCCGGTAAATGATCATTAATAATGGAGCGTACAAAGTTTTGAGTTGTCTTTGTTTTTGGTTGTGTGAAAACGTCAAATAGTTTTCCTTCTTCAATAACCTTTCCCTTCTCCATTACAGCTACACGGTGACAAATTTCTTTCACAACATGCATTTCATGTGTAATGAGTAGAATCGTTACATTGTATTCTCGATTTACTTTCTTTAATAAGTTCAGAATCTCTGTCGTTGTTTCTGGATCTAAAGCTGATGTTGCCTCATCACATATAAGAATGTCTGGCGATGTTGCAAGTGCTCTAGCAATGCCAACACGTTGTTTTTGACCACCTGATAGTTGCTCTGGATAATAGTTTGCTTTATCTTCTAATCCTACAAACTTCAGCAGTTCATTTACTCTTTCTTTTATCTCATTCTTTGGTACTTTCGCTAACCTTAATGGATAAGCAATATTCCCAAACACTGTTCTTGAATTAAATAAATTAAAACTTTGAAAAATCATCCCGATTCTTTGTCTTAGCTTCCGTAATTCTTTCGTCGATAAAGATGTAATATCTTTATCATCTATTGAAATCGTTCCTGCCGTTGGTCTCTCTAACATATTTACTAGGCGTAATAACGTACTCTTTCCAGCGCCACTAAAACCGATGATACCGAAAATTTCGCCCTTCCCAACTGATAATGTTACATCCTCCACCGCATGAACAGATTGCCCACCTGATTCATATAATTTACTTACGTTGTTAAAAGAAATCATTTTCTTCCCTCCTATATGCTGTAAAAACTTGAAGTAGAGCTTTCGAGGTAAAATAAAAAGTGCTCTCCTTCTTATCAACCATAAAGATAAGAAGGAGAGCACTTATATGTACTCGTTCACATCTTCTCATCTTCCAAGCCTTTTATAAGGCTTGCTGGAGTTAGCACGGTATTAAAAAACCCGTTGCTGAGGTATCGTAGGGCCAGTCCCTCCACCTCTCTGGATAAGAATGTATCGATTTAATTGTCGTTTAATTAATTCTCATTATAGAACTCAGAATAATAAGAGTCAATACATTTTTTAGAAAAATATTAATTATTCCTCTATTAAAATTTTCAAATAAAAAATCACATACAATAATGATTTTTAAAGTTATGTTAAATTCTCCTCCTTCATATTTTTTAAAAGGAGAATCCTTTCTATAAATTGAATACCATTATTTGAATATGAAATCGGAGGAAGATGAATATATGAAAACAGCTCTTTTACTCGTTGATATTCAAAATGATTATTTTCCACATGGAAAGATGGAATTGCGTAATCCAGTAGAAGCAAGCCAATATGCTAGTCAGCTGCTACAACTCTTTAGAACGAAAAACGAACCTATTTTTCATATCCAACATGTAGCAATAAAAGATGACGCTACTTTTTTCCTACCCAATACAGAAGGTGTACATATTCATGAAAGCGTACGTCCACTTAGAGAAGAAACCGTTATACTCAAACATTATCCAAATAGTTTTCGCGAAACTGATCTTCTAGAACAATTACAACGTTTAAACATTGAGCACGTCATCATATGCGGGATGATGACTCATATGTGTATTGATGCTACCGTAAGGGCTGCTTTTGATTTCGGCTTTCCATGTACCGTTATACATGATGCTTGTGCTACAAAAGATCTTTCTTTTAAGAATGCTACTATACCGGCCGTTTATATTCATAACACAATTTTGGCTAGTTTAAATGGAGTATATGCAACTGTAATGAGTACAGAGGAGTTTTTGGCTACAAAAAAACACTCCCTTCAGTGAGCAAAACCGAAAAGAGTGTTTCTTGTCAAACCATAGATTTTCTTTCAAATTGTATTATACAGGAAATCCTTAAAATGAATACTAAAAAATATGACTAATAAGTCAACTTTTCTCGTTGTTTTGTTTCTATTTACATGTTTATCCCGATATTAATAAGGTTTAGCTAGTTCCAAGTACCGAATGGTAATATACGGTACTTAGAACTGGTTTCTCCTATCAAAAACGTAACATATTATTTATCTGTTTATTTTTGCTTCTTTTTCAAATACTCCGCACGCAATTTTTCAATTTGCTGCTTTTTATCAAATTTGGCAGGCGTCTGTTTTTCATGAAACTTTGCCACGGCTACCTGACTTTTGTAATCCAATTGATATTTTCCCACTTTGTTCACCTACTTTTCTTGTCTTTAAAGAGAATCTATTCAACAAATATAGTATACCTTATTTACTGAAGTAAACCTTATTACTTTATTAGTTTTTCTACTCATATCTATCTTGATCCAAATATAGAAAATTTTTCAAAAAAAAAAAAAAAAAAGAGATCTTCGCAGACTGCGAAGATCTCTTCTACTATTTCTTATAAAGTTTCAGAAGTAGTTTTTGCTTGCATGTGAAGTGCTAAGTAGTCAGGGCCACCAGCTTTAGAGTCTGTACCAGACATGTTAAAGCCACCGAATGGTTGGTAACCTACGATTGCACCAGTACATCCACGGTTGAAGTATAAGTTACCCACGTGGAATTCTTCACGTGCTTTTTCAATATGGTCACGGTTATTAGTAACAACAGCACCTGTTAAACCGTATTCTGTATTGTTTGCAATTGCAAGTGCATGATCAAAGTCTTTTGCTTTACAGAATGCTACTACTGGTCCGAAGATTTCTTCTTTCATTAAGCGAGCATCTTCTGCAACGTCAGCAACGATTGTTGGTTGGATGAACCAGCCTTTAGAATCGTCTCCTTCGCCACCTGTTAAGATTCTACCTTCTTCTTTACCAATTGCAACATAGCTCATTACTTTATCGAATGCAGCTTGGTCATTAACAGGACCCATGTTTGTACCTAATACAGCTGGGTTAGCAACTGTTAATTCTTTCGTTAATTCAACAGCACGATTTAATACGTGATCGTATACATCTTCATGGATTACTGCACGAGAACATGCAGAACATTTTTGTCCTGAGAATCCGAATGCTGATGCAACGATAGATTTAGCTGCTAATTCAAGATCTGCTTCTTTATCAACAACGATTGTATCTTTACCACCCATTTCAGCGATAACGCGTTTTAACCAAATTTGGCCTGGGTTTACTTTCGCTGCGCGCTCATAAATACGGATACCTACATCACGAGATCCAGTGAAGCTCACGAAACGTGTACGAGGGTGATCTACTAAGTAGTCACCAACTTCAGAACCATTACCTGGAACGAAGTTTACTACGCCAGCTGGTAAGCCAGCTTCTTCTAATACTTCCATGAATTTCGCTGCTACTACAGGAGTTGTACTAGCTGGTTTTAGTAATACTGTGTTACCAGAAACTAAAGCAGCTGTTGTCATACCTGCCATAATTGCGAATGGGAAGTTCCAAGGAGAAATGATAACACCTACTCCTAATGGAATGTAAGAGAAACGATTATATTCAATTGGACGGCTTTCTACTGGAATACCGTCTTTTAATTTTAACATTTGACGACCATAATATTCCATAAAGTCGATTGCTTCTGCTGTATCAGCATCTGCCTCATTCCATGGTTTACCTGCTTCTTTTACAAGAATAGCAGAGAATTCATGTTTTCTGCGACGAACGATTGCTGCAGCACGGAATAAAATGTCTGCACGCATTTCTGGCTTTGATTTTCTCCAAGTTTGGAATGTTTCATCCGCTACTTGCATTGCTTTTTCAGCTAACTCACGGCTTGCTTTTGAAACGCGACCAACAAGTTCCTCTTTATTTGCAGGGTTTACAGAAACAATTTTGTCTTCTGTAGTGATTTTTTCTCCCCCAATAATTAATGGATAGTCTTGTCCAAGATAAGATTCTACTTTCTTTAAACCTTCTTCAAACGCTAATTTGTTAGCCTCCACTGAAAAATCTGTAAATGGCTCATGTTTGTATGCTACTACCATTCTTTTTAGCCTCCCCTTAGAAAAACGTTTACATTTTACAACATTATTCTACACGATAATTTAGATTTATTCAAATATTCCTAGACTTATATTTTAAAAATTAATTAATTTTTAAAATATAATAAAAAAATAGAGTTATACATACGTATAACTCTACAAAATATGAGTATATTCCAAAATGTTTTTTCCAATCAATAAAATAGTTACTAACAAAAATAAAGTTCTTACATATCCAACACCTTTTTGGACTGCAAACTTCGATCCAAAATAAGCGCCAAAAATCATCGACAATCCCATAATAATACCGTATTCAAAATGAATTACGTCTAAAAATAAAAAAGTAATTAACGATACGATATTACTAACAAAGTTCAAAAGTTTTCCAGATGCTGCCGCCTGAATAAAATCCAAACCAACTAATAAAAATGCAAAAATTAAAAAGGATCCTGTCCCTGGTCCAAAAAATCCATCGTAAAACCCTATCATTAAAATAACAAAGAAAAATATTAATGTTTTTCTTTTCGTCATCTTCTTATAGGTAGATACACTTCCCCAATCCTTTTTTGCAATAATATAAATGGCAATAAACACCAACATCACAAGCACTAACGGACGTAAAATATCTGGCGGAATAAACTTTACTACTAAAGCGCCTGCGACCGCTCCTATAACAGTTAACGGGATTAACTTTCCTACAATTTTAAAATCGACCTTTCCTGATCGAATAAAATAAACTGTACTCGTAAACGTCCCCATCGTTGCAGCTAATTTATTCGTTGCAATTGCCGAAGCTGGTGGTAAACCAACAAACATAAGTGCTGGAAGCGAAATTAATCCTCCACCGCCAACAACTGAATCAATAAAAGCTGCTAAAAAGCCGAATGCAATTAATAAAATAATGACTTGAAAACTTAATTCGTCCATGTGCTTTACCCCTTACACCCCATTATTTATAACATTTTAAATTATAACAAAATTCCTCAAGAAAAAAAGCCGTTCCATAAAGGAACAGCCCTCCTATTTAATCTAAAATTTTCACAAATGGTTCATCTTGCTTTGCTTCACGTATAATAATTGCTTCTGGGCGTTCTACAGATTTAATCGTTACTTGTACTTTCATATAATTCGGGAAGTATTCCATAACAAGCCCAGCTACATATTGTGTAAAACCAATTATTTCTGCTTTCCCATTAAACTGGACAGGAATATCAAGCTTTATTTCTCTTAATTCATCATCTCTATACATACCAGTACCGATAACAGCTGTATAGTCGCCTTGGAAATAATCGCTTAGTTTTGATTTAAAGTTCGATACTCTCGCCAGATCTTCACGTTTATTATCTGTTTTCGCTTGTTCAGATGGGAACAAATAATATTTCTCATTAATTTGTTTCCAATCCTCAACCGTTTCACTGCCTTTTTCAACATTCGCATAAGAAACAAAGTTACCTGGCACGAGTGAAGCCTTTGGAGCCTGACGATAAATTGCAAATGTTATCGGAAGGTTTTTTGTTTCAGGCTGTTTTTGATGCATAAATTTCAAGACTTCTTGCGCCATTTTTTTCCCTTCAGCTACCATTTTTTCTTGCTCAATTTTAGCCTCACGCGGATAACCATGCTCTTCCTCGTAATAATGAACCGAGTTCATCGCTAAACCAATTACAATGCCTTGGCGCTCATCTGATTCGCCTTTTTTCACATAATAATCATGCTCTAAAATATTTGAAATATATATTGGATTTTTTTTATTCTTTTCCTCTAATGATTCAGCTCCTCCACCTAACGCTGGGTTTAAGCCAATGTTTGGAAATTTAACTGCATCTTTTTTTAATTTGTCCTCTAGTTCCTTTTGTTCAGCATCTGTACGCTTTCTTTTAACAAGCATCTGCACATTTTGAGTATCTAGAGTACTTCCACCTTTAAAGAAATGATCTTTCGTACTAAAGGATTCTTTTGCAATACGCATTAATCCTGTTTCAAATTCATCTATATCAAGACGATTACTTACTCCTTGTACAACTAAACCACGTGCAGATCCTGCTTCAAATGGAATAGTCGCCTTATAGTATTCATCCGAAATAGCGTACTTCGGAACGATTGCTTGCTCTTTTGCTTTCCCCGATTTCTCAACCACTTTTTCATCTTTATCGGCACCTGCACTACACCCACTTACGAGTAGGCCAAGGCTTAATACCGCTAATGCTATTTTTTTCATGGTAAGTTTGCACCTCTTACTTATTTAGCTCTTGTAAGAACCTCTCTTCATTCCAAACCTCAACATTATGCTTCTCTGCTTGTGCTAATTTCGAACCTGCTGCTTCACCTGCAACAACTAAATCCGTACTTTTACTAACACTTCCTGTTACTTTTCCACCTAATGCCTCAATCTTTTTCTTCGCTTCACTACGTCCCATAACTTCTAATTTCCCTGTTAAAACGACAGTTTTTCCTGCGAAGTACGACTCAACATTTTGTAAATCAGCAATTTTTATGCCTTTGTATGCCATATTCACGCCATACTCTTTAAATTGTTGTAATAGCTCTAATACGTCTTCATTATCAAAATACGTCACGACGGATTGAGCCATTTTTTCACCAATTTCATTAATTGCTTTTAGTTCTTCTTCCGTTGCTTTCACAAGCGCATCCATCGTTTCGAAATGCTCTGCAAATGTACGTGCTGCTTTCGCTCCAACATGGCGAATACCAAGACCAAATAATAATCGTTCTAATGAGTTGTCTTTAGAATTCTCAATTGCTTGTACTAAATTCGTTGCTGATTTTTCACCGAATCGTTCTAGCTGTAATAATTGCTCTTTCGTCAACGAATATAAATCAGCGAATGTACGAATATAATCAGCATCAAAGAGTTGTGTAATGACACGTTCTCCGAGTCCATCAATATTCATTGCATTTCTTGAAACGAAATGGATTAATCCTTCTCGAATTTGAGCCGGACAAGTTGGATTTATACAGCGAAGTGCTACCTCTTCTTCTAAACGAACTAGTTCACTCTCACATGCTGGGCAATGCGTTGGCATATGATATTCTTCTTCCTCACCAGTACGCTTATCAAAAATAACGTTCACAACTTCAGGAATAATATCTCCGGCCTTCTTCACAACAACATAGTCACCAATTCGAATGTCTTTTTCACGAATTAAATCTTCGTTATGTAAAGAGGCACGACGAACGATAGTACCAGCCACTCGCACTGCCTCTAGCTCTGCAGTCGGTGTTACAACCCCTGTGCGACCAACACTTAATTCAATGCCTGTTAATCTTGTTACAACTTCTTCAGCCGGGAATTTATAAGCAATCGCCCATCTTGGACTCTTTGCTGTAGTTCCTAAACTTTCTTGAAGAGCAACATCATCTACTTTTATAACGATTCCATCGATCTCATAATCAAGATGCGGACGTTTTTCTTGCCATTCTTCTACATAAGCTATAACTTCTTCGATTGTTTCACATGTACGACGATTTGGATTTGTTTTGAATCCAAGTTCACCTAAGAAATCAAGCGATTCACTATGTGATGGAATTGTTTTTTCTTCTACATTCGCAAGACCGTACACAAACATAGATAAGTTACGTTTCGCTGCAATTTTGGGATCAAGTTGGCGTATTGAACCTGCTGCCGCATTACGCGGATTCGCAAATACATCTTCACCATTTTGCTCTTTTTCTTCATTTAACTTAACGAATGAACGCTTCGGCATATAAGCTTCGCCTCGTGCTTCTAACGTTACTTCTTCATTTAAACGGAGCGGGATCGCTTTAATTGTTTTTAAATTTTGGGTAATATCTTCCCCTGTTACACCATCACCACGCGTTGCCCCTTGAATGAAGCGTCCTTTTTCATAATGAAGTGAAACAGCAAGTCCGTCAATTTTTAATTCGCATATATATCTTACATTCGCATCATCAATTCCTTGGCGTACTCGTCGGTCGAAATCACGTAAATCTCCTTCGTTAAATGCATTTCCTAAACTTAACATCGGTGACTTATGTGTTACTTTTTCAAATATATCAAGAACCGTTCCCCCAACGCGAATGGAGGGGGAGTCTTCACTCATAAACTCTGGATTCTCTGCTTCTAATTTTATAAGCTCCTGCATATTACGGTCATACTCCGCATCAGAAACAGAAGGATTGTCTAATACGTGATACTGATAGTTAAATGTATTTAACAAATCACGCAGTTCTTCTATACGTTGTTTTGCTATCTCTTTTGACATACCCTCATTCCTTTCCTATTGTTTCGTCACAGGTGCAAATTTTGCTAACAAACGTTTAACACCAATCGGGCTTGGGAACGCAATATCTAATTCTTTTGCATCACCTTCACCTTTTACACTGACAACTGTACCGACTCCCCATTTTTGGTGGGAAGCTTTATCGCCTACTGCCCAGCCAATTTGCTCGCCACCTGTCGTCTTAGCTGCAGGACGCGCGAAAGCTGAACGAGAGCGTGTTGTGGTTGTAGTTGTCATTCTACTTGTACTTGTCGTTCTTCCTTTTGCACCAAACGAAGTTTCACGCTTTGGCGCTGTTTCATTTAACGATTCTACTAGCTCTGCCGGAATTTCTGTAATAAATCGAGAGGCAGCGTTCATACTTGTTCTACCAAATAAAGTACGCATTTGTGCGTTAGATAAATATAACTCTTCTTCTGCACGAGTAATACCTACATAAGCAAGGCGACGCTCTTCCTGCATTTCATCTTCTTCCATTAGAGAACGAGTATGCGGGAATATTCCTTCCTCTAAACCAACAATAAAGACAACTGGGAATTCTAATCCTTTCGCTGAGTGCATCGTCATTAAAATAACTTCCTCACCAGCAGTTGGATCTTCATCGACACGATCAATATCAGCAACAAGCGCTAAGTCTGTTAAGAATGCAACAAGACTCTTATCTTCGCTTTGAGATTCAAATGTTTGCGTAACAGATAAAAACTCATCTAAGTTCTCTAAACGACCTTCTGCTTCTAAAGTACGCTCGTTTTTCAACATATCGCGATAGCCTGTTTTTTCAATAACTTCTTCTACCAATTCTGTAACAGATAAATACTCTTGCATATTTACCCAGTTGTGTAATAAACCTGCGAATTCTTTTACTGCCTTTGTAATTTTTGCACTTACTCCAACATGCTCAATCTCATCGAATACAGCAGTCAATGAGATTCCATTTTGTACACCGTAATTAATAATTTTATCGATAGAAGTCGCACCAATTCCGCGCTTTGGCATGTTAATAATACGTGCGAAACTAATCTCATCATCTGGATTCCCAATTAAACGTAAATACGCCAAAATGTCTTTAATCTCTTTACGATCGTAGAACTTCGTACCGCCGACAATTTTGTAAGGAATATTAGATTTCAGGAAAATCTCCTCGACCATACGAGACTGGGCATTTGTACGATATAACACTGCAAAATCAGTATATTTTCGTTTTCCCATTTGAATATCGTCACGAATTTTTTTCGCAACAAAATATGCTTCGTCTTTTTCCGTCGCAGCACGGTAATATGAGATTTTGCTTCCAACTTGATTGTCTGTCCATAATTTTTTCGGTTTACGGTTTGAATTTTTTTCAATAACAGCATTCGCTGCATTTAAAATATTTTGTGACGAACGATAGTTTTGTTCTAACAGAATAACTTGCGCATTCTCATAGTCTTTTTCGAATGACAAAATGTTAGAAATGTCAGCCCCGCGCCAGCGGTAAATAGACTGATCTGAGTCACCTACAACACATAAATTTTTAAAACGTGCTGCTAAATGTTTTACAAGAAGGTACTGTGCTTTATTCGTATCTTGATACTCATCCACATGAATATATTGGAACTTACGCTGATAAAACTCTAGTACTTCTGGAACACGTTCAAATAGCTGAATCGTTGTCATAATTAAATCATCAAAGTCTAATGAGTTATTTTTCAGAAGACGTTTTTGATATTCTGTATATACATCGCTCGTTAATTTTTCATATGGATCAGCGATTGTAATTTTTTTCGCATATTTATCTGCAGATAACAATTCATTTTTCGCATTACTAATACCAGCTAAAATAGAGCGTGGCTCAAATTTCTTCGGATCAATATTGCGCTCTTTCATAATTTTTTTGACTACAGTTAACTGATCGCCTGAATCTAAGATTGTAAAGTTACGATTAATACCAATACGATCGATATCACGTCGTAAAATACGTACACACATAGAGTGGAACGTAGAAATCCAAATATCTTCTGCTTCTGGTCCGACAAGTGTATCAATACGCTCGCGCATTTCACGAGCCGCTTTATTTGTAAAGGTAATAGCTAGTACATTCCATGGCGCTACACCTTTTTCACCAAGTAAATACGCAATACGATGTGTTAACACACGTGTTTTACCACTACCTGCACCTGCCATTAATAGAAGTGGTCCGTTCGTTGTTTGTACTGCTTTTTGTTGCTGCGGATTTAAACCATTTAATAACTTATCTGTCTTACTCATATACGCCTGCACCTACTCTCCTTTTACTGCTTTAACTGTTTTTAACGCGGATTTTATATCATCATAAATAATATTTCCAACAACTACTGTATCAGCGTATTGTGCCATTTCCTTCGCTTGTTCAGCATTAGAAATACCGCCGCCATAATATAACTTCGCTTGTTTTAATTCTGCTTTTACATTTTTAACAAGTTCAACGTCTCCATACGTACCGCTATATTCTAAATAAAATATCGGTAAACGTAATAGCTTGTCTGCTAAACGCGCGTATGCAATTACATCATCTTCTGTTACATCACATTTCGCATCTGTAAGCTGAGCTACTTTCGCTTCCGGATTTAAAACACAATACCCTTCCATAAAAATTTCATCCCAGTCCATAATATCCCCAAATTCTTTCAAAGCCTCATGATGAACACCTGTTACCCATTCTACCTTTCGGCTATTTAAAACGCTTGGGATATAATAAAAATCAAATCCTGGTGTAATTGCTTCCACATCAGAAACCTCTAACACACAAGGAACTGCATATCTACGAATGCTAACTAGCATGTGTAATACATTATCAATTGTAACTCCATCACTTCCGCCTACAATAACAGCATCTGTTCCAGACTCACAAATCATTTCTAAATGTTCGTCACTTAACTCCTTATTTGGATCAAGCTTAAATACATGTTTCCACCCGGAAATATCGTACATGAAAACACCCTTTCTTTTCTCTATTTATATATATTTCTGTTCAAAATAACAGTTTATTTTCATCAGGATTTTTTTAACTTCATCTTAAATATTTGTTTAAAACGGAGAATTAAGTTTGGAATTCCCTCTTCCATAGTTTTTCAAACGAGAGGATTTAACTTTGAACTTCCTTTTGTGCATTCTTTCATTATAACAAAAAAAGCTACTTACACACACGCACATTCCAACATCTTTTTCAACGTCAAATGTTGGATTACATATCCCAAAAATCACAAGGGATACTAATAAGAGAAATAGTATTATCTATTTCAACTTTCATAAAAAGGAGTGTTTTTCTAATGAAGCAAAACATCGGTACAATAAATGCCCTAATTCGAATTACGCTCGGACTTATCCTCTTCGGCTGTAGTAGCGCTAAACTTGTACGCAAGCCGTGGTGCACTTGGTCTAACGTCTTGCTATGGATTGGTGCAATGAAAATTGCAGAGGGAATTGTTCGTTTCTGCCCTGTTGTTGAAATGTGGAAATTCGGAAAATACATGAATATGGGGGCATTTAAAATGCCTAGCATGAATGTCGCTGAAAAGGGACATGCTAAAGAAGAAGTGAACCAAACTTCCAATCACGACAAACCAAAGTCAAATGGAAGTTATGACACTTCTGACAAAGAGATTGAGTCAGCAATTGAAGATATAATCCTGGCAAAACCGCTTTGAATCATTTGTCACGATGCAAGATGCTCTCAAAGGGACTTAGCTGCTGCAGTGGGCGGTTAAGTCTTCTTTATTTTACCATAAGACAGAACGTATATTCTCGTTTCAAACCTCAAAATATACATAAGAGATACTTAATCATTAATTTCAGAAAATTAGGTGTAAAGCCCTTGCATAAAATGATATAAAAGTGATATCATTTATATATCAGGAGGCGATCATATGAAAGAAAAACAAGTTTTTTATGTAAATGGTTTTCTCGGTATTATCGGGATTTTAATTTTAGCCGCTATCGGTGTATTTTTCCTTGTACAAGAAATTTTCATAGGAGCGGCATTAACTATTATTTTAGCCGCAGTTCTTGCTACAGGTATTGGTATTGTTCAACCAAACCAAGCAAAAGTCATTACGTTTTTCGGTAATTATTTAGGAACAATTCGTCAAAACGGTTTATTTTTAACAATTCCATTCGCATTCCGTCAAACTGTATCGTTACGTGTTGAAAACTTTAATAGTAAGAAGTTAAAAGTAAACGATATTGAGGGAAATCCAATTGAAATTGCAGCCGTTATCGTATATAAAGTTGTTGATTCTGCAAAAGCAATGTTCGGTGTTGAACATTACGATCGATTTGTAGAAATTCAAAGTGAAACAGCAATCCGCCACGTCGCAACAAAATATCCTTATGACAATTTCCAAGATGAAACTTGTATCACGTTACGCGGAAATACTGAAGAAATCTCTGAAGAATTAAAACGTGAGTTAGAAGCGCGCCTTGAAATCGCTGGCGTAGAAGTATTAGAAACTCGTTTAACACATTTAGCTTACGCAACAGAAATTGCCCATGCAATGCTACAACGTCAACAAGCAAAAGCAGTATTAGCTGCTAGAAAAGAGATTGTTGAAGGTGCTGTGAAGATGGCGAAAGATTCAATCCATATGTTAGATGAGGAAGGCGTACTTGAATTAGATGACGAGCGTAAAGCAAATATGGTGAACAACTTATTAGTTGCCATCGTTTCAGATAAAGGTGCGCAACCAGTTATTAATACAGGAAGCCTATATTAAAAGGTTGTAATCATTATGGCTAAAAAGAAAAGCTTTCCATTACGTATTGATCCTGAATTACACGCAGTCATCGAAAAATGGGCGAATGATGAGTTTCGTAGCGTCAATGCACACATCGAGTATTTACTTCGAGAAATGGCAAAGCAAAAAGGAAAATTGAAAAAAGATAAAAACGCATAAAAAATCCCGCTGAGAAATCAGCGGGATTTTTACATATTAGCTTCTCGTCATCTCATGACCAATTGCACGATATCCTATATCACTTCGGTAAAATAGACCATCACTCTCAATTTTACCAATTGCTTTATACACCTTGTCTTTCGCTGCTTGTAAACTGTCCGCCTTACAAGTAACAAATAGTACACGGCCACCATTTGTTACAAAGTCACCGTGCTTCATAGCTGTGCCTGAATGGAAAACAATTACATCTTGCAATGTGTCTAATCCGTTAATAATTTCACCTTTTTTATATGCTTCCGGATACCCTTTCGAAGCAAGTACAACACCAATTACCGCTTCCTCTGACCACTGTAACGTTAATTCACTTTCATCTAATACAGCGTTACATACATCAACTAAATCATTTTCTAAGCGAGGTAATACTACTTCCGTTTCAGGATCACCAAAGCGTGCATTAAATTCAATTACCTTTGGGCCATCATTTGTTAAAATAAGTCCCGCATATAAAATTCCTGTAAACGAACGGTTTTCTGCAATCATCGCCTTGGCAGTTGGATGTAATACCATTTTTATTGCCTCTTGAACTGCTGATCCTGGAATTTGTGGTACGGGAGAATACGCACCCATTCCGCCTGTATTTGGACCTTTATCACCATCAAAAGCTCGTTTATGATCTTGCGCAATTACCATCGGATGCACAGTTGTTCCATTTACAAATGCCATTAATGAAAATTCTTGTCCATCTAAAAACTCTTCAATAACGACCTTCTTGCTCGCTTCGCCGAACTTCACATCTTGTAGCATCTCTTTCACAGCTTGTAATGCCTCTTCAAGCGTCATTGCTACCGTTACACCTTTACCAGCAGCTAGGCCGTCAGCTTTAATAACGATTGGCGCACCAACTTTTTGAATATACTGTACTGCTTCTTCATAGTCTGTAAAAGTTTCATATGCCGCAGTTGGAATATCATATTTTTTCATCAATTCTTTCGTAAAAGCCTTACTACCTTCAATAACAGCAGCCGCCTTATTTGGGCCAAATACACGAAGTCCCTCTTCTTTAAAGCGATCAACAATTCCATTCATAAGCGGAATTTCTGGTCCAACGAAAGTTAATTCAACCTTATTCTCTTTAGCAAATAAAACTAATGCGTCAAAATCATTTTCATCAATATCAACTGGTGTTGCAACATCGCGCATACCTTCATTACCAGGTGCTACATATACCTTTTCCACCTTTTCAGATTGCACAAACTTCCAAGCTAAAGCATGCTCACGCCCACCGCGGCCAATTACTAAAACATTCATGTTTCATCCCCCAATACTTAAATAAGTACAAACTAGAAGCTCTGCTCCTAGTTTGTTTTCATATCAATCAAAGTTTAAAAGGGAGGATCAAGAGAACCGAGCAGGTCGAGGCGCATTTGACTGGAGGACACGGAATGTAGCTTTCCTACATGAGTACCGCACTGGCAATGCAACGACGACATGCGACAGTTATCTTGACCGGACCTTTTAAACATCCTCTACTAGTGTTTGAAATGACGTACGCCAGTGAACACCATCGTAATCCCATACTTATCCGCCACTTTAATAGAATCTTCGTCACGGATTGATCCGCCTGGTTGAATGATTGCTGTAATCCCTGCTCTTGCTGCTTCTTCTACTGTATCTGGCATTGGGAAGAAAGCATCAGATGCAAGTGCGCTACCTTGTGCTTTTTCACCAGCTTGTGTAATTGCGATTTTTGCAGAACCTACACGGTTCATCTGTCCCGCGCCTACACCAACTGTCATGTTATCATTCGCTAAAACAATTGCGTTTGATTTCACATGTTTTACAACTTTCCAAGCTAGTTTTAAATCTTTCCACTCTTGCTCTGATGGTTCACGTTTTGTCGGAATTGAAATTGTACTTTCATCTAATGATAACGTATCTTCCTCTTGAACGAGAAGACCACCTTGTACAGAAGTTAGTTTTTTGCTTGCACTTGTCGCTTTTTCAATATTTACAGTTAGTAGACGTAAGTTTTTCTTACTTTGCAATACTTCTAAAGCTTCTTTTGAGAAAGAAGGTGCAATAATGATTTCTAAGAAAATTTCGTGTAACTTTTCTGCTGTAGCTTTATCAATTTCACGATTTGCTGCAATAATTCCACCAAAGATTGATACTGGGTCTGCTTCATAAGCGCGTGTGTATGCTTCATGAATATCAGTACCCACTCCAACACCACATGGATTCATATGTTTTACTGCTACTACTGCTGGCTCTGTAAATTCTTTTACAATACTAAGTGCTGCATCTGCATCGTTAATATTGTTGTAAGATAATTCTTTACCGTGTAATTGTTCTGCGTATGCAACAGAAGAAGTTACAGCGAATGGTGCTTTATAGAAGGTTGCTTTTTGATGTGGATTTTCTCCATAGCGTAAATCTTGTTTTTTCTCAAATGTCACTGTTAATGTTTCTGGGCTTTCTTCACCCATTTGCTCTGTTAAGTAGTTAGAGATTAACGCATCATATGCCGCTGTATGACGGAATACTTTCGCTGCTAATTTACGTTTTGTTTCTTCTTTTACTTCACCGTTCTCATTCAGTTCTGCTAATACAACATCGTAATCTACTGGATCTACAATTACCGATACAAATTTATGATTTTTCGCAGCAGAGCGAATCATTGTTGGACCACCGATATCAATATTTTCAATTGCATCAGCAAATGTTACATCAGGCTTAGCGATTGTTTCTTTGAATGGGTATAAGTTCACAACAACAAAATCAATTGGCTGCATACCTAATTCATTCATTTGCGCTACATGCGTTTCATTATCGCGAACTGCTAATAGACCACCATGAATGTTTGGATGTAATGTTTTTACGCGGCCATCCATAATTTCTGGGAACCCAGTTACTTCAGAAATACCGATTACTTGTAAGCCATTTTCTTCTAGTAATTTTTTCGTACCACCTGTTGAGATAACTTCGATCCCTTGTTCTAGTAAACCTTTAACAAATTCTACTACTCCTGTTTTATCTGAAACACTTACTAATGCACGCTTTTTCATTTATCCTTCACCCCTGGTTGTATGTTAGTTAACAGTTGGTTCTTTCACAGATTGAACAATTTGATTCACTGTATTTACGTATAATTTATGTTCAACTTGTTGAATTTTCTTTTGTAAGCTTTCCCTCGTATCCCCTTCAGAAACAACCACTGCTTCTTGCGCAATAATTGGCCCTGTATCCATACCTGCATCTACATAATGAATCGTTACTCCAGTTACTTTCACACCTGCTTCTAACGCTTGACCAACAGCATCTTTCCCTGGAAAACTCGGTAATAGCGATGGATGAATATTAATAATCCTCCCGCCGTAAGCTTCTAGTAGAGTCGGTCCAATTAAACGCATATATCCAGCTAAAATAACATAATCAATTTCATACTCTTCTAGCTTCTTTAATATTTCTTTTTCAAATGCTTCTTTTGACTCATATGCTTTCGCTGAAAAAGCGAAACATGGAATATGATGATAATGTGCCCGTCCAACAGCACGTGCTTCTGGTTTATCACATACTAATAAACTAATATCTGCGTCTAATCTATTTTCTTCCACCGCATTGATGAGAGATTGAAAGTTAGAGCCGCTTCCAGAAGCAAAAACTGCTAATCTACTCATAGTGCTGTGCCCCCATTGAAGGTAACGCCAGTCCCTTGTACAGTACGTCCAATAATACGAGCTGTTTCTCCTTGCTCTTCAAGAAGACGAACAATATCTTTTGCCTCTTCTTCCTTCACTGCTACTACCATACCAATACCCATGTTAAAAATATTGAACATTTCTTTCTCTTCTAGTTTTCCCACTTCTTGAAGTAAACTGAAGATCGGTTGAATTTTCCAAGATCCTAATTCAATTTCTGCACCGATTCCTTCTGGTAACATACGTGGAATATTTTCAATGAATCCGCCACCTGTAATATGCGCCATACCGTATACTTCATATTTCTTCAATAGTTCTAAAATAGGTTTGACATAAATTTTCGTTGGTTTTAATAATTCTTCACCAAGAGGTAGTTCTAAGCGTCCGTAAATGCGATCTAAAGATAGTTCTCCATCTTCTAGTAATACTTTTCGTACTAAAGAATAACCATTACTATGAATACCGCTAGATGCTAAGCCAATTAATACTTGACCAGCTTCAATTTTTTCACCTGTTACAATTTTCTTTTTATCAACAATTCCAACTGTAAAACCAGCTAAATCGTATTCTTCCGTAGAATACATTCCTGGCATTTCAGCTGTTTCTCCACCAATTAATGCACAACCAGCTTGGCGACAGCCCTCTGATATACCTTTGACGATGTTTTCAATTTTACTAGGTTCAGCTTTACCACAAGCAATATAATCAAGGAAGAAAAGCGGCTCTGCTCCTTGGACAACAATATCATTTACACACATTGCTACTGCATCAATACCTATTGTGTCATGTTTATCTGCCATAAAAGCGAGCATCAATTTCGTTCCCACGCCATCTGTTCCAGATACTAATACAGGTTCTTCTAATGCAAATTTTGATAGATCAAACATACCTCCAAAACCGCCTAGACCGCCTAGTACTTCTTTTCTCATTGTTGTTTGTACGTGTTTTTTCATGCGAGATACCGCTTCATATCCAGCTTCAATATCTACTCCTGCTTGCTTATATGCATTCGCCATCGTTATTTACACCTCGTCTTTTAATTTCTCCCTATCCAGGGCCGGCCGTTTTAAGAAAGAAGCTAGCTTCTACATCAAAAGAAGTAGAAGCTTTTTTCTTCTTATTTCATACTTTCTAAAAGCTCTTGCTCATAATCATAAAGAGCTGTCGGATAATCTCCATTGAAGTACGCCATACATAGACCGCCGTATTTCCCTTCATATGGACGTCCAATTGCATCTACTAATCCATCTTCACTTAAAAATGTTAAAGAATCTGCTCCGATGATTTGACGGATTTCTTCTATTGAATTATTTGCTGCGATTAATTCTTTTCTCGTTTGAATATCAATGCCATAGAAACATGGATACTTAAGAGGTGGTGAAGCAATTCTTACATGAACTTCTGTCGCTCCAGCCTCGCGAAGCATACGAACAATTCGTTTACTCGTCGTTCCTCTTACGATAGAATCGTCAATCATCACAACTCGTTTTCCTTCAACTACGCCTCTTACTGCTGAAAGCTTCATCTTAACCCCTTGCTCACGCAGTTCTTGAGAGGGTTGAATAAACGTACGTCCAACGTAACGATTTTTAATTAATCCTAACTCATATGGAATTCCTGTCGCCTCCGCATAACCAATTGCCGCTGAAATACTAGAGTCTGGTACACCAGTAACAACATCAGCTTCAATAGGAGCTTCTGCCGCTAAACGTTTTCCCATGTTTTTACGTGCTGCATGGACGTTAATACCTGCAATATTAGAATCCGGACGTGCAAAGTAAATGTACTCCATACTACAAATTGCATGATCTACTTCATTTGTAAAACGATCTACATGAATTCCTTCATCATTGATGATAAGCAATTCACCTGGTTCTACATCACGAATGTATGTTGCACCTACTACATCGAAAGCACATGTTTCTGATGCTACAACGTAAGCATCTCCCATCTTTCCAATTGAAAGAGGACGGAATCCATTCGGGTCTAGCGCAACGATCATTTCATTTCCAGTTAGTAAAAGATATGCGAACGCACCTTTCACTTTATTTAGAGCCTCTTTTACACTTTCAATTAAAGAATCTTTCGTACTACGTTTAATGAGATGTAAAAGTACCTCTGTATCTGAACTTGTTTGGAAAATACTTCCCTCTGCCTCTAATTCACGACGAAGCATCTTTGCATTAATTAAATTTCCGTTATGAGCTAATGCCATACTATGATCAGAAAAACGGAATAATAATGGTTGAACGTTAGCAACTTCACTTCCGCCAGCTGTCGCATATCGTACATGTCCAATTGCTGATTTTCCGTTTAAGCCTTCTAGCTCACCTCTTGAAAATACTTCCGATATTAAACCTAACCCCTTGTGACCGACGATTTTCTCACCATTATTTACGACGATGCCTGCGCCTTCTTGTCCACGGTGCTGTAAACTATGCAATCCGTAGTACGAAACTTGTGCTGCATTTTCATGCCCCCAAATTCCGAAAACGCCACATTCTTCATTTAACCCCTTTATTTCAGCAAGCATGGGATTGCCCCTTTCCAAGCCTTTCTCATTTCATCTACATTTGCTGTAAGTAATACTTCATTTTCTTCATTATGAATTGTTACTTCATTTGTATTTGTCACTTCTCCAACTTGAATTGCTTCTACCGCTTTCTCGAACGCTTCTTTATTTTCACGTTTTACAGTTATAACGAAGCGCGATTGTGATTCAGCGAATAATGCTGCTGTTGCTTCTCCGTCTAATTTCACAGTAGCACCTAAACCTTTTGCACCAATTGCACTTTCAGTAATTGCAACTGCTAAACCACCTTCTGCAACATCATGAGCAGATTGAACAAGGCCAGCTTGAATTGCTTCTAATACTTGTTTTTGGCGCTTTAATTCTACGTCTAGATCGATGCTTGGTGATTGACCGAAAATTTTGCCGTGAATCATTTTCTGTAATTCACTTCCACCAAACTCAGCTTTCGTCTCTCCAATTACATAAACTAAATCGCCAGCTTGCTTGAACTCTTGTGTTGTTACATGTTTTAAATCGTGTACAAGTCCAACCATCCCAACTGTCGGTGTTGGATATACAGCTTCACCACTACGTTCGTTATACATTGATACGTTTCCGCCGATAACTGGCGTTTGTAATGTACGACAAGCTTCACTCATACCATCTACTGATTTCTCAATTTGCCAGAAGATTTCTGGTTTTTCTGGATTACCGAAGTTTAAGCAATCTGTAATTGCAAGTGGCTCTCCCCCAGAACATACGATATTACGTGCTGCCTCTGCTACTGCAATTTTACCGCCCACTTCTGGATCTAAATAAATATAGCGAGAGTTACAATCTGTCGTCATTGCTAATCCTTTTTCTGTACCGCGTACACGTACAACTGCTGCATCTGAACCTGGTGTAACAACTGTGCTTGTGCGAACTTGATAATCATATTGATCATAAACCCACTCTTTACTTGCAATCGTCGGTTGTTGTAATAGAGCGAATAACGTTTCTTTATAATTTTCTACTTTTGGTGTTTCCATTTTCATTGCCTGGAATTCAGCAAAGTATGCTGCTTCTTTTGATGGCTTATGATAAATTGGTGCTTCTTCCGCAAGAGCATCTGCTGGTACTTCAGCTACCTTTTCACCTTTATGGAATAAGCGAAGCATTTTGTCTTCCGTTACTTTCCCCATCGTAACGGCTGCAAGACCATACTTCTCAAATAAATCTACTATTTCTTGCTCTCTACCCTTTTTCACAACGATTAACATACGTTCTTGTGATTCAGATAGCATCATTTCATATGGTGTCATTCCTGTTTCGCGCTGTGGTACATCATCTAAGTACATTTCAATACCCATACCTGCTTTACTTGCCATTTCTGCAGAAGATGATGTTAAACCAGCTGCACCCATATCTTGAATTCCAACAAGTGCATCCGACTGAATAAGTTCTAAGCAAGCTTCAATAAGAAGTTTCTCCATAAATGGATCTCCTACTTGAACTGCTGGACGCTTCGCTTCTGAGCTTTCAGATAACTCTTCAGATGCGAATGTTGCACCGTGAATACCGTCACGACCAGTTGATGCTCCTACGTACATTACTGTATTTCCAGCACCGTGCGCTTGCCCCTTTTTAATATCTTCATGATTAATTAAGCCTACGCACATTGCATTTACAAGTGGATTTCCTTCATAACATGGATCAAACTGTACTTCGCCGCCAACAGTCGGAATGCCGATACAGTTACCGTATCCTGCAATCCCTGCCACTACTTCTTCGAATAAATATTTCACACGTGGTGATTGTAATTCACCGAAGCGAAGTGAGTTTAATAGAGCTACTGGGCGTGCTCCCATAGAGAATACGTCACGGATAATACCACCAACGCCTGTTGCTGCTCCTTGATATGGTTCAATAGCAGAAGGATGGTTATGACTTTCCATTTTAAATACAACCGCTTGATTATCACCGATATCTACAATTCCAGCACCTTCCCCAGGTCCTTGCAGAACGCGCTCACCTGTTGTTGGGAATTTTCGAAGTACTGGTTTTGAATTTTTATAACTGCAATGTTCAGACCACATAACAGAGAATAATCCTGTTTCTGTATAATTTGGCAGACGGCCTAAAATCTTTTCAACCATGGCAAACTCTTCGTCTGTTAGCCCCATTTCCGCATATATGCGCTCTTCTTTAATTTGTGTTGGATTTGGTTCAAGCATTAACGACATATGTTTCCCTCCACTGTTTTAAGATAGATTGAAAGACTTTTAACCCTTCAGCACCGCCAAGTAATTCATCTACAGCACGCTCTGGGTGTGGCATCATACCAAGTACATTTCCTTTTTCATTTACAATACCAGCAATATCTGAAACGCTTCCATTCGGGTTTTCTACGTAACGGAATGCGATTTGATTATTCTCTTCTAATTGTTTAAGAGTCTCTTCATCACAATAGTAATTCCCCTCACCATGCGCGATTGGAATATTGATTACTTCATCTTTTTCATATTGTGATGTAAACATCGTTTCATTATTTTCAACACGCAGCTGAACTGTTCGGCACATAAATTTTAAGTGTTCGTTTCTCATTAACGCTCCTGGTAGTAATCCTGATTCAACAAGAATCTGGAATCCATTACATACACCTAAAATCGGCTTTCCTTGCTCAGCAGCTTTTTGCACTGCTTTCATTGCATTCGCGAAGCGAGAAATAGCACCACAACGTAAATAGTCACCGTAAGAGAATCCACCAGGTAGTAAAATTGCATCATATTCATCTAAATTCTCTCTATCGTGCCAAACGTAATCTACTTCTTCACCAAGCTCATCTTTAATTGCATGGAACATATCGACATCACAGTTCGAACCTGGGAATACTATGACTGCAAATTTCACTGTGCGACAACCTCCTCAACTTCATAACGGAAGTCTTCCATTACAACGTTTGTTAATAGTTTTTCACACATTTCTTTTACCTTTGCATCAAGGTCAGATACTGATTTATCAATTGTTAATTCCATATATTTTCCGATTCGAACGTCTTGTACTTCTGTGAACGAAAGACTATGAAGTGCCCCTTTTACTGCTGTTCCTTGTGGATCTAATACGCTTTCTCTTAACGTTACATATACCTTAACTTTATACATGTGAAATTCCCCCTAAACGTTTTAAAATCTCTTCATAAGCTTCTGTTAAATTTCCAAGGTCACGACGGAATACGTCTTTATCAAATTTTTCATTGCTCGTTTCATCCCATAAACGGCAAGTATCTGGTGAAATTTCATCCGCTAAAATGATTTCCCCTTCATCTGTTACACCAAACTCTAATTTAAAATCTACTAATCTTACACGACAGCTTGCGAAATGATCAATCAACACTTGATTGATTTGTAGAGCCATATCTCGTAATACGCTTACTTGCTCTGGTGATGCAACGTTTAATACACGAATATGATCTTCCGTTACAAGCGGATCTCCTAAATCATCATCTTTGAAGTAAAATTCTACGATTGGTTCTGCAAGTACAGTTCCCTCTTCCATTCCTAATCGTTTTGAAAGACTTCCTGCAATTACATTTCTTGTGACAACTTCTAGAGGAATAATACTCACTTTTTTAACAAGTTGCTCTGTTTCAGATAACTTCTCTACAAAATGTGTTTTTATTCCTACTTCTTGTAACTTTCTGAACAATAAAGTTGTAATCTCATTGTTCAAACGACCTTTTCCTGTAATCGTCTCTTTTTTCTCCCCATTGAAAGCAGTCGCACTATCTTTGTACTCTACCCAAACCATATCTGCTGATTCTGTACGATAAATTCTTTTTGCCTTACCTTCATACAGCAATTCTAGCTTTTGCATTTCGCAAGCCCCCTGTAGTTTGAAAAATGTGAATAATGTTTTTATAAAGAATGGCACAGAATGACTCTATTCTGTGCCATATGAAATTTTACGCTTCGTTTAACCCAAGGCGTTCAAAGATTGTATCAACGTGTTGCATATGATGCTCATAGTTGAAGCATTCATTAATTTCTTCTTGTGATAACTTGCTCGTAATACGCTCATCAGCTTCTACAAGCTCTTTAAATTGTACTTGTGTTTCCCAAGCTTCCATCGCTTTAGGCTGTACGATATCATAAGCTTCTTCACGTACCATACCTTTGTCGATTAATGTAAGCATTACACGCTGAGAATAAATTAAGCCATATGTTCTTGTCATATTGCGTTTCATATTCTCTGGGTATACAGTTAAGTTTTTAACGATATTACCAAAGCGATTTAGCATGTAATTTAATGCGATTGTAGCATCTGGTAAAATTACGCGTTCTGCCGAAGAGTGAGAAATATCACGCTCATGCCATAATGGAACATTCTCATACGCTGTCATCATATAACCGCGGATAACACGAGCTAAACCAGTCATATTTTCTGATCCGATTGGATTACGTTTATGTGGCATTGCAGAAGAGCCTTTTTGGCCTTTTGCAAAAGCCTCTTCAACTTCACGTGTTTCACTCTTTTGTAAACCACGAATCTCAACTGCCATCTTTTCAATAGATGTTGCGATTAGTGCAAGTGTTGACATGTAATGAGCATGGCGATCACGTTGCAATGTTTGTGTTGAAATTGGTGCTGCTTCTAATCCTAAGTTTTCACAAACATACTTTTCTACGAATGGATTGATATTTGCGTATGTACCAACCGCACCAGATAATTTACCAACGCGAACTGTATCAGCAGCTTGTTTGAAACGCTCTACGTTACGTTTCATTTCTTCATACCAAAGACCAAGTTTTAAACCAAATGTTGTTGGTTCTGCATGAACACCGTGTGTTCTTCCCATCATGATCGTGTATTTATGCTCTTTCGCTTTGTTAGCTAAAATGCTTACAAAGTTTTCTAAGTCTTTTAATATGATTTCATTCGCTTGTTTTAAGATGTAAGATAGCGCTGTATCTACTACGTCTGTAGATGTTAAACCGTAATGAACCCATTTACGTTCCTCACCTAATGTTGGTGTTTCTGATACAGCACGAGTGAATGCAACTACGTCATGACGTGTCTCTTTTTCAATTTCATAAATACGATCAATATCAAATGATGCATGCTCACGGATTTTTTTAACATCTTCTTTTGGAATATCGCCAAGCTCAGCCCATGCTTCACAAGCTAAAATCTCAACTTCTAACCACGCTTTAAATTTGTTCTCTTCCGTCCAAATTGCACCCATTTCTGGGCGTGTATAACGACTAATCATCTTTTTCCCTCCAACAGTTGTTCTTGATGGTCCCAAATATGCAAACTCTTCGCTTTTTCTAGAGCGACTTCAATATTATCATTTAAAATATTAACATGCCCCATTTTCCGCTGCGCTTTTGCTTCTTCTTTTCCATACAAGTGTAAATAGCACCCGGTTAATCTATTCACTTGTCTTAGGACCCCTTCTATATGTTCGCCTAAAATGTTTACCATGACAACTGGTTTTAACAAATTTGTTTCTCCAAGAGGTAAATTACAGATTGCTCGAATATGTTGACCGAATTGACTCGTTTCACATGCATCCTGTGTATAGTGTCCTGAATTGTGAGGTCTTGGTGCTAATTCATTAATGTAAATCTCACCATCAGCTGTAGCAAACATCTCTACCGCTAGTGTTCCCACAAGTTCTAGTTCATCCGCGAGCACTTTTGCATAAGCAATTGCTTTTTGAGAAAGTTCTTCTGTAATGCGAGCTGGAACGATAGATTCATGCAAAATGTTATTTACATGAATATTTTCCGCTACCGGAAACACTTTCGTTTCACCACTTACACTACGAATCACAATAACTGATACTTCTTTTTCAAAAGGCACCCATTTCTCTAAAATACACTCTGCTGCATTCGCAAGCTCTCGAGCTTTATCAACGTCAGCCTCACTTCTTAAAACAACTTGACCTTTCCCATCATATCCGCCTGTCGTCGTTTTCAAGACGGAAGGATATGATAACTCAGTAATTGCTTCAGTAAGCTGATCTTGATTTTGAACTAATCTATACGTTGCTACTGGTAGCCCAGCTTTCTCAATCGCATTCTTTTCTGTAAAACGATTTTGTGTTTTACTTAACAACTGACTGCCTTGCGGTAAGTAAGCATGTTTTTCAAGCCATTGTAAACATCTATAATCAATATTCTCAAATTCATATGTGACAACATCACTAATCTCCGCTAAATGCTGAATTGCTTTTAAATCGTCATATGGTGCAACAATTTCAATATCAGCAACTTGTGCACATGGTGAATTTTTTGTAGGATCTAAAACAGCAATTTTATATCCCATCTCCTTAGCTGCCAATGCCATCATTCTTCCTAGCTGGCCGCCTCCAATAATGCCGATTGTTTTTCCAGGTAAAATGATTCTCGTCATACTAGCTCACTACCTTCGCGCACATCTTTTTCAATCGCTTCTCTTCTCAATTCTAATGCATCATGTATATCATCATGGAATGATCCAAGTATTTGTGCAGCAAGTAAACCAGCATTTGTTGAACCAGCCTTACCAATTGCAACAGTTGCAACTGGAACCCCTCCTGGCATTTGGACGATGGATAATAATGAATCTAAGCCGTTTAACGCTTTTGATTGAACTGGAACTCCAATTACAGGAAGATTCGTCTTCGCTGCAACCATTCCTGGTAAATGCGCTGCGCCACCAGCTCCAGCAATAATAACTTTCAACCCACGTTCACGAGCCGTCTCTGCATATTCAAACATATAATCCGGAGTCCGATGAGCAGATACAACTTTTTTCTCATACGGTATATTTAATTCATCTAAAATGTCACAAGCATATTTCATTGTTTCCCAGTCTGACGTGCTTCCCATTATGACTCCAACTAGTGATTTCATATTAGAATCCCCCCGATTCAAATAAAAAAAGCCTGAAATAGAACAGTTTCTCTTTTACTATGAGAGAAAGCGCTCTACTCAGGCATACGTATCCCTTGTGAATAGAAAAATACCGAGTGACTTTCCCTCATAGTCTAACGAATAACGGTCGTTAGGTAGAGACTTGCAGGCCATATCCCCGCGATTATATGAGGTCTTATATATTATTCTTTCTATGGCTATATTAACAATATTTCATAAACAATGTCAACAAATAATCGAATGTTTTTTTATTACTCACCAATAACGTTCGTGTTTTAGTTATATTCAAAAGAATAATTGTAACTATATGCAAGAAGGATAAGAAATTAGAATATATATTTCTAGAGATCTATTGTACACATAACGGTTTGTATACTTATTTCGTATGCTTTAATATAAAGCATATCGTTTATATTCATTTTATTTATAAGGAAGACAATAATGATTGAATACTTATTTATATCATCCCACTTTTTAAAATATATACTTGTGGTAGAAATAACGTTTCCTATCATAGAGATTATTTTAGGAACACTCGGAAAACCTAGAAAATAAAAAATCATTGCTAGTACTTTAAATAGCCTCATTTTCATTCTTTAAGATTACTAAATTTATGAATTTTAACAGGTGATACATAAAAATAAACACAAAAAAACCTAAGTCGAATCGACT
>NZ_LOBC01000011.1 GCF_001583695.1 Bacillus wiedmannii | reverse complement strand
AGAAATTAATATGCAGCTTAATAAAACTGCAGAGGCTGTTGCTTCTCATGATGAAGAATTATCACGTAATTTCGGTTTGAATTAAAAACGCTTTATTCTATATAACAAGCATTTCAAATGAGCCATACAGCTTATATTGTATGGCTCATTTGATTGCATGCCCAGCGAGTGATATTGATAGGGATATATATAATGAGATTTCTTTGATGCATTTGGAAAATTTATAGAAAGGATTTGAAAGAATGGGACAATTTCAAAGTAATTTACAAACAGCAACGCAAATTGCTACGAAAATGGGATCAGCCTCTGATAGGATTCAAAGTGCAACCAGTCGTTCTATAACAAAGGCGAAGCGTACAACGTTGTCTGTTAATTTCAAAGCACAAGAAGCGAATCAGCAAGTTTTAGACTTGACGAAACAATTTTCCGCTGCCTTTCAACAAGCGGTTGATAATATTCATTCGGTATCTAATGAATTTGAGAGAATGGATAACGAACTTCACAACACTTTTCGCTAATGTGACAACCTACGTAAAGTAAAATAGTAGGAGGAATATGATGAGTCAAGATATTGAAAAACAAATTAATCAAGTAAATCAAAAGTTACGAAGTGTATTTGAAGAACAGGACCGAAATCAATCTGCGATTCAAGCTCAAGAACAAGCGGAAGCAGATTTTTATGAATGGAGAGGTCGAAATCGTCTTTTGTTTGATCGAATTTTAGGAACTTGGCATGGTGATAGAGAAATGTCTCAGTTTTTTATGAATACGTATCAAGATGCACAACATATTGAACGAAAAGTCACATTTGAATTGGAAAACAAAAAAGCAACGTTGCTTAAAGAAAGACGAGACCTTAATGATTTAGAAAACGCCCTTTCCTATCAACAACAACAATTAGCAAGGGAGGTCAATGCATGAGTTTAAATATGTATTTGGGAGAAGTACGAAGCCAAACTCAAAGCATGAATGCTGTATGTACTGCTACCATTCAAGGTATGGAACAAGCCATTCAGTCGATTGACGCTTTTGCAATTGATACTGTTTTACAAGGACAAACATATAGCAGTGCAAAATCATTTTTTGTACAAACCTTTCGTCCTTTAGCACAAGGAATCATTTGCTTATGTGAAGAGCTAATCCGTCAAAACAATGCCTTTCCAAGTCAATTTCAATCACAGGTAGCTCAGGCAGATGTAATTGAACAAGAAATAAGAGAACAAATACAGGAAATCAATCAATTGCAAGTATAGAAGCGGTAGATGTAGCTATGCCAATGCCTGGAATAGACGCGATTGTTGCAGTCTTAGTTGCGATGAGAAAAAAACTTGAAGAAAAACTAGAGCATTTACATGAATTTGAATATACATCCAGTAATAACTATAGTACGGCTCTTCAACTAGCAGCGAGTATTGCTACTGGTCTTGCTGAAGTTCAAAGTGGAAAAGGATTTAGTCCTGCAAGTGGTACATTTAGTACGCAAGGGTTGAATATGGAGTGGACAACTTCTATTCAAGCGATTGGAGAAGAGAGGGCACGTCAAGTTGCCAATTCAATTGAAGAAGGTGCAATGTGTGGTAAGCCACCTGAAAAATCTACTTTCCGAAAAGTGGTTGACGGTACTATAGAAGGTTCGGGACAGGCAATTGAAGATACTATAGAAGGATTTAAGGCACTTGGTAAATGGGAAACGTGGGAAAACATGGGGAACGCTGCTTTGCACCCTATTGATACCCTCAGTACGATGTATAATGTATTGTCAGATTCATTTATTAATGATGTAATAAATGGAGATGCTGAAAGTCGTGCTAAATGGGGAAGTTATGCTTTAACACAAGTTGGATTAGGACTTATTGGTGATAAAGGATTAAGTAAAGTATCGAAGGTAGCAACTACTGCAAATCTAACAAAAGGTATGTCCAGAGTAACTAATTCTGCTAAATATAGAAATGCAATAAATGTATTAAATAATTTTAATTTAAACATTGGAAACCGTTTTGCTTATGCTGGTATTGGGGGAAGTTCTTTAAAATCTAGCTTTATTGATACTTATCAAACAGCTAAGGATAAGCTATCACCTTATCAATATACTAAGAGGAATACGGATGGTGACATTTTTGTTGGTAAATTATATGGAGAAGATGTAATTCTTAAAGATGTTAAAGTTGATGAAATTACTTACTCTAAGAGAACTCGAGAAGAAGCTGCAAAACTTAGAAAGGTTTTTCAAAATACTGTAAAAAAGGAATTCCTTTACAGTTTGGCAACTAATCCTGAGAAGATTCTTGAACTTAAGAAAGCGGGTATACCAGATTTTGAAATAGAAAATATGAAAAAAGGAAAAAATCCATCAGGGTGGCAAGTACATCATAACCTCCCCTTAGATGATGGAGGGACAAATGACTTTGAAAATTTAACTTTAATACAAAATCATCCATATCATAAGGCTATTACTAATACACAAAAAACACTAACTAAAGACTTAACTCATGGAGATAGTATTGATATAGATTGGCCTATACCAAAATATAATATTTATCCTAAAGGGGAATAAATTGAGAAAGAAGGTTTTTATATGTGGAAAGATACGCTTTTAGAAGTTGAAAAAACAATGAAAAGTTTTAACCTCAAACTGAATAAACCAGCAAAAGATACTGAAGTTCAAAGATTAAGAGAACGTGTTAAAGAAAGCTTTAATATTGATTTGCCTAATGAGTATGAGGAATTTCTTAGAACTGTAAATGGCTTCGAATTTGATGGTCTGATAATTTATGGAGTTGACCCTTCTTTACTAGAAACAGAAAGAGATGAAACAGTTTATGGACTTTTAGAAAATAATAAGATTTGGTATGAGAATGAGTGGCAACAAGAGTACCTTTTCCTTGGAGATTCAGATATAGCATGGTTTTGTAAAAACATATCTGAAGGTACTTACTTAGAACTTGATAAACCATCTGGTACAGTGATGGAAACATATAATGATTTCAATACAATGCTTGAGGAAGCATTGAAACCAACTCTTCTTTAGTAAGGAGGTAGTAAAAATTATGTTTAACTTTTTGAAAAAATATGTTGTGGCAGACAGAAGTGTCCGTTCTAAACAAAAAGCTATTTTCTATTATAATACTTCTTGTAGTTGCTATTTTATCTCCTTACAACTTATTTAAAAAGATTTATTTTATTATTGGTATTCTTGTTATTGGCGCAATTTCACTTGGTGCAAATAAATTCTTTGAACTTATACACAGTAAATTTAATAAGAAATGATATTACTTATGTGATAGGGGAATTCAAAATATGAATAAATCATTAAGGATTTAGAGGGGAATTTCCACAATATGATTTTACCGGATTACGTGGAACTAAATTAGTTCATCACCATATTGGTGGTGGTCAAGCTGTTGGTGTTTCGCTGCCACTACATCCTAGTTTTGGAGGGATTCATAACGCAGAAAAAGTGATTGGAGCATGGGGAAAAGATGCAGAATATGCAGAAATGCTTCAGAAATTTATTGAACATCATAAATTAGGAGGTAAATAAAAAATGAAAAATGAAATGAAAAATTATTTTGATAAAATAATTAGAGAGTGGCAAGATTGTAATAATTCATTGCCAAAATCTTTATGGATAGAAGAAGCAGAGGCTTTTATCTATGAAGGAGAACCTGATACAGAGGGGTACGTATTTTGGAAACCTTTAGAGAAAAATATAATTCATGATTTTTCTGATATAGAAAAAGATTTGGGGATAGAATTACATAATTCAATTAAAGAATATTATAATTCTTATTGGTTTTTAGACTTAGGAGGTAATTATTTAGGTTATGATTTTGAATTAAATCCTGTTATACCAGGAATTGAACTACATGATTTTTATGTATCTTTACAAGGATACCGAGGCGCACATGATAATCAACTGAATAATATTCCTATTGGTATGGAATTTAATGGTCTCTTGGTAGTTGTAGATAATGAAAATGGACAAGTAAAATTAGAAGATTATGAAAGCAGAAGCTTCGAAGTTATTTGTGATAGTTTAGCAGAATTAATTTTAAATCTTTCATAAGATATATTAAAAAATAAAAAGTAAAAGTTGGCTCTTATGAGTCCGCTTTTACTTTTTTAAATATATAGTTTGAATTTACTGTTATATTTTTCAATAAAGTTACTTTTAAAAATTAGATAAGGAGTGTATCAAGGACATTATCCTTTTCTTCCTTATTGATACCAATATATTTAAGTGTAATTTGTAGTGTGCTGTGATTTAAAATTTCTTGTAACATAGCAACATCTTTTGTTTATAGAACCAATAGCCGAAGCTTTTGCGCATGGTGTGAGTCCTAATAGATTCGATACCGCAAAATCTTTGGCTTTTTGAAATTTTTGATAAGCCTCTAGATCGTATTAATGGGTTGATCTTCTTTTCGAGAAGGGAATAATATTTCACAGAAGGTGTAAAAGGGGATGTTGATTTAGAATAGTATTAAAGATATGGTGAAAACAGGTTCGAAAAAACTTGAAGAAAAACTAGAGCATCTATATGAATTTAATTATACTTCTAGTAGTAATTATGATACAGCACTTCAACTAGCTGCTAGTATTGCTGCAGGTCTTGCGGAAGTCCAAAGTGGAAAAGGGTTTAATCCCGTAAGTAGTACGTTTAGTACACAAGGTTTGAATATGGATTGGACAACTTCAATTCAAACGATTACAGAAGAGAGGGCACGACAAGCTGCCAATTCAATTGAAGAAGGTGCAATGTGTGGTAAGCTACCTGAAAAATCTACTGGTGAAAAAATTTGGGATGGCATTGTAGATGGTACGGGGCAAGCAGTTAGCGATACAAGAGACGGAATAAAAGCTTTAGGAGATTGGGAAACGTGGGGAAATATGGGGAGGTACCTGATGCATTTACATGGCATCACCACCAAGACACCGGACGAATGCAACTCGTAGATTATGAGTTGCATAGAAAAACTGGTCATACTGGCGGATATAAAATTGGGGGCAAAGATAGTGATAAATAAGGGGGACTATATATGAATAATGTTACTTGGATTGGGGTAAATAAAAAAGAAATTACAGATGAACATATTCAACAAGTAGAACAATATTTGGGTGTTAAATTTCCTATTGATTTTATTGAATGTGTGAAAAAATATGATGGTGGTTATCCACGCCCTAAAATATTTGATATACCTAATCAAGATGAAAATGTGTTTAGTAAACTTTTAACTTTTGATTTAGAAAGTAGAAATTCCATTATTCAAGTATATGAAGATATAAAAGATAGATTAGTAGATAAGGTATATCCTTTTGGCAAAGATTCGTTTGGAAATCACTTATGCTTTGATTATCGGAATAATTCTCAATCACCAACTATTGTATTTTGGGAACATGAGGAAGAAGAGATAGAAAAAGCAATTTATCCTGTTTGTTCATCTTTTACTGAATTGCTTAATAGCTTAGGTGATTATGAAGACGAGGACGAATAATTAATTATGAGTAACAAAGGTAAGACTTATGTGTATTACGCATAAGTCTTTTTAATATTATCTCAAAGTTAAGAAGATTGAGGGGGAAAATTCTCATGAATCTAGGGGGGCTAGTTTAAAAGAAATTAAAAGACAATTAAATATACCTAGATTTCAACACCCGATTAGTAAAAAAATGGTACCATTAACAGATAGTAATGGTAAAAGGATATTAAATGATAATAAACAGCCTATTATGACTCGAGAATTTACATATGAAGTAAAAGGTCAATCAAGATCATTCAGAGGGTCATAAGTTTGGAGAAGGTGGAGTTGGAGATCATCCACCGCATCATAATGTAAGACCTGAATACAATACACGAACAGGACAGGTAGATGGTATGGAGGATCATTATTATTTTGAGAAGAGAAATAATAAATAGGGAGTATAAAAATGATTGATCAATTTAAATTTTTAAATCCACAAGCGTTAATTAGTATTTTTGGGAAAATACCAAAGTTGGAAGAATCAGAGTTATTAGATGTGCGTCTTAAAAGAGATGGTCCGACTTTAGTTATTCAATTGATGACAAAGGAAAATGTTGAAAACAAGCCAAAGCGATGGAATAAGTGGGATGTAATTTATGTAGAGATATCTTTCTTTACTATTCATAATTTAACAATAAAAGGTTTAGGGACAGAAAATATAATTGATTATTTTGAAATAAATACGATAGAAGAAGAAGGTTTATTAAAAATTAAGTGTAAGAATCAAATGTTAGTTGAGTGCTCGTTTGAATGGGCAAAGGTAGAAGGGGTAACCCCAGGTTTAATAGGATTACCATAATTTTGATGGGAAGTAGATAGTTAATTTTTATAATATTTATATTTTAATATTTTGGGGTTAAATAAGGAATGTATAAAGGACATCTGAAACGTTGATAGTATTGCAAACATATGAAGCGGAAATTACTAAAATTAAGATACCTGATTATATACCTGTATTAGGTGATTATGATAGAAGTGTCAAAGGTGAGATTATAATAGGTGGGTATGGTTATAGATTCCGCAGGAGTTTCATTTAAGTTTGAGAAGGAAGCGAGATAATAGAATGCAAAAATTTTCAAAAATAGTTATATGTGTTGGTGCGTTAATAATGATTATACTGGGCATGATTGTACATGATACATGGAAGGATAGGATTTATTTTTCTTTAGCTGTACTTTTTGTTACCGTACTTTCTTTACTATGGAATATAGTTGCTCATAATGTTATGGATAAATTTAGAAAAAAGGAGAATGAATAGCTATGAAACTTTTACCGATTGGAACAATAGCAGGGTGGTCTAATTAACATGAAAAAAAGTCTAGATTTTAATAAGAAAGCTTTTGAATATTATATGGCTCTTTATGGTGTAAATGATATAAGATCGACTATAATTACTCTTGTGATTGGGCGCAATAGGTTTGAAAGGTAGCGTTGGAAAAGAAACTGGTATAACAGTTCCTGTTTTAGAGGGGGTTACTGTGGGAAGTAGTTTTAAATGTGAAAAACCTGAGGAGAAAAAATGATATGAAAACAACATCGTATAAACCATTATATATTTTAGTTTATGTCGTAATATCCGTATCTATTATAGGGTTAATGATTACTCCATCCAACAATTGGTGGGAAAAGTTGTTAGGAACTATCGTTCTCATTCTTTTGGGAGCAGGTTTAATATGTTTTTTAAAATTCGGACGGTGGGCGCAAGAGAAATTTTATGATAAATTTACAAAAAAACGGGATTAATATAAGACTGGAGTAATTAAGATATGCGTACAATAAATAGAATTCTGACTTTTACTGTATGTATTATGTTTATGTTGTTAATTGGGGCTTCTTCTACTATGCGGTTAGAGGATAAACTTTTACTTATAGGTTTGCTGCTAATTTGCAATGTTATTGCATACTTTACAGTAGAGTATATCTATAAACGTATAGACAATAAGAAAAAAGTAGATTTATAATTCGCAAAATTCATTTAATATTTAGAAGGAAAAATTATCAATGAAACTATTACCAATTGGAACAGTAGTTAAGCTAGAAGATATGGTGAAAACGGGTGCGAAAAAAACTTAGTCAACAGTAGCGGGGTGGTTTAATTAACATGAAAAAAAGTATAGATTTTAATAAGAAAGCTTTTGAATATTATATGGCTCTTTACGCTGTAAGTGGTATAAGATCGACTATAATTACTCTTGTGATTGGGATAGCAGATATATTTGTGCTTTTGCCTGCTTTTGCGAATCCTGTTCAACCGATATATATGTACATAATAGTTCCACCAATTGCTTTTTTAAATGTATGGGCAATATGGATTGTTATAAATCCTAGGAAGCGACAATTACAATATACTCTATTTCGTGGGGTATTTGGCATCGTATGTTCAGTAGGATTATTAGTTATAACCCAAAAGTTTGCATATGGAATGTTAGGATTACAAACTCCAATCTATTTTGTTTTTTCAGTTGGTTTGTATATTTTTGCTTTGAATTATTATTATAAAAATCATATTAAAAAACTTCAGAAACCAATCAAAAAATCAAAATCATCGAAAAAAAACTCTGGTTTCGGAGTAGTGGCGTTTATAGGATTGGGTCAACTCGTTGCTAATATCAGTCTTGGTTTTGCAACGCAAAAGATGGTAGCAATTGTATTAATGTGTGTATATTCCATGCTTTCGTTTATGTTGTTTCATTTCATTATGGAACTCCATAGGTATTATTATTTAAGGAAGCATATAGAAGATGGGGGTAGAACACATGAAACCATTTAAAGAGTCTGTATTGAATTTTAAGTATATAATCGTGGTTCTCCTATAGTCAGTAAAGAATGCGGAAAAGAAAAGGGAGAAGCAACATCATGAATATAGAATTACATTTAGATAAAGCAAGGATGGGGAATTATGCAATTTTCTAAAGAAAATCTTTTACCAAATGGTTCTATTGTTCTCTTAAAAGGAGGGACAAAAAAGGTTGTAATTTACGGAAGAAAACAACTACTTATGGTTGAAGAACCTGTATAACTACATAGGCTGTTTTTATTCAGAAGGATTATAAAACTAATCCATTTAACGAAGGTAGAACAGCTCCTAAGATTGTTGACAAGGGTACTTTTGATAAATATGGATTTGAAGGTATTGCATACGAATTACCTGACCCCACTAGTCGGTGGTTGGTAGAATATGGACGAAATGCTAAACTTATTAAGTAAGAGAGGAGAACGAGTTAAATGATTAAGCCTTTATACGCCGAAAATATTATAGTGGGTGTAAAATATAAAAATAAGCTCAATTGGTATATAAATGAATCGGATTTATGGTGTTTAGATTATAATCAAGCTGGTTATTCTCCTAGTGAATATCCAGAAGAAAGAAAAGGCATTAGTATTTTAAATGAGACTACAATAGCTAACTTTTTAGAAAGAATAGAAAAATATAAAAGATTTACAGAAGATATTAGGTTAGAATTTTTAAGGGAACTAAGAACTAATAGAGAAGAAGCCTATTATGATTATAATCCATGTTTCCTAATAGATTTTGAGCGTTTAATTTTTTATTCTAATTATCCGGAATCAATATCTTTTGAAGAATATATTCCGAATAACTGGAGAGGTTATTTACAGCGATTTGATGAACAAGTACCCTATGAATATAGATACTGGGAAGATAAGAATAAAAGCTATTTAGTTAGAGAGGATTAGGTCATTGAAGAAAATAAATTAATTATGATAAAAGAAACATTTAAGAATGAAGAAACTGGTGAACTAACGCCAGGAGTTACTATAATACTTGATGGGAATGTAAGGGGATTATTGGAAATAATTGCAGGGAAACAAGGTTATTCGGATTATGCAGAAGCTCTAAAAGAAGTAATCTTTGAAGGGATTCATCATTTTGTGAAAAGAAATAAATAATAAGCTGACATATACTCTTAAGGTAAAGGGCAATTCCAAAAGGGATATGCCCTTTTTATTTTGAAAATTTGAAATGTAACTAAGATATTACTTTTTTCTTATTTAGTGATACCAATATATTTAAGTGAAAATCTGTGGTGTGCTATGATTCAAGATTTCTTGCAACATTGCAATGTCTTTTGTTCATAGAACCAATAGCCGAAGGTTTTGCGCATGGTGTGAGTCCTAATAGATTTGATACCGGCAAAGTCTCCAGGGTTTTGAGATTTTTGATAAGTCTAGATCTTATTAATGGGTTGATCTTCTTTTCGAGAAGGGAATAATATTTCACAAAAGGTGTAAAATGGGATGTTGATTTAGATGGTGATGGTGAAGATGATAGTATTAAAGAGGAAATGAAAAAGGCATGGTCAACAGTAGCGGGGTGGTTTAATTAACATGAAAAAAAGTATAGATTTTAATAAGAAAGCTTTTGCACATTATATGGCTCTTTATCCTGTAAATGAAATAAGATTCCACGTAATTGGTCTTGTCCTTTTGGGACAGACGTGTTTGTTCTTTTGCCTGCGTTTGCGAATCCTTTTCGATTACTCTATGTATATATAGTAACTCCTCCAGTTATTTTTTTGAATTTGTGGGCGATATGGATTGCTATCAATCCTCGGAAACGACAATTACAATACACTCTATTTCGAGGAGTATATGGCATCATATGTTCAGTCGGATTATTGGTTATAACTCAAAAATATGCTTATGAAGTGTTACAATTACAAACTCCCATCTATTTTATTCTTTCATTTGGTTTGTATGGTTTTGCTTTGTATTATTTTTATAAAAATCATATTGAAAAACTTCAGGAACCAAGAAAAAAATCAAAATCATCGAAAGGAACTGGTGGTGTAAAAGTAGCAGCTATTGCAGCGGGATTGGGGCAGTTAATCGCTAATATAATTCTTAGCATCGCAACACAACAGATGGGGGCAATTGTATTTATGTGTGCATGCACAGTGTTTTCGTTTGGTTTGTTTTATATGATTATAGAACTCCATAAGTATTATTATTTACGGAAGCATATAGAAGATGGAGGGAAAGTACGTATAGGCTTTTAAAGAGGATTTGTTGCATTTCAAGTATATAATCGCATTCTTCTTATGGAAGCCATTCACGAGACTTATAGCAATAAAAGATGTATAAGTGGAAGATTATATTCTAGTAAAACATCTGAAGGAATGGAAATTAGGTTTGTTCTTATTAATGATAAGATTATAACTGTTTATCCCGTGTATTAAAGAATGCGAGGTACTCAAAAATGAAAGTAACTACTCAGCCCATAGTTAAAAATGCAAGGCAATATGGAGGGAATTGTTAAGGAGCACTCCCCCTAAGTTTCAGATGAAATTAAATGATTGAATATTTACATTTAAATAATCGACTATTTATGCTTTAATATTTATATGTACATAACTGGGATAATTAGGGATTTATATTTGATATGTTTTAAGAAAGGGGAATGTTTTTTATATGGAAACTCCAGAAAATCAATTTAAACGTGCACTTAATCCTTGGTTCTCCATTTGGACAAAACCACGTGATACAATGAAAGAAATTTTTATATCCAAACCTAAGAATGTGTTTTTACTCATTTTATTAGGCTCATTCGTACAGACTTTAGATCGAGCATCTTCTAAAAATGTGGGGGATTCAATAAGTAGTCCAGTTTCAATAATCTCAATGGTTATATTCGGTACCTTCGTTGCTTTCTTAATTTATTATTTTTTGCTACCAGCGTTATTTAATTGGGTGGCAAAAAAACTTGGTGGACAAGGTACATTTGAAAAAACACGTTACGCAGTTGCCTATTCTTATATCCCTTACGTTTACTCTCTTATATTAGTTTGGGTGCCTTCATTTTTCTTGTTTGGGATAGAAAACTTTACGAGTGAGACACCGAAAATGGAGAGTAGCATAACTTTAACGATTTTGTTTCTTATTTTTGCCATAATTGATATAGTTATTGGAATTTGGACAATCATTATTTCTTTAAAATGTTTAGGAGAAGCACACCAATTTTCAGCATGGAAAGCATTATTAACAATAATAATATCCTTTATGATTATCATTCTTCCTTTAGTAATAATAGTATTTCTTATAGTAGGGGTTACAATCTTTTAATCATTGATTTGCTTCTTATTTACCCAAAGGTTTTCTACGCGCTGTTAGTAATTGTTACAGGGTGAACAACCACATGATTCGGATGTTCCACTTGGCGAAGCGTATGACCTATATGATCAAATTGATCGCCCGTTTTACGGCCTGTTTTTCTTATTATCAGTGTTAACAGGAATTTGTGAAGGCAAACTTGAAAATCAAATATTAAACTATTAAAACCTTAAGGGAGCTGAGTAGATTGTCTTTGGTCGTCTCTTATTTTCCAATCGGAGAATAAGGGATGAATTTTTATGAAGGAGTAAATGCAGCCTTTGTTACCATTCCCGCCATTCTTCTGTTATATCTTCCTCAGATTCTAAGCCAGCTATTCGTGCAGCTGCATCGATAAATTCATAGAGATCTTCTCTTTCCATTGTTTCGATAAAATGGTCATGTTCGATATTTAGTTCATTTAATTTCATAACTACCTCTTTAACAACTTGCATTACTTCAGCTTCGGTTGGATTCTCACCTAATTGCTGTAAATTGTTAATGTAAGTGTCAAGAGCCGTATTTGTTGCACTTATATTTTCTTCAGTGAAAAATTCCCCGTCTTCATCATACTCAACCCATGCGGTTGTTGGTTTGTTTTTTTTCAATTCATCAAATGTCATGATAACCTCCTAAATATGTTTTTTTTCTTTAATTTCATTCTACATTTTCGATCATATATAACAATCATTTTAGAGGGATTTTCTGTAAGTTGCTAGTTTTTTAACTCATTTTGTGAGGTAATCTATTCGTGGTTTTTTTATTTTATTATCCTTATACATATATTTTATGGCAAGAATGCATTAGTAGATTTCAAACTTTCCACATTTACGAAAAAGTTTGACTTTACATACGGGTAGTGGTAATTTAAAACCTATAAGAAAACTCGGTATTAATTCCGAGTTTTCTTATAGGTGTAAATAGTCGAGAGGGGTCGAAATATGAAGAAGAAGTTGTTTGTATTACCATTTGTCCTACTATTATTTATTGCATTAGCTGCTTGTTCAGGGGAAAAAGATTCGAAGCAAGCAGGAACTAGCAAATCAGGGACTCCGAAAGATGGAGGAGCGTTAACGATTGGTGTTAGCGATAACCCGGATACGATGAATCCGCTTTATGCGAATGATCGTGTGTCGTTAACTGTGCAGCAAGCTTTATATGCACCGCTGTATCATATGGAAGACGGTAAGAAAAAATTTGTTCTTGCTGAGAGCTTTACGCCTTCAGAGGATCAATTAACATGGACTTTAAAACTAAAGGATAATTTGAAATGGCATGACGGTAAGAAGATTACATCAGACGATATTGCATTTACATTCCAATCTATTTTAGATGAGAAGCAAAATAGTTCAAGCCGTGAAAACTTTATTTTTAAAGGAAAGCCGCTTGAGGTGAAAAAAGTGGATGAGCTAACGACTCAATTCGTATTACCACAAGTAAGTGCATCTTTTGAAGGTGTGATGAATGATTTCTTCCCAATTCCGAAACATGTATTTGAAGGGGAAGCAGATTTAGCGAAGAGTAAGAAAAACTTACAGCCTGTAGGATCAGGTCCATTTAAGTTTAAAGAGTATAAATCAGATGAGTACGTTGCATTAGATCGATTTGATGATTATGTCGGCGGTAAAGCGAAATTAGACTCTATCGTATACCGCGTTGTAAAAGACCGTAATACAGCAAATGTTTCACTGCAAAATGGTCAAATCAACATGAAGATGATTGAGCCGCAAGACTTTAAGAAATTAGATAGCACTGGGAACTTCTCAATGGTGACATTCCCTGAAGGTAGATTATTCTACTTATCTTATAACCAAAATACAGATCTAATGAAGAAAAAAGAAGTGCGCCAAGCAATCGCGTATGCGTTAGATAAGAAAGAAATGATTAACTCTGCATTCGTTTCGAGTCAATTTGCAGAACCAGCAAATTCAATCTTAACGCCAGACGCTATGTATTATGCAAAAGACATTAAAGAGTATAAGTATGATAAAAAAGAAGCGAAAGATTTATTAGCGAAAGCTGGCGTGAAAGATAAAGAAAAAGTACGCGTTATGTATGTAACGAATAATAAAATTATGGAAAGCTTAGCGCTTTATACGCAACAAAAATTACAAGAAGTTGGCTTAGAAGTTGAACTAAATGCATTAGATGCTAGTGCAGCAAGTGATAAAAGCTTAGATAAAGAGAATAAAGAATATGATATTACATTCGGTGGTTACATAATGGGGCCTGAGCCAGATTCATATAAGAGCTTATTCTTAAGTAATGCTGAATACAATTATGCACGTTATAAAAACGCTGATTTCGATAAGTTATGGGAAGAAGCTGCAGTTGAAACAGATAAAACGAAACGAGCAGAACTATACCATAAAATTCAAGAGACAGCTAGAGAAGACTTACCTTATCTACCAATCGCATATCCGAAAGCAGTTATTGCAGTAGATAAAAAGTTTGATGGATTGAAAGAAGCAAAAGCAATTCCAGTTACAATGTTTGAAGATTTATCTAAGATTTATGAAGTGAAATAAGAAACTGTAAAGAAGCTGGTGGAAATCAGCTTCTTTATCAAGTTAAAGCCTAATTGATGTAGGCTAATGAAAGTTTCACTTTACCTTGAGGGGGGAAGTTTGTGTATAAAGTAATTGGGAAGAGGCTTTTAAATGCAATTCCGCTTTTATTTGTTATTTCTATTATTTCTTTTCTATTAATAAAACTAGCACCGGGCGATCCTGTTCGAAACTTTGTCACGCCGAATATGAGTCCAATTGATGTTGAGCGTATTCGCACAAGTTTAGGGCTAGATCAACCAATTTATATGCAGTATATTTTATGGTTAAAAAATATTTTAACAGGGAACTTTGGTTATTCACTTCAAAACCATCGTCCTGTTCTAGATCTTATTGTAGAAAGGTTACCTGCGACAATCGGCTTAATGGGATCGTCTTTACTCGTCTCATTTGTAATCGCAATCCCGCTTGGACTACTTACAGGTGTGAAAAAGAATTCTATCTTTGATCGCATTGTGAACTTTATCTCTTATGTGGGAATCTCAATGCCAGTCTTTTGGTTCGCGTTATTATTAATCTACTTATTCTCTTTAAAGTTGAATCTTCTTCCGAGTATGGGTATGCGTACAGTCGGTCAAGATTCCTTCTTGGATATTGTGCAGCACGGCATTTTACCTTGTATGGTGCTTGCGTTCCAAAACGTCTCTGTTTATATGAGATATATTCGCTCCAGTACAATCCAGCAATTAGAAGAAGATTACGTACAAATTCAATATGCGTACGGTGCTTCAAAGAAGACCGTTTTATTTAATCACGTACTTCGAAACGTATTAATACCGATCATTACAATTTTCGGATTATCTATTCCAAGTTTAGTAGGCGGAGCGTTTATTACGGAAACAGTATTCTCATGGCCAGGTCTTGGTTCGCTCGGGGTAAATGCTATTTTTAGATTTGATTATCCGATTATCATGGCAATTACATTATTATCATCATTCATGTTAATTCTCGGTAACTTAATTGCTGATATTTTATATGGCGTAGTAGATCCGCGCATTCGAATGAGGGGGTGATTTGGAATGAATAATAGGAGATTTCAAACGATAAAAAGTAGTTTTACGAAAAATAAGTTTGTACTAATGGGAGTTATTATACTTGCGGTTTTAACGATCGCATCCATTTTTGCATTCGTATCGCCATACGATCCTAGCAAAATGTCGATTCCAGATCGTTTACAAGAACCGAGTATGAGTCATCCTTTCGGCACGGATGATTACGGAAGGGATTACTTAACGAGGGCATTATATGGCGGACGCGTTTCGCTTGCGGTCGGTTTTCTTGCAATGGTTGTATCTATTACAATCGGAACCGCAGTCGGAACAATTAGTGGATATTTTGGCGGAAAGTTAGACAACTTCTTAATGCGAATTGTGGAAGTACTTATGTCAATTCCATCATTCTTCTTAATGTTACTATTAAATGCTTATTTAAAACCAGGAATTACGACATTAGTTCTTATTATTGGATTACTAACATGGATGGACACCGCTCGTATTGTAAGGGCAGAAACGTTATCCGTAAAAGAGCGTGAGTACGTTTTATATGCAAAAGTATCAGGACAAAAATCACTTATGATTATTGTAAGACATATCATTCCTAACATTTTATCAACCATTATTATCGCCGCGACATTAACAATTGCGACATCGATTTTAATGGAATCATCACTTAGTTTCTTAGGTTTAGGTATTAGAGAACCAGATTCTTCTTGGGGCAGTATGCTAAACAATGCGCAAGGATATATTGGTGAAGCTTGGTATTTAACGCTCTTCCCAGGATTCCTTATCCTTTTAACGGTACTTAGTTTTAACGTAATTGGTGAAGTATTGAAGAAAGCTTTCGCGCCAAAAGGAGCTGGAAATGAAAACTAAAATGTTAAGTGAAAGGAGTGAGAAGCGTGTCTGAAAAACTATTAGAAGTGAATAATTTAAAGACTTCTTTTTTCATAGAAAGCGGAGAAGTAGAAGCAGTTCGCGGCGTTACATTTCGTTTAAATAAAGGAGAAGTAGTTGGTATCGTTGGGGAGTCTGGAAGCGGAAAGAGTGTGATGGCGAAGTCTGTTATGTCTCTCGTTACATCACCAGGGAAAGTGAAGGAAGGGGAGATCCTTTTTCATAATGAAAATATCCTTTCTAAATCCGAGAAAGAATTACGCTCTATTAGAGGAAATCAAATTTCACTTATCTCCCAAGATCCAATGTCTGCGCTAAATCCGGTCGTGAAAATTGGAAAGCAAATGACGGAAGTAATTATACGGCATCAAAAAGTGAAAAAGAAAGAAGCAGAGAAAATCGCAGTCAACTTGTTAAAACAAGTCGGTCTTTCTTCACCAGAAGAAAGGGTAAAACAATATCCGCATGAACTAAGCGGCGGTATGAAGCAGCGAGTTATGATCGCAATGGCGATGTCTTGTAACCCAGACCTTCTCATTGCGGATGAACCGACGACAGCGCTTGATGTAACGATACAAGCACAAATACTAGATTTAATGAAAAACTTAAAGAACGAAACGAATATGGCGTTACTTCTTATTACGCATGACTTAGGAATTGTCGCGCAAAACTGTACGCGTGTCATCGTTATGTACGGCGGGCTTATTATGGAAGAAGGACCTGTACTTGATATTTTCCAATCGCCGAATCATCCATATACGAAAGGCCTATTAAACTCTCTGCCAAAAATAGCGAAAGGCGTAAAAGAAAGACTCGCTCCTATTCAAGGTGTAACACCAAACTTATTAAACCCACCACAAGGTTGCCCATTCGCAGAGCGTTGCCCGCATGCGATGGACATTTGTGAAAAAGAACGTCCACCATATTTTGAAATCGGAAACGAAAGACGTTCCATGTGCTGGTTAAACGATAAGACAGTAGGTGAATCACATGCATGAAGACAACTTAATTGAAGTTCGGAACTTAAAAAAATACTTTCCTATTAAAAAGGGACTATTCGGCAGAAAAACGGAACAATTAAAAGCAGTCGATGACTTAAGCTTTACTATTAAAAAGGGTGAAACATTCGGGTTAGTAGGAGAATCGGGCTGCGGAAAATCAACGACAGGAAGAAGCATCATTCGTTTACACGATGTCACTTCAGGTAACGTTTTATTCGACGGAACAGACATCGCAAGTTTAAAGGAAAGTGAACTAAAAGAATATAGAAAACGAATGCAAATCATTTTCCAAGATCCATACGCATCATTAAACCCGGCAATGAATGTATTCCAAATTATTAGCGAACCAATGAACATTCACGGCTCTTACGAAAAAGAAGAACAAAAAGAAATCATATTAGATCTTCTAAAAAAGGTAGGTTTAAAAGAAGAACACTTATATCGCTATCCGCACGAATTTAGCGGAGGACAAAGACAGCGCATCAGCATCGCGCGCGCACTATCTGTAAAACCAGATTTCATCCTATGTGACGAACCAATCTCAGCACTAGATGTCTCCGTCCAAGCGCAAGTCGTAAACATGCTGCAAGACATCCAAGAAGAAACAGGCGTCACATACTTATTCATCGCACATGACCTATCTATGGTAAGACACATATCAGACCGAATCGGAGTCATGTACTTAGGAAACATAGTAGAAATTGCCGACAGTGAAGATCTATACACAAAACCGGCACATCCATACACACAAGCACTACTCTCATCTATGCCAGAACCAGATCCAACAAACACTGGCAAAGAACGGATCATCCTAGAGGGAGAAGTACCGAGCCCACTAAACTCACCGTCCGGCTGCAAATTCAGAACGCGCTGCAAATTCGCCACTGAAAAATGCGCGCAGGAAGTACCGAAGATGGTAGAGATTGCGAAAGGGCATCAGGTGGCTTGTCATTTGTTTTAGAGTGGAGGAAAGCATCGGGGGGACCTGGTGCTTTTTTCTTTTTAGTGGGACGTGGTGTGGGATTGGTTGTAGATTAATGGTCAGCGACTGTCTATATTTGTATCTCCTATCATATAATTCCCTTTATTTTTCAACTATAATTTTAATGACGAACTTCTTTTGGTTGGGAAAGCACATAAAGTAAGACAACGTATTAAAAATCATCGTGATGAAGTGTATCGTATTGATGTATGTATTGTAGAAAATCCGATGGAAAGAGGAACTTACGAAACATATATGATTAACGAATTTCAAGCGAAGTATAATGTGAATAAAGTGTTTTATAAATAACATCAACGTAAAACATAATCTTGGTACTACATCAAGATCATGTTTTTATATGTAATAAAAAAATGATTATTCTTAATCATTCGACAAGATGCAACAATTTAAGATTGTATTTTTTGCTATGATAAGTAAGAAATTTACATATCGTGTTATTGGGGGATAAAAAGAGATGTTGAAAAAATTTACTACATGTATTTTAGGTGGCGCTTTAGTATTCAATTTATCTGGTTGTGGCAATACATCCGACAAAACTTCTTCAGAATCTAAAGAAACTAATTCTAAACAAGAGGAAAAGAAAGTGCAAACAACTGATGAGGCGAAAACGAAAGAGAATACAAAGCAGAAAAATACAGAACAAACAAAAGAGAAATCAAAAGTAAAAGAAAAAGAGTATGCTGTAAACAAGGATTTTCATACGCCTAAATTTGATGTAACTGTAAAAAGAGTTGTAGAAAGAGATAAGGTTGGTAAAGAAAGTATAGGATTCCAAAAACCTGAAGATGGACATGTCTTTATTGTTGTAGAAGCAGAAGGGAAAAATATCACAAACGAACCGATGAAATTAGCCGTTTTACCATCAGTGGATTTAGTGGATGAAAATGATAATGCTTACCAAAGTGATGTGTTGGCAGCTAGTAGTTATGCGGTTGAAAAAGGCGAGACCTCTAGTATTACTAAGGAATTAAAACCAGGGGAGGTAAAGAGACAAAATAAAGTTTATGTGATTAATAAAGAAAAATTTGATACAGGAAAATGGTATGTAGTTGTTAACAATGAGTATAAGGAACAAATTAAATAGTGTTTATTTATTAAGAGGAGATGGCTCCTCTTTTTTTGTTACAAGTTAACATAGAATTTCGTTCTGAGGGACTGCCTTTTGGTGGTCTTTTTTGCATAAAATCTTGTAAAGTGATAAAAAGTAGAATATTTAATGATTAAAATTGATAATATTCTAATATTCAATAGAAAGATAAAATATTTAAAAGTTCAAAATAATACATTATAATATGTTTAGTAAAATTAACCAAAATATATTTTGCTTATTATGTATTAAAGGGGAAATGAAAATGGCTGGACAAATTCGTATGTCACCAGAGGAGCTTAAATCGAAAGCGGCTCGATATGGACAAGGTGCAAATCAAATTGAGGACATTTTAAGTCAACTACAAAACTTACAAAATGAATTAAGAGGAGAATGGGAAGGACGTGCTTTTGAAGGTTTTGACCAACAGTTCAATCAATTAAAGCCAAAGGTACAAAACTTTGCACAGCTATTACAAGAGATTAATATACAGCTTAATAAAACTGCAGAGGCTGTTGCTTCTCATGATGAAGAATTATCACGTAATTTCGGTTTGAAATAAAAATTGTCATACTCTATATAACAAATATTTCAAATGAGCCATACAGCTTATATTGTATGGCTCATTTGATTGCATACCTAGCGAGTGATATTGATAGGGATATATATTTAATGAGATTTCTTTGATGCGTTTGGAAAACTTATAGAAAGGGTTTGAAAGAATGGGACAATTTCAAAGTAATTTACAAACAGCAACGCAAATTGCTACCCAGATGAGAACAGCTTCGAATATAATCCAAAGTGCAACAAATCGTCCTATAACAAAGGCGACGCGTACAACATTATCTGTTAATTTGAAAGCACAAGAAGCGAATCAGCAAGTTTTAGACTTGACGAAACAATTTTCCACTGCTTTTCAACAAGCGGTTGATAATATTCATTCGGTATCTAATGAATTTGAGAGAATGGATAACGAACTTCACAGCACTTTTCGCTAATGTGACAACCTACGTAAAGTAAAATAGTAGGAGGAAAAAGATGAATGGAGATATTGAAAACCAAATTAAAGAGTTAAATCTAAAGTTACGAAATGTATTTGAAGAACAGGAACGAAATCAGTTCGCGATTCGAGCTCAGGAACAAGCGGAAGCAGATTTTTATGAATGTAGAAGTCGAAATCGTCGTTTGTTCGATCGAATTTTAGGAACTTGGCATGGTGATAGAGAAATGTCCCAGTTTTTTATGAATACGTATCAAGATGCACAACATATTGAACGCAAAGTCACATTTGAATTGGAAAACAAAAAAGAAACATTGTTTAAAGAGAAACGAGATCTTAGTGATTTAGAAAACGCCCTTTCATATCAGCAACAACAATTAGTAAAGGAGGCTAATTCATGAGTTTAAATATGTATTTGGGAGAAGTACAGAACCAAACTCAAAGTATGAATGCTGTATGTACGGCGACCATTCAAGGTATGGAACAAGCGATTCAGTCGATTGACGCTTTTGCAACTGATACTGTGTTACAAGGGCAAACATATAGCAGTGCAAAAGCATTTTTTGTACAAACCTTTCGTCCTTTAGCGCAAGGAATTATTTACTTATGTGAAGAGCTAATCCGTCAAAACAATGCCTTTCCAAGTCAATTTCAGTCACAGGTAGCTTCAACTGATGTTATTGAACAAGAAATATTAGAACAAATTCGAGAAATTGACCGAATGAAAGCAAGTATGGAAGCTGTCAATCAAGCTATGCCAATGCCGGGTATGGATGCCATGGTAAATCTTTTTATTGTTATGAGGCAAAAACTGCAAGAAAAGCTGGATCATTTGTATCAATTCAATCAGACCTCTAGTAATAATTATAGTACGGCAATTCAATTAGCAACTAGCATTGCTACAGGTCTTGCGGAAGTCCAAAGTGGAAAAGGTTTTAATGCTTTAACAGGGATATTTAGTGTGAAAGAATTAAATATGGAATGGACAGTAGCTATTCAAAAAAAATCAGAAGATAAAGTTCATGCTGTTCAAATTGAAAAAGAAGCTGTTAAAAATGATTGGTTTTTGATGGATTCAAAAGAGGTAAAGGAAAAAGCTGAGGAAACAGCTAATGGAGTAGCCACAGTTACTGGAGTAGTTGTAAAAGGAATTGGTAGTATAATAAATGGTAAAAAGTATGAAAAATCATTTACTGAGGAAAAGGGATATGGTGGTATATTTATTAAAGGTCTTACACTTGAAGCAGAGCCATTTGTAAGTTCTCGTACTTATGATAGATTTGATGTAAAAGATAAAGAAAAGAGAGAACAAACCTATGGACCTATGGTTGGTTTTACAGTAGCCCAAGCCGGAATAGAACAAGAGAATATTAAAGGATTTGGAATAGGAGCTGAGGCTAAAGTAGCTCTTGCTACTGCAGAGTTAGGTGCTCATGTGGAAAATGGAAATTTACATATAGGAGCTGAAGCTACTCTAGTAAAATATGAGAGTGCTATAAAAATCCCTCTTCCATTTTCTAATAAAAAATTACAAATTGGGGGATCAGCATCGCTTGGGACAGTCGGAGGATCTTTAGAAGCTGGAAAAAGCGGAGTGAAATTCCATGTACCATTTGGTCCTGGTGTAGGTTTATGGGGATTTGGTGGAGAATTTGTTATTAAAGAATAAAGGAGAAAATTAGTATGGCTAAGAAAGTTAAAATTTTAAAATATTTTATGATTATATTAGCTTGCATTGCAATTTTCGTTACAGTTTTACCTAATGCATTAGATCCAAATGAATCACTAGCAGGGAAAATTTCAGTTGCAACCTTCGGTACAATTGGAGCTTGTTTACTATTCTCTATTATTTATTTTATTGTAAAAAAAGCTATTTTAAGAAGGGGAAAATAAGATGGGACAAAATTTAGAGTTAGAATTACTTCCAATAGGTTCTGTTGTAATGTTTAAAGATTGGGAACATCCATTAATGGTTTATGGAAGAAGACAGATGGATTCTGAAACAAAAAAAACATGGGATTATGTATGTTGTTATTTTCCTCATGGTAATATTTCTTCGGAGTACAATTTCTTTTTGAACCACGAAGATATTTCCAATGTTTTACACCTTGGTTTTATTAATGAAACAGAATTAGAGTTTCAAAAATTATTTAAAAAAGAAGTTGAAGAAAAGCAGTGATTCTTTTAAGCTGTTGGCGTTTTTGAAATAGTTAAAGAATAAATCTTAATACGTATATATTTAGAGAAAGGGGGATCTCTATGAAATTACTGCGTTTATTTCTGATTTTCACTCTTGTTGTATTGTTAAGCGCATGTAATACAGCAACAAAAGTCACAAAGGTTCAAAAAAATGGCGAAACGACTTTAACAATTGGTTCTTTGCAGGGGTATTACGATTTACAAACGCTTAAAGCTGAAAAAGGAAATGTGGAAATTCCTTATGAGGCAGCAGTTGAAGAAGGTACGATTTTATTGCAAGTCACAAAAGACGATAAGGTCATTTATGAAGAAGAAGTCACTTCTCAAAAAGAAGGTTTGCTTTCTTTTGAAGCGCCAAAACCCGGATCATATGATTTAATTGTACGTGTGAAGGGTAAAGAAGAGAAAGCAAAAGGAATTCAAATACATACAAAGCTATAAAAAATGGCAATTGGTTTTTACCCGTTTGCCAATTCTATTTCTAGTTGGTTTTGGTAATACATGCTTATTAATTTTTAAGAAGTAAACGTAAAGTAGCTCCAAAATATACAATAAAAATTGATTTTGGAGCTACTTTCACTTTTGGTGATTCTTAATAAAACATTTAATAAATTTTATAATAATTTAATTCTAATCATTAAAAATCCTACTTTTTCTTACTTTAATAGTTTCTAAAATATAAATAAGAATACCTAAACCAAATATCTTTTCAGCATTAGAAATATTATTACCTAATTTCATAATAGGTACATTTAATCCGAATTTTTCACTCCATTCTAAAGGCATATATCCTTTTTTACAGTTTATTAATATACGATCATCTATTGTACGAAAAGATGTTTCCAAAAAATCAAATTCAACTTCTATCTCAGAAAGTTTTATCTCTTTTTCATTTATTAAAGAACCACGTACCATTCCAAATCCCTGTATAATATTTTCTTTAAACATGCCTACACAATTATAATTTGAATCATAAATAGCCCAATCATAATTTTCAATTTCACTATGAAAGTATGCAAGAATTTCTCCATCACTTGCTTCTAATCCAAAAACTTCTTTATTTTTTAAAATAGGTAATGTTGAAGAAATCATCTTTGTTCCTGCTACATATCTTCCATCAGGAGTATATAAACCTAAATGTTTATTATTGCCGGGTAATTCTAACAAAACATAAGTATCAATATCCCAAAATGTTAAATCATTTTTAACTATATTTTTTTCTAGTAAATTTCCTTTTCTTAATTGCCAAAATCCAATACTAAAAAATACAAGAGAAGCTATAATAATTAAGATTACTGGTCCCCAATTAATATTACCCCAAGTATTATACATACCAATTAATCCATAAAGAAAAAGCCCAGTTCCAATTAAACACTTAAACTTCCCCTTTTTTTTATAATACTCAAATAATTCCACGCAAACACCTCTATCAGTTGATTTTAATACTCCAATTATTCTTTAAATATAACAAAGAAAAAATGTATAATCTAACGTTTTTTCGAAAATATAATTAAAAAAATAGTAATTCTAAATAAATTAAATTTGAAATATATCAAGATTATTATCTTTTTCTTCTTTATTAATTCCAATATATTTCAGGGTGATGTGTGGTGTGCTATGGTTAAGAATTTCTTGTAACATAGCAACATCTTTTGTTTGTTTATAGAACCAATAGCCGAAGGTTTTTCGCATGGTGTGGGTACCAATGGATTCTACATCGGCAAAATCTCCGGCTTTTTGCAATTGTCGATAAGCCTGGATCTTACTAATGGGTTGATCTCCTTTTCGAGAAGGGAATAACCAGGTACTTTCTAGTATTTGGCTATAAGAGTATACTTCGTCAAAAATAGAAGTAAGGTTAATCATACGTTCTTTCTTCGTTTTTCCTTCTTTGATTTTGAATTCTTTTCTTTTTTTGCGTTTTAATTTCAATATGGTTTGTGTTTCAAGTTGAAGTAGATCGCTCACACGTAATCCGGTATGGATGCCGATAAGAAACAGAATATAGTCTCGTTCAGAACAATGACGTTTAAGAGCCCATTTCATATCTTCAATTTGTTCTTTGCTACGGATGGGTTGGACATCAATGAGATGTTGTTTTTTGTTCATGGATTTTTGACCTCTTTATTAATAGTGTTTTGAATGTATACTTTTATTGTGTATTTTGAGGATATCAGGAGAATTGGAGAAAAGTTAATGTTTTCAGGGGTTTGAAAGTAAACTAATATTAAAAAGTTTGCTTTCAAATTAGAAAGGGTTAGTCCCTCACTCTACTCCAGCTAAAAACCTCACACCCAAAAACAAAGGGGAACTCAATTATTCAAATTCATATAAAGTTTCAATCTTGTCTAAGTATCCATTAGGATATACAATGGATCATCCATTTTTCTTTACATAATCTCCAGATACAGTCCATATCAACTATAGATTCTTGTCTTATGCTAAATGTAATCAAAAAGCAAGTAGATAAAGATAATGACTAAAACATTAACTCTAGATACTTTTTTGATGAATATTACAAATAAACAGGAGGTAATGAAAAATGATTAAAACATTATTAGCAGGAGCACTTTTAAGTACAGGATTGGTAGCGGGAGGTGCAGATGATGCGAAAATGGACAATTTAAAGTCAAATGAAGGTAGTTCAAATCAAGTAATTACACAGAGTGTAGATGGAACAACGTCTTTCTCACAAAACTTTGATTTACTTAAAGATGCAGTGCCAGCAACTCCTAAAGGAAACGCAAAAACTGTTGAAAGAACAGAGGGTACAGGTTCTCAAGAAGGAAAAATGGTACCAACAAAAGAAGGTACAGATTCTCAACCAGGATTTGAAATGGGATCCCCTGAGAAACCAGAATATGCAAAAACAGTTGAAAGAACAGAAGGTACAGATTCTCAAGAAGGAAAAATGGTACCAGCAAAAGAAGGAAATTAAATAATATATAGTTATAACGAGGAGCATCCAAAAAGTGGTGCTCTTTTTATATTATAGGGATTAACCAGTTTTACTGAATATAGAACTGTAGGAGGAATTGAGACTAGAACATGGGGGCCTATCTCTTCAAATCATGGTGTTTAGGGCAATAGTTTTGGTGGTAACGTTACAATACAAACATTTTATTAGAGATTTTCTAAATTTACATACACTCTAGATAGACTACATATCAACTTCAGATACCTGTTTTATGATACAAGTAATCAAACAAAAGGAGGGCAATACAAAATGATTAAAACAGTATTAACAGGGCACTCTTTTAAGTACAGGAGATTATTAGCAGGTGGAGCAAATGTTGAAGATGTACAGACAGATAAGCATATTCCATATGAACAAGATGAATTGCAGCAAATTCTAGAAAAGTAGGATTCGAAGAAGTTTGAGTTATAAAAAGAAAATAGATAAATATAGTGAAATAGATAAATTAACAAGAGAAAAGTACTTTGTGTATATCACAGGTGATTTTTATTTTCATTTGGATATAGGACTTGAATCAAATTTTTATACTAAAATATATACGGCAAAAAGGAGGGAGTACATTGCACAAAATTATTTATGGAATATTAATTTTAATTTATACTTTGTATTCATTTTTTGTAAGTGACGGAAGTGAAGTAAGGTTTATTATGCTGTTAACTATAGTACTTATCTTTTCTGTGGTTTTAGAAAAAGGAAATGCAAACAAAACGACTGATTAAGGGTCGTTTTGTTTGCATTTTTTTAATTGGCTATTATAGTCCAGATGTTTTAGGGGGAGCACCAAATTTCGTTTTTGAGACACTATTAAATTTTTAGTTGATGAAAATACGGTACAACTCCTACTAGAGAAAACACCACCTAAAATAGAAAACTTTTAACCTATTATCCTTTATTCCGTAGCTTTTAAGGTGTTTAACACGACTTTGGTTGCGTCTGCAATAAGTTTATCATCGTATTCAGCATCCTCTTTACCATGATTAGAAAGTATAGCAAGAACAATCGGTTTTTTATTTGGTGGCCAAATAATTGCGATATCATTTCTTGTTCCGTAAGATCCCGCGCCTGTTTTATCAGCTACTTCCCATCCTTTTGGTACGCCAGCACGAATCAATTTATCTCCAGTTGTATTTCTCTTCATCCAATCTACTAATAGTTCACGTTTTTCTATTGGAAGTGCAGTTCCTAATGTAAATGATTGAAGTGTCTTAGCTATCGCTTCTGGTGTACTGGTATCATGTGTTTCTCCTGGATGCACTTCATTTAATTCAGGTTCAAATCGTTCTGAAGTAGTAACAGTATCTTCCATTTCTCTCAAGATTTTTTCAAATTCAGAGGGACCTCCTAACTGTTTAAGAATCAAATTATGTGCTGTGCTGTCACTATATCGAACAGAAGCATCTGCAAGCTCTTTTAACGTCATTCCTGTATCAACATGCTTTTCAGTAATTGGATTATAATTAGAAAGATCTTCATGAGTATACGTAATCCTTTGATCAAGAGCTTCTAATGAGTTCTTGCGTAAAAGAGCGCCCACAGCTAATGATTTAGATGTAGATGCAAACGCAAAACGATCATCTGAATGATAAGCAATAGTTTGATTCGTACCTGTGTCCAGTGCATAAATACCAAGCTTAGCATCATATTCTTTTTCAAGTTTAGCAAAAGATTGATTTCCGGTATTTTCTTGTTTAATTTGATTAGCTTGATTCGTTTGTTTAGGTGGTTCAGATTGAGCATTACTATTGGAACAGCCTATAAGTGATACACATGAAAGTAATACTACAGGTACAATCTTTTTGTAATGTAAAATGTTACAGAACTTGTTTAAAACGAACATAAATTTTCAACCTCTTTCAAGAATATATGGATTTTGTCTAGGTATTCTAAATACCAATGCAATTAAAGATGGCATTGGGTAACAATACTACTGCAGCTAAAATTTCACAGGTTAAATGACATCCAAAACGTTTATCCCGCTATTTGCCGGGCAGTAAGACCCCCGCTGATTAAAGTTTCACTTTATATGATTGATAAGTCACGGTTTGGGTTGTTTCTTTTTTGTTTCCACTTGTAATGGTTCACCTGTGAAAGTATTACAATACATGTTTTTTACTTTTGGGAATAATAAGTCCTTTCATTTTTTTGTAATACATAAAAATAGATGTCAAACGGGATATGTTGTATCCAATCTGGACAACTCATATTAGAAATACACTTATTAGACACTCTAAGTAATAAATTTGTTCCACTTTAAGATGAGGAAGAATTTTGGATTTGTAAAATAACAATGGAACTAGGTGTTTTTTCGTTATACAAAAACCTCTACATATAAGTAGAGGTTTTTAAATTGCATATTAATGAATTATGCTTTTTCAGATAAACGAAGATAATAGAATACATAATTTTAACTAGATTTATTGTTAACTAATTTATCCCCACCAAGCTCCGCCTCAATCTGCGAAGTTTTCGATGATTCATCCATACGCCAATACGTAATAAAGCTTATCGCGATACATCCAGCTACGTAGAAGTAGAATAGTGATTCCATTCCGATACTCTTTAGCCATAATGCGATGAATTCAGCTGTTCCGCCGAATATCGCAACTGTTAGAGCATATGGTAAACCTACGCCAAGTGCACGAATTTCAGTTGGGAAGAGTTCTGCTTTTACAATTGCGTTAATGGAAGTATAACCGGTAACGATAATGAGACCGACCATCATGAGTAAGAATGCGACGATTGGTTCTGTCGTTTTTTCCATGAAGAAGAAGATCGGCGCTGTTAGTAACGTTCCGAGAATACCGAAAGCCATTAATAGTGGGCGGCGTCCAATTTTATCGGATAGTAGCCCCGCAATTGGTTGAAGTACGACGAAAATAAGTAGTGCGACAAAGTTAATCCAGCTTACAACTTCTTTCGGGAGACCGACTGTGTTTACCATGAATTTTTGTAAATATGTTGTGTACGTATAGAATGCAACAGTGCCTCCTAGTGTTAGGCCGACTACTGTTAATACTGCTTTCGGATGTTTCATAAGCGCACGAACGGTTCCTGCGCTTTCGCGTTTTTGTGATTTTATGTTTGCAAACTGCTCTGATTCATCCATCGTGCGGCGAAGCCATAATACAGCTACTGCGCCCATCGCTCCAATAATGAACGGAATACGCCAACCCCAAGCTTTCATATCGGGTTCGCTTAGCAATTGCTGAAGAACAATTTGAACGCCTAACGCAACCATCTGTCCAGCAACGAGCGTTACATATTGGAAACTTGAATAAAAACCGCGGCGTCCACTACTAGCCATTTCAGATAAATAAGTTGCAGAAGTTCCGTACTCTCCGCCGAGTGATAATCCTTGAAGTAAACGAGCAAGAACTAAAATAATTGGTGCCATAATACCGATGCTTTCGTAACTAGGTGTACAGGCAATAATTAAAGAACCACCGGCCATAACTGTAATGGAAAGAGTTAATGCTGCTCGGCGTCCGTGCCGATCTGCATAACGTCCCATTAATAAACTCCCGATAGGGCGCATTAAAAATCCAACTGCGAAAATAGCTGCTGTGTTCAATAATTGGCTCGTTGGATCTCCTTTAGGAAAGAACTCTGCTGAAAAATAAACGGCGAAAGCAGAGTAAACGTACCAGTCGTACCATTCAATTAAATTGCCGACGGAACCTTTGAAAATATTGCCGGCGACTCGGTTAGATTTTGCTTGAGCCATAATAATTCCTCCTCTTGCTTATAAATAAAATGATAATCATGAAAGCGTGTTCATTGTAGTTGAATTGTACTGTCTATAGAATTAAATCTCAATATTATGACAATTTTATTCTTTTTGTACTTTATGTACATGGGTATTTTTAATAGTTGCTTCATTTTCAGTTTTGTCATAATAATAGAAAAAGGAGATTGATAGTTTTGAATATTTTATCAAAGGATATGAAGTATGAAAAAATCACGAAAAGTGTCATTACAAACGAAAATACTAGGCTTAATTATTACATTAATTTTATTTGTCGTTCTCCTGTTAGCGGGGATATTTGTTTACATTCAGTCTGTTGATACGAAACGTCAAGTGGAGCAATTAGCTCTGCAAACGGCGAAGTCACTTTCTTTTATGCCAGCTATAAAAGAGGCTTTTCAATATAACGAGCATAAAAGTATCATTCAATCCATTGCGGAACAAGTTCGTGAGCAAGCTGGTGCAGATTATGTCATTATAGAAGATCGTTATGGGGTTATGTATTCACATTCTAATTCGGAATTGATTGGGACAAAGAGTAGCAATCCATATAACTATGAAGCACTCACTTTTGGTGGCTATTATACGCTCGAAGGAAATGGTGCAAGTGGCCCGGCTTTAATGGCGAAAGCACCTATTATTATTCATAACGGAGACTACGATCAAGTCGTAGGCATTGTGACAGTAGAGTTTTTAATAAAAGGTATTGAATCTAACATATTGAGCAGAACGAAAGAAATTATCCTCTTCTCCTTAGCGGTGTTATTAGCAGGCATTGTTGGTGGCATTCTTTTAGCACGTAGTATCAGGAAAGATACACTCGGTTTAGAGCCGAATGAAATCGCAGCGCTATACCGGGAGCGAAGCGCGATACTACTATCTATAAAAGAAGGAATTATCGCTACTGATCAAAACGGTTTTATTACGATGATGAATACGTCGGCAGAAGAAATGCTTCATGTAAATGGCGATTATATGCAGCGGCACATTTCAAAAGTTTTACCGGATTTTCATATGGAGAGAGTGCTAGAAAACGATCAAGAAATCGCGTTTCAAGATAAAGTGTTTATTTTAAACATGACACCGATACTCGAAAATAACAGTACGGTAGGTGTTGTATGTAGTTTTAGAGATAAAACAGAACTGCAAAACCTTGTGAACACAATATCTGAGGTAAGAAAGTATTCGGAGGACTTACGTGCTCAAACGCATGAATTTACAAATAAGCTCTTCGTCTTATCTGGATTACTTCAGTTAGGGCACTACAGAGAAGCGATTGAATTTATCCAACAAGAATCTAACATTCATCAAAGTCAAAACCATATTTTATTCCATCAAATTCATGATGCGAAAGTACAAGCTATTTTATTAGGAAAACTCGGAACTGCATCTGAGAAGAAAATTGATTTTCATATTGAAGGAGATAGTGCGCTTCATCCATTACCAGAGCATATAAAAGTTTCGCACCTTATTACGATCCTTGGAAACATAATCGATAATGCATTTGATGCGGTGAGTGAGCAAGAGGAGAAGAATGTTTCCTTCTTTGTTACGGATATTGGACACGATATTGTGTTTGAAGTGATAGATAGTGGAGCAGGGATACCGGTAGAAAAAATCACGACCATTTTTCAAAAAGGGTTTTCAACGAAAGGCAATAATCGTGGTTACGGACTAGCAAACGTGAAAGAAATGGTAGATCTACTAGGGGGAACAATTGAGATTCAAAACGAGAAAAATGGGGGAGCGATTTTTACAATTTACCTTCCGAAAATATTGAGAGAAAGTACATGACAAACAGGGGGATGGGCATATGTTGAAGGTTGCAATTGCAGAAGATGATTTCCGCGTCGCGCAAATTCAGGAAGAGTTTTTATCAAAAATAAAAGATGTAAAAGTGATTGGAAAAGCATTGAACGCGAAAGAAACGATGGAACTACTACAAAAGGAAGAAATCGATTTACTTCTATTAGATAACTATTTACCAGATGGAATCGGTACAGACTTATTGCCGAAAATTCATGCTGATTTTCCAAACGTTGACGTCATTATGGTTACGGCGGCAAATGAAAACCATATGTTAGAAAAAGCAATTCGAAATGGCGTAAGCAACTACCTTATAAAACCGGTCACGTTAGAAAAATTTGTTCGCACAATTGAAGACTATAAAAGAAAGAAGCAATTATTACATAGTAACAATGAAGTGAATCAAGCACTAATCGATAACTTTTTCGGTACTTCGCAAATGCAAGATATGAAAAACTTACCGACAGGTGTTGATCCGTTAACACTTCAAAAAGTGAAAGGGATTATAAAAGGATTCGAAGAGGGAATTACAATAGAAGAAATGGGAGAACAAATGGGGGCCTCTAGAACAACCGCAAGAAGATATTTAGAATACTTAGTAGCGACAAACGAATGCACAGTAGAGTACACATACGGCATTATCGGACGACCGGAACGAAAATATCGCATAGGACGAGGACTATGAAAAAACGATTATTACTATGTATATGGATCATGACAGGAGTAATAGCTGGTTGTTCTTCTGAAAAACCTCGCATGAATACAGTAAACATAGATGAAGTAGAAATCGTTGCGCCAAACGTTCAAGGAGCGGGATGGGACTTAACAGCACGAGCGATGAAAAAAACGCTGACAGAAGAAAAAATCTTCACAAAACCAATCACTGTCACAAACAAAGTAGGTGGCAGTGGTGATGTTGGATGGAAGTATACGAAACAAAAAGGCGGTCACGTACTGGCGATTAACTCAAGCTTACTCATAACGAACAACCTATTAGGCCACAGTAAACTAACATATAAAGACTTCACCCCACTCGCAACATTAGCATCGGACTGGGAAGTCGTTGTCGTATCAAAAGACTCAAACATAGAAAACGCAAAACAATTAATGGAACAACTAAAACAAAACAAGAAAAACTTCAAAATCGGCGTTGCCCCAGGCCTAGGAAACGACGATCACCTATCCTTCGTACAAGTAAGCAAAGCATTCGGCATAAACCCAGCCGAACTACAATTCTTCGTCTACGAAAACAAAGAAAAAATCATAAACGCCCTAACGAACAAACAAATAGGCGCCGCAACCATGACCCTATCCGAAGCCGAAAAACAATACAAAGCCGGCAAAATAAAAATACTAGCCGTATCCGCACCAAAACGACTAGACCGCCTACCAGAAATCCCAACATGGAAAGAACAAGGAATCGACGTCATCTTCCAGCACTGGAAAGGTATTATGGGTCCGAAAGATATGACGGAGGAAGAGGTTGCTTATTGGGATGATGTTATTAAGAGGATGGTGGAGAGTGATAGTTGGAAGGGGATTTTGAGGGAGCGGGGTTGGGAGAGTTTTTATAAGGGGAGTGGGGAGAGTAGGGGGTTTTTGGAGGAGAGTAGTGGGTGGTATGGGGGGATGGTTAAGTTTAGTAATTAATGCATGTTTATTTGTAAGAAATGGGATATGTGACATAAATAATGCCACATTATAAGTTATAATTTACTTATAAAAATTTATAAAAATGATTATTCAGGAGAATTGATTTACAAATTTATAAACGGCGGTGTGTGGAATGGATTATAATTTTGAGATTTTATCATTGTTAGATAATTCAATTGAGTTTGAGAAGCTACATAGTAAGTTTAATCGTTTTAATCCTTTTAAAATATTGAAGGTAGATAAGTTTGAGATTAGACATTCTAATATGATTGCTTGGCTACTTGATCCTATGGAAAATCATCACTTAGGTTCTATGTTTGTAAATAAGATCCTTGCTAGAACATTTGTAAAAGCGGAGAATGAGGAGTTAATTGGTCAATATAATTTTATTAAGTTACATAAGCAGTCTCTTCAAGATTTAGAAGTGTTCCGCGAAGTACAGACGAAAAATAATAAACGAATTGACATTTTGGCAATATCAGAGGCGCAAAAGGTTGCTATTTTGATTGAAAATAAATATAAGTCATCTGAGTCAGATGGACAATTACAAAATTACATAAACTTTGTTAGTGAGAAATATGAAGGATATACGATCATTCCAATATTTTTGAGTTTAGATGGTAGCGCTCCAAGTCATAAAGCGTATCTTACTTTAGATTATGGAGATATATTAAATATTCTAAAAGGGCAATTGGAGATTTATAGTGAGTATACGTCTAGTACGATAAAAGATTTCCTTTCCTACTATATTGACATATTAGAGGGGGAACTAGTTCGTGATGAGGAAGATATTGAACTAGCATTAACAGTGTACAAGAGCCATAAGGTAGCTGTTGATTTTCTATGCTTAAATGGTAACGGAAAAGTAGTTGGAAAGTTTGTTAATAAAGAATTGTTAAGCGCTGTAAAGAAATTGAGTGATGAAGAAAAAGAAGATCTTCGCAAAATTTATAAGAAGTATGCTGAAACGCTCCACTTTATACATGGAGCTGGAAATAGCGTCATGAGAGAAGCATTTTTACAATTTGTAGAGAAAAATCAAATACCAGAAGAGTGTTACCATGAACACATTCGCATTCCATCTTTCATTTTCGAAGAATGGAAACAACTTGATGAGGTTGTTGGAGTTCCAAATCATGAGTGGTGGCTAAATAATGCTCTTATAACTTGGTTCGAAAGAAAAGTAGATGGGCGTATGAAGCTTATTGTTGAAGTTGGGCCATTGGAATACAAGCAGAGATTAAAGTTATTATACAAGTTAGAGGAAAATGGAATTACTATTAAAGAAAAATCAAAAGAAGCTGGATCCATGTATACAAGAATTTATGCTGGATATGAAAATATAAGTGATTGGGCAGATCAAGATGAAATTCTCCGTGTGATGAATGATATGTATAACAATGCTGATTTTAATCAAGTGGTGGCAGCTATAGGCGATACTATAAAAGGGCTTGTATACGGAGAAGAAGATTCTTCTGAAATTGTTGCGGTAGAGAGTAGCCAAACAGACGCGGATACTTTAGCTAATGCTTTTCAATTATTCGTCCATGAACAAAAGTTCCAAGAAGGCTTTTACAATATTCATCACCGACTACCATCATTTATTATGCCGGAGTTCCGCAAGCTAGAAGAACAATTTGGAACACCGAAATGGAATTGGTGGTTAAATAACTGTGCAATTATGTGGTTTGAACGCTTGAAGGATAATAGATTGAAACTGACGCTAGAAATTGGACCACTAGAATCACAAAAGAGATTAGCGCTATTAACAAGGCTTGAAAGTAAAGGGAGAAAAATAAGTGCAGCGGCGAAAAGGCCAGAAGCGTCGTATACAAGAATTTACACAAATACAAGTAATATAAGTAATTGGTTAGATGAAGATATAGTCATAAATGCTATGAACGGATTATTCAATGATACGAAATGTCAAAATGTCATCCAAATGTTAACGGACATCGCTGAAGAAGGCGTTCATATTTAAAAAGGATTGCCAAGTACAGGGGAAATGTACTTGGCAATTGTTTTCATTTAATAAGGGAGAGTGCTCACTAATGAAATTAGCAAAAACAGAGATACAACAATTTATATCAAAACAACTGGAGCTTTGCGAGTTGAAAGAGCTAGATGTCGAGTTCGCAGTTGGAGGGCTGGATTTTGATCCGAACATGTTTATTCGTGCGGGAGAAATGGGTTTAGAAATAGGGTTTCATAGATTAGTATGGAGTTGTCCTGTCGCACCAGATATGACACGGTTTACGCATCATATATTATTATGGGAACATCTAGAAGAATTAAGTGACAGTGAGAAAGCGGTGGAAATGAAAGAGAGTATTTGTATGGTGGCTGATTTTAGAAAAAGGCGGTATCAGCAGTGTCGGTTTTGTAATAAAAGAACTTTGCCAGAACATCTTTTTGAGGATGGTGTATGTTATGGGTGTGCTACTGTGCATTTTGGGGTGATATATTGATAATTTGGAAGTGTATAGAAACAATTTAAAAGATGATTCTATTCTTTTATACTTGAATGAGGATGGATGAATAGAAACGAGGAATTATATGAGTAAATTAAGTAACTGTCTATACATGATTGAGCTCCTTCACGCGAGAGGGAAAATGAGGATTAGTGAGTTGGCAGAGTTATTAGAAGTGAAAGAGCGGATGGTCCGTATTTATCGTGATGATATTGAAATGGCAGGTATAAAAATAGAGACAACGAAAGGCAGGTACGGTGGTTATTCTCTTTCAAATACATCGCTATTTCCTATTAAAAATATGTCCCAACAAGAGCTAGATGCATTAACATTCTCTATTCAAAAACTAGTTTCAAAAGGTAATGACATGTATTCACGGGACGCACAAGTAGCGTTAGATAAATTGAATGCCGTTCGAAAAGTAGAAACGAATAAAGACCGCCACATATATTTTGTGCAAAAATCGAAGCCAAATTATGCATTTTCGAATGAAAATCAAAAATATATACAACTACAAGAAGCGCTATTTACAAGAAGCAAAGTAAAAATACAGTATGAGAAACTGTCTGGTGAAAGATCGGAACGAATTATCGATCCGTACGGCTTTGTGCACTACAACGAATTCTTTTATTGTCTAGCCCTGTGTAATGATAAAAAAGAAAAACGTATGTTTAAGTTATCTAGAATAAAAGATATTAAAACTTTGTATGATACATATAAAATACCCGACAATTTCAATATCCGAGAAGAGTTTCCGAAATTCGGCATCATGAAAGAACCATTAGAAGTAGAGTTACTCATCTATCCACCATTCGCCGTATCCGTACCAGAATCCATTTGGGGAGAGAACCAAAAGATAGAACATAATGAGGACGGCAGCATTATTTTCCATGCAACGATGAGCGGGAAAGAGTCGATTAAGAAATGGATTTTAGGAATGGGTGCTTCGGTTAGGTTGATGGAGCCTAGGAGCTTGAGGGAAGAGGTTGTTGAGGAGGGTAGGAAGTTGTTGGAGATGTATGGTGGATAATATTTTATTACTATATTAAAATATCAATAGATAAAATTGTAATATTTTTGGAAGAATATACAGTGGAAAGTGACGTTATTAGTGCTGGTTTTGATGTTATAATGGAATAGAATGTAAAGAGATAGTAGTTACTTGTAATTACGATAATGATAGTCTATAGGATTGAACTTTCCTTTATAAAATATGAAGAGTTATTTTTAAATAGAAAGGACAGAGTATATGAGCAAGGAATTTTTATTTTCTTTTTTACAGCCAAAGTATAAGAAGTTGGCTGATGTTGCAGAAGCGTTAGAGAAGCAAGTGTATAACGATGTTCCGTCTGCATTATCGAAGGCGAGGATTTTTGCAGAAAAACTAGCGAAGTATGTAATGGAAATGGAAGATATTAATGTATATTACGAAATGAAGCATGTTGAAGTGATACATAAGTTGTATCGAGAAGGGATTTTAAATGAAGAAATGCATTTCCGATTTGAATGGATTCGTAAGATGGGAAATAAAGCGGTTCATGAAGCGAATTTTGGAGGTGTAGAAGATGCATTAAAAGCTCATAAACTTACATATGACTTGGCAGTTTGGTTCATGGAATTATACGGAGATGTTAACTTTAAGGCGCCAGCATATGCAAGCCCGAAAGCTGTTACAGAGCAGAAGGTTAATACAGATGATATTAAACAAACTGTAGCAGAAACAGTAGAAAAAACACTTGAAGCGAAATTCCGTGAAATGCAGGAGACACTACTCAAGTTAACGCAGGAGCAGCAAAAAGAGAAAGAAGTCGTACGAGTTGTAACCGAACAAAAAGAGCAAGAACTGATTATTGAAGAAGAGATACCTGTAAAGGAAGAAGTAAAAGAGCCGGTTATTGAAGAAAAGATGCCTGTAAAGGAAGAAGTAAAAGAGCCGGTTATTGAAGAAGAGATACCTGCAAAGGAAGCAGTACAGGAGCCAGTTATTAAAGAAAAAACGCTTGAAAAAGCAGAAACAACTGCTACGGAAATTTTAGAAGAAGATTTTGATTTAATAAGCTACTTGCAAAGTCATGATGTAGAAATCATTGATAAACGTTCTGCTGGAGGATCTCTTTGGTTGGTTGGTGGTTGGGAATTAAAAGAGGTATTAGATCCATTAAAACCACGTAAAATTTATTTCCGTTACACAGCTAAAGGTGGGCGCGTGACAAAGCGTAAGCCAGCCTGGTTTTTAATGGGGAATTATAGTGATGGTCCTAAGAAAAAGGAAAGTACTCCTGAAAAGGAAGTAGAAGAAATAAATATATAAGTTGAGATTTTATTGGGAATATAAAGTGTCTATTGAGAAATTTACAGTATCGAACCTGACTTTATAAAAACTATTAAGAATATAATGCTTATAGTTTAAAGTTTATAAGAGTAGGAATTGCCATTTTAGAGATAGTATTTGTAGGGTTGAATAAGAAAATAAGAACACACTACGATATAGAAAGTTCAAATGGGGCAGATGTTTCTGATAAAATATAACAGGTATAAATAAGAATTTTTACATGTTGGGTCTGTAGAAATATAAAGTATAGAGGAGATATATAATGATTAACTTTCAAGATAAAGTAAGTTTCATTTGGTCAATTGCAGAAGTTTTGCGTGGACCGTATAAGCCAGAAGATTATGGAAGGGTAGTTTTACCTTTAGCAGTTTTACGTCGTTTTGACTGTGTATTAGAGAATACAAAAAATGAAGTCCTAGCAAATTTTGAGAAATTTAAGGCGATGAATGAAGATGCTCGTGAACCAATTTTAAATCGTATCGCAAAGCAAAACTTCCATAATACTAGTAATTATACTTTCGCAAAACTATTAAGTGATTCTGATAATATTGCTGATAACTTACGTGATTATATTAATGGGTTTTCAAAAACAGCTCGTGACATTATGGATCATTTTGATTTCGATCGTCAAATCGAAAAATTAGATAATAACGATTTATTATACATAACGATTAAACGTTTTAGTGAGCTTGATTTACATCCAGAGGTCGTTTCAAACGTAGAAATGGGTTACATCTTTGAAGAATTAATTCGTCGTTTCTCAGAGCATGCTGAAGCGGGTGATCACTACACTCCTCGTGAAGTAGTACGTTTAATGGTTAGCCTTTTATTCATGCAAGATGATGATATTTTAACGAAGCACGGCTTAACGCAAACATTATACGACTGCGCTGCTGGAACAGGTGGTATGGGTTCTGTTGCACAAGAATATTTAACGGAGCTAAATAAAACAGCGGACTTAGAGTTCTTTGCTCAAGAAATTAACGGAGAATCGTATGCAATTTGTAAAGCAGATATTCTTATTAAAGGTGCAGATGCTAAAAACGTTCGTTTAGGTAATACGTTATCAAATGATCAGTTTAAAGGGGATAAATTTGACTATTTAATCTCAAATCCTCCGTATGGTGTGGACTGGAAGTCATACGAAAAACCAATTAAAGCGGAGCATGAAGAACAAGGATATGCTGGTCGTTTCGGTCCTGGTACACCTCGTACGAGTGATGGACAACTATTATTCTTAATGCATTTAATTTCAAAAATGAAACCAGTAACAGCAGAAAATCCACAAGGATCTAGACTTGCAATTATTATGAATGGTTCACCGTTGTTTTCAGGTGATGCAGGTTCAGGTGAAAGTGAAATTCGTCGTTACGTACTTGAGAATGATTTAGTAGAAGCTATTGTTGCTATGCCAAATGACTTATTTTACAACACAGGTATTGCAACGTACATTTGGATTTTAACGAATAATAAAGCTGCTATTCGTAAAGGGAAAGTACAGCTTGTAAATGCTGTAGATTTCTCGAAAAAAATGAAAAAGAGCATGGGTAGTAAACGTAACGAAATTTCACAAGAACAAATTGATGAAATCGTTCGTTTATATGGAAACTTTAAAGAAGGTGAACACGTTAAAATCTTTGATAACGAAGATTTTGGCTACCAAAAAATCACTGTAGAACGCCCATTACGTTTAAACTTCCTTATTTCTGAAGAACGTATTCAACGTGTAGTAGAACAAAAAGTATTCGAAAATCTTGCGAATTCTAAGAAAAAAGGTGACAACGGCTTAGCGGAAATAGAAGCTGGTAAAGCGCTACAAGAAAAAATCATTGCTGTGTTACGTGGATTAGAAAGTGAAGAGTTATTTAAGAATCGTGAAGAATTTATAAAGATATTAAAAACTGAATTTAAAAAGGAAGATATAGCAATTGGTGCACCAGTATTAAAGGCTATATTAGCTGGTCTGTCGGAGAAGGATGAAACAGCGGATATTTGTATGAAAAATAAAACAGATGCTGAACCAGATACTGACTTACGTGATACAGAAAGTGTTCCGCTAAAAGAGGGTATTTATGAATACTTCGAGCGTGAAGTAACACCACATGTATCAGATGCATGGATCGATGAATCAAAAATAAAAGTGGGTTATGAGATTCCATTTACACGTCAGTTCTATAAATATACAAAGCTTCGTAGTTCAGAAGAAATTATGGCTGAGATTAAGGAACTTGAGGCGAGTATTTTAGAGAAGTTGAAGAAGGTGATGGGATGACTATACAGGATTTGAAATTCCCTAGAGTTAAGTGGAAATATCTTGCTAAAGAAAATCTAATGTATGGTGCAAATGAGTCAGCGGAATTAGATGATCCTAGTTTACCGAGATATATTCGTATTACTGATTTAGACATAGAAGGTAATTTGAAAGAAGAAACGTTTAAGTCTTTAGAATGGGAAAAGGCGAAACCATATTTGTTACAAAAGGGAGATGTTTTATTAGCAAGAAGTGGCGCTACTGTTGGTAAGGCTTATATTCATGAAGCGAACATCTCAGCGTGTTTTGCAGGGTATTTAATAAAATTGAAGGTAGATCATAATAAAGTGTATCCTAAATTTCTTTACTATTACACGCAAACAAAAGAATATGCAGATTGGATTTCAGAAAATACAATTCAAGCTACTATTCAAAATGTTAGTGCAGAAAAGTATGCGAATTTGGAGATGCCTTTACCGGGTTTAGTTGAACAACAGGTAATCGTTTCATTTTTGAATGAAAAAACTAAAAATATAAGTGAGATTGTGAAGCAAAAAGAAAGATTAATAGCAATTCTCGAAGAAAAACGCCAATCAATGATTACAGAAGCTGTAACAAAAGGATTAAATCCAGATGTGAAAATGAAAGATTCAGGTGTGGAGTGGATTGGTGAGATACCAGAACACTGGAATATCAAAAAAATGAAGTATTTAACTCAAAATAAGTTAATGTATGGTGCAAACGAGTCGGCAGAGTTAGATGATCGTACCTTACCACGTTATATTCGAATAACTGATATAGATCAGCAAGGAAAATTAAAAGATAATACCTTCAAGTCTTTACCCAAAGAGGTTGCTGACCAATATCCAGTAATTGGAGGGGATATTTTATTTGCAAGAAGTGGAGCTACTGTAGGGAAATCTTATTATCATAGTTCTGAGGAGATAGCAAGCTTTGCAGGGTATTTAATAAGATTAAGGGCCCGTAAAGAGTATAATTCTAAGTATTTATACTATTATACACAATCAAGTATTTATAAAGAGTGGATTCAATCTATTTTAATTCAGGCGACTATTCAAAATGTAAGTGCTGAAAAGTATGCTAATTTAGAGATTCCTATACCACCTTTAGGTGAGATGAATCAAATTGTTGATCACATTGAAGAAATCGAAACTAATATTTATACAGTTATTTCATTAGTAACAGAACAAATCCAAAAACTAAAAGACTACCGCCAATCACTAATCTATGAGGTGGTAACAGGAAAGATCGATGTACTTGATTTCGAAGTAAAAGCGTAATGAGGTGATAATATGGCGATTGATGCAACAGAAAAGGGTTTTGAGACGAATATCGAGGATTCATTGATAGCGAATGGTTATATGAAGCGAATTCTTGAAGGAGAGGCAAGCCAATTATTTAAACAGTATGGGCTGGATGTTGAGGAATTGTTTGCGTTTTTAGAAGGTACACAAGCAAAGCAACTTCGAGCGTTAGAGAAATCATATGGTGCAGATTATAAGCAGAAAATGCTCAATCGCATATGTGATCAGCTGAAAAAGCAAGGGATAATGGATTGTTTACGCCACGGGGTTAAAGACCGTGGTGTAACATTAAAACTTATTTATAATAAGCCACCAACTACAATGAATCAGTTGATGAATGATTTATATCGTAAAAATAGATTTACTGTAAGTCGCCAAGTGTTTTATAGTGACAAGCATAAAAATAGTTTGGATATGGTGTTATTCATAAATGGTTTGCCGCTTATTGTAATGGAACTAAAGAATCCATTGACTGGTCAAACTGTTGAGGATGCGATGAAGCAGTTGAAGACGGATCGAGATCCGAGAGAGCAACTGTTTAAATTTAATGAGCGTGTTGTCGTATATTTTGCTGTGGATCCAGATGAAGTGTTTATGGCGACTGAGCTAAAAAAAGAAAAAACATATTTCTTACCATTTAATAAAGGGAATAACGGTGGAAAAGGAAATCCGACTGTTTACAATAATTATCGTACTCATTATCTATGGGAAGAGATATTAGCCCCTGATAGCTTGTTAGATGTTTTATTCCGTTTCGTTTTTGTGAAGAAAGATGATATTTTAGATTCAAATGGTGATCTGATTGGTGAGCGTAAAATGTTAATTTTCCCGCGATTTCATCAATTAGATGTTGTGCGTAAGCTTGAGCAAGATGTACAACAAAAATCGGTCGGTCGAAATTACCTCATTCAACATAGTGCAGGGAGCGGGAAGACAAACTCTATTTCATGGTTATCGCACCGCTTAGCGAAGTTACACGATGAGGAAAATAATGCGATATTTAGTAGTGTTATTGTTATTACGGATCGCCGTGTTTTAGATAAGCAATTACAAGATGCGGTATATCAGTTAGAGCATAAAGCTGGTCTGGTTGAACGCATTAATAAGGATTCCAATCAACTAGCTCAGGCTATTACTGGTGAAACCCGTATTATCATTACAACACTTCAAAAGTTCCCGTTCATTATGGAAAAGGTGTCTGATTTTGATCGTAAAAAGTATGCTGTTGTTATTGATGAGGCGCACTCTTCACAAGGTGGAAAAGCTTCGACGGCATTAACGAATATTTTATCAGATAAAACTTTAGAAGATGCTTACGAAGAAGATCGTGTTGCGGAAAAAAATTTAGATAATATAGATGAGCAAATTATTGAAACGATTATGAAAAGCGGAAAGCAAGATAATATTTCATTCTTTGCTTTCACTGCTACACCGAAGCCGAAGACAATTGAAAAATTCGGAACGATGGGTACAGATTGCAAGCCACATGCATTCCATGAATATACGATGCGACAGGCTATTGAAGAAGGTTTTATTTTAGATGTACTAAGTAATTACACTACATATAAAACGTTTTATAAAATAGCGAAGAGAGTTGATGAAGATCCGTTAGTTTCGCAAAAACAGGCAACGAAAAAACTTGCGCAATATGTATCGTTACATCCGCATAACGTTGCTCAAAAGACGGAAATCATTATCGAACATTATCGCAACTTTACTCGTCAAAAAATTGGTGGTCGTGCAAAAGCGATGGTCGTAACGGCGAGTCGTCTTCATGCAGTTCGTTATAAAATTGCTTTTGATCAGTATATTGATAAAATGGGCTATGAAGATTTGAAAACGATTGTCGCTTTCTCAGGTATTGTTAAAGACGATGAAATTCCATATTCAGAGCAGGATATGAACGGATTCAGTGAAAAGGAATTGCCTGAAAAGTTTAATTCAGATGAGTATAAAGTGTTGCTTGTAGCTGAAAAATATCAAACAGGATTTGACGAACCATTGCTACATACGATGTACGTAGATAAACCGTTAAGCGGGATTAAAGCCGTTCAAACATTATCTCGTTTAAATCGTACTTGCCCAGGAAAAGAAGATACGTTTGTACTTGATTTCGTTAATGATACAGAGGGTATAAAGGATTCTTTCCAACCGTATTATGAAACAACAGGTCTTGAAGAAGTGACAGATCCAAACATTTTATATGATCTACAAGCGGAATTAGAGCCGTATCAAATTTTTACAGAAAAAGAAGTACAAGTTGTCAATGAACTAGAGATTAAAGGTGGATTTAAAAAGCAAACAAAAGCACAAACAGAGCTGAACTCTTGGATTGATAGAGGAGTAGATCGCTTTAAGTCTCTGGAAGAGGAAGAAAAGGATGCTTTTAAAGCAGCAGCGACGAAGTTTGTCCGCACGTATGCATTCATTTTGCAGATTGCTACATTCATTGACCTTGATTTACACAAATTATATATCTATTTAAATTACTTATTACGAAAGTTACCTCGTAGCAGTAAAGATAAAGATGTATATATGGCTGATGATGTTGCACTAGAATATTACCGTAATCAGAAGGTATTTGAAGGTGGAATTGAGTTAGAACAAACTGGTGGCGTAAATTTAAAGCCAACTTCACACGGCGCAGGTGGTGTAGTTGAAGATGAAAAAGTTCGTTTATCTTCTATATTAGATAAGTTAAACGACCGTTTCGGCACAGAGTTTACAGAAACCGATTTCCTTTCACGCGACCAAGTAAAAGAAGATATGTTAAACAGTGAAGATATTCAACAAAAAGCAAAAAATAACACAAAAGACAATTTCAAATTTGCTTTCGAAAAGTCATTCATAAACTTCGTTATTGACCGCATGGGTAGCAACGAAAAATTCTTTATGAAGATTTTAGAGAACGAAGAATTTAAAAGCTTTATTATGGAAGATATGATGAATGAAGTTTATTCGGAAGTGAATGGGTAATATTGTTTGAATATAGGGGAACCTCTTATTGTGCCTGTAGTTTGGGTGGTAAGGGGTTCTTTTTATTCTAGGATTACTTTACAGAATATTAGTTTTTTATGTGACATAAATAATGCTGGTTTCTTTGTTATATTTAAATAAAATACCGCAAAGAAATTTTTTATTAATTCAAAAGGAGTTGTAGCACATGAAGAATATGAATGACTTATCCGATGTCTTAACACAATTTAATCCTAAGATCCTAGAAGAACAAATAATTACATCGCTTGCAAATATTCAGAATGTAATTTCTAAAGTTGATCCTTTATCAATCTTGATTCATGTTTATGGCCATAATCTTGCACAACATCTTACGAATCCAGAAGATGCTGTGTATGGTAATGTTACTCCTTCAATTAGTAAAGGGATGGATCTACTGCAAAGCATGATAGTATCATCAACACCTACAATTAATAAAAATAGTTTGAATGTTGATGAGTTTCAGTGGTTCTTAGATAATTTAGAAAAACTTTATTTTAACGCGAGTATGTACGTAAACATTGTACCAAAAGAAGAGTTAATCAAGTACTCACAAGGTATGCAAATGAATGTCTCTGGAACATTATATCCTTATTTTGAGGAGGAGCATTTTCGAGACTTGCTATTACCATATAATAAGCTTTTTATGGATACTTTTAATGTATCTGCTGAAGATATTATGAAAGGGCTTATGGCATTAAGTGAGCGTTTGAGAACGACGGATTTTATACAGTGCTTTATTGATAAGGGAGTACATGAATTAACAACAGATAACATATTACGAATAGCAGCTTATTTTGATGTAGAAAAGATTACAAAGTGGCCTGTAGAATTCATAAAAAGTTTAGCGTTACAACCAGGTGATAAAACTGATTTTTTGATTGATATATCAAATGTAATGTTTAAAGAAATGCCTATTAAATATAAGCCATTTATATGTGTTGAAGGAAAGTATTATTGTTTTTCTATTAATAATTTAGTGGATAATTTCTATAGATCGGTAATGCGTACATTACGAGGGCGGAATAAAAACTTAGTAAATGTTATTGGAGAGATTCAACAAAGTCTGTCAGAAGAAATACCGTTTAAATTATTTAATAAGATACTTCCAACCTCTCAAATTTTCAGAAATGTATATTATAAGGCTCCAGTCGGTGCTAATGGAAAAAATGAATGGTGTGAATGTGATGGTTTGATTTTGTTTGATGATGTAATGATTATTGTTGAAGTGAAAGGAGGAGCTTTATCTCCTGTATCACCATTTTCTGATGAGGAAGCTTATAAAAAATCATTGAGAGCGCTAGCTCAAAATCCTTATGAACAATCTTTGCGACTATTTGAAGAGTATAATCGTACTAATGAAATAGAGATTTATAGTAAAGAAAATAAAAAACGTTATAATATGATTAGAACAATTAATAATATTAAGTTTATACAAGCATGTTGTGTTACTCTTGATGATTTTAATGAAATTGCTGCTCAAATTGAAAAAACAGAATTTATTAAAGAAAGTGCATTACCTGTTTGGTGTGTATCAATAAACGATTTAAGAGTATATCCTGAAATCTTTGATTCACCTAGTATTTTTATGAACTACTTATATCAAAGAAGTCTGGCAAGTAAAAATCCAACCATTAAAACGAATGATGAGTTAGATCATATAGGGTTATATTTCGAATACAATAATTACTCGTTGAGTATAAGTGAAATGCTTAAAGAAGTGGAAGCAAATGATGTTTTTATCTCAAGTTATAGAGATGAAATAGATATGTATATGACGGGAAAGGTTAATGAGAAATTAGTCGAAGAGGGTTCAGAGAATTTCTTTGAAATGCTGTTTGGTCCTATAGAAAAACCAAAGCAAAAGATGGACCCTATATTTGAACAGTTAATTAGATTATTAGATAGCACAAGAGACAAGCTCTGTATTAGAGCTGCTAGATATCTACTTTTGTTAGACTCAGGGACACGCGAAACCGTTAGGGAATTTATTAGTTCTAGAACTCAAAAGCTTTTATTACATAAACAGCAGTTCTGGACTCCATATGCTGCTTATAATTATAAAAAAGATAATAGGAAAGATGAATTACCAGTTATTATGTTGTTTTTACTTAACACCTCTAATAAATTACTTAAAGATCCTGTGGAACGCAAACGTTTTTTAATGGAGAGAGTTGTACATGAGGATGAGCCAATTCTATGCGTAGTATTAGGTGTTAATAAGGATAAAAAATTGACGAAGGCTGTTACCCAAATAATAACACCTGAGCAGTTTCAGATATTACCAGAATCAACTTATGAAACGCTGAAGATTACTCGGCAGAAAATAGGGCAAGTAAGAAGAGTTAAGAAATTGTCAAATGAAAAATAAGTATTGTATATTCGGATTAAGAACGGGATAAGTTTTCCTGTTCTTTTTTATTACTTGTTGCAAGTTTATTTCAACTTTGTGGGTAGAATAAGATGCGTTCTTCTCATATGAAGCAACAAAAAAAGTATAGAGGATATGATGAATGAAGTTTATTGGTAAGAAAATGAATAACATCAATTAAAAAAAGAGGAACCTTTTATTGTGCTTGTGGTATAAGTGATGATGGATTATTTTATTTGAAGATAGATTTATGGAATAAGTGATATCGTTTTATTCATATGTTTTTTACTTGTTGATAGTTTGATAAAATAACAGTAATTGTAATTAATTGTAGCTACGGGGGATAAAAATGCTAGATAAAATAATTATCGAATTTATTAATACAAAACAGAGAATTATTAATGGTATTGGTGATAAAAGTAATTGGCTTATGACGATAAAAGATAATGAAATATATGTAGAAAGAAAACTTGGAATAGAAAAAGAAGCAGGAACATTATTGGATTTTAATGTGACCATTGAAAAGGTTCTACGAGTTTGGCAAGATTTCATAAATGATCGAATAATTAATAATCCTGACTTTTATCCAGGTGAGAGATCAAATTTCCTTGTATCGCTATTTGCAGAACTACCTTTCATAGAGGCAACAAAGATTAATGGAGAAAAGGCTATTACATTTAAAGAGTTCCAAACCGATAACTTACCAAGTGAAAAATATGATAAAGTCATGCTCTTTTTAGAAGAGATAATGAATGGTACATATACTCCAAGCAAGTTACGTGAACAAACGGATGAAAATTTATATCGAGTGAAATCTAATGCACGCCAAGATTTAAGATTGTTGGGCTTTTTGAATGAATCTAATGAAATGAATCAACTGCTATTAAGAGAATATGTTCAATCGGAAGATAAGAAGAACTACATTGCACAGCTAGTTTTAAAACAAGAATATTTCCGTCATGCTTTATTTGTTCTTGGGTTGTTAGAGAAGTATTCAAAGGATGAAAAGAAAGCAGCTCTAGTTGATTTTGGAATGACGATTGTTCGAAATTCATTAGGGGATAATTTGATGGTTGAATCAGTGGCGAAGAGGCGTACGGGTAACTTACTGGATTGGCTGGAACAAGTAGGGCTGATTAATGATGAATGGATTCCATCCGAACAATACATAAAAAAGAGTGAAGAAAAGGGCGGTAATATGAGTAGTAGTTTACGTGAAGGCTTTTTAAAGATAATGAAAGAATATTTGGATGCAAAAACAGAAAAATTTGCAGGACATAAATTAGGATTAACAGTCCGAAATGATATAGCAACCGAGATCATTCGTTTACCATTTATAAATGAGAAGCAGTACAGTGTGATAGGGTCAGTCGGAAAAGGGAATTGGGCAACAGTTCCGTGGATTGCGCTAATGTATAGAGATATTACAACATCGACACAGAGAGGGTATTATATCGTCTATTTATTTAGTGAAGATATGCAACGACTTTATTTAACCATTGGACAAGGTGTGACGGAAACGTCTAAAGAAGAGATGCAAAAAATTAAAGAAAAGATTCGTGAGCAAATACATATGTCCCAAAAGGTGAAAAAAGATGATGAGATTTTCCTGGGGACAAGCCCAAAAGCGAAAGGATATGCGAATTCAACAGCGGCTTATATTGCGTATGATGTTAATAAAATGCCAAATGAAAGTGAGTTAGTAGAGGACCTAGAAGAAATGCTTCGCTATTATGAGGGATTTATCGCTTATAAAGAGGAAGGAACGAAATATGAAATGGTTTATGAAAGGAAAGAAGTGTATTTAGATCAACAATCCATTATCGATCATGTGTCTTCTTATATTCAAAGTAAAGGTTTCTATTATGAGAAAAAGGATCTTATTAATTTCTTCCTTTCATTAAAAACGAAGCCGTTTGTGATTTTATCAGGTATTTCAGGTACAGGGAAAACGAAAATTGTTCAGTGGTTTGCGGAGAGTTTAGGGGCTACGGAAGAGAATGGACAATTTACGCTTATTCCGGTTAGACCTGATTGGAGTGATAGTTCTGATTTGCTTGGCTATGTGAATCTTCAAGGCGAGTTTCAAGAAAGACCGTTAATTAAGGTGCTTGAAGCTGCAGATGCAAATCCAAATAGACCGTATTTTGTAGTGTTGGACGAGATGAACTTAGCTCGAGTGGAGTACTACTTTAGTGACTTTTTAAGTGTAATTGAAAGTCGTAAATGGAAAGATAGAAAAATTGTTACGTCACCAGTGCTTCCAGAATCAATTACGAATAAGCATATTACGATTCCATCAAATGTATACATTATTGGAACTGTCAATATGGATGAAACGACACATCCGTTGAGTAAGAAAGTATTAGATCGTGCGAATACAATTGAATTTAATACCGTTAACTTAGATTATTTTAATTTTTTAATGGATATAGAAGAGAAGGAAGCTGAAGTTGTTTCTAATCGCTCTTTAGAAACAGAATATCTTCATTTAAAAGAATGTTTTAAAGAAAACGAAGATCTTGTGAGAAACATATCAACTACTTTAATAGAAATAAATAAAACACTCGAATCAGTTGGAGCTCAAGTTGGGTATCGTATACGAGATGAAATTTGTTTCTATATGGCATACAACGAGCAAGGGAAGTTATTGTCATTCGATGAAGCACTTGATTATCAAATATATCAAAAGATTTTACCGCGTCTTGCGGGGAGCGATGGAAGAACAGAAGAGGTATTAAAGCAGTTGTATGTATTATGTGCAAATGAAGAATATGATAGTGGCAATAATGATGATTCATATGCTAAGTATCCTCGTTCCGCTAACAAGCTGTCTCATATGTTAAGGAGGTTTGAGTATGATGGTTTCACCTCTTTCTGGATCTAATAATGAGATAGAGCTAGTTAAGATTGAAACAGAGGAGCTATCATTGACGATTAAAGGAAATCCTTATCATGAAAAATATGAGAGTTTAAAAGAATATCACGCTATGAACGCAGATGAAATGATGTATTTTCATGTAGATGGGAAGACGGAATCCGTTTCTATATTTGATGCGAGATTGCAGAGGCTAGACGAATGGAACGAACACCCGCCAATCTTTTTTGAAAATAGAAGTTATCAGCTTGTTGTTGTTCCGAAAAATAACAGGCAGCTCTCTTTTTATCATGAACATCCGGGTTTTCGAAAACAAGTTAGTTCTATTCAAATGGGGTCACTTCATGTGTTAATGGGGAATCTTTCGTTTCCAAATGAAGTAGGAAATACAACGTTTGAAATTAAAGATGAGAAAGAAACTTTACTAACAGTTACATTTGAAGTTTTCCCGTCCAAACTTGATTATAAGGATGATTACAGAGCCTTATTAGATGAAGTAAATGATGAAATTTATAATTTAGCATTTCATTTACTAAAGAGAACTTACTTAGGAGCATCTGCAATTTACGCTACAAATCCATCGAAGAGTGAATTTTATCGTATTTTAAATGATTCCTTTGAGCGATTTATGAAGTCGATTTCTCATATTAAAAGACAGCCGCATCATACGCTTATGACTAGGCATCAACTTGTACGAGGAGAGAAAATTCGTAAATTGGATTCAGTCGGAATGAACTATTTGCGAAAGCGACCACACTTGCTGCAAGGAGAAAACAGTATACCAACTAGAGGGATTACAGCTTATAAGGAAGTTTCTTATGGCACACTGGAAAATCGATTTGTTAAATGGATGATTCAAAGAGTCGTACATAAAATAGATGATCTACTTAAGGCGCTAGAGCCAAAGTCTAGATATACACGTGGTGTAACGGATGAAAATTTACTAGAACGTGTAAAAAATATGAAGTCTCGAATGAAAAATGAATTGAACGATCCATTTTGGAGGGAAATAGGAAAATTGGATCGCTCAGTCTTTTCGCTTGTTATCCAAATGGCAGCAGGCTATCGAGATGCGTATCAAATCTTCTTAATGCTATCGCGAGGTTTAACATTACGAGGACAAATTTTTAAAATGTCGGTAAAAGATGTCGCAAGGTTATACGAATACTGGACATATTTAAAACTTGGACAAATTCTATCGGAAAAATATATACCGCTCCATCAAGATGTTATTCAAGTTAAACAAGACGGTTTGTACGTAACGTTAGATGAAAGTAAAACCGCAAAAAGAACGTTCAAGCATCCAGTCACTGATGAAGTAATAGAACTGTATTTCCAGAAAAGAAACGGTAGACTGCCAACAGTTACACAAAAGCCAGATACGATGCTTGCTATTGAGAAAAAGGGAAAGAGCTATCACTATCAATACATTTTTGATGCGAAATACCGAATTGATTTTGCTGAAAGCTCTCATTATAAAAGGAAGTATGGCGCCCCTGGCCCAATGGAAGAAGACATTAATACAATGCATCGTTACAGAGACGCATTAGTAGTGGAACAAGAGGGGCCTTTTGAGCGAACAGCTTACGGAGCGTACGTACTATTCCCGTGGAACCAAGAGGAAGCGTACGAGAATCATCCATTTTATAAAAGTATCGAAAAAGTAAATATCGGTGGCTTTCCATTCTTACCAAACGCAACAAGACTAGTCGAACAATTTCTAGACCATCTCATTGAAAAGAGCCCAGAAGAAATAATAAGAGAAGGCATTCTTCCAAGAGGAACAAAAGAAGAATGGCACTCCTCATTAGAAGAAAAAGTATTAGTGGGTAGCGTGAAAACTGAAAACGACTATGAAACATATAGGAAGAATGGCGTATATCAATTACCAATCAAACAACTAAAACCAGGATGGCAAGAAGCGAAGTACATAGCATTATATGCACCGAAAAAATGGCACGGAGAAAATGGTGGCATTCAATACGTAGCAAAAATCAAACACATTCAAATGCAACAAAACGATGAGTATATACATTTCGAACTAGAGCCATGGAAAAAACTAGACCATCTCATCCGCCCAGTAGGATACGGCATTCAAACATACACAATAACAACTATGTCGTTATTAAAAGAAGTACAAGAACTCCCGGAACTCTTCATGAAATTAAAAGAAGAACGAATTCTTTGGAAAACGCTGCGTCGTTTTACGAAGCAAGTTAAAGTTGAGCTGGACCATAACAACTTAGATGAGGCTTCTTCTATTAAGAGTTATTATGTGCAGGATGTTCAGATTTGGGTTGATTATGGGAATGAGGTTGTTGTGGTGGGGAGAGATGGGCGAGTGAAGGAAGTTCCTTTGGAGTTGGTTGTTGGGAGAGGTTCGGTGTTGTTTAGGGAAGTTTTAGAGGTGTTAAATGTTTGGGAATAACGTTTAGATACAAAGGGGATTAGGGAATGAATAAGAGACCAAATTTATTTTCACATGGAACAAGTGAGTTGTCGCAAGATGCGTTTATTTGTTGGTTAGCAGAGTGGGCGAACCCACTCTATAAAGAAACCGATGAATGTTTATATGAAGCCAGTATAGGCTTTATTAGAAGAATATATGATTTACATAAAAAGACCTTTCCAGCTGCTATTAAAGAAATTAAGATTAAAAAATAATTTAAAGGTTTAGATATACTTATTGAAATTAACGATAATTAAGCTATTTTAATTGAAGATAAAATGTATATAACAGAACATTCTAATCAATTAAAGTGTTATTATCAAAATAGTTTCTATGTCCTTATAATATAAAAGTATTTTTATTATTATGTAAATTCGTGGGATTTTAATACTCGCTTAGTTATAATTAAGTAATGTTAATAACAAAACTATCAAATATAATGGAGTGATTTAATGAGTGGTGTAGACAATTTAAGAGGCATAGATTATCAAGTTTCATACTCTGTATTGAAATTACTAGAAATATTACTTAATGAATGTGATATGGTGGACAGTATCCAATTTGAAAGTTTAACAGAGCTTGAAGAAGATATGAATATATATAAAAAAGATGGGACAAGTGAGTACATACAGATAAAGAAAAAAGCAGAAGGATATAATTGGACAGCAAGTGAACTAAAGGAGATATTCATAAAATTTTTAAATAAAGATGATAAAGGGGTACAATTCACTTTTATATCAGACGGACCAGGTAATAGAGATGTAGCAGAGTTGAAAAAGTGTTTATTAAACAGAGAAGAACTTAATGAGGATTTGTTAAAAAAGTTTTTAAAGAAACCCCTTACTATAGAAAAACTAAAAGTGCTAATTAAGAAAACTTCGATTTTAACACAATCCTATACATCTGTTGATAGTTCATTACCAGGTATGGTTATAAAAGAGAAGTGTATAAATCTTTTAAAAACGACTAGTTTTTTACTATCGGATTCAGTAGAGAATGTTTACAGGTCTCTTTGGGAATATGTATTTCAACTTTCGCAGGAATGTAAAGTTGTCAAAATAGGATGTTTTAAAAAAAACCTGGAAAAAATAGGGTTAAAAATTTCTGTTAAAGCTTGGTTAGATATTCCAGATATTAGCGATTTTCAAGGTAGAAAAGACGAAATTGATAACATAACTAGTTCTATAAAAGAAATAAAAAAGATTGTTATTAAAGGGATTAGTGGAGTTGGAAAAACAACAATAATGGCAAAAATTGCCGAAGGTTTTTACCGAAGTAAAAAGAAAGTCTTTTGGCTAGAGCTAAATAAGATGTATACAGTTTCAAATATATTAGATAATATTTCGAGTTTTCTTTATAGTAATGGTTTAATAGATGAAGCAAATATTATAAGTTCTTGCGAAATAGCAGAGAGAATTCCAGCACTTATAAAAATTTTAGCAAAAGAGGAAATACTATTATTTATTGATAGTATTGATAAAGCTAATTTAGAAGTAGTAGATTTTATCGAAGATTTATTTAAGAATATTATTAATATTGAAATGAAGGGCGCTTTGATTGTTACAAAAATTGAAGGCTTAAATTCTTATACCAAAATTGATCTTATTACAAAAAAAGTTTTTGAATATCATTTAACTGGATTTTCATTCGAGGATACGTTGGATATATTAAAAGGAAGAAATAATAATTACAATGAGGAAGATATTTATTATTTCCATAAACTAATCGGCGGATATCCTATTTCTGTGAATTTTATTAAGCAGTTATTATCTAGTAATGAAATTAATAAAAATGAGTTATCACAATTGGAAAAGCTGAGTATAGAGTCCACCCATGAATATTTATTTAATAGGGTATTTTCAATTTTAGAAAAGGAAGAACAAGATATTGCTTTATCAATATCGGTATTTAATTATCCATTTACAGAGGAAGAAGTTAAACAAGTAATAAATTCATCTGTAAATCCCAAATATCTCCTTGAAAATCTAAAGAAAAAGAACCTCGTTTTTCATAAAAATGGATATTATGATATTCATGATTCAATTAAAAGTTTGCTTATGGACATTTTAACATTAGTGAAAAAAGAAGAATTACATACAATTTTGGCCAAATATTACAAAGCTTATATGGAGCAGCAATTTGATAAAAAAGGTAAAGTTCTATATGAAGATATATTTAAATGGGGATATCATCTTGAATTTTTGAAAAATAGTAGTACTATATCTCCGAAATGTTCTATTTTATTGCATATGAACGATGATAGTTTGGACGCAATGTGGGCTATAAAACGATTTGGATTCCCTTTTGCATTTAATGATTCTGATTTGAAATCTAGTTATGAAATTATTGAATATCTATTAGATGAAAAATTAATAGAAAGAAACTTAGAAGAACCAAATGGAAATTTGAACACAACTAAAAAATATAACCTAAAAAATTTCGACTTTTTTGATTCTTGTTTTCTAAGTTATTTATGTTTATCGAGAGGTATTTCAAATCATTTGGGATACATTGAAGTGTATCAAATTAATAGTGCATTTGATATTCAAGGTTTAACCTGTCCTTGGGAACACTGTATTGAACACATGCCTTTACCTCCATTGACTAAAAAAGATTATGAAGACAGAATTATTTTTCTAAAAGATATGTTTTTAAAAGGTGCTTATGATGACAAACCAGAGGAATTAAGGAATCGATTTTTAGATGAGATAGCAACTGGAATTCCAGAAGATGCACCTGACGAACCAGATATAGAGTTAGAAGAATGTAGATGTCCAGAATTTGGACATTGTTGCCCTGGAGGTAAGGAACAATCAGAATATTGTAGGGGAATGATGGAATAGGTATAAAATTTTATATTCTTAATAAGAAAATAGTTACTTAAAAAACATACTTACACCAGTTACGGCGAACCGTATAAATAATGGTAAACTGAACTTAATTATATTTACTTGAAGATAAGTTATATTGCTAGTAATTGTATAAGAGAGATGAAGAAATGGTTTGAAAATATATTTCAATTTAGCTGGCTTAGTAGTAGTGATTTTACTATTTAGTCAGCTTTTTATTTGCAAATTTTTAAAGCTTAATCTTTATTTAATATATGTCTGTATCAACTGAAAATCAGTTTGAATTGAAATCGTATCTAGTTGAAGTGGTATATATTGTTATTTGTTTTAGAGTTACGTTTCAAAATATGTAATAAAAAACTTATAGTACCCAATCTGTTAGTGAAATATGAATGATTTCTAATGATAATGAAACATCCAAAAGGCGAACAAAGGAAATAGCTTTGTTCGCCTTTGAATGACTTACTATTCAATAATATATTTGATAATTAAAAATTAGATTAAAAGTATTCAGGTTGGATGAATCAACATTTAGAGGGAGGATAAATATGAATATAAATATAATAAAAGGTTTAATGGATATGTCAACGTTTACAGGTGTAGTCACTGAAATAATTTCTAGGTTTATTATGGTTTTTTCACTGTAAAATCAGTCAGAAAAAATCTGAAGTATAGAAGAAAAACCAAACGGAGGGAAAATCCCATGCCAACATACAACAAACTAATCCGAAACAAAATTCCACAAATAATAAAATCCAACGGAAAAACACCCACAACAAGAATCCTAAACGAAGATGAATACATAAAAGAAATCTGCAAAAAAACACAAGAAGAACTAACCGAATATCTAGAAGCAAAAACAAAACCCGATAAACTCGAAGAACTATCCGACCTACTAGAACTAATAAACGCCCTAGCCGAACACGAAGGCACAACATTAGAAGAAATCAATAGCATCCGTAAAAAGAAAGCAGAAGAACGAGGTGGCTTCTCAGATCGAGTATTTCTAATCGAAGTAACCGATAACTAGCCCCTCCTAAGCCCCTTACAAGCCCCTACCAAGTAATAAATCACTAAGAAAAAACATAACAAAACAAAAACACCAACAAAAACCGTAGTAGGAGTCGAAAAAAAATTTGAAATAACACGCCAAAAACCCGGCCCTCCTTCCTATATATAGTACAAAGAGGAAATTTTCATTTTTGAATGGAGACGGGAGGAATTAGGATGGCGGTGTATCGTACTGTGCAGGTGAATTTTTGGCAGGATGATTTTGTTTTGGATTTGACGCCGGAGGAGCGGTATTTTTATGTGTATTTGTTAACTTGTTCGAAGACGACGCAGTGTGGGATTTTTCCTTTTCCGAAGCGGTTAGCTGAGATGGAGACGGGTTATAATCGGGAGACTGTTGATAAGCTTGTGCAGCGCTTCATTGATTATGGGAAGATTCTTTATGATGCGGATACTCGGGAGTTATTCGTTTTGAATTGGCTTCGTTATAATCCGGTGACGAATACGAATGTGGAGAAGTGTGTGCTTCGTGAGCTGAAGGGTGTGAAGAATAAGGAGTTTGTACATATGTTTCTTCAGAAGTGCGTAGAGGAGGAGCTGAATGTTCCGATGCTTTTAGCGCATTTCGGTATGCCGAGTGATTTGGCTGTGGATGATGTAGAGCCAGTTTGTGAGGAGACAGAGGCGGAAGAAGAGGTTATAGAGGAAGAGACGGGAAGTCGCGTGTTTTCTTTTTATGAGCAACATTTCGGTAGTTTGTCCCCTCATACTGTAGAGGAACTGAGTGCGTGGATGGAAGATTTGTCAGAGGAGCTTGTGCTGAAGGCTCTTCAAATTGCGTTTGAGAATAATAAGCGGACGGTTGCTTATGTGAAGGGGATTTTGAGAGGGTGGCACGGGAAAGGATTTACGAAAGTGTGTGAGGTTGAGGCTGATACGGCGAGCTTTAGGAAGAAGGAGTCGTCTGTTAGTACGGGGGAGACGGAGGAGTTTTTGGCGAGGTGTGAGGAGTGGGAGAAGAATGCGCCGTCTGAGGAAGAGTTGCAGCGCTTTTTAGCGGAGCGCGGGTGGCGGCCATGAGTATTCAAAATGTGGAAGCGGAAAAGACGGTATTAGGTTCTCTATTACTTGATGGAGAGCTTATTAAGGAGTGCCGTTTGACGGAGCATTATTTTTCTCTGTCAGTGCACAAGTCTATATTTCAGTTAATGCGAAAAATGGAAGAAGAGGGGCAACCGATTGATCTTGTGACGTTCATTTCTAGGGTAGATCCGAAGTTTTTAGAGGGGATCGGGGGAATGGAGTATTTTATAGGGTTAATGGATGGTGTGCCGACAACTGCCAACTTCTCTTATTATGAGGGGCTTGTTCGAGGTGCCTGGAAAATGTATCAGGCGGGTGTTCTCGGGCACAAGATGGGAGAGCGTCTTATTGCGGAGAAGAGTGAGAAAATTATTGGTGAGACGATTACGGCACTTTGTGAGTTAGAGGAGAAGGACTGTGTATGTGAGTTTGATTTGAAGGATGCGTTAGTTGATTTATATGAAGAGCTGCATCAAGATGCGAAAGAGATTACGGGTATTGAGACTGGTTATACATCGTTAAATAAAATGACGTGCGGATTGCAGGAGGGTGATTTTGTCGTTCTTGGTGCGCGTCCTTCTATGGGGAAGACTGCGTTTGCGTTAAATGTAGGACTACATGCGGCGAAGTCTGGAGCAGCGGTTGGATTGTTTTCGTTAGAGATGAGTAGTAAGCAATTGTTAAAAAGGATGGCGTCTTGCATAGGTGAAGTGTCAGGAGGTAGGCTGAAGAATCCGAAGCATCGTTTTGCGATAGAGGACTGGGAAAAGGTGAGTCAGGCATTTGCGGAGATTGGTGAACTACCACTTGAAATTTACGATCATGCAGGTGTTACGGTGCAAGATATTTGGATGCAAACTCGTAAGTTAAAGAGGAAGCACGGTGATAAAAAGGTTTTAGTTATTGTAGATTACTTGCAGCTTATTACGGGCGATCCGAAGCATAAGGGCAATCGATTTCAAGAGATTAGTGAAATTTCTCGTAAGCTTAAAGTATTAGCACGTGAATTAAATGTTTGTGTAGTAGCGTTGTCGCAATTATCTCGTTCGGTAGAAGCACGTCAAGATAAGCGACCTCTTTTATCTGATTTAAGAGAGACGGGACAAATTGAGCAAGATGCAGATGTCATTATGCTTATGTATCGAGAGGATTATTATGATAAGGAAACGATGCAGAAAGAGATGACGGAGATTCATGTGGCGAAGCACCGGAATGGGCCTGTGGGGAGTTTTAAGCTGAGGTTTATGAAGGAGTTTGGTCGGTTTGTAGAGGGGAAATAGTTGAAAGACTTGAGTATGACTTTGCAAATAAAGCATAAGTTTTTCATTTCATTAACTTATGCTTTATTCTTTGATTCTTTTAATATACTCCTTATTTCCCCATAAAAAAGGATTTTCTCTCTGCCGTGATCCATTGCTGCAAATCATCTTGGCTACGTCGGACAAGTCGGTTCACTAACACGTCATGCCATACATAATCCTCTAGTAAGTATATATGAACGGGGTCATCTGTATAAAAAGCAATATTACGCTCTTCAAGTGATGGTCCATAAATCATCTCTTTAGAATCTATGGATAAAATAAACCAATGTTCTGTAGAGCGAGTTTCTGTATAGGGTGTGATACGATGAGCTTCTAGATTTTTAATTGGATTTTCAACATGTAAGGTAATACCTTGTACTGTAATTTTATCAGCTACTTCAGATAGTTCCTCTTTTAACGCTTCATACATCTCATCCCACATTGAAATGACAATACGTTGTTCTGCTTTTTTTATTAGTGCCTGACAATAGCTAATGATTGTTTTATTGTCTTTTAAAGTAATGACTCGATTATCCGTTTTTTCCTCGGAAGTTTCGAGTTTTTTTAACGAATCACTAACTCCTTCATAAGTAGACTGCCATTCTGATTGAGCTTTCTGTAAAAAGATTTCAACAGGTAGAGGTGAATAGCGAGTGGTGTCATTTATTTCTTCCTTCATGACGATTCCTTTTTCTACAAGGTTACCTAAAATCTCATAAATTCGCGCTCTTGGGACCCCTGAATCCTTACTCACTTGGTAGGCTGTGACAGGCCCCTGTTTAACAAGAGATACATAAGATTTAGCTTCATATTCATTAAAACCAATTTTTTTAAGCTGTTGTACGATGTAGTCCACTTTTTTCGTCCTCCGATGTTTGCTTTTATCCCGCTATTTGCCGGGCAGTAAGATCCCCACCTCAAAATTCAGCGGAAGCAAAGAAGTTAGGTGGGGGTCGGGCTGCCCGTAAAAGCCCGATTGGTGAGGGCTGATTAAAGTTTCACTTTATATTTCAACGTTACAATAACTCTTTACATTTAGCAAATTGATAGTTACTATTACAATAGTGACTAAAGGGGAGGCTACTCGTATGGATTTTTATTTAGACCCATCTATATTAATTATTTTGATTGTTTTTGGGTTTGTGGCTGCATTTATTGATTCAGTTGTAGGTGGTGGTGGATTGATTGCCTTACCAGCTTTATTATTTACAGGGCTGAATCCAGCAAGTGCAGTAGCCACGAATAAATTAGCATCGACAATGGGAAGTGCAACTAGTAATATTGTGTTTTACCGTTCTGGTAATCTTGATTTGAAATCGGCGTTTAAATTATTTCCAATCACTTTCATAGGTTCCATAATAGGGGCATGGACCGTTCATTTAATGAACCCAGAAGTACTGAAGCCATTGATGTTGGTAATGCTTGGTGCAGTCGCTATTTATACGATATTTAAAAAGGATTGGGGTAGTATTTCTACTCATAAGAAATTATCTGGTCGACACGTCATTATTTTTACCTTTTTTATTTTTTCTATTGGTTTTTATGATGGATTTCTAGGGCCTGGCACAGGTTCGTTTTTAATGTTTGCTCTTTTATTTATTGGGTATGATTTTTTAAAAGCAGCAGGTAATGCGAAGTTTCTTAATTTAGGAAGTAATGTTGGTGCATTGTTAATATTTATGTATGTGGGGCAAGTAAACTATGCGTATGGTTTTATAATGGGGATTGCTCAAATTGCTGGAGGAGTCGTTGGCTCCAAATTTGCTATAAAAAAAGGAAGCGGGTATGTTCGTGCTCTTTTCATTACAGTAACTTGTTTATTGTTAGCGAAAAATCTGTATGACTATGTGCAGTAAGTAATGTAGAAAAGGTTAGCTATGCAGGCTACATAAATATAATAATTCTTTGTAACATATTTTAGATGCTACCTTATTCAAAGATAGCATCTAAAAAAATTAAGGTAATAGGGTGAAAATAATATAAACGAATATTTTCGGAGTATGTTTATGTACTTTAGCGAAATAACTATTCCATATTCTTCTTATAATTAACCCGCAACAACCCCTTAAAATCCAACTCAGCAATCAACACACTTACTAATATAAGTGTCGCCCCTAAGTATCCTTTTCCAGTAAGTGTTTCACCCGTGAAAACGAAAGCAAAGCCTGCGGAAAAGACAGGTTCTAATGAAAAGATAAGTCCGGTATGTGTGGGCGTCGTGTATTGCTGGGCAATTACTTGTACGATGAATGCGACAGCGGTGCAAAATATGCTTAAAGCTAATATGATTAGCCATGAGTTGGTTGTGCTAGGCAGTTTTGGTGTTTCTATAATGAATGAAAAAATAAGACTAAATAGGCCGACGAAACCGAGTTGTATGACTCCAAGTGCAATGGAATTTACATGTTTCGTTACGCTTCCAGTAATGATGACGTGGATCGCATAAAATAAGGCAGACAGTATGCAAAATATATCGCCATTACCGATTTTGAATTCGCTCGTTAATGTTAATAAACCAATTCCTATTATCGTTAAAATGATTCCTACTATAACTTTCTTTTCAGGAATGTGTTTTAAAAATATAGCTGATAATATCGGAATGAAAATGACTGTGAGACATAATAAGAAACCAGCATTAGAAACACTTGTATACTTTGTACCGAAAGTCGCGAAAATGTAAACGATAAATAAAACAGAAGCCAGTATAAATGCATATTTTACAGTTTTAAAATCAACTTTGAATAAATGTTTGTAAAATATTAAACCTGATAAAAGAAAGGCAATAATAAATCGTAATGCGATTAAATTATATTCTTCTATGCCATCAAGTCCAAGCTTTGTAAGTAGGATGGATGCACCCCAAAAGAATGTAACTAGTAGTAGCATTAAATCCGCTTTTAATTGTAGTTTCATTTCTATTCCCTCGTTATGTATAAAATTTTAAATCCCATACCCTTATCCCCATTTTTTATTTTAATATTAATTCTGAATATTTGAAATATAAATTTATCGACGTTTTTTTTCATAACAATTGGGAAGTAATAGCATGTATATAAAAAGCCCAGTTTAGAAGGGCTTTTTTACTATGTAAAATTTCATTTGTTTTGTTTACATAATATCTTTACAATTATTTGATAAAATAAAGTCAACTGCGTATTGTGAGGGTAGGTGGTTATCCCTTCTTTCTATTTGGAAGGAAAGGAGGTGATAATATGGACTTTTTGTTTGACCTTGTAAAAGAGTTTCTGAAAGCGACTGTGCGCGAAGTTTCAGCGTTTTTTTTGCGGAAGCAACTTCTAGATAAGGACAACAAAAAACCCACTCCGCGCCGTAGGAAGCAGAAGGGTGGGTTTCGTAAAAAGAAATAACTTATAATAACTACCACCCTATACGGTAGCAGTTAGGGAAGAGATGTTAGCGCATCTCTTCTTTTATTATATGCCATTTTATTTGATGTCATACTTATATAGCACTCTACCGAAAATATATCATATTCCTATTTTATGGTCAATTTGATTACATTTCCTCCGTAACATCATACCGAAGCAACTGCCCCTGATTATAAAACCTCTCAAAAAGAAGCCCCATAATATAGAAGAATACTAGCCCGAAACCAATATGAATGAGTGTAAAAGTAGCTCCAAATGAAGAAAATTCATACACGAGAATTGGCAATTTCGCAGTTGTCCAAACGCCTAAGAAAAATACGATGTACCGAATGCTTGCACCTTTTTTTAGGAGTAGTGCTGCAATTGGGAAGGCAACGTAGAGAGGCCCCGCTGCAATGCCGCCTAATAATAAAGAAAATAAGATTCCATATATACCGGATTTTTCGCCCATATATTTCATGAGCGTTTCTTTCTTCACCCACTGATCAAGTAATCCTACAAATAGTAGGACAGGGGGGAGGAGAAACAACATATCTAAAATGCTATTTCCTGTTAATTGTAATGCGCTCCATCCTAAAGATTGATTTATAAAAGTTAATATAAACAGCCCCAGTAATAAAATGAAAAAGAAGCGATATTTTTTTAGTTCCTTCATACCATCACCACCCAAATGATATAGGAGAATAGGAGAGACATGAGCAATGCAGATACATTACGTGCGTAAGCAAAGCTTCGTCCGAATATTTTTTGTTCCATCGGTAATGTTGTAATTCCAACTGACATGAGTGTAGACATAAGTGCTGCAACTTGAGGAAGGCCTGCGCCGTGTTGAATTAATGTATTACCGAGAGGAAATACGACGAAGCTTGGAATAAGTGCAACGGAGCCGAGTATCGCTGAATAAACAATGCCGATAAATCCGGACTGTTCTCCAATGATGGAAGAGATGAAAGACGGCGTTAATATAGAAAGCGATAAGCCAACGAAAAGCATGATGGAGAGCATCGCAGGTAGAAGATTGCGAAACATTTTCCATGATTTCATTAGAGCATTTTTCGTTTTCGTACGATCCTTCATAAAAGAAAGCCCCGTAAAAATAATGGCTAAAGTGTAAAGAATCACGCCGTTAATCATGATCGGAATCCTTTAAGTCTTTATATTTGTCTATGAAAAAGGATAAGTTCTTCATTTTTTCTTCAATATCCATTTGGAAATCTGTCAATTGTTCCTCTCCAGCAGGTGTAATTTTGTACATCTTTCTCGGTTTGTCTTGATGATCTGTACTTACGTAAGATTCAATCGCACCTTCGTTTTCTAATTTCTTTAGCGTACGATATAAAATGGCGCTATCGATTGGATTGACTGGAAGTTCTTCTTCGCACTTTTGCAATAATTGCCCGCCATAGTTATCACCTTCTGCCAAAAATAACAAAAGAAATGCACCTGTATGTCTTCCTGTATGTTTCATGGATATACCTCCTTGAATGAATTAGAATTTATACTGTTATTGACAGTATACTGTTGTTAACAGTATATGGTGCATAAAGTGCTATGTCAATTTTAAAATGTGCGAATTTCGAGGGGGAATTACAAGGATACGATTTCTTTATGACAGTAACTAGTAACGTTGATAAACTACCAATGAGAAGGGTTGTACATCCAAAAACACAAAAAAAAGACACTCTCAAGAGTGCCTCTTATTAGCAGCCGAATCCGCCGCCCCAACAACTAGCTCCTACGATGATTAATAAGATAAAGAGCACAACAAGTAAAGCGAATCCGCCGCCGAAACCACAGCCTCCACCACAACTACCGCCATATCCCATATTAACTCCTCCTTCCATAAAGACCATTTAATTAATGGATTTAATTTACTTTATGTTTTTACGGATAAACTTGAGCAGGTCCTTTTGAAAAATAAAAAGTGCTTAGATTTTAAAAGAGTTGACGACCTTATTTTTGTCACCGGTAGTATGCTGATGACATATTGTATTTTATTCTGTGTATTGGGGGAAGGAGGATCTTTATGGCCAATTCTGAAATGATTTTACGATTACTTACGGATTTAAAGATTGAACAGCAAGCTTTAAAAGAGCAGTTGGAAAAAATACAAACTGCTGTGACTACTCTTGAAGAAAAATCAGCGATTGTGGAAGAGAAACCAACGACTATTGAAGAAAAACCAGCTGTTGCTGCTGCAAAGCAAAGAGCTCATTCTGGACACCCAACATCTTTTCGTGCTTGGAGAGCATCTGCTCAAAAGAATTCATAAAAATATAAGAAAAGAAGACATCGATTACGATGTCTTCTTTTGCTTGTACAATCCAAATGAGTTAAGAAGGTATATCCATATTGCTTTAAAAATAAGAAGAAAATAACGATTGTCGACTCCTGTTTTAGTATAGCATGTAATAATAAATAATCTTATGCAATTCTGCATATATGTAGATTATATGATGTTAATCTTATATATTTTAGTTGTCTGTTATTTGTTTTAATTCATTTACTTATATTATTTTTTGAGCGCCCCATTGGTGGGGCCTTTTTTTATAATTGTTTTAAAGTGGAAACCCCTGAAGCATAATGAGGGGTTTCATAACTAGGTAAATGATTATTGGTGCTTAATGAGATGAGGTTCAGGATATTGCGTCTGAATTTCTTCTAAATGGATTACTATTTAATTTTAAACCGTTCCCCATAAATGATAAACCATGCCGAAAACAAAAAAAGCTAGTCCTACAAACAAAACGATTAAAGCAAGCATTCCATTTTTATTATGTTCCATACATTCAGCTCCTTTTTAGTTATATACAAAAAATCCTTTAGTCGTAATTATGGCTAAAGGTTTTGATCTTCATACTTTATAGTTTATAAAAAAGTTGTACTTCTGTATTAATTTGGAATATGATTGTTTAAAGAGTAGGTGATGAGTACATGCAGGAAACAAAACAATTCCCGCTTATATCTGGAAATCTCTCATTAGATTTAGTAAATACAGAGCTAGTTAGGCGTGGACAACGTTATGATTTATTAATAACGGATGAAGATGTATTAGAATGGCTATATGTAATAAAGGTTAATCTGCCTTTTTGGAATGAAAAAACACTTATAGGGATTCAAGAGCGCATGAATCAAGTTACATCTAGCATATTAGAGGTAAGAGAAATACTGAGAAAACAGTTTGAGGCAATTGCTGATCAGCACGAAATTTCAAATGATTTTATTACGTATTTAGAAAAACAAATTGAGAAAGCACCATTTACATATAAAGTCATTGCACAGCGTCTAGTGCCTATCCCAGTTGGAGAAATTGAGGATGTACTTGTATCGTTAATTGCATTTGATGCTTTAACGTTAATAGCAGAAAATGAGCTTATTTCTCTTAAAAGGTGTTCAAACCCTGACTGTGTTTTATTATTTATAGATAAAAGTGGAAAGCGAAAATGGTGTTCTATGAAAATATGTGGGAACCGGAAAAAGGTAGCAAAATTCCAGGATCGAAAATCTGGAGAAGTTTAGGGAATCAACTTATAACAGTTGATTCTTTTTTTCTGTATTTTTAAACTAACCCCTAAAGTGTGAATTGACTGGTTATTTTGTTCGGGGTATAATTATTGATAAATAAGGGAGGCGAATGATGGATAATATAACAGCAGCTAAGCAGAAAGAGGCTCAACCAATAAGTGTAAGGTATTTTGCAAAAATGAAAGGGAAAGGAAGAAGTCCATTACAAGTAAATATAAAGGACTCTTTAACGGGATTATTGGGGGGATTTTTAACGATTCTCACCTTAACATATTTAACGAGTATAACTTCTACAGAATTGCTAATGGCTCCATTTGGAGCGAGTTGTGTATTAGCGTTTGGAGTTTGGAATGCACCGCTATCTCAGCCACGTAATATTATTGGAGGACATTTGATTTCAACTTTCATTGGTCTATCAATATATCATTTGTTTGGGAATGAATATTGGACAATTGCTTTAGCAGTTGGTATGTCGATTGCTATTATGATGTTAACAAGAACAACACACCCTCCGGCAGGGGCCGATCCAATTATCGTTATTTTAGGAGCATATAGTTGGAGTTATTTAGTAACGCCAGTTTTAGTTGGTTCTCTTATTATTGTAGTTATTGCTTTATTTATTAATAATATGAGTAGTAAAAGGAGCTATCCAACTTTTTGGGTATAGTTTGTAAAGTGAAAAACAATATAAATAATTATATTGTTTTTACTATGTTTCATTTTTTATATAGAAAAAGCCTTTAGTCGTAATTACGACCAAAGGCTTTCATTCTCATGCTTTTTAGTTTACAAAGAAAGGACACCCATATAAGAGTGTCTTTTCCAATAGTTTTTTAGCAGAAGCAAGAAGCTCCAACGATGATTAATAAAATAAACAATACAACTAATAGTGCAAATCCTCCAGAAAAACCGCAGCTTCCACCGCAACTACCACCAAATCCCATAATAGTTCCTCCTTTAATAAGAGGGGAAAACAAAGGGTCACTCATGTTTTTTAACGGATTCCATTTACTTTATGTTTTGAAGTATAAACATGAGCAGGTCCTTTTGAAAATAAAAAAGACACCTTGAGTTGCCTTTTGTACAATGTAATTTCATTAATATTCGTTAGCATAAAACTCTTTTATTAGCTTTATTTCATTTGTATCTGGGTTAAATTTAAATATTTTAATTTGATTAGATTCGTCTTTATAGGCAAATGTATTATCGCCAACTGGGGTCATATTGCTGGTGTTTACGATAGGGTCACTACCATGGTCAGTAATTTCTACAGGTTTCTCACGATCCCAAAATGCAATGACAATGATCAAGATGATAAGGCATATACGGATGTTACGTAGTTCTCTCGATACAGTATTCTCCTTTGTTGTTTAATAGATTTTGTTAATAAAAGAGATAATTCTTATGAAAATAAATAAAAAAGACACTGTAAAGTGTCTTTTTTATTTGAGTTATGCGCATTGCTTAATAAGACGCTAGTTCCTCAGTATGAATATGAGTAACTATGTAGGGTAGTTTTATTATAACATTTTAACCATTACTGGGTCTATATGGAATTTTATTAATGGTTATGTTTGATTATTCAGGATGATAAACATGGTGAAATATGTAAGTTATCTACGGTAATTGTAAAATATAATTGTGTACATAACTTGTAATGGATGTAAGCAACAGCTGATCGATTGTTAGTATTTTTCTTTGTAAAAAAATATTCAATAATTTATCATTGCAACCGCTTACTCTTTGTGTATAATAAAGGTAAGTTAATAAGTAAAAGGATTGTTACTGTTCGGCAGGCAAAACCTAAATTGATCTAGAGGCTACGGGTGTAGTGTAGCTTTTGGAATCAGTTTAGGTTTTTTTATTACCTTTTGTGACTTTAAGAAGAAGAAGGCGGAACAATATGAGAATCCATAAAATCTTAAATAACAATGTTGTTTGTACGATGAAGGATAATGAGACAGAAGTTGTACTGATGGGCAGAGGTTTGGGATTTCAGAAAAAAGTTGGCGATGCGATTGATGAATCTAAGATAGAAAAAACCTTTGTGCTAGAAACAAGAGAATTGTCAGAGAAACTTGCTAGGTTACTTACTGAAATTCCTGTAGAAAATTTAGAGATTACAGAGAGAATTATTCAGTTTGCTAAGACTGTTTTGCCGGGGACTTTAAGTGATTATATTTATCTTACATTAACGGATCACTTAAGTTTCGCCTTAACTCGGCATAAAGAAGGAATGGATCTCAAAAATACTTTGCTTTGGGAGATTAAGAGATTCTATCAGAAAGAGTTTGAAATTGGTCTACAAGCTTTGAACATCATTGAAGAAGAGACTGGGTTTAGACTTTCTGAAGATGAAGCAGGGTCAATTGCACTACATTTCGTGAATGCGCAGCAAGGAGAGCCGGCGATGCAACAAACGGTAGCGATGACGAAAATCGTCCAAGATATTTTAAATGTTGTAAAGTACCACTATAAGATGAACTTAGATGAAAGTTCATTTAATTATAGCCGGTTTGTAACACATTTACGATATTTCGCTCAGCGTTTAATGCAGAAGGAATTGAACTCGGCCGATGATGATTTTTTATACGAGCAAGTAAAAAGTAAGTACGAAGAGGCATATTGTTGTACAGAAAAGATTGAAGCATACTTGCAAAAAGCACATAATAGTCATCTTTCAAAAGATGAAAAAGTGTATGTAACGTTGCACATTCATCGTGTAACAAAACGCAATGAATTATGTAATTGAATAAACGGGATTGTTACTGTTTGGCAGGCAAAACCTAAATTGACTTGTAATGGAGTGATTCGTATGTATCGCACCGTTATGGTTAGTTTAGGTTTTTTCTTTTATAAAAATGGGATGATTGTAGGGAGGGGAAATTACTATGAAGTATGAGCAATTGGCAAAAGACATACTGAAACATGTTGGGGGAAGAGAAAACATAAATAGCGTTGTACATTGTATAACTCGCTTACGATTTCAGTTAAAAGATGAGGGGAAAGCAAATACGGAAGTACTGAAGGGCATGGAAGATATTGTGACTGTTATGAAAAGCGGCGGACAATATCAAGTTGTAATTGGTAACCATGTATCCGACGTGTATAAAGCGGTTATTGTTGCCGGGGGATTTCAAGAAACAGAGGAAGAAAGTGCGAGTGAGAAGAAAAAGAGTAGTCTTATAGATATTCTTTCTAGCATTTTTACTCCTATTTTAGGGGTGTTAGCTGCAACAGGGATGATTAAAGGGTTTAATGCACTATTTGTGGCGTTAGGCTGGTTAAGTACACAGTCAGGAACGTATCAAATATTAAATGCGGTAGGCGATTCGCTATTTTACTTCTTCCCGATCTTCCTTGGATATACAGCAAGTAAGAAATTCGGGGGATCACCATTCATCGGTATGGCAATTGGAGGAGCGTTAGTCTATCCGGCTTTATCCGGTTTAAAAGCAAGTGAGCCATTATATACGTTATTTGCAGGAACGATGTTTGAATCACCCATTCATATTACGTTTTTAGGCATACCAGTTATTTTAATGAACTATGCATCATCTGTTATTCCAATTATTCTCGCTTCTTATTTTGGAGCGAAAGTAGAACATTCTTTAAAGAAAGTGATTCCAGATGTTGTGAAAACATTTTTATTACCATTTTTCACATTATTAATCGTTGTACCAGTTACATTTCTCGTTATTGGTCCAATTGCGACGTGGGCAGGGCAGTTTTTAGGACAGGCGACGCTTTGGGTTTATCATGCAAGCCCATTAGTAGCGGGTGCTTTACTCGGTGCTTTCTGGCAAGTGCTTGTCATATTCGGCCTTCATTGGGGCGTCGTTCCGATTGGCTATAACAATTTAGCAGTACACGGTATTGATCCAATACTAGCGCTTATATTTGCTGCTTCATTTGCTCAAATTGGTGCTGTGCTTGGCGTTTGGGTGAAAACGAAAGATAAGAAATTAAAAACACTAAGTATTCCAGCTTTTATTTCAGGTATTTTCGGTGTTACAGAGCCGGCGATTTATGGTATTACACTTCCTCTTAAAAAGCCGTTTATTATGAGCTGTATTGCTGGAGGAATTGGCGGCGCAATACTTGGCGTATTTGGTACACAAGCTTATATGACAGGCGGGCTTGGCATATTTACGCTTCCCACATTTATTAGTCCGAAAGATGGGATTACAGCTGGATTTTGGGGCGCAATTGTTTCGATGGTTGTTTCTTTAGTAGTAGGTTTTATTCTAACTTACTTATTTGGTTTTACGAAAAAGAAAACATCTACAGAAACAGAGGAAACAAGTAATAAAATCGCTGCATCAAACGATGATGAAATAATTTTTAGTCCTTTCCATGGCGCCGTTATGTCGCTTCAAAATATTGACGATGCTGCATTTGCATCAGGTGCGTTAGGTGAAGGAGTTGCGATTGAGCCTTCAGAAGGAAAGTTGTTTTCACCAGTTTCAGGTACGATTTCTGCGCTATTCCCGACGAATCATGCGATAGGAATTACGGCGGATTCAGGTGCTGAAATATTAATCCATATTGGAATGGATACTGTGAAATTAAATGGCGAATTTTTCTCTTCTCATATTGAACAAGGAGTGAGAGTAGAAAAAGGGCAATTACTTATTGAGTTTAATATAGCTGAAATTCAAAAGGCGGGTTACATTGTGACAACACCAGTTGTTGTTACAAATTATGATAAATATAGCATCAAAAAAACGGAGATAGAAAAGATTCAAGCAGGAGATTCTTTACTAAAGTTAGGAGTTAAATAGTAGTTACATTTCATACAGGTTCAAACGAAGAAAGGTATTCTTTAAAACTTACAATGCCTTTCCTCGTTCATTCTTATATAAAGGAGTTTTTCTATATGTCTAAAGTTAATTTTCCAAAAGGTTTTTTATGGGGTGGAGCAACTGCAGCCAATCAAGTTGAAGGCGCATATGTAGAAGACGGAAAAGGATTAACGACGGTGGATCTATTACCAACTGGTGAAAATCGTTGGGATATTATGAAAGGAAATATTCATTCCTTTACACCGGTAGAAGGAGAGTTTTACCCGTCACATGAAGCAATTGATTTTTATCATCGTTATAAAGAAGATATTGCACTGTTTGCAGAAATGGGATTTAAAGCGTTACGTGTATCGATTGCTTGGACGCGTATTTTCCCAAGTGGTGAAGATGAAAAGCCAAATGAAGCAGGATTACAGTTTTATGATAATTTGTTTGATGAACTGTTAAAGCACGGTATTGAACCAGTCGTTACGATGGCTCACTTCGATGTGCCTGTGCATTTAGTAGAAAAGTATGGAAGCTGGAGAAGTAGAAAGCTTGTAAACTTCTTCGAGACGTACGCAAAAACAATTTTTAATAGATATAAAGAGAAAGTGAAATATTGGATGACGTTTAATGAAATTAATATGCTTTTACATTTACCTTTCATGGGAGCAGGTCTAGCATTTAAAGAAGGTGATAATAAAAAACAAATTCAGTATCAAGCAGCGCATCACCAACTTGTCGCAAGTGCGTTAGCTGTAAAAGCATGTCATGAAATCATTCCAGATGCAAAAATCGGTTGTATGCTTGCGGCAGGTGCAACGTATCCGTACACATGTAATCCAGACGACGTACTTCGTGCGATGGAACAAGACCGTGAATCATTTTTCTTCATTGATGTACAAGCAAGAGGAGCATATCCTGGATACGCAAAACGCTTCTTTACAGATAATAATGTAACAATTGAAATGGAAAAAGAAGACGAGGAAATTTTAAAAGAGCATACAGTTGATTATATTGGTTTTAGCTACTATTCAAGCCGAGCAACAAGTACAGATCCAGAAGTATTAAAAAGTATAACGAGCGGAAATGTATTCGGTTCAGTTGAAAATCCATATCTTGAAAAATCAGAGTGGGGATGGACGATTGATCCGAAAGGCTTCCGTATTACAGCGAACCAACTTTATGATCGTTACCAAAAACCTTTATTTGTCGTTGAAAATGGCCTTGGTGCAATCGATCAGTTAAATGGTGAAGACGAAGTGAATGATGCATACCGTATTGATTACCTTGAGAAGCATATGATTGAAATGTCAGAAGCCATCCAAGATGGAGTAGATATTATCGGTTATACAAGCTGGGGTCCAATTGACCTTGTAAGTGCTTCTACTGGTGAAATGAAGAAACGTTACGGATATATATACGTTGATAAAGATAATGAAGGAAAAGGTTCATTAAAAAGATCGAAGAAGAAAAGTTTTGATTGGTATAAGGAAGTAATTAAGACGAATGGTGAGAGTTTGGAGTCTTAAGTATGAAAAGGAGACATCTTAATGGATGTCTTCTTTTTTTTATTGTGAATAAAGCATGGAAATCGATTTCCCTTTACACAAACATAACGGTATAATATAGTTAAGTTAAGTGAACTAAACTATTAAAACCGAAATAACAGCATGGAGGAAGAACGCTATGACTAAATCGTATAAAGAAGTAATTAATGAAATGAATCGAGCCTACACGGAACTCTACATTTTACTATTTCAAGATTTAAAGGATGAGTTCGGTCTTACTGGGCAGCAAGAGAGCATGCTATTTCATATCAATTTAAATGAAAACACAACAGCAAATAACATTGCGAGTACGTTTAATATAACGAAAAGTGCTGTGAGCCAAGTTTTATCGAAATTGGAAAAGCAACAGATGATTTCAAAACAAGTTAATCCGAATAATAAAAGGGAGTATTTCCTTACACTCGGTCCAAACGGTAGTAAGTATATGGAGCAATTGTCGAAGTTAGATGATGTATTAATTGAGAAGTATTTCTCGAAAATTGATATTGAGGCTTTGCAGCAAATGACTGATACGTTAACGAAAATAAATAAAGTGATATTGGAAGAAAAACAGAAGGATCTTGAGTCTAATGAGTGAGAATGAAGATGAAGCAATTAGTAGAAAGGAGGAGAAGCATGTGATGAGTTACATACCGAATATGCTTACGATAGCAAACTTTGTGTGTGGGCTTTTGGCTATTCACGCTGTTTTCGTTCACGATATGTATGGTGCAGTTATGTTCATTATTACAGGTATGGTATTTGATCTGTTTGATGGTATGGTTGCTCGGAAACTAGATTCTGTTTCGGAAATGGGCGGAGAACTAGATTCATTTGCGGATTTAGTGACCTTTGGTGTGGCACCGTCTATTCTTGCATATAGTGCCTCGTTAAAAGATTTGCAGTTTATTGGGATGATATGTGCGCTTGCTTATAGTATTTGCGGAATGCTGCGGCTTGCTAGATTTAATACGAAGCAAAGCAAACTCCCAACATTCATCGGAATGCCCATTCCATTTGCGGCAATGTGTCTCCTCATTTTATGCCTCCTAAATAATCCAGTTTCCGTGGCATTTGGCACATGCGTACTCGCTTATTTAATGGTGAGCAAAATCAAATTCCCCCATTTTAAAAAGGATATATCGGAAAGCTTGAAGTCCGAAAGATGGGATTAATAGGAAAGATAAGGAGCATAACATGATTCGTATCGCATTAAGATCATTCAACATACAAATATGTTGTTTACTAGGCGTGATGTTACTGGGATGGTTGATGACACCTTTTCGAGCCCAGTTTGTAGGGATAAGCATTGGCCTTTTAGTTAGTATGTACTGCGCCTGGATTTTAGGAAGGCGTATTGAAAAGTTCGGAAATAGCATCGTAAAAAAAGAAAAAGCACCAATGCTTGGCATGATGAATCGGTTTGCAGCCGCCATACTCGGTGCGATTATTATGTATGAAATTGAACACCGTGAGTACATGTGGACATTTGCAGCTGGAATTATGGGTGGGTATTTCTTAATTATTATTAATTTAGGTTATTACAGTATGAGGGATGCGAAGGAATAAAGTGCTGTGTAAATCACTAATTTGGATGTGAAAACCTGCCTTTATAGAGAGCTTTTGATTACAAAGAAAAGACACTCATATAAGAGTGTCTTTTCCGATAGTTTTTTAGCAGAAGCAAGAAGCTCCAACAATGATCAATAAAATAAACAATACAACTAGTAAAGCAAAGCCGCCGCCACAATTACTACTACAACTACCACCAAATCCCATAATAGTTCCTCCTTTAATAAGAGGGGAAAACAAGGGGGCACTCATGTATTTTAATGGATTCAACTTACTTTATGTTTTTTACACAATAATTGAGCAGGTCCTTTTGAAAATAAAGAAAAGACACCCTAAGGTGCCTTTCTCCGACTTGAACCATCTTAATTTTAATAATATTGGACTCCCGTCCGAATATTATTTTACCATGTTAAGTTGTTTTTGGAAATATTTCATATCGATAATTGCAATACACATTTTAGTTTTTGAATTATGTATCTGTCTAAACGTTGAAATTAATAAAGGAACGACATACTTGAGGGTTTTTATGAGTGATTACAATCATACCATTAAAAAGAGCCCCATAAATGATAAACCATTCCACTAACAAAAAACACTAATCCTAAAAATAAAACAATTAAAGCAAGTACTCCATTTTGATTATGTTCCATAAAATTAGCTCCTTTTAGAATTGTTTTTATATACAAAAAAGCCTTTAGTCGTAATTATGGCTAAAGGCTTTGAGCATTATACTTTTTAGTTAATAAAATCGTATAAGAAGAATTTATAATGTTTTTTATCGAATTTGGAACTGACAATGTACTAGCTTGATAATGAAGCCTGGCTATTAGAATTGAAAAATTTTAGTTTTATTATAATTAATAGAAATGAGAGTAGTGTGAATATAAATCCGCTCCAAATAAGCTGGTGAATACCTAAGTTTGAAATGAACCAGCCTCCAATAATGGTTCCTAAAGTAATTCCGAGATTTGAGAACGAAACGAATAGACTGTTACCAAATTCAGGTGCTTCTTTAGCTTCACTTATTAACCATGTTTGACCAACAATTAATCCACCAGCATGCACGATTCCCCAAATGAATACTATAAAAATCATTGGAACAAGGTAGGAACCTAAATAATAAACCAATATGTAAACAATAGAATATAGAATAGGGAATGATATTACAGTGTTTATTATGCTTTTTTGTAGGAGACCACCAAATAAATGATTACCTAAAATCATAACTATACCAAATATGAATAGCATGATACTGATGAGAGATCCATTCATGGAAGTTACTTTTGCAAGGTACTCAGCGAAGTAACTGTATACGGAAAACATGGCTGCAAAAAGGAATGTGACGGTTAAAATATTTAACCATAATCCTGGTTTGCCGAGTATACGAATTTGTTTGCCGAAAGACATCTTTTCTTTAACAGGCATAGAAGGAAGTAGGAGTAGTATTCCAATGAATGCAACAGTGTTAACGAATGCTCCGAATAAGAAAGCAATTTCGAGTGAAAATTGGTCTGCAAGGTAAGAGGTTAGTGGTACACCTAAAGCAAAGCCAACAGTAATTCCCATGAAAACTTTTGTAACCGCTTGACCGCTCTTTTCTGGAGGGACAAGTTTAGCAGCTGTTACAAGAGCGATTGAAAAGAAGAGTGGATGAAGCGTTGCCGGTAAAATACGAAAAATAAGCATGATTTCAAATTGTGTTGTATAAGCGTAGATTAAATTTGAAATAACAAATATGAAAATTGCTGTTAATAAAATTATTTTGCGATTAATACTAGAGACGAGCAGAATTAAAAACGGACCAGAAATAGCAACAACTAGTGCAAATATACTTACTAAAAATCCAGCTTGTGTAGTTGAAATTCCGAATTTTTCAGTGATTTGTGGTAATACGCCGACAATACCCATCTCGGTAGTAATAATTCCGAACACACCTATTGCGAGTGTCAGAATAAGTAAAGGATTTACTTTTTTCATTTATAAAACTCTCCATTCGTATCAGTATTTTGAAAGTAAATTCATTAACAAAGAAGCATTATTATAAGCATGATTGGATGCCAATATTATCAGGATTATGTAATTTAAAATACAATAACAGATATCTAAATAACTAGATATGATATGTTAAAAAAATTTCTCCTTTCGGTGTTTCTTGCTTTTATAGGCAGTGCAATTTATAAAAAAAGTAATTGGATACCTGTAAAAAAGCAGAATGTGTGAAAGCTAATGATCAATTAGTATGCTGATTGATCATTAGCTTTCATTTTATAATTCGTTTTGGACGTATTCAGAAAACTCTCGTATTGTTTTTTCATTTCGACGATAGTAGGTCCATTTTCCAATTCGGTCAGACTCTAGTAAGCCTGCTTTTTTCATAGTTAATAAATAACTAGAAATAACCGATTGGGCTAAGCCAGTTTTAAGCTGGATATCTCCTACACATACGCCAACTTGAAAGTTAAGGTCTTGTTCTAGATAAGGTTTTTCATCGAAATGGTTTTCTGGATTTTTCAACCAGGATAAAATTTGACATCTTGTTTCATTTGACAATGCTTTATAAATTAATAAAGGTTCCATAAGGATATTATATCTACTTTTATAGATTTGTAAATAGGTTTTAGTGATTTTAAGGGAAGAAGGCATAGTTGATCCCCTTGAATAGGCATAAGATGCTCTTAATCTGTACCCTTTGTAAAGGACATTCTAAAAAAGATGATTTCTGTATGCAAACAGGAGTCATCTTCTTTAAATTCTATTGATAGCAAGAGTGATTATAGTACGTCATATATTTCTTCATTTCATGTTTTAACTGAAAAAATGATTCACATGATTTTATATATGATTCATCGGTTAAAGTGCTAAGAGGATTACGTGCAAAAATGATAATCTTGTTACGTTTAAGCATGTTGTTGCCTAGCTATCAATGGCGGATTCCTAAGAAGAGTAATAATAAAACCAAACTGAAGATTTAAGAAAAATTTTATGTTTACCCCACTTTTTATTTTAAAAGTTTTTCCTATCCTATAAATGAGTTACATCAAAAAGAAGGCTAAAAACGACAAAGTCATAGATGAAAATGTAAAGTTAGGGGATTCTACATGCATACAGAAGTTTTGATTAGTTATTTGTATACTTATTTTTTTACTATTATTTTTTGTATTATGTTTCAAATTGGATTTTATTTTAAAGCGAAAAGAACTGTATCTATTCGGCATTTTCTATGGGTATATGTTTTTCTATTCTATCTTTCGCTAGTATATGGGGTGACGCAAATTGCGACTGTATGGGATATAAGTAGATATGAAACGTGGATTCGTGTCAGTCAAATTAACTTGACTCTATTTGATACGGCAGGTAGTACGACGTATCTTTTAAACATTGTACTGTTTATGCCGTTCGGTTTTTTATTACCGACTATTTGGCCGCAGTTTAGAAAAATGAAAAACACCGTATGTGCAGGATTCTTTTTTCATTGGCAATTGAGTTAAATCAATTACTAAATAATAGAATTACAGATATTGATGATTTATTTACGAATACCCTCGGGGCGATTGTTGGGTATGTATTATATAGAGTTTTATTTAAAATGATATGTAAAAGAGAGAAAAAAAAGCTTGATACTAACACCTCTCTAGTCATAAAATACGAGGCTATTTTTTGTTTAGTGTGTTCATTTGTAGGTGCGATGTTAATTTATCATCCAGCTTTATTTGGAAGACCTGTCATCCTTTAGTGAGGTGATTATGTTCTTGTGCTATCTCGTTTATAAAATGATTCTCGTATTTCTTCCAATCAGCACAAGATTCGCTCTATACGTTATTAAGCTATTCAGCAGACTGTAAGATGATCAGTAATCGTACTAGTGAGATTGAAATAAAGGCTGACAGTTTTTATCCAAGCTTTTCATTTATGTATGATGCGCAAGAATTATTTATTATTGGTGGAGAAGAGAAATGGTCTGATACCCATTATATAAAAAGATTTTTTCATCTTGAGCAGATTACAGATGAGCTAACTATTGATTTAAGAAAATGAGAGATGAGAAGGAATAAATGAATAAACCCTCAAGTATAGAACGATATACTTGAGGGTTTTTATGTATGAAGAAGGCTTTTCTATTTTTCTCTAGAATGAACAGTAATGTATAATCTAATTCCTTAATGTAATAAGGAGGCAGTAAAATTTGAACAGGAAAATTTGGTTTGTATTTACTTTTTTTGCTCTTTTAGTATCTGGTTATGTTGTTGTCCAATATTTTATTATGGATGGATTTCAAACAGGACTTGTAAAAGCGAAGCTTATGTTTGGATCTAAATTAAGTGAATTCTGGTATATGATGTTATTTATACATATTACAACTAGTATAGTAGCATTAGTAATTGGTCCTTTTACATTATCGACTAAATTTAGAGAAAGGAATATCAACCGTCATCGAATAGTTGGGAGAATCTATATGGTTGGTATATTATTAGGAGGCGTTTCTGGACTATATCTATCCTTTTATGCTACGGGAGGATTGGTAGCGAAGCTAGGTTTCGGTTTGTTATCCGTATTTTGGCTAACATCAGCATATCAAGCGTTACATAGAGTTAAGAATAAAAAAATTAAAGACCATCGGAATTGGATGATTAGAAATTATTCTTTAACCTTTGGAGCAGTTACATTAAGAATTTGGCTACCGTTGTTTATCGTTCTATTTGGAATAGAGCGGTTTGAACTTAGTTACGCTATTATTGCTTGGTTAGCGTGGGTACCCAATTTAATTGTTGCAGAATTATTCATAAGAAAAAGACTTAATAAAGGAAAATACGAAGGAAATGAGGATTTACATTTTTAATGTAAATTTGCTGTAATATTGAGGGCAGAATTTTTTTTATAGCTGAATTACATACAAAAATAGGATGGCCCATTGAAGCCATCCTATTTTTATTTGTATTACCAACTAGCAGTTTCCGTATTTTCCTTCAACCACTGCACCCAATCCGAATCCTCTACCTTAAGCAAACTAAGCGAAACACCCTTCATATCTAAAGAAGTTAGAAGGGTACCAACTTTTACGAACTCCACATGTAAACCTTCCAGCTCACATAAACGACGAATGTCATTTGCGAAAATGTATTGTTCCATTAGTGGTGTTGCACCGAGTCCATTAATGAGAATGGCAAAGTTGTCGCCTTTTCTCCAGCGGTAAATGCTTTTTAGTTTGTTCATTAGTTCGATCGCTAATATTTCAGAAGAGGATAGTGCTTCTTTACGGTAACCTTTTTCGCCGTGGATACCAACGCCGTAAAAGACTTCATCGTCGTTTAATGTGAATGAAGCTTTTCCTTTCACTGGATCGTTTGCAGGTGAAAGGGCGACTCCTAATGTGTGTAAGTTTTCGGTGATAGAACGGCCGAGTGTTGTTAGTCCATCTAAAGAGTGACCTGCAAGAGCGGCCGCACCGAGTATTTTTTGAACGAAAACAGTACCAGCGACGCCACGTCTTCTTTTATTAAACGAAGCGTCATCTTCAATTGAAACGTCGTCATTTACGATGATATGGTCAATTTTTCTTCCTTCTTCTTTCGCGATTTGTTCCGCCGCTAAAAAGTTTGCTACGTCATCTTTAAAGTTTTTAATGATGAATAAAATACTTTTATCTTTTGGCATGAGACGAGTTGCCGCAATAATTTGTTCCACTGTAGGCGGAGTGAAAATACAGCCATTTACTGCCGCCGTAAGCATTCCGTTTCCTACATAACCAATATCAGCAGGTTCGTGTCCACTACCACCGCCGCTTATAATGACAACGTTTTGCTTCATTTTTTCGATATCTTTTACATAAATGATGTTATGTGTTTCGTCGTAATTTACTTTGTCGTTATGTTCAAAATAAAAGCCATGCATCATATCTTGAACGATATTTTGTACATCATTCATAATCTTTTTCATTGCTTTTGCCACCCTTTAATTACTTTGCTGATTGCTCCAGTAATAGTAGTAATTGATTGTTTATCATATTTTTCATGAGTGAAGACATAATGGACGGATCTACTTCGCATTTGCTTTCAATCCAATCTTTAATTGTTCCAACGAAGCCGTGACTATAAAAAGAGGCAATCGTATTTTTCGTCTCATCAGAAAGGCTGAATCCACAGCTCACAGATAGTTCATCAATAATCTTCATATATAAGTTTTTCGTATGCTCAAATAAATAGTGATTAAACGAGTTTTGCTCAATGACTTTAAAAGCATTTCGGTAAAATTTTTGATTTTCATAAAAGTAATCAAATAATAAATCGAAAATATTTTCCCACGTTTCATAGTCGAGAAAGTCGATAATGTTTTCTTTCGTTTCTTCTCTATAAATCCAGCTTAATAGCTCAAATTTATCTTTAAAATGATAATAAAAAGTTTGCCTACGCATTTGACAGTGTAACATAATATCGCTCACTGATATTTTATGAAACGACTCTGTTTCCATTAAATACTTCAATGAATTCGCGATTATCTTTTTAGAAATTATAGAAGAGGTCATCTGAATCATCCCTAGAATGTTAGTAATATGAAAATCCTACCTACAAATGAGAGCGGTGTCTTTAGACAGATTGTCCATTTTGTCCGTTTACTATAAAACGCTTTCATTTTAACATGGATAGTAAGAAGAAGATTTCAAATATATCACAATATATTAAAGGAATTGAGGGAGAATCACAATGAAAAAGATTATAAACAAACCAGAAACATTAGTAATGGAAATGTGCAACGGAATGGTTATGGCTCATCCAGAGCTTGAGCTTTTGAAAAAATATAAAGTCATTAAGAAGAAAGAAATGAACGAAAATAAAGTAACGTTAATTAGTGGCGGCGGTAGTGGTCATGAGCCAGCGCATGCAGGACTAGTCGGAAAAGGAATGTTAGATGCGGCAGTGTGCGGAGATGTGTTCGCGTCGCCTTCACAAATTCAGGTGTATCAAGCGATTAAAGAGACAGCTAGTAAAAAAGGTACGTTATTAATTATTAAAAATTATAGCGGCGATATTATGAATTTCAAAAACGGAGCACATTTAGCGACGGAAGATGGAATTGAAGTTGACTACGTAAAAGTGGATGATGATATTGCGGTAGAAGATAGTTTGTATACAGTAGGACGCCGCGGCGTTGCGGGCGTTATTCTCGTTCATAAAATTGCTGGCGCAGCAGCGGAAGCAGGTATGGATTTAGGAGCGGTGAAAGCTGTCGCAGAAAAAGCAGCGGCTAACGTGCGTACAATCGGTTTAGCGTTGACGTCTTGTACAGTTCCAGCGAGCGGATCACCTACTTTCACACTTGCGGAAGATGAAATGGAATACGGTGTAGGTATTCACGGCGAACCAGGAATTAAACGCGAAAAAATGTTGTCAGCGGATGAATTAGCTAACCGTATGACAAATGATTTAATGAAAGATTTAGGAGTAAAAGACGGCGAAGAAATTGCGCTTTTAGTTAACGGTTTTGGCGGAACACCACTGCAAGAACTTTACTTATTTAACAACGCAGTTACGAGAGAACTAGCTGCTAGAAGCATTAAAATAAACAGAGTATTCGTTGGCAACTATATGACGAGTATCGATATGGCTGGTATGTCTTTAACAGTAATGAAACTAGATGATGAGCTAAAAACATTACTATCGAAAGAATGTAATACACCAGCGTTTAAAGTAGATGGACCAGTTGAAAGTGTAGAGTACGTGAATGTACTTGAAGATGTAGAAGAGAAAGAAGTTTCCTTCGAAATAGAAACAGCGGAAGAGCATGCTGTTATAAAAGATAATGTCATTACATTAAACAACATGATCTATCTCGTTGATAAAATGAGTGACGTTATTATTAAAAACGAAGTACCGTTCTGTGAGTTAGATACACATGCGGGTGACGGCGACTTCGGAATGAGTGTTGCAAAAGGATTTAAGCAACTAAAACGTGAGTGGCATTCTATTGTAGATCAAGAGAACGTAACGATCGGATCATTCCTTGACGGTTGTTCAATGATTATCATGGAACATTGCGGCGGCGCATCTGGTCCAATTTGGGGCGGAGCATTCCGCGCAGCTAGTAAAGCAGCAGGCGAAAAACGTGAGTTAACAGTGAAAGAATTCGCTGAAATGTTGCAAGCAGCACTGCAAGGCATACAATCTATCGGTGAAAGATCATTCGGTAGAGGAGCAGTAGTTGGTGACAAAACACTTGTTGACGCACTTGCTCCATGTGTAGACTCTTGGTTAGCTAGCGCTTCAAACGAAGAAGACATGAAAACTGCCTTTGAAAAAGGCGCAGAAGCAGCGGTTAAAGGAGCAGAGTATACGAAAGAAATCGTAGCTCGCATGGGCCGCGCCGGTACAGTTGGTGAAAGAAGTTTAGGCTATCCAGATGCAGGTGCGCATGCACTTGGAGTTATCTTTACGGAGATTGCTGGTAGTTTGAAATAGGAATTAGAAAGTCCCTCTGTCTGAAGGCGGAGGGACTTTTATATAGTTGATATGTAGAAGACTTCTTTCGGTACTTTTTGCTTATTTGAGAGATTTCTTCAATCAAATTGTATTTTAGACTTAGCTTTTTTGTGATTGCAGCTTATCGATTTTCCAGTGTGCTCCTAGAGGATCTAAAGAGCTTTCAATATAAAACATATATTCATCTGCGGTACTTGGTACTTCAAAAGCTATTTTTAATTCTACCGTTTCATTTGGTTTAACTTGTATATCAGAAGGGTTTTGATCAAGCATCTTTCCTTCATAGGCCTTTCCGTCCTTTTCATCTTTTAAGTTATATTTTAATTCTGATAGTCCAATCGTTTGACCTCGTACATTTTTTACAGAGACATTAACAACGATAGAATCGTTGCTGTCATTTAAATATGCACTTTTAACGGCGGTCAAGTAATAGCCTCCCTTAACACTCTCACCAACTAATAAAATACCTTGTTCCAAGCGGCTCATATCTTCTTTTTCTTCAAAATTTATTAATTCTTCATTTTCATTTTTTGCGGTTGGTTCTTCTATTGGACCATTTTTAACGGCACTATCTTTTTTATCTTGTGTGCAAGCAGCCGTAACACTGACTAATACTAGAATTAAAGTAAGTAATAGGAATGATTTTCTCATAAAATTGATCTGTCTCCTTAAGTTTTTCAATTTTGTGCAGCTATACATATAAGATTAACATAATGTCTCATTATTGGCTCGAAATAGGGAATCTTTTAGACACCTTATTTTTTTTACTGTTAATATACATTCGATTGGGTCTCACGATATTTGTTAATCTTTTAAATCATTGTCTTAGTAATACCGAGGGTTATTATAGATATATTAATCATATAATTTGTCCCTATCAAAACGAACGTTTCTTGCATCTAATATATTGTAAATATATTTTATTTTGAAAGGATGTGATTATATGGCTCATAAATCTACTGGAGTGTTTCGAGTTCCAGTTTCTGAAAATGGGATTATTCCAACTGCTCTCAACATTATGTTAAACAATGATTCACGCTGCCATACTAGTAATGTAACGGTAACTGTTAAGAGAAGTCCAAACACTTCTTTCCCAACTCAAAATGAATTAGTTGAAATCTCTCGTACTTTTGTTTCTTTAGAACCAAACAGAACAACTAAGATTGTGTTATTTACTCCAGAATTCCAAATAGAAGATTTTCTTGATGTTATTATTAGTGGAAATAAAGATGATGTTAAGGATGTTCTTGTATATTCTTTCTTAGCAGATTCAGCAGGTCACAATCTGCCATCTACTGTTTTCAGAAATGCAGAATACACTTTTGCTTGCTGACACCGTGATGATGTATTCTTTACTGTTATATATCTGAAGGGAAATGTTAAATAGGAGTTGATTTAACTTTTATTTGGGTTCTCCAAAGAAGTCTGTTTTAGCCAAATAAACAAGGAATCGACTAATAGGTTCCTTGTTTATTTGCATTTAACATGAAATTTCGTGTCAACGATTCCGAAAGCAACTGGGTTATAAATGATGTTTTCGACATAAGACACCATAGCCCTTTATATATTCGCAAGTAAAACAACATAATATCACTATGAATTTTTATAACAATATGAGTTTTTGCATATTTCAAAACTTAATATATCCTTCAAAAAATTTTAATAGTATAATATGTTTTGTCATATTCTTTTAGATTTTTCGACAAAATATAAAATAGAGAACGTATTGGGAGAAGGAATTATGTACACAAAACTATTAAAATCAATTACATCATTAACACTTATTGGTGGCGCTTTATTATATACGAATGGCAGTGATGTGAAAGCTGCTGAGGCGGGTATTTTTTCTGATGTGCCTACATCGCATTGGTAGTATCCCGCGATTAAAGATTTAGCGAGTAAAAATATTATTTCCGGTTATGGAGATGTTGCGACGAGGGAGCAAGTAGCTGCTTTAGTGTATCGAGTTATGCTACCGAATAAACAAGGCGGAACGTTTAGTAATAATAATACTCTTTACATATTAAAAGACGGATCTAAGTTTAATAATCCTTATGGTGATATTAATCAGAACTCTACGATGTTTCCTGAGGAAATTTTAATGTTAACGAATGCAGGGGTATTTAAAGGGGATGAGAAAGGGAATTTTAGACCGAAAGCTCCTGTGAATCGCGCAGAAATGGCACAAATTCTTACAAACGCTTTCCATCTTTCTGCGAAACAACAGCATACATTTAATGATGTTCCAAATGGTTTTTGGGGTGAAAACGCTATTAGCGCAGTGCAGTCAACCGGAATTGTTTCTGGTACAGGCGAAGGAAAATTTGAGCCATCTAAAACGGTAACACGTGAACAGTATGCACAGTTTTTATATAATACTTTGAAATATAAAAAGCCTGAAGTTGCGGTGCAAGATACAGGGGATGCGGCATTATTAGCAGCATTTAAAGATGAAGTGCAAAAGCGTATTAATGCGTACGAAACGAATATTACACTTCCATATAAAACGAAAAATAGTAATCAGGAAGAAGTAATGAAGACACTTTTCAACGCCTATAAAGAAGTCGCAAGTAAAAATGAGTATACAAATTATAATAGATCGAATGTTTCATATGGCATTTCTGGATCACCTGGAAATTATACGTTTACGTTAAAGATTACATATCGTGAAACGAAAGAACAAACGGAATATGTAATGAAGCAAGCAAAGGCGATCGTTTCTTCTATTACGCAAGTAGGAATGGATGATCATGAAAAAGTGAAGGCAATTCATGATTATGTCGTAAAGCATATTTCTTACGATACGTCTTATAAAGCTTATACAGCATATGAAGCACTCGTAAATCGTTCTGCGGTTTGCCAAGGTTACGCACTATTAACCTATCAATTATTAAAAGAAGCTGGAATTGAGAATCATTTTGTAGTAGGAACTGGAGACGGTCAGCCTCACGCTTGGAACTTGGTGAAAATCGAAAACAAATGGTATCACCTCGATACAACATTCGATGATCCGGTGACAGATGAACAAGGTCGCGTAACGTATTCTTATTTCAACTTATCTGACGAGCAAATTGCAAGAAATCATGAGTGGAACCGCGGGGACTATCCGCAAGCTACAACAAATTATTATAGTACATTAACAAATAAAATTGCGGCAGGTGGTACGAAAATCTCTGCATATCAGCAAATATTAAAAGATACAAAGTTAAATTATTTAGGAAATGAATACATCGTAAATAACTATAATGAGTTCAAAAATAAAATACAGCAACGTTATAACGAAAAGTCACCAAAGATTGAAATCCTGTATAAACAATCAATGGATGGCGCATTGCAAGATGTGAAAAAAGTAATTGGAGAAATCGGTTATCCGCAAGGAGCGAACCGTGGTTCTTATAAAGCTGAGCCGTATAATGCGAAAGAAGGATATTCTTTAGTGACGATTACGTTTATGTAAAAAAGTAACCTAGATCCCATGTTGGATCTAGGTTGTTTTTTTATAACTTAATTTGACATATACAGTCTAACTGTATAAAATGAAACTGTACAGTTGAACTATATAGTTTAGCTATATATTTATCGTTACATTGGAGGTCTTTATGAATAGAGATAAAAATTTACCATTAACGGAAACAACCTATTACGTTCTTTTAGCTTTATTAGAGCCAGCTCATGGTTATTTAATTATGCAAAAGGTGGAGGAACTGAGTAATCATCAAGTGAAAATCGCAGCGGGTACATTGTATGGTGCGGTTGAAAATTTATTAAAACAAGGGTTAATAGAATCGGTAAAAAGTGAAGATAAACGAAGAAAAGTGTATGTCATTACGGAACGTGGGAAAGAAGTATTGCACTTAGACTTTATGAGAATGCAACACATTATTGAGGTTACAAAGAGTTTATTACACGTATAGTTAGGGGGAAACGATGATGTGGAGATTGAAATTCTTTTTAGACTTTGAGAAAGAGGAAAAATGGTTAGAAGAGATGGCTTGGAAAGGCTATCAACTAGAAAGCAATACATTTGGTTATACATTTAGATATACAGAGCCGGAAGATGCGACGATTAGAATAGACCATAGAGTATTTAGTAGAAAAAGTGAATTTATTAATTACTGCACATTATTTGAAGATAGTGGCTGGGAGCATATAGCTGGTAATCGGTGGTCAGGTACGTACTATTTTAAAAAGATAAATGAAGAAAGTGAAGATGACATTTTTTCAGATCAAATGTCACGAGCAGGGAAGTATAAACGTCTATCTAAAACCTTTTTAGAATTAGCGATCTGTTATTTGCCGATATTATTTCTATTTATGTATAATAATACGATTAATGTAGAAGCATTTGTAAATCCGAAAGAACTATACTTGACGCCAGGATTATGGGATAAGCAAGGCGTATCATTTCTATGGTCATTCTTATTTGAAACGCCATTTGCATTAATGAGAGGACTGTTTTGGACGTTTATCCCTGTTGTGACATGTATGTATTTTGTTTGCTCGTATAAAGCAAATCGGTTGTATGAAGAGAGAAGATGATAGGAGAAATCCCCTTAAAGCTGATGCTTTGAGGGGATTTTTTGAGTTCGTAAATGGTATCTTTTTAAAATGGATAAAGGGAAAGAATGCGCATTGGAAACAAGTTATTATGATTTTTATTTTGCGAACAATACCAAATGGAATAATATACTTAAAATATCCAAAATAAACCTAAATTAAGGTTTTTATATGTTAATATGGAAAAAGATGTGTGCAATATTCTTTATGAACATTTTATTTTAAGGATAAGGGGATTCAATTATGAATTTTAAACAACTAATCTTGGCGGGGACAGTTATCGCATCAACAACACTAGCGCCTCTAACAAATGTGCAAGCAGAAAACACAACAGGATTTAAAGATGTTCCTGAAAATCACTGATCTTATAAAGCGATTATGGATTTGCAAGAGAAAAATATTGTATCGGGTTATGGAAATGGAATATTTGGTTTTGGTGATAGTATTACACGCGGACAAGTAGCTAGAATGTTATATGCCTACTTGAAGCCAACGGATGAACCTAACTTACCAAACCCTTACACAGATGTGAAAAATCATATGTTTGAAAAAGAGATTTTAACTCTTAGTAAAGCTGGTATTATAAGTGGATTTGGTGATGGAAGATTTGGTCCAGATAGTATTTTAACGCGTGAACAATTGGCTGCTGTATTAACAAATGCTTTTCATTTAAAAGCAACATCTACTACCACTTTTAAAGATGTAAATAAAAATTACTGGGCAACAAATGCTATCAGCGCATTACAAGAAAATAAAATTGCTGCTGGCACGGGTGATAATAAGTTTGAACCTTACAAAATTGTAACTCGTGAGCAGTATGCACAATTCTTATACAATGCAATTATTAAATTTGAAAAACCAGAAAAAGAGCCTGAGTCAAAGCCTACTGTTATCCCGCAAGAGTTAGCAGACGATGATATTTATTATTATGAAGGTTGGATGGAGAGCTCATCTGTACTGAAAAGATCTGTATCTAAGGAAGCACAACATTTTGTTACTCAAATCAACACAAAATATAATGCGGAATTAAAGTATGCAGCGATAGGCGGTCCAGGTTCAGAGGTCGTTTTATTCTCTCCGGTATTAGAGGGGATTCCAGAATTCTATGGGAATTTCACTGTCAGGGGCGATGATGAAAATAACTATACTGTTAATTTTGTAATTGATAGAGGTCAAGGTAATAAGGCGTTACTAGAGTTAGGGAAAAAGTGGATCACTATGATAAATCCAAACTTAGATTTGAGTACAGAGATTGATAATATAGTGGCTTCTAATACACGCACAGGTACATTTGATATTAATAAAAACAATATTAAAATAGAGATAAGCTTAGAGAAGCAAAATTCTAGTAGCGATCTAATGCGTGTTGAAATCCGCAAGTAAAAAAGAGGAGTGAAATTTCACTCCTCTTTTACTTTCTCTACTTTTATCCTGCTATTTATTAACCGTAACGCCCAATTCGTGGAGGCTAATAATCAGTGGGGAAGGAAAAAACACTGATTATAGTTTCAATTTATTTTTGGTATATTTAGTTTTAATTGGTGTTTAATACCTTTTTTATTTTTGAGTGTGATATACTTAATGATAATAATATTCCTTAGGAGGATGATTATCATTCATATACTTTTAGGTATTATTGGAGCAATTGTTTTACTTGCTTTTGTTATCCACCCAGGCGTCCCAGACAAACGTGTCCCTCTAAAAAATAAACTCGCAGTAATTCTTCCATTGATTGTTATATCTGGTTTAATTTCATTGTATATATAATTTGAAAAAGTACGTACCTTAATTTAGTAAAAACCTCACTAGAACTACCACTATGGCTTCTTCTTCACCATAATTATGAACTAATTCCTTTTTTTCGGTTCCTACGTAATATATAAGATATACAATGTGAATTTTATTGGTATGTTATACCGGTTTAGCATGTGGTTTTACCTTTAATTAATAGCTTGTTCCCTTGTTAATCATTGTATGGATTACAAAAATATCTAATACAGAAGACCGGCATACATAAACTATTGTATTTCTCAATAAACAAAACAATTTAATGTGGTAAAATAATAGTTGGATGGGAGTCCAATACATATTATTAAAATTAAGATGGTTCAAGTCGGAAGAAGGCACCTTAGGGTGTCTTTTTCTTTTTTCCAAATGACAGTTTTGACCTAAAGAAGTTAAATCTTCAATGGATGATTCCCATGAATATATAGATAAAGTTCATCCATATATTTGTAGAAAGGAGGAATTCAAATGAAGAGAGATGATAATAAGATTGGTCACTTTACATCTGAAAAAGGGAAAGAAGATTTTCAAATTGCCTACGATGAATCAATGGCACTTCTTCCAGAACCTAACGATACGAAAGATATAGAAACTACATATGGCACAATTCGTACTTATTATTTTACTAAAGAGGAAAATAAACATAAGGAACCAATACTTTTACTCCCTGGACGTGGTGCATCTACTCCAATGTGGGTACCAAATTTAGAAGGGTTAAGGGAGAAAAGGCCTGTTTACACAATAGATTTACTCGGTGAACCTGGAATGAGTGTGCAAACGAAGGTGATCGAAAACCAAAAACAACAAGCAGAATGGTTAAATGAAGTAATTGAAGGATTAGGTTTAGAAAAAGTGCATATCGTGGGTGTCTCCATTGGAGGGTGGACAACAATGAACTTGGCTAGATATAATCCTGAGCATATTGCGACGGCTAGTTTATTGGACCCAGTCTTTGTATTTGCGCAAATATCCATAAAGATGATTCTAGCATCTATTCCAGCTTCCGTTCCTATTGTACCTAAGTTTATAAGAGAAAAGATGTTAAGCTATGTTTCTGGGGGAGCAGAAATAAATGACGATGAGCCTATCGCTAAGTTAATCGAGTCGGGTATGCGTAATTATAAATTGAAAACACCAGCACCTGATCTATTTAGTAAAGAAGACTTAAAAAATATCAATATTCCAGTGCTTGCATTAATGGCTGAAAAAAGTACAATGCACAATTCGGTAAAAGCAGTTGAAACTGGGAAAAAATATGTGAAAGATATCGATATAGTGAACTGGAAAAATGCATCTCACGCAATCAATGGTGAGTTCTCTAACGAGGTTAATGCTAGAATTCTTGATTTTGTAGAAAAACATGCTAATGATAACTAAGTTGAACGTAGAAGATATGTTGTCATAACAACTTTATCTTAGGGGAATGTAGCTCATTTTTGGTTTTGGGATATTTTACTTCTTCTATATTTATGAATATGTATAATTACATAAAAATTCAAGGGAAAAGAGAGTATACTTTCTTATTGTGTAATAAAGATAAAGCCCGCCTACGGAAATAGGTGGGCTTTTTTTACATATAAAGAAAAGACAACTGTAAGGTGCCTTCCTTCGAGTTGAAACATTTTACGTTTCATAATACGTATGAATTTCCATTCGAATATTATTTTACTAGGTTAAGTTTTGTGGTAATCATCCTTATCGCTTCATATTCACTTAATTCTTTTTTTCTTTTGTAAAAGAATTTGGTGCATTTTAAACATTGTAGAGGAACATAGGAAAATAGTGATTATCTTTCTATATAGTTGGCACTCTAATCGCTCCTGTTTACATTAGGATAATGGTCTATTTCGAATTCGCAGTTTTCTGTTATTTTTAAGGAGACTGTATTGGATATATATGCTAATATAGGGGGGAGATTATACAGAAAACTAAAAAAATGGAGGCAATTATGAAAACTTTTATATATATGGTGAGACACGGGGATTCACCAAAGTTTGGAAAAGAAAAAACAAGAGGATTAACTGAAAAAGGAAAATTAGATGTTCAACGAATAACAGATGCATTACAAGATGAGGGAATCGACGTTGTTATCTCAAGTCCATACGATCGTTCAATTCTAACCGTTCAGCAGTTAGCGAAGCAAATAGGACAAGAAGTTTTAGTATTTGAGGACTTAAAAGAAAGAATTTTTATTGCTGAAGAGGAACGAATGTCGGATAAAGAATTATTCCCTTTAATAAAAAAGTCATTCTTAGACCCCGACTTTGCTTTAATGGGAGGAGAGTCTAATGTCGACTGTCAGAAACGTGCTATAAAAGTCTTAAAAGAATTATTAAACACCTATCGAGGACAGAAAATAGTATTAGGCACTCATGGAGCTATAATGACTTTGATGATGGGGTATTATGACAGTAAGTATGATTTGAATTTTTTACTACAGACATCAAAACCAGATATATATAGGATGGAATTCAATGGACAGGAATTGGTGGGAGTTAAAAGATTGTGGGAAATTTCATAGATTGACTTTATTCATCCATAGCTTCTCCCAATGACGTGTATTATAAACAATAGGGTTACTGCGGTAACTCTTTTTCTTATGGCACTGACGGGGGATTGATTTCAACAATCTAAAAAATTCGGTTCCTTAGCGTACAAAATTCAAGTTTTGTTCTTGCTATCTCGAGGTGAAATGGGAGGGAATGTTTTTTGGGCAGGATACCTTTAAAAATTTTTAAAAAATTAATCGTATTTTTTTTCTTATGCGGTATTGTTGTTTATTCTATATTTCAGATTATTTTTGTCTGGAGTGTTTCGACAGGATTAGGGAGGGATGATATAGTCGGATTTTCTGATAATAAGTATGTAATTGGCCGTCCACCTGTTAGCTATAATTTATATAAAAAAGATAGTGGAGAAACTATATTAGATAATGTTATTGGTTATAAAAAGGGGAAAACTAAAAGCTATGTTCGAAATGAAGTTGAATTTGTAGTGATAGATGAGATAAAGGGTAGCTATGAACTGTATAAAATAGAAAATGCTTCAGAAAAGGATATAGAACGGATGAAAGAAATGAAGAAATTAGAATAATAGAGACTATCTGAAAGGTAAAGAAGCACACTTGTTATTGTTAGATCTAAAAAATGGTTTAGACTGATAACTGAGTTTTGTTTCATGAAAAGAGTCATTATTAATATAAAGTATTTGGGGTTCAGTCCCATTGTCATCAAGCTAAAATTTTATCGAACCTCCAGAACGAAATTTTGTGCTAACTTGTAACAAAAAAGCTCATTTTCTCGTTTTGGGGTAATTCTGAATTCTTAAGTTGATAGGCATGGCTTCTGCACATTGAGGGGGGATTTTTTTATGAAGAAAAGACACTCACATGAGTGTCTTTTCGATAGTTTTTTAGCAGAAGCATGCCGCTCCAACGATGATTAATAGAATAAACAATACAACTAATAAAGCAAATCCTCCAGCGAAGCCACAGCCGCCACAACTACCACCAAATCCCATAACAGTTCCTCCTTTAAATAGGAGAGGGAAAACAAAGGTTCACTCATGTGTTTTAACGGATTCCATTTACTTTATGCTTTTACGAATAAATGGAGCAGGTCCTTTTCAAAATAGATTTATTCTTAGAAGGAATTCAAAGGAAAAACAGGAGAATCTATATGATTCTTTAAGGGCGAATAAATGAAAAACAAAATATCCAAACATGCAGATAGAAATCCGCTTTTATACCTTTCACTAAAAATAATAATAGCATTATATATTATAAGGAATACTTGTCCTTAATTGTAAAGGAAAGGGGGGAATTGATATGAGTTATGGCTATGGTTATCCTCCTGGAAAACGTTGTAAACATCATAATGAAATTTTATCAACGGGTGTATTACGTAGACATTCCGCTACGTTGTTTCTTACTGTGGAAGCTATGAATGTTGATCCAGATGATACTCATACAGTAACTGTTGAAATGTTTGATTGGTCATCGGGTTCTCCGGTATTGTTACCATTAGTAGACCCTTCAACACAAACATTGGCACCTAATCGATATGTTACTTTTCGTTCAGCAGCTCTTCCTCCAGGAGTTTTTGCTTATGAAGTAAGAATCATTCGTTCGAAAGATAGAGATGTTGTTACGAATGTTTTTGGTCTTAGTGCAATCGTATTTAACCCACAAGAAGGAAATAATGTTTTACAACATGATTTAGCAAAATTAGACCTTAAATAGATTTTGTAAAAGTCCATTTATTGGACGTGATTAAACAAAAGGGTAGAATTATATCCTGCTCTTTTGTTTTAACATCAACTATATTAGAGTTTTAAAAAAAATCTTTCATCATTTTAGCATCTTTAATGTTCACCGTCACACCTTCTACTTTATCTTTCTTCTCATCTTTAGCAATCGTAATTTGCTCCTTATTATCAACCCAAACAAGAAATTCTTTTTTTGCGTCATCTTTATATGTAACGGTTATAGTAGAATGTGCAGATTCTCTCTTTTTTTGATCTAAAGTGATTGTTTTAGGTGTTCCATTTTGAACTGCTGAAACGATAGATTGTATCATTTCTTCGTTATCTGCTTGGGATTTGGAAGTAGTATGATTTGTTGTTTGGAGTATTCCAATGTCTGTAATATTAGCGGAATTTAATTGAAATGTATTTTTTGTATGTTCTTGCTTAACTTGTGAAGCTTTATCTGTAGCCGAGGTGCTTGTATAACCTATTAAAGTGAAAGATAGAGCGGTTAGAGCGTATATATAAGTGATTTTTTTCATAGTATCCCTCCTTACGAAAAAAATACAACAATTTTCTGTTAATTGAGGTGGTAATTGTAAGGGAGAATACGAGATGTTTTAAAGTGGAAAATTAAGCTGTGCTATTCTCTATAAAAAAATCTAAATAACTTTTTTCATATTTTATGTTTAACATTTCGAAAGTGGGTGTATTACATATAATATAACAAATAATTCATTTTAAAGGAGGAAGTTAAAGATGGAAACGAAGTATAGTAAACCTTTTGTATATGAATTTATTACGGAGAAAGAGGTCATGAATGCGGCGAATGATCTAGTGAAGAAAGGGATAGACCAAAAAGATATTTACGTATTAACACATGAGAAAGATAGGACAGATAGAATCGCAGACAATGCAGACGTGAATACAATTGGAATAAAAGAGGAAGGACTTGGGACAAGCATTATTAACGTCTTTCAAAAAACGGGAGATCAGTTAAGAAATAAGATGCAAGAGTTAGGGCTTAATGAGGAAGAAGCAAACTTCTATGAAGAAAAACTGGATGAAGGGAAAATCTTGTTATTCGTTAAGGATTTAGAAAGAGTCGGTGAATGGTTACAAGAAAGAAGATGCATGTATTCTATTTAAATTTGTATCCTTTAAATCTATAAATCTATTACGAAAAGGAGATTAGAAATATGAGTGAGAGCGGGCTAAAAGAACAAATTACTGGTAAGGTTGAAAAGAAAAAGGGCCAAGTAAAAGAAGGAATTGGTGAAATTACAGAAGATAGAGAGTTGAAAAATGAAGGGAAGTGGGAGAAGACAAAAGGAACGATAAAAGAAAAAGTCGGAAAAGTGAAACAAAAGATAAGTGATGGGTTGGATAATAAAGAATAATACATGTTTATCAAGCTTTGGTTACATACCAAAGCTTGATAAATCCAATATAAAACGAATATAGGAGGTTTAATTGTGGGACTTATTATTACGTGTATTGTAGGTGGACTTATTGGTGCGTTAGCTGGAATGATTACAGGAAAAGACTTTCCTTTAGGTATAGTTGGTAATATTATTGCCGGATTAATCGGATCTTGGGTAGGTAGTGCGTTATTTGGTCATTGGGGTCCTGAATGGGGAGGCATCTTTATTCTTCCAGCTTTATTAGGTGCAATCGTCTTTATTTTAATCGTTACATTCTTTTCTAGAATGCTGCGGAAAGCGTAAGTATTATAATGAATAGTAATCTTAAGTTTATTATATATAGCTATAAAGTTAATAAACTGATAAATATACATAAAAAAGCATCCAATTAAACTAATTTGGATGCTTTTTTAATGTAATCTTCATAGGAATGAGTGGAGGATGAAGAACCCCCACTCATTAAAATTACACTTTCTATTATGTATTAAACCATCGTTACTTTTTCACAATTATTTATTTTTACGACCTGCCTTGGTTCTATATGAGATAAGTCATCGCTATTACCTATATCCACTACAATTGTATTCGTTAGTATGTTAATAATGGAACCAATTAATTTTGTAGCATGATCGTGTCGATAAGAAAATTGAACAAAATCTCCCTTTTTAAAGTTGTGCTCTTCCATAGATAGATCCCCCTAAAAATAATGTTTATACATTATACATACACAAATTTATAAGGTTTAAACATTTGGTAGTATTTTTTAAGTGTTAAGCCGAGAAAGGTGTAGAAAATTTATTTATAATAAAAATAAAAAAATATGTTTAAAATTAATTTTTATGGGTAATTAAATAGTAGTAGTTTGAGATAAGGGGGCGGAAATGATGAATTTGGCAATAAATATTTTGCAAAATGATGTAGGTTATACAGTACAACTTAATGGTGAGATTGATGCATATACGGCATCAGATTTAAAAAATAAGATCATGCCTATTGCAAGTGAAAAAGAGGTTCATATTGTAGTAGATTTTCATAACGTAGATTATATGGATAGTACAGGTTTAGGCGTTTTTATAGCGCTATTAAAAGCAATTAAGAAAAATGATGGAAAACTAGAGTTTATTGGTGTATCTAAAAGACTAAAAAGATTATTTGATATTACAGGACTAACAGAAATATTAAATTTGAATTCAGATTTTGAAAAAGTAGAAAGAAGGTGACTAGGGATGATGGAGAAATTTGAAAAGATAGAAATGAAAATTCCTGCAAAAGCAGAATATGTGGCTATTATTCGTTTAACAATGGCTGGTGTTGCAAATCGAATGGGCTTTGCTTATGACGATATAGAAGATATGAAAATTGCTATTAGTGAAGCTTGTACAAATATTGTACAACATGCATATAAAGAAGATGTTGGAGAAATTACAATTGTCTTTGGTTTATATGAAGATCGATTAGAAATTATGGTTGCGGATAATGGGGTTAGCTTTAATTTTAATAACTTAAAAAGTAAAGTTGGTCCGTATGATATTAATAAACCAGTAGAACATTTGCCGGAAAATGGTTTAGGTTTATATTTAATAAATACGTTAATGGATGATATACAAATTATGCATGATGAGGGCATGACAGTTTTAATGACAAAATATATACAAAGAGAGCAGGTGGAGAATGATGGAAATCCAATCTCAACCTACAAATCTTACTAAAGAAGGCGTTATTAAACTAATTGCAGAATTCCAACAAAACCAATGTGATGAAGCGCAGGAAAAATTAGTTAATCACTATAAAAATCTCGTACATTCCATTGCATATCGCTATTCAAAAGGTGGTCCGATGCATGAGGATATTATACAAGTAGGAATGTTAGGGCTCTTAGGCGCAATAAGAAGGTATGATTATTCGATAGGGAATGCTTTTGAGCCATTTGCAATACCTACGATAGTAGGGGAAATAAAAAAGTATTTACGTGATAAAACTTGGGGTATTCATGTTCCAAGGCGAATTAAAGATTTAGGCGGGAAGATTAAACTTGCGATAGAGGAGCTAACAGATCACCTGCAACGTTCACCGAAGATTATAGAGATTGCAGATCATTTAGGACTATCCGAAGAGGAAGTGCTAGAAATTATGGATGCGAAAAATAATTATAGAGTATCTTCCTTAGATGATGTAGTTGAAAACTCATCTGATGGCAGTTCGGTAGCGAGAATTGAATCTGTAGGCGAGGTAGAGCAAGGATATGAAGAGACAGAAAGACGTCTCGTTTTAAAGGATATTTTTAATGTATTAAATGATACGGAAAAGAGTGTTATTCATTATATATTTGGTGAAAATTTAAATCAAAAGGATACAGGGGAACGATTAGGTATTTCACAAATGCACGTTTCTCGTATTAAAAGACAAGCGATAAGTAAATTGAAGCAAGCGGCGTTTTTAGATACATAAAAAAATTTAAAGAATTATGTTTAAAACATGAGAAAAGGGGTAGTTATTAAGTATAGGAGGAGATATAAAAATGTCACACGATGTAAAAGAACTAATCGAAGGATTGAATGAAGATTTAGCAGGAGAATACTCGGCGATTATTATGTATAACCATAATGCAGCTACAGTTTCTGGTATATATAGACAAGTGTTAAAACCTTTCTTTGAATCTGAAATTAGTGATGAACAAGGACATGCCCTATATTTAGCGGAGAAAATTAAGACGTTAGGTGGTACACCTACTACGATCCCTTTACCAGTGAAACAAGTAGAAGATGTTAGAGAAATGTTAGAAGAAGCTAGGAAGTCAGAATATGAAACAATTAAGCGTTATGAAATGAGAAAAGAACAGGCAGCGAAGTTAAATATGACAGAGTTAGTTGTAAAGTTAGAAGATATGATCGCAGATGAAACAAATCATATGGAAGAGTTAGATCGTCTTTTAAGTGATAAAGCAATGGTGTTAAATTAAAAGTGGAAATTTATAGAGTGAAAGAACAAACTCTCATTTCTGGGGGTTTGTTCTTTTTCTGTATAAAAAATATGTTTGAGTAGGAAATTTTCATTTTATAACTGAGTATGTAATACTAGAAAAATAGAAAATGATAATAGATTTACATTTTAAATACGAAAAGGGGAAATAACTTGTGTCCATTTTAATTGTCGATGATAATCCGGTTAACATCTTTGTAATTGAAAAAATTTTAAAACAAGCCGGATATCAGGATCTTGTATCGCTGAATTCTGCACAAGAGCTTTTCGAATACATTCATTTTGGAAAAGATTCTTCCAGGCATAATGAAATAGATTTAATTCTATTAGATATCATGATGCCTGAAATTGATGGACTTGAAGTTTGTAGGCGATTACAAAAAGAGGAGAAGTTTAAAGATATTCCTATTATTTTTGTAACAGCTTTAGAAGATGCGAATAAATTAGCTGAGGCTCTTGATATGGGGGCAATGGATTATATTACGAAACCTATAAATAAAGTTGAATTGTTAGCGCGTATGCGTGTAGCATTACGCTTGAAATCGGAATTAAATTGGCATAAAGAACAAGAAGAAAATCTTCGAAATGAACTAGATTTAGCTACACAAGTACAAAGAAACTTATTAAGTAGCCCATTAAGAGAAGAGCATATAAAAATTGAAGCAAGTTACTTACCTTCATTTAAACTAGCTGGAGATATGTATTATTGGTATAAAATCGATGAAAATCGCTACGGTATTATATTATTAGATGTTATGGGACATGGTGTATCTGCTTCATTAGTTTGTATGTTTATTTCGTCTGTATTACGTGAAACGATTAAATGTTTAATCGATCCAGAACTCGTTATTAAAGACTTAAATAAATATATGACTCTTTTACATAATGAGAATGACAACATTCCATATTATTTTACAGCGATATACTTAGTAGTGGATACAGAAAAGAGAACAATTGAATATGTAAATGCAGGACATCCTTCTGGATACGTTTTAGTTGATGAAACAAATGTAGTTGAACTAGATCGCGGGAGTTGTGCAGTAGGATTTTTTGATGAAATAAAAGTTCAGAAGACAGTTATACCTTTTGAGAAGAACGCTCAAATCGTATTGTTTACAGATGGTGTACTTGAAGCAATTGCAAATGATGAATTTGAGTCTGAAGAGAAATTACGCACTTTTACAGAAAGAAAATGGGGAGATTTAGAAGAAGAGATAGAAGGGTTTTACAAGGAAGAACAGAAGAAAGCACAATCAGATGATATGTGTCTAATTATGATACAAACGAATGCGAAATAAAAAGCGTATGAAATCCAAACAAAGGATTTCATACGCTTTTATTGTATTTTTTGATAAATTTGTTCGTTAGGATTAAATTGGATATAATGCGGCATTATATTTGAGAAACGAAGAGTTTCTTTATTTCCTAAACATAGGAATCCATTGTGACCTAAACTTTCATAAAATAGTTGCTGTACTTGGTTTTGAAGTTTACCTGTAAAGTAAATTAAAACGTTACGGCAAAGTATAATATGAAATTCGTTAAAAGATTGATCGGTTACTAGATTATGCTGCGCAAAAATAATGTTTTGTAAAAGAGATGGATTAAAATAAGCAAAGCGATTATCTGTTGAATAATAGTTAGAAAATGCTTGTGTACCGCCAGCTTGTAAATAGTTTTTCGTATAAGTTTGCATTTTATTTAACGGAAGGATGCCTTGTTTTGCTTTTTCTAACACATTTGTATTCATATCTGTTGCGTAAATAACAGCTTTTTCACTTAATCCTTCTTCGTGAAGTAAGATAGACATTGATAATACTTCTTCACCGGTTGCGCATCCAGCATGCCAAATTCTAATTTCAGGATACTTTTTTAATTCAGGAATGACATGCTCTCTTAGCGCTTTAAAAAAGTTAGGGTTACGGAACATTTCAGTTACGTTAATGGAGAAATCATTTAATAACTGTTCTAAAACCCCTTCCTCATGAATTACTTTTTCAATTAATTTTGAAATGGTAGGGATATGAGAAATCTGCATTCGATTACAAATTCTTCTATAAATAGATGTACGAGCATATTGGCGAAAATCGAAGCCAGATAGTTTAAATACCGCTTCCAATAGTAATTCAATTTCTAAGTTCGTGCGCTTATCCATATCGACGGATGGATCAAAATTATAATACTTATTTTCCACTTAAATTAAACCTCACTTATTTTATTAACCATACACTCATTACTGAATAGAGTTGATGTAAATTTAATGGTTTACTTATATAATCTGAAGCGCCAGCAGATAAACATTTTTCTTTATCATTTGGCATTGCTTTAGCAGTTAATGCAATAATAGGTATTTCATGTAACCCTAAATTCATTCGGATATGTTCCATCGTTTCATAACCGTCCATATTTGGCATCATAATATCCATTAAAATAAGGTCGATATTTGTATTACTTTTTAGTATTTCTAAACACTCTATGCCGTTTTGTGCAGTAATAATGTTAGCATGTTGTTTTTTTAATGCATTTTGTAACGCAAATATATTTCGATGATCATCATCGACAATTAAAATGGTTTTCTCTTGGAAGACGTTATTAGTTTCTGGGATAACGATAGTTTCCTCAACAACTTCAGCAGGAATAACTTCATCTACTGTTGCTGCGACTTCTAAATTGGATACTTGGATTTCATTTAATCCATTTGGAAGGTTAGGAATATATACGGTGAAAGTACTGCCTTCTCCTACATGACTCTGTAACGTAATCCAACCACCTAACAATCTAGCAAACTCTTTACAAATAGATAAACCTAAGCCTGTACCACCATACTTCCGAATCGTTGCGCCATCTGCCTGTTGAAAGGCTTCGAAAATAAGTTGATGCTGTTCTTTAGCGATACCAATACCAGTATCTTTTACTGAAATTGTTATCCAGTCCTTACTTATAGACTGCATATCATGACTCAAGTTGCTTGTTTCTATTGAATCGAAATGTAAAGAGACAGATCCTTTTTCCGTGAATTTAAATGCATTGGATAATAAGTTTTTAATAATTTGTTCAATCCGTTTTGCATCTGTGTAAAACAAATCAGGAATCGTATCACTATCTTCAACAGTAAATTCAACATTTTTTTGTGCAGCGATATGTAAGAAGTTTTGGTGCATACTTGCCGCCATATCACTTATGTTCGTTGCTTCAAAAATGACGTCTAGTTTTCCGGCTTCTACTTTAGATAAATCTAGTATGTCATTAATTAAAGTAAGTAAATCTTTCCCTGATGAATGAATGACGGTTGCTAATTCAATTTCATCATCGGATAAATGATTATCATGATTTTCTCTTAACATTTCAGATAATAGTAAAATACTATTTAATGGTGTACGTAATTCATGTGACATATTTGCTAGGAATTCTGATTTGTATTTTGAGCTACGTAACAACTCGCTTGCTTTTTCTTCTAATTCTAATTTAGTAATTTGTAAGTCAGCTGTCTTTTGCTCAGCCTCTTCAGTTCTAGACTCTAATTGTTCATTGGTTGTTCGTAATTCTTCGGCTTGCATTTGTAGTTCTTCCGCTTGCGTTTGCAATTCTTCTGATTGAACTTGTAACTCTTCTGTCATTGCTTGTGATTCATGTAAAAGAGTTTGAATTCGCATACGTCCCATAATACTATGGATTGTTAAACCTAGATTATCAACAGTTTGTTGGATTAAATCTTGATGTAAGTCTGAGATCTCAGTTACACTTACTAACTCCATTACTGCAATCACTTTATCTTCAAATAAGATAGGGACGACTAGTAGATTTTGAGGGCGTATTTCTAATAAGCCGCTAGTGACATAACGAAATTCTTCTGGTATTTCTCGAAGAATAAAGCTTTGTTTTTCTAAAGCACATTGCCCAATTAAACCTTCCCCCATTTTAATAGATTGTTTTCCAATATCAGCACCTTGATCAGCGAAAGAAGCTTTCTTCACATAGTAGACAGTTTCTTCAACTTCTTCACGTACATAGAATGCACCGCAAGAAGTTTGCGTTTTTTGTATAATTCCACTCAAAATTTTGTTACCTAACATCTCAATAGAAGATACACCTTGATACATTAAAATTAATTCTGCAAGCTCAGTTTGTAACCATTCTCTTTTCGATATTTCGTCTAGTAGGTGATTTGTTGTATGAGCAAGATCTTTTATTTCATCATGTGTATTTACATGAATTCTTTCCGTAATTTTTTCTTTAGAAGAAATGGATTTAATAGCTTGAATTACATTTTTAATCGTTTTTGTAATGGAATTCGAAATATAGAGTGAAACGATAATAGAAATACAAGAAAGTAAGAACAATAAACTGTATAACCAAAGCTCTAATTTACTATTTTCAGTATCTAATTGTGCAGCTCTTTTTTTCGTTAGTTGCTCCTCAGTGCTGCGGAAGTTAGTTACCTGCGATTGTAATGATTGAATTTGAGTCGTATCGATTGCTTGTACGTTATTATTATTGCTATTCGTAATGAGTGGATGAATCTCTTTATTAATCCAACTAGTAATGTTTTCATTAATCTGTTTTAATTTTTCTTGCTGAGAGGGGTTATCCTCTAATAGAGCAAAAAGATCTTGATAATGTTTTTCGTAATCCTTTTCCGCAGCGTTAAGGGATTGAACGTAATTTGCATCATTAGAAGTGATAAATCCTTTCGCTTTATTTTCAATTGTTAGCAATTCTTTCTCCACTTGATTCGTTAAATTAAGAACTTTAAAATCGTGATCAATAATAAAATTACGAGATTTTTGTAAACTAGAAATCTCATTGTTTAGCATAATGAAAGAAATAAGTAAGAACAAAATGATAACTAAATAACCAGCCATAATTTTGTAGCGAATACTAAATTTTGCTTTCGATTTCATTAAAAATTCCTACCTTCAAGGTTATTCAAAGTTTTCTATTGTAAAGAATGAAAAACGTAATATATATTATATCAGTTTTCATAAGGCCAAACTAGAAATCCCCCTATTGTATTAGGGGGCTCATTTTTCATAGAGGAAATCATTTTGAAATATAAAACTATATATGAAAAGTAACAATCGAGGGAATAGGGGGATCATATAACTTTTAAGAAGGAAAGAGTGTTCTTAAAGCTTTTTTTGCATCTATTCCTTCAAAGATAAATAATACAAGCTCTCTCTTTTTTACAGTAAGGAAAAAGGATACTAATGTGCTTAAGTTTTTAATAGAAGTAAGTGTTCCATGTTTACTTATAAATACATTCGTTTGAAATGTTGTCATTAAAGCATAAAAATGATGAATCTGCGTTATTGTAGGTGTTTCATTATAAAGAATAGTAGTAGATTGGATTGCATTCATCGAAATATTCCTTTCCATATAGTAAGCATAACAATATAAACATACCCGTTTTAAAAAATGTTAAACATATAAACGTAAAAAAATATAATTATAGTTTTTTACGTTTAGAAAGCGTTACGAAGGGTATACATATACTACAAAGAGATTGACTGAAGATGAATTATAAGATTTCTAGTCTATAAAAATATACTTTTACTTTAAATAAAAAGGAGTCTGGTATACATGAATGAAATGATGATTGATATTACATTTGATTTAATTTACTTGTTAAGTAGTTCGCTTGTAATCCTTTTACTATTCGCTTTTTTCGTAAATGGTTATGTTAATAAGAAGATTAGTGTATACAGAAATGAAGAAAGATAAAGATAAAGATACATTATATAAAACTTTAGGAGGTTAATAGTTATGGATGTAGATAGAAAAATAGTAGGTGTTTTTAGAACAATTGATGATGCGGCATGTGTTATTAATGAATTAAATGATAAAGGATACTCGGCGGATAATATTTCAGCTATTGCGAAGGATCAAAAGGAAATTGAACATCTGGAAGAAAAATCGGGTAAAAAAGTGAATCATGAAACTGCACATAAAGCGGATATCTTTTCAGCGACAGGGCTTGTGGCAGGAGGAGTAGCAGGCGGACTCGGTGGTTTATTAACAGGTCTTGGTATACTTGCCGTTTCTGGAATGGGTCCAATCGTAGCAGCGGGACCTATTGCAGCAGCTATTGGAGGAGCCGGTATTGGCGGAGGAGCTGGAAGTTTAATAGGAGCATTTATCGGATTAGGAATTCCTGAAGAACACGCTAAGAAATATGAAGAATACATTTACGATGGAAATATATTAATTTTAGTAGATGCAAAATTAGATGATAAGTTAGAAATTTATAAAATATTTGATAAGCATAATGCTTATAACTCTGATTTCTTTAAATAATATTTACTTCACATATCAATTATGCAAAATGTAAACATAGTGAATATCGTTTTTTGATCTTACAACTTTGGCGCGGCCGAGGAGTCGTATGACTATAAGAGAGGAAGGGCTTATAGTAAAAGATCAAGTTCTATTCTGTTATCCCGCATTAACGGGCAGTAAGACCCCCACCTCAAAATTCAGTGAAAACAAAGAAGTTAGGCGGGGATCAACTGCCCGTAAAAGCCCGATTGGTTCAACTAATAATCAGTGGGGATGCCCCCCACTGATTAAAGTTTCACTTTATTGAAAAGGAAGGGGTGTCTTTTCGTGATTGTAAAAATAGTAAAGGATAGTAGTAATGGTTTCCTTTGTACAGTTCAAAATCAAAATGGAGAGAAGTATGTGAAGAAATGGTTTCGTAAACAGAAAAACAATGAAGAATTAGGACGACCAACTTTTAAAGAAGTAGAAAAGGACTGGAAAGAAAATAGAGAATCTTTTATGTATCCCAATATTAAAGCGCTTTATTAAAATTAAACATAATGCGCGTTTTATTCTTACAAAACTGTCACATTCCTGTAAGGTAATTCAATAGATTAGTTACTTTTTCCATGTCATAATAAAGACATAAGAAAGCTAATTAAAACTACAACTTATTAGGAGAGTGTCAGTCATGATTGTAACAACAACGTCTGGAATTCAAGGTAAAGAAATTATTGAGTATATCGATATTGTAAATGGTGAAGCTATTATGGGTGCAAATATTGTTCGCGACTTATTCGCTTCTGTTCGTGATGTTGTCGGTGGTCGTGCTGGTTCTTACGAAAGCAAGCTAAAAGAAGCTCGTGATATCGCAATGGATGAAATGAAAGAACTTGCAAAACAAAAAGGTGCGAACGCTATCGTTGGTATTGACGTAGATTACGAAGTAGTTCGTGATGGAATGTTAATGGTTGCTGTAAGTGGTACAGCTGTACGTATATAAGTAAATAAACAACAGGCTCACCCCTCGAAGCTTATGCTTTGAGGGGATTTTTTTGTCCTTGCTTATTCCAAGGTCGCTTCTGTTCTTGGATTATGAATAATTGTTTCCTGCCTTGCTATAAAATTCATAAGCAAAAAAGCCAAATAAATAGCCAATTGCAGCTCCTAAACTCACTGCAAGAAGTGAATAATCTGGGAAAAACATGCCGAAAATCAAACCGATTATACAGCCAAGGAGCATTCCAATTGGTATTAAACTATCTAGTAACACTTGAGCGTTTTTTGATTTTTTCTTACCTAATGTGCCGTTGTCATATTTATTTTTAAGCCTTCCAATCACATATACTACAATACCAACGCCTTCATAACCAGGTATGTTAGGTAACGGAATTCTATGGGCATACGCTCCGGTAACAGGAATTAAGTCAGATGGATTAATTGGTCTAACTAACATACGAACGAGAACTTCATTCTCTTTTAATGGTTCTATATTTTTATATTCCACTTGTAATACATCTTTTGGGTTGCCAAACTTGTGAAATTGAATGTGTTTTCCGTGCAAGATGAATGTGCCCCTTAGTTTGATTGGGTTTATTATAGCATTTTTGGTTTGGGTGGTTATTTCATTAGTAAAAAATAAAGGGGAACAGAAAGTCGTCGTTTATCCATTTGATAAAATCGATTTCTCCTGAATACATAGTAATATAAGAAAAAGACGCTTTTGTGAGCGTCTTTTTCCAACTTGAGATAGATGCATCATTATTGTTCTGCTAGGTTACATAGTTCTCGTATAAAGTCTTCTCACACAAATGATCTGTGTATCAATTTGTTTTTGAAATACAGATCATTTGTATGAGAATTCTTATAAATGATTGCTGAATGATAACCTTACATGAATGCTTTTAAAAGCTCTTGAACTAATGGAATTACTCCACCTACAAATTTTAAAACTGCCATTGCGATTTCCATATGATTGCCTCCTTTTTTAATGGTAAGATGTAATGAATCTTTATACCATCATTATAGTAAGCGCTTACGTAAATATCGATGCATTTCGATATGCAATATTTCATATTTATATTTGGTAATGAGGATGAAGAGGAATCAGTAACTTATCCTGCTATTTGTGGGGGGCGGGCTGCATGTAAAAGCCTTCACTTTATCAAAATGTAAGCTGCATCTTGTATAATATAATGGTGGAGGTCGAATATGAAAAAAATAAATTCAAATATTGATTTGGATAAAAATGTATTGGAAGCGGTATTTATTCCGAGAAGGTTTATTGTTTTATGGATTACACTCGTATATATAGCTTCATTGCTTTTAGAATTTCGTAATAATATTCTCTCGATGGATAATTTCTTCTTTACAATGGTCATTGTTATTCATACTGTTTTTCATTGGTATGCTAGTTCATTAAGGAATAGGCAATTGTTATATTTCTTTTTTGTACAACTGTTCATTGTGTTTTTGGCAGCATTCATTGCATCAAATGCTTCGATAGCAATTTTTGTTGGATTAACCCCTATTTTAATTGCCCAAAGTCTATATGTTTATCACAATATATTTAAAGTAATAGCAGTTTTTACTCTTATGTATGCAATATTTTGTACTGCAATTAGTATAAATTATGGTGTGAATAAATTAGCTATTCTTATCTCTATGTTTCTGTTAGTGTTAGCAATTATTATTCCTTTTTCTTATATTAATAAGCAGCAATATGATGCACGGAATCGTATACAGAGCTACCTTCAAGAGTTAGAGTCTGCATATATGAGAGTAGAAGAATTGACATTAGCTAATGAAAGACAGCGAATGGCAAGAGATTTACATGATACGTTAGCGCAAGGTGTAGCGAGCTTAATTATGCAATTGGAAGCAATAGATGCCCATATGCAAAAAGGGAATACAGTGCGATCTCAAGAGATTATGAAACAAACTATGATAAGAGCGAGACAAACTTTACATGATGCAAGGCTGGTTATTGATGATTTGCGTCATACTACCAATTCATTTAATAAAGCAGTAGAGGAAGAAGTTCAACGTTTTTCTGAGGCTACGTCTATACACGTGAGATTTACTATTCAAAGCCCTCCGCATATTTCAAGCTTAGTAAAGGAACATTGTTTATATGTAATTAGTGAATGTTTAACGAATATCGCAAAACATTCGCAGGCAACAGAGGTAAATTTAAAAGTTGAATATATCGATGATCTTGAAAAACTTACTATTGAAGTTGAAGATAATGGAATTGGTTTTGACACTGGAGATATCGGTAAGAGTCCTGGACATTACGGCTTAATTGGCTTAAATGAGCGTGTTCGATTGATGAATGGAGAAATACATATATTGAGTGAAAAGATGAAGGGTACGAAAGTGTATATTCAAGTACCTATCAATAATGAAGGAGATAGCCATGAAGTATAACGTATTAATTGTGGATGATCATTTCGTTGTAAGAGAAGGTCTGAAATTAATATTAGAAACGAGTGATTCATTTCAAATTATAGGTGAGGCTGCAAACGGAGAAGAAGCCCTTTCTTTCATAGAAAAAAAGGAACCTGATGTTATTTTAATGGATTTAAATATGCCTAAAATGAGTGGTTTAGAAACAATTGAAGCTTTAAATAAAAAACAAAATCATACGCCGATTATTATATTAACTACTTATAACGAAGATGAATTAATGTTAAAGGGAATTGAGCTAGGAGCAAAAGGATATTTGCTAAAAGATACGGATCGTGAGAATTTGTTTCGAACATTGGAAGCGGCTATTCGAGGTGAGATATTACTACAACCCAATATTATGGAAAAGATAGTGAATTATAAAAGGAAAGAAATACATGCTAATATGGTTGAAGAAAATAACTTAACAGAAAAAGAATTGTTTGTGTTGAAAGCTATTGCGCGTGGAAATAAGAATAAAGAAATTGCATTCGATATGGGAATAGCTGAGCGAACGGTAAAAGCGTATTTAACAAATATATACAATAAATTAGGTGTTAATTCAAGGTCAGAAGCAGTAGCTGTATCTATTGAAAGGAAATTAATTCATTTTTAAAACATTATATATGCCCAATCGTACATTATAGGCTTGCCCTTTTGTACGATTTTTTTATTTCTTTCTCATGTTATGCTTTAGAAAGTATGAGAGATTTAAGAACGCTCTAATTGCATTACACAGACGTTTTTAATGTGGGAAAGGAAGAAGAATAATTAAATGGCAACTTTGTTTTTAATTTCTGTAGTAATTTTCTTTATTTGGCTGCAAAGCAAACAAACAAAATTAAACTGGATACATATTATTACTTTTCTCATGATGATAGGGATTATTACTTATACGGCGCCGCAACCAATGACTAGAGATTTACAAGCAGAGTTACTGGCAGTTACGCTTTTTTCTTTTGCTATTGGTGTTTGGCAAGGTGGGGGAATTATAGCCTGTAATAAGGATAAAATTTTATATATTACAAATGGAAAACAGTATTCTATTTCATGGATTCTCTTAATCATTGGCAACATAATTATTATTAACATATTTGAAGGCGGATTTATATTGAATGGAGTGTGGTTCCTTTTGTGTAGTGTTTTCATAGCATCTGGGGTAAAAAACAGTATTCTATGTGTTCAATACAAATTAACAGTGCGAAATTGAATGAAAAAGTAAAACTGTTTTCTTTTATCGCAACCTTGAACGTGTTGGAAGAATGGGGGAGTTAACGTAGATGTTTCTACCTATTACTAAATTTGATAAGTTTAATTGGCTTGGAAATGTTGCTTTCTCTTCAGAAAAGGTTAGCAGGAATCGAGTGCTTTCGAGGGCTGAAGAGAGAGAGGATAAGTTGCGTAATAAGAAATGTATAGATTCAGTTACTAAAGTTCATAAGGAAATAAAGATAGGTTTTGTGAAATATGGTGCTAATTATGTATCGGGCTGTGCAGAGCCTTATTCAATCATTGTCATAACGAGTGGTGATATGCTTGTTGGAAGTGGGCGGGTTAATAAGTTTGGCGAATTTAAAATATATACGAATGATTATTTGGAAGAGTATTTGGTAATAGAGATTCAGTTGATAACGGGTGGTTTCTATCAAGGGGGTATAACGATAGAGGTAGAATAAGGTATTATGATTTCCTTTTTATTTATTAAATAAAAAGGAAGCAACCGTAGTTGCTTCCTAAACCTATTAAGCCGAAGCTTTCTTCATTCTCTCAAGTAAACTAGATAACACATGCGTACGATACGATTCTAGTTTTTTACCTTCATAAGTACGGATACCTAATTTTTTAAGTTCTTTTACATACCAACCTTTGCTTCCGAAATACATGTGATCGCTCCCCTTCAACTTTGCTTTTTATTTGTTCTGATTGCATATGGAGGTACAGGTAATATAATGAAGGAAATGAATTTCGCGCGAAAATGGTTAACTTTGTTGCAAAAGACATATATACTAAGGATAGTATATAACGAGGTGGGCAAGACGTGATTATAGAGAAGCACGAAATTCAAATTGACCAAATTACGAGCGGTAAAGTGAATATCTTTACTTTCTATAGAAATAGAAAGCAAGTTGATGATCATTTTTTACGATTGCAAGAACCATCGCTTACAGCAAACTACTTCTTCCATTTTCATTTTGATGCAGAGAGCTTGCATCTACTGCAGGAAGAGTTTCCAAGCATATATCCGTACAACGGTAGTGAAACGATTCACGACTGGACGGAAAAGATGAAAGCAGAATTGCAACATCAGATCCAAACAGGAAAATGGAATAAGCGCGTACGTATCGGTAATCGCATTCTAGATGTGGTGTTTACGTGGTGTGACGAAGATATAGTAGAGTAAAAAGAAGCGGATGACGCTTCTTTTTTTAGCGCTGGAATAAAACGAGCTTACCTGCAGAAGATGTACAGCGATGTGTTTTTTCGTGCAATCCTTTTTCTTGTAAAATAGATTCACCTTTTGCTTTCGCTTCTTTTTCAGTTGCCGCCTCGAATGATTCGTCTAATGCTTTAGAACCATCTTTTTCAAAGACTGTTAGAACGTATACTCCCATGAAAATTCCCTCCAATGATAAAAATCAGAATCTTATAACTATTTTGGCATAAATCACTAGAATATGCAAAGAAATATATGACATTGCGTGTTACAATAAAGTGACACTTTAACTAGTGGGGAGTCTTTTCATCCCCACTAGTTATTAGTGGAACCAATCGGGTATTTACGGGCAGTTTGCTTTCAGACTGACTTCTTAGGCTTACTGCCCGTTAATACGGGGTAAAGTGAAACTTTAATCAGTGGGGAGTTTTTTATTTCCTGCTTATTACTAGTTTTCACCAATTGAGCATGTATTGTTTGTGCTCATGCGGATAAAATGAAACTTTTGAAATATAGAAAGGATCGTTATTTGTGAAACAAGTGAAGTTTATACATGCGGCTGATTTGCATTTGGATAGTCCGTCTAAAGGGATGGAAATGAATGTACCGCAGTCTGTTTGGGAAAGAATGAAACAAAGTACGTTTGAATCGTTCGAACGTATTGTTGATAAAGCGATTCAAGAGCGCGTTGATTTCGTATTACTAGCCGGGGATTTGTATGATGCGGAGACGAGAAGTTTGAGGGCGCAAGTGTTTGTGCGCGAGCAAATGAAGAGACTGTCGCAGTACGATATCCCTGTTTTTATTATTCACGGTAACCATGATCATTTAGGGGGAAGCTGGGCTGCAATTGAGTTTCCGGAAAATGTTCATGTGTTTACGGAGCCTTATGTAGAAGAGAAGTCGTTTTATAAAAATGGTGAGTTGTTAGCTTCTATTTACGGGTTTAGTTATTTGCAGCAAGCGGTAACGGATAATATGACAGCGCAGTATACGAAAATGAGTGATGCGCCTTTTCATATTGGCATGCTTCACGGAAGTGTTGAAGGGGATGCAGAGCATAATCGCTATGCACCGTTTCAAATTCGTGAGCTAAAAGAAAAGCAGTTTGATTATTGGGCTCTTGGCCATATACATAAACGTGAGATTTTATCAGAAGAGCCGTACATTATTTATCCAGGGAATATACAAGGACGTCATCGTAAGGAAACGGGCGAGAAGGGTGCATATCTGATTGAACTTACGAAACAAGGATCGCAATGTTCATTTTTCCATACGGCAGATGTTGTATGGGATGAAATTGAAGTGAATATTGATGGACTTGAAACTGTTGATGAACTTATGACGAACGTATCGAGTGCGATGAATGAATACCGAAGAGAAGAGGAAGGGACGCTACTTACTGTCGTATTTACAGAACAAGGCCCACTTTCTCCTTATTTACGTGATGAAAAACGTGTGGAAGAGATTTTTCATATTTTAGCAGCGGGCGAAGAGCGAAAAGACTTCGTATATGCGATGAAGTGGAAAAATGAGACGATTTCTTTTGCGGAAATCGAGCGTTTGAAAGAAGAAAATCATTTCGTCGGTAGTGTGCTAAAAGAGCTAGAAGCTTTCACTAATATGGACGGTGTGTTACGCACGATTTGGACATCTCCTGTAGCGCGTAATAGTATTGAATCTTTTACAGAAGAAGAGAAGAAAGAGATTCAAAAAGAAGCAGAAAATATTATTTTAGAGCAATTATTCCAGCAAGAGAGGGATAAGAAATGAGAATTGAAAAACTCCATATTTATGGGTACGGAAAATTAGAGAATGTGGAAATGGATCTGTCATTGCTGACGGTGTTGTACGGTGAAAATGAAGCGGGGAAATCGACAATTCGCTCATTTATGAAAAGTATTTTATTCGGTTTTCCGACGAGGGGACAGCGCCGTTATGAGCCGAAAGAAGGCGGCAAGTATGGCGGTGCGATGACTGTACAAACAGAGAAGTACGGCCGTTTGAAAATTGAGCGATTGCCAAAGACGGCAGCTGGCGAGGTGACCGTTTATTTTGAAGACGGGAAAACGGGCGGCGAGGAGATTTTAAACGATATATTAAGCGGGATGAATGAAAGTTTATTTGAATCTGTCTTTTCATTTGATATGCACGGTCTTCAAAATATTCATCAGCTAGGCGAAGCGGATATCGGAAATTATTTATTTTCGGCAAGTGCAGTCGGAAGCGATGCGTTATTACAGCTAGATAAAAAGCTAGAGAAAGAAATGGATCAGCGTTTTAAGCCGAGTGGTCGTAAGCCAGAAATTAACGTGTCACTGCAAGAGATGAAGAAGCTTGAAGAGAAGATGAAAGAGTGGCAAGGGAAAATTGGCACGTATGAAGAGCAAGTGGAGCAGTTAAAAGAAAGTGAAGAGAAGCTAGCTTTTGTTCGCGTGGAAAAAGAGAGTGCAGAAAAGCGAAAGCAAGATTATGAAATATTAGCTGCGCTTGAGCCTCTCGTTATTGAAAAGCGTGCGCATGAGAAAGTGTTAGAAAATGAGAGCGGACAATTTCCTGTAAACGGGATGGCGCGCTATGAAGCGATTAAGGCGAAGATGGAGCCGCTCCAATTACAAGTTGATTCGCTCCATAAAAAAATAGAGAATGTGCAATCGGAAATGGAATCGATTCAAATAGATGAAGAGTTTTTACAAAAAGAAAGTTATGTAGAAGAACTTCGTATGCAGCATATGTCTTACGAAAATGCACGCCAAGAAATGCGTGATATGACAGGAACAATTACGAATATAAAAGAAGAACTGGCAGAACTAGAGCAACAAATCGGTGCTACTTTTGAAAAAGAAACAGTTCTTTCGTTTGATATGAGTTTGGCAACGAAAGAGTTAATTACGCAAACGGTGCAAAAGGCGCGCGAACTAGAAACGCAAAAAACACAGCTTGATGAGCGTTTTAAAGTAGCGCAGGAGCAATTAGAAGAACAAGAAGAAAACATAAAACAGGTTAAGCAACAAATGTTAGCGGATGAAGAACGAAATACGCTAGTTGAGAAAGAAAAGTCATTCCAAGATGCGGCGTTTATCGGTATGGGCGCAGAGAGAATGAAGCGCAAGTATGAAGAGAAGGCAGGAGCGGCAGTGCAAAAGAAAAAACAGTGGCAAAGAGTTTGTCTTCTGTTACTTCTTATTAACACAGTCGTTTTATTCACAAGCTTATTTATGGACAACCGCCTACTCTTATTTATTAGTGTCATTATTTTTGTAGGGATCGTTCTTGCCCTCGTTTTATATAAAGATCCGTCAAGTGGATTACAAGAAGAGCTTCTTACTCTTCAGCAAAGTGCTGGCGGGAGACAAAGTGAAGAAGCAATGTCAGTTCGTTATCAATTAGAAAAAGATGAAGAGATACGTAAATTATTTGAGCGTGAGTCATATAAGTTACAGCAAATGGAGCGCGCATATGATAAAGTCGTTTCATCGTATGAGGAATGGGAGAGAGAAACGTTCCGCATTAGCGAACAAGTAAATGTGTATAAAATGCGCTATACGTTCCCTGAGTTTTATACGTATGCGCACATATTACCGGCGTTTGAGCGTATGGAAAAAATGCAGCAATTATATCGTGATTTAGAGAAGAAAAGTGAGCGCAAATCTTCATTATATGAAATGATTTCGCATTTTGAACATAAACTAGAAACTGTTATCGGTAGTGCGGAGTATAGTAAACTGCACGAGGCGCAAAGTCGTATGCAAAATGAGAAAGAAAAACGTCAAACTTGTAAGCAGTTAAAAGAGAAGCTTACGGAATGGCAAGAAGAATATGAGTTCATGCAAGAGCAATTGAAACAACTATTAGTAGAGCGGGATGGATTATGGCATATCGCACATTCTACAGATGAAGAGACGTTTTTAGAAGCAGGTAAGCTGGCAGAGAAACGTGAAGATGCGGAGAAACAAGTGGGTCGTTTATTACCGCAAATTGATCTTTTAGAACAACGTTTAACGAGTTTATCATTAGCTGAACATTATGAAGCTGACGGTTATGATGGAAAATTAAAGCAAGAGATGACAGCCGCGCAAAACTGTCTGGCAAAAGAAAAAGAACTGACAGAGCGTATTGCGAAACATCGTATGGAAATTGCGAATTTAGAAGAAGGCAGTACGTACGGCGATTTAATGCACGAATGGGAAATGAAAAAAGCGCAAGTGCGTGAACAAGTGAAGAAGTGGGCTGCTTATGCGGCCGCGAAGACAGTATTAACGAAAACGAAGCAATATTATCATGAAGTACATCTTCCTCGTATTTTACAAAAATCAGAAGAGTATTTCGTCTATTTAACAGGCGGACGATATAGTAAAATCTTTTCACCGTCAGAGGCGGAACCTTTTATTGTGGAACGTAACGACGGTATGCGTTTTTACAGTCATGAACTAAGCCAAGCGACAGCAGAGCAGTTATATTTATCGTTACGGTTTGCATTAGCGAAAACATTTGAGCATGATTATCCGTTTATTATTGATGATAGTTTCGTGCATTTTGATGCGGTAAGGACGAATCGTACGATTGAACTAATAAAGGAAATTGCGCAAGATAGACAAGTCATCTTCTTTACATGTCATGCACATTTGCTAACATATTTTACAGAAAAACAGATTATAAAATTAACGCATAAGCGTAAAGAAAATGAGTTGTAGTGTGCTATACTAAAAGTAACTGATATGGTGGAGGAATTCGAATGAAAAAGAAAATTGCAGAATATGAAGTTGGTGAACAAGTCGATGTTTTCTTGTTAATTAAAACAGCGACAAAAGGTTTAGCAAGCAATGGGAAACCATTTTTAACAGTAATCTTACAAGATCCAAGTGGAGATATTGAAGCGAAGCTATGGGACGTATCGCCAGAAGTTGAGAAACAATATGTAGCAGAAACAATCGTTAAAGTAGCTGGTGATATTTTAAACTACAAAGGACGTATTCAATTACGTGTGAAACAAATCCGTGTTGCGAATGAAAATGAAGTAACGGACATATCAGATTTCGTAGAAAAAGCACCAGTGAAAAAAGAAGATATGGTTGAAAAAATTACGCAATACATATTTGAAATGAGAAACCCGAACATTCAACGTCTAACAAGACATTTGTTAAATAAGCATCAAAATGAATTTTTAGAATATCCAGCAGCGACAAAGAACCATCACGAGTTCGTATCGGGACTAGCTTATCACGTTGTATCGATGCTTGATTTAGCGAAAGCTATTGCGGCTTTATACCCATCGTTAGATAAAGACTTACTATATGCAGGCGTTATTTTACATGACCTTGGTAAAGTAATCGAATTATCTGGCCCAATTTCTACAACATACACGTTAGAAGGAAATTTATTAGGCCACATTTCTATTATGGTGAACGAAATTGGTAAAGCAGCAGACGAGCTACAAATCGATGCAGAAGAAGTATTAATTCTTCAACACATCGTCCTTTCTCACCACGGAAAAGCAGAATGGGGTAGCCCAAAACCACCGTTAGTAAAAGAAGCAGAAATTCTGCACTACATCGATAACTTAGATGCAAAAATGAACATGATGGACCGCGCATTAGGACGCACAAAACCAGGCGAATACACTGAGCGTGTCTTTGCACTTGATAATCGTTCGTTCTATAAGCCGACGTTCCATAATTAATAGTGTGAATAAAGTGGCCTCATTAAGTGTTAATACGCTTAGTGAGGCTGTTTTTTTATTAAAAATGAAATGAAATAGTTAAAAGGAAATAATTGAAGAAGAATCTTTTAAAGAACATGATTTTTTATCAAATGATATGGAGTTAATTAGACATGAAATATTCGAATCTCGATTTGAAGGGATTTTTAAAACTGATTATAAAACAGCACATAATGCAACTTTAAGATCCGGTCGCCCTTGGAAGATATCTGATATAGATGCAGAATAAAAATGGAGGAGATACACTATGGCAATCCATATAACAACGAATAAAGAATTTGAAGATGAAGAGATAGTTGTATATCAATATTATCCATCTGAATCACCAGAAAAAGTTGGGAAAATGTATTTTCATAAAAAAGAGGAAATGTTTTATGATTTAGAACCTGTTCCAGAAGAATCAATCGGAACAAGAAATCATTATTTTAATTGTGCGATTTCTAGGATAGTAATATGCCTGAGAAATGGCGGAGAATTTTTGGAAGAAATGACATACGGAGTATAGCGCAACAAACAAAGATATAAAAAAATTAACTCAAATAAAGAGCTGGTTTCTTTTTCATACTGTTACTAGGTTAATAGACTTCATTTACAGTAACATCTTTACCCTGCCAAGAAGAGTATTATTGAAACGTAGATTATTAATCTATAAACCCTGCTGATTAATAATAGGAGGAAAAAATATGAAATACATGGCGTATGTAGAAAAAACCAATAAGTTAATCGAAGAGGAGGTTACAATAAATATTAACGGTGTAGTGTTTACGGGATTCTCCACTGTTTGTCCATATAAAATTGAAGAAGGAAAAAATTATCCTGTTATTCTCGACATTACAGTTTTTGATAGTATTGAAATAAATGAAGGAATAGATGGAGTGAAAAATTTAAAGAGAATTGATAATTCTTTCGAATATCGTATTAGTGGAATATTAAATCGTGGGTTTATTGATGCAGGGATTATTATTACAGACGAAGATGAAATATTCCCGGAACACAGTGAATACTTTAACAAGCATGTTGAAATTGAAGTTGATAGAATCAACATTGAATTTTTAAAAGAAGACTAGTCATTTTCAACAACTTCAAACTAGAAATCAGGAAATCATTTTTCTCAGACAACTTCAAACATGAAATTCAATATAAATAAAGGGGCCCTTATTTATGGCAATATGTTTATTAATGACTAAAGAATTTGAGGATGAAGAGATAGTTGTTTATCAATACTATCCTTCTGAATCACCCGCTAAAATAGGTAAGATGCACTATAATAAAAAGGAACGAATGTTTTATGACCTAGAGCAAGCTCCAGTGGATTCATTAAATATGAGAGAACATTATTTTAATTGTGCGTGTACTAGGATTGTGCGATGTCTTAGAAAGAACGAGGAATTTCCAGATAGCATGGCATATCAAGCATAATTAAACGAACATAAAAAAAGCTGCCCAATAGGGAGTAGAAGAGTGCCGTTTTGGACATACTCAAATAAGACTCTCTGGATTTCGTATTTTTTATACGGCTTTGTGAAGTCTTTTCGTACATTCTTGAGTGATACTAAGGATATCGAACGGTGTACGACACTTATACCTTCGTGCTTTTCGTCCGTTTTTGACAAGATCCTGGAAGAGCCTGGTTAGCACTGATACAGGATGTTGAAAGGTTGTGAAAAGCACGTCGTGTATACTAGAGAAGTAAATTTTGACGATATATGTACACTTATACTCACTAACCCCTTTTTGTTTTTTCTCCCATATAAGCCTTCTCATTCGATATGTAATGCTAGCTACCAAACACAAACCAATTAATTGCCCATATAAATGACATTGAAATCGTTCCAGCTTCACAGGTTTCACTTCATGAATTTTAAAAATAGACTTCCATGTTTTAAATATAATTTCAATTTGCCACCGTAAAGAATACAGTTCATACACTTCATTGTGTGGAAGGTGTTTACTAGATACGTTCGTAATAAAAAGGTTGATACGACTTGCATATTTCGGCATCTTCTTTTTCGCTTTCTTGTGATGTTCCAAACGTTTCGCCCACTCAGTTTGTGTTAGACGATATATGACAAGGCGTGTTTTATGTTTTTGGTGAAGCCCTATATGGATTTCCGGTAATTCTAGTATTTGTCCTTTAGGTAGGTCTTTCGTCAATTTTTCTAAATCGAGAAGATTCCATTTTCCACCTTTCTCTTTTTGATAGACTTGTGTATTCCAGCGAATACGTGACACATAAAATGCTTTTCGATCCGCAATTTTTTCTAAATCATAAATAGAAAAATAGCCAAGATCACGAAGAGAAAGTTCCCCTGGCTCTAATGTTTGCATACGTTCCTGTCCATAACGGCAATCGCTACTTGTTCCATCTCTTACAGCTGTTTCTAAAAATTCTCCAGAAATCAGTTCATACTCTAATTGAATTTTCACGCCAGCTTCTGAACCTCCTTTTTTCGTTCTATGGACCTATGCATTTTTTCATACATTCCTATTCTGGCGCGGTTTTAGGTTTCTCGTTTGTTTTTGGATCAACCAAAGAACTGTATTAAATCTTGTTTGATCTTAGGGGTCACTATATATGAACACTACGTATTTGACTTTCTCAATGACCAACATTACTTAACGTGGTAAAATAATATCCAATGTTATTAAAATTAAAGTGGTTATCAAGTCGGAGGAAGGCACTTTAGGGTGTCTTTTCTTTTTAAAATATATAAGCGCACCATCCCTTTCCTAATAGAGATCCTCTCATGCCTCCTTACAGGGAGAATGATAAGGCATTTTTTATTTACCCAATTACCGAGCTCTCACATGTTTTAAATAGTTACAATACTTGTATTGCTTCAATAACATATGATCATTCTTAAGAATGTCATTGAAATGTATCAATAGATTCTAGTGTAGCAAAATAAATTGTGCTATGATGTGAGCAAATATAAAACTATCTAACGGAGGAATTCACATGCCGCATGTTGTGTTTCGTGGAATTACTACTGAACAATTAAAACACATAAGCAAGCCATTAGTAGAAGAGCTCGCAGAGATTTGTGAGTGTGGTACGGATAATTTTACGTTGGAACTACCAAGTTCTACGTTTGTATTCAATGGAGAAGAAATAGAAGCGTTTCCTCTTATTGAAGTGAAATGGTTCGAGCGTGGACAGGAAATTCGTGATCGATTTGCCAAGGCCATTACTACATATGTAATGGATTTTGGACTTCCAGAAGTAGAGGTTGTATTTACGGTTTTCACAGAATCAGCGTATTATATTAATGGGAAGCATTGTGCAAGTTAGAGCTATTTGAAAGATTTTTGTAACATTTATAAGGGGTAGAACCACATTGCCATCATGCTAAGAAAAGCGAATATCCAAACACAAAAAAATGAACTCAATTCTCATAGACAACTAACTGTGAAGAGATAAAATTTTTGTTTTTGGGGACATCAAAATATTAGCTTGATGGTGTTGTAGCGATCCCCCTTTTAAAATAGTAGAGTATAAACATGAAAAAACTCCTAACAAATTTTGTTAGGAGTTTTTTCAAATACGCGATATTTTTTTAATCTTCACTATTGATTTCTATTGTACCTGTTCTAGCACTAACCTTTAAACTATTTAACAGATTATCAGGTGTCTTGATTTCCACTTCATATTCAAATGTAGATTGTGCTAAGTTGTCATCTTCTAATTCGAATTCCTTTTTCACATTCATAATTTCTCCATTTGTATGCGCTAAAGAAATTTCACGAACTTGTTTCTCTGTGTAGTTTTCATTCTTTTTTGCATAATTGTAACCCATACCATAATATCCCCCAACAATAGCAATACCACTTACTAAAATAGCAATTACACTTACCATTATTTTCTTTTTATGTTTTAACATGTTCATCCACTCCTTAATAATTAATCATCTATTCCAAATCTTGCTTCAAGCGCATTTTCTGCTTGCTCTAATTGATCTTCCAGTATATCGCGTTCTCTTTCTTGCGCTTTATATTGTTCAATAGTTATCGTTCCGGCGTGATAATCTGCTTCTAGCTGATTATCAGATAGATCTATTTTGTCATCTAATTGATCAATTTCTTTTTTTGCTGCTAAGTACGTATTTAAGTTTTCTTCTTTAGCTCCAACTGGTTTCGTGTTATTTGCCTTTTCAACGATAGATGTGACTTCGTTTTTAAAATCTTGTATTTGCTTCATATCATTCGTAGCAGGCCCTGTTTTGTGTGGTTCTTGTTGTAGTTGAGCACTTTCTTTTTGCAATGTATCATTTTCCACTTTCAGTTGTTGTACTTCTGTATTGTTATCAGCTTGAGTAGAACAAGCTGTTAAAATTAAACAAGACATTGCTCCAATCAACATCCACTTTCTCATTCTGTTTTCCTCCCTTTACATGTGCACCTTATCCTTGCCTTTATGTTACTGAACAAACATTAAAGGAAGATTAATGTACAAAAAAATAAAATGATATAATTAAATAGTTTCTAATCTTTCTTTAATGTTTTGGAATTATAGTGATACATATTAATAAGAAGAAAAGGAGAATGGTAATGCGAGTTCTTATTGTCGAAGATGAACAAGACTTACAAAATATATTGGTAAAACGATTAAATACTGAACATTATAGTGTCGATGCATGTGGGAATGGAGAAGATGCCTTAGATTATATAAACATGGCTACCTACGATTTGATTGTACTTGACATTATGATTCCCGGAATAGATGGCTTACAAGTATTACAAAGATTACGCGCGGACAATCATACAACTCCTGTCTTGCTTCTTACAGCTAAAGATACAATTGATGATCGCGTAACAGGACTCGACTTAGGTGCGGACGATTATTTAGTAAAGCCGTTTGCTTTTGACGAACTGCTAGCAAGAATTCGCGTGTTAATGCGAAGAAATACAGGAAATACATCTAATGTGTTTGAAATCGCTGACCTAGTGGTAGATTGCAATATGCATAAAGTAACAAGAGGAGGCCAGGTTATCACTCTTTCCAGTAAAGAATTTGCTATTTTAGAATATATGATTCGTAATAAAGACGTTGTGCTGACACGAGATAAAATTGAGCAACATGTGTGGAATTACGACTATGAAGGTGGCTCGAATATTATTGATGTTTACGTCCGCTATCTTCGTAAAAAAATTGATAGCCAGTTTGAAACGAAGTTAATTCATACAGTACGAGGAACTGGTTACGTATTGCGAGTAGAATCATGAAAAGACTATCAATCAAAATGAGAGTGACCCTGTGGTATACGGGGCTAATTGTAATTATTATGGCACTCGTGTTAGCTTTTATTTTAACTTCTTCAGATAAAGTTTTGCTTTTTAATATGAAAGATCAATTGAAGAGCACAGTAAAAGAAAGTATTGAAGATATCGAGTATAAGCATGGTCAATTAAAGATGGACGATGATTTTGAAACCTTTGAAGATGGAGTAAATATCATCATTTATAGTAAACAAGGTGAGCCGCTGGCAGGAAATAGTCCAACAAGCTTTAATAAAAAGATATCGCTTAAATCCGATGAAATACAAACTATTAAAGACGGTAATAAAGAATGGATTGTATATGATTTTCTCCATAATGCAGGCGGCGATGAGCAAGTCTGGATTCGTGGAATAATGACTATGAGCCAATTATCATCAACGATGAATACGCTTATCGTGATAACACTCATCTCATTCCCATTACTTATTCTCATTGCCGCAGTGGGAGGATATTTTATTACACAAAGAGCGTTTCGACCTGTGCAACAAATGAGTGATTCAGCTAGTAAAATTGGTGATGGTAAAGACCTTTCGAAGAGAATTCATTTACAAGGTTCACCGAAAGACGAAATGTATCATTTAGCACAAACCTTTGACAAAATGTTTGAGCGATTGGAAACATCGTTCGAAAGTGAAAAACAATTTACATCTGACGCATCTCATGAATTAAGAACACCAACATCTGTTATTATTTCACAATGCGAATACGCATTATCACTGAGGAATAATCCGAAAGAAATGGAAGAATCGTTAGAAGTAATTTTAAAGCAATCACGTAAAATGTCCGCGCTAATCTCACAACTCTTATTATTAGCAAGAGCTGACCAAGGAAAGCATAATAATTTCCAATTTGAATGTATCAATATGAGTGAATTAACGGAAATCGTTGTAGAAGAGCTTTCATTAATGGTTCAAGAAGCTTCGATTGATATAACAACTCATATAGAGGAAGACCTGTTTATGAAAGCAGATCAAACATTGATGATGCGTTTATTAATGAATTTACTAACGAATGCGATTGCTTATAGCAAAGCGAACGGCACTGTGCATATGCAACTGTTCCGTGATGAAACCAACATAATAGGTAAAGTCTCCGATAATGGCATAGGCATCAGCGAGCAACATATTACGAAAATATGGGACCGCTTCTATCGAGTTGACGCAGCACGAACATCTTCAAGCACCGGAAACACAGGTTTAGGATTGTCGATGGTAAAATGGATTGTCGAACTACACGGAGGAGAAATTACAGTTGAAAGTAAATTAGGAGAAGGCAGTACTTTTACATTTAAACTACCAATTGAAAAACAAGCATAATTTATGAATGTGTGTAGCTCCAGAATAAAGATTCTTCAATCCTTATATAAAAGTAACCGACGCATTTTAATCAGCATCGACTTTATCATTTTGGACAACCTTTTCTGTTAAGTTGATATACATGTAGAAAAAACTATCGAAATAAAACCCCAGAAATCCAAAGGTCTCTGGGGCTTCATTATATATTTAGCTCTTTTTGCTTTTTGTTTTGTTTATGTTTATACAGCAATTTTCGGCTTATGAGAGAAATCAGTAATAAGACCAGTATTAGTACGAAAAGTTGCATAAATGATAAATCAAAATATTTAGCACCTGTAACGATTAACAGTGTAGAAATCGTACCTTTTACAATGAAAAAAATAATAATCCATAATCCGCCTTTTTTCCAGTTCATTTTTATATTACCCTTTCCTACGTTTAAATTCTTTAATGGGACACCTTATTAAAAATCTATTATATTAATAAAAACGTCATGTCTAATTAAATGCGACGATTCTATATTAAGTGAAAATGATATTCAATGTCAATTTTATTGACTATTTGAATACTTGTTTCTTCATCTCAATCACTTTCTACTTTGTTTCTTAGAAGCAATGAACTCTTGTTTTCAAACAAAAACACCTCCATTGAATTTACATACTTCGTATGCGAATTCAAGAGGTGTTTTTTCATATACCATCAGGTAAGATTTCCTGCTTTATTTATTTCTTGATACGTACCTATTTTCTAGTACACAATAACTGGATCATTCGTGTTCAAACTATCATATACAGTTTTTGCAACATTAGGTAGAAGGTTCACACACCCGCCTGATCCTCCTGTTAAATAAGCATTATTTGCCCAGTCTTTTCGCCAGCCTGCATCATGGAATCCTTGACCGCTATTTGTGAATGGAACCCAGTAATCTACTTTAACTGCATAATCAGCTTTACCTACTGCGCTTCCTTTAAGCGTGTATGGTGTTCGTTTATATAGAACGTACCACACACCTGGTGATGTATCTTCACTCGTGCTATGTTTACCCGTTACTACATTTGTTGTGACGACTAATTTCCCATCTTTATAAATCCAAATTTGTTGATCTGCAATTGAAACTTCTGCATATGTGTCTCCGATGCCATTGTTTGCTGTTGTTTCATAACCGATCCCTTCCTTCTTCCAACCATTCCCGTGAATATTAGAAGCAGAAAGCGATTTTTCGCCTTTCTCAAAGGCTTCTTGAACTTGTTTTGTTTCTTTTTCCACATCTAGTGCCCAGCCGTATCCTTGCCCTTTTACTGATATGACTGAACCAGAATGTGTTTTAAAAGCGAAGTCTTTATGTAATGTAGATTTTGCCTTATTAATTTCAGCAACCTTATTCTTAATGTCGCTCGCATCGATTGTTACTTTCATATCCTTTGACATAGTAGCATTTTGAATTAAATCTTTCGCTTTTAATGAATACACTTCATCCTGCACTTTATAATCAACAGACTGCGTAAGAAGATTCTGTAATGCTTTCTCTTCTTTTTTGATGATTGGATCGTCTTCTTTAATAGGCTGTATGTATGCAGACTTTAGATGAATTTCGCTTTTATGCTTCTGCTTGTTGTAATCTTTTAGTAGATTCGTAACGTCATACTGTTTTCCATCAACGCTCTTCGCAATAACAACTTTTCCTTGTTCGAGCTTAGCCATAGCATCTTGAGGCGCTTTTAATTTTTCATTCATAGAAACAAGCTTTTCTTCTACAAGTTTTTTCATCGTTTCACTACGATACTGATCCGCTTCTTTCGGTAGCAATGAATAATCTTTTTCCTTTGTGGAAGGGAAAAATGTCCACTGACTTTTTAATAGTTTCTTAACTTGTGGCAAGTCTTTTTCCGTCAGTTCCGTTTTTGTATCTTGTTCATCTAAAATTTGTTGTTGATCAATATAGACTTTGTTTGCTAGTCCAGATGTTTTTAATTTCTGTATTGCCTGATCAGCGCTCAAACCACCGACTTTTGTATCGTTAATCGTAACATTCGAATTGAAGTGAGTTGCTTGATAATAGCTCATTCCTCCAATAAGAAGTGCAATTACACCGCCACCCGCTGCGATTAGCTTCCAATTTGTAAAACGTTTTTTTGATCTTACCCGTTTTTTCTCAACTTCTTCAACAGATTCATTTACTATATTGTTGTTCATCAATCTTTCCCCCGTATACATAAACGTCAATTGATTTAAACCAAAACCATTGATTAGTGTACCTTATTTTTCCTGAAATTTCATTATTTTTAACCAAGTTTTATTCCATTTAATCGATTAAAGTTAGATTTTTTAATAGAAAGATATATAAAGATGGTAGATAAAGTGAAAAAGGACCACACCAATCGAGTTATTATGAGCCCCTCACATTCACTGAATTTTGAAGGGCGATACTCTCTATAAACATTTTAACCTAGTAAAATAATTTTTAGAAGGTTAAAGTTAGAGGCTGGCACCATAGAATGTATATTATTTATGAAAAATATCCACAAAAAAAGGACTACATGTAGACTCTTTTTTGTGAATATTTTAATGTCGCATTTTTTATAAATTCAAATGCAAACTATTCTTCCCGCTTTTCACCAGGTTTCACAACCTCTACTATCAGCCTAACGAATTTCACCTTATGACCTTTATCATCAACAATTTCAAGTTTCTTAAAACTATTAAATATGTTTGTACCACGCTTTGTTGATACGTTTAATCTTTACAGATGTTGAAGTTTTAGACTCATTCTTTGGTGTAATCCTATTATTAGAACATCCTGCAATGGTGAGACAGCATGTAGCCAATAAAACTAATAATATTAACTTCTTCAAATAGCCACTCCTATATAAGGAAAATATTATATTGAGAAAATCAAACATAACATCGAATCTTTGTAAAAACAATATATTTCCTAGTATTATTATTCAATGGCGGATTAATGGAAACCTTAAGGTTCATTAATCTGCTTATAAGCGGAGAACCTCATGCTCATCAAGTCAATGTCCAATTTCCATTTTATCCGATTCTCAATATTTATTCCAATATAAAAAGATAGCTATTTTTGCTGAATACTAATTATCTCCAAAATGAAAAATACGAGCTGAGTTCCTATAACCCTATATACTTTTATTCAACTAGGTTCTCCCCTGTAACAATCTGAAACAAAGTGGCTGCATGTTTCCCTTCTAATTGAACGTACCGACTATCCCCCGCTATGATCTCTATTTTATCCTTATTAGGACTTACCCAAATTTGATACAACACAGCCTTCGCCTCTATTTTCGGATTTTTAAATTGAAAAATAAAGTGATAATCAGCTGGACGAGACATTTCCACTTTTTTATTTTCAAAATTAGCATCATTTAATATTTTCTTTACTTGCAACACTTCGTTATTATCTGCCACTGCCTTAAAATCTTCATATTTATTATCACCAATATGTTTTTGAACTTGAATTCTTTGATCTTCATTTTCTGATATATTTGAGCAGCCGGTTATTATGAGTATACAGATCGCAATAAAGACTTGAGACCAATTTCTAATTTTCATATTAATATCCTCTTTTCAATACAAAATATTTCAATTTGTAAAATAAAGGTAATTAATTTAAACTTAAAAATATAAATAATAAAGAGAAAGGAGTGTCGTTCTATGCAGTTAAAAACATACACTTGGAAAAGTTATATGTTTCTCATTGTAAGTATATTCGTTACTATTAATCTCTTTCTCTTCGCACCTATTTTAGACAGAGTTGGAGTAGAATATGTCGTGCCTTTCGCCTACTTCATATTAGCTTCCACTGTTATAGCGATCCTATTAGCGGTCATCTCTTTTTGTAGCCAATCTGAGAAAAAAATTTTAGCCATTATCGGTTTATGTTTTACTCTATTTAACACAGCAATTATTTTATTTTTCCTTTGGTTTGGTTACCATTTCACTTAATTGAAATATAAATAAACTCCATAAGCCACAAATAAAATTAGTAACATAGAAATGCTAAGTACCGTATATATGGTCCATTTTACATTTGAACTCATATACTCCCTCCTCTCACCTCCTAATAATTTCAGTATATAACAAAAAAGCATTGGATACCCAATGCTTTTTTACACTTACGCAAATAAAGATGTATTCGCATATAACGCTGGTGAACCACCTGAATGTACGAATAAAATGTTGTCTTCTTTATTAAATGTACCTTTTTTAATTAAGTCGATTAATCCCGCTACCGCTTTACCTGTATACACTGGATCGAGTAAAATACCTTCTGTTTTCGCAAGTAATTGAACTGCTTCCACCATTTCTGGCGTTGGTAACGCGTAACCTGGTCCTACATATTCATCAAAGCATGTAACAGCTTCGCGCGGGATAAAGTTCGGAATACCAACGTGAGCTGCCGTTTCCTCTACAAGTTTTGCTACTTTCTCTTCTTGTTCTGCTTTTCCTCTACTTACGTTGATTCCGATTACAGGAATGTGACTTTGTGTTCCAGCAAAACCAGTAATTAAACCAGCGTGCATACCAGCACTACCACTTACACAAACAACTGTACTGAAATCAATTCCTTGGTCAAATGATTGTGCCATAATTTCTTGCGCACAAGCAACGTATCCCATTGCACCAGTAGGATTTGATCCACCAACTGGTATTACATATGGTGTATTACCTTTTTCACTTACTTCTTTCGCTACTTTATGCATCTCTTCCATAAGATCTGCTCCGTTTGGTACAACAATTACATTTTCAGCACCTAGTAAATGATATAAGAAATAGTTTCCGTTAAAGTCTGGCTTCTCTTCTGGCTCAAGCCCTTCTTCTAATACAAGAATACATTTCATTTTTTCTTTTACCGCAGCTGCAAGTGTTAGACGGCAATGATTTGACTGAATACCACCAGCTGTAATTAACGTATCTGCACCTTTTGCCTGTGCATCCGCAACTAGAAACTCTAACTTTCTCGTCTTATTACCACCAGCTGTTAAACCAAGTAAATCATCTCGTTTAAAATAAATAGTCGGCCCACCAAGTGCTTCAGAAAAATTGTTTAATTTTTCAATTGGTGTATATGACTCTGTATATTTTTTTCTCGGGAATTTAGCTAAATTCATTAATAACGCTCCTTTTGTACTTCTTTCACAATGTATGTAACGATACTATTATTACATGTAAAAATGATGAAGTCATCTTTCTGGTGGAAAAATGTATTGGAATTCGGTTTTTGTGAATGGAATTGTATTAATAATTTTAACTTTAATACGGTACATGAAATTACATTAATGATTTTAACCTAATTACGGTACATGAAATTTATATCGACGATTTTTCAAATATATCGTTCATAACTTGAAATATATCAACGATTTTTTCAATATATCGACGATTCGACATGAGATATCGACTTGCCGACAAAAAGTGACAAAACAAAAAGAGCCCACTCATTCAAAAGTAGGCCCTTACTAATCACTTATTTGCCGAAAATCGAAGAAGCTGCGTTAATCCTGGTTCTAAGTTCATTTCGCCTTTATGACGTACGTATACAGTCTTGGTCCCATCAAATTTTTGAGGGTTCGCTGGATTATACGTCAACCACTCGTTCGTTCCTTCTACAGAGTACTCCATGTACTCCGTTGCACCTACGATTACATTTTTACTATCATCAGCGGTTACATTTGGTGCCATTTGTGCAACTTTTGCATTACTAATTAATAATTTTTTTATCTCCTTATCACGTTTGTAATCATAAGCTGTCACCATCACATCGCTACCATATGCTTTCACTTGTAACCCTTGTTTAAATGAATAGCCATCAGGAGCAGTCTTCTCTCCGCCATTTGGTCCAGCCGACATCCATCCAGTTTCAATACCGCCCGTATTTACAACTGTAAATCCTTTTTCATCTCCGCCTGCAATTTTCTTTTTTCCAGCCCAGTCCGGTAAGTTTAAATCCCAATGCGTATGACTCGTGAAGAAAACAACTTGCGGGTAATCTTTTAATATATCGTACAATTTATCCACGTTTAAATAGTCATTTAAATACGGTGATTGTCTTGATCCAGATACTGTATCCGGTAAAACGTGATGAGAGAAAATGAAAATGGGCTTATTTTTATCTTTTTGGCTATATTCTTCTAAATTTTGTTTTAACCAACCTAATTGCTCATCACTCATAAATACTTCATCCCACATTTTTGAATCGTGGTATTTCATATATTTTTCAGTTCCTAAAAATAAAAGCGGATAACCGTCTAATTCTTTTTTATGATATACCTTTTCTTGCCCGCTAAATTGTAAGTAGCGGTTAAATAGAGTTTCTTCCGTTACACCATTTGGCCATGTACTTTGAGAGAGCTTCCCATCAGCTGTCCATTTACCAGCGTAAAACTCATGATTCCCAACAGTTGACCATACATTCTCTGGATGCTTATTTTTGTTTAACACACGCTTCACATCATCATATTGCGACTGCTGTCCAGTTGGCGTTATATCTCCATTCATAATAAGCGCTCTAGAAAGTGGCGTCACTTTGTTCATATCTTTTAATACGTGATCAAAATCCCCTAAGTCCCCTTGAATATCACTAATAACGTTAAAAGTTGTAGCTGATTTTCGGATTTGCTCTTTCCCTTCCGCATGTGCTGAAAATGTCGGTAATAACGCCGCCATAACAGCTAATGAAGCAACTGCCTTTTTCATACAAATTCTCCCCCTAATAATAAAATGTACAAACTGACATGTTCTGCTTTCTCTTAGGTGCTTGTCCAATTCACATTATAGGGAGAGATTGTAAAGGTAGATTGGGTAAAAAATTAAGAGTTTTTTAAGGGGTTTTGTCTTTTTTACACGTCTTATATAACAATTCGTACTAATTTTTCTATTAACCTATTAATGTTAACTAAATGTAAAATTATGCGAAAAATCACTTAATTCAATGCGTTGTATTTTAATTTGCGTTACATCATTGTAACAAGAAGAATAAGATGGCCTAAACGGTCACTTATAGGTAAAGTGACAATCGTTTCAATAACGCACTTTACCCCTTCAAATTTTCTTCATTTAATCCGAACAACTCTTGTAAAATAAACCGTCCATCTTTTCTTATCAGTACATCATCAAACCAAATTTCACCGCCGCCATACTCTGGCCTTTGAATGTTTACTAAATCCCAATGTATCGCTGATTTATTCCCGTTGTCTGCACCTTGTAGCGAATCTCCAATTGCTATATGATAACTACCGTTTATTTTTTCATCAAATAACGTATTATTCATCGGGTGTAATATATAGGGATTAAACGCCAGTGCAAATTCTCCAATATATCTTGCTCCCTCATCCGTATCAAGAATTCGATTCATTCGCTCTGTATCATTTGCATATGCCGCTACTATTTTCCCGTTCTTCATATGTAACTTTATATTTTGAAACGCATAACCTTGTTGAACGGAGACTGTGTTACATGTTATTACTCCATTTACAGAATCTTTGACAGGTGCTGTATATATTTCGCCATCCGGAATATTATCCGTGCCATCCCCCTTTAAAACGCCTATTCCTTCAACGGAAAACTCCAAATCCGTTCCTTCTCCAATAATCCTCACTCGTTTTGTCTTTTCCATTAATTCTTTTAATGGCTCCATTGCTTTGGACATTTTATTATAATCTAGCGTACATACATCAAAATAAAATTTTTCATAAGCCTCAGTACTCATATTCCCTTCTTGTGCAGATGCTGCATTCGGAATTCGCGTTGTCACCCATCTCGTTTTATACACTGCTTCACTATGCGCTTTTCCAAATACCTTTTGATATAATTTCATTTTTTCTGCTGGTACATCTGCTAATTCATATGCATTTCTAGGGCTTCGGAGATTAATATACACTTGCATCTTACTTAATCGGTAACACTCCCAATCTGCTAACAACTTAAATTGTTCTTCAGATCCTGACAAAATTAATTGCCTCGTTACAGACACATCGCGCATTGATACATGCGCATATCCACCTGCTTTTTCTACGGACTTAATAATTTCACGAACGACTGCGGGATCTATTTCTGTAACACTTTGGATCAACACTTGATCACCAGGCTGTACTTTTGTAGAATGATTGACTAGTATATCTGCTAATTTCGATAATCTCTGCTTCACTACACATCTCACCCTTTCATTTCCATTTCAAAAACTGAAAAAAGAGAACTACTCTTCAAGTACTTCTCTCTTTCATCCAAACGATACATATAAAATAAATTATTAAAAATATACTATATAAACTCCATAACGTAGGTAGTGGAGCTACACTTAAATAAAGAGTTCCAGGTAACAAGCAATCATAAAAGTTTTTTTGTTTAAAAGCGATGTTTTTTTGCCATCGGTTCTATATATGTATTTAATATCCACATTAATACTTTCCATACCTTTTGTTGGCTAGGTGGTAGATGATCGTTATATACATAACTGTATTCGATCTGCTGTGTTGCACCACGATTTCGTTTGAACTCTCCAGCCCCAGCACTACAATGGCAAATTAAATTCTTTTCGATAGAATCCATTGTAATAAGGAGGGAAAGTATACGGTATAAACCTTGTTGCTGGTCAGAGTTTGTATTATAGCCAAGGATCGGCGTTGTCATAACTCCATCCCGAATAAAATAAGCAATGACACCATCAATTGTATCCCCTTTTTTTATGGCCTTTATCTCAAATAAACGATGCTGAAGAGCATTCCATAAATAAGCGGGTGTAAACATTGGGTTATGGGCGGAATATTTTTCGATATATAGTTGGTTGTATAAATGGGAAATTTGTAAAATATCCTCCTTTGTTAATTCTTCATTCGTAATGATTTCATAATTGCTTTTCTCTAATAAGCTTTTATCGTTTAATAAATCTTTTCGTTTTTTTCGATTCATTTTTTTATAGTGTTTCGGATCAAATAAGTATATAGAACGAGACATAATTTTCTTGTAACCTACTGTAGATAGTGCTTCTGTCGTTACAGGATATAATGCGTTATTTAAAGAGCGAAATAAAATTGTATGCTCCGGAAATTTCTCAACAAATAGATTCGTAATTTGTTCGATTTGTTGTTCGTTGATAGAGTGATAAAGGTTTGTTGAAAGCATCCAATTATTTACGACAATTACTTTATTAATATTCGTTCGTCGTAGCCAACTTCCCATAAGATGAATCGGATAGGTTAATAGTTTCTCTAGCCATGGTTTTTTCAACTCCCATAGCTCTTCTAACGCATAAGATACGTAATGTGTATAAGGAGAACATACATATGAATTTTCGAACTCTGCGTTATTAAGAGTAACTGGCAAGATGAGATCATCGATTTCTAATAGAAAGAGCTCCGTGTTAACATTTTCAATACATGCTGTAACGCCCTTTTGAAAAAGAGGCAGGAAACTATCTCGCACATATGCCCCATCTTTTTTGGATTCCCAATCAATACTATGCAAAGAATGAACATCATGTAACTGAATCATTTATGTTCACCAAGCCTTACAAGACTCTCTATTCTTTTTAATTTTTTATCATATACTTGAATATCGTAATGCGAAAAGAAGAACTGTGGTATCGCACACTTTTTAGTAGACCATAGTGTCTGTAATTCTTGCATTACCTTTGATTGACATAATTCCAGATTTTCAGGTAGTGCTTTAAGTTTAATTTCAATTTTGTCTACGCTATGCTGTATTACTTTAAATTCTTGAATGTCACTAGATGCAAACAAAATTGCTCTTCTAATGAAATCTGGAAAAATAGATATTTCTTTATTATCCAATTCACTTATTCCAATAAATATATCGTCACATCGACCATCAATTCGTTCTAACGCTAAGAATGGTGAGCCACAGCTGCACGGCGTTTTTTTCTCAATTAATATGTCATTGAGACGATAGCGTATAATCGGCTGTGTTTTCCTCATGAAATCAGTAATAATGGGAACGAATATCCCTTTCTCTTGATCTAAGTATTCTTTTTCAATATGAACGAGATCTTCATTAATGTGTAACGTCCCCTGCTTGCAGGTGGTAGCAAGAAAACCTTCTGTACATTGGTAAACTTGGTGTACTGTCTGCTTGAAAGTTGCACAAATAAAGTCTCTATCAATATCTTCAAGCACTTCTGCTACAGAGATAATTTTTTGGGGACAAATCGTAATCAGTCCTTCTTGCTGCCAGTCAGCAATGTTCCGTAACATAGACGGGGGTGCAATTAAAATAGAGGGCTGTATTTCATTTAATCGCGTGATATGCTGCTGAAACGAATCTAGTAAATCAAAAAAATGAAATGAGATTCGCTTATTTTTTGTCGCTTCGTATAAATTGCTATTTGCACGTAGGAAAAAAGCAATCGTGTGTTTATGTAGAATGCTAGAAGGAAGCACCTTTCCAATAATCGATCCAGCCCACAACGTTTGTTCTTCCTCAGAAACGAGAAAAACCCCACGATTCCCACTAGTGCCTGATGATAAACCGACAGTTATATTACGAATGGTTGGTGAGAAATTCCGGGTCTTTTCTGCTTCAAATGCTACGTGAAACGCTTCTTCCTTTGAAATATGGACTGTATTTAATGTATCAAAATGTTCCATCATTACTTCTTTATCAATAATAGGGAGTGCAGCCAAATTCCCCTTTTGAATTTCATTTAAAAAAGGCGTATATAACTGGCGATAAAAAGGAGACGCCTCTATCGTGAACAAAAGATGTTTTTCTATTTGTTGTTTATGAAACTGTTCCAACTGTTTGCGATTTGAAAAACGCAAGCCATATTTAGTTTTCAAATATTGCTTGAGAATTCGTAGTTTATTCATAGTACACCCCTGCTTTAATTTTATCCCATGTATGTTCACAATGCGTTGGTACAATTTCAATCTCAGGTAATGTTTGTGATAAATGGTGTAACTTTTCAATATTCTTTCGGTAAGATTTTGGATCGCTAGTTAAAAGGTTGGCAATCTTACTAGGAAATACAAGGTTTTGATACGTTTTACTTAGCCACACTGCGTCTGCACAAAGAAAGACAATTTTTTCACTCTGTAAATGGACGAATATACCGAATTGTCCTGTTGCATGTCCTGTTAAGTCAACAGCAAATAATGAGCCATCATCAAATACATCATACCCCTCTTCAAACTTTCCATATGTAGAAGGTAAGTTAAAGGATGGCTTTTGATCAATGAATGACATCCTTTTCTCTAAATCTATCGGCAGTGTATCTTTTAGACACCCTTTTAATAGAGCACCAAATTTACTTCTCTTTTTAATATCCTCATAAGCTTTTGCGAAGGTTACTATTTTCGCTTTTGGAAAGTCAGGTAAACCAGCTGTATGATCGCCATGAAAATGAGAAAGAATAATATATTTAATTTCTTCTGGCTGAATACCATCAAGAAGAAGTTGCTGTTTAATAGATTGCTCTTCCGTAAAATGAACAGGCGTAAGTTTTGCATATACAGAGTAAGGAAATTTTTTTGTCGCCTCTTTAAAATGCCCCGCGTATCCAGTATCAAATAAAATATAACCTAATACTGGATGTTGGAGTAATCCTACTGTAGCTGGAAAACGGATTTGTTTCCAACTGCCCTTGGAATATGCAATTTTTTCTGGATGTGTGCAATATCCTGTATCATATAGCTTTAAAGATTTGATTTTCATTGTATTTTCCACCAGTCTACAAATTTTGTAATTCCTTCTTCTATACTGATCTTTGGAGTATATCCTAGTTCTTCTTTAGCTTTATCAATATTTAATGTCTGGCTTTTTGACAGGACACTAACAGTATATTTTGTGAGAATAGGTTCTTTTCCAAATAAAATAGTTTTTGAGATTCCTTCTAGTATAGCCGCTAGTGAAAAAGCAGTTTTGTAGGAAATTTTTTTATATCTTACTTCCTTATCCAGACGCTTCATTACATTTTCTATGACCTCATATAAATTTACACGTTCGTCATTTGTTATATTGTACTTTTGCCCTAATGTATGTTTTGGGGAATGCATACAAAGAAGTAAAGCATCTACAACATTCTCAACATACGTAATATCAACAAGAACATTTTCTGTACCAATTCTCGGTAAGGCACCCTTTTCACATACTTTAATAAGACGCGGAAGAATCGCGTTATCTCCTGGTCCGAATAAAGCGCGCGGGCGTATTGTGATAACTGGTAAGCCATGTGTGAAAGCTTGATCAATAGCTTGTTCAGCCATGTGCTTCGTTGTTGCATAATGATTTACAAATGTATCAGGAAGTTTCGCGTTTTCTACTACATTTTGTCGCTCATCATAATAGAAATAAATACTTGGTGTTGATACGTGGATAAGGCGTTTTACACCGTACTTTTGACTTCCCTCGATAATATGTTTCGTTCCTAACACATTCGCATTATAAAAATCTTCATATTTGCCCCAAGGAGAAGAAAGTGCGCCGCTATGAAAGATATAATCTTTATCTTTACAAACTTGTAGCACACGATCCCTGTCTTCAAGAGGACAATGAACAAACTCGATTCCATTTTGTTCTAATACCTTACCGATTGTTTTATTTCTCCCCGTTGCCGTTACTTCATAGCCCATATTCTTCAGTCGAAAGGCGAGTTTTTGTCCTAGAAATCCCGTTCCTCCAGTTACTAGCATTTTCATACATCTTCACCATCCCACGATATGTCATATGTTGTTTGTTCTAAAATAGTCCGTTCATGTTTATAACTTTCACGCCACAATTTATACATGCTAAAGAACTGATAAAAAAATGGTTTCCAATCATTGTGACGATAAACGATATCTGGATAAGAACTTAGAACTTTTAACCATCGCTTACGTTTTTGTTTACTTTTTAAATAAGGAAATCCATATAAAAGCATCGCTAACCGAATTGCACACTCCGAATTTTGTCTTGGAATGAATGTATTGTTTACTGTTTCATTAAAAAAAGCGGGCAATATTTCCTCATCGAATAAATGTAATCCACTTGTAGTACGTGGATTACATTCAATTGGAATCGCATCTCCATCCTCTGTAACGATAAAATCAAAGGCAATTTGTCCTGAGAAGTTTAGCTCTTTTACAATATGTCTAACAAACTGGTCAATTTTAGGATGATTCACATGCTTAAACGCAATAGTAGCACCTAAGCCTGCCGTGAATTCCGTTTTATACGTAGAGTGAGCTAACACTTCCCCAGATTGTGCAATGCTGTAGGAACAATGCTGCGTCCCTTGTATAAACTCTTGCATAATATAATTCGACTTATCTATCATGCTTTCTTTTAGAGCATCCTCTTTTGTAATAAATTCCACTTTATCAGAAAAACGGGAGAAAATTGGCTTTCGTACAAAAGGAGTATGAGCTGGTGTTTTATGCATCATTGAGCTTATCGCTTCTTCATCATCTATTCTATATGTTGCAGGCACTTGCCACCCTAAATTCGCTACGAACTGAATAAATTCCCACTTATTATGCAGTAATGAAAGTTTTTGAAAATCATCTACTAATACATGGCAAAATGCGCTTAATTCTTCTCTATATTTAGATATATAAAACACTTCTTCACAAGTAGGAATAAGTAAATCCACATTGTGTCGTTGAATAATGGATAGTAGCGCACGGATACTTTCATTTGTTTTCCATTTTGGAGAAGGAATTTCATAAAAGTAATCCGTACTCTTTGAAACTTTACTTAATGGATAAGGAATACTATCTGCAATAATAACGGTATGTCCAGCGTTATGAAACAGTCTGCATACATGCAGAGTTGCTGGTGCACGTGCCCCTGTAATTAATACTGTTTTCTTAGTATTCAAGAAGGATGCCCCCGATTGAAAGTCCTGCAGAAGTACCTAATAATAGTATTTTATTTCCTCGTTGCACTTTCTTTTGCTTAATCGCCTCGAAAAGAGCGACTGGAATAGATGCGGAAATCATATTACCGTAGTCTTCAAAAATGGTCATAAAGCGCTCTTCATCAACCCCTAATTTTTTACGAATGAGTCTCATAGCTGGTCCACTTGCTTGGTGAGGAACAATTAAATCAATATCAGCCAGGGAATAACCAGTATCCATAAGTAGCTTGTCGATAAACTTCAACAAATACTTAGAAGATAGTTTAAAAATAGCTCTTCCATTCATATCGAACAAGAAGTCTTCTTTTCGTTCCTCACTATACTCCCGAGGATGAATCATCGTTCCACCGCCACGAATTTCTGATAAATGCGCACCAGAGCTATATGTTTCCATATGAGAAGCAATAATAGAAGATGTATGATCGCTTTTTGTTATGACTACAGCTGCCGCACCGTCACCGAATAAAATGCTGCTTTCATTTTGTCCCCAATTCAATCCAACGGAAGAAATTTCAGAAGAAATGATAACAACATTTTTATATCTTCCGCATTCCATTGCGTAAGAAATCGTATCAAGTGCTGTTATGAAACTTAGACATGTTGAATTGATATCAAAACATGGAATACCAGAATGCTGTAGCCCGAGCTGTTCTTGAATAAGTGATGCTGTAGAAGGAATTGCCTGTTGAATCGTTCCGCTTCCGCAAATAATACAATCAATATCATCCCAAGTTAACTTAGCATCTTCTACAGCTTTTTTTGCAGCTTCAGCCCCCATATAAGAAGACGTTTCCCCATCAACAAAATATCTTGTTTTTACCCCAGCTTTTTTTAATGTCCAGCCTTCTGGCACATGTAGCATACGATCTATTTCAAAAGAATCTACCTTTCGTTTTGGAAGATATGTACCGATTCCTTTTATACTAATATATCTTTTCATTTTCTATCGCCTCTTAATCTTTTTATAAATTTAAAAACCCTTTACATCTAAACATCGTTGAGGATACATACAGAAAGTCCTTTTATAAAATTCTGCTATCCCCTTATGTACTTCTAATCCTATTTCTCTTCAAAAAAGAGCAAATTCTCTACTTGAGAACTTGCTCTTTTTGCATGAGAATTCTTCAAATACACAATCTAGAAAAAAACTTTTATATCAATTTAATTATATTATAACAATTATCCGAAAATATTTAATAGTATTTTTTGTAAATAAAAGTGAAAATGTGGTATGAATTTACGTGAGATGGTAGTTTATTGAGCAGCAAATATACACATATGGAGTGTACATACATGTAATTTCAACATCTTCTATTTTCTCTTTTGTTTCCAAAAAAGACACAGAGATTTCTCCCCATGCCTACTAATTCCTACTTCTTCACCGCATGCACATAATGCACCGTCTCAAAAGCTTTTAAATAATCGTTTCGTCCTTCAAAATATAATGTATGAATATCCTTTGGTGCTAAGTGCTCATAAATGAGTAAGCCCGCCTTATCTAATAGTGCTTCCATTTCGGTATAAGAAAAACATGATTTCATCGGTTCTCCGCCTACTGCAGCCATTTTTACCATATTTTCAACTCGATTGGACAATCCTTTTTCTGTAAATAAGTTTTCATCCGGATAATCGAATACGATAGAGCTCCCCTCTGGAATCATCTCGAATAAGTATTCTATTAAACTAGAAAGCTCTTCTTTCGTTAAATAGTACGTAACACCTAATAGGCTAAAGAAAGTCTTTTTATTTTCAAACCCTTCATTTACTAATGTTTGCTTCGAGAAATCTTTAGTGAAATCCATCGAAACAAAATGAAGATTGCTTGGCATTTCATACTCTGCTTCTTTCACTCTTTGTATTTTAAACGCTTGCGTAGAAGGATGATCCACTTCAAATATTTCTATTTTATTTTCTAATTCTCGGTGTCTAAAACTAAATGTGTCTAAGCCCGCACCGATTATGACGTATTGTTTTGCTCCTAATGTAATCTCATGTAGTAATACTCTTTCACAATATGCCGCGCGTGCCAAAGGTGTTGGTGATAATTGAACTTGTGTAATCCATTTTAATATTTCTTGTGGATTGTCTTGAAACTTCTGTGCAATGTCTGTATTGAAAAACTGTATTCCTTGAACCATATTCGTTTCAATATCGTTACGTTCTTTTTGTGGAATGAAATCTTTAGCTACATAATCATCAAAGATTTTAGGACGATCAAATTCACTATGATACGCCCTTCCGAAAGCTGATACTAGCGACGTTACACTCGCTTCACCTTTTTTCACACACATACACTCCTTCATTTTCACAACAATAATAGGGTTCCCCTGGCCAGGAGAACCCTATTATACACTTTATTTTTATATTGGTAAATTATAGCATAAATAAGTTTTTTTGTCAAGTTTTCAACCTGCTAGCACGCCAACAATTTGAATATTCTCTAACAGGAAAATTGTCGATTCACACCGAATACCCAAATTATAACAATACATATGGAGGCCAATATGAAAAGATTAGTGATCATTACCGTAGGAAAAACACACAGCGGAAAAACTACATTTGCTAAAGAACTAGAAAAAAAGTTACCCCACTCTTTCGTTATGGATCAAGATAACCAAGCTGAATTCATTAACACGCATTATGAAAAATTACAGCCGGACGAAGGCCCAAATACATTTAAGCACGGTCTTTCGAAATTCATTGTTGATTATGCAAAAGAATATACAAATCTACACCTTATTATTTGCAACTCCAATCGCAGTAAAAACGGAAGATTATATTTACTAAACGAATTATTTCCACAAAATAAATATGTACGCATACTCGTTCATTTTGACATTCCTGATGAAGTACTTTACGAAAGAATAGCTCGAAGCACGCGAAGTACCAATATTTTTAGAGGTGGTTATTCTAGTTTTAAAGAAGTACTCGATCGACAACAGGCTGAATCGCAACATGAAGATGTGGTGGATCCGATAGAAAACGAGGCTAATTATTTGTTTGTCATTCGTAATAGTAAGGATGTAAACTCTACTATAGAAGAAATTATTCATCTAGCTAAAGATTTGCCCCCTACTCCAAAATAAAAGAATTTAAAAATTACATAATCATAGATTATTATGCAAATCCTTCCTCTAACCACTTAACATGGTATATAATGATAAGATAATCTACTTCTATATGCTCAATTTTACACAAAACAGCTCATGCATATGAAAGAAAAGAGGTATAAAAATATGAAAACAAAACAAACAATCGCTGCGTCTACACTAGCTTTAGCAATGATTGCTGGCGCAAACTCTGCTCATGCGGAAGTAACTGATGCTACTCCTCAGCAAAGTACGGGAGATCGATTAGCTGAAATTAAGCAACATAGACAAGAGTTAGATGCGAAATTGCAGCAACACAAAGAAAACGTGGATCAAACATTGAATGAACTTAACAAGGTTAAGGAAAATATTGATACGAAGGTTAATGAACTACATGAGCGTAAACAAGTTGCTGATGAAAAAATTAACGAAATGAAACAACGTAAACAAGAGTTAGATGCAAAACTTCAGCAAGACAAGCAAATCGCCGAAGATAAAATCGCTGAAATTAAAGAGCATAAAAAACAAGTAGAAGATAAAGTTGCTGAAGTGAAAGAACATAAGCAAAATATCGATAATAAGGTTAATGAGATTAAAGAACATAAACAAACTGTCGATGAAAAAGTGAATGAAATTAAACAACATAAAGAAAATATCGATCAAAAGGTTAATGAACTTAAGGAAGTTAAAAAACAGGTAGATGAAAAATTAGCTGAGTTAAAGAAAGCAAAACAAACTGCTGAGGACAAACTTGCTGAGCTAAAAGAAAACAAGCCGAATACTGGAAACACGTTAGAGGAACTTAAGAAAATTAAAGGCAATTTAGATAGTCTTTCCGCTAACTTAGAACTAGCTAAACAAGATGTAAAAAACAAACTAGCTGAATTACAAAAAGCTAGAGAAGATTTACTAAATAAAATTAACGAAATGAAACAAGCGAAACAAACTGTTTCAGACGATTTAACAAAGAAAAAACAAGACTTAGATATTAAAATCAACGACTTTAAACATACTGAGAAAAAAATTGATGACAAATTAGCTGAGGTACATACTACGAAGCAAAATGTAGATAACAAAATTAATGAAGTATCTCAAGCGAAACAAACTGAAACAAAGACTGGTACTACAAACACAAACAATAATGCTAGAGAACTCCCTAACGCTGGTAGTGAGCAATCAAACAATATGGCTTTAGGTATGTTATCTGTCTTAGGCGGCGTTTTATTAGTAACACGAAATAAAATTAAAGCGTTATTCTCAAAATAAGGCCCTTATAACTATATTTTATAAAAAGGACAACCGCACATTTATGTGCGATTGTCCTTTTTCTTTATATTAACTTCCCATCTCTAAGCGTCAATATACGATCACATACATCAAGCATTCTTTCATCATGCGTAATCATAATTGCTGCTTTTTGACTTTCTTTCACTTCACGTTTCATCATTTCTACAACTTCACGTGCGCGTTTTGAGTCTAAGCTTGCCGTTGGTTCATCCGCTAATATTAAATCTGGGTTGTTCATGAACGCGCGAGCGATTGCTACCCTTTGTTTTTCTCCACCAGATAGTTGATTTGGATAATGATTTTTTCTTTCTCCTAATCCAAATGCTGCTAATAAGTGATCCGCGCGCTTTTCAGATTCTTGTTTGTTTTCTTTTTTCAGCTTAGCAATGTAAAGTAATTGTTCTTTTACATTTAAATATGGAACAAGATTTGCGAATTGGAAAATGAAACCGATTTTTTTCAAACGAATGTCTGTCATTTCCTTTTCTGATAACTTCGTAATATTTTGCTCACGAATGTAAATATCCCCTTTTGATGGTGATAATAAAGCACCCGCGATTGATAATAATGTACTTTTCCCTGATCCCGAAGGACCGACGATTCCGATAAACTCTCCAGCTTTCACATCAAGCGACATCGGATGAAGGGCTGTTACTTCCGTATTCCCTTCTCCGTACACTTTACTTACTTTGTCTAATTTTAATAATGAAGTCATTACATCCCGCCTCCAATTGCTTCTAATGCATCAACTTTTAATACTTGATATAACGAAATCAGTGTTCCTAAAATACTAATGACGATAAAGATTGCTGCATATTGTGCAATCATCGGTGTTGTTAATAAGAACGGCATACCTGCTGGTAAAATTTGTTCTAATCCTTGTACAAGAACAATGCTGATTACCATCGCCACAACTGATAAGAATAACGCCTGTACGACTAAGCTATTTGCTAAATAAGAGTTCTTTGTACCGATTGCTTTTAATACACCTAATTGCTGTGTTTTTTGCAGTGTAATGACGTAGAAGAATACACCGATTAGTAACGCAGCGATAACAAGTAAGAACGCAATAATCATCGTTAATGTTCCTTGCTCTTCTTTAAATCCTGGAATACTTTGTAATACTTCTTTTTTGTCGATAACATGTGCATTTTTAATGTCTTTATCTGTATTCAGCGCAATTGCACTATAATCTTTTTGGTTTGGTTGTGAAATAGCACCCCATACGTCTTCATTTACATAAACGACTGGTGTATGGCTAAACATTTGATCTTTCGTAAATCCAACGATTTTAAATTCTTTCTTTGAAACAGGATCGATAATTGTATCTCCAATATCGATTCCTTTTTCTTTAATTGATTCATCAGCAACCATTTCGTTGTTTGCTGTACCTAATTTCTCACCTTTTACAATTTTCGGTTCTAAAAATGAATCGCGTTCACTTGAGAAAATAGCAACATCCACTTTTTTCGAACTGTCTTTCTTTTCATACGTTGAAACTTTCACACGAAACGGTACCGCCTCTTTCTCGCCTACTTGATTGACTACGTTATCTACATCGTCTTTCTTAATTTGTGAACGAAGTAATTTATTTTCCGCATCATCTGCTAAGACGAACTTATTTGCCTCCATATTTTGAATCGATGAAGCATTATCATATGATAATCCATTTGCTAATCCTGAAATAACAAGAACTAAAAATGATAATAACACCATAATCAGTCCGATTAATCCGTATCTTAATTTTGATTGTTTTAATTCACGCAGAGCTAAAAACATTTCGCTCGCTCCTTCCTCTTTCTTTCTATGCACTCATCATAAAAAAGAAATATGAACGGAATATGAACAGAAGATTACAGAGGATAAGATTAAATTTTCAGAAAGTATTGAAAATAATTTGAATCCTTGATACAATTCAGTCAAATAATATTGACCGAGTAATTTTATTTGAGGAGTTGATCATTTTGAAGCCCATGTTAACACTAACTACTTATAGCCAACTAAAAGCAATAAGCGATCCACTACGTGTCGAAATGATGATGCGTCTATGCGAACGACCTTATACAGGACAACTACTATCTGAAAAATTCGGCATTTCAAGGGCTAAAATTCATTATCATTTAAAAGAATTAGAGAAGAATGGTTTTATAGAAATTGTTTATACAGAAGAAAAGAATGGCATCGTTCAAAAGTTTTATCAATCTGTCGCTAGAGGTTTTACCCCTGCTGCTGAACTATTACCTCATTTAGAAATATTAAGTGAATCAGGTCGCCAAATCTTTTTACAAATGACAGAAAGAACGAAAAGCCATATTCTCGCTGCACCAGAAGAAGCTTTTACATTACGAAAAGTAAGCGAAGATCCAGCTGAGTGGAATTACGTTTCGTCTTGCTGGGAGTTTGATGCAACGCCAGAACAATTTCAAGTATGGGTGAAAAAGTTTCATGAATTAATGGCTGAATTAAATGAGATTGCAAAAGACGCAGATAAAGATCCAAATAGTAAATCTTATTACATTTCTACTACTGCACTACAAATCGATGAACGAGCGATGCAGCGCTTTGTGAAAAAAGAAGAAAAATCGTAATACGATTTTTTTTACACTAACGGTCAAATTTATTTTACCGAATAATTTTTTTATAAAGGAGTAGATTAAATGGACATATTAAAAAACCGGAATTTCCTCTTATTATTTTTAGGGAGAATTTTTACAAACATAGGAGATAGCTTGTATTATGTAGCCGCGATGTGGCTCGTATACAAGCTGAGTGGTAATCCTTTTTATTCTGGATTAGCTGGTTTTCTTACGTTATTACCTTCTACACTTCAATTTCTTACCGGTCCATTCGTTGATAGATGGTCAATCAAAAACACCCTCGTCATCACACAAGTTTTGCAATGCATTCTTATTTTAATCATTCCTATTACACACTACTTCGATCTATTAACAGTTCAACTACTACTGATTATTATGCCCATCGTAGCCTTTATCGAACAATTCGCCTATCCCGCACAATCAAAAGCTTTACCACTTCTACTGCATAAAACACAATTATTAAAAGGAAATTCACTCTTTTCATTTGCGTATCAAGGCATTGATTTAATTTGCACGACGCTTTCTGGCATATTAGTAGCACTACTTGGCGCTATCACTTTATACGTAATCGACTCTTTTACATTCGCAATTACTGCCCTTTTGTTCTTTTCATTGAAAATGCCAAAGCAAGTAGAAACCAATACATCACTTTCAACTAAACAATATTTCTCTGATTTAAAAGAAGGTTTTTCGATCGTCTTCCGTTCATTAATAGGCGTATTCTTAATCGGTTCAGTAGTCGCTAATTTTTCAATTGGTATGACGATGGCGATACTCCCTTCTTTCGCTGATTCTTTAGGAGGCGTGAAATCATATGGCTTCTTCTTAGCCGCTATATCAGCCGGCAGTTTAATTGGAGCATTATTCAGTTCATGGGTTGGTAAACGCAATGTTGGCCACGTCTCTATTATTGGCTTTGCAACTGGCGCTATCTTTTGGTTTCTCTCTACCATTGTACCGTTTCAATGGCTATCTATTTTCTTATTCGGCCTAGCTTGGATTCCAATTGGTGCGACCAACATATTAATCGCGACAATTAGTCAAATTGTAATCCCAAATCAATATATCGGACGCATCAATACAGTCATAGGAAGTATGGGCAAAATTGCTATGCCGTTCGGTTCCTTAATTGGCGGATACACCGCAAATGTATTTAGTAGCCAACTCATTTTCGCACTCGCTAGCATCGGTATTTTCTTTATTTCTCTCGTATGGCTGCTTCATCCAAAATTACGAGCATTGCCGAAAGCTGATGAAATTACAGCGGATACTTTTGGGGTTCGGTTTAAAGTAGAGCGCGGGAAAGGTACGGCTTTATAGCAAGAACAAATTTAACCCCGTTCTAAATTGGGGACGGGGTTATAATTATTTAATTTTGAATGAAAAATCCTTCACTAAAAATATAACAATAGCACCAACTAAAACGTTCAATTATCGATTTGATGGCCAAGACCCCTGCATTTTCCTTAATTGAATAATTTGGCCTGTATGATAAGCATCATGAAGCATGATGTCTAGTAATTTCCCCTCTAATGAATTTTGTTCCAGCTCTTTTTCGGAAATTGCACTTAATACCTGCCTTAAATTACGCTGAGCATTTTCAGAACGTTCAACGACTTCCTTCCATTCTGTGTCATCATTAGATTGCTTAGTAAGATAAAAAGTGTCATTACCGTCAAGATTATGTGTCCATTCATGGCCTTCCAATTTTGCAGCAAGCCTCTCTTTGTAATAAATGAGATGATTAACGTTCTCCCAAATGGTATTCGTTGCCTCACCAGATGGTTTCCACATAGCCTGTTCGGCTGTAAGTCCTTCTATAGCATGTTTAAACGGTGCATACCAACTCTCTTTATCGAATGTTGAATCTAGTACGTTTAATAACAAGTCAATTCGTTTCAAAGTAATTTCCTCCCTAAATAGTTAAAGTCTCAATGAAATCCTTATAACTCTGTAGAGATTCTACATGTTTAAATAAACTTCCTCCTGAGCTCACTCCACAAACTCGTCCGATTATGTAATGAAAATGACTCACATTTTTTCACTTTACACGTATACTAGAAACCCAAAAAAAAGAGGCCCTTCCGAAGCAGCCTCTTCCATCTATTTCGGAAGCTCAACCTGAACGGTCGTCCCTTCCCCTTTCGTACTATACACTGAAACATTTCCATTATGCAGTTCCACAATCTTCTGCACAATCGATAATCCTAAACCACTACCTTCTACGTTTCTTGCTCTTGCTGTATCTACTTTGTAAAAACGTTCAAAAATACGATCCATTTCTTCTTGCTCCATACCGATTCCGTTATCTGATATAGAGATCATCACACTTGATTCTAATTCTTCTACAACAAATTCAATCGTTCCAGCATCATTTGAAAACTTAATGCTATTCGTAAAAATATTGCTCCATACTTGATGAAGTAAGTTTTCATCACCTTGTATTGTAATGTCCGGCACATCAAATTCCACAGCGATATCTTTTTCCCGCCATTTCCATTCGAGCATAAAAATGACGTCTTTAATTTGCTTCTGCAAATTGAATTCTTTTATTTGTAATACTTTCTCTTCTTTATCTAAAGAAGCGAGCGTAAGTAACTGTTTACATAAACTAGACATTCGCTTACTTTCACCCTCAATAATTCGTAAGTAATGATTTCTTTCTTCTTCACTCATCTTTTCTGATTGCAATGTTTTCGAAAAACCTTGTATAGAAGAAAGTGGCGATTGAAATTCATGCGAGACGTTCGAAACAAATTCTTGTCTCATTTCATCTAATTCTTTTATACTCTTCGTCATCTTCTGGAAGCTTGTAGATAACGTACCAATTTCATCTTTTCGTTTTACATCTAATTCAATTTCATATTTACCACTCGCAATTTTTTGCGTAGCCTTCGTAAATTTACGAATGGGACGAACGATGTAACCTGCTGCAATCGCAATAAAGATAATACTTAATAGTACGATAAATCCAAGTAATACCGCTAAGAAAATTCGCATCTCGCCAAATTGGTTCTGAATGTCGGGACGAATAAATAAAGCGTACTGCTTATCACCGTGTTGTACTGGTACACCGACACTATTTATTAATTCATTATCGAAAAATCCTGTAATAAATAAGCGCGTTGGATATGTGGAAACACCATTAAACGTTTCCCCTTGTAATACTTTATGAACTGTATCGTCGCTAATAGACGTCTTACGAAACGCATTTCCGATACGCTTTCCATTCTTTTGATCATCGACAATATAAATTTCATATCCTAATTTCGCAATAGAATGTAAATACGTCTCTTTATTTTCTTCACTTTGCTTTTCATATAACGATTTAACTTCCTCAGCGTACTTTAAAATCTTTTCACTGTTATACGGTTTTAACTTCACTTGATAGTACACATTTGTTAATAAAAAACCGATAATACTACTAAGAAGCATAATCCCAACCGTCATAAATACAAATCTAGAGTATAGTGATTTCATTTTATTTCAACTCCAACTTATAACCGAGTCCGCGCACCGTTGTAATGTGAAAATCGTCTGTTCGTTTTGAGAAACGATCTCGTAGTCTCTTCACATGAACATCAACTGTTCGTTCATCTCCTTCAAAATCCATTCCCCATACTAATTCAATTAATTCTTCTCTTGAAAATGTTCTTCCAGGATAACTAGCAAGTTGTGATAATAACTCAAATTCCTTTAACGGAAGTAAAATCGTTTGACCGTTACACTTCACTTCAACACCTTTACGATCAATTGTCGTTCCGTGAAGTGTAATAATGTCAGCACTCAGCATTTGATAACGACGCAATAGTGCTTTCATACGGAAAATGACTTCAGCTGGTTCAAATGGCTTTACAATATAATCGTCCGTACCAGAAATGAATCCTTTTTCTTTATCGACTAACTGATCCTTTGCTGTTAATAAAATAACAGGGATATCATGATACTTACGAATTTCTTCACATAACGTATAGCCATCAACGAACGGCATCATAATGTCTACTATCGCAAGATGAATGTTTTCCTTCTCTAATACTTCTTGCGCTACCTTCCCATCTTCCGCTTCAAAAACTTTAAACCCCTCTTTTTGTAAATGGTAATGTAGTAACTCTCTAATATGCTTATCATCATCAGCTAATAAAATATGTATCATCTTCATTAAACCCTCTCTCGTTCATCCTTCTACATCCTTACCTTAAGAAACAATTGGATTTTTTGCAAGAAAAAGAAAAACAAACCAACATTTTAAGATAAATAAAAAGAATCTATTTTGAAAAAAGATTATTCAAAATAGATTCTTACGTTTTAGTATTAAGATTATTTTAATGAAAAGTAATTTCTATGC
>NZ_LOBC01000010.1 GCF_001583695.1 Bacillus wiedmannii | reverse complement strand
GGAAAAGGCGGAGGAAAGCGGACCTTTTCCTATAAAATATCTTGTTGGAATTAGAAATAACTAAAAAAGTAATAATAGCTAAAAATTAAAGTGAAATTCAATGAATATGAGTTCAAAGTCATGAAATTCAATGATAAAGTTATAATTGAATTTTTGAACCTCAGGTATCTTGAAAGTATGGTCAAATTTTAATCCACGTTGCGTTTCGTCCTTTTGTAACTAGCTTAATATGGCCAAATAATTGCAAGGAATTTAAAGCCTTACTGATTGTACTCTCTGCAATGTCTGGATAAGTGTTACGAATACTTTCCTTAGTAAAGGGTTGTTTTTGTTTAAGTATAAAATCCTGGATTCTCTCAACTTTAGTATGTTTACATATAGAATCTAGAACTGTGTTATGAAGATCTTTGTAAGCCTCTAATATAATTGTTAAAAACGTTTTTAACCAAAAGCTATTATTATGTTCCTCGCAGTACCAATTCACCGAAGATTTATAAATCGAATTGTAATAATCAGATTCATGTTTCTTAATATATTTATCCAAACATACATATTTTACAAATGTATGTCCACTCTTAATTAACAGCAATTGCATTAACATAAATGCCAGCCTGTTATTACCTTGATTGAAAGGGACTATGCAATAAAAATTTAATATAAAACGAGCTATTAATAAAAGTGAATGTAGCCCCTTACTAGTATTTAATGAGTTGTATTGATCACATAATTGCTCCATAAACTGTGGAATAAGTTCATGCGGAAGAATGCGGTAACTATTCAAGTGCATTCCATGTTCTGGAATTCCTGGAATAATAAAAGGTTTTTCACGCCATTTGGCACTGTCCGAGGTAATGTAATGTATTAGTTGAAAATGCAATTCCTGTATAGTTGCTGGATTAATTAATAAAGTACAGGAGTTTTTATGTACAAAAGAAAGTGTTTGATAATAACAAAAAATAGCATCTTCTGAAATATTTTGAGGTACTATATCATCTAAAATAAGCTCTTTTAATCTTTTATTAGGAACTTTTACATCTTCATAAATAGTTGTGAAATTTTTTATGTAATGTAGTGGTATAGTTTTTTCTAAATTATTAAATATGTCAGGGTTTTGTTCCTGATAAGCAGCTAATTTTCCTTTGAACTCGCTAATGTCACTTATTAAATTTATTAACCTCCTTTTTAATTCAATATTTTTATACTTATCATCAAAAAAGTCTCTCATTTTTGTTCCCCCTGTAACCCCTTAACACGTTGTTGCATGTATCTTTCCATTCTAAAGGTATTCCACGACATCATTGTAAAATAACGACATTTTTGTTCTGATTTTGATCGTGTTTCAGAATCTATATTTTTATTTGGTATTTAAAATATAGAAATTATAAAGAAGAATCGTTAGGATTCAATTTTAATAGGCATAATCCTAACATCAAATGTACAAATGTACAATAAAAAAATAAAAAATATAAAACTATCGACTCTTTTGAAAGATAATAAATTAATTGTAGGTATAAATGTGTTTTAGTTTAAGAGTAAATATTGAATTGGTAATAAAATTTTCATAGTTGAAAAAATAGATAAGTAATTAATTTGTGACAGTTATGTGCCTAATCAATTCATTTGCAATGATGAGAATTCCACAATTAAATCCTAACGAGCCTAAATTTCTATATTTAGCCTAAAGATTAGGGGGCTATATTGATAAAATGTATCATTAAATATAGAAATATGTAACGTTTAACACTTGTATTGTAAAATATATTGACATAAGTTAAATTAAATACTAGGTACAGGAGCAGTTAATAACAATTCAGTAAAGTACCCTTTAAACGTTTCACCCTAAAAACGTTTATATTTATAAATAATTGCAATCACACTGAAGTTTTTTGTTTGTTCCTGTACCTTATTAGGTAAAAATCATATAATAAATTAATAGAATGTTATGGGGGAATTGGATTGTCAATTCTCTTTTTTACCTTACATTATCAATCTCTAGATGATTTGTTTAAAGTAAGGATTCACAGGGTAGAAGATGACTATTCACAAGTACTATAAAGTTAAGTTGGATATCTAGAGGTATTTTATAGGAATATGTATCTAAGATTAAAGGGTTTGTGTGCATTCACCATTTGAATATAAACAGATTATTTATTGTGTTTTTTCGGGTTTAGAAAATATGTGTGAATTTAGCCTTGGAAATGACTTGTATGTATGTTGTATAGTAGAAGTGTGAAGTCTGGAGGAGACTGATTTAATCAGCTTCTTCCAGACTTTTTTACTTTAAAATTGTATTTTTTCAGCATGAGGGTAAATATAATTCTTTAAATTAATATTTGAATTTTTTGTGAAATAATATAAGGATTTTATTCCTCTATTAATACATAATGTTACAAAATAGAGTTATTGTATTTATTTTATTTTTATATGAGATTAAAAATAATAATAAATGTAACAATGTATGAATGATATTAGTATATTTACTAGTAATTTGTTCGTTTATCTTTATATTGCTATTATATTAGCGATAACAATAATATATTGGGGGGGACAAGAATGAATTTGAAATTTACATCTAAATTTGAAAGATTAAGAAAAAGTAAAAAAGGAATTGGTGCTTGTGTTTTAGCTGCAGGGATGACGGCTATTACAATGATTCCTCAAAGTGCGTATGCACATGGATTTGTTGAAAAGCCAAGCAGTCGTGCTGCTTTATGTAGTCAGAATTATGGAGCATTGAATTTAAATTGTGGAAATATAATGTACGAGCCTCAAAGCCTAGAAGCACCTAAAGGATTCCCAGATGGTGGACCGATTGATGGGAAAATCGCTTCGGCAGGAGGACTATTTGGAGGAATTCTTGACCAACAAACATCAAATCGCTGGTTTAAAAATACGATTATGGGTGGAGCAAATACATTTACATGGAAATATACAGCGGCACATTCTACAAGTAAATGGCATTATTACATTACAAAAAAGGGATGGGATCCTAATAAACCATTAACACGTGCTGAATTAGAACCAATTGGAACTGTGAACCATGACGGTTCGGCCGCATCAAATAATTTAACACATACAATTAATGTACCAACTGATCGAAATGGTTATCATGTTATTTTAGCTGTATGGGATGTAGCAGATACGTCAAATGCGTTTTATAATGTAATTGATGTAAATCTAGTAAATAATGAAACTCCCGATACAGTAGCTCCAAGTCAACCAACTGGATTAAATGCGTCTAAAGTTTCTGCCAATAGTGTTGCACTAACATGGAAGGCCTCTACTGATAATATAGGTGTAAAAGAATATCAAGTGTTACGCAATGGAGAAGTAATTGATACGGTACCAGGTACAACTTTTACTGATAAAAAACTAAAAGCAAATGCGGAATATACCTATACTATAAAGGCATTAGACTCTGCTGGAAACATATCAAAAGAAAGTGAAAAACTAAAGGTTAAGACAACAAATGAAACTCCAGATACAGAAGCTCCGACTCAACCGAAAGGATTACATAGTATGAGTAAAACAGCGACAACTGTTGATTTGATGTGGAGTCCGTCTGAAGATAATGTAGGTGTTGACCATTATATTGTATATAGAGAAAGCGCTGGGGTTATGAATAAAATTGGGGCAGCTGATAATACATCCTTTATGGATAAAGATTTGAAGACTAATACATCGTATAAGTATGTAGTGACGGCGGTTGATTTAGCTGGAAATGAATCTAGTAGAAGTGATGTTTTGAATGTAACGACAAAGTCAGAGGATTCCACATATGAAAAATGGGATGCAAGAAAGGCATATACTAAAGGTGATAGAGTAGTACATGAAGGAAAAGTGTATGAAGCGGTTCAAAATCATCAAGGAAATGGCGACTCAAATTGGATTTTTGCCCTATCGCTTTGGAAGCCAGTTTTGAATAAATGATAAGCGGGGAAGGGTAGTTATCACTAATTCTATGTGCAATACCGAAACAGGGGTGAAGTTTTTAATCTCCATCTCAACATATACGAAATGAAATTATTAAAGAATCCCAATGGAATTCCATTGGGATTCTTTATTTTCTAATTTGTAATAGCGTATATTTTCACTGTAAATTTGTTAGTGGCACCAATTGGACTTGCAATATAATATTTAGTATTCGTGTAAGCTTCAGTCCTAGATCCATGTGAAATATTTTTCCAACGAGTAGAATCTGTACCTAGGGAAACATCAATCATTACATTGAAAGAAATAGTAGAAGGATGATCTTTTTCTGAAGGCTCAATAACCCATTTTAATTCCTTAGTACCTACAGGTAAACTATCAATTTTAAAGTTTTGACTGGATCGGTTTTTTTGTCCGGATAAAGGGCTAGATTCGGATGAAATCTGCGAAATTAATATTTCTTTTTCATTCAAATGTATACCATTTAATTTAATGATATTGTCAATTAAACCTGGCCCAGGAAAGTCAGCTGCGATGATACCAGAATGTTTAATTCCACCTTGTTGCAAGAGTTCGGTCCCAAGTGTATTCATACCACCATAATATACTTGTCCATTTCTATCGCGGGGGAAATCACTCCATGCATTAGTGAGATTCGTTTGAATCAACTTAGGACTACTATCAGTATTTCTGTTCTCTTTTCCACTTGCAACAAACCAAGGATATACATTATTTAAAAATGCGGCTGCACCACCTGTGCCACTAAAATGGTTAAGATAGATTTTATCATTGTTAAAATTATTATTTGTATTTTGAAGGTGGGTTTTCACCGCATTCCATTTTTCATACATTCCGTCTGGTCCGTTTTCAATTTCAAATGTATCTTGTATATTTAAGCTATCGTAATTAATGCCATATTGCTGAGAGGCTGTAAAGTTTTGTAAGATTACAATTTGCCCTCGGATATCGCCTAGAGTAGGATTATTTCTTTTTGAAGTTGGTACAGAACTTGAATCCCAAAAATAGGAGGAATTAAGGTCTTTGTATTTTTTAAGTATTTCTTCAAATGATAGTGAGCCGCTTTCAGGAGTAGTTTCTTCTTTTAAGCGCATTAAAATTGTTTCTGTAGGATGATCTTTTAAAAATTGAATTGCCTCTTTTAATACATCTTCAAACATTGCTTTTTGATTTACAATCCCATGGTACATTGCAAAAGAATCTTTTACACGTTTAACACGCATATCTACATATCGAATTCCAGAATTTAATTGTTGGGGTAGACTCATAGTTTGATTTCTTGTCAAATTTTCATCAAGAAAACTTGCTCCATGTAAAGCCATTGTACCGTGAGTACCTGGAATAGATATTTCACTTAACTTTGTTGAATCTGCTACCTTCGACATCCACGATGGATTTTGATATCCTATATTGGATTCATAGGAATAACCTGGATGACTATCAGCTAAAATAGGAGATGGTGTACTTAAACTTGCTAGTGTAAAACATGTGAGGATGCTAATTTTAAAGAAATTTCTCATTTTTATTTTGTTCATTTTATCTCTCCTGACTTTTAAACAATAGCTATAATAAGATGGTTTTTTACTATATTTATTGTTTTTTATTCCTAATGTAATGAATTTTTGTAATTAAAAAGAGGTAGTGAGCTAACTTAAGATATTATTAGTTTATTGTAATAATTTATATCTAATAGCCAAACGGATTTTTAAAAAATTGAAGCATAGATAGGTAAAAATAAGCTTTTTGCTGTATTGTATACAAACAAAACAGAAGCCTTAAAAAGACTTCTATTTTGTGACATAGTATGAATGATAAGGTGGTTAACAAATTAAGATAATGTGAGTGAGCGGTAAAAATCTATTTATAGCTGTTTCAGGAATTTCTTATAACAAGGCTATTTAGGAAAAGTGGTCCCTACAATGCTAATAAAAATTAAAACATTTTACTCATTAAAACTTAGACTAACTACAGTTGCGATAGATTGGGCTGCATGTTCCCAGCTTCCATCTATAACTTTACCAATCTGCTGACCAAGTGTATTTAAATCATTTGGATTAACTGGAATTCCATTATACGCAGCAAGAATTGATAAAAGTGGAGCAGCAAATGGTGTCCAACCACCTCTATCAATATTAAATACAGGCTTATCTACTACTTTTCCATCTTGCACAGTAAACTCATAATAAAATTGATCATCTGGACGGAAACTTAAATGATGTGAAATTTGTCCCTTAACATATTTTTTTCCTGCACCTAGATTTACTACTTCTATTTCTTTTACGTTAAATTCATGCTCAAACACTTTTATTTTTTTGACTTCTGGACCATTTAAGGCAGCATTAACAGCTGTTTCTAAATTATTTTGTGCTAATGGTTGAATACTCATTAGTGCCTCTTGTTGTTGGATAGAAGCCTCTTTTTCTGCAGCAAACACTGATGTAGTAGGTAGTGCACCTGTTGCTAATGTAGCTGCAAGTGCTGTTGACATCATGATTTTTCTTTTCTTCTTCATAGTTTTCTTCCTCCTTTTAAGTTATGATATATAATCTTTTAAAGACTGACACGGTGCATTATTTTATTTCATAATTTACACAAAAATTAGTTTGAAAATTATGTGAAAATATGTCAGAAAATTAAAATCAATTATATATGCATTTACAATGATATCTATCTACACATATTATTTCAATTTTCTGACAAATGTAATGATAATGACTACTTAAGAGTCAATTTAGTACCTTGTTTATCTATAGAAATCCTATAAATAAACTAATTTCATAGTGAATGTAATATATTTGATATCAAATGTCTTACATAATGATATAAAATTTCACATTTTTTTATTATTCTATATATCTAAAAAGGGTATCGGAATATGAGTGATATGTAATGCTTGTAATAGGTGTGAATTATGTGATACCACCTATTGTAACAGCTAATATGTAAGTTGTTATCTTTCTTAAAAACATTATCTATCTAGCTTCGTGAAAAGCATTTTGATGGATTATTTTAATTTGATATAAAAAGAGGACGCATTATTATTTACGTCCTCTTTTTATTTTTATTTATTAGATAAGTTTAAGAAGAAACTTTTGTTTTAATTATGTCGATTCACGGATAATTAAGTTTGTAGGATATTCAATAATTTTACGTTTAATAGATTCATCTGTATTTATATATAGTAGTATCTCGTTAACGGTACGTTTACTCAGTTTAACAATTGGAATATCAATAGTACTAATTGTTGGGGTTGTAACTGTACAAATTAATTGATTATCATAACCACAAACAGCTAAGTCAGTTGGAATAGAATACCCTTTAATAGTAGCTCCTTTAATAACTCCAGCAGCAACTTGATCATTTCCTGTAAATAATGCAGTAGGTTTATCTTTTAATTTATCTAGCTTCTCAAAAATTCTAAACCCATCATTAATAGTAATTGCATCTCCAAATAGCCATTTTTTATTGAATGGTAATTGTTTTTCTTTTAAGGCATGCAGATAACCTTGTTGGCGTTTTAATTGTGCTTGACTATTAAGAGAATCAAAACAAAAGCCAATTTTTTTATGACCTTTACTTATTAAATGTTTAACAGCTTTGTATCCAGCTTCAAATTCATCGTAACAAATTATTGGAATAGGTGCATTTTCCTCATACTCATTACAAAGTATTATGGGCCCATATGCTAAATAATGCTCTATATTTTCCCAACTATTTTCTAGGGATGCGAGAATTACACCATCTACAGCCTTATTCTTTAGTAAGGAAAGTAATTCAAGTTCAATTTTTTTCTCATAAAAAGTCTGATAAATTAGCAATTTGTAATTATGCTTTAATAATTCTTTAGAAATTTCTCTAGCTAATTTTCCGAAAAAGGGATGATCTATATTTGGAATTGATAGTGCAATGGTTTGTGTCTTATTTATTCTAAGATTCCTAGCAATAGAACTAGGAGTATAGTTGAATTCTTGCATTACTTTTATTATTTTCTCACGTTTTTCTGAATTTACATAAGGATGATTATTTAGAACTCTTGAAACCGTAGCATTTGATACATTACATAATTTAGCTATTTCATTAATTGTTACCATAGAGAAACCCTCCGTAAAAAAAATGTTGACATGTAATCGATAACATAAAATATAGTCTACTCATGATTTTCAAAATAATTTCTTAGAGGTGATTTAACGTGAAAACTCTTACTACAATTTCTGGACATAGTAAAGACAATTTAGCTTTATTAAAGTGCCTACAGGGGGAAACAAAAGAAAAAGAATTTGAAATTAGTAATATATTACCGAATCACAGGATGAAAGAGAAATTATTTAGGGAAAATAAATTGAAAATAGATATTGATATAGACAAAGATATTTTCAATTATAGCAGAAAAAATATACAGAAAATAGAATTTATGCCAGTTAATCGGTTGATTTCTCAAGATGAGGTTGAAAAAATTATAGGAGTTTTAAAAGATGTTTTACCGACAGGCCAATTTACAAGTGGACCATTTTCAAAAAAACTAGAAGAAGTAATCGGAAGTTATTTAAATAAAAAGTTTGTAATTGCAACAAGTAGTGGTACAGATGCTCTTATGGTGTCATTGTTATCTATTGGTATCCAGCCGGGGGATGAAGTAATTATGCCAGCTAATAGTTTTGCTGCTACTGAAAATGCTGTGTTAGCGGTCGGAGCAAAACCTATATTTGTAGATATAGATCAGAAGAGTTATTGTATTGATCCGTCTAAAATCGAAGAAGCTATAACCCAAAAAACTAAATGCATTTTGCCTGTACATTTGTATGGTAAACAATGTGAAATGAAAAAAATTCGTGAAATCGCGGATATATATCAATTAAGAGTTATTGAAGATGCATGTCAAGCTATTGGTTCTTCAAATCTTGGAGAATATGGAGATATTATTGTTCTTAGTTTTAACCCATATAAGAATTTTGGTGTATGTGGTAAGGCTGGTGCAATAGTTACCGATAATGAAACTCTTGCAATACGTTGCAATCAATATAGTTATCATGGATTTGAAATTGATAAAAAAAATAAAAAGGTATTAGACTTTGGATTCAATTCTAAAATTGATAATTTGCAAGCAGCTATTGGTTTGGAAAGGATTAAGTATTTATCATACAACAATTTAAAAAGAGCGTATTTAGCTCAACGATATATTCGTGAGTTAAAGGATTTAGAGGATAGAGAATTAATAAAACTACCTATGATGACAGAAGATAATGTCTGGCACCTTTTTCCGATTAGAATTGAAAATGGAAGAAGAGACGAGTTGAAAAATAAATTGTACCAATTGTATAACATTGAAACAGATATTTATTATCCAGTATTATCTCATAAACAAAATACCAAGTGGGTAAAGGAAAATGATTTGCAGAATAATATGGTAAATACAGAGCAAGTTCATAAAGAAATATTACATCTACCTTTACATCCAAATATGATGTTAGAAGAGCAAAATTTCGTTTTGGAGGGATTATTCAATGTCAATAAGTAATGAAGTTTTAAAGTCTTTAAATTTTGAAAGACTACCACAGGTTAAAAACCCGAAATATGTAGTGTTCTGTGATTTTGATGAAACTTATTATCCTCATAACATGGATGATTCTAAAAGAAGCAATATGAAATTGTTAGAAAAGTATTTGTATGAACACGGAAGTAAAGGGAATATAGTAATTGGTTGGGTAACGGGAAGTAGTTTAGAATCAATTGTTGAAAAAATGAAAAAGGGTGGTATTCAGTATTTTCCTCATTTTGTGGCGAGTGGATTAGGTACAGAAATAACGTACTTTGAGAGTAATGGGACTACTATAGATGATCAAATTTGGGAAGACAGAATTATAGAGGGTGGATTTGATTCTTCGAAGATTGAAAGAATTATCAAATTGCTAGAAATAAAATATGAAATTTTTTTAAGACCTCAGACACAATTAGGAAGTTCTAAGTACAAATTTAATTTTTATTATGAAGAGCAAAATGAATTTATTGATGCAAAGAATTTAGAAAAGATAGAAGAAATCGGAGAAGTATTCCAAGTTGGAGTTAATATTAACAAATGTAATCCATTAGCTGGTGATCCAGAAAATTGCTATGATGTAGATTTTATTCCACTTGGAACAGGTAAAGATGAGATAGTGAAATTTATTTTAGACAAGTACGAACTAGATAAAACAAATGCAATAGCTTTTGGAGATAGTGGGAATGATTTAAGAATGCTACAAGCTGTAAGACATGGTTATTTAGTAGAAAATGCAACAGAAGAGGCTAAAAAAATACACTCAATGTTAGCTCAAGGTGAATACTCGATTGGAATTTTAAATACTCTAAAGCACATTATTAATTAAAAGGGGATGTTCATATAATGAATATTGGAATTATAGGTGCAGGAAGTATTGCAAGAGCTCATTCTAGAGCATTATCAACTGTTGATAATTGTAAATTAGTTGGAGTGTATGATGTTAATTATGAGAATGCCGATAAATTGATAGGGGATTTTGGTGGGAAGGTTTTTAATAGCTATGAAGAGTTACTAGAAGTAGTTGATGGGGTAATAATATCTTCCCCGAATTTTTGTCATAAATCTCAAGCAGTTCAAGCGTTATTAAAAAATAAGCATGTGTTATGTGAAAAGCCAATGGCTATTTCTTGTGAAGAAGCAAAATACATGATGGCAATAGCAAAAAATACTAATTTAGTAGCTTCAATGGGGTTTAACTATCGCTATCTATCTTATGTTAAGGCTTTAAAACAATTAATTCAAAATGAAGAATTAGGGGAAATAGTAGTGGTAAGGTTGCATTTTAAAAAGAATAGCGCTTTTAGGAGAACTTCGTTTACTTGGCGAGATGATTTTCAAAGTAATAGAACTAGTGGGGCCTTGGGAGATTTGGGAATTCATCTAATAGATTTACTATGGTTTTTATTTGAGAGTGATTTTAGAGAGGATACCGTTCGTACTAAAATTAAAACAAATGTTAAGGAAAAAGAAAGCAAACCAGTTTTTGTTGATGACTATGCTGAGGTTTATGGCCAATTGAAAAATAAGGTTTTTGTTAATATTACAACATCTAAAAGTTCATTTCTTGACGATTGTGGTTTTAGTATAGAGGTAATAGGTACGAAGAAAGAATATAAGTATTCTTCTAAAGAGCCAAATAAATATATACTCTTTGATGGATTGGAAAAACATGAAATTCCGTTACCATTACCTTTACTAGTCGATCCAGAAAACGAGATTTTTGAATGGTCTGATTCTTTTAGAAGTGAAATTATAGAATGGGCTAATGCTGCGGAAGGTGGACCAAATAAGTCTGTAGCAACATTTGAAGATGGATTTCGTTCACAAGTAATATTGGATATGTTTTTTGATAAAAGCAGTAGTAATAAAGAACGATCTGTAGCAACTATTTAGTTTTATGGTAAAAACAGGGGTTTAAAACTTTTACTTAAATCCCTGTTTTTATTTTGGATTGGAGTTGAGAAAAGATGCGGTTAATGTTTTATTATGGTTGCTTGTTTTATTTTATTGTAGGAATAATACATGTTTGTATAGGTAGTTTAATTCCTTCATTAATACAATATTATGGAAAAACTCCTGATCAATTAGGTGTTTTAATATTTTTTCAATTTACGGGTTTTTTATTTGGTGTTCTAAGTTCACCCATACTAGTAAGAAAGTATCATTATTTTAAAACAATAACATTAGGTGTTTTAGTAATGTCCATCGTCCTAGGAGGTTTTATATATATTAAAGAATGGGCATATTTAGCCGTTATTTGTTTTGTATTAGGCTATGGAGCAGGTTTGTTAGAAACTACGGTGGGTTCCTTTATTATTTCAGCAGAAAGGAATAGTGCTGCTAAATTTAGTATTCTCGAAGTATGGTTTGGGGTTGGGGCGCTAGGGTTTCCGTTACTAGTTAATTATATTACAAAATTTTATGAATGGTATTTTATTCCTTATGGGATATTACTATTCTTTATTTTTACACTATTTGTTTGGTACATGCTTGGACGTACAAAATTTCTAAATTTTTCTCCTCAAAATAATGAAAAGGGAGGAGCATCCCTTTCCTCATTCACTCTGAAATTTAAAAGTGAAAAGATTACAGTTATATTATTTATTTCACTTTTTGCATTCTTATATGCAGGCATAGAAACTAATCTTGCAAATTTTTTATCTACAATAATGCTTCTTACCAATAATGAATTAATCAGTTCAGTAAGTATATCTTGTTTTTGGCTAGCAATAGTTATAGGAAGAATACTTGTAAGTAAGCTAGCCCATAAATTTAATTATTGGACATACATTACATCTAGTTGCTTTACATTAGTAATTCTTTTATCTTTATTTCCCTTTGTTCGAGGTGCAGGTATGTACTTGTTTATCATCTTTATTATTGGTTTAGTTATAGCGGGTGTTTTTCCAATAACATTAATCTTAGCTTCCTATATTATGGAAAATAATATTGATCAAGTGACTAGTCTATTTATTGCATCGGCCAGTTTAGGGGGGGCATTAGTATCTTTCCTAATTAGCTGGAGTCTATCATTAAATACTATCACTGTTACTTTTGGGATATTTTCTCTTTTTGCATTGAGTCTAGGCTGTATTATTTTAAAAATGAGGAAAATTTCAACTTATAGTAATGAAAGTGCCAAAAAGGTAGAAAGTATGAAAAATTTATAGAAAAATTTTTTATAATATGAAAAAGGTAATTTTATGTGAAGTCTCTAAAAAAATTGATAAAGTTAAAAGTTCCGTATTTGGGCTTTGTTTTGTATATTGTAATGTGTAATATATACATCAGAGGTACTTCGAAAATAAAAATGATAAGCAACAGTGACTAGTTCTCAGGTGATTGAATATTATGACATGAATAGGCTACCTTGTTGTATATCTAATAAGGTAGTAAACAGCAAAGTTTCATAAATATTAAAAAATTATTTTGATTAGCATGTAAGATTAATCTAAGAGGGGTTTGTTATCGAATGGGGATAAAGATTAGTAAAAAGGATAAGATTGATATCTCTAAAAAATTAAAGTCTTTTTTAGCTGAACAGTATTCACTGAAATTGGGTGAATACATAAGCTATGAGTTACTTGAATTCATAATAAAGGAATTAAATCCACATTTTAATCAAGTTACTAGGGATAGGTTAGAAATGTTGTTAAAGAATATAGAAAAAGATATATACAGTTAATAGAATTTAAATAAAAATTGAAATAATAAGATATCATTTTAGATATCTTAATAGCCAGTAAGAATAGAATAAGTAATGCGTTACAAAACACTCATCCAAATGTATTGATTATAAAGGATGGGTGTTTTCTTCATATAGGATGTTATGAAAAACCTGTCGATGAAAGTCTACATTAAAGACTGTCACACATTTTTGTATGCTATATCATTTACTATAACTAAAACCTAATGATATATATGAACTAATTCCAAAGGAGAGTAGTTAATAAATGACAGAATTGAAATAAAATTAGAAAAAATACCTATATAATGGTAGAATATGGTTGGTTAACCTATGGCTGAATAATCAATAAATCTATTATTAAAGGGGGAATTAATTTGGGGAATAGGAAAAAAAGAATGAAAAATTATTTTCAAAGGTTAGTAGCTGTAAGTGTTTGTTTTTTGTTAGTTTTTCTGGGAAGTAATTATTCAAAAGCCGAAACCGTTGCACCTATAACATTAAATCCTAAAGATGTAGAAGCATTCACCAATAAAGTAATTCTAGAAAAAATGAAAAAAGAAAACGCAGCTGGTGTAGCTCTTGTCGTTGTAAAGGATAATCAAATTCTATTTCAAAAGGGGTTCGGATTTTCCGATAAAGAAAAGAATACTCCCATCGATCCTAAAAAAACAGTTTTTCGATTAGCGTCAATATCAAAAGTTTTTACTGCTAGTGCTGTCATGCAATTAGTTGAACAAGGGAAAATTGATTTAAATAAAGATATATTAAATTATATGGGGGGACTAAAGTACCAAAATAACATGGGTGAACCAGTTACAATGGAGCATTTACTTACCCATACAACAGGGTTTGATTACGTAGACCCTAGACCAGAGGACATCCATTATCAAGATAATGATTACACAATGCTTAAAGATTATGTAGAGGATAATATGCCCACAGTAGTGAGAAAGCCAGGAGATACATATACATATGATAATTTTGCTTCTATGCTTCAAGGGTATATTGTTCAAAATCTGACAAACACACCTTTTTACAAATATATGGCCAAAAATATTTTTTACCCTTTAGAAATGCATAATAGCAGTTTTGTTATGACTAATTTTATTAAAGAAAAGTTAGCAACAGGATATGATGCTAAAGGTAATGCCATCCCATTTTATCAAACAAGACCAACAGATATGCCACAAGGGAGTATGTTTTCTACAGGGAGTGATGTAGCCAATTTCATGATTGCTCAATTGAATGATGGTAAATTTAAAAATAACCAAATACTACAAAAAGAAACTGTAGAAGATATGCAAAAAACAAAATTTGCTTTACATCCCAAATACCCTAATATGACATACGGATTTGAGTTCTTTTCACCGCAAAGTCATAATGGGCAATATGTGTTTGGTAAAGGTGGAAATATACCAGGTTTTTCATCTTTAATGTGGTTAATTCCAGAGCATAAAATTGGAGTTTTTGTTGTTACAAATAAAGATAGTTCAGCACTACCTGTTGAAGTATTTGATGATTTTATGAATCAATATTTCCCAGAGAAAACAAAACCTGAATATTTAAACCCTAATGAAGAAGAATTAAAGAAATTTGAAGGGGTTTACCGAGATTTGAGATTAAAAAACCTAATGTCACATGTAAACATAAGTGAAGGAAAATTATATGTAAGTGATAAAGCATATGGTAAACAGGAGCTAAAACAAATAGACCCTTTACTATTTGAGGATGAAAAAGGGAATTATATGGCGTTTAAACTTCACAAAGATGGTACCGTGAAAGAAATGATACATTGGAACTCTGGTAGTTCAGCGGTGAAGCTAAGTGAGCCTGAGAGATTTAAAGACGTAGATGAAAATCATCCATATGCTAAGTTTATAAATCCTTTACATCAATACGAGGTATTACAAGCAAATAAGGAGGGGAATTTCACTCCAGAATCTTCTCTTACACGAGCAGAATTTGCATATTGGTTATCTCAAATTGCTTACTTTACGCCACCTTCAAAAAAAGAACCAGTGTTTTCTGATGTGAAAAATCATCCATATGCACCACATATTCAAAAGTTATATGAAATTGGTATTTTATATGAAAAAGAAGGGGAACAATTCCATCCAGACCGTGCAATTACTAGACAAGAAGCAGCATGGATTACCTGGCAGTATTTAAAAATGTTAGGAGCGCCATCTGCAGATGCAACATTAAAGGGAGAAACTGATGAATGGGCAATAGAATCCGTGAAAAACATTGTAGGTCATCGTTTAGTAGGGCCTGAGGTTATATATAATGAAGATGGATCAGCAGATTATCTATCAAAACAAAGTATGAAACGGCAAGAGGCAGCTGCATTATTATTTTACGTTTTATTATCTAGTTAATTTGTTTTGAGATAAATTTCACAAAGAGAGAAGATCTAAAGAGCTTGAAATAATACACAGAAAAAGAATAATCTTTGACCAATGATTATTCGTAACAAATAGAGGTGGCGGAGTTATAAGCATACTCCAAATCTTAAGTGTAGCTGTAATTAGAAGGATTTCATAAGTGTTTTGTAATGTAAGGAGCTCCTTTCAGGGGAGCTTTTTTTATATTATTATTAATAATTTCATGTACCGTTATTAATAATAATAATAATATAAAAACCTATAACAAGGGAATTCAGTCCAAGCCAGGTCACAGTAATACATTCGTTACCGCCTTTCTTTTTTTGAAGGAGATTTTAGTATTTTGAAATAGCGCAAACATTGCTATCAAGTTAAGATTATGCAAAGTCAATTTAAGACGAAATTGTTCTTTTTTCTAAAGGGAGAGTATATTGCTTTGACTATTGTAAATAATTTTGAGTCCGATAGATCTCTTATTCTTGGCGTAAAATTAAACCCCAATAAATGGGTAAATCCGAAAATCTATTTTGTGTAACCGACTGTGTCTGTATACAGCAATATGACTTTACTTGGTGTAATAGGTATGATAGGCTCGTTATTCAGAAAAGATTCCGATTGAGAAAAGCACATCCATAAAGGAGGATTGGTAATCATGAGTGATAAAGTACTTATTGTGGAAGATGAACGTGAAATTGCCGATTTGGTTGAGCTATACTTGAAAAACGAGAATTATACAGTTTTCAAATACTATACTGCTAAAGAAGCGTTGGAATGTATAGACAAGAATGCGATTGACCTTGCAATATTGGACATTATGCTTCCCGACGTAAGTGGTCTCACTATCTGTCAAAAAATAAGAGAAAAGCATACCTATCCAATTATCATGTTGACAGCGAAAGATACAGAAGTAGATAAAATTACTGGGCTAACAATTGGCGCGGATGATTATATTACAAAGCCTTTTCGTCCACTAGAGTTAATTGCGCGAGTCAAAGCGCAGTTACGCCGGTATAAAAAATACAATGGAGTAACGGCACAGAACGAGAATGTTATCGTCCACTCTGGTCTTGTTATTAATATAAGCACGCATGAGTGTTCTCTGAACGAGAAACCGTTATCTCTCACTCCCACCGAGTTTTCAATCCTGCGTATCCTCTGTGAAAACAAGGGAAATGTGGTTAGCTCTGAGCAGCTGTTTCATGAGATATGGGGTGACGAATATTTCAGCAAGAGTAATAACACTATCACCGTGCATATCCGACATCTGCGAGAAAAGATGAACGACACGGCTGATAATCCGAAGTATATAAAAACGGTATGGGGGATCGGCTATAAAATTGAAAAATAAAAATAAAAAAATCGATTATTCAAAATTAAAACGGAAACTCTACCAATATATCCTTACGATTGTCATGGCAGCAGTTGTATTTGTGCTGTTTTTACGTCTATTTATCCAAGGGACACTTGGGGAGTGGATCGTACGTTTTTTGGAAAACAGTTATCATTTAGAGCGTTGGGACGCAATGATAATATATCAGTATACTATACGGAACAATATAGAAATTTTTATTTATGTGGCGGTTGCCATTAGTATTCTTATTCTATGCCGAGTTATGCTTTTAAAATTTGTAAAATACTTTGAAGAGATAAATACCGGTATTGATATACTTATTCAGAACGAAGATAAACAAATTGAGCTTTCTGCGGAAATGGAGTTCATGGAACAGAAGCTCAACACGTTAAAGCGAACCCTTGAAAAGCGAGAGCATGATGCAAAGCTGGCCGAACAAAGAAAAAATGAAGTTGTTATGTACTTGGCACACGATATTAAAACGCCTCTTACATCAGTTATCGGTTATCTAATCCTGCTTGACGAGGCACCAGACATGCCAAGAGAGCAAAAGGCAAAATATGTGCGTATCACGTTAGAAAAAGCGTATCGCCTGGAACAGCTAATTGACGAGTTTTTTGAAATTACGCGATATAACCTTCAAACGATTACGCTCACGCACCAACATATAGATCTATATTATATGTTGGTGCAAATGACTGATGAATTTTATCCCCAGCTTGCCGCGAAGGGAAAACAGGTGGTACTCCATGCTTCTGAAGATTTGACCGTATTTGGTGACCCTGATAAGCTAGCGAGGGTCTTTAACAATATTTTGAAAAACGCTACTGCATACAGCAAGGACGACAGCGTTATTGACATTAAGGCGGGCCTATCCGAGGATGTGGTATCTATCGTTTTCGAGAACGCTGGATACATCCCAAAAGATAAACTCGCTAACATATTTGAAAAGTTTTACAGATTGGATGATGCCCGTTCTTCTGATACGGGCGGCGCGGGACTTGGATTGGCGATTGCAAAAGAAATCATTGTTCAGCATGGTGGACAGATTTACGCGGAAAGTAATGATAACTCTACGACATTCACGGTAGAGCTTCCAGCCTTTCAAGACTTGGTTGATAAAGAGTGTTCATAGAAAATAATCATTGTTTCTTAAGGAATTCTTAAGGTTATCTCTACTTTTTCTTAGGAAATTAACAATTTAATATTAAAAAATGGCTCGTTCTTATGCGGTAGACTTAAACCATAAGAACGAGCTTTTTTTATTTCGTCAAAGAAAGATATGATAACTTATGCGTGGATTAAAATAGCTCAAATGTTTAGAAAAAGAGTGACACAAATATTTCTTTTCCTTTTAACGAATTGTGTCAAATGAGCAATCTGCTGTTTTGGATGTACCTGAACACCACTGAACAGAGTATCCACATAGATATAGCTTCGCTTTGCAGAAAGTAATCGTTAAGAGTTACATATCCGAAATCTTCAGCGCTGAATCAGCGTGACATCATCATCAAGTCATTTACTTAAGGAGGAAGCTGAAAATGAAGAAGTAGTGTTTTTTATTGTTATTTTTCTTAGGTTTTGCTTTCATAAATAAAGCACTGTTTTTTCAGAATAAAGTAGAGGTACAAAAATATGATCAAAATCACAAAGATAACATAGATAATACAGGGACTACCTCAATTATTCAAAAGAAAGAGATTGTAAAAGAACAGTTCTATCAAGGGAATTTGCTCTTAATTAACAGTAAATAGCCTATTCGCTATGTCGGTTTGCCTCACAGTACGATTATGCAAAAAATGAATATAGCCTTGGAAGAATACCTGTATTATTTAAAAGAAGAAGAGAGTATTTCAGCAAGCATTGATGGAAAAAAATATACGATTTCATATTATCCCTTTTTTCAAAACAAGACAATTGACGTTGAAATACCAGTAAATGAATTTCGTGAAATATCTGGAAATAATATAGATGGGGTGATTGTGACCACCCGTGCTTGAATTATATTCTAAAATGACAAAGTTATAGATTACAATGTAAAGTTAGGAGATTTTAAATGCATTCAGGAGTTTTGATTAATTATTTATATACTTATTTTTTTACTATTATTTTTTGTATAGTGTTTCAAATTGGATTTTATTTTAAAACGAAAAAAAATATATCTATTCAACATTTTGTATGGGTGTATGTTTTTCTATTCTACCTTTCACTAGTGTATAAGGTAACGCAGATAGGGACTATATGGGACATAGGTAGATACGAAACATTAATTCGTGCAAATCAAATTAACTTGATTCCATTTGCTTCTGAAGGTATGACTACTTATGTCTTAAACATTTTACTGTTTATGCCATTAGGTTTTTTATTGCCGACTATTTGGCCGCAGTTTAGAACAATGAAAAGTGCTGCCTATGCTGGATTCGGTTTTTCATTGGCTATTGAGTTAGGTCAATTGCTAGATAATAGAATTACAGATATTGATGATTTATCTATGAATACCCTGGGAGCAATTATTGGGTATTTATTATATAGAGTATTATTCAAAATGATATATAAAAGAGATGAAAAAAAGATTGATAATAATATTTCTCTAGTAATAAAATACGAGGCTATTTTTTATTTAGTTTGCTCATTTATAGGTATGATGTTGATTTATTATCCAGTTTTATTTAGACGGCCTCTAATCCTTCAATAAGGTGATTAAGATACTGTCAGATAATATACATATAGCAAATTGATTCTTAAATAATAGGATATTACATATACCCATTTATATTAAATTCTCATAGAAATTTTTCAAAACTATTCTTACTGAAAGTTGAGTGGTTATTGAATTGATTTCTATTGCTCCCGTTTTATATCAAAGTACTAGCCTTTAATTAACAATTATATCCATTGTAAAAAAAAAAGATAGGCTTTAATATTTACCAGTATTTAAATGCCGAAAATTATTTAAGGCATTTCAACCAAAATTTAAGAGGAGCATACAATGAACAAACTAAAAAGGATATTGAAACGTAAAACGACTTGGATAATTCTTATCCTATTCGTATTTGTTTATGTAAATAACAGTTCTTTTTTTGCTAAGAGGGACGATGGAATTCCTCTTCTTCTTGCTCACCGAGGACTTTCGCAAACATTTAGCATGGAAGAGATTGAGAGTGATACATGTACAGCAGAACGTATAAATAAACCTGAACATTCTTATTTAGAAAATACAATTCCATCTATGGAAGCGGCATTTAAAGCTGGAGCTGATCTAGTAGAGTTTGATGTTCAACCAACTAAAGATAATAATTTTGTTATTTTTCATGACTGGACTCTTGATTGCCGTACTAATGGTAAAGGTGTTACAAGAGATTTTACAACAAAAGAATTACAAGCACTTGATATTGGTTACGGTTATACAGCTGATGGGGGTAAAACATTCCCGTTTCGTGGCAAAGGGATTAATCTTATGCCAACACTTGATGAAGTACTTACCCATTTTCCAGACCGTTCTTTTCTTATTCATATTAAAAGTGATGATGAAAATGAAGGAATTCAATTGGCTACTCACCTCAAGAAATTACCAGCGAAGCGCCTTGATCAACTAACTGTATATGGTGGCGATAAATCAATTGCTGCGATAAAAGAGCGCATCCCTAGTTTACGAACAATGTCAAAAGCGACCATGAAAAAAGATCTTATTACTTATATGGCATTAGGGTGGACTGGCTACATACCTTCAAGCCTGAAGCATGGAGAATTACATATACCAGACAAAGTGGCTCCTTGGCTTTGGGGATGGCCAAATCGTTTTCTTAATCGAATGGATAAAGCAAATACTCGAGTTATCATTGTAGGAGGAAATGGGTTTGGGTTTTCAAGTGGATTTGACTCATCTGAAGATATAAAACGCCTTCCTGAAGATTATACAGGTGGAATTTGGACAAATCGCATTGATAAAATAGCACCTGTATTTAAGAAATAAGGGATAATATAACAGTCGAAGTTTTTTCATCTGTTTAACCATTTATATTTTAAAAGAAGACTTATTAATAATTTAAAAGGTTTATATACCGAAAAACACCCCTGATTTCCTATGAATAATGGAAATCAGGGGTGTTTTTTGGATGAATGGAACTTATTTTATAAGATGGTTATCATTCAATAGCTGACATTACGACAAAGTTTTCTGTTAATTCTGGAACGATTAGAGCTTGGAAAATAAGCTATGAAGTGAATGGTGAAGACGGCCTAGAACAAGCACTTTCTTGGAAAAAGGAGATAAAGATAGATCTGAGCGTAGAGAGAAATTGTAATTAAAGTAAGATAGGACAAAGACTAGCATTGAGAAATAGAAAAGATGGAAGTAGCATAGGGGATTTACGCATAAAGTAAAATTGATGGTAATGTTAACGGAATTTTCATTTAAGTCAGATAAAAGGGTGGTGTTTTTAACTTATAATAATGTTAATACAATGAAAATACGGCTGCGAACTAGTTATTTTAAAAATCAAATTTAGATGGGAAGAGGATAATGAAGACCAGAGATAGTTATAAAATTATTGTAATTGGTGCTGGGACTGCAGGAATATCTTCTACTGCACATTTGTTACGAAATGTACCCCTATTGAAAGAAAGTATAGCAATTATTGATCCATCAAAAAAACATTATTTTCAACCACTATGGAGTTTAGTGGGGGGAGGAATTGTTTCAAAGGAAAGTACGATGCGTGATCAAGAATTGCTTATTCCAAAAGGTGCAACGTGGATTCCTAAAAGTGTCGTTAAGTTGTTTCCGGAAGAAAATAAGCTACTTTTAGATGATGGACTGCTGATTGAGTATGAAATACTTATTGTAGCAGCCGGTATACAAATAAATTGGGACGGCATTAAAGGCTTAAAGGAGTCTATTGGGACTAATGGGGTTTGTAGCAATTACTCTTATAAATATGTTGATTCTACTTGGAGAGAAATTGAAAAATTTAAAGGAGGAAATGCAGTTTTTACCCACCCAAACACTCCAATTAAATGCGGTGGTGCTCCACAAAAGATTATGTATTTAGCAGAAGAGTATTTTTCTAATAGCGGTGTAAGAAACAAAAGTGAAGTAATGTTTTATACGGCGAACGCTAATATATTTCAGGTTCCACGTTATGCTAATACATTAGAACAAGTACTAGCAAGAAAGCAAATTATAACGAATTATAATAAAAACTTAGTAGAAATTATTGCCGAAAAAAGAGAAGCAATTTTTGAAGATACGCAAACACTGAAAAGAGAAACTGTACCATACAGTATGATCCATGTTGTTCCACCAATGGGGCCACCTAATTTTATTAAAGAGAGTGAGATAAGTGATTCTCAGGGGTGGGTAGATATAAGCCCTTATACTTTGCAGCATGTACAGTATAAGAATATTTTCGGACTTGGAGATTGTACCAATTTACCCACCTCTAAAACTGGAGCGGCAATTCGAAAACAAATACCTGTCTTAAAACAAAATATTAAGGACGTACTTAACGGAAGAGACTTGCATGCTAAATATGATGGATATACATCCTGTCCGATTGTTACAGGTTATAAAAGTCTTATACTCGCTGAATTTAACTATGAACATGAGCCTCAAGAAACATTTCCGTTTAATCAAGCGAAAGAACGATATAGTATGTTTTTACTTAAAAGATATATGTTGCCCTATATGTATTGGAATTTTATGTTGAAAGGGATGCTATAGGAGAAGATAGAAAGCAGTTATACAAATGGAAAAGTAATTTGAAATAACTATTTGGAGGGAATAGCTATGCTTTTAAAATATTTTTATGATGAAAAATTAGCACATGCTTCCTATTTGGTCGGTTGTCAGAAGGAAGGCGTAGCAATTGTAATTGATCCAGGTCGTTATATAGAACAATATATAGAATTTGCTAAGAAAGAGGGAATGGAATTAATTGCTGTGGCTGAAACTCACATTCATGCAGATTTTCTTTCTGGGTCTAGAGAACTTTCTAATCTTTATCATGCAAAGTTATATGTATCTGATGAAGGAAATTGTGATTGGAAATATCAATATCTTAACGAAGGTCGATACAAATTGGTTAAAGAGGGCACAGAGTTTAAAATAGGTCATATAAAATTTAATGTAATTCACACTCCAGGGCATACGCCTGAAAGTATTTCTTTTTTAGTAACTGATACAAGTCAAAATAATTATACAAATGATAAGCCGATGGGAATATTCACAGGTGATTTTATATTTGTAGGAGATATAGGAAGACCTGATTTATTAGAAACTGCTGTAGGTATGAAAAATACTGCAAAAATAGGAGCGAAACAATTATTTAATTCTATACAAAAAATAAAAATACTCCCTGATTATTTGCAAATATGGCCATCACATGGTGCAGGAAGCGCATGTGGAAAAGCATTAGGAGCAATTCCAACTTCTACATTAGGTTATGAAAAGATGTTCAATTGGGCATTTCAGTGTAATGAAGAAAGTGATTTTGTATCGACTTTATTGACGGGACAGCCAGAGCCTCCAAAGTATTTTTCATTAATGAAGAATTTAAATAAGTCTGGTCCTCCAAATCGTAAGAAGAGAGATGTTATTGCTATTAAAACAGTAGAAAAACTTCAAGAAGTTATGACGAGCGTTCAGCAAATAGTTGATATAAGGGATGTAGAGAGTTTTGCTTCTGGTCACATTGAGAAATCAATTAACATACCTTATAACAATTCCTTTACAACTTGGTGTGGATGGTTACTAGATTATAAAACAGAAACTTTAATCATTCTAGATGAGGAAAAGGTTAGAGTGGAGGAAGTTATTAGAGACTTTGAATCTATTGGGCTAGATAATATTATTGCTTTTGTACCTGTAAAGGTAATACAAAGATTGAATAGATTAGAAAGTTACAAAGAAGACACATCAATCGAATTATATCCGCATATAAAAGGTGGAAGTGTTAAGTTAATCGACGTGCGTAGTAAAAAAGAGTGGGAGGAAGGACATCTTCATGATGCAATACATATCCCTTTAGGAAATCTATTTAAGCAGCTAGATTGTATACCAAAAGATTGCCCAATAGTTTTACAATGTCGAACTGGATTGCGTTCCGCTATAGCAGCTAGTATTTTACAAAGAGCAGGTATAAAGGAAGTAGTGAATTTAAAGGGAGGATTTCTTGCATGGCAAAAAGAAGAGCTTCCTTATAAAACATGTAATCGCAATGTGTAGGGAAATAAATTTTATTAATTTATCCGATAAGGAAAATTGCGGATTACATAGGAGTATATCTATATATAGGAGCAATAGATGATTTATTCTATAGACCTGAATTTATTCAGAATTATGCTGATGAGCAAATAGATTTAGTGTTATCAGGGCATGCTCATGGAGGGCAAGTTAGATTGCCATTTATCGGAGGTTTAGTTGCTCCAAATCAAGGGGTTCTCCCTACATATACAGCCGGTTTATATGAAAAACAAAATACGTCTATGGTAGTAAGTAGAGGACTAGGTAATAGTATCATTCCGCAAAGAATTTTCAATAGACCAGAACTTGTAGTCGTACAGTTAAATTGAACTGTACGATTTTTTGTATAGAAAAATAAGCCATATGTAATTTATACAAGTTAACATTACAATTTTGTTAAAAATTTTCTACGTTACATAAAGTAACAAAATTTGACCCGTAAAGTTTGTTATAGTGTAAATAATCAAAAAACTTAAAAATTAGTCGAGTGAAAAGTGTGATAAGGAATCTGTATAAAAACATAAAGGGGTGTACACATGCATAAAGAATATGAAATTGAAGAGTATACGGCGATTGAGGAACAAATACATTATTATTGTAAATGCTTATTAGTAAGTCATCCTGATCAAATTATAAAGTATTTAGAAAAAAGGTTAGAAAAATATGCAGAAACATTACAATATGCCCATTTATATCCCGACACAGTTATATTACCGTTACAGCAATTAGTTATCGAATATTCTTTAGATGTTGCTAGAATTAGGAAATATATGAATTTAAAAACGTAAAATAAAATATATAATTTAAATGAAACAGAGTCGACTTTAAGAAATGATATTCTAATGTCGACTCTGTTTCATTGTTTAAGATTGAAAATACATACTAATCAATGAAGTTTGACATATAATTACGCAAGAGTAAAATAAAAGTGAGTACTCACTCATTTTAGAAAAGGGGGAAGAATACGTGCAGCAACCTGCCATTATTTTACGGACTGTATCAAAAAGTTTTGGAAAAAAAGAAGTGTTACACAATCTTTCATTGCAAGTTGAAAAAGCAGAGATATTTGGTTTAGTTGGGCCTTCAGGTTCAAGGAAAACGACTCTTATTAAATTGATTGCAGGTATTAATGAGGCAACGAAAGGTGAAGTGCTTGTATACAACACGAACATGCCTAATTTAAATGAAATGAAAAGAATTGGTTATATGGCTCAGGCTGATGCATTATATGAAGAACTATCAGCATATGAAAATGCAGATTTTATTGCAACGATGTATGGATTAAAGGGAAAACATAAAAAAGAAAGAATCGAAGAGGTTTTTGACCTTGTACAATTATCACAACATATAAGACAGCAAGTGCAGCATTTTTCAGGTGGGATGAAGAAGCGTTTATCATTAGCGATAGCACTCCTTCATGAACCTGAAATATTAATTTTAGATGAGCCAACAGTGGGGATAGATCCACTTCTTAGAAAAACAATCTGGGAAAAATTTTATGATTTGAAAAAGAAAGGCACAACTATTATTGTAACGACGCACATTATGGATGAAGCTGAATTTTGTGAACGCCTAGGATTAATTAGAGAAGGGAAGCTAGTTGCGACTGGAACACCTGAAGAATTGAAAAAACGGGTATCATCAGGACGGATTGAAGATGTCTTTTTGTTGGAAGAGGTGGCTCTATCATGAGAGTTACTGGTGTAATCATTCGTATTATTCGCCAATTTTTTCGAGATAAACGTTCGTTAGCGATGATGTTTGGGGCACCAATGTTATTACTTTGGTTATTGTCTCTAGTGTTTACACAAAAAGACTATGTACCGCATATCGCTGTAGTTGATGTGCCTGCTCCTATTGTAAAAACAATGAAAACTCAAGAAGCCTCAATTTATGAATACGGCAAAGAGAAAGCAATTTCAGAGTTAGAACTGCAAAAGGTAGATGCAGTAATTTATTTAGAGAATAGGAAAATGAATCTTTTATTAGAAGGAAGTGATTCATCAAAAAATCGTGCTGTACTTCAAGTTTTACAAAAGAGTACAGAAAAGAATGAAGTATCAGTTATGAAGCCTGAGGTAAATTACTTACATGGCTCTAAAGACTTTACAATGTTTGATGGGCTTGGTCCCGTATTGATTGGTTTCTTTACATTTTTCTTTGTATTTATATTGTCTGGAGTTTCCTTTGTTAGAGAACGTTTAAGTGGTACATTAGAGAGGTTATTGTCCACTCCAGTGAGAAGATGGGAAATAGTTGTAGGATATATTATTGGTTTTGGAATCTTTGCGTTTATACAATCAATTATAATCGTGAATTTTTCAGTTTATATTTTAGATTTGTATGTAGCTGGTTCCATATGGCTAACGCTACTTATTACATGCCTGCTTTCTTTAACGGCATTAACTTTAGGGACGTTTTTATCAGCATACGCAAATAATGAATTTCAAATGATCCAGTTCATACCGCTTGTCATTGTGCCCCAAATTTTCTTTTCTGGGTTGTTTCCAATTGAATCTATGAATAAGTGGCTACAAATGTTAGGGAAATTATTTCCGCTCACATATGGAGCTGACGCAATGAGACAAGTGATGATTCGAAATCAAGGATTTACAGAGATTGCGTTAGATCTAACTGTATTACTACTTTTTTCTCTATTATTTGCAATAGGGAATGTATTTGCATTAAAGAAACATCGGAAAATATAATGATGATACAAAGGGGCATTATAGATGAAGAAGGATTGGTTGGATGAATTAATTGCCGCAACTAATACGGATAAACGAAATGAACGTCAAATGCGTATTTTAGAGGCAGCTGTTGATATGTTTGGAGAAAAAGGATATGCATCAACTTCTACAAGTGAAATTGCAAAGCGTGCTGGTGTAGCGGAAGGAACAATCTTCCGCTACTATAAAACGAAAAAAGATTTATTGTTAGCAGTCGTCATGCCGACATTAACAAAGTTTGCTGCACCATTTTTTGTACAAGCCTTCGCAAAGGAAATTTTCAAATCGCAGTATGAATCGTATGAAGGGCTGCTAAGAGTTGTTATTCATAATAGATTTGAATTTGCAAAAAAGCATTTTCCAATGATAAAAATATTAATTCAAGAAGTGCCATTTCAGCCAGAATTGAAAAACGAAATACAACATTTAGTAGAAACAGAGTTACTTTCACATTTTAAAAAGTTGATTGTAAAGTTTCAAGAAGAAGGGGAAATTATTGAGATGCCTCCATCTTCTGTATTACGTCTTACTTTATCAGCTGTATTAGGTTTACTATTAACAAGGTTTTTATTATTGCCTGAAGAAAAATGGGATGATGAAGTGGAGATTGAAAATACGATTCAATTTATATTGTATGGATTAACGCCACGAATCTAACTATAACAACATTTTAGGGGTTTGATTTTTTGTATTTAAATAAATGTAATTTAATAGGTTTAATCATAAGTAAAAATATGTTGATGTGTGAATTTCATATACTATTTTTAAGCAAATAATAAATCGCCTTTAAAAAGGCGATTTATATTCATTATACAATTTTGATAAATAAGTACTTGTTTACTAAAAATATTTTGAATTAGCGTGTTTCTTTGTCTCTTCTTCTAAGACCTAATAATCCTGCTAGACCTAATAAACCGAGCCAAGCCCAATTATTATTTCTATCACGATTATTATTTAAATCATTTGTCGTATTTACATTTCGAGTTCTCACATCATTATTAACTCTGTTCAAGTTATTATCATTAACTCTGTTCAAGTTATTGTCATTAACTCGAGTTGACATATCAGTGTTATTAACTCTATTCATATGATTTCCATCGTATTCAGCTTGGGCAGATGTGCCTAAAAACATAATAGATAGTGCTAAAACACTTAAAATAGATGATAATTTTTTCTTCATAAATTTCCCCTCCTTTCTTATGTATTAATTTTTCCATTGCTTTTGTACATTATTCGTATCACAGTATCTAAATCATAAAGTTAAAATTATTAGAACTATCTTTAATCTCCATTATTAAAAGTACAGGTAAATACAACGAAGCGGTTAACAAAAGTTAACCGCTTATGCCATGTTATGCTTGATCAGATTGAAGAACATGTAAAGGGGGAGGAATAATCCAGCCTTTTTTCTTATTTAACCGTAGTAAAGTAGCACCTGCTTGTGCTTTTTTCATATGGAATTGTCCAAACATCATTCCTACGTCTTCTCGAAGTGATTGTCCCATCGCTTGGCTACATGCTACTAGTCCAGCAGCAAGATCCATAGAAACTTTAGCTGCAATTTCTGCGTCATTAATACGAGCACCAGGAGGGATTGTTTCAATAGATGCAACTGGACGTTCTGGAGGTGCTGGTGGTAATGCCACACCGTTTGATTTTAACAAGTTTTTTAGTTCTTCAACTTCTGATTGGATATCATTTTCTATAAGATTTTCTAAAAACTTTTTTAAGTCCTCGTCTCCAGTATGATTGACAAGAACTTGGTAACCAGCAATTGCACCTTGTGCCCCTGCAAGATAACTCCAAATTGCAAAGACTTCTCCGTAATGCATTGGTTCATTTTGGGGATTACCACTTAATACTCCCATTTTAATATGCCTCCTTAAACTGAATGGATTTTTTGAAATATTTCTTACCAAAGAAAAAATACTTCTGAAAATGTTCCGTAATAAAGAAAGTAGGTTTCTAAAATTCATTTGGAACACCCTAACTACAAGTAATACTTTCTCAGTCTATAATGTACAAATTTAAAGAATATATTCTAAATAACTTGGGATTAAAATTCATATTAAGGCTTATTTTAATTTAAATGTAAAGAGGAAAGGAAAGAATCTGTAACTATGCTAGTAAAGATGGATTGTGTTTAGACAAAAAAGTGTTAACAAGTTTGTACAAGAACTTGTTAATACATATACGAAATAGATTTGAATTGCAGTTGATATAGCATTAAATTTATAGTTATTATAAAAATAATCAATATAAACAGACTTTGCTTAAGATACTAATATCAGTACAATTTAGATTGTATGGATTGATACCATGGAGGTAATGAAATGCGGCAATTTGCAAAACCAACAATTGTTGTAAGTAAATGTTTAGAATTTGATGCCTGTCGTTATAATGCAGAGATGATACCAGATGTAACAATACGAAATTTGCAGCCATTTGTTACATTTATACCTGTTTGTCCAGAAGTCGAGATCGGATTGGGGACTCCTCGTGAAACGATACGAATTGTAGAAGAAAATGGTGTGAATAGGCTTGTACAGCCGTCGACACGAGAAGATGTAACTGAAAAAATGAAGCAATTTTCAAATGACTTTTTACAAACGATATCCGATGTGGATGGTTTTATTTTAAAGAATCGTTCGCCAAGTTGTGGTACGCGCGATGTGAAAATTTATTCTGGTTTTGAAAAAGCGCCAGTAAAAGGAAAGGGATCTGGCTTATTTGGCGGAGCAGTAATAAAAAAATTTTCGCATCTTCCAATTGAAGAAGAGGGTAGATTGTCGAATTTTATTATTAGAGAACATTTCTTTACAAGACTGTTTACAATCGCGCATTACAAAATGATTAAACATACTAAAAACATAAAAGAACTCGTATCATTTCAATCAGACTATAAGTATTTATTTATGGCATATAATCAAGTGAAACAAAAAGAATTAGGGCGTATTATTGCAAATCAAAAAAATGAAACGATTGAAGTTGTATTTGAAAACTATGAGAAGACTTTATATGAATTATTTATGCGCACCCCCCGCTATACATCGAATGTAAATGTATGTGAGCATATTTTTGGATATTTTAAAACAAAGTTGAAAAAACAAGAAAAAGATCATTTTTTAGATTTGATACAAAAGTATATAGAAAAGAAAGTCCCGCTTAGTAGCTTACTTACAATTTTAAAATCATGGGCCATTCGATTTGACGATAAGTATTTATTAAGACAAACATATTTTGAACCATACCCTGAAGCTTTAGTAGAAATTTCTGATTCGGGAAAAGGTAGAGATTATTAAACAATAAATTACATAATTCGACACAAAACTTCCTATGTTGTTGTAGAACAATGTAGGAATTTTTTTGTGCATTAGTACAGAATCTGTTTTAAAATTGAGTTATGACAGAATTATAGCAATTGTCTAACTAATATTCGTGTCTTTTAATTCGTAATGTTTGTAGTAGAAACTCGCACGCTGTCGAAACTCAATATTCGATAAGGGGTGTGTAGCGGAATGGAATTTACTCTAACTCGCGAAAAACAAATGATTAAAGAAATGGTACGTGACTTTGCTGAAAAGGAAATCGCACCGAAAGCTGTGTATTATGACAAAACTGCGGAATTTCCATATGAAACATTTCAAAAAATGGGCGAACTAGGATTATTAGGTATCCCATTCCCTGAAGAGTATGGAGGTTCAGGTGGCGATACTGTATCGTACGCGTTAGCAGTTGAAGAAATTGGTCGTGCTTGTGGTGGGACAGGATTAAGTTACGCTGCAACAATTTCATTAGGTGCTTCTCCAATTTATTATTTCGGTACAGAAGAACAAAAACAGAAATATTTAGTTCCAATGGCGTCAGGTAAAACATTAGGTGCTTTCGGATTAACTGAGCCGAACGCTGGATCTGATGCAGGTGGTACACAAACGAAAGCTGTATTAGATGGAGACGAGTATGTTATTAGTGGTGAAAAGTGTTGGATTACAAATGCAGAGTATGCAAATACAATTATTGTAACCGCTATCAACGGTGTTGAAGATAATGGTAGAAAGCGTATTTCGGCATTTATCGTACCGACTACAAGTGAAGGATTAACGATTTCAAGTCCTTACGATAAGATGGGTGTTCGTGCTTCTAATACATGTGAAATCGTACTTGATGGTGTACGTGTACCGAAAGAAAATATTCTTGGTGATGTAAATAAAGGATTTAAACAATTCTTATATACACTTGATGGAGGACGTATTTCAATCGCAGCATTAGCAGTAGGTATTGCACAATCTGCATTTGAACGTGCGCTGCAATATGCGAAAGAACGTCAACAATTTGGAAAGTCAATCTCTAATTTCCAAGCGATTCAATTTAAATTAGCTGATATGGCGACTGAAGTAGAACTTGCACGTAATTTAGTACATAAAGCAGCTTGGTTAAAAGATAATGATAAACCTTTCGGTAAAGAAGCGGCTATGGCAAAGTTATTTGCATCTGAGGCTGCTAGTCGTATTGCAAATCAAGCGGTACAAATTCACGGTGGATACGGCTATATGCGTGAATATGAAGTGGAACGACATATTCGTGATGCAAAACTATTAGAAATTGGTGAAGGAACTTCTGAAATTCAACGTCTCGTAATTGCAAGACATTTAGGATGTAGATAAAAAGGAGGAATCACTATGTTTCAAAAAATATTAATTGCTAATCGCGGGGAAATCGCAGTTCGTATTATAAAAACTTGTCAAAAACTTGGCATTCGCACTGTTGCTATTTATTCTGAGGCTGATGAAAATGCCCTTCATGTAAAAATGGCAAATGAAGCTTACTTAGTAGGTGGGTCGCGTGTCCAAGAAAGCTATTTAAACCTTGAAAAAATTATTGAAATAGCTAAGAAGACAAATGCTGAAGCAATCCATCCGGGATATGGATTATTATCAGAGAATCCGTCTTTTCCGGTTCGCTGTAGAGAAGAAGGGATTGTATTTATAGGTCCATCAGAAGAAATCATTACGAAAATGGGAAGTAAAATCGAATCTCGTATTGCAATGCAAGCTGCAGATGTCCCAGTAGTTCCAGGTATTACTACAAATATTGAAACTGCTGAAGAAGCAATTGAAATTGCAAAACAAATTGGTTATCCATTAATGCTGAAGGCATCCGCAGGCGGCGGAGGCATTGGAATGCAGTTGATGGAAACTGAGCAAACGCTCACCAAAGCATTTGAAAGTAACAAAACAAGAGCACAAAACTTCTTCGGTAACGGAGAAATGTATTTAGAGCGCTATATTGCAGATGCACATCATATTGAAATTCAGCTTTTAGCAGATACACATGGTAACACAGTGTATTTATGGGAGCGTGAATGTTCCGTGCAGCGCCGAAATCAGAAAGTAATTGAAGAAGCACCTTCACCATTTTTAGATGAAGGTACGCGAAAAGCGATGGGAGAAGTTGCTGTACAAGCTGCCAAAGCTCTAGGCTATACAAACGCAGGTACAGTTGAGTTTCTTGTAGATGATCAGAAGAACTTTTATTTCTTAGAGATGAATACGAGATTACAAGTAGAGCATCCAGTTACAGAAGAAATTACTGGTTTAGATCTTGTAGAACAACAACTTCTAATTGCATACGGTGAGAAACTATCATTTACACAAGATGATGTAAAACGTAGTGGTCATGCCATTGAGGCACGTATTTATGCAGAGGATCCGAAAACTTTCTTCCCATCACCTGGGAAAATTACAGATTTAGCGCTTCCATCAAATGTACGTATTGATCATTTTTTAGAGAATCAAGTCACGATTACACCTTTCTATGATCCAATGATTGCGAAAGTCATTGCTCATGGTGAAACTCGTGAAGAAGCAATTTCAAAATTACATGATGCTTTAGAAGAAATAAAAGTAGAAGGTATTAAAACGAACACGCCAATGCTACTTCAAGTATTGGAAGACGATGTGTTCAAAAGTGGTATTTATACAACGGGTTTTGTAACGAAACAACTTGTTAAAAAATAAGATTTAACAATATTAAGGGGGAAAAAATGATGACGAAGGTATATGCATCGATGGCAGGAAATGTATGGAAGATTGTTGTAGGAGTAGGAGATACAGTAGAGGAAGAGCAGGATGTCGTCATTTTGGAATCTATGAAAATGGAAATTCCAATCATTTCAGAAGAAGCTGGCACAGTTATGAAAATTAATGTGCAAGAAGGCGATTTTGTAAATGAAGGAGATGTATTACTAGAAATTGAATAGGGAGATATAGGGGGAAGCGAATTGAAACTACCTAATTTTGCTGTCATTAAAGAAGTCGGGCCACGTGATGGCTTACAGAATGAAAAAAAGATTGTTGGCACAAAAGATAAAGTAAAATGGATTCAACTACTTACAGAGGCGGGATTATCGTACGTTGAAGTTTCCTCATTCGTTCACCCTAAATGGGTCCCTGCATTAGCAGATGCAAATGATGTATTTTCTGAGCTGAAAAGGGATCCCAATGTTACTTATGCAGCGCTTGTTCCAAATCAAAATGGTTTGGAACGAGCTTTTTTGCAAAATGTAGATGAGGTGAATGTTTTTTTATCAGCAAGTGAATCTCATAATAAAAGTAATATTAATAAATCAATTAAAGAAGCATTAGTTGTAATTGAAGATATAACAAAACAGGCAATGTTCGAAGGGAAAAAGGTAAGAGGCTATGTTTCTACTGTATTTGGATGTCCTTATGAAGGGGATATAAGTGCCACAGCAGTTGACGAATTATGTAATCAACTATTTTCATACGGCATTTATGAAGTATCTCTTGGTGACACGATTGGTGTAGCGAATCCACTACAAGTAGAGCGAGTATTAGAGCATTTATTAAAGAAATATGATGCTTCGCAGTTTGCAATGCACTTCCATAATACGTATGGAATGGCTCTGGCGAATGTAGTTAAGTCATTAGAATATGGTATTACAACATTTGATAGTTCTTGTGGTGGTCTTGGTGGATGTCCATATGCACCAGGAGCATCAGGCAATGTTGCAACCGATGACTTAGTTCATATGCTCCATAAGTTAGGGGTCCAAACGAATATTGATGAAGAGAAGTTATTGAAAGCGAGTCACTTCATTCAAAGTAAATTAAATATCCAATTACCGAGTCATGTGTATAGAGCGCTTCAACATAAAACGATAAGTAGGTGAGAAGATGCTACAATTACAAAACATTTCAGTTGATTATGTAACACCTCACGTTGTAAAGATTTCATTAAATCGTGAAAGACAAGCAAACTCATTATCTTTAGCGTTATTAGAAGAGTTACAAAATATATTAACTCAAATAAGTGAAGAGTCCAATACTCGCGTAGTTATTTTAACAGGTGCTGGTGAAAAAGCTTTTTGTGCTGGTGCTGATTTAAAAGAACGTGCTGGCATGAATGAAGAACAAGTTCGCCATGCTGTTAGTATGATTCGTACTACTATGGAGATGGTTGAACAATTACCACAGCCAGTTATTGCTGCTATAAATGGAATCGCCCTTGGTGGCGGTACGGAATTAAGTTTAGCTTGTGATTTTAGAATTGCGGCTGAATCTGCAAGTCTCGGTCTTACTGAAACTACACTTGCAATTATACCAGGAGCAGGTGGTACGCAGCGTTTACCAAGATTAATTGGTGTTGGTAGAGCGAAAGAATTAATTTATACAGGCAGACGTATTTCAGCGCAAGAAGCAAAAGAATATGGTTTAGTAGAATTTGTTGTACCAGCTCATTTACTTGAAGAGAAAGCGATTGAAATAGCAGAGAAAATTGCTAGTAATGGCCCTATTGCTGTTCGATTAGCAAAAGAAGCAATTTCAAACGGTATTCAAGTTGATTTACATACCGGATTACAAATGGAAAAACAAGCGTATGAAGGTGTAATCCATTCGAAAGATAGATTAGAAGGATTACAAGCATTCAAGGAAAAACGCACACCAATGTATAAGGGGGAGTAAATATGTTAGACCAAAAACAACAATCGAATACATTTGAAGAACGAGTTGAAACGATTAAACAAGGCGGCGCACCAAAGTATCATGAACAAAACAAAGCAAAAGGAAAACTATTCGTTCGAGATCGCTTAGCTCTTTTATTTGATAAGGGTGAATATGTAGAAGATGCATTATTTGCAAATTGTGAACAAACAGGATTACCTGCTGATGGTGTTATAACGGCAACGGGTAAAATACATGGTCGTACTGCATGCGTAATGGCAAATGATTCAACGGTAAAGGCTGGATCATGGGGCGCACGTACAGTTGAAAAGATTTTACGTATTCAAGAAACGGCAGAAAAATTACGTGTTCCGTTATTTTATTTAGTTGACTCTGCTGGAGCGCGTATTACAGATCAAGTAGAAATGTTCCCAGGGCGCCGCGGTGCAGGAAAAATCTTCTATAATCAAGTAAAATTATCAGGTAAAGTTCCTCAAGTGTGCTTATTATTTGGACCTTCGGCAGCTGGTGGCGCATATATTCCAGCTTTCTGTGACATTGTTATGATGGTAGAAGGAAATGCATCTATGTACTTAGGTTCTCCTCGTATGGCGGAGATGGTTATCGGCGAGAAGGTAACGTTAGAGGAGATGGGCGGAGCTCGTATGCATTGCTCTGTATCAGGATGCGGAGATGTTTTATGTAAAACAGAAGAAGATGCGATTACACAAGCAAGACAATACATTTCATATTTTCCAAACAATTACTTAGAGAAGACTCCATTGGTTACACCTCAAGAACCGAAACAATTCGAAAAAACGTTAGAACAAATCATTCCAGAAAATCAAAATGCTCCTTTCAATATGAAAGATCTCATTAATAGAGTTATTGATGAAGGTTCTTTCTATGAAGTGAAAAAATTATTTGCTCAAGAACTAATTACAGGCTTGGCACGTATTGATGGTAAGCCAGTTGGTATTATTGCAAATCAACCGCGTATGAAAGGCGGCGTATTATTCCACGATTCAGCGGATAAGGCTGCGAAGTTTATTAATTTATGTGATGCATATCATATTCCGTTGTTATTCCTTGCAGATGTACCTGGATTTATGATTGGTACAAAAGTAGAACGTGCTGGTATTATTCGTCATGGTGCAAAGATGATTTCTGCAATGAGTGAAGCAACTGTACCGAAAATTTCTATCGTTGTTCGTAAAGCATACGGTGCTGGTTTATATGCAATGGCAGGTCCAGCCTTTGAACCAGATTGCTGCTTAGCATTACCGACAGCTTCTATTGCGGTAATGGGTCCAGAAGCAGCAGTCAATGCTGTATATGCAAATAAGATTGCAGCTTTACCAGAAGAAGAGCGTGATAGCTTCATTGCTGAAAAACGCGAAGAGTATAAGAAAGATATTGATATTTACCATTTAGCATCAGAGATGGTCATTGATGGTATTGTTCATCCAAACAATTTACGAGAAGAGTTAAAAGGACGATTCGAAATGTATATGAGTAAATATCAAGTATTTACGGATCGTAAACATCCTGTTTATCCAGTTTAAAAGCCCTATTTAGGGCTTTCTTGCTCAAAAAGTCAAGGAGGGGAAAACATTGAAACAAGCAGTTTGGTTTCCAACAGAAGAATATAAAGAAAAAACGCGTTTATATGGTTGGATGAAATCATTGGGCTATGAAGATTATGAAACGTTTTATAATAAATCTATTGAAGAAACAGATTGGTTTTGGGGAGAAGCTGAGAAAGCGGTTGGCTATCAATGGATGAAGCCTTATACAGAAGTGCTAGATTTAGAAAATGGTACGCCGTTTGCACAGTGGTATAATGGCGGAACATGTAACGTTGTAGAATCAGTTTTATCACGCTGGCTTGCAGATGATGAAACAAGAACGCAACCAGCACTACAGTACGAGGGAGAAAATGGAACTTCAAAATCATTTACATATGAAGAGCTTGACAACTGGGTAAGTCGCGTTGCAAACGGTTTGAAACATGCGGGTATTGAAAAAGGTGACCGTGTAACAATTTATATGCCGATGATTCCAGAAACAGTTGTTTCAATGCTAGCTGTTATGAAAATCGGAGCAATTATTTCACCAATATTCTCAGGATTTGCATCTGATGCAGTCATGACTCGTGTACAAGCGGCAGGATCAAAAATGATCATTACTGCAGATGGTTTTTCACGCCGCGGTAAAATTGTTTCATTAAAAGATGAAGTAGATAAAGCTTGTGAGCATTGTCCAACTGTTGAAAAAGTTGTTATCGTTCGTCATGCAGGAAATGATTTTACACCGCATCATTACGATTTCTCATGGAGTACGCTAGAAAAAGAAAAACCATTTACACATGCTGAAGAAATGCATAGTGATGATCCGTTAATGCTCATTTACACATCAGGTACAACTGGGAAACCGAAAGGAACAGTACATACACATGCTGGTTTCCCTTTGAAAGCTGCATTTGATGCAGGATTTGGAATGAATATCAAACAAGGTGACCGCGTGTTATGGGTAACTGATATGGGATGGATGATGGGACCATTTCTACTATTCGGCTCTCTCATAAATGGAGCAACGATGGTTATGTACGAAGGTGTTCCTGACTTTCCAGAGGCAGATCGTTTATGGGAGACGGTTGATAAATATGAAATTACACATCTCGGTATATCACCAACATTAATTCGTGCGTTAATGGCAAAAGGTGATGAGTATGTTAATAAACATTCACTAAAGAGTTTAGAAGTATTCGCATCAACAGGTGAACCTTGGAATCCAGACCCTTGGATGTGGCTATTTGAAACAGTTGGAAAAAGTAATGTACCAATTTGTAACTATTCAGGCGGTACTGAAATTTCTGGTGGAATTTTCGGAAACGTCCTTATTAAACCAATTGCACCGATTAGCTTTAACGCTTCTTTACCAGGAATGGCAGCGGTTGTGCTCGATGATCAAGGTAATCCAATTCGTGATGAAGTTGGAGAATTATGTTTAGAGAAACCTTGGGTTGGTATGACGAAAAGCTTCTGGGAAGACGATGAACGCTATGTGAACACATATTGGTCACGTTTTGAAAATAAATGGGTTCATGGTGACTGGGTGATTTATGATGGTGAGCAATATATTATTACAGGACGCTCAGATGATACGTTAAACATTGCTGGAAAACGTATTGGACCTGCAGAATATGAATCTATTCTTGTGAAGCATAATGATGTCATAGAAGCTGCCGCGATTGGTGTACCTGATGATGTAAAAGGTGAAGTTTGTCATTGTTTTGTAGTATTAAGGGACAATGTAACATTCACAGGAGAGTTAAAGAAAGAATTAATGAGTTTAGTAAACTCTCATATCGGAAAAGCATTGTGTCCAAAAGATATTCACGTTGTAGAAGATTTACCAAAAACACGTAATTCTAAAGTAATGCGACGCGTCATTAAAGCTGCTTACTTAGGAAAAGAATTAGGTGATTTATCATCACTTGTAAATCCTGAAGTAGTTCCGTTTATTCAGGGGTTACAGTCTAGCAAACTATAAAATTACGAATGAGCTCTATGTAAATAGAGCTCATTTTTAATGTTTACAAAAAGATAAGAGAGAAAAAGTAAATTTGAAGTTAAAAAATCTACTATTAGTGTTAAGTATGTCTGTGTTTGTTTTTAGTTTTTATCAAAATAGGATACTGTTGCATATCTATCCAATGGAGTAATTGAATTTTGTTAAGAATGAAAATTTAGTGAAGAAAAAAGTAATGAATAAAAGGAGAAATCCCTGGGGGACAGGGATTCAATAAAGGAAATATCATTGTCGTTCAATGTCGAAATTTGGCGTATTAGACAAATTAATATTATCACGAATTTTCAGGAGATTGTGATAGTGGATGTGTCAAAAATGTGTACGGTTTTCATATAAAAGTGTTAATTAAATAGGAAAAGGGAAAAGAATTAAGTTCACTCGTTCTTAAGATTTTTCCCTTTCAAATTTACTGCTTGTTCGTTGTTCTATATACATCTGAAATTGGTAAATCGTCGCCATGTAAAGCTTGAGTACTGTCCTTTTTGTTTGAATCATGTGCCTCCTGAGATGTTTCTTGCATTTGCTCTTGAGCTTTACTAGGAGTATTCAGCGCATCCGATGACACATAATCAAGTTGTTGACTTAATAGATTTTTTTTATCCATGTTATGTAGCTCCTTTTTGAATTTAGATATAAAAACGAAGTGTTTTTAAATAGTTACGTGGGTATTATGTTTCTTTGAATGGAATTATATACATAAACTATATTGAGAATTTAACTAATTATAAAAATCACTTGTGATGACAAGTTTAAGAAATATAAAGATCATTAGTTCTTAATAAAAGCTTTATTTTAGTAGGGTGTTTCGAAATTTCATTTGAAAGGAATATCCCAATGATAAGATGAGCACTGTAAATCAGTGCTCATCTTATCAGAAATTGCTTAGTACTTAAAGATAAAACCATTACGGACAATTCACAATGGTAATAGTGACGCTAGCCATTGTTCCAGGAGAATCAAGAAGTGAAGCAGTAACGGTTACTGTTCCAGGCCCATTAGCGGCTAGAAATACAGCGGTAAAGTTACCTGAAGCATTTGTAATGACAGCAAGAGGAACCATGAAAGCAAGAGAAGGATTACTAAATGAAAAACTGACCACTACTCCTGGAGTAGGACTACCGTTTACTAATACTTGACCCGAAAAAAATAAAGTATTATTTCCTTGAGTGGATACACATGTCGTGGTTTCGTTAGAAGTCAAAGTAATAGATGCAGGCCCAGCAGGAAGATTAAATCCAGTTGGTCCAGTTGGTCCAGTTGGTCCAGTTGGTCCAGTTGAACCAGTTGAACCAGTTAGTCCAGTTGGTCCAGTTGATCCAGTTGGTCCAGTTGAACCAGTTGGTCCGGTTGAACCCGTAGCTCCTGTAGAACCGGTGGGACCAGTAGGGAATTGAAAGGGTTGAACAGGTGGAAGTGTAGGTCCAATAGACCCCGGATTAAGTGCAGCAAAAGATAAAAACTCGTCCATTATTTATCACCTCTAAAAATCGTATTACTAATAGTAAATGTAATGATAAAGCAAAGTGAAATGGACAAGCGGTTGTATTTTAATAAATTAAACAAAATTTTTATTTGATAGAAAGAGAGATTAGTATGATTCCTTTAGAAATTAAATATAAAAAGGCGAGTATTTTCAAATCGCCTTTTGGGTAATGCAGTGTAATTTTATTCAGTTATTTTAAAAATAGTTTCATTCGGTTTGGAAAATCCATACAGTTTCCTTGCGAATTTTAAAATTTCTTCTTCACTATCTGTTAAAGCTTTAACATCATTCTTAAGGGAATGACCATCCTTCTTTAAAGAAGATAATTTTTGTTGCTCCGTATTAAGCGTGATTTGTTTTTCTTTAATCATTTCTTGTTGGTTATTAAGAGAATATTGAAGGACAAAAATGATAGGTAATATTAAAGCCAAAATAGTTATAATACGGCGTCTTGTTTTTTTATTATTACCTTGTTGGGTGTTAGGGTTCACTTGCTGTGAGGGTATATTAGGATTTGATTGTTGTGATGATACATTTGGGATGTTTCCCATTAAAATGCCTCCATTACTGATTGTAGAATTTAAACCATTTAAAAGTATTATAAATGTTCAATAGGGATTTTAGAAGATATTTTAATATAGGTGAGTTTTGTAAAGTTTAAACAAAATTTTTATTTAAATAAAAGAAACCCCGATTGTCTATGGGGCTCTTGAAGATAATGGTTAAGTAATGAAGTACTCCACTAATTAAAGATATCATGAATTTTTTGGTGAAAATACTGGTGAATTCATCCGAATTAATGAGAGCCTCATTTGAAACAAAAATGCTATTTTAATAGGGAGGGGAATAATGATGATTCCATGGGACAAGCGAGTATACATTGTATCAAGGTGATTATTTTATTAAAGAGGGGACAATTTTAGAGGTTAGTGAAAAGGCGAATAAATCATTATATTGGCTTCGGTGCATGTTAGCTCCAAGCTATGAAAAAGTGTGTGGTAATAGTACAAAGCGACTTTGGTTGATTCGGATAGATGATGACGAAGAATGATGTGAAAATTTCATTTCGTAGAGAAATAAGGTGATTAAGGGTGGGCATAGAATATGCCCTATTTGTATTAAAAAAGAGCAGAATTTCGCCTATATATAAAGATGTTGGAATTGTTCTAAAGGGGGGAATATCTGAAATATAAATAATTGAGGGGAGTGAATTAATAATGGAAACTAGTACTTTTTTAGGATTGTTTTGGGGATGGGTAACGGTTATCGTATCGGGAATACTTTTCGTACGTCCATCGGTACTACGTGAATTGAAAAAATTAGTGGTTGAAGACAGAGGATTTGGTATTATGTATGGTTTTCTATCGATTTTCCTAGGGTTAGGTAGTGTAATCCTACATAATGTATGGGTATTCAACTGGCAGGGGTTCCTAACTTTTATTGCATGGCTTGCATTATTAAAGGGAATCTACATAATTGCATATCCTGAACCTTCCAAGAAAACAGACTTTGAAGTAAGGGTACTATCTACACGTATAGTGCTCGCTATCATTGGCGCCTTGGCTTTATGGATGCTTATAGTAATCTATATAAAATAATCTTTTTCTAATAAGGAAGTTAATAAAATATGAGGAAATTCCATAATAATACTAATTTTAGAATGTTCCATTGCGAAATGGTCAGAAATTCTTGCTTACAAATCGTGCATTCCCTAATTTATATGTTCAAAAATTTATAGGAGCATTAGAATTTGCGAGTGTTCGGGATTTTGGTGTATGTGGTCTTTTAGTTAGACAAAATGGTGCGTACATTTTTAAAACTCATAGACGGCTGGTTGAATCTTGGCGAAGAGCAATAGATTAAATACGATTCTTTGATGTGAAGTTCGATAAAAAAGTACAGTAGATTCATCTATTGGAGGAAAACGTGGTGTTTCTAAAAGGAATAATTTACGTTTCTATGATTCACCAACTTGGCAGGATAAAGACGTTGCTGGTTCTGTTAATGTATGATTAGAGTTTATTATTGATGCAAAAGCAAGTGTTAAAGGAACATTACAATACAAGATGCACAATAGCAAAGGAAAAACATACTGCTGGTAAATAAGCTTATATGTATGTGAAGTAATTAAAGAGTCGATTTATAAGAGTCAGCTTATTTTTCAATACTCCACTCAACTAGTAATTATAGATGCCAGTTTAAATCTCTACGTGTTAATATATAAAAAGCTGACTATATTTAGTCAGCTTTTTATATATTCTAGTATTTACCGGTCCCAAAAGATATATTCTTTCCTTTAAGTTGACATTTAAAATATTACCAATGTTTTCTTTTACAATGACAACAAATAAAGAAACATTTACAGCGACACTTATTTCGTTTAGAACTCCAATCATCATTGCAATGCTGTTCTTTAGATTTCCACCAATCATCATCACAATGGTGTTTTTCTTTAGATTTCCACCAATCATCATCACAATGGTGTTTTTCTTTAGATTTCCACCAATCATCATCACAATGGTGCTGTTCTTTAGATTTCCACCAGTCATCACAACAATGCTTTTTCTTAGAACTCCAGCAATCATTTTTCCAGGACATTCTTTTATACCTCCCTTCAATAGGATTACTATTATTCTATGTTTTAGTAAAAAAATGGCTTGTTTATTCACCTATTATTTTCCCTTTAAATGATAGAGTGCTTTCTACTAGATATAGAATCCATACAAACTATGCTAAATTTTACAAAATAGTGGAGAGAACTACTGGTTATGAGATTGATTAATAAACACTTGGTGAAGAAAACGTTCTGATTATAAATAATATCTTATTTTGGAGTATGTTTTTCTGAATGTATACTTCAAAACAGCAAAGGAAAAATATACTATATTACTGCAAACAAAGTCTATGTATATGTGAAGTAATAGGAATAGCTGGAGATTCTTTAAAAAGTCAGCTTATTAATAAAAAATTTTTTTGAGAAAGGGTCTGTCTAAATTTTAAATTCAGCAGAATTAAATCCAAGTCCAATCATTAAACAGGCCTTTAATTGTTAGAGGTCCGTTTTGTTATTAATAAAGAAAAGAATGTTATTGTCGTTGAAAGCACGTTTATACTAATAATGCTACATATTTGGAGTATTTGAATTGTGTATTCATACAGTAGTATATTCGTTTTTAATATATATAAAAAGGTTTAGTACAAGTGTTTGTTTTTTTGTTTCTATGCTTTTGTCTCGTACACTTTTAAGCTATTGGACATACTTTACTAATAGAAAGGATTAGGGGGTGAGGATTTGGGTTCTCGATTTAATAATTGTAGAAAAAAATGTACGTGTAAACATGATGATTGTTGGGATGTTTTTGAAGAGTGTAAAAAAGAACAGCATGAGAAATGTGACAGCTCTTGTGTACAAGGAATTAGAGACGAACTTAAAAAATTAATTAATAAAACAGTGCGAATTAACACTGAAGGACGTACTTATATAGGTACTGTTTCTTCTGTAACTTGCGATGTTGTTAAGCTGGCTGCTATTCCTGGTTCAGTTGCAGCAATTATATCTCTTTGTAAAATTGAAGCGATTTTACCACCTGCTACAACTGTTGCTGATGAGTTTGATTTTAACGGTGTTGACGTAGCAAATAAAGAGTAATTATGCTTTATTGATTGCAAAGCCATTCTTATGAATGGCTTTTTATTTTGTTTAAAAGGGAATATATTTTTCATATAGAAATAAATTTGAAGGTGTATAAAAGGTTGTGTGAAAGGAGAATGAGAGTGATCAAGCTGAAACAATTTACAAGAACTGATTTCAAACAATTAATAAATTGGATTGATTGCGAAGAATTTTTAATACAGTGGTCAGGAAATGTATTTACATACCCTTTACATGAACAACAATTAGAAAAATATATTGAAAGCAAAAATACGCTTGCATTTAAAGTAATAGATGAAGAGACTAGAAAAGTAATTGGTCATATTTCACTTGGGCAAATTGACAATATAAATAAATCTGCAAGAATTGGAAAAGTGTTAGTTGGTGATACGAAAATGCGAGGGCGTTCTATAGGGAAACATATGATGAAAGCAGTATTACAAATTGCATTTGAAGAATTAAAACTACATAGAGTAACTCTAGGTGTTTATGATTTTAATACGTCGGCCATCTCATGTTATGAAAAAGTAGGATTTGTAAAAGAAGGTTTATTAAGAGAATCCAAAAAAGTAGGAGAAACATATTGGAATTTATGGGAAATGAGTATGTTAGAATATGAATGGAGTGATAAAAAATAATAGTTTTTTATAATTATGTTATGTCAATTAAAAGGGGTATGGTGGGAAGTTATGAATAAAAATACTAAAGTAATTTCAGTTGCAGCTGTTTCAGGAGGAGGTAAAACTACTGTTACAGAAAGTTTAACTCACAAGTTAATGAATTCAAAAGCACTATATTTTGATAGTTATAACTTTGATAATTGTCCTGCTGATATTTGTAAATGGATTGATGATGGAGCAAATTATGATGAATGGGTACTCACACCATTAATTAAGGATATTCAGCATCTGTTACAAAATAGTTATCTAGATTATATTATTGTAGATTATCCTTTTGCATACCTAAATAGTGAAATGCGGCAATTCATTGATGTAACCATATTTATCGACACACCTTTAGATATTGCGATGGCTAGAAGAATTTTGCGAGATTTTAAGGAAGATACAATGAGTGAAATACAAAATGATTTAAAGCACTATATAACATATGCTAGAAAAGCTTATTTAGAGGCACTTCATACCGTAAAGCCAAATTCAGATATTGTTTTGGATGGATCTTTATCTGTCGATGAAATAATTAATCAAATTTTAGAGTCACTTAATCGGAGAGAAGTAATCGTCAATGGTTAAATGTATAGAGGAATATGTACAAGTTGATGATTTTAAAATGTATTCAAAAGTATTCCAAGGAAAGCAGTTGCAACCTGTTATTATAATGGAAGCAGGTTATGGCGATTATTCAAAGACATGGGATCATATTGCTGAAGAGTTGACGGAATATGGGACGGTACTTTCATATGATCGAGCGGGATTAGGGAAAAGTGGGAAGAGTTCCAAGAGACGTATTAGTTCTGAAATGGTAAAAGATTTAAGAAGTTGCTTAGAGCAATTACAATTGAAACCACCTTATATTTTTGTAGGACATTCTTTTGGTGGTATAAATGCACGTTTATTTGCGACTTTTTATCCCGAAGATATGTTGGGAATCGTTTTGGCGGATTCGACACCAGAAAATTATAAAGAAGATTTTCTGCCAATCATGTCTAATGAATTTCAAGAAGCTTACTATAAACAGTTTGTATATGAAAGTTCATATGAAGAGTTTACATTTAGTTTAAGTGAAGTAGATAGATGTTGTAAATCAATGAATGATATTCCACTTGTCGTGTTAGCTGCGGGTAAAAAAGCTTTTTATTCGCCAGATGAACAAATGAAATGGTTGCAATTGCAAGAAGAATTATTACGATTATCAAGCAATAATAAATTTGTAATTGCAACACAAAGCGGTCACTATATTCAAAAAGATGAGCCGTATTATGTAATAGATGCGGTTAAGTGGATTATTGGGTAGGGGAGAGATAAATATGTACACTTTATTTCAATACAATTGGCAAGTAAGAGATGATTGGTTTAAGTGGTGTGAACAACTTTCAGAGGAAGAATTGCTCCGCAAGCGTGTAGGTGGTGTAGGAAGTATTTTAGAAACATTATTCCATATTGTCGATGTTGAATACAGCTGGATTAGTGCGCTTCAAGGAAAAGAAGATAATGAACCGCAGTTTAAAGATTATCAATCAATCCAAAAAGTGAAAGCGTTATCTGATTTATATAAACGAGAATTAGAAGATTTTTTACAGTTGTGGTCATCTAGCCTAGAATGTAAGATATTAAAAGCTTCGTGGACAGATAAAACATATACATACGGTGAAGTGTTAAGGCATGTAATTGTACATGAAATTCATCACATTGGTCAGCTATCTATATGGGCGAGAGAGCTAAATCTTCAGCCTGTTTCAGCTAATTTAATTGGAAGAGGACTATAGATTTAGAAACCGGCTTGCACTGTAAATACAAGCCGGTTTTTATATATAAGAAGATTTCCTAGTTGAAATCCTCGGATTTTTTCTGACGTATATGTAAAAACATTAAAAAGGTAATAATGAAGAAAATCAACAATGTTTGTATGATTAAATTTTTAAACTGAAGCAAAACTGTCCAAGATGTAACAGCATCTTTAAAAGCTTGGAGTGCAGAGTACGAGGAAGGATCAAAACCGTACTGTAGTAACTTTTTTGTTTCAATAAAAGTACTGTTTTCTTCATTGGAGTCTAATATTACGGAAATAAGTCTAGTATCTCCTCGTTTTGCTGTACTGACAAAACTATAATTACCATTAGTTGAAAAACTAGTTTGTAAGCCGTCAACACCTTGGAGTTTAATGTTTTTATTAAGAGAATAAATCATTTTATTTGTGTTGAAAACTTTTGAGTCTTTGAAGGTAAATTGGTAAGAGGTTAGTTTCGTAACATTCAATACATCTGGAAAGTCTTTTACTAATTGTGTCGCTAGTTTAGCTACGTCTATAGCTGTTGTAGTTGATTGTTTATTTGTATCGTTATTCATTCCAGTAGCATTTAGAAACGGGGATGGTTGTGATAACTTTAGTTGTTTTGCTTTCTCATTCATTAAAAGTGTAAAGTTATCTTCGTTTCCAGCAATGTGTTCTGCAAGGGCAAGTGCGGAACGATTATTCCCTGTCAAAAACAATGCATGAAGTAAATCACGAACTGTCGTTTTATCTTTCGAAGTTACTTGTATAGGACTCGTTTCTGCTCGGAAAACTTCGTTACTTATTTTTACTAATTCATCTAACTGTATTTTTCCTTCATTCAGTTGTTCCATGGTGATATACTCTGTCATTAATTTAGATAAAGTAGCTGATTGTATAGGAGTTTCTTCATTTTTTTTATAAACAACTTCACCTGAATTAGCATCTATTAAAATAGCTGATTTAGCTTGAATAATTGGACCATTTACATAGAGGTAAAAATATAAAACGATAAGTGCTGTAATAACAAAAGATAAGAATAAAATTGTGAACTTTTTCAAGAATTGCATAAGCGATCCTCCTACTATGACATCAATAATACTATTGTAAAAAGGAATGCTTAATTAGGAAGAAAGAAAAGGTAAAGAATTTCTAAAGAATTATAAAGGATTATTAAATTTTGGAGTTTAATGGAAAATAAAAGGTCCAATTTCTTATATGGTAAGAAATTGGACCTAAAATTAAGTTGTATTAACATTTATATGGTTGTAGTTTTACAGTGAAAGTTGTTTTTTTATCATCACTATATACTTCAATTGTTCCTTTATGCAATTCCACAATACTTTTTGCAATTGCCAATCCGAGTCCAGATCCACCAGTGTTCGTAGAGCGAGATTTTTCAACGCGATAAAAACGTTCAAAAATATGAGGTAAATCCGTACTAGGAATAGGTTGGCCGTAATTTGTTATATCTATATTAATCATATTATTACTTTCATAGGCAGCAAGGTCGATATATCCACCATCGTTTCCATAAGCGATAGCATTTATAATAAGATTTTCAAACACTCGTACTAATTTGTCTCCATCAGCTAATACCATGAGTTTTTGAGATGGGAAAGAAGGTCGACATTCTATATTAGCTTCTTGAACTTGTATGCGGAATTGAACAGTTAATTGCCCCAGTAGCTCTACAATATCAATGGGAACAGAATATAAACTTAACTCTTTATTTTGAACACGTGTATATTCAAACAAATCATTCATTAATGCGTTAAGACGGGTTACTTTATCGTAAATGACTTGTATATAATGGCGTAATTCCACTTCATCTCTATAATTATCATGGTGGATTAAATTTACGTATCCAACTATAGAGGTAAGAGGAGTACGTAAATCATGCGATACATTTGTAATAAGTTCACTTTTTGCTTGTTCCGCCTGTCTTTCTTCATCAATCGAAACTTTCAATTGTTCAACAATGTGATTAACCCCGCTTGCTAACTCTTCCAGATAATTATGGTTTACGATAGAGACTTTATGATTGAAGTTTCCATTTGCAATATAACGAATCTCTTCTATCATTTTTTTAATACAAGTTTCATAATAAATCTTTCTTTCATGACGATAAAAAATGTATAGGTAGGATGAGAAAATAGAAAATAAAAACAAATAAGATACAATCATCATCCATAGAGATTCCTTTATTCCTTTATATTTTTCATATCCAAAAATTCGAATGAATTCTTTTCCAAGCTCGCTTAACGTAAGTGAACTTTCAATTACACTTGTAACGAGGCGATATATAATTAATTCAGTAATAGGAGTAAGTGTGATAGCTAACATGAACCAAAAAATTAACTTCCATTTTGGGATATCTTTTAATATATCAAATGCTTCATTTCTCAATTTTATAGCCTACTCCCCAAACAGTATGAATAAACTTCTCTCCATTCATTCCTGTTTCAAGTTTATCTCGTAAATTACTAATGTGAACCATTACAGTTTTATTTGAACCATAACCATCTTCATTCCAAACGCGTTCAAAAATTTCTTCGGAACTAAATACTCTTCCGGTATTACTCGCAAGTAAATATAAAATATCAAATTCAATAGATGTAAGTTTAATATATTCTCCATTTACTTTAACAGTATGATTATGTTTGTGTATTTCAGCAGAACGAATACGAATAATACCATCTTCATTTTTGGAGGAAGTGGCATTTTGGAAAGATGATCTTCGTAACAAAGCTTTCACTCTAGCTACTAATTCTAATGGATTGAATGGCTTAATCATATAATCATCTGCACCTGTCATAAGACCTAATATTTTATCCATATCTTCTGCTTTTGCACTCAGCATAAGAATAGGTACAGTATTATTCTCACGAACTTCCTGGCAAACTTCTAATCCATTTCGCTTTGGCATCATAATATCCAAAATCATAAGATCAACTTCATATGTAGAAATCATTTGCAATGCCTCATCTCCATCATATGCTTTATAAATGTTATAGCCTTCATTTCGCAAATAAACAGCAAGTAACTCAACAATATCTTTATCATCATCAATAATTAATATGTTTTTATTCATTATGTAGTTCCTTTCCTAACAAATCATTAACATTACTATAATATCAAACATTTATGTATTTTGTAGCAATGATTCGCCATAAAATTTCATGTAACGTATAAAAAAGGGATTAAAACATTCATAACGAATACAAATAAAAAGGATATTTAAATACAGCGTTATATTGAATGTTAGGAAGAAAGGTGACTTGAGATGTTATATATGGATATATATTCATTTACTCCAACTGGAAAAATTGAAAATGATATAAAATCGTTTCTATTAAAATACAATAAAGAACTTACTTATAAACATTCAATTCGGGTGGCAAAAGAAGCCCGTAAAATTGCGAGTACGTATCATGTAAATGAAGAAAAGTCAGCGATTGCAGGATATTTACATGATATTAGTGCAATCTTTCCAAATGAAGATCGGGTTGCAGTTGCTGAACAATTTGGAATAGAGATATTACAAGAAGAACGAGAATTTCCAATGATTATTCATCAAAAGTTATTGAGAGTAATTGCAAAAGAAATATTTAAAGTGGATGATGAAGAAATCTTAAATGTTATTTGCTGCCATACTACACTACGTAAACATGCAACGAAAATGGATTTAGTGTTATTTGTTGCTGATAAAATAGAATGGGATTAAAATGGAGCACCACCATATTTAGTAGAAGTAAAAAAAGAATTAGAAAAATCTTTAGAACATGCTGCTTTTGCATATATTTCATATTTGTGGGATAGAAAAGACACGTTGAAAGTTATACATCCATGGCTAGAAGAAGCATATTGGCAGTTAAAAGAAATTGTAGAGTAGAAAGGAATTAAGAATGCAATTAAAAGAATATATGAATGAAACATTCCCTGGGGTTACATTAGTACCACATATATACTTTCAGTGGAAAAATCATCTACATTTTAACTTTGGGAAAGGGAAATATCAAAATGTAGAAGGAACCGACGATGTAAATATGGAATACTTCTCTCAAATTTATACATATAATAAATACTTATTTGAAGATATATTTTCAAAAGAAGATGAAGTGTTTTTAGTAACAAATGTTTATCGATTTAAAAAGGAAAATATGAAAAATTCACAGAAAATAAATGTATATAATAAATTTATTAAAAAGAGGGATTTAAAGTTCCAAATAAAACAAAAAACAGTACCTTTTCTATTTGAAGATGAAGAAGCTGATTTATATTGTACATATCAATTTTCACTAAAATGTTTTGCTTGCGATATAAAGTATATACCGCTTATTCAAGCTGCGAATCATGAAGATTTTCCGGGTCTTTATCCTCGTTTTGGACGCAAAAAAGAAATTTCTTATCCAGATGTATTTCTCATAAATGTAACGAAAGATATTATCATGTTTATTTACGATGATAGAGGATGTGAAGTAATTGCGAAGAATAAAGAAACAATACGAAATTTATATGAGAAATATAAAGAGTGGATTCCAGATTATGAACGAGAAAGTATAGATAAAGTATTTACATGATAACAATAGGGGAAGTGAAGCGTGTAATGAAACGTATTGCAATCGTATCCGCATGGGAACCAGAACTTACGTATTTGCATCAATATTATCCAAGTGAACGTATTGAAAAACGAGCAGCTTGGGAATTTCATTTTCACTATATTAATAATATGGAAGTTATCTCCGTAATAACAGGAGTTGGGAAAGTAAGTTGTGCTAGTTGTGTGCAATTATTAATTAGTGAGTTTCAGCCAGGTGAGTTGTTTATGACAGGAATATGCGGAAGTCTATCAAATAAGGTGAAAAATGGACATATTGTAGTAGCCCTTAATGCAATACAACACGACGTTACTGCTGCTGGTTCAGGGGAAGATATTTTTAATTTATATAATGGTAGGACAGCACCTATTGAAACAACAAAGTCACTTGTAAGAAGAATAAAAAAGATACGATCTTATGATCCGATTCATTATGGTACATTTTTATCTGGAGATCAACGTATTCGTAATTCGGAAATGAGATATTTACTCCATACTGTATATGGAGCATTAGCGGTTGATCAAGAAGTGGCAGCTTTTGCTTATGTGTGTCAAATCAATAACAAACCTTTTCTCAGTTTAAAAGCTGCATCAGATCAAGCAAATGATAAAACGAAAGAGGAACAAAAAATCTTTAAAATGTTAGCGTGTGAACGAGCGTGCGAGCATTTAATTGCTTTTTTACGTGTACATGAGATTAATGTAGTAAAGAATAGATAGTAAGAGGGGTTAATATTGGAAAGTACAAATAAAATAGCTATTCTAGGTGCAAACGGAAAAGCCGGGAAATTCCTTGTAAACGAAGCGTTAGAAAAGGGATATCAAGTAAAAATATTAACAAGAAATTCTAATAATATCAAAATAACAAATGGAAATTTAGAGATTATTAATGGAGATGCACGTGATTTTGCTTCAATACGGGAATTACTTAAAGGTTGTCGAGCTGTAATTAATGCGGTAGGTCAACCGAAAAATGAATCTTATATTTTTAGCGCAGTAACGAATCATATTCTAGAAGCAATGAAGGAGTTTGAAATAAAAAGATATATTGTAATTTCCGGAGGTTCTTTAAATGTTACAGGAGATCAAAAGGGAATTGTAAATAAAATAGGGGCTACCTTATTTAAAGTTTTTTTATCAAAAATGATGCAAGATAAATATAAAGAATTACAAATTATCCAAAGTAGTGAAGTAGATTGGACAATTGTTAGATTACCATTTGTTATGAAAGGGGAGGGCATTGGAAATATAAAAGAGAGTTTAGTAGATATGCCAGGAATCAAAATACAAAATGGGGATATTGCACCGTTTGTTATAAAACAAATTAACAGTGAGAGATATGTAGGAAAGTGTCCGTTCATTTCAAATTAAGTGGCAGAGTTAATAATTAAAGAATAATGGGTAGAGTGGAACTAGTACATTTCATGTATTTGGACGTTAAGTTTAACACGAGTAAGTGGAGGATAATTTTATATGATTCAATACAAAAGATGCAGTGAAGTAAGTATAGATTTAGTATATGAAGCATTTAAAGATGGATTTTCAGATTACATTATTAAAATGGAAGTTTCAAAAGAAGATTTTATAAAAAGATTTTTTGGACCAGAAGGGAATTCACTAAAACATTCCTTTCTTGCTTTAGACGATGCCAAATCTGTTGGTGTAATACTTGGCGGGATAAAGGATTATGAAAACATAAAAACAATGCGCTGTGGAACATTAGCAGTGCATCCTAATTACCGTGGTATTGGTGTGAGTCCACAGTTATTTGAACTGCATAAAGAAGAGGCGCTTCAAAATGAGTGTAAGCAACTTTTTCTTGAAGTCATTGTAGGCAATGACCGAGCGATTCATTTTTATACGAAATTAGGCTATGAAAAAGTGTACGATCTATCTTATTATAATTTAAAAGATATGACTAAAATAATTAATAAAGATTGTAAGGGAATTGAAGTAAAACAATTAGATTTTCCATCTTTTAAACTTGAAGTTCAGAAATGGTTACACTTCCATATAAATTGGCAAAATGATATGGATTATATCGAAAAAACAAATAATAAATTTTACGGCGCATATGTCGATAATGATTTAAAGAGTGCTATATGTGTGAATGAACAAGGTAAAATTAGTTTTCTTTTCGTAGACAAAGACTATAGAAATCGTGGTATTGGATCAAAATTATTACAAGTAGCAAAAGAAAGCTTACATGTATCAAGTTTATCAATTGGATTTCCAAAAAACAATTTACTAGAAGGATTTTTAAAGAAAACTGGATTTGAAAAGAATTCTTTAGCACAATTTGAAATGTATGTTTTGCTATAAAAAGCGGAAGGGATTATTCTTTCGCTTTTTATTTTTGTACTATATTGATATTTTACTTTGTATAATATTCTTTTTTTATGTAGAATAGATAGGATGGGAGGGGATGAAATGAATAATGGATTAAAGTTTAAGATTTTTGAATTGCATTGTTTCGTTCAAAAAACTTATTCTGATATTAAAATAGCATGTGATATTGCTATTTATCAAGAAAACACTTCTAAATATTTTATTTCATTAGGATTTTTAAATAAATCATATATGACATATATAGAATCAAAAAGATTTTATCGTGAAAATGAAGAACTTGTAAGTGTAGAATTTGATAATTTCTTTGATACATATGATAAATTAGAAGAGGAATTAAAAAAAGTTATTTCAACTGAAGACAAGAATCCATCATTGCTACATAGCAGATTTGATCAATTTCAGCAAAAAGTTGAAAATATAAATGACCTAATAAAAGTATTGCAAAACGCTCGTTAAAGAATACTTTTTCTTTTTCATATAGAAAGTATGCATTAAAAACATATTAGGGATATGACATATTGAAGAGGTGACTTTTGTTGATGACAGAAGTCATCTTTTTATAATACAGTTTTGCGTAATGTGATGTACTTTTTATTTTTGATAGGAATACATTTAAGCAGTTTCATATTTTAAGAAATTATACGAGGAAAATAACATGAATAATAAAAAAGAAATAGCTATAGTTGCTTTAACAACAGGATTGGCCTTAACAACTGTGACACCATATGGAGTAGGTTATGCAGAGGAAAAGAGTCAAATGCAAGTTGAAATTCAAGGGGATTCGTTCCGTTCAGGTGAACTTACACAACCATGACAAAAGATGCCTGAGAACGTAGTGAAAGATGCGCTTAAGGAAAAGACGGAGCATGCTTTGTCACCAAAACAAGTTAGTGGAGACGAAGGGGTAGACTACGAAGTTATTCAAAAACGTGGTTCTTATGATGGGACTACACTTGTGCGTATGCAACAAATATATGAAGGTAAAGAAGTATACGGACACCAATTGACTGCTCATGTAGATAAAAAGGGTATTATTAGATTTAAAGCCTACATTAACAGTGCCTGTTGGAGCGACAATTCACGTAGGAGATTCATTCGATCCATTGGAAAAAGTATTAGCTATCGATAAAGAAGACGGTGATCTTACTTCTAAAGTAAAACTTAATGGTGAAATGAATACCTCTAAAGCAGGTACTTACGTATTAACGTACACAGTAACAGATTCTGTAGGTAATGAGGTACATGCAATACAAAAAGTATTAGTGAAGGATAAAGACACTAGCAAAGCTAAAGGTATTACTAATAACGGTAATATCCCGAACAGCATTAATTCTGATAAAAAAGAATCTACATATAAAGAGCTTCCCAACACGGGTGCCAGTACAACTAACAGTGCAACAATGGGCATATGGATGGTTATTGCAGGTACAGTACTCACTTTGGCTCGCAAATTTAGAAAGATATAAAAATAATAGTAGGGATTATTTCTCACACAATAATTATTAGATGAATTTTTTACTTAATAAGATTTTAGTATTTAAGTAGTGTATTTTGCTTCTATAAAAATTTGTGCTTGGACGCTATTTTGCCTACAGACCTACATTACATATAAAGCACGTTACTATTCTCATTCAAATAAAAGAATAGTAACGTGTTTTTTTGCTTTAAAAATAGCCTAAATTCAAAAGGTCATGGGTGTGGAAGTAATTCTAATCTGCCATTGATAAGTTACTAGAAACACTTTGTTTTAATGAAAGTTTAACTCTATATGACAACATGAGATTTTCGATATTTACCAGGTGTTTCGTTAGTGAATTTTTTAAAAATTTTAGTAAAATAGCTTTGATCACTAAAGTTGAGTGAAGCACATATGTCTGATAAGGGATAGGTTGTGAAAGTTAATAATTTTTTTGCTTCTTCAATTCGTTCACGTTGAATGTACTCAATTAATGAAATACCGACTTCTTTTTTGAATAATATAGATAAATAATCCGAATTTACGTTTGCAAATTTAGCAAGTTGTTTAACAGATATTTGATTGTAAATATTTTCAAAAATATAGTTTTTGCAAATAGCGATAGTCTTTGAGTGTTTCTGTACTTTTTGTGCTTTTACACGGTCTGCAAAAGTATAGAAAACATTCCTTAATAAATCCCAAACAGATTCTGCGTCTTTTAAATCCTCTGTCTTTTGGATGTATAGATCATAAATCTTGTAAGCAATCCCGGAAGGAAGTCCTCCTTTTATCGCATATCTAGTAGCAAGTGTGATGGATGAAATACAAATGTTTTTATGACGTCTTAATTGATGGAATGAAGATAAGGATGAAAGAGTCTCTTGTTGGAATTCATAATAATATTTGAGTACGCTTTCTTTATCCCCGTTTTCTATAGCTCCAAGTAGTTGGTTCTCTATATACAAATTATGACAGATGGATTTGTTTTTTTGCATTGAAATATATACATCCTCGTTTAAGATACTGCTATGACTTACATGAAATGAGTCACTGTTATTTGAAAAGGTACTTACATCTGAATTTTTTTTATAGAGAATGTTATAGAACAATATTGCTATATTTACAAAGAAATTTTGATCTTTGACTGACAATGAAAAATAATGGTCTCTTGTTCTTTTATAATTCGAAATAAAATTAAGGTTACTATCCGTTTTACTTGTAGAAAAATTTACATGTGTCAAGGGCCCAATAATAACAGTACCGTTCACCATATAATGGCTCTTTATGTGAATTAAAATGAAGTGCCCTAAATATTGGTGAGTTCTGAAGATAGGCGAATTATATGAATCATTTTTTTGAAAAAGCACATGTAACTGTTCTATTTTTGATTTATAAAACGAATGTGAATCATCTTTTGATGTAAATTCTAAAAGAATATTTTTGTTACAATCTAAAAAACAAACTGGAATTTCAAAATATCGGAAAAACATATTACAAATGTACTCTATCTCAACTAGACTGAGCTTTTTAGTCATATTATTCCTCCTTACAGTTGTGCGTATTAGTTGAATGTTTATATATTCCTTTCTTTCATATGTAGAAACGGAAAAACTTTATCTATAAAAATTATAAACTTCTAAGAATAATACCATAATTTAACATGAATAGCACATATTATTTGAATATACAGGTAATAGTTTTAGGGTGTAACGTAAAATATGAATTGTCACACTTATTCGTTGTTCATTGCTTATATGTATCAAAAATGATTAAGATTGGATTTTAAATAGGGATAGGAGGGGAGAGATTAATGAATTGAAGTGAAGTAATTAATGAAAATTAGCGATAGAAGTAAATGTGTAACGATTTTTGAAGTAGAGATATAAGTGTAATTCAGGAGAAAACTACATATATCATACGGAGAAACAACGTAATAATAGAAAATAAGTAGAGTGAATAAGTGTTTGTAAACAATGGATTGTTGGACGACTATGTTTTAGGTTACTCGTTTAAATCTGGTACTTGGCACACTATTGCTTTTAAGAGGGTAATAGTAATAAAGGGATTTTTAAAATGATAGAAGTTGTAAAGGGGATAAGAGAAATGAAAAAAATATTTAGTGTGCTTTTAGTATTTTTCTTAACATTTTCTACATGGTCTAGTGTATTAGTAAAGGCAGCTTCACCATCCAAAGGTACTTTAACGATTCATAAATATGAACAAGAAAAAGATGGCGCACCGGGGCTAGAAGGTGATGGCTCTGCAAATCAAGAGGTACCAACAAATGCGAAACCGTTAAAAGGTGTAACGTTTGAAGTGAAAAGGGTTGCGTCGTTTGAAAAAATTTCAAACGATGGGAAAATCGTGAAAGAAGATGTGAAGCCTGTAATAGGAGCAACTCCAACTCAAGTAGTAACAGATGATAACGGACAAGCTGTATTAAAAGAACTGCCGCTAGGACGTTATGAAGTGAAAGAAGTGGCAGGACCTCCGCATGTTAACCTAAATCCAAATACGTATACAGTGGATATTCCTTTAACGAATAAAGAGGGTAAGGTGCTAAACTATGATGTTCATATGTATCCGAAAAATGAGATTAAACGTGGTGCAGTTGATTTAGTAAAGACTGGTGCAAATGAAAAAGCATTAGCAGGTGCAGTATTCTCTTTATTTAAAAAAGATGGTACAGAAGTGAAAAAAGAGTTAGCAACAGATGGTAATGGGCATATTCGCGTGCAAGGATTAGGGTATGGGGAATACTATTTCCAAGAGACAAAAGCGCCGAAAGGGTATGTACTAGATCCGACTAAACACGAGTTTTTTATAAAGACCTCCGGAACTATCAACGAAGATGGAACAATTACTTCTGGTACAGTAGTTAAAGTAGAAGTGCAAAACTATGAAGAACCAAATATTGATAAAAAGATTAACGGGGATTTGGAAGCGTTACCAATTAATCCGTTAACTAATTACAATTATGATATCAAAACATTAATTCCAGAAGACATTAAAGAATACAAAAAATATGTAGTAACAGATACTTTAGACAATCGTTTAATGATTCAAGGAAAACCAGTTGTGAAAATTGATGGAGCGGAAGTAAATGCAAGCATTGTAGAGGTAGCTGTAGAAGGCCAAAAAGTAACAGCCACAGTAAAAGATTTCACAAAGTTAGATGGTAAAAAAGAATTTCATTTACAAATTAAATCACAAGTAAAAGAAGGCGTACTATCTGGTTCGGAAATTTTAAATACAGCAAAAATTGATTTTATAAATAAAAATGATGTATTTGGAGAAAAGGAATCTAAACCTGTAGTTGTTGTTCCGACAACTGGAATTATCGAGTTAACAAAAGTTGATGGTGCTGATAATAAGAAATTAAAAGGTGCAGAGTTTGTACTTAAAGATAAAAATGGGAAAATAGTTGTTGTGGCAGGTAAAGAAGTCACTGGTGTATCAGGTGAAAATGGTGTTATTAAATGGACTAACATTCCGTATGGAGACTATCAAATTTTCGAAACGAAAGCACCAACATATACAAAAGAAGATGGTAAAACAGCTTCTTATCAATTATTAAAAGACCCCATTGATGTAAAAATTAGCGAAAATAATCAAACGGTTAGATTAACGATAGAAAATAATAAAAGTGGATGGATGCTTCCAGTTACGGGTGGTATAGGAACGACTCTTTTTACTGTAATAGGTCTTGTGTTAATGGTTACAGCGGCATTTGTTTTCTTTAGAAAAAAGGTTGCTAATAATTAAGGTTTTAGGAACATGTAACCATGTGATGTGAAAAGGGGAGAAGTAAAATGCTTCCCTCTTTTCGATATTTTAGTATATACAGAGGTGGAAATATGAAACGAAATCTTATTTTAGGAGGTATTTTTTTATTTGGTTTAGGTATTTTTTTATATCCTACTATTAGTAATTGGTTGGCGACTCGTGCACATTATTCTGAGGTTAGCTCTTACGATAAGAAGATCAAAGCACTACACAAGCAAGAAATCGAGCGAAGAGAAAAAGAAGCAGCCGAATATAATAAACAAGTTCAAACTTCCATGAAAACATTTGCAGATCCATTTTCTGAAGAAAAAAGTAATCATCAAGCGTATGCCGATGCGTTAAATTTAGGTGATGTAATGGGTTATATTGAAATATCGAAAATTAATATAAAACTACCAATCTATCAAGGGACCTCTGAGGAAGTATTGAGTCGTGGGGTAGGTCATTTAGATTATTCTTCGCTCCCGGTAGGTGGAGAAAATACGCACACTATTTTAACAGGGCATCGTGGTTTACCATCAGCAAAATTATTTACAGATTTAGATAAGTTGAGTGAAGGAGACCGTTTTTATATTCACTCTTTAGACAAAGTTCTTGCTTATAAAGTAGATCAAATTAAAGTAGTTTTACCACACGAAACGGACGATTTAAAAATTGTGGAAAATAAAGATTATATAACATTAATTACATGTACGCCTTATGGAGTAAACACAAATAGATTACTGGTTCGAGGTGAGCGTGTGGAGTTTAACGAGAAAGAAAAACAAAAAATGCGTAAAGAGATATTTATGTTTAATAAGTGGACCGTAGTAGTCTTAATCCTATTATTATGTGTGTTACTAGTCGCAATTTATAAGAAAAAATTAACTCGATAGAATGAATTTATTTATCCTGTATTAATGGGCAGTGGGACCGAAAATCCAGAGATAAGCAAAGAAGGTATATAGAGGATGAAGTAAATCCTCACTGAAAGAAGTTTCACTTTATTCGACTGTAGAAAAAATACGGTAAAGGTGGGAACAAAGGAATTGAGGTTACAATTAAAGTTGGTAAGTATTCATTTTATGGTTTTGTTAATGTTATGTGTAAGTTTTGTCGTATATGCACCAAAAGAAGCATATGGATCCACGACTAACTTAGAAGGTCTAGGGGATATATCGCGTTATAATGCTGTTGTCTTTGGTAACCATATAGCAGTAGGTGGCGACATTGAAGGAGCAATCGCAGTTCAAGGTGATATGGATGCATCAGGTTATACGATTGTAGGTGCAGCAGCAGGAACATCTAATATAGTAGGTGAAAAATGGAGTGATGAGGGATATCCATCCTTGTTATTGTCTGGAAAATTTAAAAAATCAAGAGAGGAATCTTTTATTATTCAAAACGGAATAGTCGTAATGACAAAAGAGAGTGATCCAGATCGTATCATACAATCTTATTATGATCGTATCGTTTATAAAGAAAAACTAGAAATTGATGCGAAATTTAATGAATTTCGCAACATAGCCAACCAAGTCAGTAAAAATGCAGGTCAATATAAAACGGATACCCCAATTTCAAATATGAGTTATGGTATTGGAAAAGATATAAACAATCCTAATATTTATGTTTCATCAGAATTGGTAGGGAAAATCAATTTAGATATAAGAGATGTATTTTTACCCAATGCTAAGGATAAAGATTTTATTGTTATGTATTCGGATGCAATAGAGGTTACATTTAAAAATGGGTCCATTCTATATGACACGAACAATATTGGAAGGGCTACGGATATCATTCCTACATCACAACCCTATTCTCCTAAATCACCGTTCACTGAGTTATACGGGAAGGTGATTTGGGTTTTTCCTAATGCAAAAAAGATCACAACAGAGGGATATGGTGTCGTTGGGAGTGTGTTTGCTCCAAATGCTGTATTAGAAACAAAAGGCGGTTCGATTAATGGACAAGCATTTGTCGGTGCAGTACAACAAACTGGTGGATTTGAATTTCACAATTTCAAATTTAACTGGCAACTATGGAACAAACCTAGTACAGGAAAAGTAAAGATAAAAAAAGTAGATAGTAATAATGATAATAAAAAGTTGCTTGGAGCAAAGTTTCATATTGAAGATTCAAATAAAAAAGTAGTTAGTGAGTTTGTAACAGATGAAAAAGGAGAAGCGATATCAAAAGAATTACCAATAGGTAACTATACTCTAGTGGAAACAGAAGCGCCTAAAGGTTATGAATTATTAAAAGATAAAATAGCTATAAAAGTAGAAAAAGATACAGTAGTAGAAATTAAAATAGGAAATAAGAAATTACCAGATCCAATGGGGAAAATGAAGCTAGTGAAAGTAGATACTGGAGATAAAAATATAAAGTTAGTAGGAGCAAAGTTTAAAATTGAAGATTCAAAAGGAAAAGTAGTTGGAGATCTAGTAACAAATGAAGAAGGAGAAGCAATATCAAAAGAATTGCCAATAGGTAACTATACTCTAGTGGAAGTAGAAGCGCCTAAAGGTTATGAATTATTAAAAGATAAAATAGCTGTAAAAATAGAAAAAGATACAGTAGTAGAAATTAAAATAGGGAATAAGAAATTACCAGACCCGACTGGGCAATTTGAAATTGAGAAAGTTGATGATAAGGATATTAATTTAAAACTAAAAGGCGCTGTATTTCAAGTATTAGATAAAGAAGGTAAAGAAGTTACTAGATTAACAACGGATGAAAAAGGAAAGGTGATTTCCAACCAGTTAGTAATTGGAAAGTATACGGTTAAAGAAATAAAAGCGCCAAACGGATATATGTTACTTAGAGATCCAATAGAAATAGAAATTACAGAAGCGGTAAGGACACAAAAACTAACAGTGAAAAATGTGAAGAATAATTGGGTAATTCCTAATACTGGTGGCAGCGGAACAACAAGTTTTTACGTGACTGGTTTTGTGCTAATGTTTGGTGTGCTATATTTCTGTAAGAAAAATCGTTACATTAGATAGTTTTTAGGGGATGAGTTCGGCATTGTACTAGATTCATGCTACTAAATTTGTTGAAGAAGGAAGGATAATAGTAAATATAGAATATATTAATAAATCGAAATTTTTACGAGGTGAAAGTGATGGCAATAAAACAAGACGAAATTAAAGTAGTAGTCGGAGCCGGGGTGTTTAATAATAATCCAGGTTGGATACAAACGCAAGAAGATGAACTTAATTTACTAGATAAAGTTACATGGGAAGAAAGATTTGAATACAATTCTATTTCAGCTATTTTAGCTGAGCATGTATGGGAACACCTTACTTTTGAAGAAGGTGTAAGGGCAGCAGAAATTTGTTATGAATTTTTAAAGCCAGCAGGGCACATTCGGTGCGGTGTTCCTGATGCATTTTTCCGAGACGAAGCATACCAAAATATAGTTCAAATAGGCGGACCTGGCCCGAAAGATCATCCAGCAGCAAGTCATAAAATTGTTCATAATTATAAAACATTAACGAAAATGTTTGAAGCTGCTGGATTTGAGGTAGTTTTACTTGAATATTGTGATGAAAATGGTCAGTTTTATTACAACGAATGGGATGCAAATGACGGTGTTATTTTCCGTTCGAAAAGGTATGATTCTAGAAATAAAGGCGATAAACTTGGTTTTCCATCGCTAATTGTTGATGCGATTAAACGGTAAATCATTCAACAAAAACAGGAGTAATTCTATAAGTTCAAGAGTCGCAAATGCGGCTCTTTTTATTTGTGCGTAAATCTATAGTTAATGAGGAAACATACATGATACTAAATTTTCAACATGCTATAACTCGATTTGAAAATTTTTCAAATCTTTCTTATAACCATTAACTTTAAATTAATACTTCGTTGACATAAAGATTTATTTTATATGTATATTCGTGTAAAATAGAGTGAGAACATACATTCTGTATAAGGGGGCAATCAAGATGATAGCTGAAATTGGGAAACTAACTGCTGGATATATTGTAAAATTTGAACGACAATTTCCATATACAATAGAGGAAATTTGGTCTGTTTTAACAGAAAACAGTAAGCTTAAAAAATGGATGTCTAATTTACAGATTGAAAGCCTTAAAATAGGTGGAATAATCAAGTTTGACATGATGGACGATTCATTTATAAATATTGATATTTTAGAGTGTCAAGTAAACGCAGTGCTTGAATTTACTTGGGATAAAGATCGTGTCCGATTTGAAATACATAAAGAGGAAAATGGTACTCTTTTACTTCTTAAAGAATACATTCATGAGTTAACAGATCATACACCGAAAGATATAGCTGGTTGGCATATTTGTTTAGATCTTTTTTCTTCCGTTCTAGAAGGAGAAGAAAAAGAATTTTCTAAAGATGAATGGCAACAGTGGTTTGAAATATATAAGGATAAGGTTCTTGAAGTGAGAGGATAATTACGTAAGATAATATATTTATTATGTAATTATTATATTGTAAAAATAGTTTTCGTGAAAAATAAGAATAGAGGTTAATATGAAAGTAAATCAATTAATTGCTAATAACATAAATAAATTAGATACAGCTATTCCATTTAATAAGTCGTTTGGAATCGCTGGTTTATCAGGATCGGGTAAAACAACTTTTTGCCAAACGATTGGCGAAGAATCAAAAAAACGATTAGTTTCTTTATTGCCAAAGGCTGAATATCAATATTTATTTCCTAATATCATGGAAACAAATTTTAGTGCTATTAAGATGGAGGATATGCCTTTAGTACTTTTTCTAGGAAAATCATCGATTTCTTCCAACCCACGTTCAACAATAGGTACTCATACTGGAGTGTTTACTGAAATTCGCGAAAAACTAGCTGAAGTATTTCATCTTTCCCCTGAGGTTTTTTCGTTTAATAATCAGTTAGGTTGGTGTATTGGTTGTAAAGGCCGAGGCACTACTAAAAATATTGAGTGTAAAAAATGTAAGGGAAAACGTTATAGCGAAGAAATCGAACAACATACGATAGATTTATTTGCTAAACCACATACAATTTCAAATATTAATGATTTAAGTGTTGAGTCTATTCTTTCGTTAGCGGACGAGTTAAATATTAGTGAAGCGAAGCAACATATACTGCAAAATATAATTAATATGAACATTGGCTATTTAACATTAAATCGAATTATGGGTACGTTGTCAGGTGGAGAGTTAACAAGACTATATTTGGCTGAATTTATGGCAGTAAGCGAAAATGCTGTAATTATTATTGATGAGATTTCAGTTGGACTTGATCATGAAACATTATTACAAATATTAGAAGAGATTAAGCAGTTAGGGTGTAAAAATCAAATTTGGCTCATTGATCATTCAGATACAGTACTGGATACAACAGATGAGCAATTGTTCTTTGGACCTGGTAGCGGAAAATATGGTGGACAAATTGTGAAAGAATCGCCAAGACCAAAACCAATACTATCGGATCTAAATAAAGAAGTACCAACAGAATATTATATATTCCAAGAATTATATTGCCGTAATATCCAAATGGCGGAGTTTCAAATTCCTAAAAATAGGCTTGTGACGGTTACAGGAGAATCTGGATGCGGGAAATCTACACTTGTCAATGAATGTTTAGCTACAGATTTCTTGAAACGATATCCCAAAGATAAATTAGTTATGGTAGGACAAGATCGAAATCAATCCATTACAAGTCGATCAACTGTAGCCACTTTCCTAGATATTAAAAAGAAACTCACAAAGTATAGCGAAGAAATTGATGATATTTTTGAGCGTTCGATTGAAGATATTATAGATGAACTTCCAAATGAAGATATTGCGTTTAAACGCTTGAGTCTACTAATTAAACTAGGACTTGGTTATTTAACGTTAGAACGAAAAACACAAACATTATCAACAGGTGAGTTCCAATGTGTTCATTTAGTTTCGGAGTTATTTGCAAACACAAGAAATCCACATACATTATTTATTTTTGATGAGCCTTCAAAAGGTTTATCACAAAATATTTTAAACCAATTTATAGATAGTGTTAGAGAGATATTACAAGATGAATCAGTCTCTATCATCATGATTGAACATAATAGTTATATGTTAGAAAGCTCTGATTATATTGTAGATTTCGGGGAAAGACAGCTTGAATCTATAAAGCATCTTGATGTAGTAAGTCATGAAGATTATTATCGTCAAAAAAGCAGTGTGAATAATGCAGAGCAAATACATATTTCTTCAGCACTTAAGCATAAAGAAGGCGTTCACTATTTAGAAGAAAATCATATTCACTATTTTAAAAATGCCGAAAACATTTATAAGGGTGGTATTTTAAAAAGTTTATCATCAATGGCCCGTTTAATTTATAGTGAATATGAATCTGATACAATTGCACCTGTTGTTGCTATTGATCTTGAAAGACATTTATATAGTCAATATAGTTTCTTATATGAAATTGGTGGACTAATTAATCATATTGTAGCTGCTCATCCAACTAATAAAGATACGAGAAGTTTTGATTTCTATTCACAGGACAATCATTGTCCATCTTGTTCTGGACGCCTTCAAATTGAAGTTTTTGATAAAGATATTGCAATTCAAGATAAAAACGTTCCATTTTGGGATGGTTTATTCGATCCGGAAATCATGAAAGTATTAAAATTTTATCAATATGAAAAAATAGAATTTCTATTTGAAGAAATTAAAAATGAGCTTGGTCACGATTTATCAAAGAGCTATAATGATATGTCAGAAGAAGAAAAGCATACGTTTTGGTACGGATATTTTGAAAAATCATTTTATGATAAAAAAGGAAAGACACGCAGAACATGGGTAGGATTTAATACGATTATTGGTGGATATATTGTTATTTCAAAAGCAGCTATTAAAGAAGAAATTAAGACTTCTAAAGAAAAGATGACATGTCCAATTTGTGAAGGGACGGTATTAAATCATCATAAACCGCTTAAATTTGGTAACTTCGATATTCGTGAAATTATCAATCAACCAGTTGATGAAGTGTTGCAAATAGTCGGTGATTTACCTGCACTTCAAAAATTGAAATTTATTGTTGGTGGCGATATGAGATTGACAGAAGATGTTTCTTTACTGCCAAGAAAAGCACAAGTTGCACTGAAAATGTTTGAATTAGAACAGGCAAGCTTTTCAAACTATGAAATGGTGTTACAAAATGTCTTACCATTCTGGGACGAAATAAAAGGAAATATCGAATCCATTAGTGTTAATAATAAAGTAACTGTTTGTGATTTCCCTAATGTTTATGAAACGAGAGAAACCATTATAGATAATTATTTCACAAATGGTAAATATAAAAAACTTACGTATGTATACGAAGCGTTTGGATACAAAAAGTTAGTTACCCAAATTAATAAAATTAAAAAAAGTAATCCATGTCCATTTTGTAAAGGAAAGAAAGTTATAACGGAAGATAATCTACATGATGGTGTATTTAAACTAACAATTCCATGTGTAACTTGTAATGCAACTGGTATTAATGACGAAGGACTAAAAGAAGTTGTTGAGGGCGTGGGTGTACAAACATGGTTAACTGGAAAAGTTTGTGATGTTGTGGATGAAAGCTTATTAACAGAAGCTGTTTCGCAAATACCAATTTTTAATCGTATTCGCGAATTGGATAAACGAGATATGATGGCGGTTTATGAATGTCTTGAGAGTAATCAGTAAAGTTATATTAGTTTATATGTTATTAACATAACTTATATAAAACGTATATTCTTTATAATGTTTATAATAACGCAGTATGAGTATTACAAGGTAATGAAAGAAGATCCAATTTCTTAATGTGAAAATTAAGGAATTGGAATTTTTAGTATTTTTATGTCCCATATACTATATTTCCAGCTAAGATATGGAGATATGGAGGAGAGATAGAGAAATAAAAGGGACAAACAGTTGATATATTATGTAATTATTATATTATAAAAGTGATTTTTAGGGGTAAAAACAGTTCGCAAGTAATATCTTTTGCTTATAATATCTTCGTTCTGTTGTCTGATTTTTTGGATTTAACAGAAATATATACTTGAATGAAGTATATATTTCTGTTAAATTTATCCTATGGATAGAACGAGTTTAATTAAAGGTCATTTAGAAATGTGTGTATTATCTATTTTGTCGAAAAAGAAAAGTTATGGTTATGAGATTATGAAAGAACTTGAAGTAAACAATTTAAAATTGAAAGGAGTAGGAAGTATTTATCCCATTTTAACTAAGTTGAAAAATCAAGAATGGGTTAATGCTTATCAAGTAGTAACAGACAGTGGTAAAGTTAGGATTTATTATGAAATTAATGAAAACGGGAAAATACGTCTTGAGAAAAAAATTAATGAGTGGTTAGAATTGCAATCGGATATTCAAACATTATTAAAAAGCGGTTTGAAAGGAGACCTTCTGAAATGAGGAATAGATTAATAGGTAAAGAAAAGCAATTTTTAACAGACGTACTTAAGGAATTACAGCAATACGATATAAGTTTAGAAGAAAGGGAAAATATTAAGCGACAAATATTAGAACATATTCAAGAATGTCGCGAACATGGTGAAGATAGTATAGATGATTTAGGTACACCTCAATTATTTGTTCAAGATTATTTAGAAATAAATGAAATCGATTTACAAGTTAAGATGAAACAACTTCAAAATGAAAAAGGAAAATTCAATACATTTATCTTACAGGGCATATTCATCGCAATTATTACTTACTTCATCTCGCAAACTACATTTACAATATTTTTAACTCAATCATTTAATCCAACTAATAGTAAAACTACATTTCAGTATAATCTTTTATATCGTATTTCAGAGAATCAATGGTGGAATTCATTATTAATAATGTTTAGTTTTACGCTCTCTGTAGTAGTATTTATTATTTTAGTAAGTTATAAAAAAAGAAAGCTGTCAAAAGCATAATGAAGAATACGATCTATAAAATGTCTCTAATTTTTATTCTTTGTAATGTATTAATGTTATATATTACAGATCCAAAAGTTTACGCTCAGCAAAATATTAAAATCACATTAGATAAGTATATTGAAAAATTTATAAAGGAGCAGAACATTCCAGGAGCTTCTGTTGCAATTGTACATAATAAAGACGTATTCTTTACAAAAACGGTGGGGATTACTGGAGAATCGGAAAAAAAGGTAACTAGTAAAACACCATTTGCAATCGGCTCAATAAGTAAATCTTTAACAGCTTTAGCTATAGTGAAATTAATAGAAGATAAAAAAATAAAATTAGAGGATCCAGTTCAACGATATCTTCCATGGTTTAAACTAAAAGATCCTCAAATATCCTCAACTATAACAATCCAACAACTACTAACTCATACAAGCGGAATAAGTACATATGAGGGCTTAGCATTATCAGATAAACAATCCAAAAATTCTACAGCATTACAAGAAAATGTAATGAAACTTTCAAATTTAAAATTAACTGCTCCACCAGGTGAAAAATATCAATATAGTAATGCGAATTATATAATACTTGGTGCGCTTATTGAGGCCGTCACAAATGAAACATATTCATCATATATGGAAAAGCATATTTTTCAGCCATTAAATATGAATGGCGCGGCAGCAAGTAAAGAAACTGCATATGAAAAAGGTTATTTAACAGGTTATCAGTCGTGGTTTGGCATACCAAGAAAAAGTGTAGTGTCCTATGATAATGCAGGGGCACCGTATGGCTATATTACTGCAAGTTTAGAAGATATGATTCAATTTATTATGTTTTTGAATCGCCAAGAGCACACTCAATTTTTAAAGAAAGAAAACATAGACCTTTATCTATCATCACTTTATAAAAATAATTCAGAAAAAAGTTATGGTTTTGGATTAAGAACAACAAATATAAATAAGGGTGACAAGATGATTTGGCATTCAGGATCAACTCCTGATGCTCGTGCAGAAATATTTATTTTAAATAAAAGTGGCTGGAGTGGTGTGATTTTAACGAATAAAAATCATGTATTAGAAGAGCCAGCATTATCAGTGTTGAAGAATGGGATTATTAGTATTTTGAATGGAAAAGAACCCATGGATCCCCCTAAAAACATACCATTTACACAAATTGTTATGTCGATAGTTATATTCGTGCTTTTCATTACATCAATTATGTTAATTAAAAAATATAAACATAAGAAAACTGTTAAAAAACTAACTTGGTTATTCGTAGGAAATCTATTACTACTAGTATCTATTATTTTCATCCCGCTTCTTACTTATAGTACAAGCTCACCATGGCGTACGATTAAAATATTTGCGGCAGATGTGGCCTTCCTTACAAGTATTATAGTAATTTTATTAGCTATGAACGGATTAATACCAATCTTTATAGCCTTAAGAAGGAAAAGGGTATAAAGGTAAATAATTAAAGAAATATAATTTAAGCGTTATAAACAGTTGACTCTCACACAATGTCATTGTTTAAGATGAAGTTGAGCTTCGAAGTAGATGTAATTTATAGGAGGAAAATATGTTTAAAATAGGGGATTTTTCAAAACTATCTTCCATTAGTATTCGTATGTTGAGGCACTACGATAAAGTGGAATTATTACAACCAGTAAAAGTCGATGAACAAAGTGGTTATCGTTACTATTCAGCAGCCCAATTAAAGAAAGTAAATCAGATTCAAACGTTAAAAGATATGGGGTTTAATATTGCTACTATTAAAGAAATAATAGAGAGCGAAAATATGGAAGTAATAAAATCACAATTTGAAAATCGTAGTGCACAAATAAATAATGAGATGTATGACCTCCAAAAACAATTACGTCTTCTCGAAGCCTCAATGAAAATGATGAGAGAGGATGTTGTTGAGATGAACTATCATGTTTTAATAAAAGAAATTCCAGAAAGAAATGTAGCTAGTGTTAGAAAGATTATTCCATCGTATAATTGCGAAGGGGATGTATGGAGTATATTAATGCAAGAAATTCATATGAAAAATATTAGTATTGCTCATCCGAGTTATAGTATTGCGGTTTTCCATGATCGTGAATACAAAGAAAATGATGTAGATGTAGAAATACAGCTAAGTATTTTAGGTAAACATGAAAATACAAATGATGTTACATTTAAAAATATTGAATCAACTCATGTAGCATCTATAACAGTTAATGGAAGTTATGAACAAATGACAGCTGTAAATGAGGCTGCAGCAAAATGGATTGAGTCAGAAGGTTATGAATTAGCAGGCCCGATGTTTAATATTTATCATGTGAGCCCAGCGATGGAATCGGATCCTAATAAGTGGGTTACAGAAGTTTGTTATCCAGTTAAATGATGATAAAGAAAAAAGGCATTATGATATGCCTTTTTTCTTTGTAAACTTATCCATAAATTTCAATTAACCAATCATACATAATTATCTTTCCTTCATAGTTTTCGTATCGGACTATATAGTGCAATGAAAACTTCAAGTAATTTTGTGAAGGCAGCTAAAGCAAATACAAACACTGGATTATAGGACGAAATAATGCCTCCTACTAACGCTCCAAGTGGCATAGCTAATCGTGTAAGTACACGTGAAAACCCTAAAACTCGCCCTTGCATATTTGATGGGACTGTTTCCTGGCGGACTGAGGCTACAAGTGTATTCCATGCAACATTGCAAGTCATTGCAATACCGAAAGCAATTCCAGGAGCGAACCAATATGTACTCCAAAGCGCAAAAGTTAAGCCGATTGCTCCAACAAATAGGAGTAAAGGAATTAATATGCCGCGCTGCAACCTCTTTTCTAAAGGAACTGCAATCAAGCTTCCTAAAAGACCACCTATTCCAATTAATGAATAGTTAAACCCACTTTGTTCTGGGGTAAGTTGCAATGTGGATAATAAATAATACATGAATACACCTAAAACCGCACTTGCTCCAAGGTTTCCTATCATAGCTTGAAAAGATAGAGCTATATTTAAGCGGTCATTTTTGAGCCATTTAAACCCATTAACCAAATCAGATAGTACATTTTGAAGTGTATTTTTATCTTCACATTTCTTATTTGCGGTTTTCATAGATGGTAATAACATTACAGCAACTAATGTTGCAATAAAAGAAAGAACATTAATCCAAAGTACATGAAACCCACCAATAAATGAAATGAAAACTCCGGCTATCATTGGGCCAAACAAACTAGCCAATTGATTGACCATTTGATATAAAGAATTAGCCTTCGTTAATGATGCACCCGCGATGTGTGGAATGACTGTAATAGTTGTTACATCAAAAAGCATGGACATAATTGCTAGGATAAAAGTAATTACGTATAAATGCCAGACTTCTAATAGATGTAATGCATGTAGAATTGGTACAAAACTTACTAAAATAATATTGGTAATATCCACTATCCAAAGCAATTTTTTTCGATCGTATCGATCAATCATTACACCAACTAAAGGTCCAAATAAAACGATTGGCAATACGTTAATAGCAAATAAAGAACTCATAATTACAGCTGAACCGGTTAATTGATAGGCAATCCAAGGTAACCCAAAAGTATACAATGAGTCCCCAATTCGTGAAATGAGTAAACCAAAAATAAAAATCTTGTATTCTTTAGAAAAAGTTGTCTTTACGGTAAGGCTACGTTCTTGTATAAGTTTCACACTGTTTATACCACCTTTATTATAGAGGAATTTGAAAAAATCCGTCCAATATTTGTTATATATAGAATTCTATGATTCTTTTGTGAATCCTACTTTTTAGATGTATTTTAAAATTTTAAGGAGGGAATAAAAATGAAAGCTTTGGATTGAAGATTATTTAAAAACATAATAAAATTATAGTAAACTAATTTGCGAGAAAGTTGATTAAGGAGGGGAAATATTGATACATATAGATAAAAATGTACGAACATCTGGTGCATATGTAATATACGAGAACTTATTTGTTTTCCAAGTTGGGCCAACGAGTAAAGGAGATACATTAGGTGTAGTAAGGCTCGGCGGACATAAAGAAGATGAAGAAACAGCAGTAAAAACTGCTAAAAGAGAAGTGAGAGAAGAAGCTACTATCGATATTACTATTTTGAGTTCACCAAGTACATATTATAAAGAGAACTGGAATGTGCAATCAAAGAAAATAAAGGTAGCAAATGAGATCAATCCAATATTAATTATTGATAGTCCAGATGAAACTTTATCTATTATGTATATGGCACATTCAGAAAATAAGCCATATCCATCTTCTGAAACGAATGGACTTCTATTACTTTCTTTAAGTGATATTAGGCTAATTTGTAGTAAGGAAATAACACTAAAAGATTATATTAAGCAAGGTGGAATAGCTATATTGAAAGAAAAAATGGATATAGACTTAATCTTACAACCTTATCCGCAACTTATGTTTTTAGCAGGAATTTTAAAAGAGGATCCTGTATTACTGCAGCAGTTTCTAAATTAGCAACAAAAGCCACCTTAATAAGGGGCTTTTGTTTTAAATAATTTAATGGTATGTGTATCCTCCATCAGGAAACAATACATTACCCGTAGTAAAACTATTTTGTATTAAATATAGTACAGTATGTGCAATTTCATCATTATATCCAGCTCGCTGTACAAGAGAGAGAGCTTTATAAGCTTCATATGCAGCTAATCTATTTTCATTTTGTTCATTCTCTCTTTGTATCGTTCCGGGAGAAACAACATTAACTCTAATTGGAGCTAGTTCAACAGCTAAAGCTTTCCCTAAACTTTCAATAGCGCCATTACATGCACCGTAAGCAGGCGCTCCTTTAAGTGGTCTTTGACTAAATGCACCGGACATTAATACGATAGATCCGGAGTCTGAAAGAAAAGGAATTGCATATTTTACGGCATAATATTGTGGCCAAAACTTGCCGATAAAGCTGCTTTCAGCAATATCATCCGTAGCAGTAATTGGCCCAAGGGTATAAGAGGCTCCTGGGGTGAACAAATGATCAAAATTGCCAAGCTTTTTGAAAAAATCTTCTAGTTGGTTTTTATCCTGATTATCCAATACATAAGTTTGAAGACGGTTGTTACTTATTATTTCTTGAGCAATCATTAGTTTTTCTTTCGAACGCCCTGCAATAATAACATGTGCTCCTTGTTCGATTGCTTGTTTTGCTGTTGCTAATCCGATACCTGAGCTCCCACCAATGATAACGATACGATTATCTTTTAATGTAGTAATAGACATATTTTAGCCACTCCCTTAATAAAAACTTTAAAATAAAATTGCTATGCTTTTATTATTCGCTAAAAGATAGCGAGTGAAAAGTACGCACTTTATATGTACATAGTCGCAAATTTCGTACTAACCGCTATTTATGTGGATTTGAGAGGTGAGAAAATGGATTTACAAGAACCGAAATTAAAAGGAGTAATAGCGACATTACAAATCATCGGAGGGAAATGGAAGCCACTCATTTTGTTTATATTATTAACTGATGGAACAAAACGATTTGGTGAATTAAAGCGATTAATACCAGATATATCTCAAGGGACTTTAGCGAAGCAATTGCGTGAATTAGAGCAAGATCAACTAATAGAACGAGAAATTTATCAAGAAATACCACCTAAAGTGGAATATAGTTTATCTGAACATGGAAAAACAGTAACTACTGTCTTAGATAGTATGTGTCGTTGGGGAAGAAGACATTTAGAATATATTAATGAAGATTAACTATAAATATATTATGTAAACTAAAGTGTGTAAATCTATTATTTTGATAATTTTTATTTTATAATATACTTAATTAAATGATGTTATCGTACATATATTCTTTTAATTGCGGTGGGATGAATTTATGTATAGCTCGAAGTAAGTAGTTGTTTGGGATTGAGAGATGCGTACTTGATATAAAAGGAGATTTACGAATATATAAACTATGAGGCTATTTCGGGGATGATCAGGATTAAACATTTTATGCATATTAACAAAGGGGAAATAATAAAATGAACGAATTAGAATACAAAAACTTTTATGATAAAGTAGGAAGATTAAATGGATGGGATTTTAGTAAAATAAAATGTGAAACTGTAGGAGATTCATGGGACTTTTATGACGAGGTAAAAGAAAGGTGCAAGCCATCACAGATTTTACTTGATGTTGGTACAGGCGGAGGAGAAAATGTACTTAACATAGCGTCTTCGGCTAAATTACTAATTGGAATAGATAGTTCTAACGGAATGATTGAAACAGCACATTCTAACTTGAAAAAATCAGGTGTACAAAATGTTGAGTTTCTTCAAATGGATTCTGAAGCTTTAGCGTTTCCGCATGCGCATTTTGATATAGCTTCAAGTTGTCATGCGCCATTTGCAGCGACTGAATTATCAAAAGTAATGAAAAAGGATGCTTTTTTCTTAACGCAACAAGTTAGTGAACACGATAAATTAAACTTGAAAGAAGCATTTGGTAGAGGACAATGCTTAGGTGAAAGAGATGGAACTTTAAAAGAAAAGTATATGAGGGAACTTAGTAGTGCAGGATTTGAACTCGTGCAAGTAAGTGAATATGATGTTACTGATTATTACAGTAGCCCTGAAGACCTCATGTTCTTATTAAAACATACGCCTATTATTCCTAGGTTTGGAGAAGAGGAAGAGGATTTTACTATTTTACAAAAGTTCATTGATGCAAATAGTTCTGAAAAAGGGATTCGTACGAATTCAAAAAGGTTTATGATTATTGCTGCAAAATTATAATATGTTATAAAGTAAAAGCTGCTTTTCTTTAAAAAAAGCAGCTTTTTGTGCGGGAAAGAAGTTTATACAAAATGGTCTCCATTTAATCTAATATTAATTCGTGCTTCAATAACAGAAAATTGGGATGGATATAGAGGTAAGGCAGCGAGTATTTTTATACAGAGAACAAGTACGACAGTAAAATTAATCCCAGATTCTAAGCATTTTTATTGGGATTATCCAGAAGTAATAGTAGTAGAAATAAGGTAACATTGGCAAAGTCAACCTTTTTGAATTATATGTAATAAAGAAATAATGTATAGAGTAAGTAAGTTGCTTAGAGTGTTATTTTTTAGCAGGTGTATTTCCCATTGCGATAGAAATTCTATTCCAACTATTAATTTGATTAATAATCAAGACAAGGTCAATATATTGTTTTTCATCATAATGTTCACATACTCGTTTATATAGGGACTCAGGAACTCTTTTAGTAGGAATAAGTGTAATATGCTCAGCTAGTTCAATAGCGACTTTTTCTTCTGTTGTATAAAAAGTACATTCATCCCAAGTACTTAAGCAATAAATTCTTTGTTCAGTTTCTCCCATTTTTCGTGCATCAGATGTATGTAAATCTATGCAGTAAGCACAGCCATTGATTTGAGAAACTCTAATTTTAATAAGCTCTCTAGTCATTCGATCAATCGTTGATTGCTTTGTGTACTTTTCCATGTCCATCATAATTTTCATAGCATCAGGTGCAGCATCATAGTAAGAAATTCTTTGGGTCACAAAACATCACTCCTTTTAGTTTAAGATATGTGGCATTAGCCGAAAATGTTAACTTAACTGTTCTAATACAAAAGTATTAGTTTGTTAATTAAAGTTTCAATCTCCAGGTGGATTTTTCCTGTTAGTTTTTGAAATACAATACTAATAAATATAATGAATTTGGAGGTTAATTATAATGATTACACATATATCAGATATAAAACTACAAACGGTTTCCATAGAAGGGGTAAAACAAGTTTATAAGGACATATTATCTTTTCCAATAAAAAAAGAAACAGCATCATTTATTCAATTTGAAGTCACACCGTATACAACAATTAGTTTTCAAGAAGTATACGAACCAATTGCACCTGCGCATTTCGCTTTTGAGATTCCATATTCAAAATTTCATGAAACAGCAAGATGGCTTGAAAAGTCTGGGTTACTTATAGTGAAATGGAAAGATGGAAATACAATTGGTGAAGAGAATGGCCTATTCAATTTATATTTTAAAGACGGTGATGGAAATCTTCTCGAAATTATCGCACATAGTTATGTTAAAGAAGATGTATTAGTACCGCAGTCTCCTTTAAACATTTTATATGTAAGGGAAATCGGTCTTCCTGTTAAAAGTGTACCTGTATTTACAGAATGGTTGAAATCAAATCTAAATTTGAAAACGATGGAAGATGGGGATATTTTCAACTTTGTAGTTGGTGGAACTGCATATATTGTTGCGACTTGGTGGCAGCGACCTTGGATTCCAATTGCGATGAAAGCATTACCACCGAAAGTACACGTTACTTTCGGAACACCAGATCTTGTATTTTTACAGCAAATCCAAAATAATTTTAAGAAAAATAGTGTTCCATATGAATGTAAACATAATGAAGTATTTTTTATTGAGCAGGGATATGCATTTACTCTCTTGTATACACAAGAGTTTCATTCTGATATTCCTAATCAATTAAACTTACCACTTTCTATATCATTATAGAGAGCGGTAAGTTTAATTTTGTTATTAGAAATGAAAAATTAGTTATTATGTTGATTTAACATTTGAGCTATTCCTTGACCGAATGACCAATTCTCTATAGGTGTCTCATGTAGTGTAATGAAAACATCAGCAGTAGAGATTTGTAATATATTAGCTGTAATAGTGGCTATAGCTTTATATAAATCCTTTTTTTGATTAATTGTTCTTCCTGGTCCACACGTAATAGAAACATAAATCATATTGTTGGATCGTTTTATTGAACCTTCTAAAAGGTAAGATGAATTATAAAAAAGTTGATGAGAAGGATAAGGTAAAAACATTTGAAAATAATCATTTTCGGGAATATTGAAATGTTCAATTAACGAATGGTGAATTTGTTTACTTACATTTTTTAATAACTTATTATCGGATAATTTTTCAGGATGATAAACAGTGACAAATGGCATAATATAGCACTCCTTTTCTTTTGATTTCATTTTACTTCCAATACTTCCATTTGTATAATTGAAAATATATTAACTTATTATCAATAAAACCGATGAAGATGGTGTTTGAAATGGAAATGAAAGAATTACTTACATTTAAAAAAATTATTGAAGAAGGAACGTTTTCACAAGCTGCTAAACAATTAAACTATGCACAATCAACAGTTACAGCACATATAAAAAAGCTGGAAAGTGAAATTGGTTTTCTTTTGTTTGAAAGAGGATGGGATGCAAGATTAACAGAAGAAGGAAAACTTTTTGCAGAAGAAGTAGAAAATTTATTAACTCATTGGGAATATTCCATTTCTCAAGCTCAACGAATTAGTAATGAAGAGAAAGGGAGTTTGAGAATAGGCCTATTAGAATCTGTTTCTAAAAGGTTAATACCGATAATATTAAAGTTTTTAAATGCTGAAAAACCATATATACATTGTGATTTTGTAGTAGGAAATACAGCACTTTTATCAGAAATGATAGACCATAATAAGATTGATTTTGCCGTGTGTGGAAATAATGAAAATATATCAAATGTAAAATTTATTGTTATATGTGATGAACAAATTGAATTTATAGTGAATAATCCCGAGCATCCTTTGTTACAAAAAGAATTTGTTGAAGTATTTGATATTGTAGATTATCCCGTTATTGTAGGTGAAAGTAATTGTTATTCCTATCAATCTGTAAGTTCTCTCCTAGCGGAAAATAATTTATCTTTTAAAAGAATTTACAATTGTAGTGCATTAAATCTCATTCCAGAAATGCTTTTTGGGAATACGATTGGAATTATCCCGAAAGGTACAATTTTGAATGAAGAAGTACTATCTTTTAAGGTTAAGGGGTTTAATTCTAAAATTCCGATTGGTATATTAATTTCTTCTAAAAATAAAAATTATTTAAGTCATACGAAGCAAAAAATTATGAATGTCATTAAAGAAGTCTTATAAATATGCGGAAATATAAATGCTATTTTCAATACGTATTTTTTCCTTATCATTTTAAAGGTCTTTGTAATGATAAGGTTTAGATGAGTAGAAGGATATACAGTAGTTAAAGTGAATTAAACTAAAGGTATTAGGGATAGGAGGGGAAAACTTGGATTTAGGTGAGCCGATAGCTAAAGGAAATACTGCTAACATATATCTTTATGAAAATAAAGTAATTAAATTATTCAAGGAATATCTTACTGATACAGAGTCTATGAATGAAGCAAAAAAACAAAAATATGCTTATTCATGTGGACTACCAGTTCCAAATGTATTTGAAGTGACAAAGGTACAAGCTAGACAGGCAATTATTATGGAATATGTAAAAGGAGAAAGTATTGGGGATCTCCTACTAAACAATCTAAATGAAGCAGAGCATTACATAAATATTTGTGTCAATGAGCAAAAAAAGATTCATGCTATACGTGTGAACATAGATGAAATAGAATCAATGAGAGGAAGGTTAGAGCCACAAATTAAATCTGTTTATAAATTGGATGAACAACAAAAGGAAAATATATTGAATAAGTTAGCTTCAATTAAATTTGAACCTAGATTATGTCATGGGGATTTCCATCCGTTTAATCTAATTTTGAGTAATAAGAACGTGAATATTATAGATTGGGTAGATGCTAGTTCAGGTGACATTCGCGCAGATGTGTTTCGTACCTATTTATTGTATGCACAGGCTTCTATAGAATTAGCAGAAATGTATTTACAAATATATTGCAGTAATACTGATCTAACAAGAGATGAGATCTTTCAATGGGCTCCTATTATTATTGCAGCTAGATTTTCTGAGAAAGTATCTCCGCAAAATGAAGTGTATTTAAATATATTATTGAAGCAGTATTTATAAGTAATAAAACAAAGGTTGTTTAGTAGATAATTAATAAATAAATGCTATTGTTTAACTAAAGTTTCCTTGTAGTTAAACAATAGCATTTTTAAACATTGATATAGGTATATTTATTTTCGATCTTCATCCTATAAAGGTTCATTATTCGTACTTGTTCCTCAGTTAATTCTTCTTTATCCCAATACATATGCATTAAGCTATATTCAAAAATCTCCTTTAATTTTATAAACAATGGAAACTTGTCTATCATCTCTTTTGGGAGTTCATTTTCTTCTTGATATCCTTCAAATAGTGCATTTGTAATAGAATGCTCATAGTCAACGATATTCCCATTTCCAGCAAATGAATATTCTATCGCACTATAAATAGGAACTGCTAAATCAAATATGTAAAAATGTTTTTCACAGTCTTGAAAATCAATCATTGTTAAGTTTGAATTGTTTTCAACTAAAATGTTTTCTAACCATAAATCACCGTGAATTAAGCCGTAATTTGAAGTGGATTTTTGTAGCTTTTTTATAGAAGTTAAAACGTCAGATGCAATTTCTCTTATAGTAGTTTCTTCTTTAGGGATATACTTAAGAAAATTATACTCTTCATTTTCATACCAATCGTTTATATGTTTAACCGGTTTAGTCTGTTCAAAACTTTTAGAAATACTATGTAATTTTCCAATTTGTTTACCAAGCTTTCTAAATATATTAGAATTCCATTCGTACCTTGGTAAATGTATGCCAGGCGTAGCTTTATATAATACAGCAAAAATCTCTTTGTCTAATGTTAACTTTTCTACTAAATTCCCATTAAGAGAATGTATGATTGGAGGAACTGCTAAACCATTTTCATATAAAAAGTTCGTATATGTAACTTCTTCTAACTGTTCTTCATATGTTTTGTAGTTTGTAATTCTAATGAAGTATGTACCTAGTTCTGTAAGACATTGATACATTTCATTCGTTATTGGTTTAATGTTAATAAAATTTAACGAATATTGTCCATTTATTAATTGAAGTATTTCTTTTTCTAGCTCGTTCATTGTAACATCCTTTCCAAACTTTAATTTTTTACTTGAGAACTAAAAGACTCTTAATTTACAACATTCGTGTTTTATTTTTGATATCCTTTAAAATGAAGCGATGTAATGAATGGCCCATGTTATAAAACACAAGAAGTATCAAAAGAAAGTAATGAACATCTTTTATAATGCTTAATAAGGGGGGAGTAAATGAATGAACATATACAGAAGATGATTGATTGGATTGAGAGCAATTTAAAAGAAGAATTTTCATTAAATGAATTATCGTGTTATATGGGTTATTCTCCGTATTACTGTTCTTTTAGATTTCACCAAGTAACAGGCATTAGTATTAGACGTTATATTCTTTTGAGAAGATTGTATTTATCTACGGGGGAGTTGACGAATGATAGAAAGATAATAGATATTGCATTGGATTATGATTATTCTTCGCAAGAGGCTTATAGTAGGGCTTTCAAAAATGTTTTTTGGAATGAATCCAAGAGAATTCCAACTTAACAAAATGCCTGTTCAGTCATTTATTAAACTAAAAATAGAGGGGGAGTTTAAAATGAACGTTTCTAGAAAATTAGAGGTTGAGCAGTTACGAAATGCAAAAAGAGAGCTGTTTGATAAAGATGTACTAAACATATTAAATGGTCAAATGATGTATGAAGAATTTAAAAATGAAAAGCTAATGGGTGATTCTGAATATGCACCATTTAATGAGGCAATGTGTGTGAACCTGGCTACTACACAAGTTTTTAATGAAGAGTTTATTAAAACAAGAGCAGAAGGTCATAACAGTTCAATAGAATGTTATACAAAAAAGGTTATAGACCCTTTAGAAAACCTTTTTACGAAAAATTATAAATGCATTGTTTTATGGTTTGGTGAAGATATGTTTTGTCAAATGAATCTACTCACCGTACTTTCATATCTGGAACAGTCTTGTTATGAAGGGAAAGTATACTTAAATAGTTTCAGAGAAGATGAATTTAAAGTAAGTCAACTTGAACTGGAATTAGGAAATTATTCTTCTGTATATAATGATGTGTTAGTAAATCACAAAAAAACGTCTCAAAAGTTACCACCTGTATTGTATCAAGCTATAGAATTATATTTAAATATGTTAAAAGAAGATAATATCGTAGTGAAATTCATCTCCAAAAATAAAGATTTATCAACTCAAGAATTATTAACAAAATTGTTTCAACTTTTTCCAACAATCGGATACGGTGATTCTCAGTACATAGAATTGATAAATAAAATAAAGAAGAAAGCTGAACCTAAAATATAGGAACAGCTTTCTTCTTACAATTGTTCAAGGGACTCTAATTCGTCCTCTACAAATAACATGAGTTCTTTAATCGTTTCTCCAGAAAAATCAAAACGAATACCGGCTGCTTCATATACTTCAGTTAAAGATTTAGAGCTACCTAATGATAAAGCTTTTTTATAATTTTCTAGTGCTTGTTTAGGATTTTCTTTATATTGTTTATACATTTGCAATGCACCAAGTTGTGCGATAGCATATTCGATGTAATAGAACGGTATTTCGAATATGTGTAATACAGGTAACCAACCAGTTGCGATCCAATTTTCATACCCTTCAATATTTACGACGCTCGATTGGTAAGTGTTATGTAATTCTAAATATTTTTCGTTTCTTTCCTTAGCAGTATGATTAGGATTTTCATACATCCAATGCTGGAATTGATCAACGATAAGCATTGGTGGTAAATACTTAACAATATCTTTAAAGAAATCTAATTTTGCTTTTATAAATTTTTCTCTATTCCCATAAAAAGTATCCCAATACTCCATCGAAAATAATTCCATTGTCATGCTAGCGAGTTCTGCTGATTCTGAAGGGATTTCTAAATATTTTTGAAGTTCTAACTGCTTCATACACGCATTATGAATACTATGGCCCATTTCATGGAGGAAAGTAGTAACATCATAATGTGTATGATTGAGATTCATGAAAATGAAAGATAATTGAGATGCAGGTAAATATTCGCAAAATCCTCCTGGACCTTTTCCTTTACGACTTTCTAAATCTAAGCAATTATTTTTATGCATCCGGTCCAGTAATGTTGAAAATTTAGGATCTAGCTTGTGTAAAATATGAGAACTTTTTTCGATTAATTCACTCGCGTCTTCGATAGGTTTTAAGGCTTTTTGATTTGGAGCGGTTGCTTTTAGATCCCATGGACGAAGACTATCTACTTGAAGTTCAGATGTTTTCTCATTAAATATTTTATCGATAAGTGGTACTACGTATTTACGAATAGATTCAGCAAGCTCATAGCAATCATCAGGCGTATAATCAAAACGTTCATGTTTTTTAAACATATAATCACGATAATTATCTAATTGAATGTTTTTGGCCTTTTGGTGACGGATTGCGATTAATTCATTTAATATATGTTGTAATGTATCTTCAACAGATAAGAATGTTTCAGAAATGAGCGTTTTTGCTTTTTTTCGTATATCACGATCCGGATCTTGTAAGTAAGACTGTAGTTCAGTAATTGTCTTTTCTTCACCGTCCCATAGCGCAGTTAAACCACCTGTAATTTCGAAGTACTCGGTTACTAATTTGTCTTCGCTTATTTCTAAATCAATGTTCTTTTCACAAAATAATGTTTGCGCATTCTTTATTTTTTTATCTAGTAAGCTATACGTTTTTGGATCAAGTTCCATTCGAAAAGGGGACTCTAAATATTTATTATCAAATGAATTTTGATAACGTTTCAAAAGAGGTCGTACATATTGTTGATCATATTCAAAAGTATCTTTTATTTTTTTATTATCTGTACTACATTGAAAGGCGATATAGTGCGATGTTAATTGTTCTTCAATTTCCCAAATGACTGTAGATTGTTTTTTTAACCAGTTTTCAAGCTCTAGTTTTGAAGAAATCGCTTCATTTAATAAAGTAGAAAGAGCATTTTCTAATTCTAGAACGTTACTAATATCAATCGTATTTACACGTTGCAATATATATCCCTCACTTTTTATTTTCTTAAGGAAGTATTCTTCTTCTTTACTACAATCCCTTTTTTTCCTAAGAAGTTTGTGCCCACTACTCCAAGAACAATCAAAATTGTTCCGATGATGTGATAGTATGCGATTTGTTCATGTAAGAATACAACACCCGCGATAATTGTAATAAGTGTAGATAAGTTGCTGAAAACACTTATTTTAGTTGCTTCAATATAAGATAAGGAATAGTTTAATAGCAATGCCGTCAGCAAGGACGATAGTAACCCTAAATATAAAATAGAGATAAGAAATGTTCCATTCGTAAAAGGTTTAAAATATACCGTTATTGTACCTTTACTTATATGGCTGGCGATTGCGATTAAATTAAAGCTAATAAAGCCGATTACTGTCATAGTGTAAGTTAAATCCATTAGTTTGAATTCCTTCGTCATTTTTCGAGCTAACACATTATAGAAAGCAGATGATAATGCCGATAGCAAAATAAGAATAACACCTATGAAACTAGTTTCATGAGTCCCTATACCATTCATGATAAATATATAAATGACACCGATGACAGAAATGAGTACAGATATTTTTTGCCATGTATTTGTATACTCTTTTAAAAAATAGGAAGCTAACATCATCGTAAATATAGGAATTGCCGCTTGTATAATTCCCGCCTCAGAGGAACTTGTATACACTAAGCCAAAAGCTTGAAAAGCAAAAAAAAGTGCTGGATAAAAAAACGCAATTGGTAAAAGAGAAAGTATGTTTTTTAATGATATATTTAACTTTACGAATCCAAAAATAATCGGAATATTTGCTGCTATGAAAGCAACTGTAAAACGATGAGCCAGAGTATCAAGAGGGCTTGTAATGGTTAGTGTTAGTTTCACGAATAAAAAGGAAAATCCAATAATAAATGAATAGAGTAAAGCTGATAAATATGCCTTTGTTGTAAGTTTCATAATTTCACCTCATAGTAACTGATTTTTTACTGGCCAGTATACGTACATATTAATCTTTCTGATCTAGTGCTACAATGTGAATAAATACAAACTGTACCGGTACAAAATAAGCGTAAGAGGTGTCATAATGTATAAGTATTTACATGTTTTAAATGATTTAGAAAATATGATTCAATATGGAGAGATAAAAGAAGGAAAGAAATTACCGTCTATACGGTCACTCGTTATGCAATATAAATGTAATAAGGCAACAGTTATACGTGCACTTCACGAATTAGAAAAGCGTCATATTATTTATTCCGTGCCTCAGAGTGGATACTACGTTGTTAAAAAATCAGGGAGTACCATTGAAAGTAACGAGATAATTGACTTTGCCTCTTCAGCACCAGATCCAGATGTTTTTCCATATTTAGATTTTCAACATTGTATTAATAAAGCCATTGATACATATAAAAATGACTTGTTCGTATATGGAACGCCGAAAGGTTTACCGTCTTTAATTCCGGTCATTCAAAAACAACTAGCAAATTATCAAGTCTTCACTAAAGAAGAAAATATTTTTATAACGTCAGGTGTACAACAAGCGCTAGCTATACTAACTTCTATACCATTTCCAAATGAGAATGAAACGATATTAATTGAACAGCCAACATATCATCTATATATTGAGTATCTAGAAATAAATAAAATTCCTGTAATCGGTATTAAACGTACAAATGAAGGTATTGACTTAAATGAATTGGAACGTATTTTTCGAACAGATAAAATAAAATTCTTTTATACAATACCAAGATATCATCATCCGCTTGGAACTTCTTATTCAAAAGACGAGAAAGAAAAGATCGTGTTATTGGCTAAGAAATATAATGTATTTATAGTGGAAGATGATTATTTAGCAGATTTAGAAACAGATTCAAAAACAGATCCGTTATATAACTTGGATAATTGTAATCATGTAATATATTTGAAAAGTTACTCTAAGATTATTTTTCCAGGTTTACGGGTTGGAGTTGCGGTCATTCCGCCATCCATCGCAAATGATTTCCATACATATAAAAAGATATTAGATATTGATAGTCCGATGATTTCTCAGGCGGCTTTAGAAATTTATATAAAGAGTGGTATGTTTGAACGTCATAAAAATAAAATTAAATCTTCCTACTATAATAGATCAATAAAATTAGCGGAAACATTAAAAAAAGTGCAAAATGAAAATCCATCATTATTTGCATATAATAGACAAAACACATTGGGAATACACACTTGTTTAGAAATACAAAAAAACATAGCTATAGAAACTTTCATAAAAACATTAAGAGAAAATCAAATAAGTATCGATTCAGTTGATAGAAATTATTTAAATGATTTTCATAAAGAAAAGTTGCTAAAGTTAAACGTATCGAATGTAAAAGAAGATAAAATTGAAGAAGGTATTCGTAAAGTAATTGAGGAAATCAAACAATCAGGCCAGTTGAATTTTCAGTTTAGAAAAGAATAATTTGAATTAGGAGGTTTGTTGTGAGACGCAAAATAATTCTCTTGTTTGTGTGTATCGCTATAATAATTGGAACTATCGTTGTGACTAAATATTATAAAAAAGATGATCAATGCATTGCGGTTGGTAAGTATTCAAGAGGTATTATCGTAGATCAAAATAACGAACCTATATCTAATGTGAAAATTTATGAAGATTCTATTGAAAGTAAGGAACGCAGCATTTCAAATGCACAAGGTGAATTTGAAATACCACATGGTGTTTGTGGTGAGGTTGTATTACAATTTGTTACTCCAGATGGTGAAATCTATACGAGGAAATATGATAGCAAGCATATACCGGAAGTGATAGAACTGAGTTATAAAAGGTAAGAGAAATTACATGAAATCATTTCAAGGAATAAGTTTAAAATTAATATTTTTTTAGAGCACTCAATAGCTGAGTGCTCTTTTTATTTAGGACATAAGTAATTTAAATGGAAATAAACTACCAATAAATAATAACCTTAAAGTGTAGCATTTATTTTGAATAGGAGGGTGATGGAGTCTATGGCAGTACGTTTAGTCGATGATTTACAACAATTATCGTTGTTACTAATGTTTTTATGTACATTTATATTTTACAGATATTTAAAAAAGGTAAGACAAGAGAGAAAATTGACTGGTTTTGAATGGACAATGTATTTTGTCACTCAATTTGCGACAGTAATTTGGACAATTACTTATTTTATTAAATTCTTAGCTGAATCGTAATTTCTATTCAATCAATCTAGTTTACTGTTATTTATTAGGGATATAAATATAGCCTGTATCTAAATCAATGACGACATCGCTCATGAAGTTATCTTGTAGTAACTTTGGAATTTTTTCATAATGATAACGTACACAAAATAAGTTTAGAAGGTCCTCATTAGATATCTGTTTGTTTTTGACATTTAAATACATTAGTGTTAACTCGTCAAGAGAACAAGTAAGGCCAATAACATACTCATTTATTCTATATCCATCAAATTCAATTATCATATTATCACTGTTGGGTGCTAGCCAACGTTATAGCTTAAATTTTAGTTGAATCTATTATACATTGTTTGAAATTTTGTGAGAATATATTTTTATAAAATGTGAGGGTTATAAATGGAACAAAATAAATTAGTTTTAAAGGGACCAAAACGGCTTAAGTGGGAAACGCGCGAAATTAAGTCTATACAGGATGATGAAATTATCGTTAAAACAATTGCAGGTGCAATAAGTATTGGAGCAGAGTTACCACAGTATAAAGAATCGGATGTTACAGATACAAATCCTATCTATCCAAGAAAAACTGGTTATAAAAGTTATGGGGAAGTTATTCAAGTTGGTAATAAAGTAACAAATTTAAACGTAGGTGATAGAGTAGTTTCTTTTTATGGACATGAAACGATAGGAATAGTTAAGGGGGATAAAGTAATTCGAGTGCCTAGTTATATAACACCTAAAGTTGCTTTATTATCTATTCTTTCGTGTGATGCTGCTAAAGGAGTATTAAAACTAAATCTGCGACAGGATGAAAAAGTACTTATAACTGGAATGGGAGTTATTGGTTTACTCGCTTGTTATTTTTTAAAATACTATGTAGGTGTTAAGCATGTAGATGTTGTTGAACCTAATAAAAATAGAAGAGATTTTGCAAAGAAATTTGGTGCGAAAAACATATATGAATCAGAAGAACAAATAATAGAAACATATAATTACGGTTTCGAATGTTCTGCTACAAATAGTGGGTTTCACACATTACAAAAGGCTATTAATAGTAATGGAGAAATATGTATTCTTTCTGATGGTAATATAGAAGACCTAACATTAACCGCTGACTTTTATCGAAAAGAATTGCAAATCATTGGTTCAAGTGACGGATATGATTATCAAAAACATGCAGATTGGTTTTTTAATCAAATAGAACAGACGCCATGGATAGAAGAGATTTTTCAACATGAAATTCACTATAATGCTCTTGAAAAATGTTTTGAGGAATTAAGTGAGCGGATAATTACTCCTTTAAAAGTATTTGTCTCATATGAATAAAATGACCACGTACTTGTCACGTAGCTCACATATATTTCGTCACTAATATGATAACAAAATGAGGAGTAGCATGTACGGGGATTTTTATTGGGTACAACGGGTTGCGTAAACAGAGAAGGGTTGTTGCTCTTTCATTATGTACAAATTGTATATTATCTTTCTCAATGTACATATTAAGTAAAGTGTTTAATATCATGTACATAAAAGGCGGGGTAATATGGATGGAAATAAGAAAAATGAAGAATTGAGTAAATTTAAGAAACAATGGTTTAATGAAGATAATCAACCAGTAGCTTTACCGCCTGATATAGGCAGCATGTTAGACTCCAAATCAGTTGATGATAAAAGTGGAGAGAGTAATAATGAATAAGTTTAATCTATGCATCCATGTGGGTGCTTTTTATTTTTTTGACAATGGAAGATGGATCATCAAACCCTTATTGAAAAAAGATTGATCAAAATAGATTATTTTTCAGTATATGTAAGTTTGATTTTTACAAAAAAGTTTAATTAAAATGCATTTAGAATGCTATATGAAATGGGAATGCTAGTAACATTCACCATTAAAGGATTGGGCAATTATGAATATAATTTGGGAAAGTATTATTTTAATTCTTACTGGAATGATTGCATTAAAAATGACAGGTAGTAATTCTGTTAGCCAAATGACGAGAGCTGAAATAATTATAGTAGTTTCAATTGGACGTATTATTGTAGAGCCTGTATTAAGTAGGAAAGTAGTCCCATCTATATTTGCAGCTGTAATATTTGCAAGCATACTTCTTATCATTCATTTTTTTGAATTGAAATCAAAGAAGGTGGAGCGATTTCTAAATGGCAGTAGCATTGTAATTGTTGAAAACGGAGAAATTGTAAAAGAGAATTTGCTGAAGGCAAAAATGTCGGAACAACAACTATATATGCAATTAAGAGAAAAAGGAATTCATGATTTAATGAGTTTACAGCAAGTTACGGCCGAACCGAATGGGCGTATTGGTTATCAATTAATAGAGAAAGCTCAACCGATAACTTTAGAAATGTTAGAAAAAATATTAGGTCAGCAAAAAATAAAAAAATAATTTCTCTTTAGATAAGCTAATACTACACGGAAGTATTGGCTTTTTTATATTTTCTCTAAACGTACTGGTTAATATTTAGAATAGATATTCAGCCAATCTTTAAATTAGATATAGGCTTATTAATATGCTATATTCAATGGACCTATAGTGACTGTGGGGAAAAAAGCAGCGTTAAAATTAATAGGTCTTTCATGTGATGTTATACATGAGATAAGAATAAGGAGATAAAAATAAAATGGAATTTTGGGAATCAAGCTTTATTGAGAAACAAACGATGTGGGGTTTTGAACCTACAGAATCTGCAATTTTGACAAAAGATTTTTTTCTAGAAAAGAACGTTAAAGACATACTAGTTCCGGGTATTGGATATGGTAGAAACGCAAAGGTATTTATCGAAAATGGTATAAATGTAACTGGTATTGAAATTTCAAAAACTGCAATTGATTTAGCAAGAGAAAACGGACTAGAAGATGTTAGTATGTATCACGGTTCGGTAAACGAAATGCCTTTTGATAATAAACTGTATGATGGGATATTTAGTCATGCACTTCTTCATTTGCTGAATGAGCAGGAAAGAGAGAATTTTATTAAAGATTGTTATAATCAGTTAAAACCAGGTGGATATATGGTTTTCACAACAGTTTCTAAAAAAGCTCCTATGTATGGAAAAGGAAACCAGTTGGATAAAGACTATTATGAGATAATGGAAGGCGTAAAAATGTTCTTCTATGATTCTGAATCTATAAAACAAGATTTTAATAAGTATGGATTAGTACAAGTTTCGGAAATTGACGAACCAAATAAGAATGTAGAAAATAAACCTTCAATTAATTTCTTAATGATAAAATGTAGAAAAGACCTGTGAAAAATTAGTATATATTGATTGTGTATTCTGCATAAATAATAAAGGCAAACATACTAGGAATTATAAATGAACTAGAAGTCTTAATAGAGATAAATCTAGAGAAACAAGACTAGATAGCGCTTAAAATATGGGGAAATACAGTGATAAAATTAGAAATAAAATGTGTTTGATATTTTTTGTGGAGTTTTAATGTCAGAAAAAGAAGAAAAGGAGAAAAAATGCTTTCCTAGAAGGTGGGGGAAAAGAAAAGTTTCAGAGCATTTATCTCAACTAAACAAAAAAAGGATTTGGGTTACAATCTATGTTATAGATTTGTATATCGTAACTATTCCTTGTACAGTAAAAAAATATAAATCTTAATACATATATGTTTATAGAAGCGACTGTTTCTTTTAAAAGATACGATCGCTTCTATAAAATTGTCAATTTTATGCAATTAAGTGATGCCTAAGAAGTCGTATCGTTATCTCAAAGTATCGCCTTAAATACTTTTAATGAGTTTTATCCCCTCAACAAAGAAAAGTACTAAGTGTATAGTGTTCATTACAAACCATAACATGAGCTTTGAGTTCTTCACAGTTTTCAACTGACTTGATTTTGTATTAGACAATTCTATCTTTAAAGACATTAATATAATAGTATTAGACATAAAGCCTAACAATATAAATCCGAATAAAGGTAAGTTTGTAATAGCGCCTATTACCATAATTGCTATGTATACTATAGTTAGCTTTTTAATATACTGTTTATCTTCTTTTAATTTATCTATATTTTTGGTTTTGAACCAGTTTCTTACTATTCTTACAAAAATAATAGTTTGAAATACTAGTACAATTATACTTACAAAGAGAAGGAACAAAGTTCTTAAATTATTTTCCATTAAATCGTTCATTTCGTATGTACCCCTTTTATTTATGTTTATAGTATGAAAATGTAATTTTCAAAGAACCTGCATGTGATTAGTAACGGTACTCGTTCTCTATTTTCATGTTACTCTATCCTTGTTAATTATGGAAAAGGACAAATCTAAGCATTTAACTGTTAGTATGGTATACCCTTTATATATTTTAGGTTAATTTTGATTGTTTGCATATAATTTTATATTGGAATAAGTAATACGTCAAAATGTTTTGTGAAAATTACGGCTATTAATTGCTTGTACAAAAGAAAAAGATTAGTAGGTAGTCATATCGTAACGGGCGAGGTATACCTTATCTGTTGTCTGTTTAAAATGAAGTTTAGCCATGTTGAAAATATGATTTTCATTTATTATTTCTAGAAACAATAATGTGGTTAATTTTGGTGAAATTTAAAATGGAGGAAAAACGTTAGACCACTAGAGTGAATATATTCAAAGCCATATCATGTGTAGTGTTTAATATAATTAGGGGGAACTACATGACAAGAAAACAGATAATCATTACCTTATTTTCAATTACAGCGTTCATACTAATTTTAGTATCACTTGGTGTTTTTGAGGAAGAACTAAAAGAAACAGATTATAGTGAAGTTGTACAATTCATGGAAGATATGAAAAACAAAGAAGAAGTTGAGATTGATGTAGTTACTTACTATTCAGATAAGGCCTCTTTAGAGAATAGTGTACTCAAACAACCAAATGGTTGGATTATTTATCGTTTAAAAGCTCGTTATGATAAAGTAACAAATCAAAGTTGGATAGATGTGACGCCTGATCTTAGCCGTTTTAAGAATGTGGAGAAAATTTCTGAGGATCTCATTACCTCACACCAACAATGCGGCTATATTAATCATAATACAGACGAGAATAAAGGAAAAGTAGGATACATGTTAACAGAATGCTTCCATAAGTGGGAATACGATGTGAAGCCATCAGGGTTTGAAGGATATAGGATTAATTACACAATCTTACCGATTTTAGGTTTAAAATAAATTTAGTATTTGTTTTATCAATTTGTTAATCAATTAGCTGATAATGTAGCTGAACAAGTAATGTATGATATTAAACTTATATTTTAATAATAGTTTTGGCTTATCTTTTTTAGGCTATTTGCAATGAGTTGAATAACCTTTATTCTAAAACAGTAATTAATAAAATTATTTAGTGTTAATATAAATTCTTATATATGGATTATGCACAAATAAAAAGGACAAGCATATAATAGAAATACCTATTAACTTTAAGTAACCTTAACTTTCTTTAATAGGATATCTCAAAATCCCCAAAAAGAGCACTTGCGGAAACAAGTGCTCTTTTATTTTTTTGTTTATTGAAGATGATTAAATTTCGTCCGACTAATATGGAATTTTAAACCACTATTTTATATAAAGTGGTAAAATAAGTAGGGGGAATTTGTAAGGGGGCGAGGGATTTGAAACTAAAAGAGCTGGCGGATTTGTTATTGATTAAAGATACCAATGGAGATATGAATGTAGAAATTACGGGATTAGAAATGGATTCTAGAAAAATAACTAGTGGGAATTTATTTATATGTGTATCAGGTATCGATGGTTTTCTTGAAGATCGACATCAATTTGTTGAAGATGCAGTGGAAAATGGTGCTGTGGCGTTAATTGTAGAAAGAGATATAAATATTGAAATACCTAAAATAATTGTTAAAGATGCTAGGTATGCTATGGCAGTTATTGCATCACATTTCTATGGTTACCCATCTAATAAAATGAAGCTAATTGGAATTACAGGAACAAATGGTAAAACAACTACTTCCTATTTACTTGAAAAGATTTTGACTGATTATGGATTTCAAACAGGGCTTATGGGGAATAACGGAGTGAAAGTTGGTTCGAAATGGTATCCTACTGATATTAATACGCAAGAACCACCGATACTTCAGCGGAATTTGCAAACGATGAAAAATCATAATACAGATTATTGTGTTATGGAAGTTACCTCACAAGGTTTACACATGGAAAGAGTTAAAGGGTGTAACTTTAAAACCGCTATTTTTACAAATTTAACGCAAGATCATTTGGATTACCATGGAACATTTGAGGAATATAAGCATGTAAAAGGCCTTCTATTTTCAAGATTAGGAAATGATTTTTCTATTACAGATAAAAATTTTGCTATATTGAATGCAGACGATCCATCGGTAGAATACTTTAAAAAAATTACTTCAGCTGAGGTTATTACATATGGGATACATAATGGAGCAGATGTTCAAGCGAAGAACATAACTTTAAGCCCAAAAGGTATTCGTTTTTTAGTTTCGTCCTTTAATGGAGAAATAGAAATCAATCTAAATCTAGTAGGCCACTTTAATGTATATAATGCATTAGCAGCAATAACAGCTGCATTGGTTGAAGGTATTCCGCTTACAAATATTAGTGACAGCTTATCTGATTTAAAGAGCATTGAAGGTAGAATGGAAATCATAGACGAAAATCAAGATTTCCTTGTAATCGTGGACTATGCTCATACGCCTGATGCGTTAGAAAATGTCCTTACTACAATTAGCGAGTTTTCAAAAGGTAAAATCATTACTGTTTTCGGCTGCGGTGGGGATAGAGATGCAAAAAAACGACCTATAATGGGTGAAATTGCTGGAAGTTATAGCGATTTTGTTTATATTACTTCTGATAATCCACGTTCGGAAGACCCGCAGGCAATAATGAAAGATATTGAAAAAGGATTTTCACAGAATAATAATTTGAATTATAAAGTTGAAGTAGATCGTGAACTTGCTATAAAACATGCAATAAACATGGCATCTTCTAATGATATTGTTTTGATTGCAGGGAAAGGGCATGAAACGTATCAAATTTTAAAGGATTTGACTATTCATTTTGATGATAAAGAAAAAGCTCGACAAGCAATTATAAATAATAAATAGATTATCTTTTAGAAAAGATTAGATTAAGTTGTGAATGGAGTGTTATTGAATGCAAACTAGAAAAGCTTATTTATATGTATTTCATACGATGTCCGATTGGGAATACGGACATTTAATTGCTGAACTTAATACAGGTAGATATTTTAAAAAGGGTTTAGCACCTTTTAAAGTAGTTACAGTTGGAATAAATAAAGAAAGGGTTATTTCAATGGGAGGCTTGAACGTAAAGCCAGATATTTCCCTAGATGAATGTGTACTTGAGAGTAATGATTTATTGATTTTACCTGGAGGAAATACTTGGACTGAAAACATACATAAACCCATATTGCAAAAAGTTGAAGAAGCTTTAAAGATTGGTACTATTGTGGCTGCAATTTGTGGTGCAACAATAGGCCTTGCAAATTACGGATACTTAAATTCTAGAAAGCATACAAGTAATAGTTTAGATTATATGAAAATGGTTTGTCCTACATATAAAGGGGAAAATTTATATGAAATGGGATCTGTAGCGTCTGGTGAAAATCTTATTACTGCATCTGGAGTAGCTCCTTTGGAATTTGCAGTGGAGGTACTGAAAAAATTAGATGTATTTGCGCCAGATACACTCCATTCATGGTATGAATTAAATAAGACACATGAACCTGAACATTTCTTCCAGTTAATGAATTCATTAAATAGCTAAGCAATTTAGTATGATCAATAATAAAAACCATGTTTCTAATGATACTGAAGCATGGTTTTTGTGTTTTGATTAATAAATATATAAAGTAACAAATTTTGTACAATAAAAATGAATTTGAGAGAAAGAGTCACATCTTAATTATACGATTATTTCTGAACGACAAACGTAATAGCATTTGTTTTTAATTGAATGTGTCTTTCGTTTCGGACTATATTATAAGCTATTTCTTTTATTTCAACTTTTATTTCTTGCCATTCCTTATAAATGCTTTTTAATAGATATATCATATGTTCAGTTGGAAGGTTAATTTCAATTAAAGCATCTAATTCTTCTTTCGTATGTAAGTCAATTTCTTGTATGTTCGAGTTAATAATTAAACAATTGATACCACCAGTCTTTGTACCTTTTTTCATAGAATGGAGCACGTTTTTTAAATCTTCTTCTGATTGAACATGCTCTAAACTTGATATTGCAACGATATAATCAAAAATATCAGGTTGGATGTAGTAGTTTTCAATTGCTGCTTGTTCTGTTTTTATAACTTCAAAAACATCATGTTCTTTACTATAAATTTGTAATTTTGTTAAAGCGGAATCCAGTAAGTCCACACAAGTAACAGTGCCGTTATTATTTTTTATTATTTGTGCAATTGGAATGCTATTTCTTCCAACGCCAGAGCCTAGATCAAGTACTTGTAAGTTATTTTGTCCTTCAAAAGTCCATAACTGTTTTAGCCGGTTTGTAAAGCCAAGAGCCAGTTTCAAATAGTTTGTATTGTTCATAGCAAAGGTCATGATATTTCTTTTCTTCTTGTCTTATGTAATTAATACGATTCATTGTATTTCAACTCCAATACTTTCATTCTAACGAGGTCCTTTAGCAAAACTTGCTAAAGCATCTAAAACTAATTCTATATTACTGATCAAGATTTTCACCTCGCTTTATAAGATATTTATATAATTCGATAAGAATATAGGTAAACCTTTTAGCCAGAGATATTAAGATTTTTACTGTGGAAAACTGATTTTCTTAAGTGATTAAAAAAATGTATAAACATGGAGAGGAAAATGCATATGATGTTTTATGAAATTGTTTGCTTTTCTTGTAAAAATATATTTCGTGTTTACGAAGGTAGTGAAAAATATAAACGATTTAAAGAGAAAACGAAGGGAACATATTGTTGTGATGAATGTAGCCATAAAATTCAATTAGAAGCGATAAAGCATTTATTTAGATAGCTTTTATTTCCGGAAAAGTTTGACAATAAAAGCGTTGTAAATTATCATATAAAAAAACTAATATATAAAATGGCATGGAAGAGAAGAGTAGTTAAAAAAGGATACGTACAGAGAGCTCTGGTAGCTGAGAAAGAGCGGTATACATTTTAACGAAAAAAGACTTGGAGCTGCGCAAGGAACTAATTTGTTTAGGGATGGTGCGACGGGTTCTCCCGTTATAGAGATAGGGTATAAGCATATTTTGTCGTACCTGAAGAGGTTAATATGGCGACATATTGACAAACTGAGGTGGTACCGCGAAGCTAACAACTCTCGTCCTCAAGATGAATAATCTTGGGGGTGGGAGTTTTTTTATTGCATAAAACTGAAAGTGTGAAAACAAAAAAATGAGGTGAGTAATATATGCATTGGGCGTATGAAGTAGCACATGAATTAATAAGAAAACATCCAAACAAAGAAACTTTTGTTTGCGCATCTGGAATCAGTCCATCTGGCTCTGTTCATATCGGGAACTTTCGCGAAATAATAACGACTTATTTCGTTGTAAGAGCCCTTCGAGATTTAGGGAAAAAGACTCGTTTTATATTTTCATGGGATGATTATGACAGGTTTAGAAAAGTCCCTAAAAATATTGATCCATCTTTTGCAAAATATATTGGTATGCCATACTGTGATATTCCAGATCCATATGGTTGTCATAATTCGTATGCAGAGCATTTTGAAAAAGAGTTTGAGAAATCGCTTCAAGTATTTGGGGTTGAGGTGGAATTCATATATCAACATGCTGAGTATAGAAGCGGAAGGTATAACAAAAATATATTAGAGGCTTTGTATAAAAGAAAAGAAATATATGATATTTTAATGAGTTTTAAAACTGGAGAGTGTAGTGCAAAAGAGCGAGAGAGTTTTTATCCGGTTACATTATATTGTGAGAAATGCGAGAAAGATGAAACAACGATTACACATTTTGATAAAGTATTAAAAACAGTACGGTATGAATGTATATGTGGAAATCAAAATGAATTATCGGTATTAAATACAAATAAAATGAAACTGAATTGGAAAATCGATTGGCCGATGAGATGGATGATAGAGGATGTTATTTTTGAACCGGGCGGAAGAGATCATTCCTCGGAAACGGGTAGTTATAATGTATCAAAGGAAATTGCAATGAAAATATTCAATCGTGAAGCTCCTCATTATGTTGCTTATGATTTCATTGGAATTAAAGGCAATCATGAAAAAATGTCTAGTTCTTCAGGAAATAGTATTACACCAAGTGAGTTGTTAAAATTGTATTTACCAGAAGTGATACTGTTTATGTTTGCAAAATATAGACCAAACGCAGCTTTTCATATCGGTCTTGATGAAGATGTGATTCGCAATTATACAGAATATGAGCGATTGAAAAGTAGTTATGAAAATAAAACGCTCAAAAATGAAGATTTACTTGATGCAATTAAACTTTCTAGAGTTGATAGCGGGTTTAAAGAATATCCGAAATTTAATCAAGTAGCAGGAACGTTACCGCTATTAAATTTTGATGCATCTATTTTACAAGATACATTAGAAAATATAGATAGAGGTTATACATTAGATGCTATGATAGCGATATGTAACCGCGCAGAGTATTGGATAAAAAACTTTCAATCTGAAAAATTAATTGCGGTAAATCAAGAGAGAAATACAGAGTTTTACAACACATTAGATGAAAGACAGAAAGAATGGTTAGTAGAAGTTTGCAACATACTTCGTTCTAACAAAGATTATTCTAACTTAATGGAACAATTGTATTCGATTTGCCATCATGAAAATAAAAAAATAATGAAAGAAAATCAAAAACAATTATTTATTATAATTTATAGGCTCATTATAAATCAGTCTAGTGGCCCTCGTATACCGTTATTAATACATGTAGTAGGCATCGAAAAATTTATCACATTATTAGATTTCTAAAAAATAAAGGGAACGCAAGTACTCAGCTAGGTACTTGCGTTTCAAATATTGCTACCGTGAATACATTTTCGGACATTCATCACCACGTGGTTCATAAAAACAATGGCTTTTAAACTGTCCTACAAACGGCTGATTATACCATTCAGGTGGGCAAGCTCCAACTGGACGGAAATACCAAAGGGCCCATCGTGCAGGCCAGCGCCATTCTCCTTGTAAAACTTTTCTTGCAATTTCTTTTTCTGATTCACGAGCACGCTGATAAAAATATCCGTATTGTACGGCTTCGAATCCACCGGGGCTTTGATATACTGCATCACGTACAGATCGAAGTTGTTTAAAATCTAAGCAATCACAAAATACACGGTTTACTACTACGCAGCCAACAAGTTGTTCACCTTGTCGACCTTCGCCTTCAGCTTCAGCACGAATTAAACGAGCTAGTAAATCAACATCGCTTTCGTTATATGGAATAAGGGGCATAGTGATACCACCTTTCTTTACCTGTTATAGTAAAGAGTGTATGTATGAAAATAAGCTAAGTGCTTTTCTATATGTAAATTCATTAATTATTAAAAGGAGCTTTTATGAAAAAAGCTAATTTGTGATTGTAGACCAATATAAAGAGGAGAGATAATATGTATCGAATCCATAAAGAACATATCATTTACGCAATGTCACCAGAAAATAAACCATGTATGGAAGTAGAAATTGGGAGTCGTCTTATATTTGAAACATATGATTGCTTTGAAAATCAAATTGATTCTGAAGATGTTGCGTTTCAAGAATTAGATTGGAACCGAATTAATCCAGCGACTGGACCTGTATATATTAAAGGTGCAGAACCTGGTGATATTTTAGTCGTAACGATTGAAAAAATTAAAATTGCTGAGCAAGGTGTTTTAACTACAGGGGCGAATCTTGGTGTAATGGGTGAAGAGCTAAACGAAAACACAGTGAAAATGGTCCCAATCCATAATGAACATGTTTTGTTTTCAAATGAATTACAAATCCCGATTAATCCAATGATCGGTGTTATTGGTACTGCGCCGAAAGAAGAGAGTATTTCATGTGGCACACCGCATGATCACGGCGGGAATATGGACTGTAAAGAAATAAAAGAAGGGACAACATTACTATTACCTGTAAATGTTCCTGGTGCTCTATTAGCATTAGGTGATTTACACGCAGCGATGGGTGATGGTGAAATTGGTGTTAGTGGAGTAGAGGTTGCTGGTGAGGTAACTGTAACAATTCAAAATATAAAAGGAAAGAAATGGCCACTCCCAATGGCGATCCAAAAAGAAAAACTTATGACGATTGCTTCAGAGAAATTGTTAGATGATGCAGCGAATCGCGCTGTACGTAATATGGTGACATTTTTACATGAAGAATTAGAAATGTCTAAAGCTGATGCAACACTTTTATTATCAGCTGCAGGCGATTTAAATGTTTGCCAAGTTGTAGATCCACTGAAAACAGCACGAATGGAACTAGGTATGGACTATGTGGAGAAGCTAGGTTTTAATTTGAGTAAATTTCATATTAAATAAGAATAATAGAAGAAGGATGCTGTTGTATAAAAGTATCCTTTTTTTGATTTACGGATGATATAAAAACAGGTAGTATTTATTTTATATAATTGAATATAAGATTGTGGATCGAAAAAGGAGTAAACACATGGTTAAAATTATGATTGTAGAAGACGATATGAAAATTGCAGAACTATTATCAACACATGTCGCGAAATACGGGTATGAAGGAATTATTGTATCGGATTTTCAAAATGTATTAAACATTTTTTTAGAAGAACAACCAGAGTTAGTTTTATTAGATATTAATTTACCAAGTTTTGATGGGTACTATTGGTGTCGTCAAATTCGCGGAGTTTCTACATGTCCGATATTATTTATTTCGGCTCGTGAAGGCACGATGGATCAAGTTATGGCGCTTGAAAACGGTGGCGATGATTTCATTTCAAAGCCATTCCATTACGAAGTTGTAATGGCTAAAATTCGTAGTCATTTAAGGCGTGCTTACGGAGATTATGCACCGAAAGTAGAAGAACGGATGGTTGAGCAACAAGGTCTTTGTTTATATCCCGAAAGGCTTGTATTAAAGCTTAAGAATCAAGAGATTGATATAACAAGAAATGAAGCTATTTTATTAGAGATGTTAATGAAAAATTATCCGCGTGTTGTGGGTAGAGAAGTGCTATTAAATAAATTATGGGATAGCGAATCTTATGTTGATGATAATACTTTAAGCGTAAATACAACACGTGTGCGTAAAAAATTAAAAACATTACAGATTGAAGATGCAATTGAAACGATTCGTAGTGTCGGTTATAGATTACATATAACTTGGGATAATGGTATGGAGAAATGATAAAATTATTTATTCGTGATCATATACCACTTATTTGTTTTACAGTAATCCAGTTACTAGCCATATTTCTTGTATATTGGTTTGATGGGCATAATCATATTGCAACGGCATTATATGCAATGTTTTTAGGTGTCTTTTTTATGGTAGGTTATTTAGTGTTTCGTTACTTTACTCATCGTACCTTCTATGAAAGATTAGCAAATCCGTTGCATTCTTTGGATGATTCTGTTCAAAAATCAGATTTTGCAGTTTTATCTACTATGCTTCAAGAGCTACTTGAGGTGCAATATCGACATTATCAAAACCAGCTGCAAATACAAGAGAGAAAAAATAATGATCATTTAACTTTTATGAATCAGTGGATACATCAAATGAAAACACCTTTATCTGTAATAGAATTAATTACACAAGATGAAGTCGACCCACGTTTTGAAAGTATAAATGAGGAAACAGATAGATTGAAAAAAGGGTTAGAGATGGCTTTGTATGTCGCACGTTTAGAAGCATTTACACAAGATTTTTATGTCGAAAAAGTACAGCTACATAAAATAGTGAATGATTCTGTACATGAACATAAACGCTTTTTTATCCGGAATTTTGTATATCCAGAGCTTAAAATTGATAAGGACATTATTGTAGAAAGTGATGCAAAATGGCTACAATTTTTAATTGGACAAATACTATCGAATGCGATTAAATATTCATCTGGTAGTCGAGAGAAGATTAAAGTGAAAGCTTGTAAGGAAGATAATAACGTTATACTTGAAATCACCGATTATGGCGTAGGGATACCGAAGCAAGATTTACCTAGAGTATTTAAACCTTTCTTTACAGGGGAAAATGGCAGAGATTTTAAAGAATCAACTGGAATGGGGCTATATCTTGTATATGAAATTACGAAACAATTAGGACATAGTGTAGAAATCCATTCAGAAGTTGGTAAAGCTACCGTTGTACGAATTATATTTTTTAATGTGTAAATAAGTGATCAGGGCTAAAGAACTTTGGAGATAAGTTTTTTAGCCTTATTTTATCCCGCTTTAATGGGCAGTAAGACCCCCCCCGCTGATTAAAGTTTCACTTTATAGCGATTATATGAAATGGTAAAAGGTAATCTTAGTATGTATAATGACACGCTAATAAATACGCTTGTTAAATTAGAAGTATTTAATAAAAAGCTGATAAATAGTTTTTGTAAGAAAAAAGCCACCCCTTTGAAAGAGATAGCTTCATGAATTCATCCTATGAATAAGTGTATCAACATTAATAAGTATAATGTTCGATTCGTGATATGTTTTGTGGATTATAATAGAATTAGTCTTTTGTTTTTTCATGATACAGTATTGTAATTAAGTAAACAAACTTAATAATGTATATCCAATTAATCCTAAAATAATGATAGGAACCATCATTAAGAAAGAAGAAATTCGATTAGCATTAGAGCGTTCTAATACAAGAATCAAGATAATTCCGACTATCACTTCGGTATATCCAACAGGTAACATGTGACTGTAGTCTTCAAAATTTAAAAGAATGTGAAGTCCATCCGTTACAAAAACTCCACTAATAAGCGCACTTCCGAATTTATGAAGTGGATTTGTAGTATCTTTCCATAGAAAACCTGCAATTCCAAAGATAGTTCCTCCTATAAATGCACATACAATCCATACAGATATAAAATAAATAGAGTGAGCTACATTTTTAATAACAATTGCATAACCATAGTAGCCTAATACCATACCGAGTAGTGCAAGGATACCAGAAAGTATAGCTGTACGCTTAGAATAACTAAAGCTAGCCACAAAAAAGGATGGAACTAACCAAACACTTCCTAGATTAGCTAATGAATTCCAATGTCCTGGAAGTATACCTTGCCCTAATTTAGTTAGTATACCAACAATTATCCCTACTATAATCGGGATGAGAAAAATCCTTAAAAACATATTTAACTTTGTGATTTTTAATGTCCTGTCCATAAAATCAATCCTTAGATTAATATTTTCTACAAACATATAATAGCTTATTGTAGGGGAGTAATCAATAAAAATTTATTGAAAAACAATAAGTTATTGTTGGGTAACGAATAACATTTTATTTTTATAATTGGGTGAATAAAATATCAAGTACTCGTTACTCAACCAAATAGTAAATCAAATAATATATGCAAGTAATGAAATTGCCCAAAACATGTAATTCAACTTAGTATAAATCTCTCGTATTTTCATGAAATGATTTATGATAAATAAGAAACGAAAAGGGATTGATATAGTTTCCTCCTGTTTTTATTAATAATTTATTAGAAGGAGGGATTTTTTTGCTAGTTGTGAATGTTAGGGGGATTGTAATGGATATTCGTAAAATGAAATATTTCATAGCAGTGGCGGAAGAATTAAACTTTAGTCGTGCGGCAGAACGTCTTATGATGGCGCAACCGCCTTTAAGTCAAGAAATTCGAAAGTTGGAAGAAGAATTAGGTGTTCAACTTCTTCACAGGACAAAAAGGATGGTTGAACTTACCGATGCGGGGAAAATCTTTTTAGAAGGTGCGCGACAAACGTTACTTCAAGTAGATAGAACCATTAAAGAAACACAGCTCGCGGATGAAGGGAAGATCGGGCGTTTAATCATCGGTTTTGTCGATTCTACAGAAACAGTTATAGACATATTAAAAACCTTTCGAGAACGGTTTCCTAAAATTCAGCTTATATTACGCGAGATGACAACAGACCAGCAAATAAAAGCACTCTATGAAAAACAAATTCACATTGGATTTATTCGTTCTAAGCAGAATAATGAAATATTGTCTTCCGAAGTTTGTTCTAAAGAACGTTTAAAATTGGTTTTACATGAAAATCACGCATTAGTTTCGTTACCTAATATTTCTATTAAAGAACTAGTAGATGAACCATTTGTTTTATTTCCTCGTCATTTCGGTACTAACTTTTATGATTTAATTATTAGTTACTTTTGGGAGCATGGAGTAAGTTTAAATATTGTTCAAGAAGCAATTCAAATGCAAACGATTGTGAATTTAGTTGCAGCAGGTATGGGGATTTCTGTCGTTCCATCATCTGTGGAAAGTTATAAAAAATCGGGAGTTATATATAAAGAAATTCAAGAGAACACACCAATAATAAATTTATATGCCGGATGGAGGCAAGATGAAAAGTCTGTAGTGTTAGAAAACTTCTTAACGGTAGTTAGAGAGGTTTATTTGACTTCACAATGTGAACTTAAAAGATAAAAGCCCATCTTCATAGGATGGGCAGTGGGGGATTTGGAAAGGTAAGCTTCATTATAGGTAAAGCTCACTCATGTTTCAACCTGTTTTGCTAGGATCATACTCAGCAAAACCTGTTAGTACACTATCAATCTGACCCATAATTTCAGGTGACAATGTAACACTAGAAGCAATCACATTTTCTCTTATTTGCTCTGGATCTGAAGCGCCAATAATTGCAGAGGAAACAGCTGGATTTTGTAATACCCAAGCAACTGCGAGTTGAGATAAGGTAAGGTTAATTTCTTGTGCGATAGGTTTAATTTCCTGGATAGCGGTAAGCACATCATCACTCATCCAACGTTGCACGAGTTTGTTGAAAAAGGGTTTTCCTGCATCTGAATTAGCACGTGATTGGGCGGGGAGTGGTTTACCTGGTTGATATTTTCCAGTGAGAATACCTTGTGCGAGGGGAGACCAAACAATTTGGCCAAGTCCTTCACGTTGACATGTTGGAATCACATCAGTTTCTATAACTCGCCACAACATCGAATATTGAGGTTGGCTAGCAATAAGAGGGATTTTCAATTCTCGTGCAAGTGCTGCACCGCGTGTGATTTGCTCCGATGTCCATTCACTTACGCCTAAATAAAGGACTTTCCCTTGTCTTACAAGATCTGAGAAAGCTAACATTGTTTCTTCCAGAGGTGTTGTTGTATCGAATCGATGTGCATAATAGACATCAATGTAGTCTGTATGTAGCCGTTGTAACGATGCATTACAATTTTCTATAATATGTTTTCGTGATAAACCTCGATCATTTTTTCCAGGTCCGGTCGGATGACATACTTTTGTACAAAGTTCTATACTTTCTCGGCGTATACCTTTCAAAGAGCGGCCAAGCACTTCCTCAGCAATAGTGTCTGAATAAACATCTGCAGTATCGAACGTTGTAATTCCAACATCTAATGCGGCTTTCACACATTCATTTGCAATATCTTCATTTACTTTTCCACCATGATTTATCCAGTTACCATATGCAATCTTACTTACTGTTAATCCACTGTTTCCGAGTTTGCTATATTCCATTGTAGAATCCCTCCTTAAAAATGATAACTTTATTATAAAAACTGAAATGTAGTATGTATAATATAAAATTAATCATACAGTTATATAAAAATTATATAAGAGGGGGTGTTTAAAAGTTTATTACTAGGGAAATCTAAAGGAAAAGTAGTATAGCAAATGTAAAGTATGCTTGTTCAATTTAAAGCTAAGAAATGATAAATAGACCTAGAAGAAAGCAATCATAATAATAGCACATATAATTGCATTTACTCATACAGTACTATCATGGTACAATATGGTTACTAACGACGGAAAGGAATGATGGGTGGACGATGATTAACTAATCTTATTTTTAAATGTTGAAATTCAATAAATTTCAATTTATAAAAAATAGGATTAGTCTGCCCAATTTCCATACAACGGTATTGCTATTTATGTTGCGCAATAGCTTATTTGGGTATAAATATTTTAACGACTAATCCTGCCAAATTTATTTGGGAGGATTTTTTTATTCTCCCCTTAATGAAAGGGATCGGTATTATGAAAGAACTATTAAAATTAAATGATGTTTATGTTGAAATAAAGGAAAACACTTTGTTAGAGAAAATGAATGTGACAGTAAGACAAGGGGATGTTATCGGGTTAATTGGTAAAAACGGGGCTGGTAAATCAACGTTACTTCAATTAATAAATGGGAAAATTGAACCATCAAAAGGTACTGTTGAATGGATGCAAATGAATGTGACAAGAGCATATGTTGAACAAGAAAAAGAATCATTTGTTAGTAAGGATATAATTGCAAAAGAAGCGGAACTCCTTGCAAAATGGGGCGTGCCAACGAACGATTTTCTAACTTTAAGTGGTGGTGAAAAGCTAAAAGTTCGATTAGCAAAAGGATTTGCCGGAAATCCTAATGTCCTAATATTAGACGAACCGACAAATCATCTAGATGAGATGAGTACGGAATTTCTAATTAAACAAATAAAAAACATGAAAGGTACAGTTCTCGTCGTATCGCATGATCGATACTTTTTAGATGTTATCGCAACAAGAATATGGTCAATTGAGGATAAGAAATTAATTGATCATAGTGGTAATTATACGAGTTATATGAAAGCACGTGAGCAGAAAAGAATGACGCAGCAGCGTGAATATGAAAAACAACAAAAGAAGATAGAACAAGTAGAAACTCATATAAAAGAATTAAGTTCATGGTCACAAAAGGCACATGCGCAGTCTACAAAACAAGAAGGAGTGAAAGAATTTTATCGTGTAAAGGCGAAGCGAATGGACGCGCAAGTTAAATCGAAACGAAAGCGTCTTGAAAAAGAGCTGGAGAAAACGAAAGTAGAACGTGTGAAAGAGGATTATTCAGTTGAATTTACTATTCAAGCGAGTAAAAAAGTAGGAAAACGTTTCTTAGAAGTAAAACAATTGCGGAAAGAATTTAATAGCCGAACATTATTTAAAAACGTTAATTTTACAATTCAGCACGGTGAGAAGATTGCGATTATTGGACCAAACGGTAGCGGGAAAACAACATTACTGAAGATGATTATGGGAACAGAAACTGTTGAAGGAGAAGTATGGATTTCACCTTCAGCAAACATCGGTTATTTAACACAAGAAGTATTTGATTTACCACTTGATAAAACACCAGAAGATTTATTTTATAAAGAGACATTTGAAGAACGAGGAAAAGTCCAAAATTTAATGAAACATTTAGGATTTGAATCTTCCCAATGGAAAGAGCCGATTGAATATATGAGTATGGGGGAACGAGTGAAATGTAAGCTCATGGCTTATATTTTAGATGAAAAAGATGTACTTATTTTAGATGAACCGACGAATCACCTTGATCTACCTTCGCGTGAACAGCTTGAAAATACATTAGCTGAGTATAATGGAACACTCGTTATCGTTTCTCACGATCGATATTTTCTGGAGAAAACAACTAACACAAAACTCGTGTTTTTAAACAATACGATACAAAAACAGCTAGAAGAACCTACGAAAACAAGGGATGAAATTGAAGAGCTACGTTTAACGTTAGAAACAGAAAGACAAGAAGTATTAGGGAAATTAAGCTTTTTAACTTCTAAAGACAAAGAATATAAAGAACTAGATGAACGGTTTATGGAACTTACGAAGCAGATTAAGGCGCTTTAACGTAAGGAAGGGGGATTAAGATGGGAGAAGAGAGTTTGACTAAGTTATTTAGAATAGATTGTGGTGATATATACCTACAAGAGTTTACGGTCAAAGATGCAGAGAGTATTTATAAAATAGCAAATCAACCGGAAATAGAAAAGTTTTTACCAGACTGGAAATCAACGAAAGAACAAAGGGTTAATTGGGTTGTAAATTATGAAATACCTGAAAATAAAGCGTTTCTTAATGCAGTGAGAACTACGACTAACATAGATGATCACATATTAAGACTAGGAATATTTAAGAAAACCACAAATGAATTTATTGGATGGTGCTGCACAGGCATGAAAGTTGAACTCCCTGCACCGAACAGAGAAATTATGTATGCTGTTTCAAGTGAATATCATAATAATGGTTATGCAACGCAAGCGACAAAAGGCTTGATCGGTTATTTATTTGAAAATACAAATGTGGATGTCCTTAACGCAATTGCTTTAATTAAAAATGTGCCATCAAATAAAGTTATTGAAAAATGCGGGTTTACTTATTTGGGTCAACAGATGATAGAAAACCAAATTTATAATCATTATGTATTGAGTAAATCCGGATGGATAAAAAATAGTGCTCTTTAAAGGGAGCGATAATGCAAAAAAAGCTTAGAGCTAAAACTCTAAGCTTTTTTGCATTCTAAAGTACTAGTTAACCATACTAAAGTGTAGATTCTGGATGTATTTTTCACCAAAAACAAATGCAGCAAGTTGTACATGCGAGAACTATTTCATAACATTATATCTAAAAGGTATTTGGGGGATTTTGTCGAATGTATATGTCTATGAAAACATTAATTTCTTACTCAAGTCATCCTAAACATGAACCACTTTAGGCTTAAATAGAAGAATGTACGGCAAACGTGAAGGCAAGCGAAGGTTTGCATTTAATATTAGCGGTTGAGCGTTAGCAGATTCAGAATTTTCGGAATATGGAATAATTTAAATGAGGGAGGGGAGAGCATATTATCATTTGGTTTCGTCACTTACCACAAATAAGTATGGATTTGTCAGAATGGACTCCTTTTATACAAAATGATTGGCACCGAAAACATTATATGAAGTTTGTATATGTACTTCAAATCAGTATTTTTCTAATACCGTATTATTTTGGGGCAAGTTTTACTCATATTAATATTTTTTATCTCATCATCATAGGTATTTTTGTTTTCATTGTTCACGAATGTCTACATATTATTGTTATAAATAAAAAAGGTGATATTAGCTTGACGTGTAGTGGAATATTTTTTTGGCTAAATACAAATGCAATCTTATCCAAAACGAGATTTTGGATCTTTATGAGCTTGCCTATTATTGTACTATCGGTCGTTCCTGCTATTGTATCATTGTATGTATCAGGAAATATTAAATCAATTTTATTATTTGTATGTTGGATAAACACAATCATTTCTGCTTCAGATATATATAATTCATTATTAATTGCGATTAAACCGAAGAACTCAATTTTTTGTAGAGGTTATTATAAAGTGGAAGACAATAAAAAAGGGTATCTCAAAAACATTTCAACTAAAGGCATTAGATAAAAATATAACTTTGGGAAGGAAAAGACCGATAAAGCAATCGGTCTTTTCTTGTTTTTATAATAAAGATTTGATATACAATTGTATTTTCTACCACTATACAATTATTATAAGATAGTTATGCGTTAATTTTAGTTTGAAAATAGTTTTATTATCAGTTTTTTTAGAAATCTTACAAGCGTGTAAGATAAATGAAAGATGAATCAATATGAGCATTAAGACAATTCATTTACACTCTATTGTGAGAAGTGCAAATGAAGGGAGAATAGAAATGGAAATTTTACATGCGAAAAATATTAGTAAAGTATATAAAGGGAAAATACCTTTTAAAGCATTAGTAGATATTGATTTATCAATTCAAGAAGGTGAATTTATAGGGATCATGGGGCCATCTGGTAGCGGGAAAACTACATTATTAAATATGGTATCTACTATCGATTCTCCGTCCTCAGGAGAAATAGTAATAAACGGTACAAATCCTTTCCAGTTATCATCAGAAGATTTAGCGTTATTCCGTAGGAAACAATTAGGATTTGTTTTTCAATCATTTAATTTACTTAGCACGCTTACAGTGAAGGAAAATATCGTATTGCCGATGACATTAGATGGCGTTTCTGTGCAAGAAATGAACAAACGCGTACAAGAAATCGCAGAGAAATTAAATATTACAGATATATTGAATAAAAGAACGTTTGAAATATCTGGGGGCCAAGCTCAGCGAACAGCAATCGCACGTGCAATCGTCCATAAGCCGCAATTATTACTTGCAGATGAACCAACAGGGAATTTAGATTCTAAATCTTCAAATGATGTAATGGAGATGTTAGATACTCTAAATAAGGAAGAAAAAGCTACGATGATGTTAGTGACTCATGATCCGTATGCAGCGAGTTTTTGCAGCCGAGTAATTTTTATTAAAGATGGTCAACTATATAACGAAATTTATCGTGGTGAAAGCAGGCAAGCATTTTATCAAAAGATTATGGATGTCCTTTCTTTGTTAGGAGGGAAAAGGCATGACTTTTCGTCAATTCGCATTTAATAATATTTTTCGTAATAAGCGTACATATGCTGCCCATTTTTTAAGTAGTGCATTTTCTATAATGATTTTCTTTACGTATGCTCTTTTATTATTCCATCCTGATTTACAGGGGGAGTTGAAATCGACAAGTAAAACAATAAGTACATTTGGTACATTAGGATTTGAAGTTTCTCAAGGTTTGATTTTTGTCTTTTCATTCTTCTTCATTCTATATTCAGTGAGTTCGTTTTTAAAAACGCGTAAGAAAGAATTTGGCATTTTAATGATGCAAGGTATGTCAATGAGACAGCTTAAGAAGTTATTGTTAATTGAAAATATGTTAATTGGACTTGGTTCGATTTGTATTGGGATTCTTATCGGCCTCGTATTTTCTAAACTAGTTTTATTAATAAGTGCCAGTGTATTAATGATTAGTAACGGCTTACCTTTTTATATGCCAGTGAAGGCGGTATTATTAACTGGCATCACGTTTCTATTCTTATTTTTACTTGTTTCGCTAGTTACTTTTAAAATGATAAAAGTAACAGAACTTGTGGAACTTATTCAAGCAGGGGAAAAGCCAAAGCCTGAACCGAAATCGTCAATGTTATTATCAATTTTTTCTTTATTTAGTATAGGATATGGCTATATTTTAGTATTTCGCTTTATCCCAAGTTATAGTTTTATTACGCTCGGAATGGGTGTGCTCCTAGTAATTATAGGAACGTACTTTTTATATACACAGTGTAGCGTTTATATATTGCATCTTGTGAAAAGGAGTGAATCTTTCTTTTTAAAGAGAACCAATATATTAACATTTTCAGAATTAATATACCGTATGAAAGATAATGCAACAATGTTTTTTATAGTATCTATTATTTCAGCAGTTGCTTTTACAGCAATTGGCACGACAGCAGCTCTTGGAAACAAAGATTTGGTAAGGATGACAAACCCGTATACATTTCTGTATACAGCTCCTGATAAAAATAAAATAACGGATAAACATCTCTCGATTATAAAAAAACATCTTGCTGATTCTAATATTCCATATCGAATGGCTTCCACTTCAGATATTTATACAGAAAGTAATGTAAATGTAATGAAGTTAAGTGAATATAACGAACTTGCGAGAGCACTCGGGTACCAACAAGAAACGATTGAAAAAGAAGATGAAATGTTATTAATCCCTGGAGTCGTATCACAAAAACAAGAGTTTAAAAATGGTGATTATAAAAAGAATATTGAAGTCATTCAAGGCGATTGGACAAAGACATTTCATGTGAAAAAAACTGTAGATAATTTAGTTTTGCCACACGATACGGAAGGGATTAATATTGCGATTCAAGATCATGTGTATGATGAAATTCTGCTTAATAGTAATCTAGATTTTGAAAATATTATTCAATATCGAACTTATGGATTTGTTGTAGATGATTGGATAAAAACAAAAGAGATTTCAAACCAATTAAGTGATATATTCGATCAAGATCCTAGAGACATACATTTTGAATTTAGAGCACTAACTATAGAGTTGTTAAGTGCAAAACAAACGAATGGGTTATTACTTATGGCAAGTGTTTTAGTTGGAATCGTCTTCTTTACTTTCGCTGCTAGTTTTATTTATTTCCGGTTATATACTGATTTGGACCGCGATCAGCAGCAATATAAGATGATTTCGAAAATGGGATTAAGTAAACGAGAGTTGAAAAAAGTTGTAACAAGACAATTAGTATTAATGTTCTTCTTACCGATTATTGTTGCAGTGATTCATACTGTGGTCGCTTATATGGCATTACAACAATTAGTCGATTTTTCTATTATGAATAGCTCTATCATAATTTTAATTTCATTTATATGTATACAAGTTTTATATTTCTTTATAACTCGTTGGCGTTACTTACAAAAGCTTTATAAAACTATGGAACAGTAAAGAATATCAGCAAGTAAGATTGCAGAAAAGCATGTAAAAAAACAATTTGAGTTATGAAAGGAACTGTGATGAAAAAAACACTCTCTATTTTCATATTAAGTATATTAATTTTAATAAGTTTAAGTGCATGCTCTAAAAATGAAAACAGATTTCCAGCTAACGGTGTATTAATCATTGGAGATGAGAACAATACTTCAACAGTTATGAATCGTTATAAAGAAAATACGAAAGAACTTGAAGTTTTTTCGGTGAAAACAGGTAGATTTGACCAAAAAAGGGTTTTGATATTAAATGAATCTACTGCAAAAGCGATGATTAAAGCAAAAATTTTTCGTAAAAGAGATCATTCATCTCATTCTAAACCTTTAGATACGTTACCGAATTTTCCAAAAGAAAGTTCACTATTATTTATAAATGAAGAAGAAAAGAATATAAAAAGTATTGAAATAGAAGGGAAAGTGATACCAGTTACATATGATAGTGATGCTTGGCTTGGTAATAATCGAAATTATGGAACACTATGGTATGTAATTGTGGCGAGCAATAGTGTATATAAAGAAATACAGGCAAATGAAACAAAAATGCAACTTCTTCATCTGAAAAAATCTTTAGGTGACGAAAAACCTAAAATGTCGACAGATAATATATTGACTAATGAATATATAAAAGTAAGAAAGTTAATTAAAGATCTTGAGGAAGAAGTATCAGTTCAATTTGTCACGATTGGAGAAAAATCATAAAAAAGGGTTCAAGGTTGATAGGGATTTTATCAGCCTTGAACTCTTTTTAATTTTAGACCATTTAGATAACATAGTTTACATTACTTCATTTAATCGGGTCTCGCTCGGTTCTTCAATCGCATTTGAATTTTGAACTGAATTATTTTGAGATTCTTTTTCCTTACGAGACCTTTGTAGCATTTCAAGGATGATCCATAAAGGAACACCTTTATCTTTTAACATCTTCCATAAATCTAATTCGTTAAATTTATGCTCTGGCTGTTTCATTTCTTTTTCGAATGAACGAATATCGAACTTGATAGGATCATTTGCGTTCTTACTTTCAAGTTTAGTAGAAGAGATAGTATTATGCTCAAGAGTAGATGGAGTTATTTTAGTAGGTTGAGATAATGTATGAATATTTGATCCGATTTGCATGTTTTTTCCTCCTTTTCAAGCAATGAGATTAGTTTTCTTATGGTTTTTAAATCTTTTTAACACGAGGAAACTATATCTGATTATAAATTCAAATAAATAGATTTACAAGTTGTATTGTGAAAAGTAAATGCTTGCTTGAATTAATATTTATCAACATTTTTGTATGTTTTCTCTATATACAATGTATATAAAATACTTTACATTATGTTTAAGTTATTAAAGCATGCTGTAAAGTGAAAAATGTAAACGTTTTATTAGGGGGAGGAAATATGGGGAAGTTATTTTTAAAAATATGTTTTTTTGCATTGATGACTGTATGTTCATTCGCCACGAAAGTAATATACGCTGAAGAGAGTCAACAAAATAATTATCCGATCATATTAGTGAATGGATTTGCTGGATGGGGTAGAGAGGAAATGTTAGGGGTTAAATATTGGGGTGGTGTTCATGATATACAAGAAGATTTAAAAAGAAATGGTTATACTGTACATACTGCTGCTGTTGGACCTGTTTCTAGTAACTGGGATCGTGCATGTGAATTATATGCGCAAATTAATGGAGGTACAGTAGACTACGGTGCCGCACATGCTGAGAAACATGGACATAATCGTTTTGGAAGAACTTATAGTGGTTTCACGCCGAGTTGGAGTGAAACAAATAAAGTACATTTAGTTGGACATAGCATGGGTGGACAAACGATTAGAACATTAGTACAGCTATTAAAAGAAGGCAGTTTTGAAGAAAAAAATTATGTGAAAAATCATCCGAACACCAATATATCACCACTATTTGAGGGCGAGAAATCATATGTTCATAGTGTTACAACATTAGCAACCCCTCACAACGGTACAACACTTGCGGATGGTAGTCTTCTACTACCGTTTGTTAAAGATTTACTCATTACAGCTGCAAGTTTTGGAGGAAACGATAATTTATCACTATATGATTTTAAATTGGATCAATGGGGGTTAAAAAAGAATACTGGAGAGTCCTTTTTCCAATACAGTAATCGTATTCTAAATAGTTCACTTTGGAAAAATACAAAAGATATAAGTCAATGGGATTTAAGTACAGATGGTGCAAAGGATTTAAATAATTGGGTAAAGACGCAATCAGATGTTTATTATTTATCTTATAGTGGACATGCATCACAAGCGGCACCTATAACAGGTTTACATTTGCCTCATATAACGATGAATAAAGTGTTAATGGGGAATGCATTTTTCTTAGGTTCCTATGCAAGATATGAAGAAAATCGTCCATTAATTGATACTACTTGGTGGCAAAATGACGGTGTAGTAAATACAAATTCTATGATTGCACCGTCTTCTAATACTACTGTAAATAGTAATGAGTCTTTACAGATTGGAAAATGGAATCATATAGAAACGAAAGCAAATTGGGACCATCTTGATATGGTAGGACTTAGTGTTTCAGACACGTTAGGTTTTTCTAGTATTCAAGAGTTTTATAGAACAATTGCAGAAAAACTATTAAGATTACCGAAATAGGTAATAATAAAGCGCTCTCGATGGAATTCGGGGGCGCTTTATATTATATTGAAAGAGGGATTTGGTAGAAAAAACTGGGGGGATATTATGAAAATTCAAGTTGTATTATCAGGATATGGAACAGTTGGCAGAGAGTTTATAAAATTATTAAACGAAAAATATTCATATATATATGAAACATATGGGATTCGATTAGTTGTAAGTGGGGTATTAGGAAGGAATATTGCAATATATAATGGGGATGGATTGTCCCTTCACGATTTATTGAAATATGGTAGCGGTAGTGCCGCAATGGAAAAATATATAGAGTATCATCCGAAGGAACGTGCAACAAATGGGATAAATGGTACTGTATTAGTAGAATCAACTGTTACAAACCTTAAAGATGGAAATCCAGGAAAACAATATATAAAACAAGCGATTGAGAAACATATGGATATAGTTGCAATTTCAAAAGGCGCACTCGTTACAAACTGGAAAGAAATAAATGAAGCAGCAAGAATCGAAAATGTACGAATTCGATACAGTGGTGCAACTGCTGCGGCATTACCGACACTTGATATTGGTCAATTTAGTTTAGCTGGTTGCCATATTGAAAAAATAGAAGGAATATTAAACGGGACTACAAATTATATCCTTTCGAAAATGAATGAGGAAGATATTACGTTTGAAGAAGCACTGAAAGAAGCGCAAAGTAAAGGAATTGCTGAAACGAACCCAATATTAGATGTAAGTGGTTCTGATAGTGCGTGTAAATTGTTACTTTTGACAAACAGTCTAATGGGAACGGAAAATATGCTTACCGATATACATATAAAAGGAATCGAACATGTTACAAAACAACAAATTCGAAATACTAAAGAACAGAATAAATATATTAAATTAATAGCTTCAGCATATAAGGATAAGGATGGTAAAGTGGCTCTTCATGTGGAACCGTACGAAATAGATAAAGATCATCCGCTAGCAAAAGTAAATGGGACGGAAAAAGGGATTACATTCTTTACAGATACGATGGGGCAAGTTACTACAATTGGTGGTGCTTCTAATCCACGCGGAGCCGCAGCAGCGGCTTTAAAAGATTTAATTAACTTATATCGTAAAGATTTATCACGTGTTAACGGGTAGTAAAATTCCTGATTGGTGAGGGCTAATAAAAAGTGAACGGGATGAATCCCCTATTGATTAAAGTTTCGTTTTATAAGACCGTACCGCCCTTTATAAAAAATACATATGTAGTGGACCTTTTGAGAATGAAATAAATATGCAAAAATAATTGCAGGGGGTAAGGAATTGTTTAAAGATTTTAAAGTTGTGAAAGATCGTCCCGTTTATATTCAATTGAAAGATTATTTGAAAAAGATGATTATGAAAGGGCATTTGCTCGGGGATCAAAAAATTCCTTCAACAAGGGAACTAAGCGAATTACTAAGTGTGAGCAGAAATACTGTGCTCGCTGCTTACGCAGATTTAGAGCAAGAAGGACTCATTTATGCAGTTAAAGGAAAAGGAAATTTTGTTGCGAAGGTTGATATTTCAAACACTTCGTCTGTTGAAATAGATTGGAAAAATAAACTTAATACAGTTACCTTATTAGCGGATGAATTAGATTTAATGAAACATGGTGTCCGTTGGGAAAAGGGAATGATTGTTTTTAATAGCATCGCTCCGGACGAAAAGCTATTTGATGTGGAAAATTTCAAAAGAGCTTTTCTTACTCGTATGTCCATTGAAGGTGATGTTGTATTAAACTACGGATACGCAAAAGGCTATAGACCGTTAATGAAATATCTACTTCATTATATGGAAATGAAAGGTGTAGATATTTCGAACAAAGATATTTTAATTACAAATGGATTTACAGAAGGATTAGACATCGTACTATCCTCGTTATCGAAGAAATCAGGTCGAGTTATTTGTGAGAATCCAACTCACCATGCTGCGTTGAAGCTGTTCCGCTTACATGGACTTGAAGTTCACGGAATTAATATGAATGAGGATGGTATTGATACGAATCAAGTTGAAAAAAGCTTGCGTGAAAAAGAGTTTGATTTTGCGTATTTAATTCCTTCCTATCATAATCCAACCGGTATAGTTACGAGTTCGGAGAAAAGAACGGAACTGATGAGATTATTTTCAAAATATAAGATTCCTATTATAGAAGATGGATTTAATGAAGAGCTACGTTATTCAGGATCACATTTAGCACCATTATTAACTTTTGCTGGCGCTGGTAATAATGTAATTTATATTAGTAGCTTTTCAAAGGTACTTTTCCCTGGTTTACGTGTAGGCTGGATCATCGCAGATAAAGAACTGATTCATCATTTAGAAAGTGTAAAAAGAGCAAGAACGATTCACACATCTACGTTAGATCAAGCTGTTCTATTTCAATATTTACATGAAGGATATTTTGAAAAATATTTAAAAAAGGCAAGATCAGTTTATAAGAAAAAATATGAGTTAGCTGTTGGGGCGTGTAACGAGTACATTCCGTTTCAAAGAATGACCGGTGATGGTGGACTTCATTTATTTATAGAGTTAGAAGAAAAAATTCATGCCCGCACACTTTTACAAAAGTGTTATGAGCAAGGGGTTACATTTTCTCCTGGAGATGTTTTTTATTCTGATGGAGGGGGAGCGACTACTTTTCGATTAGGATTTTCACGTCTGAAAGAAGAAGAAATAGTTCGTGGAATCAAAATAATCGGTGATACAATAAAAAATGAAATTTGGAGTTGAGGAAATGAGAATTGGCGTTATTATGGGTGGAGTATCCTCTGAAAAACAAGTATCAATTATGACTGGAAATGAAATGATTGCAAATTTAGATAAAAATAAATATGAAATCGTACCAATTACGTTAAATGAAAAAATGGATTTAATCGAAAAAGCGAAAGACATTGATTTTGCGCTGCTCGCATTACACGGAAAATACGGAGAAGATGGGACGGTTCAAGGCACGCTTGAAAGTTTAGGTATTCCTTATAGCGGGAGCAATATGTTATCTAGCGGTATGTGTATGGACAAAAATATTTCGAAAAAGATTTTACGCTATGAAGGTATAGAAACACCCGATTGGATTGAACTTACAAAAATGGCGGATCTAAATCTTGATGAATTAGATAAGTTAGGATTTCCGTTAGTGGTAAAACCAAACTCTGGTGGATCAAGTGTTGGGGTAAAGATTGTATATGATAAAGATGAATTAATTTCAATGCTGGAAACTGTGTTTGAATGGGATTCTGAAGTAGTAATAGAGAAGTATATAAAAGGTGATGAGATTACATGTTCAATTTTTGATGGAAAACAGTTACCTATTATTTCAATCCGACATGCAGCTGAGTTCTTTGATTACAATGCAAAATATGATGATGTTAGTACAATTGAAGAAGTTATCGAACTTCCAGCTGAATTGAAGGAACATGTAAACAAAGTGTCACTGGCTTGTTATAAAGCATTGAAATGCAGCGTTTATGCAAGGGTAGATATGATGGTGAAGGATGGTATTCCATATGTAATGGAGGTTAATACATTACCAGGGATGACACAAGCAAGTTTACTACCGAAAAGTGCAGATGCAGCTGGTATTCATTATAGTAAACTATTAGATATGATTATTGAAACTTCATTAAAAGTAAGAAAAGAAGAAGGGTTTTAAGTAGCAGTATCATGAATACTTTTGACAGGAACATGAAGTATGTTATGATGAATACAATACGAAAATTAAATATTTATCCACTAGGGGGGCCTATTATAGGCTGAGATCAAATGGGAATTTGAGACTCTTAGTACCTGATCTGGTTAATACTAGCGTAGGGAAGTGGGAAGACATTACTATTTTATGAATAAATACTGTCAATTTCACTTTCTTTACGTTTGTAAAGAAAGTTTTTTTATTTTAAAGATTTAATAACTGTGGATAAATACTTAAATTTTATACTTTATTGGAGGGATTTAAATGAAATTTTCACAATCATTACGTCAAGAAGTAGATTCAATTTGGGAAGCTAGTTTTCATCACCCTTTTGTAAAACAACTTGGTGAAGGAACGTTAGATTTAGCTAGTTTTCGCTATTATGTGCTTCAAGATTCATATTATTTGAGTCACTTTGCTAGAGTACAAACTTTAGGAGCTGCAAAAGCTCTAGAATTAGAAACGACAGCTCGTATGGCACATCATGCTCAAAATACATACGAGGCGGAATTATCTTTACATGAGAACTTTGCGAAGAAACTAGGGATAACACAAGAAGAGAAAGATAATTTTATCCCTGCGCCAACTGCATACGCTTATACTTCACATATGTATCGTGCTGCGTATGAAGGACATTTAGGTGATATCATTGCAGCAATTTTACCTTGCTATTGGTTGTATTATGAAATTGGTGAGCGTTTAAAAGAGTGTCAGCCAGAAGAGCCAATTTATAACGAATGGATTTCTGCTTATGGATCTGATTGGTTCCGTACGCTAGTTGAAGAGCAAATTACAAGATTAGATACTATCGCTGAAAACGTAACAGAGTCTGAACGTAAGCGAATGAAACAGCATTTCATTATTAGCAGTCAATATGAATATTCATTTTGGGAAATGGCTTATACTTTAGAAAAGTGGCCAGTGAATACAGAAGTAGAAGATGTAATGGGATAATGAGTAGGGGTATTGCTATTCACAGGTATGGATAATACTTATGTATATGATTTCACAAAAGAAGTATTGAAAAAAGACGCATCAATCTAAGTGCGTCTTTTTTCAATTTATAAAAATGAGCCCATGGGAAAAATAACCTAAAAATAGGTGTATGAACAAGGTGCATCATCTAGTGATAGGTCATATTTTGTAGGGGTACGTATTGAACTTAGTTTATAGCGCTATTTCTACTTAGATTTAACGAACAGAAATATAGGAAAGCATTGAAAAGATTGAAGTTTATAAACGGAGGTCATGAAAATGAATAAGTTTCAACAAGAACTACAAGCGTTAAGCCTTAATGATTACCAATCTGGAAATATTGTGTATTGGGACCAACAAAACCAATATCCATATTATTATATTGAAGATGCTGCTCGTCGCTGTGGCGGTTGTGGTCGTTGTGGAGGTTGTGGAGGTCGCTGTGGTGGATTTCGTTGTGGCGGATTCCGCTGTATTGGTTGCTTCGGTTGTTTTGGTTGTGGAGGTTGTGGAGGTTGTGGCGGCTGTGGTAGTTGTTCTAATTGTTTTAGTGGTTTTAATGGTACTACTGATACAACTGGTACTATTGTAACATATGAATATTGATAAGAGAAAAAAGGAATCCAATAGTGAAGTATTATATAATTTTTATTAAAGAATTTAATAAAAACACATGTAGCATTCAAGTGAAAGAATGATATTTAGATTTTTAGTTGTAAATCAAGATAAGATATATAAAGCAATGACTAGACTTGAAACCTAATCATTGCTTTTTTATATTTTTACCATCAAATAAGGAATCTGTTGCTTCTAGTTAGTGGGTAGCGAAAGAAATTATTACAACTATGTAAGGTTAATGTAATGTTAATCGATAGTAAATGAAGATACTTGAGTGTATTTTAAATAAGATTTAAAATAACTGTTTATTTTTAAAATATTGGGGTAAGTAAAATTCTATTAGGAAGTGTATTAAAATGATTCAACTTAAATCTATTATCCATTCGTACAAACTAAAGAGAAAAATAGCAAGGGATTTATACGGAAACAGAGATGAATTGACACTGTTATTAAATGAATTTAATAAAATGAAACACACAGTAACATGTGAAAAAAAGAAAAATAATATATTATCTCGTTTACAATTAATTTATCAACATATGAAATTAGATAAACCGTATCCTCTTCCAATTACTTTTAATAGTAAATTATTGGATCGATTAGAAAAAGAATCTCTTCATTCTATTGAGGAAGGTATAGCATGTCTACAAGTAATGTTAGATATGAATTATGAGAAAATAAAACAATATGGATCAAGTACAAGTAGGTCATTTGTTCCATTATCGCAGTCATCTATTTGTCTTGCTGATTGTATTTGTTTAACAGGATTTGTATTAGTTTTACTAGGAGCAATTTCATTTGGAGGATTAATGTTATCTATATGTTCAATTACATAATGGTTGATATTTGTAAGGAGAGCACCGACTTAAGGTGTTCTTTTTTAGTTTTATTGTAAAATTATTGTAAATTTTAAATACATTACATTATTTATATTATATAATTCGAATGTATTAAAATAAAAATATTAGAGGTGTCGTATATGATAATTACTTTTAATTTTTAAATAAATCGTTTTAATAATATATTATTCGGAGGAATGTTTTTACTTTTCTTTTAAATACTTGGTATAAATCGATTAGATTAAGAGTTAATTTTTCTAGCTTTTTGTGATCAAGACAAATGAAGAAAGGAAGTAATCATCTTATGGAAAAATTAAAGTTGTTAACATTTGAAAATATAGTAGAACCTCTTTTAAACGAAAGCGTATCATTTATATATTTCCCTATTGAATGGCTCGACATTGTAGAGATACATTATAAAACATTTTTATTAACGAGTAAGTTGAAACGATTGAATGAAAGATTATATGATATGTTTTCTGATATATTATTTATTCAGCATAATCCGTATGTATTAAATGAAAATACACCATGGATTGTATGCAAAGAACCTATTAGAAAAGAACAACTCGATTATATTTTCCAAAGTTGGTATGAGGTTATACATGATTGGAAACCTAATAAATTAATAGAATCGCCAAAATATGAATGGCATTACGATTTAATTTCTAATGTAACAGTACTACATGATAATGAAATATATTCTAAGTGGGTGCCCGCTTTAATTTCACATATTTTTTGTGAACAATCTGTACGATTAGGGAATATGAACGAAGAAGATATATATTTTTCTCCTCTTAGATCACAAAATATTTGTGAGGCAATGTCAGTGCCTATTAAAGATGAAAAAACTCAAGATTATTTCGCCTATGTATATCGGTTCGAATGTATCACGCGCGGTGGCGAGAATATTCCATTATTAAATGTTTCAATAGGAATTCGGAGGTTTTATCAAGAATATAATCATCCAGATATTCCTTTGCTATTAAGACGAAAACGGGGCATGATATTGGTTTCTACTCCAGAATTTTCATCGAATAATACAAAATTACGATTTGTAAAACTAAAAGTACAACAAGCTACAAACGGCATAAAATGGATTAAAATATTTAGAAATTTAAAAGATGATTTTCGTATAGGTGGAGAAGTTGAATTAGAGCATATTCTTCAATATCCGAAAGATTATATGATAGGAGCAAATATTAGGGTGTTGCTTCCATACAATGAGAGAATATATAAAGTTCAAGGTACAAAAATAAAACCTGGTATTAAAGTAAAGGAAAGTGAGTATCTTTTTAAATGGTTTCAGCAAAAATTCTCTTATTTCACATTACTACCAGAATGTAAAAAGATAGCAACAAATAATGAAAATGAATTATTCCCTTTAATTGCACCAAAAGGATTAGAGACTATAACGTTAGAGATATGGTCTGAAAAAATATCGATGGAAGTAGAACAAGCGTTAATTGAAAGTGAAATTGTGTTAGCTCAAATTGGTGAGTCTTCATATGTATTAAATGCAGATTCTCCAGTATTATTAAAAATAGTAAGATATAATATCGAAAAAGTATTGCAAAACCCATATAAAATGCAATATTGCCAGAAATATAAAACAAACTTAGTAGAGGATGTTATGAAAGCGATTTATGCTACTGCAGGTGAGCGTAATGATGCGACATTGGCGTTAATCGCAATGAAAAATTGTGATGGGCGTGAAAAAATTGATCCAAAGCAAATTGTTAGAGAAGGGTTCGCACGAACAAACCGTATTTCGGCATTTATTAATTTATTTATAGGCCAAAGTGTATCTCGTAAAACAATTATAAATTGTATTCTTAGTTTATTAGAACAAAGAGGATTTTTGAAACGTAGTTGGGATAAGATAAATTTACCTTGTACATATGTTAATTTATCAATTGAACGAATCTCGAAATTTGATTTCTTACCTATTATTTCACAAATAAAAGGAAAAGAAATTTCATATAAGTTATATGGGAATACAGAGTGGCAAACGATTGATCGTTTATTATTAAATATAAATAAACATAATACCTTATTACCGCAGCCTTCAAAAAGAAATGACATGGGAATTCAATTTAAACAATTTGTTTCTGAAACATTAACGGGAATTTTACAATATGCAAAAGAGCAAAATGAGCAAGTATATTTCATTATATGTGCGAATTTAAGAAAACATTGGATAAAAGAGTTACAAAATAATAAAATTGATATAGATACTTTCCCTGAGATTGTTCCGGATGTGTTAAAGGTTCCAAACTTAAATATTATAAGGATAAATACATCTTTTGATGTACCAAAATACGGTGCGATAGAATGTGATGATGTACTCGATGGTACGAGTTTATATGTAGATCCTAAAGGAATGTATTATAGCACTGGTGAGTATTCGTTTAATGGTAGTGAAACATTGCAGCGATACATACTCGAAATTTTACCGCTAGGTGTAAAAGCTGTAGAAAGGAATTATATTGCCAAAATGGTACATTACATGTGCTGTAATTCAAGTATGCTTTTGGAAAAGAATATACACATGCCGTATTCCATGCATATGGCGAAAGTAATAAAAAGCTATATGACTGATATAGATGCAAGAGAGTTTAAAGAGTTTGATGATGAATTGGATGTAGATATAATGAAAATAGAAAAGAAAGATTCAATTATTCTTCTTTAAATAATAGTAGACAAATCTTGTTCATTATATCGATCAGGATTTGTCATTTTTTCATGTAAATAAGGATATCTTTTGTCATGTATCTTTTCTTTTACGTATTTACTTTATTTCCATACAGGATTAAGATGTTTTTTAGAAATAAAAAACTACATCATTTTGAAAAGCAATATGAATTGATTCAAAAGAAATTTGAAAGGAATGAGGAATTGTGAAGAAATTAGATGTACTATTAATGCTATTGAGCGGCCTCTTTCCAGTTGCAGGAATTATGAGGCAAATCCCACTAGAGCAATCTTTATATATTGGAGGCCTTTTATTTTTCACTAGTTTCGGTAGTTATTTTGCGAAAAAAATATATTCACGCATATGTAGTTGGATAGCGTATGCGTCATTTATAACATTACTGTTAGTCATTTGGTATCAAGATATTTCAACAAGTTCAATCATAGCGAATGCGAAAATTGCCGCTTGTATTGCTTTAATTCCATGTTTATTCCGTTTTCGTACATATGGACTTACTTTCGGTTTATTCTCATTATGGGCCGCTTTACTTTGGGATATTAAAGAAGTGCAATCGTTAGTCATACTTGAACGTATGTCGAGTTTAATGACAAGCAATTTCAAATACCTCATGCTTTTAGTTGGCGGACTTATATTTGGTGGATTAATTGCTATGTTATTACACCGTAAAGAGGAGGATAATAAAGAAAATATAAATCTATTTCAACAAAAAAAGAAGCGCAAAAAATTATCATTTAAGATTCCACTTCCTAGATTACCGAAATTAAAGATCAAATTATTTAAGTTTGGTGGAAAAGTATCAAAACGAAATACGCCAGAAAAAATACGTGAGCATAATTACGAAGAACCAGCTCAAGCTGCAACATATGAAATGACAGAGCAAATAGATCCATATAAAGAAGGTACTGCTCAAGGACAAACGAGGATGGAACGTCGTAGAAATAGGTATAATGCATAAGATATTTGAGTAACCCTTTAATGATTTATCATTGAAGGGTTTTTTTGTAATTATATATAGATTGCTAATGCGGAATTTATAGCATACCCTAAAGTTAAGGACTTAAATAAAATAATGGGAGGACAAAATGCTTATTATTACATATATTTCTGTCTGTATATTATTTTTAGTTAGCTTTTTACATGTTTACTGGGCTTTCGGAGGTAAGTGGGCGACAAATAGTGTCATTCCAACAAAATCTGGAGAAAAGGCGTTTATACCAGGTGTAGGAATGACATTGTTCATTGCTTTATTATTAAGTATGGCGGCAATGATTTTATTACAACAAACAAATGTTGTTCATTTCGAAGTTCCTAATATTATTGTTCAATGGGGCTCCTGGATTTGTATGATTGTTTTTTTTATAAGAGTAATTGGTGAGTTTCATTATTTTGGCATCTTTAAGCGAAAAAAAGATACGCGTTTTGCTAAAATGGATACTGTTTTATATATACCACTTTGTGCATTTTTATCTTTATCGTTCTTACTAGCAATTATAACGTGAACATAAAATAGTAGCTGCTTTTTCTAAAATAAATAAACGTGAATTAGCAAGGAGTAAAAGTGAGAAATCTAGTAGTAAATAAAAAGGATGTAAGCGTCTTCTTATCGAAATATAGATTATTATGAAAGGCGGTGACACTATGAAGTATGTAAAAGTCTGTATGAATGGCGGAAGTGAACACAAATTCTCGATGACTTTAGATCGGTTTGAAGAACTTATTACTATAGAGAATGGACTATTAGAAAATAAATTAGTTAGTATTGAAAATGTAATGATTAATCCTACTAATATATCTTCTGTAGTTGAAAAAATTGGTGTACCGGCTAAGTTTATGGAAGCTTAAAAAATCGGTACATAAAAAAACATCCATAGGGATGTTTTTTTATGTGTGAATATAATAATTATACAATTAATAAATGAGCAGAATTTTTAGCAATACGTATACATTTGATGTTTAATAGATGCACAATAAAATAAGTACAAGCATATATTATATTGTAGGACAAGACCTTCGTGTCCTACTTAATACTCAGAAAAAACCTCTGTCATATGAGAGCATCCAATTGCAGGGTGCTCTTTTTTTATCCCGTGCTTTAACTTTCAATTTTAAACATATCTTTGATGTTAATAAATATTAAAAATAATATAATAGCAAAAATTAAGTTAGATAAATAGAAATCTTGATGAAATAGTAGTTCAAAGATTACATCGAAAACATATAATAAGGCGATAGTAGGTAATATACAAATAAATATAAATCTCCAATTTTTTAAATAATGTTTATAAGTAGTAATCGCTTTCTCCATACATATAGCTCCTGTATTTTTTATTTTCTATATAATTATACATTCAAATAAAAGAATTTACAAAAGATATGTAGTAATTAAGAATTGTAGGAGAGATTTTGTTGAAAATGTGGATAGCTGTAGCAATCTGAATAATACATGCTTTTACTTAAAAAAACTTTAAAAGAATGATACTAAAATGATACACTATAATATACGTTATTTATGAAATGAATAGAGGGATTTGTATGATAGATAAAATCAAAAATGTTGTAGAAGATATGTACGAAGATGAAGCAAAACATTTACTTCAAAGTATTCTAATTCAGTTAAATTTATTAGAAGAAAACTATAGTGAAGATACAATTAAAAATTTAATGGATATTCCAAAACAACTAACGAATAATACATCTTATAAAAGAAATGTAAAAGAAAGCTCACACGTTCATATTGCTTTTGATGATTCAACAGCTGGATGTTTAAAACATATGCTGGGTCAAGAAGAACGATTGGAAGAGATGGTTGTTGCTTTTTCTGAATTCTTTTCAATTGGACCGATAAACAAGTTACATATGAATGAGGGACAACTTGCAAGACAGGAATGGTTAGTAAACAATTTAAATGCTTATGATAATTATTTTGAAGAAGAGTATTTACGAAGGTTTTTAGAAACTATGGAAGAACTACACACTATTCCTATTGAAACGCCTATTACAATTTGGAAAGCCAATAACGCACATGAACATGTAGGTCTATGTTTTGTAATGGCACAATTAAAAGATAAGAAAAATATTCGCGTTATTAATACGTCTGAAGCAAGTAAAGAAATATTAAAAAAAGAGTATGCTATTCGTGGAACAGGAGAATTACCGCCTGACAGTTTAGCTCTATTCCAAAAAAGTTTTGCAGAATCTCCGTATTTAACTGAAGAGAAGCGAATGAGGTTTGAAGAGGAGTGGTATAGATTATCAAAAAGTACGGAGTTTCTAAGAGTTTGGAAAGAAAATGAAGTGCGTTCTGTACAAGAAGATTATTTTGATCAATTTATTATTGAATGCGCGAAAAATATAGGTGCTGATCGAGAATTCCTAAAAGCTCCAAGAGTAATTGGTGAAGCGCTTGGTCTTGTAGAGCAGTTAGTCGGCGATATGTTTTTAGAATATCGCTTAAAGGAATTAATTAAACAAGACGTATTTGAATTTGAAGGTTCACTAAAAGAAATGCGTTCTTATAGTGTAAAGTTAAGGAAATAATAAATACATTTTATTTTTAAAAACCTCGTATTTTAAATAATACGAGGTTTTTAAATTGAATTTGGGCTATAACATAAGCTTCCTATAGAGCGCATATTACATATGAATGTTAAAGGTACTGAATGAAAAGTAGGTGATTTGTTAATATGTATAACCAGCAAAATTATCCATATGATCAAGGGATGTATTATAATCCACAAAACTACGGGTATGAATCTGTAAATGAAATGAGAGATATGGAACAAGAAGATTATAGACCAGATGATGCGGAAGATGCTCCAACGTCACCACCACCGTCTCAAGCGCCAGCGTTACCGTCTACATTTGCTTCTCCAGCACAAGCAGGGAATATGAAATCATGGATGTGTAACTGTCTAGGAAGATGGGGCTATTTACGTTTGCATCGTCCTGGACCTTTCGGAAGAGACTTATGGTTCTTTCCGACTGAAGTGAGGAGAAATGGGGTTTCAGGTTACACTTGGCAAGGTGGTCGCCGTCGTAAAGTAAGTTATCGCTATCAACAAATTAGTAATTTCATGTGCTTCGCATAAAGAAAAGTGAGAGAGTAGAAAGATTTTACTCCCTCACTTTTTTATTTTTCAATATATGAAGTAAGGTTTTGATTAAAAATTTACAATTTTCACGTTTTTATTAGAGTATAATGCATATGTTGGTTGGTTTTCAAAAACAAATGAGAGTGAGGGAATACGATGTCAATGAAAAATAAAGTTGGGCTAAGAATAGAGGATGGAATTAATTTAGCTTCAGCTCAGTTTAAAGAAGATGCATATGAAATTTATAAAGAATCTCGAAAAATGCAACCGATCTTATTTGTAAATAAAACTGAATTAGGTGCAGAGTGGCTTATTACAAGATATGAAGATGCTTTGCCACTATTAAAAGATAATCGCTTAAAAAAAGATCCGGCCAATGTATTTTCTCAAGATACATTGAATGTCTTTCTTACTGTTGATAATAGTGATTATTTAACGACGCACATGCTAAATTCAGATCCACCTAACCACAATCGTTTACGATCACTCGTACAAAAAGCTTTTACACCGAAGATAATCACGCAATTGGAAGGAAGAATACAGGATATTGCAGATGATTTGTTAAATGAAGTCGAGCGAAAAAGTTCATTAAATCTTGTTGATGATTACTCGTTTCCTTTACCGATTATTGTAATAAGTGAAATGCTCGGCATTCCAAAAGAAGATCAAGCGAAATTTAGAATTTGGTCTCATGCTGTCATTGCTTACCCAGAAACACCAGAAGAAATAAGAGAAACTGAAAAGCAACTATCTGAGTTTATTACATATCTTCAATATTTAGTTGATAATAAACGAAAAGAGCCAAAAGAAGACTTGGTGAGTGCATTAATACTTGCGGAAAATGAAGGGCATAAACTTAGCGCCCGAGAACTATATTCAATGATTATGTTACTAATTGTGGCGGGACATGAGACAACGGTAAATTTAATAACAAATACGGTATTAGCACTTCTCGAAAATCCGGATCAATTACAGTTATTAAAAGAAGATCCAAAATTAATTGATGCAGCTATTGAAGAAGGATTACGATATTATTCTCCAGTTGAAGTTACAACTTCAAGATGGGCAGATGAACCTTTTCAAATTCACGACCGAACAATCGAAAGAGGAGATATGGTTGTCATTGCATTAGCTTCTGCAAACCGTGATGAAACGGTATTTGAAAATCCGGAAGTATTCGATATTACTCGGGAGAATAATCGTCATATTGCCTTTGGCCATGGTAGCCATTTCTGCTTAGGTGCTCCACTTGCTAAGTTAGAAGCAAAGATTGCCATTACTACTTTATTTAATCGAATGCCTGAACTACAAATAAAAGGGAACCGTGAAGACATTAAATGGCAAGGTAATTATTTAATGCGTTCTTTAGAGGAATTACCATTAACATTCTAGAATATTTATTGTAGACATGCATACATAGAAAATGATTTACATAGAGTATGTATGTGTTATTTAAATTCGAAACGGAAGGGTGAAAACATCCCAATGATCAACTAATTCTATTTGTAAGAGATCTTCGTTAAAAAACGAAATATTCTTCTGAATAGGATTAGTCTGTGCATTTATAGAAAAGGGATGTATTTCGCTCTGCGAATATATAGTCTTTTTATATGATTTGTGCTGCCTCCTGTTCAGAACATGAAATAGGGGGCTTTTTTATGTCGACAAATGTAGTAACGAAACGAAACAATGGGGTATCACAAGTATTAAAAAATCGGTTTGTGCAAGGAATTCTTGCATCAGCACTATTTTTACAAATTGGAATATGGGTTCGGAACTTTGCGGTATTACTATATGTAATGGAAATGACGAAAGGTGATGCTTTTGCTATTTCAATGATTTCGGTTGCTGAGTTTGCTCCAATTTTCATCTTTTCCTTTATAGGTGGAACCTTTGCTGATAGGTGGAAGCCAAAGAAGACAATGATATGGTGTGAAACGTTAAGTTCCATTTCAGTATTCGCTGTATTAATTACACTTATGTTTGGAACATGGAAAATCGTGTTTTTTGTCACGCTTATTTCTGCAATCCTTTCGCAGTTTTCTCAACCATCAGGTATGAAATTGTTTAAACAGCATTTATCAACGGAACAAATCCAATTAGCGATGTCTATATATCAAACAATATTTGCGATTTTTATGGTGTTAGGACCGATTCTTGGAACATTTATCTTTCATAGTTTTGGAATTTATATTTCAATCATCATAACAGGTATCGCTTTTTTACTGGCAGCAGCTGTGTTGTTATTTCTTCCGAAAGATCTTGAGAATAAAAATGAGAAAAAAGAAATCACGTTGTTACAGGAAATGCTAGACGGTATTAAATACGTAAAAAAGAAAAAAGCATTAACTTTGCTAGGGCTTTGTTTTATGGCAGCAGGACTAGGTATCGGTTTAATTCAGCCATTAGGTATATTTATTGTGACTGAGCAGTTAGGGTTATCAAAAGAGAGTTTGCAATGGTTACTAACAGTAAATGGCGCGGGTATGATTGTTGGCGGTGCTTTAGCGATGGTATTTGCGAAAAATGTTGCTCCGCAAAAGATGTTAATTGTAGGGATGCTCGGTCAGGCGATCGGCATTGGTATTATTGGTTATTCGACGAGCTTATGGGTGACACTTACAGCACAACTTTTTAGTGGGTTAGCTCTTCCGTGTATCCAAATAGGTATTAATACGCTCATTATTCAAAACAGCGATACTGATTTTATCGGTCGTGTAAATGGCATTTTAAGTCCACTATTCACCGGTTCAATGGTAGTAACAATGAGTATTGCTGGTTCATTAAAAGAGGTGTTCTCATTAAGTACGATGTATGAGGGCACAGCTTTACTATTTATAATTGGATTATTATTTATTTTACCTATATACAATTTAAAGCCAGTAATAGCGTTAGAAAGTGAAATAAATGGTAAAGGAAGTGCTGTGCAACATGAATCCTAATCCAAATGTAAAATACCCAATTGAAGGAAATCAAAACGTTCATTTTATAAAAAATACAATAACGAAAGCTAATATACTCGTTGGTGACTATTCTTATTATGATGCGAAAGATGGAGAAACATTTGAAGATCGAGTATTACATCATTATGAATTTCTTGGAGATCATCTTACTATTGGAAAGTTTTGTTGTATTGCAAATGGAGTTACCTTTATTATGAACGGAGCGAATCATCGGATGGATGGATTTTCGGCATATCCATTTAATATATTTGGGAATGGGTGGGAGAAGTATACACCTAATTTGTCTGATTTACCTTACAAAGGGGATACAGTTATAGGAAATGACGTATGGGTTGGTATGGATACAACGATTATGCCTGGAATAAAAATAGGGGATGGTGCAATCATTGCAGCTAAATCTGTTGTGACTAGAGACGTCGCACCATATACAATTGTTGGCGGAAACCCTGCAAATAAAATAAAGGAACGATTTACAAATACAATAGTAGAAGAGTTATTGCAAATTCAATGGTGGCATTTTGACATTGAAAAAATAACAGAAAATATAGATGCTATTGTACAAGGAAATATTGAACCATTAAGAAAGCTAAAAAGGTAATAAAAAATGCATGACAAAGAGTATCATACCTCCGAATTTTGTTAATGATAATAGAACAAGGAGGTGTGATACTATGGCACAAGACGTTTTATGTGAAGTAAACAACTGTAAATTTTGGGCTAACGGCAATAAATGTAGTGCAGATGCAATTTATGTAGTAAGTCATAAAGGGAAACATGCATCAACTACGGAAGAAACAGATTGCAAAACTTTCGATCCAGAAGTATAAATTTTTGAAGGGTAGCCAAATCGTGGTTGCCCTTTTATTAATTATAGTATTGATAATAAATCTCATTTTCATTCATTGTTTTTAACTTTTCTTGTTAATTTTTATATTTTCTTCATAAGTGATGTAATCCAGAGCAATTCGTGTTCAATACGTGATTTACTAAATTCAATGACTTCTGTAATAAAAGATGAGCTAACACGTAAAGATTGAATAGCAGTAAGCTGTTTATGTAGTACGTCTTGGCGTATTGTTAAAATTTCTTTTCTACCTTCGTAATCAAGTTTTTCAAATAGAGCGATACGTACAAGGAACTCAGCGTTATTTGTCGCAATTTTTTCAGGAAACTCTCTTAACATTTCTGAAAAAATTTCTTCACCTGTTTCAGTTATGTCGTACATATTTCGGTTTGGCTTTCCGACTTGTGTATGTACTTTTTTCGTTATAGCCCCCATATTCTCAAAACGTCGAAGAGAAGGATAAAGCATATTATGATTTAATTCAAAATTCTCTCCTAACTGATTTTGGATATTTTTCTTTATTTCATAACCGTGCTTTGGCCCTGACGTTAATTCTGCGAGTAATAAAATATCAACATACATAAAAAATCCCCCTTATATATTTCTCAAGTTCTCCAATAAAAAATCTCCTTTATTATATGTTAAAATAACATATGTTAGATTATACAATTTTGAACTACCGACCTATCACTTTTATTGTAAAAGAAAAGGGAGGAAAGAACTATGGCTTCGCCGGAAAATGTGATTTTAGTTCATGAAATTTCAAAGCTGAAAACAAAAGAAGAATTGTGGAATCCGTATGAGTGGTATCAATTTATGAGGGATAATCGCCCAGTACATTACGATGAAGAGCAAGATGTATGGAATGTTTTTTTATACGATGATGTAAATCGAGTTTTATCGGATTATCGCTTATTTTCAAGTAGAAGGGAGCGAAGACAATTCGCAATCCCTCCTTTAGAAACTAGGATAAATATAAACTCTACTGATCCACCAGAACATCGCAATGTACGTTCTATCGTTTCTAAAGCATTTACTCCAAGAAGTTTAGAACAATGGAAACCCCGAATACAGGCAATCGCAAATGAACTTATAGAACATATCGAAAAATATAGTGAGGTTAATATTGTTGAAGAGTTTGCTGCACCTTTACCTGTTACCGTCATATCTGATTTATTAGGAGTGCCAACAACGGACCGTAAAAAAATTAAAGCATGGTCTGATATTTTATTTATGCCGTATAGTAAAGAAAAGTTTAATGATCTGGATGCGGAAAAGGGTATAGCACTAAATGAATTTAAAGCATATCTTCTACCGATTGTTCAGGGAAAGAGATACCATTTAACCGATGATATTATTTCGGATTTAATACGAGCTGAATATGAAGGCGAAAGATTAACAGATGAAGAAATTGTTACTTTTTCTTTAGGTTTATTAGCGGCAGGCAATGAAACAACTACTAATTTAATTATTAATAGCTTTTATTGCTTTTTAGTGGATTCACCTGGAACATATAAAGAATTAAGAGAAGAACCTAAATTAATTTCAAAGGCAATTGAGGAAGTATTGCGCTATCGCTTTCCCGTTACATTAGCTAGGAGGATTACAGAGGATACAAATATATTTGGGCCTTTTATGAAAAAGGATCAAATGATTGTTGCGTGGGTAAGTGCAGCAAATTTAGATGAGAAAAAATTTTCGCAAGCCTCTAAATTTAATATACACCGAATAGGAAATGAAAAGCATTTAACATTTGGTAAAGGTGCTCACTTTTGCTTAGGGGCACCACTTGCACGTTTAGAAGCTGAAATTGCTTTAACTACTTTTATAAATGTCTTTGAAAAAATAGAGTTATCTCCATCGTTCAATTTAGAAAAATGTATATTGGAAAATGAACAAACATTAAAATACTTACCTATTCTTTTGAAAACTAGGTAAAACGTTCAGCAAGGTGCATTGTAATGTACCTTGTTTTTTATTTCTCAATTGTAAAATTCTGGTGTGTTTTATAGTATGGAAGTGTGTGAAAGAAGAGTAGAGGAGGATACTTATGTTAACGTGTAATGGAAGTAAAATGTTTCAAACATTTATTAAAGCTGTAACGGATTTAATGGATAGTAATTTATTAGAAGATCAAATTGTTTGTGCGATTGAAAAATTATTAGAAGAACTTTTAGAAAAGAAAACATGGCTTCCGTTAGAAAAACAGAAGGCTAATTCGGCTCAATACGCACGACACTTGTTATATGAAGATCCTTTAAAGAGATTTGAAGTATTAGCTCTTGTATGGAAAGATGGACAATCTACACCTTTACATGATCATGATGGTACATGGGGAGTAGAAGGTGTTTTTACAGGAAGTATAATGGTGCAAAACTTTATACAAACTAAGCAGCTTGAAAATTCACTTGTTTATTTAACACATACAGGAAATCTTTATTTGGGAGAAGGAAAAACAGATAAAGTCATTCCACCAGCTGATTGTCATATTCTTGAAATAGGTAAAAATGAAAGCGTTATCACTATTCATATTTACGGAAAACGTTTAGAAAAGTTTAAAATATATGTCCCAACTGAAGAAAAGAATGTGTACATGTGTGAGACGAAATATATTAGTTATAGTTCATAGTTTAAAATCAAAAGCTTTTCTTTAAAAAGAAAAGCTTTTGATTTTATTTTTAATTATTTCTTGACCTGAAACGCTTTTCATAAATTATAAATAAGGAGTACTTCACGAAATCAGTATGAAAACGATACCTATTGTTTATAATGAGCTCGTGTATTTATAGAAAGTGGTGAAGGAATAATGAAATTAATCGCAATTGATTTAGATGGAACTCTTCTTTCGGGGAATAAAATGATTAGTAAAGAGAATGCAGAAGCAATTCGAAAATGTCAGGAAGCGGGTCATGTTGTAGCAATTTGTACAGGACGTTCTATCGTCGACATTGAAAGATTGTTGTTAGAAGTTAATTTAGAGTGTCCAATTATTGCGGAAAATGGTGCGCTTATATATAAAGATAATAAAATGATGAAGAGATATCCAATTCAAAATATGCAGGCACTTGAGATTGTGGACTATCTTGAAGAGAATGGCTTATATTATCAGCTTTATACTAATAAAGGTGTATATGTACCAGATTATGGAGTAGAGAGTGTACGTAATGAGATCGAATATGTGAAGAATTCAAAAGAAGATTTTGATTTGAAAGAGTTAGAAACGATTGCAGCATTATATCTTGAACATACAGCATTTCATAGTGCAGAAAGTTGTAAACCAATTGTAGAAACAGAAATACATGTGCATAAGCTTTTACCATTTTCTTATGACATAGAAAAGTTAAAAAAGTTAAAAGCAGCGTTTCTGCATAATACTGATTTAGCAATTACATCTTCATATTGGCATAATTTAGAGATTAATCATCGAGATGCCCAAAAAGGAAATGGATTATATACTTTAGCAGAACACCTGAATATTCCAGTCGAAAATACTGTAGCGATTGGTGATGGGCTAAACGATGTTTCCATGATGGAAAAAGCGAACATATCAATTGCAATGGGAAATGCTGTGGAAGAAATAAAAGCGATGTGTCAATACGAAACTTTATCAAATGAAGAACACGGTGTTGCACATGCTTTATATAAATATGTAATGTAATATAAAAAGAAAAAAAGAATCCAAATAGATTCTTTTTTCTTTTTATTAGGGGTAAGGTATTCTATGAGATTCATAGAAGCCTTATTACTTTATATTATATAGAATATATTGGAATAAATGTTTATATTTTTCATATTTATTGTGAAAATTTTATGAACTTTATATTTTTTGTGTTTTTATACTACTACAAGCGATATGAATAATGCTATTGTCATAGTTAAATCTATGCATGAGGGCGCGTTTTCGGTTGCTTGTCAAATTAAAATTGGTGTTTGATGGAATACATAGTGATTAAAGTTTCATTTTATACGTAAATTCTTCTCTTTTTAATTGAAAAATAAAATTTGTTCGAATAATTATTCTGCAGCTATATACCTAAAGGCACATTCTTCGTATAATGGAGAAGTATAAATTTTGAATTTGTATTAATTTTACATATTGAGGTGAAAAAGGAATGAATGCGCGGCTAATGGAACTTATTGATGTGAGTACAATAGAAACCATGGCAGAACAGTTTTATAAATTAACCAACATATCACATCAACTTCTTGATGCTGAAAAAGAATGTATATTTTCTTTTGGAATAAATGAGATGAAAATATGTAAACTTCCCAAAATTGAAATCCCCATTTTTTTATACAATCAACATTTAGGATCTTTTGTAGTATGGTCAAACAAAAGTGACATTTTCAATTGTCAAAAATACTTTGAAATGCTTTCAAATCTAATTATAGATGGAGCAACGAAGGTATTTCAAAGTGAAAATACAACGTTGCTTTCTCGAAATGAGGAGGAACTGCACACGATTTTACAAAACATGCCTGTTATGGTTGATGCGCTTGATTATAATGGAGATTTTGTTTTGTGGAATCGGGAGTGTGAAATTGTAACAGGTTATACAGCTGAAGAAATAATAGAGAATCCAAATGCCCTACAATTATTGTACCCAGATCATAATTATCGTCACCAAATACAAACGAAATTTTTAACTTGTGGAAAAAATTTCAGAGATTGGGAAATGCACTTAACATGTAAAAATGGTGAAATAAAAACAATCATGTGGTCCAATATATCAGAACAGTTTCCTGTAACAGGATATAGCTACTGGGCTGTCGGAGTAGATATTACACATTTAAAAGCGATAGAAGACCAGTTAAAACAACAAACGTCTGAATTGGAATTAATTTTTAAGGCTTTACCAGATTTATGTTTCTTAACAGAAGATGATGGCACAATTATAGATTATAAAGCAGGATCCCCTTCGAAATTTTACGTACCGGCACAAGCTTTTATGGGAAAAAAGTTTTTCGAAGTATTACCATCTCCAGTAGCACAGCAATTTCAGGAAGCAATTCATCAAGTGAAGGAAAAAGGGACGAATGTAATTGTTGAATATCCACTTACAATTAATGGGAGTGTCGATTTCTTTGAAGCTAGATGCTTACCATTATTACATGATAAAATTATGATCATTGTACGCGATATTACAGAACGGAAAAAGACAGAGGAATTGCTAAATAAATCAGATACACTTGCAGCAATTGGTCAATTAGCAGCTGGTGTGGCTCATGAAGTGAGGAACCCATTAACTGTCATTAAAGGGTTTATACAGTTATTTCAAATTAATAAAGAAGATCAAGAAAAATATTTTGATTTAATGCTTTCTGAAATTGAAAGAATAGAAGCGATTCTTCAAGAGTTTTTATCAATTGCTAAAACAGATGAGATAAATACAGAACAAAAAAATATTTATCAAATTTATAATAATGTCGTATCGTTAATGAATACAAAAGCAATTATGACGAATATTCAAGTGGAACTATATGCAGACAACAAAGACATAAGCATTGAATGCTCAGAAAATCAATTAAAACAAGTGTTTATTAATATTTTGCAAAATTCAATCGAAGCTATGCCAGATGGCGGGAAAATTACAATTCATATTAAAGAGATAAACGATGAAGGTGTCATTATTCATGTAATTGATGAAGGAATAGGGATACCTGAAGATAGAATTAAGAGATTAGGTGAGCCTTTTTATAGTACGAAAGAAAAAGGTACCGGTATCGGATTAATGTTAAGTTATAAAATCATTGAAAGTCATCAAGGGAATATAAGTATTATGAGTGAAGTTGGAGTCGGGACAACAGTAACGATTTACTTGCCGAAAGCTCAGAGTGAAAAATCTCTATCAAATTATGATGATAGATTCGAATCAATACGCAATTATTAACTCTTAAATTACTAAATCCCCAATAACCAAAAGTTAAGCTTTCGGTTATTGGGGATTTTTATATTTAATTTAGTAAACTTTACCTTTTCTTAACCTTTGTTTTAATTTCTATTAAGTTTTTATCAGTATATTAATATTTGTGCAAAGTACTGTATAGAAAATGTGCATTACTTTTAATATATAGATTCAATTATTATTAGGAATTCTGTAAGAAGGAGATTATGACAAGGTGAAAAAGCATGAGAAAAAAAGTGGTAGAGCAATACCGACGCGGTTAAATATTTTATTTCTTTGTGTATTTTTATTATTTTCTGCAATGATTATACAGTTAGGTAAAGTGCAAATTTTCGATGGAGAGACTTATAAAAATGAAGTAGAAAAGAGAGAAAATGCAACTGTGAGCCTATCTGTCCCACGTGGAAAAATATTTGATCGAGAAGGGAATCCAGTTGTTGATAATACATCTTTACGCACGATCACGTACACAAAGATGAAAGGTGTAAAATCAGAAGATATATTAAAAACCGCGAGACAACTTGTAGACATAATTGAAATGCCGCAAGAAGATATAGATAAGTTAAATGAGACAGATAAGAAAGATTTTTGGATGCAATTAAATCCGAAACTGGCTGAAAATCTAGTATCGAAAAAAGAAATAGATACATTTAGAGAAAAGGATATTAGCGGCAAGAAGCTAGATAAAAAAATAGAAGAGTTAAAAAGAAAACGGGTTACAGATAAAAATCTTCAGGAATTAACAGAGAAAGATATAAAAGTGTTAGCTATTAAAAGTAAGATGACTTCTGGTTATCAAATGGCTCCTCAGATTATTAAAAAAGATGTTAGTGAAAAGGAATTTACTATAATTAGTGAAGGTTTAGCGAATCTCCCAGGTGTAGACGTATCGGTGGATTGGGAGAGAGTGTATGTAAATGATGGATTATTCCGATCTGTTCTTGGAAATGTTTCTAATTCCGATGAAGGATTACCAAGTGAACGATTAGATTACTACTTGGTACGTGATTATAGCCGAAATGATAGGGTTGGAAAAAGTTATATCGAGCAGCAATATGAAGATGTACTTCATGGTACAAAAAAAGAAGTAAGAAGCGTTGCAGATAAACAAGGTAATACAATTAGAACGGAAACCGTTTCTGAGGGAAAGAGCGGTAAGAATTTAACTTTAACAATAGATATGGAATTACAGAAGAAAGTAGAAGAAAGTATTGAAAAAATATTAAAGGCATATAAAGCGTCAGAATCCATGTTGGACCGTGCTTTCGTTGTAATGATGAATCCGAAAAACGGACAAGTATTATCCATGGCCGGGAAAAGACTTGTAGAAAAAGACGGAAAAACAGAAGTTGAAGACTATGCATTAGGCACAATGACTAGTTCTTATGAGCTTGGATCAACAGTTAAAGGTGCGACAGTTTTAACTGGATTTGAAACGAAAGCTATAACACCAGGTACTTATTTTTATGATGCACCTATGAAGTTTAAAGGAACTAAGGAAAAAAAGTCTTGGAAAGAGTTTGGAAATATCGATGATTTAAGAGCGTTACAAGTCTCTTCAAACGTTTATATGTTTAATACAGCATTAAAAATTGCAGGTGTAGATTATGTAAAAAATAGTTCATTAAATATTAAACAGGAGTACTTTGATAAAATGAGGTATTATTTCAGGCAATTTGGATTAGGTGTTCCAACGGGTATTGATTTACCGAATGAAACAGCTGGACAAATTGGTAAAAAAGATAATCAACCTGGTTTCTTACTAGACTACTCAATTGGCCAGTATGACACCTATACGCCACTTCAGCTTGTACAGTATATTTCAACAATCGCAAACGGTGGATATCGAATGAAGCCACAAATTGTTCAAGAGGTAAGAGAGCAAACGTCGCAAAAAGATGAGATTGGTAAAGTGGTGCATGCAGTAGAACCAATCGTTTTAAATAAGATAGATATGAAAGAGGAATATATAAATCAAGTAAAAGAAGGATTTAGAAAGGTATTCCAAGAAGGTGATGGAACAGGAGTAAGGGCGTTCCAAAAAGCATCTTATAAGCCAGCAGGTAAAACAGGGACAGCACAGACAGTATACGGTGGAGAAAGTGATATTGGAAGAAATGAAAAAGGTGAGCGAAGAGAATGTTATAATTTAACGTTAGCAGGATATGCGCCGTATGATAATCCTGAAGTAGCATTCTCTGTAGTTGTGCCGTGGGTTATTAATGATAAATCTGGTATTAACTCTGATATTGGAAAAGAAGTTTTAGATGCTTATTTTGAATTGAAAAATAAGAGATTGACTGGAGAAACTATAAAAATAGATAGCTCTCAAGAAGGTTAAAACATATGAAATAGTACAGAAACTAGAGTCGACTTATTTAGAAATAGGTTCAAAATGGGTGATAGAGAGGTAAAATCATTCTATCAATTATTCACATTTTATAAAATAAATCATATATTGATAGCATAGGACAAGCTGAAAAGCTTATTCTAACCTCACAGAACACTCCTTATCACGGTTTGGCATCTACTTATGTAGATGCCTTTTTTAATTTAATCACTAACAATTATTTATCAACCTAAAGTCGCAAGCATATTAGGACTATTAGGTGAAGATTGACGGTAATAATTACAGTATGATTAATAAGAGTATTGAAATGTAAGGAGTGAGAGATAAGTGCTAAATATTTTAGTGGTTAATTTTCCAGCAGAGGGACATGTAAATCCTACATTAAGTTTAGTCAAAGCCTATACTGAACGAGGTGATCACGTACATTATATTACGACAGAACAATTTAAAGGCAGAATTGAAGATTTGGGAGCTACTGTATATACACATCCAGATTTATTAAAGGAGATTTCTATTGATTCTGAAACTCCAGATGGGCTGAATTCTTTCTTTCGTGTACATGTTCAAACTTCTTTATATATATTAGAAATTACGAAACAATTATGTGAAAACATACATTTTGATTTCGTAATTTATGATATATTTGGCGCTGGAGAGTTAGTAAAGGAGTATTTACATATTCCAGGCATAGTTTCTTCTCCTATATTTTTAATTCCTCAAAATTTTTTGGAAACATTACCTTTTCATCCAAATGCAGAAATACCATTCCAACCTGATAAAATTTCTGAACAGTTACTATATCAAATGGAACATGAATTTGGAGTAACGCCTAAAAATAATCTTCAATTTATGCATAACAAGGGAGATATTACTCTTGTGTACACAAGTCGCTATTTTCAACCTAATAGCGATTTATTTGGAAGAAATATCATTTTTATTGGTCCTAGTATTTCAAATCGTAAAACAAATGTAGAGTTTCCACTTGAATTGCTTAAAGGTAAAGAAGTTATATATATTTCAATGGGGACACTGCTTGAAGAGCTTGAACCATTCTTTAATACGTGCATTGATACTTTCTCGGATTTTGATGGAATAGTTGTAATGGCAATTGGTGATAGAAATGATCGTTCTAAAATTAAGAAAGCTCCAGACAATTTTATAATCGCTTCATACGTACCCCAATCAGAAATATTAAGTGAAGCAGATGTTTTTATTACACATGGCGGCATGAACAGCGTACACGATGCTATTTATTTTAATGTCCCATTTGTCATCATTCCACATGATAAAGACCAACCAATGATAGCGCAAAGATTAACTGAACTTGAAGCAGCACATCGGTTATTGAAAGAGAATGTTAATGTGCAAACGTTAAAAGAAGCGGTAACAGATGTTCTTTCAAATAAAAAGTATAAGCATGGTATACGAAAACTGAATGATAGTTTTTTAGAATGTGGTGGTTCAAAAGAAGCAATTGCAGTGATTACATCTCTTTTAAATAAATAGTTTAGACAATATAAAAGCATAGAGGATTAACCTTTATGCTTTTATATTATTATCCTGCAAACTGCACAGCAGTATTTGCATGTAAAAAAGCGGTATCAAAAACAGGTACAGTAAGGTCGTTTTGGGAAATGAGCAATGGTATTTCAGTGCAGCCTAGCAATATACCTTCTGCGCCGTTTTGAATTAATGAGTTTGTGATTTGTAAAAGTTTTTCTTTTGATGTTTCTGAAATAATTCCTTTACTTAATTCATTTAAAATAACATGATGAATAAAATTTCTATCCTCTTCAGTCGGGATGATTGTCTCAATATTAAAATTTGCTAGACGTGATTTATAGAAGTCTTGTTCCATCGTTTGTTTCGTACCCAATAGTCCGATACGCTTTATATTCTGTTCTACCATTTCTTTAGCACTTACATCACCAATGTGAAGAAGTGGAATAGATATTGCATTTTCTACTTCTTCAGCAAATAAATGGATCGTATTGGAACACATTAATAAACAATCAGCTCCGGATTTTTCAACCTTTTTTGCAACTGTGACTAATTCGTTTTTCACTTCTTCATATTGATGATTTTGTAATAAAGTAGTTACTTCACCAAAGTCCATACTATATAAAACAAGCTTCGCATTTTGATCATATTGAGAGAGTGTAAGTGTATTAATATGTTTATAGTATAACGATGTAGATTCCCAACTTAGTCCACCAATTAAACCGATTACTTTCATCGTACATTCCTCCCGTAACTATCTTGAATTCATTATTTCATAATTCCGATAAGGATACAATGATTTAAATGCACCGTTAAACGAAAAATAAAAATAATTAGAAAAGTATTGAAATTTATACTTATTAGTGCCATAATACGAATTACAAATTAATACTTATCCAGAGAGGTGGAGGGAACGGCCCTATGAAACCTCAGCAACCCCTATATAAATTTATAGGAAGGTGCTAATTCCGCAGAGGACACGATGTGTTTTTTGGAAGATAAGAGGATTCTTGAACGTGAAGAAAATGACCTCTTATGTAAGGGGTCATTTTTTGTTGTATAGAAAGGGAGTGTCGATGCATAATTCATTTTCAAAATAAATATAGAGTAATAAAAGTTGACTAATACGGGAGGGGAATTGTAATGAACAAATTATCAACAAAGTTAGTAGTAGCAATCGGAATTGGAGCAGCATTATACGGGATATTAGGACTTTGGGGATTTGCTATTGCACCCAATACATTTATTAAACCTGCATTAGCTATTTTAACCGTTTTTGGAGCGTTATTTGGTCCAGTGGCAGGACTTTTAATAGGACTTATCGGTCATACCGTAACAGATACAATCGCTGGATGGGGTATTTGGTGGGGGTGGGTTATTAGTTCAGGCATTATTGGCTTTGCAATGGGACTCATTCAAAAAAGATTTAGCTTTAGTGTGAAAAACGGGGCGTATAATAAGCGGGATATTTCTTATTTAGCTATTACTGGGTTAATTGGTATTGTCATTGCTATTATATTTGCTGGGGCATTCGATGTTATTGTGATGGGAGAACCATTTGACAAAATTATTATACAAGTATTAGGAGCAACAATTGCTGATGTTATTGTATTTTTAGTTCTTGGATTGCCAATTACAATAGGTCTAGCTAAATCTAATAAGAAACATACACATTTAAAAATTGAAAAGTAGGGATGTTAACATGCAACCAATCATTTCTTTTGAACAATTCAGCTTTCAATATGAACATGCTGCGCAGCCTACTGTAAAAGACATTACATTTCATATATACCCTGGAGAAAAAGTACTAATTGCTGGACGAAGTGGTTCAGGGAAGTCAACGTTAGCTCATTGTATAAATGGGCTAATCCCCTTTTCTTATGAAGGGATTAGTACTGGTAATATTTTAATTGCCGGAAAAGACCCGAGAAAAGAGAGTGTTTTTGAACTGAGTAAACAGGTAGGAACAATTTTGCAAGATCAAGATGCTCAATTTATTGGTCTTACAGTAGAAGAGGACGTAGCTTTTTATTTAGAAAATGAATGTGTAAATCAAGATGATATGAAAAAGATTGTTTCGGACTCATTAAAAAAGGTAAAGATGCATGCTTTTCATAAACAAAGTCCACATGAATTATCAGGAGGGCAAAAACAAACTGTTTCTTTAGCAGGTTTGTTAACAACAAATGCTGATATATTATTGTTCGATGAACCGTTAGCAAATTTAGATTCAGCAAGTAGTTTACATACGATAGAACTTATTAAAGGCATACATAAACAATATAATAAAACAATTGTAATTATTGAACATCGAATAGAAGAAATGTTAAACCTGGATTTAGATAAAATCATTTTAATAAATGAAGGGGAAATTGTTGCGATAGGGACACCAGAAGAGATTTTAGCGTCAAATATATTACCATCTATCGGCTTAAGAGAGCCTATGTACGTAGAAGTATTAAAGAAATTGCAGTTTGATGGTAATAATGACGTAATATACTACCCACTTGAAAATCTTCAAAGGGAAAGTGTTCGTAGCGTAATAAATGAGTGGATGGAGAAGCAAGTTTCTTTTAAAGGTACTCCTACAAAAAAAGAATTATTGAAAGTAGAGAATTTGTCATTCTCCTATCCTAATAAACAAAAAGTATTGGACAATGTAAATTTCTCCATATATGAAGGTGAAATTGTAGCACTTTTGGGCCATAATGGAGCCGGTAAATCAACATTAGCTCATAGTCTTATAGGCATAAACAAAACAAAAAATGATAGGATTGTATTTGATGAAGTAAATATCAATTCTTGGTCTATTCGTAAACGTGGTGAGGTTATATGTTATGTGATGCAAAATCCAAATCATATGATTACACAACCTACTGTTATAGAAGAGGTTTCATTTTCATTAAAATTAAAAAAGTTTTCAAAGGAAGAAATTAAGCTTAGAGCGGAAGAAACATTAAAACTTTGTGGTTTGTATCCATTTCGAAATTGGCCAATTCAGGCATTAAGTTATGGACAAAAGAAGAGAGTAACGATTGCATCTGTACTAATAGCAAATCCGAAACTTATCATATTAGATGAACCGACAGCGGGACAAGATTATTATCATTATAAACAGTTTATGTCGTTTATTAGAAAACTAGCTGTACAGGGAATATCTTTTATTTTTATCACACATGATATGAATCTCGCTTTAGAATATGCAGACAGAGCGATTGTTCTAGATGAAGGGGAAATTATTGCGAATAATTCCGCGTCCGTTGTATTAGGGGATACAGAAACGTTACAAAGGGTGAACCTAAGAGAAAGTTCTTTATTGAAACTAGTTAAATTTAGTGAGATTTCATATCCTGAAAGGTTTATGGAACATTATTTTGAGGATATTAGGAGGGAGGAAGGTGTATAGTACATATTTTCATCGCATGGATGAAGCAGTGAAATTGTTGTTATTTATTTTTTGTATGACACTTACTTTTTTGTTTTTTGATTTTCGTATATTGCTATTTGTATTTATGATTGGATGTATCGGACTACTTATTGCTAAAATCCCATTTCGTAAAATTTGCCTTGTTTTTACTGTTATATTTACATTTAGTTTATTAAATTCTGTCATGATTTTATTTATTACACCAACTCATGGATCTGAATTAACCGAATCATATACTTCGTTTTTACATATCGGATATGCAACAATTACATATGAAACATTATTTTATGCAGCTACACTTTCATTAAAATATTTTACGTTATTACCATTTACACTTATTTTTATATATACGACTGATCCAAGCAAATTTGTGAGTAGCTTAAGTAAATTTCGAATTCATTATAAGATTACATATGCAATAAATATTGCATTACGTTATATACCTGATATTCAGTCCGAATATAAAGTTATTAAACATGCGCAAGAGGCGAGAGGAGTAGCTTTTGAAAAAGGAGAAGCAAGTTTATGGATTCGTATAAAAAACCGTGTCTTAATTTTCTGGCCTTTAATTATTCATTCACTAGATAGAATCGATACAGTTTCAAATGCAATGGATTTAAGAGGATTTGGAAAGAAGGATAAACGTACATGGTTTTATACAAATAAAGCGAAAAAAGGGGATTTCATTGCTTTATTTGTAGGTGTTTTTATTTTAATTATTGCAGTATATTTAAAGTTACATGTATTTCAAAACTTTTGGTATCCATTTTAAAGCACTCTCAAATGAGTGCTTTTACTTATTTTTATGTAGACATGCTCAAAAAAGGGATATTCACATAATGTATAATACGAACCAGTTAAAATGATCAACTACCTATTAGTTTTCAAACCAAAAGGAGGAGAAAATATGAGTTACGGTGGTTCTTGTGGTTTTGGTGGAGGTTTCGCTTTACTAGTTGTGTTATTTATTTTATTAATTATCGTTGGATGCAGCTGCTGGGGCGGAGGGTACTAATTTCTAATTAGTCTCCACAAATGTAAACTAAAAAAACATAGAAGATACTTATGTATCGAAACAAATAAAAAGGAGCAATTATGCTCCTTTTTTATTTGTTTTCAGATGAGTTCGTATTACATTTCGGCAATGTAATTGTCAAAGTTGTACCTTTATTAACGAGGCTTCGGATTTTTAAACTACCTTGCATCGTTTCAAGAATCTTAACAGCAACCATTGTACCTAATCCTGTACCTTTTGTTTTTGTGCTAAAATAGGGTTCGCCAAATCGATTTATTTGCTCTTGTGACATACCAATTCCGCTATCCTCAATTCGTATTATAACTTTATTATTACTAATAGATGAGGAGATATGTAAAGTACCACCATTAGGCATTGCTTCAATACTATTTTTTATTAGGTTTAAAAAACATTGTTGAAAGTGCTGTTTATTACCAACAATTGATGCCCTAGAGAAATCTTTCGTAATATGTATTGTATTCATATTACATAAAGGTAAGATCATATTAATAACTCGAGTTAACTCTTGTTCTACTGAAATATGATCTGATTTTTCTGAAGCAGGTTTGGCAAACGTTAAATAATCATCAATAATTCCTTGTGCACGATGTAACTCTTCAAGTATATGTTCAATATACTCGTCTCTTGATTCTGGAGTTAAATTAGGTGTTTTTAAAAGTTGAGTAAATCCTTTTACGACAGTTAAGGGATTTCTTACTTCGTGCGATATACTAGCAGCAAGTTGGCTAACAATCTCCATTTTTTCCATTTTAATCATCTTCGATCGCATACATACTGCATCTTTTAAAACTTCATTAAAATAAATGACAAACAACATCAAAATGGTTGGTAATATTATGAAATAAATAATGTACAAATTATTCACTTCAAAATCTGATAAAGTTAATACAATTACAGTTGTAAATATTGCTAGAAAAAATGTTAAAAACATTCCATAAGCTACTTTAATTTTTCTATTATACTTATTAAATTTTGCGGATGCGAATGCTGTAACGATAAACATTGTGCCATAAACTAGTATTGTTAACATACTAAATCCATAAAATGAAAATCTTGTAATTAATAAAATAGCAAACAAAATGATACCAACAGGGAAGCCACCATAAAGTGTGCCTATTATAACTGGTATTTGTCTTAAATCATGAATACAATTTTCATCCATATAGATTGGATAGCGCATACATAAAATAAGAGGGATACTCGTACAAAGGATAATAAGTAATTTTTTATATTTCTTTAAATAGCGTCCGCTATCATATATAAAATAAAAAATAAATATACTACTTAAAATGTAAAGAAGATTATTTAATACGTTTTGATTAATATAAACAAAGTTCATAATATTTTCCTCGTTATTTTGAATTTCCATTTTATATGTATTATACATGATTATAGTAGAAACTTTATGTTTTTAATAATATAGGTTATATCTTTTCAGCATTTGCCACGTTTATCCACTCTTCATAAAATACTTTAACTGATTCATATCGTTCAGCTCGGCTTTCATTTACAGCACGATACGCTATTTCATATAAATTCCTACTTGCTTCCCATTTTGTAAAGGAACGATCTTTTCCACCTCCTAAAATTTCGAAAGCCATCGCCCCCATATTAAATACATTTGTTCTTGCATCAATCATAGCGTTTAGCTTAAATTCTTCAGGAGACATAAAACGCGAGGAACCCCATAATCTTCCCATTTTATTCACGTATGGTTTTTTAGAATACAAATCAATATCACAAATCTTCGTCTCATTTGTATGGAAATTATATAAAATACTACCGTCATAAAAATCTATTGCTACATAGTTTTCCTTTTCGACATATGTATGGAAAGAAAACATAGAATTTAAGGATTGAATTCGCTCCAAAACAGATAAATGCTTATATTTATAATAAGGAGAGTTTGGATTTTTATATTTCTCAGGAGGCGGGAAACTCCAATGTGAATGAAGACATTCGCCATCAAACCAATCAAAAATTAAGACATATCCAGATTGAACGGGAAAATGTTCAATTAATTGTATAAGTGACTCATGCTTTAATTCTTCATATAAGGAAACTGAATTTTTTAATCTATCAATTGCATCGCTGGTCTTTCCATTATATGCAATTGTATGTGCCCCTGCATATTTAATAAATTTCTTATGACCATCTTTTTCTACACCAAAAGATAGATTTCCTGAATCTTGCTGGTCAAAAACCGCAAATACGGTTCCTAATTTCATAAGCCAATCAAAATTATGATGTTCTTTTAATTGGAATGTTACTTGATTTAATTGAATTTCAACTGGAATATCTTTCATAATATACCTCACATTTATTATAATTAAGTTGTATATTTCAGTATTCGACATATTTTGTAAAAATCCTATGTTAATCACATGAAATTTTATAAATATAATAATAAACACTTATAAGAGGGTGAACAATATGCAACAACAAATCGTTATTAAACCATATCAAAAAGATTGGTATGAAGAGTATGGAATAGAAAAAGAGAAATTTATTTCATTATTTGGAGGAGAATGTATCGCTATTGAACACATAGGGAGCACATCTGTACAAGGATTAGGAGCGAAACCTCTAATTGATATGATGATTGGCGTAACGGATTTACAAATTACTGAAAAGTGGATTGAAGATTTATTAAATATTGGATATGAGTATGTTCCAAAAGAAACACCTAATCGACGTTTTTTTAGAAAGGGAAAATGGAGAGCTGGTACCCATCATTTGCATGTTTATATTTATAATAGTGACGAATGGAAAAACAATCTTTTATTTCGAGACTTTCTAATAAAACATGAATGGGCACGTAAAGAATATAGAGAATTAAAAGAGAAACTTGCAACTACATATCCTTTTGATCGTGTTTCATATACAAAGGAAAAGGCACCGTTTATTCAAAGAATTTTAGAATTGGCCAAAACTCAAAAAAACTAAAATTACAGATTCTTATCTAAAAAATTTTTAAAATTTTTCCTACGTTATTTATAGGGAGGGATTTTTTCTTTTGTCATAACGATATACATTATTTCTAATTATTGGAGACGGATTATTTTATTTATTTCGATATTTCTAGTACATTGAAAATATTAAGGGGGAATTAAACAATGAAAGCTATTGTACATCAATATAAAAAAGGGGTAGAAGGATTAGAATATAAATTTTTACCTGAAACAAATCTTAATGCCGGTGAAGTAAAAGTAAAGTTAAAAGCTGCAGGATTAAATCATAGGGATTTATTTATTATATACAATAGAAAAGAAATGGAGCTGCCGTTAGTAATAGGGTCAGATGGTTCAGGAATTGTTACAGAAATCGGAGAAGGTGTTTCAAATAATTTATTAAATAGCGAGGTTATTATCAATCCTAGCATTGGATGGGAAAATATTGCCGAAGTACCAGATTTACCAGAGGTGTTAGGTGGACCGAAAGATGGGACGTTTGCTGAATTTGTTATTGTGCCAGCTGAAAATGTAGTGGCAAAACCGTCATATCTTACTTGGGATGAGGCTGGAGTTTTATCTTTATCGGCATTAACAGCATATAGAGCGCTTTTTACAAAGGGTAAATTGAAGTGTGGAGAACATGTTTTAATTCCGGGAATAGGCGGCGGTGTAGCGACATTTGTGATGTTATTTGCGAAAGCAATTGGCGCAAAAGTAAGTGTTACATCAAGGGTAGAGAACAAAAGACAGTTTGCCGAAACATATGGCGCAGACTTTTCTTTTAATAGTTCTGGAAATTGGGAAGAGAGTTTACGCGGAGAGAAAGTAGATTTAATAATCGATAGTATAGGTCCAGCAACATTCTTACAATATTTTGATGTATTAAAACCAAATGGGAGAATTGTTAATTTTGGTGCAAGCTCAGGAGATAAAATTGAATTGCCATTACGTGCATTATTTTATAACCAAATCGATATTATGGGGACATCTATGGGTAGCCGTGAGGAATTTAATGAAATGGTTAAGTTTATTGAGAAACATAAGATTAAACCAATTATTGATAAAGTATATTCGTTAGAAGAAGCCATTGGGGCGTTAAGTCGTATGGAACAAGGAGAACAATTTGGTAATATCGCACTTCGTATGTATTAAAAATACGATTTCGCAACTACTATATTTAAGTAACAATGTTATGTATTCTACATATGAAAAGTATGTAATTCGTATTGTTTTAAAGGTTTTTCAGCTTTATACATAATTAGTCGTAATAATTAGTCTCAATATTGTCAAATGAGTAATAATAAAATGAGAATTAGATGAGAAAAGTTTAAGCCCATTTTCATATTGATGTTGTATACTGTGTAAATCAAGAATGCTTTTATTTAAGGAGAGAGTATTATGAATTACATAGTATTTCAATGGTTTAATAGTTTTGCTGGATCGTCCAAACTATTAGATACGCTAATGGTTGCTATTACAAATAGCGCTGCATATGTAGCCATTCTATTTATGTTTATCTTATGGTTTAATAATGGAAAGAAAGAGAATGCGATAATAAAACAATATACAGTTTTATATACGACACTTTCAGTTATTATTACATTACTAGTAAATGTTCTTATACACGAGGTTTATTATCATCCGCGTCCATTTGTATCACATGATGTACATCAATTAGTACCACATGCAGCAGACTCATCATTTGTTAGTGATCACTCTGTACTTGTATTTTTCATCGCATTTGTATTTTTACTTAGAGGAGAAAAACTTAAATATGTCGCTCTTATTTGGGCAGTATTAGTTGGTGTATCACGTATGTACGTAGGAGTTCATTATCCTCTAGATATACTTGGTGCAGCTTTCTTAACATTTATTACGAGCGGTTTAGTAGTGCAAAGTACACGTATGTTTGAACCGATAGCGAAATTTGTATTTAAAATGTACGTATTGGTGGCGAAACGAATTCCTTTTTTAGCGAAATATAATCATATAGCTTAATTTTTATAAATAACTATTTATAGGTTTGTTAAAAAGTTCTCCTTTGGAAATCCAGAAGGGAACTTTTTTATTATGCACAAGATAAGGGTATGCGTATGAAAAGAGTGGCGAAAGAACAACGGAATTAGCATCATAAGTTCCTATTAAATTTGTATAAGTTAACCATCTTATGACGGAATATTCTTAAATTTCACGCACCGTACTGTAAATAGAAAAATAAAAGCAGAAACAACAGCTACTTTCAGAACGATTTAAAGGAATTAAAAGGAAAAGTTCGAAACATATAGTATTGAAAACAAAAATTACATAATTGTAGCACACCTCTGCAGTAGTTAATTGTGAAAGAAAGGGGATAAATATGCATAAACTTCAAACGAATAAAGGCGCGCGGTATTTTATGGTTGCTTTTATTGTTTTGTTTCTTATTATGCTTTTGCGTTTTTTCTATATTCAAGCAGTAGGGGTCGTCCATAATGTAGATGTAAAGGACCTTGCAACTGAACAACATAATAAAAAGGGTGTTTTGGAAGCAAATCGTGGCACAATATATGATCAAGCTGGAAAAGTATTAGTCCAAGATTCCACAACTTACCGTGTTGTTGTGAATTTAAAAGGAACAAATAAAGTGAAAAATAAAGATGAAACCGCAAGGCAATTAGCTGATGCGCTTGAAATTGATAAAGAGGACGTATTAAAAAATTTTCATGATGGACGTACGCAAGTTGAAATCGGAAAAGTTGGTCGGAATTTATCTAGAGAATTGAAAGAACAAATCAGGAAAATGAAAATTCCGGGTGTTTCTTTTATGCCAGAGAAAGCAAGAGTGTATCCAAATGAAGATTTTGCATCTTATATTCTTGGTTTTGCTAGACCTGACGATAAAGGAAATACAGAAGGGAAATTCGGACTTGAAAAGAGTCTGGATAAATATTTGCGCTCGACAAATGGGAAAATAGAATATGTGGGAGCACGAAAAGGCATCCCCCTTACAAATGATATAGGAAAAATAGAACCCGCTAAAAATGGAAATAACGTGTACCTTACGCTTGATAAACAAATTAATAGTTTTTTAGAAGAAGCGATGAATAAGGCACAAGATCACTATGATCCTTCTATGTTAGTAGGAATCATAGCGGATCCAAAGACAGGGAAAGTTTTAGCGATGTCTAGTAAACCAAGTTTTAATCCTAATAAAGGCGATATTGAATATTTTTTAAATGACCCAATCGCAAATGCATTTGAACCAGGTTCAACTATGAAAGTATTTACGTTAGCTGCTGCAATTAATGAAGGTGTATATAACGGGAAAGAATATTTCCAATCCGGAAAATATTCAGTTGGTTCATCTGATATAAAAGATCATAACGGTGGATTTGGATGGGGATCTATTACATTTGATGAAGGGTTTGAAAGGTCATCCAACGTAGCTTTTTCTATTTTAGAAGATCAGTTATTGAAACCGGATAAATTTAAGCAATACATGAAAAAATTTGGATTCAACCAAAAAACCGGAATAGATTTACCTGGCGAAAGTAAAAATACATTATTATTAAATACACAAATTCAACAAGTCACAACTTCTTTCGGACAAGGTTCTACAGTAACTCCCATTCAATTAATCCAAGCAGCTACTGCTATAGCAAATGACGGAAAAATGATGCAACCATATATCGTTGACAAAGTTGTAAATCCGACAAACAAACAAGTTATTATGGAAAATCAACCGAAAGAAATTGGGAATCCGATAAAAAAAGAGACAGCGAACGGGGTAAGGAATTTAATGGAGCGTGTTATTACGTCATCAAAAGGTACTGGTACAATGTATAAAGTGGATGGTTATCCAATAGGAGGTAAGACCGGAACAGCGCAAATTCCGAATCCTGAAAATGGACGATATATGGAAGGGAAAGAAAATTATATTTTTTCATTTTTAGGTATGGCTCCAATTGATGACCCAGAGTTAATTGTATACTTAGCTATTAAACAGCCAAAGTTAAAGGGAGACGAGTATGGAGCTCAGCCGCTTGCTGAAATATTTAAACCAGTTGTGAAAAATAGCCTTGAATATTTAAAGGTGAAACCATATACAGAAAAACAAATGGCAGATGCAACGAAACGATCCCAATTAAAAGTACAAAACTATGTCAATCAATCAATGGATACAGTAGAGAATAGTGTGAAAAAAGAGAAGCTTCAACCGATAATTTTAGGCGAAGGAAAAATAGTAAAACAATATCCGCAATCTGGGGAAGTAATGAGTGAAGGGGATCGTATATTTTTATTAGGGAAGAACGCAATAATGCCAAATTTACAAGGTTGGTCCATGCGTGATGTTATGTATTTCTCTAAATTATTAAAATTAGATTTAAAAACTACAGGTACGGGCTATGTAACGAGTCAAAGCATTGAAAAGGGACATGATATACAAGAAGGCGATATATTAGAACTAGAATTAGAACCACCGTTACAACCGTTAGCAGAGGCGAATACAAATTAATTTGGGCAATGTGAAGGGTCTATATACAATAGGCTCTTTTTTTATAGATTTAAGTAATTTCACGCACCGTAATTTTTTAAAAAAATAATAAATAAGATAATCACCAGTGACATGTCGGTAAATATCTGATTATTTTATATTTACAGTTAAATAAACTTGTGATAATATGGGGAAAATCAAATGCAGTGAAGAGAAGAGTAAATAAAATGAATTTTTCACAGAGAGCTCCATTTAGCTGAAAAGGAGTAAAAATTCTTTATTGAACCAAGCCTCTGAGCAGCACATCGGAACCTTTTATTAGGGGATAGTGTGACGGGAGCTCCCGTTATAGAGCTATGGTATAAGCATGAATTAGAATGCAGTACCTGATAAGGTTAATATGGCGACATATTAACAAACTAGGGTGGCACCGCGATGATAAATCTCGTCCCTAAGACTAAAAGTCTTGGGGGTGGGATTTTTTTATTGTTTCACAACAATTTGGAAAGCGGGGGCCTAAAATGAAAAACTTACTTAAAGATTGGAAATATCCATTTTTACTACTGTCTGGAGTTGGTATTGCGAATTTAGGGGCATGGATTTACTTAATAGCACTAAATGTACTTGTCTATAATATGGGGGGATCAGCTTTAGCTGTTGCTACTTTATATGTAATTAAACCATTAGCCGCTTTATTTACAAACGCTTGGTCAGGAAGTATGATTGATCGTTTAAATAAACGGAAGTTAATGATTCACCTCGATATATATCGTGCGGTATTTATCGCTATTTTACCGTTACTTCCATCACTTTGGGTTGTTTATGTATTCGTATTCTTTATTAGTATGGCAAATGCGATTTATGAGTCTGCTGCTATGACATATATGACAAAATTAGTTCCAGTAGAGCAAAGACAACGTTTCAACTCATTACGTAGTTTAATAGGATCTGGTGCATCTTTAATTGGTCCAGCGATAGCGGGAGTATTGTTAATAGCAAGTACACCGGAGTTTGCTATATATATAAATGCTATAGCATTTCTCTTATCAGGAGTAATTACATTGCTGTTACCTAATCTTGATAAAAAATCCGATATTACTACGTCAAATGATAAGTTATCTTTAGCTGTACTAAAAAAAGATTGGAACATCGTTTTAAATTTCAGTAAAAAATCTTTATATATCGTTTTTGTGTATTTCTTATTTCAAGGGATGATGGTTTTAGTTGCCGCAACTGATTCACTTGAATTGTCATTTGCGAAAAAAGTTTTATTGTTAACAGATAGTGAATATGGCTTTTTAGTTAGTATCGCTGGAGCCGGGTTTATTTTAGGAGCTATAACAAATACAATTTTATCCAAAAAAATAGCGCCTTCATTTTTAATTAGAATAGGATCATTATTCATAGCAATCGGTTATTTAATTTATGCTTTTTCAAATGAATTTTTAATAGCTGCTATCGGATTCTTTATTTTATCTTTCTCTATGGCGTATGCAAATACAGGATTTTATACCTTTTATCAAAATAATATACCTGTCCATATGATGGGACGGATTGGGAGTATATATGGGCTTGTGATTGCGGGCATCACCATTTTAATTACGATTTTGTTCGGAATCGCAACTCAATTTATTTCTATACAACTTGTGGTTATTTTAGGCTCACTGGTAATGCTGCTTATAACTATCATATTATGTGTGTTTATTTTATTGCCATCACAGTCTAAAGTGCATTCCTCTGAGTCAATCAATTCAAAATAGTAATCTTGGTTTTGATTTACGGTATTCAATAGGAGGGTTTACCCTCCTATATATGGAAATATAAGAAAGGTGAACAATATTGATAAACGAGGGTGGTTTTTGTAATGAAAACAAAAGATCAAATAGACAGCATTGTAAAAGAAATGCATCAGTATATAGATTTCTCTGGGGTAATTTTAGTAAAAGAAGAAAAAGGCTTAGTCTATGAAGAGGCGTTTGGTTACGCAAATCGCAATGAATGTATAAATAATACGCTACAAACAAGGTTCGGAATTGCCTCCGGTTGTAAAATATTCACTGCTATCGGTATCTGTCAACTTGTTGAAAAAGGTGTAATTACTCTTCAAACAAAGTTAAAAGAGTGTTTACGTATAAACTTTCCAAACTTTAATGAAGATATTACAATACATCATCTTTTGACGCATAGTTCGGGTATTCCGGATTATTTTGATGAAAGTATTATGGATAACTTTGAGGATCTTTGGAAAGAAACTCCTATGTATCTATTAAAAAATTTAAAAGACTTCTTACCATTATTCCAAAACAGAAATATGATGTTTGCACCTGGAAGTAAGTTTCATTACAACAATGCAGGTTTTATCATACTTGGATTAATAATCGAAGAACAGACAGGACTTAAATTTACGGAGTATATAGAAAAAAACATATTCAATCCAATTGGTATGAATGATTCTGGCTATTTTTCTTTAGATAGATTACCAAGACACACAGCTCTAGGATATATAAAAGACGAAATTAACCAAAATTGGAGAACAAACGCCTACTCTATACCAATAAAAGGTGGTTCTGATGGTGGTGCTTTTATTACTGCGCCAGACATGCTGAAATTCTGGGAAGCGTTATTTAACTATGAAATCATAAGCCGAGAATATACAAACATACTTTTAACTCCGCACATTCAAGTAAATAAAAATCAGTCTTACGGCTATGGAATATGGATTGAAACAAGAGAAAACAAGATATTCAAATATCATGTAATGGGATATGATCCAGGAGTCAGTTTTCGCTCAGCCGTATATCCAGGTGTAGGAATTACATTAGTTATTCCATCAAATAAAGGAGCAGGACCCGAAAAATTAATGACAGAAATAGAAGGAGCTTTTTAATTATATGGATATAGAAATTAGAGCGTATAGAAAAGAGGATGAAGCTGGTTGGGTACGTTGTCGTGTGTTGTCTTTTTTAGATACAGCATATTACGATAATGTATTTAGAGAGAAAGAAAAATATGAAAATCCTGCTATTGAATTAGTAGCAGTATATGAAAATCAAATTGTGGGTTTAATAGATATCGAATATGAATTAGAAGAACGTGCAGTTTGTTCAAGAGGAACTGGTCTTGGCGGCATGATTTGGCATATTGCAGTTCATCCGGATTTTCGTAGAATGAAGATTGCTAATCAACTATTAAATGCGGCAGAAAAGTTAGCGAAAGAACTTAACCTAAATCGATTGGAAGCGTGGACTAGGGACAATTTATGGGTTCACGAATGGTATGAAAAGAACGGATTTGTAAACGTAGATTCATATTTACATGTATATTCCGATCATACAGACGAGATAAAAGGTGTAATGAAAAGTAACGTTGATCAGTTATATCCAGTTCAAACATTTGCTCATTATACAGGTGAAAATAAAGAAGAGATAAGAAAACAATTTAAACGAGTTCACGATTGTTTTTGTTTTGAAAAGTATTTTAACTAGAAAACATTTATTTTATAAATAAATGTTTTCTAGAATGAAATATAATTCTATACAAGTGAATTTAAGAACATTATATTTATATCTGCAGATTTATAAAATATTACTATGATAGGATGTGTTAACAGTTTGTATATGATCAATGGTAGTGTGTTTATCATAGTAGGAGTTATCTGTTATTTGATTGTACGAAGTATTTTTATTGGAATGAAAAGTAAAAAAGGTGTGAATTGGTGGAAAGAACTAATTAGTTTTCTATTCGTAATATATATTGGTATGGTTGTTGCAATAACTTTATTCCCTATTCCAATCGGTTTTCCAACTAGTTTTGGGCATATAAGACTTTCAATCAATAGTATCCCCTTTGCTTCAATTATTAAAGATATTGATAAAATAGGAATTGCTTATGATGGTGATGTTCTATTTATGATTGGCCTCATCGTAAGAAATGTAGGTGGAAATATTTTATTATTAATGCCTTTAGGATTTTTAGCACCAATTATATGGGATAAATTCAAAAAAATTAAAAACACTATTTTATTAGGTTTAGCTATATCAATTAGTATTGAGTTATTACAACTAACAGAGTCTTTATTTAGTGGATGGGGACGTATTACTGATATTGATGATGTGATTTTTAACGTTATAGGTTCTATTGTAGGATATTTTATTTATAAAATCACTTTAATGCTAGCTAGTAAATTTAATATTCAAGTATTAAATAAGACTAATTCTAAAGGTGTAGAATCTATTGATAATTGACAGTTCATACGGGTTAATAGATATGTTTGTTTTGAATAAAGATGCTAACAGATGTACGAGTCAAAAGTACGTCTGTTTATTTTTATTAATAATGCTTACGACTATTACATTATGTACCGTAATAAATAGACGATAGTATAATTGAAAAATATATAATGAATTAACAAAAAAATTGTAAATACATTCATCCTTTGTTTATCAATGCTGTGAACGGTAATACTAAATAACATTGAACTTTTACAACAAGGGATGATAATATGATATTCATTTATACAGATTTTGGTGGAACACATTCAACTTCACTCGCTGCTGCTTATCATTTAAATAAATTACCAACTGATCGTAAGTTAACAAAAAAAGAAATTTTGAATGTAGATTACTTTAATAAATTAAAAACAGAAGATATGGGCAAAATCATTTTTCATGGAATAGATGAAAATGGTAATCCGGTTTATACAATTGGATGTGGCGCATCAAAAGTCGTTGTACCTGCGATGAAACATTTAGGAGAGATTTTGCAAAAACATTATCAAAGTCATGAAAAGATTATTTTTTCTAATACATCACCAACAGTACCTTTACCAATGACTTTCGGTGGTCTGTTTTCTAGAAGATTTCACATCGACTTCATCGGCGTACCGTTACTCGTATGGGGAGCGAAACTTTGCTGTGATAACGTACAAAGACTTGTTAGTTATACGAAGGAAGCTGGCCGATTGACGAATGATTATGTTGTAATTTTAGATAATGAAACCTTTAAATAATGTATAAAAAGAAGAAAATCGGGCAAATACTTCGGTTTTCTTCTTTTTTTCGTGAAAATGACAAAAAATATTCACATTTAATATCCATCTACTATAGCCAAAACAATAAAGTCCTGTTACTATTACAGGGATATTCTCTTTTCGTAACATAAATATATAGAAAAGTCAGAAAAGAGGAATTGAATTAAGGGAGGAACAACATGAAGCGTGTTGCTTGGATTACTGATAGTACAACTGCGAGTTTTACAACAGAAGGAGATAACTTTGTTATCCCAATTGAAGTTATTATTGATGGTGTGTCGTACAAAGATTGTGAAGATGGTGTGCGTGAGCGCGTCTATAATGCGTTAAACGAAGGTAAAACTGTCACTACATCACAACCTAACATAGGGGAAATGGTAGAGTTATTTTCGAAATGCAAAGAAGAATATGAAGAGGGATTTGCAGTTGCTATTAGCGGAAAAGTAAGTGGAACTTATCAAAACATGAAGTTAGCTGCAGACATGGCAGGTTTCCCATTAACGGTATTGGATAGTAAAACAACAAGTTATCCAATGGATGAACTAATTAGAAAAGCGAAATCGTTATACAATGATGGTATGACGTTACAAGATATACACAAAACATTAGTAGATGAAAAAAGAAGACCTTTCCACGTATTCCCGAAAAGTTTAAAAGGCCTTTACGCAAGTGGACGTGTAAAGGGAGTTCAATTTTTACTTGGAAGTTTATTAAGTGTCAACTTAATATTAGAAGTAAAAGGTGGAGAGCTTTTACTTGAAAAGAAAGTTCGCAAAATCCAAAAATGTCGAGAATACATTAAAAATGAACTCGAAAAAGAATTACCAAAAGTACTTCATATGTTCCATGCTAACGATAAAGATGGAGCTGAAGAATGGATTTCAGATATTAGACAAGCATTCCCTGAAATGGATTTCAAATTATACCCATTACCAATTTCATTTGCAGTACATGCAGGTGAAGGTACAATAGCAATTAGTTATTAATAAAAAACCCGTGAATGATTCGCGGGTTTTTTATTAAATTAAATTGAAAATGGAGGGATATTATGTCGCCATCAAGCAAAAAGGCTCATTTTATCGTTTTGAGGAGCAACCAATCTCTCAACTTGATTTGAAATTAAAAATATAAACCTTTGCCTACTGGCTGAACAGTTTCTAGAACAGTATCGACCATTTCTTCATTGATTAGGGTTCTTATAATCCAGGCTGAGAGATCTTGAGCAGCAAAACAGCCTGCAGCAGTCGAGATATTTCCTTCGTTTACGAAACTTTGTTCAATAACGTCTACATCAAATTCTTTAAGCTGTTCTACTACGGACGGATATGTAGTGGCTTTCTTACCTGTTAGTAATTTTTTAGCTCCTAGTAGTAATGAACCAGAACACATAGATCCTATTAATTGTCTTTGAGGATCTACATGAATGCTATTAAGATACTCTTGATTTTTATATAAATTTTATACACCCTTACCACTTGCAAATATTACAGCGTCAGCAGACGGAATATCAGATATGCTTCCTGTCATGGGAATACGTAAGCCAGACATGGATATATGAGTTTTTCCCGTTCCTAATAGTTGAACGTTCCAATCAGAAATACCGCCAACTAAACGTACACGATTTAATAAATCCCATGGTAGAAAAACATCTATATCAGTAAAGTTATCAAAACAGACTATTGCAATTTTCATTTTCTAATCCACCCCTTACTGTTGTTACCAGTGCCAATTAACTTTTCTAATAAAACAATTACTTTAACATTTGATTCTAATTCCATAAGTATGGCCCGTTATTTACAAGATGAACTTCTCCTGTTTTATGTTCTATATTAAGTTATAAATCCCTGTATATTCCATGCATTTGAAAGAGGTGTTAGCAATTTTTTAACTCACCCAAACATATAAATCAATTAAATCTTCTGCTTAGTTTCTACCGATTCGTTCTACAAAACCAACATTTTTAGCAATAACTTCGTTAGGTATTTGGAAATGAGAATCTTTAACTTTCTCGAGCAAGTTGGTGTAATTCATCACATACAGAAATAGAAATAAAAGTGTCATCAGAATAGTAGTCCTGCTCCACTGGTTAAATAAAGGAGAGGTGACGATATCCGTTTACATGTATTATACACTTACAAAATATGTGGCATTGAAATATCCTATACATACCTTAAATTCTGTTGTATAGAGAGATAAAAGGATTTTTAAAGATAAAAATAGAAATCTATATAAAAATATATGCAAATGGTAGGGATGTTATGAAAATTGGAAAGTTTGGAGAAGTAAATAACATAAGTATTGATACAATTAGACATTATATGGATCTCGGCCTCATTATTCCTGAAAAAAAGGGCGGTCACAATTTTTTTGACGAGTATTGTCAAACAGATTTAGAGCTTATATTACATTACAAAGAGCTAGGTTTTAGCTTGAATGAAATTAAAGAACTATTTTTTTATAAAAATTTAGCGAAATCTATGAATTACGAAAATGATACTTTTTACCAATCTTTATTTAAATTGAAATATGACAAGATAGAACAGGAAATAGAGCTTTTGGGGAAGAGGCGGGATAAATTAAAGGAAGTGTTACAAGATTTATTATTAACAAATGAAACTTCAAATTCAATTATTGGGATAGATTTAAGCGTACTTCATTTACTTACATGTTCTAATTGTAGCAAAAAACTAATTCTTCAAGATGGAATTATTACTAACAATCAAATTACTGAGGGGAAGCTAATTTGTAATTGTGGTGAAGAATATATTATTACTTCAGGAATTATAACTGCGGGTAAATCATTTAAAGTAAATGAGCAAACGTCACTTGAAGATACTATTTCGGATTATATTCATGAAACTGATAATGCCTATTTGGAAAATATGCATAGGGAAGGGGAATGGGCGAAAAAGAAACTAATACATTTAAATTTAAATAACAAATTAATACTGGATTTAGGATCGGGACTTGGATTCTTTTTGAGAAACATTTATGAAGAACTGCCCGAAGATTGCCTATACATTGCAGTGGATCGAGATTTAAATAAACTTTTATTTTTAAAAGATGTATTAGCGAGAAGAAATCCGAAAAGAAACATTCTCTTTATCTGTGCTGATTTTTTGAATATCCCTATTCAGAATCAGTCAGTTGATATTGTAATTGATCATTCTGGTACGAGCAATTATAGTTTTGAGCATGAGGATTTTTTACTTCACGAACTAAATCCACTTTTTAAAACGGATTGTTATTTAGTAAGTTTATTTATTTTATTTAAAAATTTCAGCTCAAATAGCCAAATTACAAATAACTTTCGAGAAAATTTTACACTTTCAAAAGTAACGAAAGAAATCCAAAATCTACAC
>NZ_LOBC01000009.1 GCF_001583695.1 Bacillus wiedmannii | reverse complement strand
TTGGTAGTTCCAACGTAAAATTATCCGTACCACACTCACAAATCTCTGCGAGCTCTTCTACTAATGGCTTGCTTATGCGTTTTAATTGTTCAGTAGTAATTCCACGAAACACAACATGCGGCATGTGAATCCCTCCGTTAGATAGCTTTATATTTGCTCACATCATAACACAATTTATTTTGCTGCACTAACATCTATTGGTACATTTCAATGACATTCTTAAGAATAATCATAAGTTATTGAAGCAATACATGTATTGTAACTATTTAAAATATTTGAGAGCTCGGTAATTGGGTAAATAAAAAAGCCTTATCATTCTCCCTGTAAGGAGGCTGGAGGGGAGGCCCCTATTAGGAAAGGGATGGTGCGCTTATATATTTTAAAAAGAAAAGACACACTAAGGTACCTTCCTCCGACTTGATAACCACTTTAATTTTAATAACATTGGATTCCCATCCGAATAATATTTTACCACGTTAAGTAATGTTGGTCATTGAGAAAGTCAAATACGTAGCGTTCATATATAGTGACCCCTAGGAGTATGCAAAATTTAATACAATTTTTGTTGTTGATCCAACAACAAAAAAGAACCCTAAAACCGTGCCAGGATAGGAATGTATAAAAAATGCATAGGTCGATAGAACAAAGAAAGGAGGTTCCCTTGTAAGGGGAAGATTCCTCCTTGTCCTTGCTACTGATAATGATGCGTTATGTTAACTCCATATGTATAGAGTATACAGTCAAAAAAGTACAATACATCGCTTCTTCTAAATGGTACAATTAGGGAAAAAGAGGTGGAAGGATATGTATGATTACAAATTTGTGAAAGTCGAAATTGATGGATGGAAAGGGCAACCCAAAGAAGATTATAAGCGTATTATTATAGAACATGCTGAGGATGGTTGGGAATTTGTTCAAGTCCTTACGCTAACACTCGCAGGATATACGACTTCTTTGGAGATTATCTTCAAACGAACCAAAGAACTTCTTTAAAAAACGAAAGAGGTTTGCCTTAAATAACATACAAAAAGAACTGAAATATTTTGGAATCTAATTGTTCTCGATTTAACTTATAAGACAAATAAGCTAATATTAATCAACTTCCGATATCGATAATTATGTAAATCAGCTGTCCACATGGACAGCTGATTTTATTTTTCGGCATAGCATAGATTATTTTGAAAAATGCTGACGGTATCCTAGGGAGCATAAAAAGCAACAAAATACTAAACTTTAGAAGTTGAATATAGGATTATTAAAAAAGTATATGGAGCCAGATACTTTATAATTGTGATACATATTTTAAGGTTGTTAGAATACTCAAAATTTATCGTAAGAATCGCTATTTTTTTATAGTCTATTTACGTAATTTATGTTATGGTTTCATATGTTAATTACTTACAATTTTTTTGGGGGTGTAGGGGTTTGAAGGTAAAGAATCTAATATTATTAGCATTTTCACTTATGTTTGTAGCAGGGGGAGCAGCAGGGTGTACTACAAAAGAAAAACAAGTAGACAGTAAAATTTCTATTGAGCAAAATAAGAAAGAAGACTATGAAGAAAACTTAGCCTATCTAATGAAAGATGTTTCTGAACAGTCCAAGGTCGTAAGTGACATATTAACAGGCCAAAAGTCAGTAGAAGAGAAGAAGAAAGAATTTGATTTAGCTTCTAAAGACTTACTTGAAACATCTGAAAAGGTTAAAAAATTAAAGCATGACGAAAAGTATAAAGATGTGCAATTTACAATGGATACTGCTATGGGTTTACTAGATATGTCACTTAAATCAATTGGAGACGGTCTAGAATTAAAAGATAGAAAATTAATAGAAATAGGTAATGATGCAGTAGTTAAGGCTTCTAAGAAGATAGACGAAGCAAACGAGATGATGAAAGACATCAAATAGAAAGATAAATTAATACAGTGGTAATTTTGTTATCTTCTGAACTACTAGAAAATGAGTTTGAAGAAAGCAGGGAGAGATGTGAAACGAAAGGCACTAAAACTTGCGTTATCCTTCATGCTATTAGTAGGAGGAGTTGGTTGTGGAAGTAATGCAATAGATGAAGAGCACGCTATTGTTTCGAAAGATGATGCAAAAAAGGAAGACATTTATGCAGGTAACCTACTCCAATTAAATAAAGAGTTTAACACTATTATTGAAGATCTAGCTATAGCTGAGGAAAAGTGGAATGGATAGAAAAAGCATTCTAAAACAAAGGGGTATATGTCAATGAAACGTAAGATTTTATCTTTTTTAGTAGTTCCAATGTTAATGTTAACTGGGGTTGGATGTGAGACTAAGGTTAAGAAAGATGAAGCAATGGAAGCTTCTGTTAAACAGAATAAAAAAGAAGACTTCAGTAAGAACCTAGCATATTTAATGAAAGATTTCTCCGAACAATCTAAAGAAATAGACGGTATTGTAAAAAGTAGCAAGTCAATGAAGAAAAAGTCAGAAGAGTTAAAAGAAGTATCTAAACCTTATTTACAGTTAGTGGACAAAATAAGTAAGTTAGAGTATGAAGTAAAAGATCACCCAGTACAACATAATGTAGGTTTAGCGATGATTCATGTAAAAGATGGGGTGGAAATCATACAAGAAGGTTTAGATAAGGGTAAAGAATATGAAGTTGATGGTGGGCTTGAAAGATTAGAGACTGCTTCTAAGTTAATAGATAAAGCAAACAAAGAATTGAAAAAATCTAAGTAACCTAACTATAGGGGAATGTGTTAAATCTATAGGCTATCCTATAATTAATGGATCCTAAAGCTTAATACATAATAAAAATACCAGTTCTAATAAGAACCGGTATTTTAAATGGTATTATTTTGAAGTACACACTAAATGAAAATTCTCTTTCTCTACAATTAGTTATTTTGAGAATGCAACTCATTTTTTCTTTTTGGGGGTATTTACTTTTCTTAAGTTGATGGGCATGTGGCGGTACCCCACACCCATCAACTTAAGGAATATTTTTATACAAAATGCGGTCTTTTCACGTAGTATTTTATTATCGTTTATAGATGTTATAAAAGTAGGCATATCAAATAAACCCTGACGGGTTTGAATTTTTTTACTATGCTACTTGATGAGTCGGAGTGGTATAATTGTAAACAACACCCAAAATATCAAAGACTGTTTTTTTCTCATATCGATGAGATTTTCGTCCGTTTTGCTGTAGAAGGTTAAACAGACGAAGGAGAATCTTTGATAATTCTTGGGTGTTCTTATGTAATGCTTGATGAAAAAGTAAGAAAAAATCTTTAATTATGTACATCGCTTTATATTCACTTAGCTCTTTCTGTTTCTTATGTAACAGGAGTTCCCTCATTTTAAACATAGTAGAAGAACATAATAGGATACTAATTAGTTGTCCATAAAGGTGACATTCTAACCGCTCTTGTTTAATAGATTTACAACGATGAATTTGAAACCAAGATTTCCATATTTTAAATAACAGCTCAATTTGCCAACGCAGTGAATATAAATCATAGATTTTCTCTTTTGGTACCCATTCCGTAGGAATGTTTGTCATATATACCGTAATTCCTTGTAAAAGTTTCGTACGCTCTGTATATGTAATTCCTTTTTTCTTTTCGCGAATAGCTCGATCACGTAAGCGTTTTTGTTTTTGCTCCTCCGTACATCTGTAAACCACAATACGAGTAGGCAGTTTGTCTTTACTCCCTACATAGACATCATGTAACTCATACACTTGGCCAGGTTGTAATTGTTTCATGATGTCTTCCAAATGAATTTGTATATATACCGGCCTCGATTGAGAGGCTTTTGTTTTAAATACCACTGTTTCGAATTCTTTTCTATATATTTTAGTTGGTAATTTAAGACGTGATAAATAATATCCTTGTTTCTCTTGGATAGACTTAAAGTCTTGTAAACGAAAATATCCTAAGTCACGAATATATAGTTCATTCTTTTGTGTCAGGCTTGTTCGAGTCGCACCATACGCCTGATCACTTCGTTTTCCTGGTTCAATTTTCACATCAGAAAATTCTCCACTCAACAAGTCATACTCTAGTTGGATTTTTACACCAGCTTTATGACTACATCCTCCGGCACCAGGATAAGTAGATGCGAATCGATCTGGAACTTGAAAGGTTGTAGAATCAAGGATGAGAATGCGCTCAAAGTAAGCAGAAAGAGAATGAGAAATCTTAGATAACCCTCCAATTTTAGTTTGTAGAAGTGTAGTAAATACAGTTCGAAAGAAAGCTACAGAGGCAGAGTTAAATCGTCGATTAAGTCCTTCAGTACTTAATAAAATTCCTGTTGAAGCTTCTAATTGACTACAAAGTTGAGTAAGAGAGGTAGTAGCGATTTGTTGATTTAGCCATACACATAAAGATAAAAAATGGTGCCCATGGCACTTACGTTTTCGTTTCATTCCGCCAGCTTCTATAGCTAATTGATTAAGTGTAGCAGGAGACATATATTGATATAACTCTTCGGCAAATAAAGACAACTCTTGTGTTGGATTCATATTCATAAAAAGCACGTCACCCTTTCTTATTAATATAAGAGAATAGTAACGCGCTTTTAATTAATAGTCTAAATATTCAAGTTGGGGGATGTGTGACGGGACGCCATTCAGCATTAAACGGATTGACCCCTTACCAATACTCAAAATCGATTGTGTAATCTAATTTGTGTTCTAGTTTTTCTTGACCAGGTCAAAATATGAAAACGATAGAGAGAGGAAATAAAATGAATATAGTGAACTTACGTCCTAAACAGCGTTCTAAGTATCGTATTATGCTAGGAACATGGTATTACTCTACAAAGAGGTACATCCAGTGGTTAGCAGACGGAAAAACATACGCAAAAACTTTACAACAAGAAAAGTTACCCTGTACAGCGATTCAGCACCGAACGATACTACTTCGTAAGCTCAAGGATGTAGATATGTGGTATCAACAGAATAAAGTTGTTAATTTAAAGATTGCCATTAAACAGCTAGATGGTATCGTCATTAGACCGGGAGAAACATTCTCTTACTGGCGTTTAATAGGTAAGCCTACTAGGAGAAAAGGGTATGTAGAAGGTATGATACTACACTATGGATCTTTTCAAGCAGGCATTGGAGGAGGGCTTTGTCAGCTTTCAAATTTAATATATTGGATGACCTTACATACACCACTGACAGTAACAGAGCGATATCGTCATAGCTTTGATGTCTTTCCTGATTCCAAGCGGACCCAGCCGTTTGGAAGCGGAGCGACTTGTTCCTATAACTATTTGGACTTACAAATTAAAAATGAAACGGACCAATCGTATCAACTTCACCTCTATATCACAGATAAACATTTAATTGGTGAATGGAGAACAGCCTATCCGCAGCTTTATCAATATGAAGTTTATGAAAAAGAACACTCAATCCAATCTGCATACTGGGGTGGTTATATACGACATAATGTTATTCAACGTAGAGTATATAGCCAACAGAAACAGTTTGTAGAAGATCAATATGTAACGGAGAATCACGCTATAATGATGTACGAACCATTATTAGCTTGTAATAACGAGGAAAGTGGAGATTAATATAGCACACCAGTAGTTTATCCGGTTCTGGTGCAAAAAATAATGTCATTGTGTACACTGAAATTATGCATAAAAAGTACGTCACTCTTTCTCGTTAATATAAAAAAATAGTAACGTACTTTTAACTTTAAAAATAGCCTAAATGCTTAAGTTGATGGCGATGTGGCGGTACCCCATACCCATCAAGTTAAAAGCTCACACCACCCCCAGAACGATAATTTTGTGTTTTGTACAGCACCGAGGTTCATTTTTATCGTTTTGAGGAAACTTTTTCTGTTAGGTTTATAGATTATAAAATAGAGTACTAAGCATCCGATTTGAAAGCAGATATCCCTCTTTTGGTTACCCAGGCGCAGGAGGATCATTCTGTCTTGCCGATCCAGATGAAAAGTTAAGTTATATTTATGCGATGAACAAACATGGATTTGGCATGGCCAATGAACGAAGAGAACTTGCACTAATAAAAGCTCTTATACGGTTGCCTCTGAAAAAATGAAAATATGTAAAAATAGTTGGGGATATTTTTATGTTGTACGGTTTTTGGCTATGAATAGTGGAATAAATATTAAGTATTCAACAATTCAAATAAAACGAGTCATCTTTTTATTTTAAGAAAAAAGATGACTCGTTTTATGCTAAAATTCACTTAGTGTATATTTTCGTTAAAATGTGGGTGGGCCCCCTTTTAGCAAAACCGGAGTGGAAATGATGAGTATAAACAGTTTTGTGGGATTGATAAAGGACGAATTATTAAAAGAGGTAAGTATAAGAAGTGAGGATGAATTCGAGCCTGTAGTAGTTAAAGATATTCCTAGACTTTGGAAGTGTTTAGGGATGGGTAATTATGCCGCAGTATTTATGCACAAAGAATATAAAGATTGGGTAGTGAAAGTTTACGCACGAGAAGGAGAAGGAATTGAAAAAGAGTCAGAAGTATACCGAAGAATCGGAAATCATCCTTCTTATTCGAAGCTTATATATAAAGGAGAAAATTTCATAGTATTGAAACGTTTAAAAGAAATTACCTTATACGATGCTGTTCATAAAGGGATTAAAATTCCTAAGCAGGTGATCCTTGATATCAATGCAGCTTTAGAGTATGCAAGGGAACAAGGATTAACTCCTTGTGATGTTCACGGAAAAAATGTGATGATGGAAAAGGGAAGGGGATATGTAGTCGATGTATCTGATTTCTTAAAAACAAAAGAAGATAGTAAGTGGAGAGACCTAGAAAAGGCATATTTTACATTTTATTTGCCTTTCATTTATAAATTTCCTTTCCCTGTTAAAATACCGTATTTTATGTTAAACATTGTTAGACGTTCGTATAGAAAATATAAGAAGCTTAAAAAGAAATTCAAATTGTAAAAAGACCACATACTTATCTTTAAGTTAGATAAGTGAACCACTAGTAAACAAAAGGACCGTACATTTTAGATATGTCTAATATGTACGGTCCTAATTTTATAATTTCATGAAGTAATCAGTAAGCTTTACATTTCCTTTTTCACGCAATTACTTATTTTCTTCCTCAAACCCTTTATTCTTTTTCTCTAACTTTTCAATTCTTCTTTTAAGTAAAGCAATGACGGCATTTTGATTGTTCTCGCTCCGTTTAATCCTAGGGTCCACAAATCCTTTTTATTGTTGATTTTGCAAGGAATTGATGCGTTTTATGAGCACTGTATGGTTTTATTCACTCCGGCTTCTTTCTGTCACACTCTTGAAGTTAATTATATTTTTCTACGTACTAAATAAAAAGATAAGGCCCCCATAATAACAGGTGCAACGAAATCAAAGAAATGGGAAAAATTAAAAGGAAAAAGAAAAAGAAATGGTATAAGTGTATAGATAACTGCTAGTCCTATAAATACAGGAATTCCAAATTGAAATTCTCTACATCGTTTGATTTTCCTGTATAACACTTCCCCAATTAGACAAGCTACAAGAGTCGGTATACTACCATAAGTGACGATCATTTTAATGAATCCTAATACAATGTTTGGGTGAATAAAGCTAGGATGAGAAATATATGAAATCAAGAACCATCCAAAAATAAAAGCAAACAGACTTGCAGCATAACTAATTGCAAATTTTATCAACGTAATCATCCTCACAGTTTTCTAGTATTAACTCTATCGTATGACATGAAATCCTATTATTAGTAGTAAGAAAAAAGCGGATCCCTACTCTAAAAAGGCATCCACTCATCCTTCTATACTTGTTTTATTTTCTTTGCCCTTGCAAACTTCCAAAAAGCTGCAAGTAGTATGAGCAGTGGAATTCCCTGAATAAAGAGAAATCCTCCGAAAAAATAAAGTGCACGACTAACTAGAGGAGGGGCTGTTGCCGACTCACCCGCAAAATAAGCCCCATAATTAGCCGCTACACCTGCATAATCAGCTATCCCACCTATAAGAAAAGCCGCTGGACTTATGATTAGATTTATCCCTAAACAGATCATTATTGAAGATAGGTTTTTAGCCTTAATTTTTGGTGAAACAGACAAGAAAAATAAGAATATTGCAGTGCCGTTTATAAGAAGTAGTGTTATTACAAAATAAATTCCCATGATATCCCTCCATGATTTTAATTGTACCATCAGCAAGGACAACTTTGTGTAAATTTGGATGAATAGGGTCTTCATGTGAGGTTAACATAACGTCTCATTAACAGTAGTCAATGATGCATATAATTTTCGTTTTTGCTTTCTTTTCTGAGCTGGATAGCGGTGGGGTGAGTCATAAATTGTGGAACACATTCTTAAGTTATTTAATATGAAAAAATGAAATTCTCCTTCTGCAATTCATTCAAATTGGCCAATCTCCACATCTTTTGAATTCCCTGAAAATGCTAAACATAAGCAAAATAATTAACTATCCTATGCAAGAAAGTTAGGCTAGATAATCGCATATGTTTTATTGAAGGGATGTGATTGAATTATGGAAAGGCCGAATTGGGGAATTGGAGGATTAGTATTTGTTGGCTGCATGTTTCTTGGCGGAGGAGTGGGATCTATATTAGGCGATACGCACGCTGGATGGCTAATAGGGATGGGGGCTGGATTTATTGGGATGGCTTTAACGAGACTGATCAGAAAGTAATATAACGGGATTCTGCTCCTAGTAAATAAGGAAATATGTATGTAATTCATGGCATAATAGCTTTATAAATTATAGTTAGAACCTTCTCTTTTCTAAATTTCTCCATACATAGATATGATTCTCAAGTTGAAGGATGGCACCTTATGGTGTCTTTTTTATGTTCCCTAAAAATGACTTAACATATAAAGCCGAGTTAATTCAAATAATCAAGAATAATTGAGCTAATAGATTTTGGCGAATTGTCGTCATCTTTTTTGTAATAGAATAGATTCATTACCGTTTCAGACCTCAGTATTCATTCATAACCTAATAATAAAAGGGGATGATTCAAGGTATGGCGTTTCATGATGAATTAATTTGTCAACAGTTTGCGAGAATTATAGGTGGCCAAGAAGGGTTCGCCGGTGGAAAATGCGTGGCTACAATAAATCGGGATGAAATACAAGCAACTATCTTAGGAAAACGTTTTAGAGTAACAACTTCCTTCTCATTCGAATCACGAGATAATAAAACTGGACGAGCATTATGTTTAGGCCGGGTAGCGCTATTGCAAAGAGAAGTCAATGGGTTTGTTGCTACAATTATTAAACAAGGAATAATCGTTTCGTCTATACACAATGAGTGGTTATGTGATGAGCCGAATTTAATTTACGTTAATATCGAAGACGTTGATGATCCGCTAAGCTTCGCAAGGAAAGTTAGAAAAGCGTTATGTAATTAACCAATTTATCCCACTTTAATGGGCAGTAAGACCCCCACCTCAAAATTCAGCGAAAGCAAAGAAGTTAGGTGGGGGATCAACTGCCCATAAAAGTCCGATTGGTTCAACTAATAATCAGTGGGGGATGAAGAAAACCCCCACTGATTAAAGTTTCACTTTATTTAGTTAAATGAGCAATATGAAAGGATCTTTAATTGAAAGATCCTTTCATACATAAGATGAAGGTTTTTCCTTGTATTTTATTAATTAAGTTCACTTGATTAGCAAACGAACGTAATTCCTGTGCACGAATCGATATAATAATTTCTGCTTTTATTGTAGTGTCAGTCTTTTAGTAGCAATTAAATATTTACGACAAATTTTGACAAAGAAATACATATATTTTTGTTATGCTATGAAAGTTATTGATTTGTAATGTATATATAGGAGGATTTTTTAATGTTAAAGAAATTGTTATTTTTTGTACTTTTGAGTTTGTGTGTAATGTCTTTAAGTGCTTGTAAAGGTGATGAAGAAAAGTTAAAAGTAGCATCAGATGAGCAAAAAATAGATGAAGATAAAAAAGTAGCGGAGGAAGAAAAACGTAAACAAGAAGAGCAACAAAGAGCAGAGGAAGAAAAACGTAAACAAGAAGAGCAACAAAGAGCAGAAGAAGAGAAGCGTAAACAAGAAGAGCAGCAAAGAGTAGAAGAGAAGCGTAAACAAGAAGAGCAGCAAAGAGTAGAAGAAGAAAAACGTAAGCAAGAAGAGCAACAAAGAGTAGAAGAAAAGCGTAAACAACAAGAGCAGAAGACTCAGCAACAACAGTCTATACAACAAGAGAGAACACAAAAACAAGAAAAAACCACACAAGCAACAGGTGGGAAACCAACAAGATCACAAATTTCAGTTGGTTCACATGTAGTTATTCAATTAGATAATGACTATAGTAAAACTGTAAGTGGTGTTGTGAAAGACATTTTAACACATAGTGAAACACATACATACGGCATTAAAGTTCGATTACAAGATGGACAAATTGGCCGTGTTCAAAGTGTTAATTAGTGAAAAAAGATTTGACTACTTTTCAAATAAATAAACGCTACAAACAACCGGTTCTTTCGTAAAGGAACCGGTTGTTTGTAACGTTTTGCTTAGCGTACGAAATTGGCGTTTTGTTGATGTCACCACACCTCTATCAAGTTACCACATACAAGGTAATAGATGTTTTTATAATTTGAAAGGAGAGGAAACGAGCTTGGAGGGAGTACTGGAACCATACAATAAATACATTGAGGGGACATGTTTATCCGCCCGTTCTAATTAACTAAAAGAAGAACTTTCCCATACCGAGTAGACTACTAAGCATTCCGATTCCATTCATGGTGCCTTTTCCTACTGTCAGTAAGTTTCCAAGCATTCCTGGCTGACCGTTATTCCCCCATCCCATAGGACTTACCTGTCCTCCCCATCCTGGAGGGTTTCCAAAAATACCCCAGTTATTATTGGTATGAAAATTAAAAGCTTTAGCTGGTGGCGATAGTAAAGCGGCGAGATGACCTTGCGCGAACATCCCTGTATGATTGAATGGTTGAGCCCAGGGTAAGGGAGGTTTTTGGAAATTACCTGCATGGCCTGGTAATGGAGTCCAATTAGCAGGATGTCCTTGGGGCATCATCCCTGCATAATGGATTGGCTGACCTAAAGAGAAGGGAGGAGTTTGAGGATTGAAACCCGTATAATTGGCTGGTGAATCCCAACCAAATGGATAGACTCGAGGACTACAATTCTCAGAGATCCTCAGACCATTCATTCCCTCGGCTTTAGTTATTAGGGGCTGTGAATATAATGATGACATTGCAATTTGGTTATTATAGTGTTCCTCGTCGCCCTTTGAATTCAAATACCAATATTGGTGCATAAGCTTATTCCCCTCACTTTAAAAATGTAATGTTAGACTTAGCCTATGTAATATTCCTTTTTATGGATGGTTACATAACTAGATTTACAAGCCTGTATTTAGAGGAATAGGTGTATGGTCTTGTTGATTTATCCTACTATTTGCGGGCAATAAGACAACTCCACCTCAAAAATCAGCCTAATTTAATTTCGGTTAACAAACGCGTTTATAAAGGTTTAATCAATAAAAAAGATTTTAAAATGTTATGTTGAGCAAATAGAATTGCTAAAAAGAGAATATCCATTCGAAGAGTTTGGCAAAATACTGCAAGGATAATGTATTCTTGTGCAGATATACAAACGACTTAAACGAATTAATGGAATTTATAATGAAGGGGTAAATGAATATATGAGTGAAACATTACATAAAAGAAAGCCACCATATTTAATGCTTGTAATCCTTTTTATTGGAGCATTTGTTTCGTTTCTAAATAACTCGCTTTTAAATGTAGCCTTGCCATCAATAATGAAGGATTTAGACATAAAAGATTATTCAACGATTCAGTGGCTTTCTACAGGGTATATGCTTGTAAGTGGTATATTAATTCCAGCCTCAGCATTTTTAATAACCCGCTTCTCCAATAGGAGCTTATTTATTACATCTATGTTGATTTTTATTCTTGGTACGGCCTTAGCGGCTTTAGCACCGAACTTTAGTTTATTACTTACTGGTCGGATGGTTCAAGCAGCAGGTTCTTCAGTCATGGGGCCTTTGTTAATGAATATTATGCTAGTAAGCTTTCCAAGAGAAAAAAGGGGAACAGCGATGGGGATTTTTGGGTTAGTTATGATTACAGCTCCAGCAATTGGACCGACACTATCAGGTTATATTGTAGAGTATTATGACTGGCGTTTGCTTTTTGAAATGATTTTACCGTTAGCAATCATTAGCTTACTGTTAGGGATTTGGAAGTCGGAGAATGTCATGAAACAAAACAAAAATGCAAAACTTGATTATCTCTCATTACTATTATCTTCTGTCGGTTTTGGCGGTTTGTTATATGGATTCAGTGCTGCAAGCTCCGACGGTTGGACGAATAAAGTGGTCTTAACAGCCTTAATCATAGGCGCTATTGCCCTAATTGCTTTCATTATACGTCAATTAAAAATGAATGAACCGTTATTGGATTTACGTGTTTATAAGTACCCAATGTTTGCACTTGCGTCTGTAATTGCGATTGTTAACGCAGTGGCCATGTTCTCGGGTATGATTTTAACCCCAGCTTATGTACAAAACGTCCGCGGTATTTCACCGCTGAGCTCTGGGCTGATGATGCTTCCAGGTGCGGTAATAATGGGGATTATGTCACCAATTACAGGTAAACTATTTGATAAATATGGCCCTCGCATTCTTGGTATAGTAGGACTTTCCATTACAGCCGTTTCAACTTATATGCTGGCAAATCTGCAACTCGACTCTAGTCACACGCATATTATTCTTATTTACACACTGCGGATGTTTGGGATGGCGATGGTGATGATGCCACTTATGACAAATGGCCTTAATCAATTGCCAACTCGCTTAAATCCGCACGGTACGGCTGTTAATAATACAGCTCAACAAGTATCCGGTTCAATTGGTACTGCTATCCTTGTTACGATTATGAATTCGGTAACAAAAACAAAAGCTGAAAGTCTAATGGCTGATGTAGATCCAACAACCTTCACAGAAGCTACGAAGGCAATGTTAACTCAGAAGGCTTTATTATCTGGAATTCAATATTCATTTTATGTAGCGCTTGGCATGAATATTGTTGCACTACTATTAGTTTTTTTCGTTAAACGTGTAGATACAAGCGCGGAAGCTGTCGAGAGGTTAAATCGGTAGAGTAAAATAAAACTTTAGATCATGATTCCTATAAGTTTTTACTGTTTAGTTAGACTATGAAGAAATGCAAATTTCTGCTGCTAAGGCGCTGGTATTTAAATTTGGAAAAGAACCAGTGAAATATAGTAAAAAGGATCTGATATTCATATCAGATCCTATTTCATTAGTAACACAGTATACTTGCTTATCGTATTTGTTTGAATTGACATTAGGAACTACTGGTTTTCCCAATACTACAATCTTTAGCTCTCAATTTCTGATAAACATTATAATAATACGCTTCATTTTAATTTAGTATTTTCTCTGCAAGTTATAAATCTAATATCAACAAACAACTTAGATTAACAACCTGATAAGCAATATCATAATCGTGAATAGTTAGGGAAAAGATAAAATAAGGTAATCAATTACATATCTTTATCCCAGGCGATTCATTGCTATCTTCTTTTTATTGAATGGGATATTTTATTTCATGCTTTTTTGAAAGGGTGTTTTTAATGGATAAAAAAGTATCTGCCATTCCTCAACCTAAAACATATGGATTGCTGGGGAATCTCCCATTAATCGATAAAGATAAACCGACCTTATCGTTTATCAAGCTGGCGGAAGAGTATGGTCCCATTTTTCGAATTCAAACTTTAAGTGATACCATCATTGTCGTTTCTGGACATGAACTGGTAGCAGAAGTCTGTGACGAAACAAGATTTGATAAAAGTATAGAGGGTGCTTTAGCGAAAGTTCGCGCCTTTGCTGGAGACGGATTATTTACAAGCGAGACTCACGAGCCTAACTGGAAAAAAGCTCATAATATTTTGATGCCTACATTCAGCCAACGAGCAATGAAAGATTATCATGCTATGATGGTCGATATTGCTGTACAACTCGTTCAAAAATGGGCACGGCTTAATCCGAATGAAAACGTAGATGTTCCGGAGGATATGACTCGCCTTACATTGGATACAATTGGTCTATGTGGTTTTAATTATCGATTTAATAGCTATTATCGTGAGACCCCTCATCCTTTTATTACTAGCATGAGCCGTGCTCTAGATGAGGCGATGCACCAATTACAGCGGCTGGATATAGAAGATAAACTCATGTGGAGAACGAAACGTCAATTTCAGCATGATATTCAATCTATGTTTTCTTTAGTAGATAATATTATTGCTGAACGTAAAAGTAGTGGAAATCAGGAAGAAAATGATTTACTTTCTCGTATGTTAAATGTGCAGGATCCGGAAACTGGTGAAAAATTAGATGATGAAAATATTCGTTTCCAAATTATCACTTTTTTAATAGCAGGGCATGAAACAACAAGTGGATTATTATCTTTTGCAATCTATTTTTTATTAAAGAATCCAGATAAATTGAAAAAAGCCTATGAAGAAGTAGATCGGGTTTTAACAGATCCCACTCCAACATACCAACAAGTTATGAAATTAAAGTATATCCGGATGATTTTAAATGAATCGCTACGTCTATGGCCTACTGCTCCAGCATTCAGTCTCTATGCAAAAGAGGATACAGTGATTGGTGGGAAATATCCAATTAAGAAAGGAGAAGATCGTATTTCTGTTCTTATTCCACAGCTACATAGGGATAAAGACGCGTGGGGAGACAATGTGGAAGAATTCCAACCTGAACGATTTGAAGAGCTGGATAAGGTTCCTCATCATGCTTATAAGCCATTTGGAAATGGTCAACGAGCATGTATCGGTATGCAGTTTGCACTTCATGAAGCCACACTCGTAATGGGAATGCTTCTTCAACATTTTGAATTCATTGATTATGAAGACTATCAGCTGGACGTAAAACAAACATTAACGTTAAAGCCTGGTGATTTTAAAATTAGGATTCTACCCCGAAATCAAACTATTAGCCATACTACTGTTCTTGCGCCTACAGAGGAGAAACTGAAAAACCATGAAACCAAGCAGCAAGTTCAGAAGACTCCTTCTATTATTGGGGCCGATAATCTTTCACTTCTTGTTCTATATGGATCGGATACAGGGGTAGCAGAAGGTATTGCAAGAGAACTAGCAGATACAGCTAGTTTAGAAGGTGTTCAAACGGAAGTGGTGGCTCTTAACGATCGAATTGGAAGTCTGCCAAAAGAAGGAGCGGTTCTTATTGTAACTTCTTCTTATAATGGAAAACCGCCAAGTAATGCAGGGCAGTTTGTGCAATGGTTGGAGGAATTAAAACCGGATGAGCTAAAAGGTGTTCAATACGCAGTTTTTGGTTGTGGAGATCATAATTGGGCTAGTACTTATCAGCGAATTCCAAGATACATTGATGAGCAAATGGCTCAAAAAGGAGCAACAAGATTTTCTACACGTGGAGAAGCGGATGCAAGTGGTGATTTCGAGGAACAGCTCGAGCAATGGAAACAAAGTATGTGGTCTGATGCGATGAAGGCATTTGGATTGGAACTTAACAAAAACATTGAGAAAGAACGCAGTACATTAAGTTTACAATTTGTTAGTCGTCTTGGAGGATCGCCTCTTGCGCGAACATATGAAGCAGTTTATGCATCTATACTAGAAAATCGTGAACTTCAATCATCTAGCAGTGAAAGAAGCACGCGACATATTGAGATATCCTTGCCAGAAGGCGCTACGTATCAAGAAGGTGACCACCTTGGGGTGCTGCCAATTAATAGTGAGAAAAATGTCAACCGAATTTTAAAACGCTTTGGATTAAATGGGAAGGATCAAGTCATACTGAGTGCAAGTGGACGGAGTGTAAATCACATACCTTTAGACAGTCCTGTTAGTTTATTTGACCTTCTTAGTTATAGTGTAGAAGTTCAAGAAGCAGCCACTCGAGCACAAATACGAGAAATGGTGACATTCACAGCATGCCCTCCTCATAAAAAGGAATTGGAATCATTATTGGAAGAGGGAGTTTATCATGAACAAATATTAAAGAAACGTATGTCAATGTTGGATCTTCTTGAAAAGTATGAGGCTTGTGAACTCCGATTTGAACGCTTTTTAGAACTTCTTCCTGCGCTCAAACCGCGTTACTATTCTATTTCAAGCTCTCCACTCGTTGCACAGGATCGTTTGAGCATTACGGTTGGTGTTGTTCATGCACCTGCATGGAGTGGGGAAGGGACATATGAAGGAGTCGCTTCTAATTATTTAGCTCAGCGTCATAATAAAGATGAGATTATCTGTTTCATTCGAACGCCACAATCGAACTTTCAATTACCTGAAAATCCAGAAACACCAATTATCATGGTTGGACCAGGTACTGGAATTGCACCATTCCGTGGATTCTTGCAAGCGCGTCGTGTTCAAAAACAAAAAGGTATGAACTTAGGACAAGCACATCTATATTTTGGTTGTCGTCATCCTGAAAAGGATTATCTCTATCGTACAGAACTAGAAAATGATGAAAGAGATGGATTAATCTCTTTACACACAGCTTTTTCTCGCCTAGAAGGATATCCAAAAACATATGTACAGCATTTAATAAAACAAGATAGAATCAATTTAATTTCACTATTAGATAATGGAGCTCACCTTTATATATGTGGTGATGGAAGTAAAATGGCTCCTGACGTAGAAGATACGCTGTGTCAAGCATATCAAGAAATTCATGAAGTCAGTGAACAAGAAGCAAGGAATTGGTTGGATCGTGTGCAAGATGAAGGGCGATATGGAAAAGATGTTTGGGCTGGTATCTGAATGTTTCTTAATTAGATAAGTAATATGTAACAAATGAACTTCTTTCGAATAAGTGTTAATTTAAAAAATAAACTTATGTATAAAAATCCCGTATTATTATTGAATACGGGATTTTCTTATTTTTAAATAAGCTGAACTGATACTGTAGAAAAATAATAGTTAATTCATTTGACAATTAAAATGACCTAATTTAATATATATGTCATAGCATATAAATAGTGAAACAAACAAATTCATTGTGAATAATTGACTGGTATGCTATATCCTTTTATATCTTAATTTATAGAGGTGATATATGAATTTACATGATTTAATAGGCTATCTTGTTCATCGTACTGATGTGAAAATGACTAATTATTTTACGAAGAAATTAAAGCCTTATGGAGTTACGCCAGAGCAGTGGGGGATTATTAGTGTTCTTTGTAGCCAAAGGGGCACTACTCAAAAGGAGTTAGCAGAAGCTATTGATAAAGATCAAACTACTGTCGTAAGAATGATACAGTCAATGGAGAGAAAAGGGATTGTAAAGAAGGCTTTGAATGACCAAGATAGGCGTTCACACAACCTATTTTTAACTGAAAAAGGTGACGAGTTAAAAAAAGAAATCCTGCCTGTAGTAAAAGATGCTCACCATTTCGTTACGAGTAATCTGAGCGAGGAAGAGATTAAAGTATTACAATCATTATTAAACAAATTGTATGATACACGCTATTAATACTTGTTCCTTATTGATGCTATGCTATTTATAAGGAACAAATTGTATTTTAGGTAAAATATATGCTATAGCATATATTTTTATTTGAAGGAATGGAGAGATAGCTTTATTTTGTATGATAATTGATTCAGAATCACCTTTTTTCCTAGTACCAGTCAAATTTTCATATTATATATGCTATAGCATGTGAATTTTATCAAATAAATAAGAAAGATGTGATTGCAATTTTAATATTAATCAATGTAGTAAAAGTTGTATTGTTTGTTTTCTTTTTAATGACAGGTACGAAAATTATATCTGGGAAAATGGCAGAGGAGTTCAAGCGATTTGGTTTACCTTCGTTTTTTAATTTCTTAACCGGAGCTTTTGAGATTGTAGGAGCGATTGGAATGTTGATAGGAATTTGGGTTCCAATGGCAGCTTTATTAGCAGGATTGTTGTTAGGTGGTACGATGCTTGCAGCTGCATTAACTCTTATTGTACTAGTGAGAGATCCCTTTAAGAAAGCAATACCTGCGCTTGTTTTGTTTGTCCTTAGTTTAGGGATCAGTTTGTATCATATTTTTTAAACATAACCGAAAACTGTTAAACTTTATGCGTTCAAGTTACTACCCTTTTGTGATTATTTTACAAATAGGGGGATTCTCAAATCAATGCTTGAATAATAATAGCAATACGAATTTAGACATTACTATCATTCGAATCATAATCAGTAAAAGAATGACAAGAACTTTATATTAAAAATAGGAGTGAGTAAAGATGGCATATTTATTACAAGTTGATTTTCCATTTGAAGGTCCTTTTGGTAAAGAAATGGAAAAAGGATTTTGGGATTTAGCAAACAGTATTAACGAAGAAGAAGGATTCCACTGGAAAATATGGACGGAGAATGAAGAAAAAAAAGAAGCTGGAGGCATTTATGTATTTGAAGAAAAACAAGATGCTGAAAAATATGTGGAAATGCACAAGGGCAGACTTCAAGCAGCTGGTGTTAAAGATATTAGAGTAAGAATTTTTAACATTAATGAAAAGTTAACTAAACTGAATCGTGGTTATAGTAAATAATGAGGGACACATAATTCAAAAAAAGAAGGGGATAATCTCCTTCTTTTTTTGAATTCTTCTTTTATGTCTTATTATGTTTTATGCAAAAAATCCCTATATAAATAAGGATTCGTGTATCGGCATATAGTTCCTTAGAAAAGGTTGTACTAAGTCTAACATATGAGAGTTCTTATATTTGGGAAATTGACGTGAAAGTACTGTGAAAAAAGTTGTATTGAAATAATTATTTATAAAAGGGTACGCCCCTTACTGGGAGGTAAGGGGCACAGGAAATGCAAATTTATTTATAATTTGCTAAGTTGATTATAACATATATACCCGTCTATACATGTTACAAAATTATGAACATAATTAATATTTAGTAACTAGGAGTAAAGAAGGTTGTATGACTTAAGTTATTTTTTTTAGGAATATAACAGTAAAATGCGAGAAGAGACCTGATAACAGGTCCGTTTTTGTTATTGCTTTGGCGTATAATAAATAATGTTGTTTCTCGCGTATCGATACGGGACAAATAGAGGGAATATCTCATCGGTATCCTTTCCTATCAATCTACAGAAAGAGTAGCGTGTTTTTTTATTTTAGGGGCATCTCTTTTTATTAGTTTGATACCGATGTGACAATACCCCTTTATTGTTTTTCAGACTTCGCTTGTTCTAGAATGTATGCTTCTTCTTGTTCCGGTGTCGCTAATTTGTATGCCTTACCAGTGCTGTTATTGTCCCATTCCCAAAAAAAATTATGCTCCTCAACGGATTGAGAGGTTAGTAGATGATTCAAATCTAAATCATATTGTGGGTTCGGAATATAGTAACATAGCTTTGTTTGAAGTCGATGAAAATGGCAAATACACTATAATTGCTACTCCTAAATACGAGGAGTTAAGGGTCACTTACTTTTATGGTGATTACGCAGCTAAAAAAATATAGAATAGAATCTTAGGTTGATTTGTTCAATCTTTTTTCAAAACACGTTTTTAATTTTTACTCGTTTATCAAGATTATTAGCATCCATGTATTTATATAAAAATACGTATAGATTAAAAGTGAAAAAGCTAGTCGTAGAGAAACTTTAAGATATTGAATTGTAAAGAATAGTATCCTTGTACCAGAAGTATATTTATAGCTTGGATTTATTTTTTCTGACTTTCTATTTTTAATAAATATAAAATAGAAACCATTTTAGCATTCCAAAGCAAAATTTCCTATACAAATCTTTAATTAATATAATAATCTATGAGTAGAATTAACATTTTATTTATATTAAAACATCGAAAAGAGGTGGGACTTTGAACAAATGGGCTATATTATCTTTAATATGTGTACCTTACGCTCTTTTAACTATAATAAATGAGCATACATTACAAATAGGTGGATCAGCGAATATCTTTTGGAAAGTTGGTTTAATTGCACCACTTATAGGCGTTTTATTTTCAGCTGGAGCCAGTAAAACTTACCAACGTGTTATGCTTGCAATATTTAATTTAGGTTACTATTTTGCACTTTACATCTATATGATATACACTTTTTAAAATACTTTTATATTTGTTTATGAACATATATTTTGGGAGAAAATCATGAAAAATAAAACATACTATTTATCAATAATTTTCACAAGTCTTGTTTGTTTATTTTTATTTACAAAAGCTTTAGGATTTATCTTTTGGATAAATGGTGCACCAATAGACAAATGGGTAGCTTTGGTTGGTTTATTTACTATTCCGATTTTTACCTACTACTCTTTTACAGGACAAAATTTTAAAAAAACACAAAAAACGGTAACCATAGTTATAATAATAGTTCAAATAATATGGATGAAATGGGCCATTAATCAATCCAAATATTATGTACATGTTAACAGTAATAACATTCTCCCATCTCCATATATAATTCAGGAGACTCCAAATTCAGATACTCCTATTTCTCTTGGTCAAAGACTTTTAACTAACTATACTTTTTATAAATCAATTCATTCATATCTATATGTAAGAGAAAATGTCACAGAAAGTGATCGAGGGATTGTTGATTGGATAAAATATTTTGATAGCGAAATAAAAGAAGAAAAAGAAGGACGCATCTATATCGAAACTTATAAGGGGACATTATTTTTCAAGTAAATTGTAAAGGGAGAATTCAATTTGAAATCTCCCTTTTACATTCAACCATTTACTATCTACTCTCCAAATATGAAAATATCAATAGAGTAGATACAATAATTTTTATTCTATAAACTATCCTTAATATTTGTTTATGGCATCTGACATCGTAGATTTCATTGTTTGTAACAGTTCTTCTTTTGTTATTATTTTTTGTACATTTTTAAAAGGTCCGCCTAAAGATTCACCATTTTGATCCTTAATCTCTAGTTCTGTTATCTTTTTATTATTCTTCTGAATGAGTTGAAATAGAGCATATAAACGATCTAATTCTACTGAATCCAATTGGCTAAAGTCAATCTCGTTACTCATTTGCAAAGTTAATAATAATTCATTAGTTGGTTTTCCTTCATCTGGATCTTTACTATCTAAAATATATTGAAGAGCATTTTCCGTTTCAGATTCCACGTAGCCTAATTTTTTCATTTCTTCTAGTGTTGGTTTGAATTTCTTATATTCCTCATATGTTTTTTTTCCATATTGGTATTCATCACCTACTGGATATGAATAGAGGAGACCTTGTACCTTTACTCGGAATTTTAGATATTTGTTATTTTTTTCTTGCACAGTATGGTAGGTATTACCACCATTATTTTCATTTATCGGGCTCCAATCTGTTACAACAACATCAATACCGTGTTTTTTTTTTATATATTCTTGTACCTCAGCTCCATTTGCTTGATTACAACTACTTAGACATAAGAAACATAATACTAGCAATATTACATGTTTCAATCTTTTCATATAAGCACTCCCTACGTAAGAATTAATTCTTGAATGTGCAGCACACTACAAAACCTTCTTTTCCTGAGTCGTATACTTTAACTTTTATATAGTTTGAATCTTATTGAATCATTTAAGTTCCTGACGTTCCCAACTATACTGCTTGAAGCATTACAGTATTAAAATAAACAACTTATTTATTTTAAGGTCTTTCTCAATTCTATAAGCACATGGTTCATTGGGCTTATATCTAAAATGTACATTCATACGATGGTATCTATTTTACTATAAAATTTAGTTCTATTATTAAAATGTTCCTTTTTTCTTTCCTAGTATAGATGTTCGCTCTACTTCAATGAGGGAGGATTTATGGAAGGACATTATACAATTTCAAGGTGTGCACCATATATAAGAAGAAAAAACATAGCTACAAACTAAATATAACAAAAGTTGTATATACGTATAATCTCATTTAAAAGCACTAATGATAATGTTATACTACTATCAACCAAGAAGAATCCAACAAACTATGATTAATCACTACATTTTCTTTCATAGCATGTCAACGTAAAAAAGACACTTTCCATTGTGTCTTTTTTTACGCTTTGAGATGAATACATTGACTCAATACTTATATTTGGGGTAGCATCACATTAAGAAAAGAAATAGGAGAGAATATCCTATTTCTTTTTATTAATATAATAAAATGTAATGGCTAAATCCAAGGTAATGATAATAATGAGAAGTAACAAGTGTATAAATGCATCAGTTTTACTGTGTAATAAAGACTTTATAAAGAAATCCCATTCTGTTTCATAGGGAGGTTCTACCCAATTTCGTTGCAGTCCTAACACCATTCCATTTATGAAATAGAAAATACTTAATAGAATCCTTCCAACAAATAAAGCAGCTACTTTTATATTCCACTTCTTTATTAGGATTATATAAAGAAGTGGAAATAGTATAAGTGCCCAAAAAACGATAATAAAAACTGTATTCATCAGTTTCTACTCCTTATGTTGATCATAAAGTTATGATCCCGCTATTTGCCGGGCAGTAAGATCTCACTTCAAAATTCAGCGAAAGAAAAGAAGTTAGGTGGGGATCAACTGCCCGTAAATGCCTGATTGGTGAGGGCTGATAATCATTGGGGGATGAAGCCCCCAATGATTAAAGCTTCACTTTATCTCTCTGTCTCAAAAAACTCAATCCATTCCCCATCGGGACCCGCGAAGAATATGTAACGTGTTCCATCTGGTAATGTTTCAATTTCCTCTCCTAGTAGGAAGGTTACGCCGTGTTTCTGTATTCTTTCGATTTCATCCTCTAATGAATCCACTTTAAAGCAAATGTGATGTACTTTTCCTTCTGCCGGAAGAGAAGAGTTGTAGCCTTCAATGAGTTCGAGTATCGTTTCCTTCGATTCTTCTACACCTAAAAAAGCGAGTTTTAAGTCTGGATTCGGGTGACCCATACGTTTAATGAGCTGTAAGCCAACTACTTCTTCATAAAATGAAATAGATGTTTCTAAGTTTGCGACCATAAGACCGATGTGTTCAATTCTTCTAACTGGCATGTAGATCCCTTCTTTCTGAAAATTATATACAACATGTTATTGAAAATTAAGAAAATAAGCAAGATAAAAACCTTACAAATTTTAGCGTGTTATATGGTATAGTGAGAAAGTATGTTTGGGGAGAAGGAAGGAGATTATACGATGAATACACCTACTCAAACTCCTTCATTATCGGCAACGATGAAAGAGTGGCATTATGCATTAGCGTATGAAATTAAACATTGGAAAACGATAGGTGGTAGTAAAATTTCTATCATGAACGGTCGTTTTTTATATACAGATTATGAAAGTACAGTATACGTATTTCAGCTCATATCGGAAGTAAGCTTACCGGAAGGTTCACCAATTCGGATTGAGTTTGATGGTGAAGAAGCGACAGGAGAAGTATTATCTGTACATGGATTAGAAATAGAACTGAAATTAAATGATTATATACAAGGTGAAATACGAGAAGCTGTTTTATACAGTGAACCGTGGCAATTGTTAGAGCAACTACAAGAGCGATTGAAAGAGGCACATAAAGATAAGCTAAAACGTAGTCGTATAAAGCGTCTTGTTGATGGGACGAGCAGTCCAAAACATATTGAGAAGATGAAAAATCCGAAAAATGAATTGGCGTATCGTTCATTTTACAATCCGACAACGTACGTGTGGGGACCACCTGGAACAGGGAAGTCTTACAATTTATCACGTATTATTTCGGCTCATTATCAAAAAGGAAAATCGGTACTTGTATTAGCTCATAGTAACGCGGCAGTAGACGTATTAATGAGTGAAGTAACGAAGCAAATTGAGAAGAAAAAGAAATGGACACCTGGCGAAATTGTTCGTTACGGTTATAGTCAACATGAACATATACGAAATCATGAAACATTACTTACGTCGAAGCTAGTTGAAACGACGAACGGATCATGGGGAGAAGAAAGACTCTATTTAGAGGAAACACGACAAGATCTTCGTGAAAAGATTTTATCATATAAAGCGACTTCTGCTGATAAGAAGCGTATACAAGAGATTGAAAGTGATCTTCGAAAGCAAAAAGCGAAAATTAAAGAAGTAGAAAAAGAATATATTGAAAATGCAAAAGTAATCGGCGCAACTTTATCGAAATGTGCCATTGATTCACTTATTTATGAGCGTACATTTGATTTAGTTGTCGTAGATGAAGTGAGTATGGCATATGTTCCGCAAATTGCATTAGCTGCTTCACTTGGAAAACGTATCGTCGTTTGTGGGGACTTTTTACAGTTACCTCCAATTGCGATGGCGAACCATGAACTCGTTCGAAAATGGCTTGGGGAAGATATGTTTTACCATGCAGGGATTGTTGATTCTGTCAATAAATCAGAAGCACATCCGAACCTATTTATGCTGCAGGAACAAAGACGTATGCATGCGGATATATCGAAGTTTACAAACTCATTTATTTATAAAAATAGAGTATACGATCATCCGTCTGTTTCAGAACGTAAAGAACTTGCGAAACTACAACCGTTCGCAAATGAGGCAAGTGTTTTATTTGATACGAGCTTAATGGGAGCCTTTTCGTTAAAGGACGCTGCTTCTGGTTCTCGATTTAACATTATGTCTGGTTTAGTAGCGATGCAAATGATGTTAATCGGGCTGTTAGATGGTGTTCAATCGATTGGTGTTGTTACACCTTACAGGGCACAATCCCGCTTTTTATCAACGTGTATTAGAGAAATGTTGCAGAGAACGAAATATCAAAACATACCAGTTTTAGCGGCGACGGTTCATAAGTTTCAAGGGTCTGAAAGAGATATGATGATTTTTGATACGGTTGATAGTTATCCGCAAGAACGACCTGGCGTGTTATTCTTTGACCATAAAAACCATCGCCTCGTCAACGTTGCAGTAACGAGAGCGAGAGGGAAGTTCATTCAATTATCAGATTGCCATTATATGCGTAAAAACTTATCGAGAAAACAAGCGTTATCACAATTAACAGCTCATATAGAACGACACGGAGATGTGTATGATCGTACGACATCAAGACAATTGTGGGAACGGAAAATTTCGAAACGTTTACGTTGGTTTATGGAAATGAATCTTGAAGAGCCGAAAGGACTATTGAAAGATATTTTGGCCGCAAAACGAAAAATTATTATTTCACTTCCAAGCACAAAACAAGTGGATAAGCGAGTATGGCAAGCGTTAATGCGTACAAATGCGCAAATAACAGTGTATAGTGATGGACCAGTTCCATTAAAAAATGTAAAGTTACAAAGGCAAAATAAAGCATTCCCGTTTATCGTAATCGATGATGAAATCTTTTGGGCAGGCGCACCGCTCACATCACAAATGATATTTGAAGGTAGTATGGAATTTCCGTACGTATGTGCAAGATTACAAGCACCGGAAACAATTGGTGTGTTAAAAGGATTTTTAGATATTCGGTAAATTCGGATAGGAATTCCTTGACTTTTAATCGGAATGAACATAGAATGAATGTAATTTAATATAATCTTATGAAAATTCTTATCACGAGAGGTTGAGGGACTGGCCCTATGACACCTCGGCAGCGGATTCTTTTATGAATACTGTGCCAATTCCAGCAAGGTAACTTGAAAGATAAGAAAGAAGCTCATTTTGACTGTATATACAGAAGCCTCTTTCTATCTTTTAGAAAGAGGCTTTTTTACGTGAAAATAAAAGGAGGAAGAAAAATGGGAGCGACAGGAGTAACGTCACAAAGAAAAACAATTGAAGAGAGTATAGAAAGAAATAAGGAAAAGTACATAGAAACAAGTCACGATATTCATGCGAATCCGGAGATTGGTAATCAAGAGTTTTATGCATCAAGAACGTTAAGTTTATTATTAGGAAGCGCAGGGTTTCAGCTGCAGCACAATATAGCTGGACATGAAACAGGTTTTATCGCGCGCAAAAGTTCAGGAAAACAAGGACCGGTCATCGCATTTTTAGCTGAGTATGACGCTTTACCAGGACTCGGTCATGCGTGTGGTCACAATTTAATTGGCACAATTAGCGTTGCAGCAGCGATCGCATTATCAGAAACGCTTGAAGAAATTGGCGGGGAAGTTGTCGTATTCGGAACGCCAGCAGAAGAAGGCGGGCCAAACGGTAGCGCAAAATCGAGTTATGTAAAAGCAGGTTTATTTAAAGATGTTGATGCGGCGCTTATGATTCATCCGAGCGGAAAGACAGCGACAACGAGTCCTTCACTAGCAGTCGATCCACTTGATTTTCATTTTTACGGAAAAACAGCTCATGCCGCAGCTTCACCAGAAGAAGGAATTAACGCATTAGATGCGATCATCCAGCTGTACAACAGTATTAACGCACTTCGCCAACAACTTCCGTCAGATGTGAAAATTCATGGCGTGATTACTGAGGGCGGAAAAGCGCCGAATATTATTCCAGACTACGCAGCAGCAAGGTTCTTCATCCGTGCAGCAACGAGAAAAAGATGTGCAGAAGTAACAGAAAAAGTAAGAAACATCGCACAAGGAGCAGCGCTAGCAACAGGTACGAAAGTGAAAATTCATCAATTCCAAAATGAAATCGATGAACTACTCGTAACAAAAACATTTAATGACGTCGTAGCCGAAGAATTAGAATTACAAGGTGAAGACGTAAATCGTAAAGAAAGATTTGGCATCGGCTCAACAGACGCAGGAAACGTAAGCCAAGTCGTACCGACCATTCATCCGTACATTAAAATCGGTCCAGACGATTTAATTGCGCATACGAATGAATTTAGAGAAGCAGCACGTTCAGAACTTGGAGATAAAGTATTAATTACATCCGCAAAAGCACTAGCAAATACAGCGTATCGATTAATTACAGAAGAAGGGTTGTTAGAGAAGGTGAAGGAGGAGTTTAGAGAGGCGCAGAGAAATCAGGGGTAGGTGATTAAAAGGAGTGGATGATCCACTCCTTTTTCTTTTTTTGGAAAGCTGGTGCCTGTCAATTTAAATAAAGTGTTCATTTTCACATTGAGATGTCAATTCTCTTATTCCTTTATCAGAACGACAATTTCTCCTCAAACTCACTTTTTAAAACAATTAAAGGAGATGATAATCCGAATTGCATTAAAGAGTCTAAAAATGTAGCGAGAGAATCCATCGAATCGCTCATGACCTTCATCATATAATTAAACTCCCCGCTAATTCGATATAAATCTATTACTTCAGGAGCGGCATTACAAAATTGGATAAAATCAGAGCATTGGCTCGTTTTAAACATGATGAATGCTTGAATGTTCTTATTAATTTTAGAAGGCTCAAATTTCGTTCGGTAAGCTGCTATAACTCCTTGATCTTCAAGTTTATTCATACGCTCTTTTACAGCAGGTTGCGTCATGGATATAATTCGTCCTATTTCTGAAACAGAAATTCTCGCATTTTCATACAACAAATTCATTATTTTATGGTCGATTTCATCCAGTTTTACAGCGTTTTGCATTGTGTAGCCTCCTTGTTTTATTTTCTAAAGTAAATTACGAATTATAACTATAATATCATAAGTAAATGAACTGAATTACCTATAAATCTATATTTAAAATGATTGGTGTTTGCATGAAAATATAAGTATAGGTTTTTATCAAACGGAAATTTAGGAAGGATGGAAAAAATGAAGAATCTTGATGGAAAAGTAGCGTTAGTAACAGGGGCGAGTCGAGGAATTGGTCGTGCGATTGCGATGAGATTGGCAAACGACGGTGCATTAGTTGCGATTCACTACGGACGAAATAAGGCAGCTGCAGATGAAACAATTCGTGAGATTGAATCTAATGGAGGAAAGGCATTCTTAATTGAAGCTGATCTTAATTCAATTGAAGGGGTTAAAAAGCTAGTAGAACAATTGAAGAATGAATTACAAATAAGAGTTGGTACATCAGAGATTGATATTTTAGTAAACAATGCAGGGATAGGTACACAAGGAACAATTGAAAATACGACAGAAGAAGTTTTTGATGAAATTATGTCTGTAAATATGAAAGCACCATTCTTCTTAATTCAGCAAACATTACCGTTACTACGAGCAGAGGGGCGCGTTATTAACGTTTCATCAGCTGAAGTACGACTTGGTTTTACAGGTTCCATTGCATACGGCTTAAGTAAAGGTGCATTAAATACGATGACACTGCCTCTAGCTAAACATCTTGGAGAAAGAGGGATAACAGTGAATACAATTATGCCTGGATATACGAAGACAGATATCAATGCAAAATTGCTAGATGATCCGGAAATACGAAATTTTGCTGCGAATTCATCTGTGTTCGGACGAATAGGGAAAGTTGAAGATATTGCAGATGCAGTAGCATTTCTTGCTTCTTCTGATAGCCGCTGGGTAACGGGGCAGATTTTAGATGTTTCTGGAGGATTTTGTTTATAGGGGCACTACGCCATACCCATCAAGCTAATCAAGTAAATTACTAGTTATGAAACGATCCTTGTTTCATAGCTAGTAATTTATAGAAAGGTAGGCATGCTAAAGAAGCCTATTAAAACGTGATTTTTTCGCTAGACAACTTGAATAAGGGGGCTATTTTTAATTATTCGTAATCTAACATAATCAAATTTTATTTTACAGTAACAATAAAACAAAATTATTGACCGCGTGGTACAAAAAGGGTATTCTATTCATGTTATCTTTAAAATGAGAGGAGGATACGGGTGAATAAACGCGGCAGACCTCGAGAGTTTGATTATTCCTCAATTGTAGATGTTGCAATGAAAACATTTTGGTTAAGAGGATATGAAGGGTGTTCTACACAAGATTTATGCAGTGATACAGGACTTGGAAAAGGAAGTTTATACAATACTTTCGGTAGTAAACATGAACTGTATAAACAAGTATTAGAACGCTACCATGAAATTGGGATTAAGGAACAAAGGAAATTGTTACATACTCCAATTCCAGTTAAAGAACGATTAAGTAATTTTTTTGAATGGGCATTGAAAGAAGACTTTCAGAATGTTGATCAAAAAGGATGTTTATTGATTAATGCCAGTATAGAACGTGCTAAAAACGATTTAATGGTACAAGAAATTTTCTCGAAGCATGTTGAACTTCTTAAACAAGCTATTGTAACAGTGATGGAGGAAGGATTGCAAACAGGTGAAATTTCAAAGAAGCAATCAGCTGAGGAATTAGCTAGTCTGCTTTTAAGCAGTTATTACGGATTCCGTGTTCTTAATGTATCGATGCAAAATCGGGTGTTGTCTGAACAAGTTATCAAAGGAACAATAGAGTCTATTTGTGGCGCTTAGTGCGCTCTTTTTTCGCACTATTTTTGTACCAATCATTACAATAATGAATAAGGAGTGTTTTTATGCCATCGATTATTTATTTATTAGCTTTAGCAATCTTTTGTATGACTACATCAGAATTTATGGTTGCAGGTATGATGAATGAACTTGCTCTTGCATTCCAGGTTTCTGTATCATCTATTGGGTATTTAATTTCAGCTTATGCAGGAGCAATGGTAATAGGAGGCCCCATTTTAACTGCAATCCTCTTACGAATGCGCAGCAAACAAGCATTATTGTTTTTAATGTTCGTATTTTTAATTGGTCAATCGCTCGGAGCTATTGCTTGGAACTATGATATTATGATGATTTCACGTATTATAACTGGTATTGCTTCAGCTTCAGCTTTTGGAGTTGCGATTTCCTTTTCTGCGACATTGGTTCACTCTGATTCAAGGGGAAAAGCTGCATCAATTGTACTTGCAGGTTTAATGTTCGCAACTGTATTAGGTTTACCTATAACAACCGTTATTTCCCAATCTTTTGGCTGGCGTATTAGTTTTGGGGCTGTTTCTGTTCTTGTGCTAGTATCAGGGCTTATGATTCAACGGTTGTTACCATTATCTTCAAATAAAGAGCAATTAAATTGGAAAGACGAACTTCTGCGATTTAAGAATATTCATCTTTGGGCAGCGTACGTAACAAGTATGTTCATTATTGGTGGTACGTTTGCAGCATTTAGTTATTTCACTCCGATCTTTACAAATGTCACAGGCTTTTCAAGTGCAAGTATTCCATATTTACTTGCTCTCTATGGTAGTGCGACGGTAATTGGGAATATAATAATTGGCAAGTTCGCTGATAAATTTACAATGAAAATACTTATGGGTGGATTAATTATATTAATCATAGCGTTGTCTTTATTTGCTTTAAGTGCAGAGAATAAATACATTGCAGTTATTTCTACGATTTTTATTGGTTTAACTGGTGTAGCATTGAATCCAGCTATGGTTGCGAGGGTGATGAAAACAGCTAGTAATGGAATAATGATAAATACCGTTCATAGTTCTTTTATTACGCTAGGTATTGTTATTGGTTCGTCACTTGGTGGTCTTGGGATCAGTAAAGGATATGGTTTTGTATCTCCGCTATGGATTGGAGCTTGTTTAGCTATCCTTGGGGTAATTTCGTTATTCCCATATTTACATAAAGGAAAGGTAGATTAAGATGTTTAAAATTTCTTTATATGGGGGAGCAACACATTACTAGCTTGGTAGTACCACACATCCATCAACTTAAAGGACTATTTTTGAACTTGATTTTTATGAAATATGCACCCGGAAATTTATAGTAATAATTCTAATGTTACCTCTCTAGTTAGTAGGATATTTTTTCTTAATATATGCATACTAAACATACTATAAAAAGTACATAGAAAGTGAGAGAATCATGGCTAAATTTTTGAGGCGTTTAAAATATAGAGATAATCCTAAGTCATTTCCAATACTAGACAATACTCATTTTCAGGAAAAAAATATTGAAGATGCCCTCTTAGACGCTGATTTAACCAAAAACATAGCTGATATTCAGAATATATTTCGTCAAGCGCCTGATTTAGTAATTCGGCGGTTTCAAATAACAGTAGATGGATTAGAAGCAGCTTTAGTATATTTGTCTGGATTAACAGATAAAGAATTGATTCAGAATCATGTCCTAAGTCCTTTGATGAATAGTGATTTTGATACCAATACAGAACTTCCAATTCCATTAGGACAAATTAAAATTATTAATACATTGAGTCAGATTGAAAATGCTATTTATGGGGGAGATAGTGTTTTATTAATCCACAGTCGAACAACAGCACATCAATTGGATACAAAAGGATGGCCACAAAGAAGTGTTGAAGATGCACATAACGAAATAGCTCTAAAGGGTACACATCAAGCATTCATAGAAACTGGAAGTCAAAATATCGCAATGATTCGAAGATATATTCCTCATCGTGAATTAGCGATAAAAGAAATAGTAATTGGTGTACGAAGCAAAACCAAAATTTCTATTTTATATTTGAAGGATGTAGCTTCTGAAGATGTGCTGAAGGAATTAGAAACACGAATTCAAAATATTACAATCGACGCTGTGACTAGTAATGGCGAACTTATAGAATTCATTGAAGATCACCCTTACTCGCCGTTTCCGCAATTTATATTAACTGAAAGACCTGATTTGGCTGTATCTCACATTTTACAGGGCAGATTTGTAACTGTAATGGATCATTCACCTAATGTATTAATTACTCCAACAAATTTTATTTCCTTTTTTCAAGGAGTTGATGATTACGGTACAAGGTGGTTAGTTGCTTCGTCTATTCGGTTGCTTCGTTTTATCGCCTTTATGGTTGCTTTATTTCTGCCGGCGAGTTATGTTGCGTTTATTTCCTTTAATTTTGAAGTTATTCCTGTAGAGCTATATTTATCTATTGCTGAATCAAGAACGCGTGTACCCTTTTCTCCAGTTATGGAAGCATTACTTATGGAAATAACATTGGAAACGATGAGAGAAGGGGCTTTACGGATACCTACTCCGATTGGTCAGACAGTTGGAATTGTAGGTGGTATTGTCATTGGTCAGGCGGCTGTTCAGGCGGGAATTGTAAGCAATATTATGATTATTGTTGTCGCTGTTACCGCCATCTCTTCTTTTGTTATTCCTAACTATGATATGGGAGCGGCAGTAAGACTTTTACGTTTTCCAATGATGCTAGCAGCTGCCTTATTTGGAATTGTAGGACTTGTTATCGGGTGGATGACTTTAATTGGGCATCTAAGTAGTCTTAAATCGCTAGGTACTTCTTACGGAACACCATTAGCACCCTTTCGTTTTGCAGATATGAAAGATGCTTTTGTACGCTTTCCTTTATGGACAATAAGAAGGCGTCCTAAGGGGAATGGAACCATTCAATCTATTCGACAAGGAAAGAATCGTAATAAAAGGTGAAATTATGAAAAAGTATGCTTATAATGAAATCTCTCTTATGCAGTATATTGTTTTAATCAATGGAATGCAGGTGGCCACTGGCGTTTTATCGCTTCCCCGTGTGCTTGCAGAAAAAGCCGGAACAGATGGATGGATAGCTATATTGATTGGTTGGATATTCTCCACAATATCAGGTGTATTTATAGTCAAAACTGCTGCAAGATATCCCGAGGACACGATTTATGACATTCTTATACGATTGTTTGGAAAAATAGTAGGGAAAGCATTCGTTGTTATTTACATGATGTACTTCTCTTTTTATTCTTGTGTAGTTCTTGTGAACGCTATGCTTTATCTTAAGGGATGGCTTCTTCCAAAAACGCCTGACTATCTCGTTATCTTTTTGTTTTCGATTCCTACCTTTCTTGTCGCACGTAACGGCCCTCGTATTATAGGGCGGTACTCCGAACTTACTTTTTATACGATGCTTTGGATTCCGTTATTTTTCTTGATACCTCTTAAAGAGAACGGAAGTTGGATGCCATTCTTTCCGCTCTTAAAAGATGGGTGGAAACCTATATTTACAGCTGTACCGACCACTATTTTTGCTTATTTAGGATTTGATATTGCGTTCTTTTTATATCCCTTTTTACAAAAAAAACAGTATGCAGTCCATGGAATGGTTATTGCAAATACTTTAACGATGTTATTTTATTTATTTGCTACTTTTGTTTGCTTTGCCTATTTTAGCCCTGATAGCATTACGCAATTTAACCAACCAGTACTAAATTTACTTAAAGTAATTGAGTTTCGTTTTTTAGAACGTTTTGACATGATTTTATTGGCTCTTTACTTACCCGTTGTTTCCACAGCATGGATTCCCACCATATATTGCGCTGTATTTTGTTCAAGCCAATTACTTGGAAAACAAGACCATAGCTCTCATGTAGTAATTCTCTTATTGCTCATTATCGGATTCATATTTTGGACTCATCCTAGTTGGAATGAAGCCGAAATTTGGCAACAGGTATTATCGAATGCTGGATTAGGATTAACCTATATATTACCTATCATTTTATGGCTGTACTGCTGTCTATATGAGAAGTTTCGCCAGGGGAGGATACATTGAAAAGAAAAGTACTGTGTTGTATTTTGTTATCGGTATTCATGATGACTGGATGCTTTGATCAAACAAATGTTGAAGACGTTTCTCTTACTCTTGTTCTTGGTATTGATTTAGATCGTAATGATAATTTATTAGTGTATATATCAAGCCCTGTTTTTAATAAAGAAGCAAAAGTAAAAGAAGAAACTACTGTTGTAAAATCTGCTACGGTTCGAAAATCTAGAGACCAATTTGATGCTACTGTTATGGCACTTACCTCGGGAAGCAAAACACAGGTTATTTTAGTTGGAAAACGGTTACTGAAACAAAAAAATTGGATGAAATATCTCGATCCATTTTACCGAGATCCCAAAAATACAGTTACCACAAGGGTTGTTGCTGTAGATGGACCTGTTTCAGACGTCATCTATTATAATCCAAATGATAAGCCGCGTCTTCCTCTATATTTAACAAAACTAGTTGATACCGCCTCTTTAAGAAATATAACAGTAAAAACAAATCTTCAAGAACTACATGAACAAATAGCAGACAAAGGGTTAACAGCAAATATGACTGAGATGAAAAAAACGAAAAAAATATTTGTGACAGGTACAGCTTTGCTAGATGAAAAAGGACGGTATAAACTAACACTAAAATACGATGAAAATAAATTATTACGCATTCTGCAACAAAGAACTACAGGCGATTTTCCATTTACAATTGCAATTAAACTAAAGTCGAATAGCCAGGATAAAGATTGGATAAGTTTTACTGCATATAATATTAAAGTAAAGACAAAGGTAAGATATGATAATAAGTTTATATTTAATACAGATATAAAGATGAGGGTCGGCATTACAGAACGGCTTTTTTCGTTCAATACAAGAAAGGATGCAGCAAAATTACAAAAGGCGATCGAAACTAAGCTGGAAGCTGATTTCAAACAATTAATAAAGAAAATACAAACTGCCAATATTGATCCTATTGGGCTTGGGAGATATGCAAGAACTTACACATATCCAGAATGGAAAAAAGTACAAAATAAATGGAATAACGAATTAGCAAAAGGCGATGTCAACGTCAAGGTTAACATTAAAATTTCCGGAATGGGTACGATTAAGTAACATGAATTCAACTGTGATTCGTACTAAGATTGCAAGTACTGTCTACTTTAGAAGGAGAAATGTCTTTAATAGGAGTACCGTCACATCGCTATGAACCTTAAATTTTATAGTACCCCCAGAACGAAATTTTGTGTTAACTTGTAACAAAAACGCTCATTTTTTCGTCTTGGGGTAATTCTGAATTCTTAAGGTGATGGCGATGGGGTATTGCCCCTACCTATCAACTTAAAAATTTTATAACACCTCAAGCTAAAAATTTCGTGTATTTTTGACAGAAGGCAGCTTATTTTTCGTTTTGGGGGTATTTGCATTTCTTAGCTTGATGGTGATGTGACGGTACCCCAATCGTAATTTATATGAAAAGAACTCCTCAACAGATGAAAGAGTTCTTTTTTATTTTCACATTCATCTTTCATTGATCAATAGACATTCTAACAAATACCTCTAAAAAGAACATAAATTCGTAAATGATCAGAACAAACTTTCAAAAGATCCTTACGCAATCTATTACCATGCGTACTACTCAATAGGAAAAAATGCCTGCCACTCCCTGGGAAATGTCGAATCTGCAAAATTCATTCAACATTTCCAGGATGATGACAATGGATTATTTTTATAATTCTATTTTCTGGTCACCACGTTTCTCTAGGTCTTTAGCAGTTTTACTTTGGGCAACATCTTTTTGGTCTTTAAAGGTTCCCATGAGAAAATCATAGGCTGGATTCGTAACACCATACCAGTAATTTTCATTTTTGAAGTGATGCCATAAATGAACTTTTTTCATCCATCGCCCCCATGGTGATATTGGTTGAAGGGGGCGATGCGCGATATAATGCTTCCACTCATAAAATAATAAAAAGAGCATAATACCTGCAATAAATGCGTTTGTCATGACAAAGCTGGATGAAAGAAAATAAAAAATCGCTCCTGAAATTGCAATGTTTGGCACACTATACCATAAGGGTAAAAATAATAAATGTAATTCATTCGGATTTGTATGATGGTCATAATGTAGGCGCTTAAGCGTTTTTAATAAAAATGCATTCTTTGGTGGCTTTAGATGAAAAATAAACCTGTGAGTAGCGTACTCAGCTAAGGAATACATAATCATTCCCAAAATAAAAGCACCCCAAATTCCGATAGAGGTTAAATGTAAAATCATAAATCCAAAGCTAGTGAGGAAAAGACAGCTCATAATCAAAATATCAGGATAGGAAAAATATTCTTTAAAATATTTTAGTTTCATTTTTCACGCCTCCAGCTTTCTTTATTTTTTTCTATCTTTCCAAAGAGCCAAGCTTTTCTCCAATGTTGTCTTACACAATCTTTCTGCTTCAATCGCATCTCCCTTTAATGCAGCTTTTAATAAATCGTGATAATAGTGGAAGGATAACTCACGATGATCTTTTACAGAAAAATACCTTTTTGCCATATCTACATAAATGGAATCAAAGCTATTTAAAATGAGTAGAAAGATTGGATTGGCAGCAAGCCCAGCACACCTTTTTTGCAAATCCCAATCAAATGCTGCATAGCTTTCTGCACTATCTTCAAGTTGCTCAAGATTAGCAAGGAGAGCAACCACTTTAGGTTGATTAAACGTAACAGCATTACGAATATAAGTCGGAGTCAACGAACTTCTAAATTCTAATAAATACATAATAAATTCATCTGTAATGGTATGATGATTCTCAACAATATTAATAAGTGTCGTTAGATTACCATTGCTCCAATAATCGTTAATAATCGATGGCATTCCTTTTCTCCCTGTTATCCATCCACTTCTTCCTAAACGTTGAAGCGCCTCACGAATAGTTGGGCGACCAACACCAAATTCTTTCGCAAGCGCTCTTTCTGGCGGTAAGGTGCTTCCTATAGAATAAACACCGGCCAATATGGATTTAATTAATTCGTTCACAATTTTATCTGAGGTGCGTTCCTTTTCTTTCAAGTCATCGTCTCCTTTATTTTATGGTAATACATGTTGAAGACATTGGTAATACCAAAATTATATAATGAATTTGAATTTTCCGTCAATTATAAAGGAGTGAATTTTTATAATTAGGATTGTCGAACTTTCTATATATTTCTATGAAAAGAATAGTTTATTTTCATTGCTTTCGCGCTCAATTTCTTTAATTTTAAGAAAATTCATTTATCAATTCGCTATTTTAGAACAAGGAAAAACCCATCACTATAGAACCAGGAGAAGATCCATTTATTTATGATTAATGACAATGACAAGATAGAGAATTATGAACTGGAAGGAATATAAAGGGGATGAAAATAATTGTTCCTGCAAAAGGAAAGGACAATGCCTATCAAGTTGTAATTATTGAGGATGTTTTAAATAAAGCTGAATTAGAAAAGATTATACTTTCCATGCTAAATCAAAAAATAGGGTTCTTAAGATACTTATCTTAAGAACCCTATTTTTTGAAAAGAACTTCTAAATTGGACTGAGGAAATTTAGGAATCCTAAAATAACTAAGATCTAATTAACCATAGAAATATAAAATTCCCATTTTGGGCGTACTTCAGAATATTAGCTTGATAGCGATGGGGGAGCACCACATCACCATCAAGCTAATATTTTCATATCCCCCTAAATTAAAATTTTCTTTCTCTACAGATAGCTATTCTGAGAAGCCGTTCATTTGTTCGTTTTTGGGGCATTTCTTTTTCTTAAGTTGATGGGCATGTATGGTGACCCCTATTAGACGATAGTGAATGAACAATTTCGGGGTTCAGTTCAACTTTATTCAAAATAAGATTTTTTTGCAGTAAAATCAATGTTAGTGGAACTTTTTTAATCAAACTTTTTTCTAAATGAACATAAATACTTGCAATATTTAAATTAGTACTATATAGTTCTAATTATGACAAAGGTAAAATTAATGAATCAAAAACGTGTGATTGAAGTAGCTGCAACATTATTTTTAGAAAAAGGGTTTGCTTATACAAGTATGGATGAATTAGTACGTGTAAGCAAAGTTTCAAAGTCTAATGTGTATTATCACTTTTCTAATAAGGAAGTATTATTAGAAGGGGTCGTTGATTATTGGATTGAAATGTATCAATCTGCAATTGATGACGTACTTTCTCAGAACCAATTTTTAGTTGAAGATCGTATCCAACTGTTTTTAAAGCAATTATCACAAGGAGTTCAGTCGAGAGAGTATAAGGGGAGCTGTCCATTTATTACTCTTTATATTCAAAGTCCTACACAGGCCACGCAAATAAAAGAAAAAATAGGTCTTTTTTTTACAGGATTACAAAAGAAAGTTTCTCTATTACTTAAACAAGGGGTAGAGAATGGAGAATTCAGAAATACGATTCATATTGATGAGGTAGCATCACTTTTTATTACAAATCTTGAAGGAGCGTTATTTATTTCAGAAACATTGAAGGATGCAACTGTAATCACGAAAACAGCTAATCATTTTTTAAAATTGCTTCGGTAAAAGAAGCATTTTTTTTTACATCAAATTAGTACTAAGTAGTACTAAAAAGGAGATTTTATATGAGAACAGTATTTTTAACTGGTGGAACAGGCTTTATTGGAAAGCAATTAGTGAAAGAATTGGCCAAAGAGGATGTTAAAATTCTTCTTTTAGTAAGGTCGAAAAGTAAAGCAACACGCCTTTTTCAAGAAAGAGGCATCTTAAAAAAGGCAGTTATGCACTTTATTGAAGGTGATTTGACGAAAATAGATTTAGGTCTAAGTGCTGAAGATAAGGAGAGGGTATTGAAAACGGATGTGATTATTCACGCAGGAGGCCCCATGGATATTCAAGCGACAAGTAAAGAGGCAGCTTCCGTATTTTTAAATGGCGCCAAACACATTAGTGAATTAGCTAAAAGTATTCATCAATTGAAGGGCTTGCAACAATTTATTCATGTTGTAGGTTATATGAGTCCCTTTGATGATAAAAATAGCAAGATTGCAATTGATGTGTTTCAAGAAGGAAATAATTATTTGAAAATAAAAAATCCATATGAGAGAACAAAATTTTTAGCAGATCTTTATATCCGTCAGCAGGCATCAGCAGTAGGTTATCCGCTTTCGGTAATTAATCCGCCAACTGTAGTTGGTAGTAGTAAAACAGGGAGTACAGAGCAGATAGCAGGATTAGGTTTGCTTGTGATGAGTATGCGAAGAGGGCTCATGCCAGTGATTCCTGGAGGTAAGGGGTATAGGTTACCACTTATTTCAAACGATGAGCTTGCGAAGTTTATTGTGCAGGTTTTCAGATTGGAGCAACCGACTATTCAAACATATACACTTGTTGAAGACAAACAGCACGATCAGAACATTGCTGAATTATTAAGTAGTATGTCGGAAAGTATGAATATGAGGGCACCAAAAATCTCTGTCCCAATGCCACTTATGAAAGCAATTATGAATAGTGGAGTAAGTAAAATAACAAAAATTCCTTCTGATGGACTGAATTTTATTACAAAACGAAAATTTTCAAATGTTTCAGCGGAAAAAATTATGGGAGGAGATTGGTTTAAGAAGACGAGTGTAATGAAATTTTTTCCTGCCGTAGTAGCTGATCTGGATTATCGAATGATGTATCAAAATGGCCAGCATAATCATTTATTTAAACGAACATTATGCGATAACACTACCCTTTACCAATTACAAGGAGAGGGTCAACCGTTTATTTTATTACATGGTTTATTGAGTGATGGAGAGGATTTATTTCCTTTAGCACAAGAGCTTCATGAAAAAACTGGTCAACCTGTATGGATCTTGGATCTTCCAGGTTTGGGACGTTCTCCTTTTAAACGAGAGAAAAATCTTCTAGATATCTATTTGAATGTAGTGAAAAAGTTATTGGAGAAAGCTACTAATGGTGCACATTTAATTGGCCATTCATTCGGTGCGTTTCTTCTTCTGGAAGCATTGGTACAAGAGTACATAGATAAGAAGTATTCAATCACTTTACTTCAGCCACCTGTTGTTAAAAAAAATGCTAAATCGCTAAATGTTCCTCAATTTATGAACAAATGGACATTAAAATTGGCAACTACTAATTTGATAGGGCGTTATTTATTAAGTAATGGTTTGTTTGAAAGTATGGAGAGCATCCCTGGACATTATATTGAAAAAATAAGTAACAGTTTTACTTCTCCTAGAATTTTAAATACTACGCTTCAGCTTAACAGTTTACTATTGAAAAACGATCAAGGTGATTTCAATGAAGTAACAAAGTATAATCTTCACATTATTTGGGGGGATTATGACAGAGGCTATTCTGCTCCATCGCATCTTGGTAAGGTTGATTTTGTTCCATATGGCCATCATTTTCCTCTTAGCCATCCGAGTGAAACGGCAACATTAGTAATAAAAAATAGTAATACTAGCAGATGAGAGTGTGGGATAAATAAAAAGTGTGTAATAAGATCGTTGTGTCTTTGAAATAAAATCGTACTGTTTGGGGTCCCTGCCCATACCTATCAAGCTATACTTCTGAAATATCCCCAAAACGAAAATTTTATCCTTTCATAGTTGTCCATAGGATCTTAGGTCGATTTTCATTTTTGAGAAGAATACATTTCTCAAATTGATGGCAATATGGGGGGGAATAATGTTACGATGTTTATAAAAAAGTAGTTAGACTAGTGTGTTTTACTCCGGTTCATTTCAAAATATAACTGAAAATCCATCTTTAAATTAAAAAAGAAGGTGTTACCTTTATATATTAATAACTTCGAAATATTGTATAACAGATAATTTTTATGCATTATTGATTAGCATTGCTTATTGTGCTAACGAATCAGGATAGTGTGGTGACCGACAAACTAAATAGTTGCTTATCCTCAATTATTAGAAGGAAAGTTTTATCATTTCGAGAATTTATTAGACATAGACGAGTGCTATAATTTTCTATATCTACATATAAGAGGTGACTACGCATGAATCAAAGACCGTCAGAAGAAGAATACGCTGGGAACTCCGGCGAATATATCCGTTTGGTACCAGACGGTAACATCATCGATATTCTGCTCGCCCAGGAAAAGCAAATGACCGAGCTCCTGGCATCGTTGACCGAAAGCCAGTACGCGTATCGGTATGCGGAAGGAAAATGGACGCTGAAAGAAGTCGTGGGCCACATTGCAGACTCGGAACGCGTCATGACCTACCGCCTGCTCCGGTTCGCAAGAGGGGACCAGACGTCTCTGACTGGTTTTGATCAGGAATTGTTCATGCCTCCTTTCGGAAGTTGGACAACCGAGCAATTGGCCGAAGACTACCGGGCCGTACGGCAATCAACGATCACATTGCTGCGCGGGCTACCGGCGGAGGCATGGACCCGCAAGGGCACAGCCAACAACCTAAGCATTACGGCGCGCGCCCTCGCGTACGGCATCGCAGGACACGAACTTCATCACATGGGGGTCATCCGAAACCGGTACTTGAGTTAATCGTCGGCTGAGGCTTTTGGAATGGAACTAACACCACTCATACAACCTTAGATACCGTTCTTATTAGGGTCCCGCCCTACAACCATCAACTTAAGGATTTAGACTATTTTTGAAATAAAAAGCACGTTACTATTCTCTTATGTTAATGAGAAAGGGTGACGTGCTTTTTATGAATATGCACCAAAAACAAGAGTTATATCGATTTTTCTCATTTTGGGGTATTTGTTTTTCTTAGATTGAGGGTGACGGGGCACTACTCTATAATGATCAAATTAAAATTTAAAACAGTTATAGAGACTCCATTCCTCCGAAATATTGTAACTATTAAGTTGTAAAAAGAACCATAGTTTTTCATTTTTGAAAAGGCTATGGGCTTTTTTAGTTGTAGCAAAGATAGGATGCGAGGAAGTTTTTTTGATAAATCAAAAAAACTTGATGAACTAGTTGCATATAGAACTCATCTGCGTATATACTATAAATATCAAAAAAAATTGATGAAGGGAGAGTGAGCTACAGTGGCACAAGATTTTCAGCTCTATGAGAAAAAGTTTAAAGCGTTGGCGGATCAGAAGCGTCTAGAAATCATGTATGAACTTTGCCAGCGAGGCCAGACTTGTGTATGTGATTTAACAGAGATTTTTGAAATGACGCAATCTAAGTTGTCATATCATTTAAAGATTTTATTAGATGCAGGTTTAATTGTAAAAGAAACAAAAGGTACGTGGAGTTATTATGATTTAAATGATGCGGAAGTAAATAATTTATTATCAGAAGAATTATGTTGTATCTTTAGAAAAACAGGAAAAGGTAGCTGTTGTTAAAATTTTGCACTATTAATCAAAAAAACTTGATTAATAACATATAAAGAGGAGGAATAAGCTATGAGATATGTTCATGTTGGTATAAATGTTACGGATTTAGAGAAGTCTATCGAATTCTACGAAAAGGTATTTGGTGTGTCACCAGTTAAGGTGAAAGTGGATTATGCAAAATTTTTATTAGAGACGCCAGGACTTAACTTTACGCTGAACGTACGAGATGAAGTGAATGGAAATCAGGTAAATCATTTTGGTTTCCAAGTGGATACAGCTGAAGAAATTACATTACATAAAGAACGATTAGAAAAAGAAGGTTTCTTTGCACGTGATGAGATGGATACGACTTGTTGCTATGCGGTTCAAGATAAGTTTTGGGTAACAGATCCTGATGGGAACGAGTGGGAATTCTTTTATACAAAAGCACATAGTGATGTTCATAAAATAGAAGAGGCATCTTGTTGCACGACTTCTAACGTAGTAGAACAAAATTCTTGTTGTTAATAGGAGATGGAAAATAAAATGAAACGTTTATCTTTTCTAGATCGATATTTAACACTATGGATTTTTCTAGCTATGGCTGTTGGGATTGGTTTAGGGTTTGTGTTTCCTAGTGTAGTAGACGGACTGAATACATTACAAGTTGGAACGACGTCCATCCCGCTCGCTGTTGGTTTAATTGTCATGATGTATCCACCATTAGCGAAAGTTCGTTACGAGGAAATGGGCCGAGTATTTAAAGACGTAAAAGTATTGGTTTTATCTTTAGTACAAAACTGGATTATTGGTCCTGTACTTATGTTTGTTTTAGCAATTATTTTTCTTCCAGATAAGCCAGAATACATGGTCGGGCTCATTATGATTGGTTTAGCACGTTGTATTGCAATGGTAATTGTTTGGAACGATCTTGCAGATGGGGATAAAGAGTATGCAGCAGGTTTAGTTGCTTTTAATTCATTATTCCAAATGTTATTCTTCTCCGTTTATGCATACGTGTTTGTAACAGTAATCCCAGAGTGGTTAGGAATTGAAGGGGCTATTGTAGATATTACAATGGTAGAAGTAGCGAAATCAGTATTTATCTATTTGGGAATTCCTTTTATAGCCGGTATGTTAACACGATTTGTATTAGTGAAACTAAAAGGAAGACAGTGGTATGAAAAGGTATTTATACCGAAGATTAGTCCACTTACATTAATTGCATTACTATTTACGATTATCATCATGTTCTCTTTAAAAGGAGAAATGATTGTTAGCGTGCCACTAGATGTAGTAAGAATAGCGATTCCATTATTAATCTATTTTATTGTAATGTTTTTTGTTTCTTTCTTTATGGGAAGAAAAATTGGTGCAAACTATCCAGTGACTACAACGTTAGCATTTACAGCAGGTAGTAATAACTTTGAATTAGCAATTGCTGTAGCAGTTGGTGTGTTTGGTATTCATTCGGGTGCAGCATTTGCAGCTGTTATCGGGCCGTTAGTTGAAGTACCTGTAATGATTGCACTTGTAAACGTTGCTTTTTGGTTTAAGCGTAAATATTTTAATGATTAACCAGTATAATTTAAAAATAAAGGCGGAAAACAACATGAAAAACAAAAAGACAATCTATTTCTTATGCACAGGAAATTCATGCCGAAGCCAAATGGCAGAAGCATGGGGCAAACAATATGTAGGCGATAAGTGGAATGTATATTCTGCAGGAATCGAAGCGCACGGAGTAAATCCAAATGCTATTAAAGCAATGAATGAAGTAAATATCGACATAACGAATCAAACATCAGATATAATTGATGCAAATATTTTAAATAACGCTGATTTAGTCGTTACCCTTTGTAGTCATGCGGATTCTGTTTGTCCTTCGACACCTTCGCACGTAAATCGTGTTCACTGGGGATTTGATGACCCGGCAGGAAAAGAATGGTCTGAATTTCAACGTGTTCGCGATGAAATTGGGGAACGTATAAAACGATTTTCTGAAACAGGGGAGTAAATAAAGGGAAGAGCCAATCTACTATTTTGTTGGAGATTGGCTCTTTTTTTACTACACATATTTACTATTGGGGATTAGTTGAAAAAGAGATAATATTTTGTAAAATGACAAAGTTAAGATAAGAAATTTTGAAGAATGGTGAGGCGTTACTGATAACAAATACTAAATCAGTCAGTTTAGAAAAAATGATGGTTTAATCTATTCAAAAGAAAAATAAAAGTTATTTTTTGAAAAGCTGAATGATTTTTTGAGAATTATCCTCACGTAAATCATATCCTTCAACGTGCGTTTCATCACTTGCCTTTGCTATTACGATGCCATCGTCAGATTCTATCCAAACAAAGAATTCTTGAATAGAATTATCTTCATAAGTAACCTTCATTTTTGAATGCATATAGTTTTTGGCATCTTGATCTAGAAGGAGTGTTTTTTTCTCTACGCTTTCCATACTTGTAAAAATTGTTTTCATATTTTCTTTATTTACTACTTGATTACTACTTTTTGAATTTACAGGACTAATCTCAAGTGTTCTCACTTCTTTTTGTTCAAACATAACGTTTTCAGATGCAATTTCTTTTTCTTTCACTGTTGTGGATGCTTCTTTATTGGAAGCTTTCGTTTCATTTGAATTACTTGTACATCCAATGAATAAGGTGATACTTAATGCTCCAATTATACCGAATGTTAATCTCTTCAATAATAGGCCCCCCATCTACTATTTTCTATAATTCTATTTCCTATTTGAAATATCCTAGCTATGCTTAATGAAGTGAAATACATTTTGTTATGGGGAGCGCAATGAATTACATGTACGCTAATTTTTTGTATGAAAGGAGAGAACGGGGTGAAACACATAATAAGAAATGTAGTAATGAATTATTTTACAGAAATCCGTTCATTAGTAATAGAAGAAGAATTACATATAAATAGCTGGCATACAGATTTACACTATAAAATCATGGTAAATGGAAATCGATATTCCGCACGGTTTATAAATAGCAATCGAATAATCAATCCAGCTTTTGGAGCGTTATCAAACGAACAATTGAAAGAGCAAGTACGCTTTACATATTATTTACATGAGCATGGAATTCCTTTTATGAAAATTAACAAGAATAGGTCAGGGGAGTCATTTACATTAGTCACTTGGAATGATGAACAGTACCGATTTGTATTGTCTAATTGGATTGAAGGAGAGCATCTTACACACTGTACAGAACCTATTGCAGAATCGTTTGGAAAGAAGGCAAGAAAGATACATGATATTTCTAGTACATTTCAAAGCTCGATTTTTCGAAAGAAATCTCATTTGGATGGGTATGCCCAGTTTATAAGTATGTTAGAAAGTAAGGCTAGCGCATGTAAAGACGTACGGGAGTATATAAATCTAGCTAAATATCATATAGAGTGCGCATATACGAGTGAATTAGAGTTTATCGTACAAACAGACTTAAATCCTTTGAATGTTTTATGGGACTCAAATCAACAGGTAAAAGGAATTGTAGATTTTGAATCAATTGGATATGTAGACCGCATTGAAGGACTAGCCTTTTTAATAAAATGGTACTCGCGAACAGAAGGAATACAGTCTCATGAAGTATGTTCAAGTGTTGCTAGTTCATTTTTAGAAGGATATAAGGCTAGTAATATTGTAACTTCAAATGATTATAAAAGACTGTCTTCATTACTATGGCTATCCGGTAGTTTGAATTGGAATTTTGTGAAGAAAACGCTAAGTGTAATAAGTGATGAAAGGCAATTAGAAGAACATTTGGAAGTTTACAGAGTAAGAGGAGAAAGACTATCTTCATTGTTAATTTGTACATAACATGTATTCTACAAATTTAGGATTCAAAAAAGAAACCATATGAGGTGTTCTAAAAATGAAAATACAAATTGTGTTGTTTGATGGTTTCGGAGAACTTGTCTCCTTTGCACCTTTTGAGGTATTGAAAAGAGCGATAGAAGAAGGTGCTCCATTTACGGTTGAATTCGTAGCAAGTGAACCGAAACAAGAAATTACTACTTCGTTTGGAGTTACGGTTAAATTACATGATTTTTTACGAATGGATAATCGTCCAGATTTGTTAATTGTACCTGGTGGAGGCTGGAATCATAAAGCTGAGCACGGGGCACGAAAGCAAGCAGAGCTTGGTACTCTGACTAAAATGATTAGAGAGATGCACAATGAAGGAACGATTGTGGCGGGAGTTTGTACTGGAGGTATGTTACTAGCTGCATCCGGTATATTGAATGATAAAAAGGCAACAATGCATCATTTGGCGCAGAATGAAATGAGTGAATATGGAGCAGAATTTCTTCCTTACAGAATTGTGGATCAAGGGAATGTTATTACCGCAAGAGGAGTTACTTCAGGAGTTGATTTAGGACTTTGGATCACGGAAAGGTTCGCAAGTCCTAAAATTGCAGCTGCTGTTGAATATAGAATGGAATATGAGCGGCGAGGTGTCGTTTGGAAGTGATTTGACTGTAATCATAGTTTTTTTGCTGTAGAGTGTATTAGATATTGTAAAAGAGAAAGAGCTAACTCATACGAGCCGGCTCTTTCTTTTATGTATTCATTTTCTATGTTTAATAATTTGGCTGAATATAACCTAATTTTATTCCCTTCGTGACAGCTTCTAAAGAAGAGGAAACGTTTAATTTATCAAATACGTGTTGAATGTGATTGGAAATTGTACGTTCGCTAGCGTATAGCATGGAAGCAATTTCTTTGCGCTTATAGCCATCACATAGTAATTGTAAAATTTGTTTCTCACTATGAGTTAATTCTTCAATTATTTCTGTAGAGGTTGGAAAATGAGATGCGCCTTTATTAATGTCACTTAATATTTGAACCAATACTTCAGGTAAAATATTTTTATTAATAAAACCACTCACACCTAGTTTTTGAGCTTCATACTGGTAAACAGGTAAATCATAACCTGTTAATATAACTATTTTTGTATTACATTTACTATCCAAAATCATTTTAGCTACTTCCAAACCATCTTCACTACTAATATTGCTCAAATTAATATCTAGTAAGATAATATCTGGTTTAAACTGATTGATAATTGTAATGACATTTTCGATATTTTGTAATGAGTGAAAGGCATCTATTTCAGGATAATCTTCTAAGGCTATTTCCAAGCTTTTTGCAAACAAAGCGTGATCATCTATTAATAAAATGTTTATAGGAATCGTCTCCTTTCATCGGAATAAAAATAGTAATGCATAAACCAGAAGGAGTGCTATTTGAAATGGTCATTTCACCATTTAATAAAAGTAGCTGTTCGTTAATTGAATTCAATCCTTTATGACCATTTAGTATGTCTGCGTCGGTAGTTGTTAAACCTATACCATCATCTTTCACAATAAGTTGTATTTCACCATTTTGTTGTGTTAAATGTAAATGTATCTGTGAACAATTTGAATGTTTGAATGCATTCGTTACTAGTTCTTTTAAAATTCGATATACGACAAGCTGATAGGGTTCTACTAAAAACAAGTCGTCATTACACTTAAAGGATATATTAACATGTTTCATTTCATATTTTTTTTGTATCATTTTGAGTAAATTAAGATAATTTTCTTTTAATGTAAGTGTTTTTAATAGAGTTGGATGATACTCTTGCATTTCAATGCGTATTGTATGACTTAAGTTGTCCAGTGTGGCTACAATCATGTCATGAATTTCTTTTTTGTTAGATTTGTTCATCATATTTTTTACAGCCAATATGTCTTGTAGTATTTCATCGTGTAAATAATTAGAAAATCCACTTTTTAATTGTTCTTCTTTCACTATTTGTACTAAGTTATGAACATAAGAACTGTCTGGCAAAGTTTTTAATTCTTTTGTATTCAAATTTGAGATAGTGTTTTTTGTGTCTTGAAATAATAATGTGAAATAAAGCTGAACGAACCAAATAATTGTATGTATAAAAATGAAATAAGTTACCATATTAAATTGAAATAGTACCCCGAGTACACTTATAAAAATAAAAATGCATAAAAACATAAAAGTGATTGCGCCTTTTTTTAAGGGAAAATATTGTTTTATAGACATATGATTTTTAAAAGCTATTGCATGAATACTAAATAGGGGAAACAAAATTATTATGTACCATCCTAAATTATTTACGTATTCGGGACTCTTTCCAAAGAACGTAACATATACGATAAAAGGAACGATAAGAATTGCAGTAGATTTAAGTAAATGCTTTTTTTCACTTTTACAAACAAATTGTATTCGTTTGTAATGTTGCAGGAACAGAAAAATAATACAACTAACACTAATAAGCCATTGAAATGAAAATAGAATGGAAAATATTCTATCGTTTATTAAATATGCGCTTAATGTTAGTAAACATGTAACTTGTAAAATCCAATCCTTTTCTTTTTTATAACTATAAATAGAATCTTGGAAAAAGAATAGGAGTATAAATTGCACGATTTTATATAGAATCAAGACACTCAGTAGTGTACTGAATGTACGAAAAATCTGTTCATCATTTAGTGTAAGTAAAAACTGCCAAGAAGTAAAAAGTAGTAAACTCGAAAACTGTGATAATAGAGTATTGTTTTTTAAATTGATAAAACTAATATATGATCCATAAATGGACATGATCGTTATAAACAGTAAAGGGAGTAATTTTGCGGTTCCTATAATATTGTTCATTGAAAATTCATAGCATAAAAAAATAATCATACAAAGTTGGTTAATTAAAATTAAAATTTGTTTTTGCTCATAGTAGTTTTTCATAAAATCACGAACCTTTGCTAGATTACATATAGATAAAGCTGATGTTTTTTATTTATCATCAGCTTTATTTTTAAGTGTTTATTTTTTATTGTTAAATATAATTTTATAACATGCTCTTTTTGTTAACAAATAATAAACGATATATACAACAGTAAAAATAATTACTGCAAAAAGAATAGGTAATATAAAGGCACTGCTTTTCCCTAATAGGTCATCCATTAACGCGGTTTTATAGGCAACTAATGCAAAAATGCTATGTGCTAATCCTAATATGTATGGAATGCTAAACAAGGTGAAAATTTCTTTACCTATTATTCTTTTTATCTTCTTTTTGTTATAACCCATTCTATTTAAAATAATAAATTCGTTTTTATTTGCCATCACACTTGAAAGGTTATGGAAATAGAGAATACTGCCTGTTGCAATAAAGAAGATGATAGTAATAAAACTAATAAGCAAGAACGTTGAGCTATTTTGCTGAATAATATAATCATTTTTTTGGTAACTGCTTGTAAAATACATATTATTTTTAAATAGTGGGGCTAAGTTTTCATAAACAGCTTTATTAGTCCTCATATCTTTCCCATTAAAACTCACTATCGTTTTTTGTGGTAGCTTTAAAGTTTTTATTTCTTTATACAGTTGATCCGAGATAATAAGCGTTCCTACACTATTTGCAAATCCAATGGGATTAAGTAATGTAGTGTCTTTCACTTTAACGTCTATATTAGTTGTAGCGATTACGTTTAAAGTATATATTTTCCCTTTATCTGGGTTTTCTTTTTCAGGTCGATATTTTACTAGGATGCTTTCATTTTTAGCTAAATGATTAAATTCTACATTTTTATCCTGAACATGTATTAACTCTCTGTAATCGGACTCAGAGATAAGATCAAATCCGTGTTCTTTTTTTATACTATATTCTTTTGGCAAACTCTCAGAATTAGATTTTCCGTTAATTATGGTTGTTTCTGTATAGTTCATACTTTCTTTATCGACAGTGTTTTGTACAGTTTGTAGTGCTTTATTGGCTACTTCTTTATCTTCTAATGGGAATTCAATAGCTGAAGGTACGATACGTTCTGTAGCGGCAACTGGATAGTAAAGTGTCAGTAGAGTAGAACTGAAAATAGCTAAAGTTCCAGCGGTTAATAAGGTTAACAAAATTAATGTTTTTGCTTTTGAACGGATTTTAAATATAAAGTTTGGGATGACGATAATATTGGATTCTTTATAAAACCATATTTTATTTTTCTTCAGCTTTTGAATAGCATATGGTAAAAAAGAATGAATAAAGAAGATTGTTCCTAATATTACATTGAACATTGTTAAGAGAGCAATTGGTGAAAAGCCAATTGTTTTCCACAAGGATTTCATGCCTCGTGTAATATCGATAGCTAAGAAATAGCCAATTAAAATTAAAAATAATCCTAGTAGTGAAAAAGCTGTATTAATTTTCACCTTATTTTCTTCCTTTTGTTCCATACGTACTAAAGTTAGTAAGGAACTTTTTCGAAGGATAATCCAATTTGATAAAGATAAAACAAAAAGAACAGCAAAGATAAAAGAAAAGGTGAATAGTACTGCATCAAGGTTAATAAATGGTACTTTAGAAGTATCTATTTGTAATTTTAATATTTTAATTATCGCTCCTACAATCCCTTTATGAGCAATAGCACCAAAAATAATTCCTACAAGTAAGGCAGCAAAGCAAATTATTATATTTTCAAAAGTTAACAGTTTTAGAATCGTTGATTTTCTATATCCTAAAAGGGAGTAAATGCCGAGCTCGTTCATTCTTTTTTTCATAAAAAATGTATTAGAGTATGACATATAGAATAGTACAAATGCCATAACAAAGATCGCCACTGTTTTTGACATTGTTTCTACTCTACCGTCAGACGAAATCTTTTCCATAACAATGTCGTTCATGGAAAAAGAGATAAAGGAGAAAAATACCATCAGTACAAAAGCTACTGAAATAAAATAGAATGAATAGAAGGAGAAGTTATTTTTTAAATTCTTTTTTGCAATTGTAAATAATCCCATAGTTCAATCTTCCTTTCATATTTCTAGTTATATCGATTTTCATCAATTTTAGAGATTTCTTTTAATATTTCTTCAAAAAATTCTTTTCTATTTTGCTTATTTTTCTTTAATTCTTTTATAATGTTCCCGTCTTTGAATATTAAAATTCTACTAGAAAAACTAGCTGCATAGGCATCATGAGTTACCATTAAAATTGTAGTTTGAAGTTCCTCGTTTACTTCTTTTAATTTTTGAAGTAGTTCTGTTGCAGAATTTGAATCTAATGCGCCTGTTGGCTCATCTGCAAATAAAATACTAGGCTGCTTCGCAAGGGCTCTTGCAGCTGCAACTCTTTGTTTTTGTCCACCCGACAGCTGACTAGGATACTTGCCTAATTGCTCAAATATTCCAAAACGCCGTGCTAAACTTTCTATTGTTGATTCAATTTCCTTTGGTGATTTTTTTAACAGAGTAAGGGGAACCGCAATATTTTCCTTTACTGTTAAGCTATTAAGTAAAAAATACTCCTGAAAAATAAAACCTAAATAATCCTTCCTAAAATCAGCAGATTTATTATTGTTAAGCGTTTCGATGTTGACCCCGTTTATAAAAACATCGCCATCTGTAGGTGTGTCGATAGTGGATAAAATATTTAATAAAGTCGTTTTTCCAGATCCAGAGGCCCCCATGATACCTACAAATTCGCCCGCTTTAATATCAAATGACACTTTATTAAGTCCAGGTAATTGGTTTTTGTTATAAATCTTTGTTACATTCCTTGCAGATACTAATGCATTCATTTTATTTACTCCTTTTCATCTATTTATATATAAAGTGTATCTTTTGATATATATAGAAGCATGAGTAAAAAGCGCAACTTTGTATTACGAAATGGTGTAACTGATAATAAAAGGAGAAAATAATTTTGTTTTTCTTTTATGAAGTTGTATAAGTAATAAAAAATGATAGATATATCATGATAGGGATATGAATAAAAGAAGTATGGTCGTTAGCCTGTGAAAAGAGGGAAATGCAACATAATGGACATAAACGTTGCTTATACATGTAAAGGAAGATGTCATAAAATGAATAAAGACTGCTAATTTTTGTGTACTTTGATTATGTAGAAATAGGGGAGATGACATGAAAGACAATACGCCTAAGAAAATTTTATTTATTCAATCAGGCACTCCTTTTTATTATCCAATGATCGAAGAAGCAATTTTGAATAGTTTACAAAAGGTAAACAGTAATACAATTATGGTGAACCCAGAACGAGCGATAGAAACCGCATTAAAAATGAAACCGGATTTTATTTTGGTACTTGGTGGTTTAAACGAGGGAATTATTAGTGTCATGCCAGTACTAAAGAGTGCAGGTTTTACTACTGGACTTTGGCTGACAGATGATCCGTATTATACGGATGTAACACAACATCTTGTGCCGTACTATGATTACATATTTACGCAAGATTTAAATTGTATCAAGTTTTATAGAGGATTAGGATGTAAGAATGTATTTCATCTTCCGTTAGCAGCAAATCAAGATGTGTTTAAACCTTCTCAGGAAGAAGATACATATAAATATGATCTTAGTTTTATAGGTACAGCATTTGAAAATAGACTTACCTTTGTTGATTCTATTTCAGAGTATTTAGCAGAAAAAAATACAAAAATTGTGGGATTTGGTTGGGAGAAGTTAAAGAATTATGAAAGATTAAAGGATAAAATACAACTCTTGCCACTTGCAAAGTATGAAGATGCGTTACAATTTTACGCCTCTACTAAAATCAATATAAATTTACATCGTTCACCAAGTGATAAGGAATTGAATTGTAATTCTGCAAATATCCAAGCATATTCAGTAAATAATAGGACGTTTGAAATTAATGCCGTAGGTTCTTTTCAATTAACGGATATACGTCCAGATGTAGCAAAGCATTACATACCAGGTGTTGAAATAGAAAGGTTTAATAGTGCACCAGAGTTTATACAAAAAGCGGAGTATTATTTGGAGCATGTACAAGAAAGAAAACAAATAGCAAAAAATGGGCTGGATAGAACTTTGAAAAATCACACATATGATAGACGTATAATACAATTATTAAACTATATTAATTTTATAGGGGTGAAGATGTAGTTTAACCATTAATTTAAATGATAAGCGTTTCGTGCTTTCAACGAGAGTTAACTCTCGCATTCTATAAAAAACATTTACGAAAAGGGATTTGGATAATTTTGTCGAATTCATTTATTCTGAAAAAACAATTTCGCATTCAAACTAATTTATATCTGATAATTAGAGGAGATTAAAATGAATCACTTTTTTGTAGAATTTGGCGAATATGAAGCAAGTGTTTGTGAATGGGGAGATAAAAGTAATCCTCAAATCATTTGTTTTCATGGTTTAGGAAGTACAAAATTAAGTTTTATAGAAATAGCGGAACTTTTAAAAGATAACTATCATATTGTATCGTTTGATCTACCTGGACATGGGAAAACACCAAGTTTTGAGAAGGATGAAGATTACGGTGCATCCCATTTAACAAATTGGGTAGTAGCATTACTTGAGCAGATAGGAAAAGAAACATTTCATATATTAGCGCATTCATGGGGAGCAAGCGTTGCGCTTCACTATGCAGCAGAATGTACAGAAAAAGTGAATAAAATGGTTTTGCTAGATGGTGGTTATCATCATGGTAAAATGAATGCAAATTATTTTGCGGAGCTATATAAAGGTGCGAAAGAAGGAGAGTGCCCACCGCGGTCATTAGAAGAAGAAATCACCCATTACGAGAAAGATTTTGATGAATATATTTTTGACAGTAAAGAAGCATTCATCCAATCAGAAAAAATGGTTTACAGCAGGTGGTCACCATTAATAGAACGTGCGGTTTATGATTTAATGCGAGAAGAAGATAATAAAGTGAAATGGCATGCTACTGGCGATACCGCTAGAGGTGTAATTAAGTTCCAATATACGGTGTATAAAACATTGAAATCTCATAAAATTAAAAGCGATATTTTATTATTGTATTGTGATCTTCCACATAATTATTTAGAAATAAGAGAATTACAGATTGCGGAATTTAAGAAGCATATTAATATTACGACTAAGCTGTATATAGATACAGGGCACCTAATGCATTGGGATAGACCAGAAGAGATTGCTGAGGATGTTTTAAATTGGTTCAAATAAAGAAGGTCCGTTGTTCGAATTTGAGCAACGGATTTTCTTGATACGTTACCTGAAAAAGAAACAAGTATCTCTAAACTAGAGGAAAGTAAAAAATAAAGAAAAGAGGTGCCAAAAAGTAACTATTCAGCGACTTTTTGGGACAACCGCTTCTTTTTTTTGTATATTTTCAAGGAAATTTAGAATAAAATAAAAATATAGTCACCTACCTATTATTCAATAATGAAAAGAGGCTAGCGAAATGCAACTGAAGTATGGGAAGCACATTAATATATTATCTATTGTTCTAACGTTGTTCTCTTTTTCTGTAATTGTAAGTTTCTCTACCTGGTTGAGTGGATATTCAATTCCCAACCTTTCTACAATGCTTAAGGTAACAATGTTGAGTGCATTTATTCTTGGAATTATAGGGTTTAGACAAGAGAAAAGCGCACTAGCGATTATAATTATGGGAATATGTGCCTTTGCTCTAGTCGTTCTATATACTTATGCGGTTATAAGTTTTCTTGAGCATTAAACACCAAAAAAAGAAAAGAACAATATATGTTCGTTTCTTTTTTTTGGATGATTATTATAAAATAGCCTTTTCTAATGATTGAGTGCTGAATCCAAGAATTAATTTTTGAATGTTATTTTCATGATCCTTTACAATGATATATGGAACGCCCTGTACGTTAAAGGATTCAAACTCTTCTTTTTCTAAAGGGCAAGTGTAGGTGATTGAAAGATTTGCATACGAAATAAACCCTAACGGGTTTCACTTTTTTGAATTAAGCGGCTTGATTATCAGACATGGTACAATTGTAAACGACACCTAATATATCAAAGACCGTTTTTTTCTCATATCGATGAGATTTCCGCCCGTTTTGCTGTAGGAGATTGAACAGGCGGAGTAACACCTTTGATAGCTCTTGGGTGTTTTTTTGTATAGTTTGGAATAGAAGAAGAAAATAGTCTTTAATCATATATATGGCTTTATACTCACTAAGCTCTCGTTTTTTCTTCATGAGGAGCAATTGGCGCATTTGAAACATGATAGAAGAACAGAGTAGAATGGCAATCAATTGGCCATATAAATGGCACTCCAATCGTTCTGATTTTATCTTTTTACAATGATGGATTTGAAAGAATGACTTCCACGTTTTAAATAAAATTTCGATTTGCCAACGCAAAGAATACCAGTCATGTACCTGTCCCATCGGGACAATATCTGTAGAAGTGTTTGTCATATATACATTGATACCACTGAGTCGTTTACTACGAGGAGAATACTTCATTCCTTTCTTTTTTTCTCTTACAGCTTGATCTTGTAATCGTTTTTGTTGCTGTTGTTTTGTTAATCGATGGACAATTACACGAGCTGACACTTTATCAATCATTCCTACATAAGCATTAGCTATTTCCCATGTTTGTCCTGGCTGAAGGGAGTTCATTACCGTCTCCATATCTAACTGTATATACTCTGTACCTTTCTTAATTCTTCCATCTTGAAAATAATCAGGGTTAGGATTTTTTTGATAAATACGTGTATTCGACTTGATACGAGAAATATAGTAGGCCTCTTGATCTTGTATATATTGAAGGTCTTTTAAATGAAAATAACCTAAATCTCGGATACATAAATCATTCGCTGCCACAGTTGGGGCACACAGAGAGCCGTAAGTGCGATCATGTTGTTTACCTGGACCTGTATGAATATGTAGGAACTGTCCGCTTAACAAATCATACTCAAGCTGAATTTTTATCCCAGCTGTATGGCTGCATCCTCCTGCACCTGGATAAACCGATGAAAATACATCCGGGAGTTGAAATGCAGTTGAATCTAAGATACGAATACGCTTGAAAATAGAAGTATATGGAGAAGAAATTAGCTTAGCTGAAGATAACTTTTGGTTTAGAAGTTTGGCTAAAACTTGTTGTAGAAACTGGACGGCTGCGGCGTTAAATCTTTGATTTAGTCCTTCAGGACTGATGAGTACTTCTGTTGATACTTCTAAACAACTACATAACTGGGTTAAGGAAGTTTTTGCTACACTTTGGCTTAGCCATACGCATAAAGCTACTAACTCTTGTGCTTGATACTTACTTGTTCGCTGTACAAATCCAACATCTCTAGCTAGATTCTGTAAGGTATTTGGGGATAAAAGACTCTTTATCTCCTGTGCAAATAATTGTAAGTCGTCAGATACAGAATTAGACATACAAAAAACGCCATCCTTTCCTATAATTCTACAGTAAGAATAACGTCTTTTTTGCTTAATGAATAGTGTGAAACCTTAGCTTTATGGTAATGTGACCGTACCTCATGTAGTCACAGTTTTTATTTGTATTAAGACATTCGAAATGATTTGCCACGTAAAGCTGCTATGTAGCAAATAATAACTACTAAGCATAGGCTAACCATCACCAAATACAATTGTGGTGCAAAATGGATAATCAACCAGCCACCAAGCACTGGGCCTAAGAAGCCACCTAAGTTTTGAAATTGCATAAAACCAAGATATGTTGCTTTTTGATGCGCGGGTGCAATCATTTCGACTATAGCACTCGTCATTGGGAAAACAAAAATTTCACCAAGTGAGAACACAACCATACCGACAATAAAAAGTGTCCAATTATCAGCGAAGTGGAAGATTAACATACCAAGTGCTAATAGTCCGCCCCCGAAAATAAGACTTGTTTTGATTGCTACTTTTTCGCTTAAAATGCCGAGTGGCAATTGAAGAATTACGATTGTTGCAGCATTAATCACAATTAGAACTGAATATAATGCTACTCCGTCTGCCATAGTTAAATTAAGCAATTGTGGCATTGTTGCCTCTGTTTGCATATATACGAAATTGCAAATAACACTCGCAATAATGAGCAACATAAGTGTGCTATCTTGTAAAAGAACACGCATCAAGTCGCCAATATCTTGCGTAACATTGACCGTATTCTGCTCCTCTATACGTCGTAAAGTGATGACTAAGAAAATCGCATACAATAAGTACATCGTTGCAGTAATAAGGAATGGAAAACTTATTGATGATGCTTTTGAAATGACAATACCGAGCAAAAGGCCGATCACAGCTGATAAATTGATGGCAGTATATCGAATTGAAAATAGGCGACGACGCCTATCTTCGTCAGTATAGTCAATCATCAAAGCTTGTGAAGCTGGTTCAAAAAATGCACGACAGATACCGTTGAGAGCATTGCATAGAACGAATATCCAAACAGAGTTTGCGAATGCAAAGCCATAAAAGACTATACTCCAACAGAACATCGATATGATGATAATTTTTTTTCGGCCAAACCGGTCAGTAAAGAAACCACCGAAGAAGCCACCAAATGTCGCAGTCAATTGTGAAATACCGACTGCTAAACCAATCATAATTGGTGAGGCATGTAAATCATTTTGTAAATAAAGTGCTAAAAATGGTATCGTCATAAAGCTAGCTGTGCGGGCGAAGGTCGTACCACCGAGCAGCTGCCAGACGAGGGGGTGAAAATAATCCATAATAAAAACCTCCTGTATTAACATGCGTTTGCTTATGCTAGTATGAAGTGTGGAGTTAGTCTATAGTCAAGAGGAGTTTTTAACTTGGAGAGAAAAAACCTTAAAACCTTAAGTACAGGAGAATTTGCTAGTTATTTTGGGGTGAAAAAAGACACCTTGTTTTATTATGATAGAATCAATCTTTTTAAACCTGCCGGTAAACTTCCCAATGGTTATCGATATTATACCTACGATCAAATTAATACATTCTCAACACTCCAATCTCTTCGGAAAGTGGGAGTTTCGATTGAGGAACTAAAAGAATATCTTAATTCTCCCAACACTTACAAACTTGTTGAAATGGCAAAACAGCAGACAGTTCTGGTGGAAGAAGAAATTGAGAAATTAATTCAAATTCGTCGTTTCTTTAAGGGTATTATTTCAATGGAAGAAGAAAGAAAAAACGTTGAAGTTGGGAAGGTTTATATCCAAAAGACACAGAAAAAATCTATTTTCTTAAGCGATGTAAATTCGAAAAATAGCATGACCGATTTCGATTGGGTAAAACATTTTAGCAAGCAAATAGGCTTGTTTGTTCCTGCTCCTATTGGATCTGTGATAACAAGAGAGAGCCTGATTCAAGAAAGATATGAGGAGGTAGATCACTTATTTTGTTATAGTGATTTAGAAACAGGTCAATCAAAACCAGGAGGAATTTATGTCATATATTATCACCAAGGATCTTATAAAGATATTGAATCCGCATACCACAATATCACGGAATTTATCAAATCAGAGGGCTATGTTATTGAAGGAAATGCCTATGAAGATTACTTCTACAATCCATTAAGAACTAATAATAAGGAGGAATATCTTACTAAAATTAGTATACAGGTAACAAAGTGTTTAAAGAGTTAAAGCTATAATGTTATCTTTGTTTAGTAAAAATTAAAAATAGGAAAAACAATTGCAGCGAGTACTTTTAAAAAAAGTGATAAAAAGAGAATCGAACTTTATGTTTAGTAGGGCATACCCCATCATCAAGTTGAAATTTTAAAATACCCCCAAAACGAGAAAATTGTACGTTTTAATCTGGAGACGTCAATTTTCTCATTTTCGGGTATTTGCTTTTCTTAGCTTGATGGTGATGTGGCGGTACCCCGAATAGAGTAAACATCAAGTAACTCTAAAATATACAATAAAAATAGTAGGTGGGGAATATTTGACGCTTACACGAAAAGCATTTTCCCTATCGCCATCAAGTTAAAAAACTAATTATCCCACAAAACAAAAAATCGAGTTGAATTCACATAAATAACTGTAGAGAGATAAAAATTTGGTTTTGGGGGTACTATAAAATATTAGCTTGATGGGCATGGGGTACCACCCCATATTAGAAGAAACGGTATTTTGATGCAAAGTTATCGTGCAAGCAAGAGCATTACAGTTCTACCACCAATTCTTTTTTTGATATAATAGATGTGAAGCAGGAAATAGATAGAAAGATACTGCTAGTAATTTATACTTAAATGTAGGGTAACTAACTGTTACGATTTATTTAACCAATTATAACGAAAGTTAATTAAATATATCAGTAAGCCCTGCTAGTCAAGTGATTGGCTAGTAGTGAGGGTTAACTGCGGGTAATCCCTAAAGCTGATTGAACTACAACGTGGCTAGAAATGGCGAGCGTGAATGTTGCGAAAGCAGAAAAAATCAATCAGATGGTGTAAGGTTAAATCCTAAACACTAGAATAATGGGTCTTCCGCATCGAATCATCTAAGTCAAAATGGATAAGATGAACGTTCAACGACTATCTCGCATAACTGACGAGAGTACATCACAAGCCTATGGTGGTGGAAAAATCCTCTATCTCTAAAGAGATAAACATATAGTCTGCGCTCATGTGAAAATATGAGAAGTTCATAAGAGAACTGGCTAAGGAATTGCGCCCTTTGTTGAACGAGATAAATTTGATTGAATTGTATAGATTTAGTTAAGTTTATCGTATCGGAGATTGAACAGAGTTATGGGGACAGAAAAAGAAATTAGTTCCGCTAAATTAATATGGAAGATGACGCGCCCGCATACGTTAACGGCGACGTTTTCTCCTGTAATTTTAGGAACAGTGGCATCACTTTATGTTGCCAAAATTGATTGGCTTTTATTTATTGCGATGATGGTTGCATGTTTAGCATTGCAAATCGCAACGAACTTATTTAATGAGTACTATGATTTCAAACGTGGATTAGATACTGCTGATTCTGTTGGAATTGGTGGTGGAATTGTTCGTCATGGATTGAAACCAAAAAATGTTTTAACAGTTGCACTTTTATTGTATGTACTAGCAGCAATTATTGGAGTTTATATTTGTATGAATAGTAGCTGGTGGTTAGTCGTTATCGGTTTAATTGGGATGGCGGTTGGCTATTTATATACAGGTGGTCCATTACCAATTGCGTACACTCCATTTGGAGAATTAGTTTCTGGATTGTTAATGGGGACATGTTTTGTACTCATCGCTTTCTTTATTCAAACGAATACGATAACAATTGAAAGTGTATTGATTTCTATTCCAATTGGAATTTTAGTAGGTGCAATCAACATGTCGAATAACATCCGAGATATCGAAGAAGATATTAAAGGTGGAAGAAAGACATTAGTAATCCTCCTTGGGAGAGAAAAAGCAATAGTAACACTAGCTGTAGCCTTTTTCATTGCTTATTTATGGATCGCGGTGATTGTATTGATGGGTTATATAAGCCCTTGGGCATTAGTTATGTTCCTAGGTTTGAGAAAGCCAATCTCTGCCATTCAAAGTTTCCAAAAAGGTGCAAAGGATCCAGGGTATATGCGCATCGCAATGAAATCAACAGCGATGACAAATACGATTTTTGGTTTCTTATTATCAGCAGGATTATTAATTAGTTATTTGTTTTAAATAAAAACTATTGTTTCGTGACTAAACCCCGATTTCTCGATTTTAATATAGAGATATTGGGGTTTTATTTTTATAGCGTGTATTTTCCCTTTTAATCAAAAGCAACTTTAAAAACAAATAAAAATATCAAGCATGTGAGCATCAAGAACGGAAGTGCATGGAATATACATCTTTAGCTTGATGGGTATGTGGCGGTACCCCTACGCCAATCAACCCAACATTTTGAAGTACCCCCAAAACAAAAAATGTACATTTTCACCTGAGGATGCCAATTTTTTCGTTTTGGGGTAATTTTGAATTCTTAAATTGATGGCAATATGGTGAGACCCTTTAATCGTAATTAGCATTATGATAATCGTTATTTAAGCTGGGCACTCTTCCATGGGGACGATATTCTATGTGAAAGGTATTATGTTATTACTTGTACTGAGGCTCTTCATGTTCAATTTGTTGAAGACGAGGATTTAAAGATTCAATAATTTCTTGAGCTTGTTGTGCTGCACCTTTATATAATTGTTTTGCTTGCTTGTTATCAGTATCAAGAACAAATCCTTCTAGGCATGCTTGAGCACTCTTTAATCCAGCGATAGTTTGTTTAAGTTTAGTACTTACTGTCATGTAGTATTCCTCCTTGTAAATGTACTTCAAAATATAGAGTGCCTATTTTGTTATCGTCGTACGACTTCCAATTTTAGGGTTATGCGAATGAGAAATTTTATAGTTAATCATTCAAAGAAGGATTTTTTTAGCTAATAGATGCATGGAATAGTTTTGTCCCAATAACAAAAACTAACAGAAATAAAACGATAATATATAAAGGAGATTAAATATGCTGAAAAAGATAGGAAGAATTTTCCGAGTATTCCTCTTTTTATTTATCGGTGGATGTTTAGTTCTGTTTGTTTGGGGTGAAATTGACAGAACGATAGCCGAAAAAAATGGGGTATTTAGACAGAATTCTAGTCAATACCCTATGCGTCAAAGTGATATTACTTTGTATACAGATGGGAAACAGTTAAACAATCAACTATTCTCAGATATAGAGAAAGCAAAGCATTACGTGCATGTTAACTTTTTTTCTATTGCTGATGATAAAGTAAGCCATCAGTTTCTAGAGTTATTACGGAAAAAAAGTCAAGAAGGTGTAGAAGTATACTATGCTTTGGACAGGTTAGGTGGAATTTTACTAAAGAAAAAGGAAAGAGAATTATTAGTTAAAAAAGGAGTTCATTTTACATATTACAATAAACCTGCTTTCCCTTATCTTTTTTCTTCTTTGGATCATCGGAATCATCGTCGTATTTCAGTTATTGATGGAAAGGTTGGTTACATTGGCGGATTCAACATCGGAAAGAAGTATTTAGGGGAAAAAGAAAAACTTGGTTATTGGAGAGATTATCATCTTCAAATACGAGGAGAAGGAGTTCAAGATTTAGAACAACAATTTGTATTAGACTGGAAGAGAAACGCAGAGAAACCGATTCCGATACACAATGCGGTAAAGGAAAAGGGAGCAACCTCGCAACGATTTACTGCATATTATAGTGGAGAAAAACTTGGGCAAGATTATAAAATGCTGTTTCAACAAGCAAAAGAATCCATTATTATATTAACACCTTATTTTATACCAAAAGACAGAACTATTTGGAACGCATTAGTAGATGCAAGAAAGAGGGGAGTCCGTGTCAAAATTCTATTCTCACCTCATTCGGATGCACTATTAGTTAAAGAAGCAGCATATCCATATATCCGAAAAGCATTAAAACAGGGTATGGAAGTATATGGTTATAAAAAAGGGGTGTTACACGGTAAAGTATTTTTGATTGATGAAAAAGTATTGATGGTTGGGACCGTGAATTTTGATTCACGCTCATTTCATTTAAATGAAGAAATGAACTGTTATATTCATGACCCTATCTATATTTCGAAAATAAAACCTGTGATTAATGCAGACTTACAAAATTCAAAGCAAGTAACATCCTCTGACGTCAATCAATTATCTATAAAAGAAAAAATAAAAGAAAAGGTTGCAAAAATGTTTGAGTATTATTTGTAAAGACAATGTATTTTTATACTTGGGTAACAGGGGTTATATGTTTAGTGATTTTACGTATTCTCCATGGAATCAGCTGGGCAGTTGCTACAAGTTCGATAGAAAAGGCTGTGATTGATGTATTCCATCATCTCGTCGTGGAGAAGCAATGGCATTGCTTTTTAGTTCTTTGGGTATGGTGGTACCCCATCGCCATCAACCTAAGAAAACAGGTCACCCCCAAAACGATAAATAGGCTTTTTTCACAATAAAACCTAAAAAATTCGTTTTGGGGGTGTTATAAAACTTTATCTTGATGGAAATGGGGCGGTTACCCCTGGTTTTAAGTTAAAAAACCCCCCGGAAATAAACCTTTTATAAATATGATTATTTTATTTCGAGGGGCTCCTTATAAATCTTAGCTATATATTTTATGAAATCAATGACGGGATAGTGTATGAGTGAACGGTGCTGCGTAAAACGGATCCCTTCTTTTTCCATTTTTGAAATGAGTTGTTCAATTTCCAACTCTTTTTGTTGTATCCTATTATAATTTTGATATACAATGTTTTTCCATTGATAGGAAGAACCGTGAAAAAAATTCTCCCCTTTTACCCTGTGACTAAATATAATTTCTATTTTTTCTCTACGTTGTTTTTCCTTCATATGCGCTTCCGTTGACTGCATGTTTATCGCCTCTTCCCTTTTTTTGTATACTGTTTCACAAAATTTGGTCTAACTCATCATAGCCAATGTGCATTAAGCTTGTTGGGAATTGTCGTTTAAGGCTATCTCATCAACTATATTTTTTCAAGCGCTTAATCTAATATATTGGATTATTATCTTACGTCTAAATAAGTTGATAGTGTATATAAAACATTATCAATCTTTATTATAAAACGATTCTTTATAGGCATGCACCTTTTTACACTCACCAAAATTTATAGCATGACGAGTATCTTTATCGATGAATGTTATTCTGTATTTACTGAGGTTAGTTTTTATTTTGACTAACTAACATATTGTTTGCCTCAATATCTATTTTATAAAAAAGAAAATAGATGTAACGGTCCCTCTTTTGATAAAAAAATCCTATGAAAATATAGCGCTCTTAAAGAGTTTTGTTACAAGTTTGTTATGTTTGATTTAAAAAAAGGAAAGTAATCTTTATTTGTAGAAAATTTTTAGAGATAAAAATAAGCTGAATATTCATGGTAAGAAAAGGGGGCACTTATATGCTAACAAATGATTTAGATTTCCGATTAGAACCACGTTTAAAAGAACTGTATGAACAACATAAAATAAGAGCGCAGAAGATAGACTGGGGTTATCATGAGTTTTTACCATGGGATAAGGGAATGGACTTTAAAAGAGTTCCTTGGGATGAAAGTCAAGTTACTCTCCCTTCTGGTGTAATTACGGCCATTGAAACAGCTTTATTAACAGAAGTGAATTTACCATGGTTTACAACGTATTTATCTGCGACTTTTAAAGGTTCTCTTTCTGTTATTACAGACTTTATTCATACTTGGACCTCAGAAGAGGATCAACATTCGAATTTATTAGAGACATATTTACTACTCACTCGAAGTGTAAACCCTAAACGTATACATGAATTAAGAAAATCAGTCGTTGAGTGTGGATTTGAGCCTGATTTTCATACACCAATCGAAGCCATGACGTATACGACGCTACAAGAACTTGCAACAATGGTGTTTTACAATAATGTAGCTAAGGTGGCAAGTAAGCATGATCCAGATCTTGCTACATTATTACGCCGTCTTGCAAAAGATGAAACACTTCATTATGCGTTTTATCGAGACGTTATTCGAACACATTTAGAATTGGAACCAAATTATTGCTACCATATTGCCAATGTGATTAGGAATTTTAAAATGCCAGGTGCCGTCATGCCTGATTTTGAAAATAGAATGGCTGTGATTGCAAAAGAAGCAAACTATGGGCCACTACAATATTTTGATCAAGTACTTGATGTAGTGGTTGAGTATTGGGGGTTAAAAGACTTACGACCAATTGCCCCTCTAGCAGAAAAAGCAAGAATTGAGATTTTGGAGTATCATATAAGATTGAAAAAAATACGGGATCGATTTGGCCGTTTTCAAGAAAAAACTGATCTACGTTAATGAGTAGAGATTTCAGAATATACGCGTGGGAATTCCCTTTTCTTTTATTTGAAATCTAGAACGCTCTCTATTATTTTGCGGCTGTTTTCCTTAATTTAACTTCCGGAGAAAAAAGTGATTGACACCAAAAATAAACTCATGATATTATTGAATATTTGATAAAAAATAACATATGTGTTAAGCTTGAGAAGGTTACCACATATGGAGGTGGGTTATATGTTTCAAATTGGCGATAACATTGTTTATCCAATGCACGGAGCAGGTATAATTGAAGCCATAGAAGAAAAAGAGTTCTCAGGGAAAAAGCAACTTTATTATGTCATAAAAATGTCCCTTAGTAATATGCAAATCATGATTCCTAAGGGCAAAATATTGAGTTCGAATATACGCCCAGTTATTGATATACTTACATTAACGCGCATTATACACATTTTTCAGCATGGAGAATCAGGCGAATTAATGCCTTGGAAACAAAGGTATAAAGTAAACACAGATAAAATAAAAACGGGTGAAATACAAGAAGGTGCTGAAGTTATACGTGATTTAATCCGTATAAAGAAGGAAAAAGCACTGAATACAAGCGAAAAAAAATTGTTGGATGATGCATATAAATTTTTGGTCAGTGAGCTAGAATTAATTAAAGGAATCACTGAAAAACAAATAAAAAGTTTCTGTTGAGATTTATTATAAATACTGTATGACATCCCTCGGAAATATCCTGAATTTTCTGGGTATATGATGATTATTAAAAGGAAAGTATTTCAAAGATATTCAATTTCTTCAACTCACTTTTAGAGTAGATACCTCTTTTGTTATTACTTCAATCTAATCCATTTATATTTTTAAATTTCTTTTACGAACGTTTGAAGTTTCATCAAATAACTCGATTAAATAGTCACTTGATTTTTACAATCCTGATTCACACTGGCACGGACAAGGAGCCGTAAGGATGAAAGAGAGGTAGGGCTTTCATTGTTTTAGGTAATATACTATCTAAGTCATTATTTCTAGAAGAAAAAACAATCAATCTCACCACTATCTGTAAGAGTCCTTATATCTACTGAGACGGTGAATAGTAATTGTTTATCTTCTTTACGTAAAATTGATAAACGAACTGGTAACACCATATGGTCAACTACAAAAAATTGGTTTCCAGACCAGGAAACCAATTTAAATTTTATTTACATACCAATAGTAAATTAAGCAGTAAGAAGGAGTACACACATGAAAAAAATGTTAACAAAAGAATTAAGTAATGAATTAAAGAAGCGAGAAGGGATCATCTCTATTACAGTTGAGTCTTATGAAAAAATCGAAGTTGGTGGAATTCGTGTAGATGGACCAGCTATTATTCTAATTAATCAAGAATAGGTAAAAATAGTTGCATACAAGGAGAAAAGGATCGGCCTTTAAGAGAAGGGGGATCCTTTTTGCTTGTTGCAGTTAATATGGGATATACATAACTTTCATCTGATTTGTTGGGATTAAAAGGAAGGAGAGGGTCGGGATTATCATGGTGGAGAGCTTAATATTGGTAGGATTTCTTTTTACGTTATATAAATTAGTTGATAAAAAACAAACTAATTATTTAAAACGATAGATTGTTTCCTTTTTAAGGGCTAGATTTATTTGAGAGTGAAATGGATTATTTAAAGGAGGAATTTAGATGGATGCAAGGAAAGAACGCATAAAATACGAGAAGATGTCAAAGAATTATGATCGTATTTATTTAGTTTCGTTTATCCTATTAATTGTACTTGTTTGTAGTAGTGTGATTATCATAGGAGCTACAGGGGGAAAATATGGAGTATTTTTATTGTTAGCAATTTTACTTAACGCACGTATTACGAAAGAATCTCAAAAAAAGTATGAGTACTATTCTAATAAAGGGCGTATTTAAAATGATACATATCCTGAAAGGAACAACCTAGATGTACATTCAAAATATCCCTATATCATCACCTATTAACTAGTAAAATTAACTTTATATAAATAATTTTTTAGCAATTTAGGAATAGAAACCGTATCTTATTAAAATGTTATTTCCGTTCATATAATGAATTATCCTTCTAGTATATTTATAAGATTTACATCATATATTAGGAGAAAGAATGCGAGTTAGAAAGGAGTCTTATAGAATGAGTTATTTGGAGGGAAATGACTTTAGTAAACAAAATATGGTAAGTGTGCCTAATCCCTATGTATATCAGACATTACAATCAGTAATTGGTAAACATGTGGTTATTGAAACTGTAAGAGGAAATATAAGAGGTAAATTAAAGGATGTGAAACCCGATCATTTGCTCATTGAAGATACGGTGCCATATATTGTACGCATTCAACAAATTGTATGGATTATGCCAAAACAATAATCAAATTACATGTAATTTGATTTATAACAGATTAGCGTCATAGAACATCAAATAAAAACACAGGGTTTTATCTCTGTGTTTCTTCAAATTTTCGTTTTTGGATATATGCTTGAGCATGGATAATTTCTTTCTGAAGTTCTTTTAATTCTTTCGTAGATCCAGATTCAATCCTCATGTACGTAGTAACTAGACTAATCATCATATCCATTTTCTCTACTATATTTTGAATGACCTGTTCAGATTGCTCTTTTTTAGGGTGTTGTATTGCTATTAAAGCATTTTCTATATAATTGTTCTTTCGTTGCTGGATATCATAAATAAACTGTTTTGTGTTTGAGTTCATTTGTTATTCCTCCGTTTTGGATATACTTCTATTCTATCATATTTGAATGTGAAATATTAGATTACCCTAAATTCACACCTGTCTCGTACATCTCCTCAAATATACAACCTAATCTCTTAACGTACAGGGGTCCTGCCCCATCGCTATCAAGCTAAGAAAATACAACTCCCCCCACAATGACCTTTTTAGAAATCTATGCAACAGAGCCTTTATAGTAAGAGTAACTTGTTGGGAATGATCAAAAAATCTATATTGTAATATGAAAAATCACTATGATATGAAAGGATACCTTACAACAACCCCAATAAATTCTTCTCAATAATTGAAAATAAAATCAATCCAGATTATTATATTGTTATTGTAAATTTATTTTATTGAAGGAGGATACATAGATGAAAAGCTCAAAAGGCTCTATTGAATCAGAGATAAGCAAAGCAATTACTCATTGGGAAAAGGACTACTTAGGACGCGGTTCTATATCCGTTAAGACAGATATATTACGGGATATGATTATCGTAAATTTACAAGGTATTTTAACCCCGGCTGAATATACTGTTTGCGAAACAAAAGACGGCATGCTAACGATAAAGAAAAACCGTTCGGAGCTAGTTGAATCTGGAATTGATGATTTGAAAGAGATTATACTAGAATTAACTGGAGAGAAAGTGAAAAGCTTTCATACGGATATAAGCTCCCGTACAGGCGAACGAGTAATGATTTTTAAATTGCTTCATAATCTTGAGGGAAAATTTTAAAAATAAAACTTAAGGTTAGTGGAAGGATTAAGAAACCTACAAGTTTTGCACTTTATTTAACTTTATTAATATGCTAATAATTAAAAAACTTGAAGTTATTTAGGTATAATAAATCGTAATTCAAATAACTCTTAAAAAACTGATAAAGAAATTGACAAACTGCTTAATATGGTTTATCTTATAATTGTTTTAAAAAATTGATAGATGCTCATTTTAACAGTTTGCTATAATTAAGGCTTTAGCATTTTTTTAATATGTAATATTGACTAAATGAAAAAGTTTCTTAATTAAAAGATAGCACATAACATAAATTGATATATTGATTGCATAATCTAGGAGATCAGAAATATACTTTTCTTTTTAACAGGAGTAATACATACATTATCCTCTATAAAATGGGAGCTCTTCAAAAAACTTTATTGAAGTTAGTTGAAGTGAAACCGACAATCTCCATAATTCAATGATGATATAAAATCATTGAATTATGGAAGTTGTCGGTTTTTTTATGGGAAAAAACGATGTACTAAAAAGAGTGAATGAAAATTGAAATTAAAAAACTATCTTACTTAAAAGGAATTTTTATAGGTTATTTTCGTTTGGAAGGGAGTATTGTACATGTTAATTTCGCTGAGTTCATCAACACTGTTAACATTATTTTTTATGGCGCTTAGCGCTTCTTGGCTAAGTGGATTATTATTTTTACATGCAAGGATGCCTTTACGTTTTGTTCATATCCATATTGGTATCGCTGCTTTGCCTTCATTGGTTTCTTTACTCGCACTTGTTAATCACAATGGAGATAGAGTTGTGGGGCCTTGGCATTTAGATACTTTAGCTTGGTTCATGGCTTTCTTTGTTCTTACAATTGGTTTAATCATTCAGCGTTTTTCTGTACGTTACTTACTGGGAGATCGCTCATATCGAAAATACTTTGCACTTTTTACATTTACTACAAGTATATCTTCGGTTGCATGGTTAAGTGATGATCTTCGTTTCATGATTATTTGTTGGGGGGCAACTCTTATAGGATTGGTTTTACTCATAGGTCTAAATAAAGGGTGGAAAGTAGTTAGCGAAGCAACAAAAATTTCTAGTTATTTATTTACAATAAGCTGGATTGCTTTGCTAGCAGCTATCATTTGGCTTTTTCAAGTCACTGGACAGTGGCAGTTAACATCAGTTTTAACGAATGAAAATGTAGCTCAATTTGGAACATTGGAGAAAACAGGAATTAACTTATTGATTATATTAGCTGTGATGATTCCAGCAGCACAATGGCCTTTTCAAAGGTGGTTAATTGAGTCAGCTGTTGCTCCAACGCCTGTTTCTGCTGTTATGCATGCGGGGTTAGTAAATGCTGGCGGTATCATGTTAACTAGATTTTCACCTCTTTTTCATGATGATATGGCACAAATCATTTTACTAATTTTCTCTAGTATTTCTGTCTTAATTGGAACAGGAATTAGCCTAGTTCAGGTTGATTATAAACGTCAGCTAGTGGGGTCAACTATTGTACAAATGGGGTTTATGCTTATTCAATGCGCATTAGGAGCCTATTTAGCGGCTGTTATTCATTTAATTTTACATGGTTTGTTTAAAGCGACACTGTTTTTACAAGCTGGTTCTTCCGTACAATGTTTTGGGGTAGTGAAGCAGTCTAATGAAAAGATATCTAATTTATGGATTATGGTCGGACGTGTTTTCGGATTATTTATAGCGATTGCATTTTGGTTTACGACTTCTGGAGAAGGGTATCAATTAGTTAGTGCGTTCATCTTAGGATGGTCATTATACTTTTCATGGAAACAACTTGTTGTTTTTGGAGAGGGAAGAATGGGAAGAATTGTTGGCCTATTTATTTTAGCTGGATTTTCTCTCATTTACTTTACCGTTCATAATTCCCTTTATAAATGGTTGCATACTGACATGTATCAAAATGTTCAACCTTCAGCTCCAGCCGTTATATTTGTTATATGTCTCTTATTATTTGGTAGTGCTATTAGTACTCTCGTTACTCGTTATCAATCCTCTACTATATTTGCTGTAATGTATCTTTGGTTCGTTCGAGTAGGTGAGGCGAGACAAAAGTCAGTAGAAAGTCATCCGAGCTATCTTAAACATTATGTATCAAAGGGAGGTAATCAGTGATGAGCATACCGTCAATCGTAACGAAAGAGACTTTAAAAAAGAAAGATACAAACATTGAAATACAAGAAAAGAATATAAATGATTTAGTTGAATCTGCTAGCCGAGTGATTGCACCACTTTGGCCGATCGCTACATTTGCAGCTCATCACCCTTGGATGGGACTTGAAAAACAATCATTTGAACAAGTTGCAGATTGGTTAAAAGAAATTCGTAATGTGGATATATATCCTAGTGCTGCTATGATTCATTCGGCAAAGGCGAAAGGGGAGATTAAGGAATCATTTTTACAAAGTGGCTTGTCTCATTGGCTTGATTCACAATCTTTTCATATCCCGCGAAAGAAAGCGGAGCAGTTTTGCCAAGCAGCTTTAAAGTTAGAGAAATTACCTTCTAGCCTATTATCATCGCCACAATCAAATAAACTGGCAGAAGAAATGAGTTATATAAATACAGGAAGTATGAAAGACTCTCCTATGCAACCTGTAAGTTCACTTATAGAGAATCAAAAGGGTGAAAACCTATCTGATATTCTTAATTATCATATCATTAAATGGTGTAAATTATATTTGGATGACTCCGGGTCAAGTTGGACGATGCCAAATCGAGAGAAAGGTTTGTATCGTGCATGGCATCACCTTATTACATTTGATCCAGCGCTCAGTAAAAATGAGCGTAGCGTTTTAAAAGATTGGCCAGAGGATGCCCAGATAGCTTTAACAAAAGCTTTATCTGAATTAGGAATTTCTGAATCTAACAAGCAAGCTTACCTTGAAGGTCACTTGCTTGCTTTGCCTGGGTGGGCAGGAATGATACTATGGCGTTCCCAACGATCAATTCAGGAACAGGAACTTATGATTGAATATTTAGCAGTTCGAATTTCTATGGAGCTGGCCATTGTCAAACCTTATTTACCTACAAAAAATCAAAAGGCTGAGAAGAAAGTTGCGATTGTCCCACTTATAGCTTCTTGGATCTATTGGGGGAATATTTCAGCCCTGGAATGGTCACAAATGTCTGCAGCTGAACAAAGCGAATTATTAGCATTTGCATATCGTTTTGATGAAAATATTCGCAGGAAACTTTGGCTAGAAGCTTGGGAACAGACGCATGCAGAGCAATTAAGGGAAAAGATTGTTTCTAAGCAACGTGCAACTAATGATAAAAAACGTGTATTAGCTCAATTAGCATTTTGTATTGATGTACGTTCAGAACCGTTTCGTCGCCACCTAGAAAAATTAGGTCCGTTTGAAACGTTTGGAATAGCTGGTTTCTTTGGGTTACCAATTGCGACTAGTGAACTGGGTAGTAATGACAGTCATCCTTCTTTGCCAGTTATATTAAAACCGAAACATCAAATAAAAGAGCTCACGGATGAAAATGAATATAAATCTTATCAACAACGTAAGAAGATAGACAGCTCAGTAAGTTATACGTTTAAAATGATGAAACAAAATGTACTTACAAGTATGTTACTACCTGAGATAAGTGGCCCTTTACTTGGTCTACAAATGATGACAAGAAGTTTTGTGCCAAGAAGAGTAGGTAGTTTCATTCGTAACCTTCGCAAAACAATGTTACGAAAACCTGATACGACATTCTCACTTAATCATGTTCATGAAACAAAATGTGAGATGCCTATCGGTTTTACGAAAGAAGAAAAAGTGAACTATGTGCGTCAAGCTTTAAAAATGGTGGGATTAACAGAAAAATTCGCGCCTCTAGTTGTAATGTGCGGACATAGTAGTCAAAGTACGAACAACCCTTATGCTGCAGCGCTTGAGTGTGGTGCTTGTGGCGGAGCAGCAGGGGGATTCAATGCAAGAGTTTTTGCTACTTTATGTAATCTTCCAGAAGTCAGAGAGGCTTTGTCTGCTGAAGGTATTAAAATTCCGGAGGACACCATTTTTGCAGCAGCTGAACATAAAACAACAGTGGATGAATTGGAATGGATTTACGTCCCACAACTTTCGGAAACTGCGCAAGAAGCATTTGATAGTATTGAGTCGGTTATGCCAAATGTGAGCCAACATGCAAATAGAGAGCGTTTAACACAATTACCTAATTTTAAAACGAAAATAAAAAATCCGAGTAAAGAGGCACATCGATTTGCAGAAGATTGGAGTGAAATACGTCCGGAATGGGGATTAGCCCGTAATGCATCTTTTATTATCGGAAAACGAGAATTAACTCAGGATTGTGACTTAGAAGGAAGGGCTTTCCTTCATAATTATGATTGGAAACAGGATGGAAGTGGAGATATATTAGCTAGCATCATTGCAGGACCAGGAACAGTAGCTCAGTGGATAAATTTACAATATTACGCTTCAACTGTGGCTCCTCATTATTATGGTAGTGGAAACAAAACAACCCAAACTGTAACGGCAGGTCTCGGTGTTATGCAAGGAAATGCAAGTGACTTGTTGCCAGGTTTACCTTGGCAATCCGTTATGCAGTCAGATAGTGAGACGTATCATTCACCACTTCGTTTACTAATTGTAATTCAAGCACCTATTGAATATATAGAGCGTTTGCTAAATAATGATTTCACATTTCGAGAAAAAGTTCAAAATGGATGGGTTAGACTTGCAAGTGTTGATTCAGAAGGACAATGGAAAAACTGGTAACAATCATGTCATGAATAATCAACTGTCGTTACTAGTGTAAAAGTTCCATAAATACAATAATGAAGAAGGAGTGCTCCATATGAATTCAAAGAATAAAAAAGTATTATTATTAACAGACATTGAACACGGAATAGAGCCTATTATCCAACAAGTAACTAACATTCAACAAGAAAACATATTGACTATACACAGCTATGATTCTGTAATTGTACATCCTTATGGAGATATAATGAGATCTATTATTATTGCTATTTATGAAGAAAATGTGGAAGGAATTTTTGTTGTCGGAATAGAGGATAAAGAAACTGATGTAGTTAATCTACAAATTCAACGTGATTTCATAAAAAATAACAAGGAACTAGACTATCTCTTTAAAAATTGCATGCCTGAATTTTCAAGTGGTAGCTTGAATGCATGGCTAAGCGGACAAGAAAATGTTAGTGAAAATATTGAGAAGAGTATAGATATGATTCGTCATCATCCATTAGTACCTTCTAATATTAAAGTTCATGGTTTCATGATTGATAAAACTGGTGGAAAAGAAATGGTTGTTAAAGTTTCTGCTAATAAAGTAGTTGAAACAGTTAATTAATTTATGAAAGACAAATAAATTCTTATGTATGAATTGCTGTTGTATAATAAATTTTATTATGTTTTAAGAATCAGAAGAGGTAGCCATGCAAAGTAAAATTATTGTTATGTTTCAAAAAGATTTTCGTTTATATGATAACCCAGCACTATTTGAAGCTGCTCAGTCCGGTGAGGTTGTTCCGGTATATGTACATGACGAAACTTTTTCAATGGGAAGTGCGTCAAAGTGGTGGTTACATCATGCTATAATAGATGTTCAAAAGCAACTTGAGGCATTGGGCTCTACTTTAATAATTCGCAAAGGAAATACACAGGAAGAAATACTTTCTCTCATAGAACAGTTAGGTATAACGGCTGTATATTGGAATATTTGTTATGATCCGGACAGATTACAATCTAATGAAAAAATGAAAATGATGTTAGAAGGTAAAGGTATTATTTGTAAGGAGTTTAATTCACATTTATTATTAGAACCGTGGATTATTAAAAAGAAAGATAACACTGAATATAAGGTGTTTACGCCTTTTTACAATGCATTTCAAAAGCAGGTAATACATAAGCCTATTAGTAAAGTGCAGCGTATAAAAGGAGGAAACTCTTTACCAGCAAGCTTATCTGTTTCAGAATTACATTTGCTGCCGACAATACGGTGGACATCTCATTTTGAATCAATATGGGATCCTACAGAAGAAGGAGCATATAAAATATGTAAGAAATTTTTCTCTAGCAAATTAGCCTCTTATAGTGAAGGAAGAGATTTTCCAAATGAAAATGCTCATTCGATGTTGGCACCGTATCTTTCATTTGGTCAAATATCAGTAAAGTTTATGTATCATTACTTAGTAAATGAAAGTACCGAAAGACAATGTAGTCTTTTTGAAAAACAAGTAAATAGTTTTATCCGTCAATTGATTTGGCGAGAGTTTTCTTATTATTTGCTATATCATTATCCATTTACAGTATATAAACCTCTTAATAAGGGCTTTGAACATTTTCCATGGAATAATGACGAGGCGTTATTAACAGTATGGCAGAAGGGTGAAACTGGTTATCCGTTTATTGATGCTGGAATGCGGGAACTATGGCAAACAGGCTTTATGCATAATCGGGCAAGAATGGCTGTCGCTTCTTTTCTTGTAAAGCATTTGTTAATTCCGTGGCAAGAAGGAGCAAAATGGTTTATGGATACACTGTTAGATGCTGATATTGCAAATAATACAATGGGATGGCAATGGGTTGCTGGAAGCGGGGCAGATGCATCACCGTATTTTCGTATTTTTAATCCAATCACACAAGGAGAAAAGTTTGATAAAGAGGGGGAGTATATAAGAAAATGGGTACCAGAATTAAGAGATATGCCTAATAAATATATACATAAACCTTGGGAAGCACCTGAGCATATTTTACAAAAGGCCAATATAACGCTTGGTCATACATATCCTTTGCCAGTTGTTGATCATAAAGCAGCACGTGAGAGAGCACTTTGTGCATATAAAAGTATGAAAGTGTTTGTATAAAATAGGTTAAACAATATGTATTTGAAATTTGAATATTAGAATTTTATCCATTACAAGGACATACTAATCATATAAATTTTCTATAACCTTCTAGTAAAAAGGAGAATGTTTATGAAAAAATCTAGTATTCTAGTATTTTTACTAACATATGGTTTGTTTTATGTTTCTAGTATTTTATTTCCTATTGATCGTATGTGGTACGATGCGCTAGAAAAGCCGTCTTGGACACCTTCTGGTATGACAATCGGAATGATTTGGGCAGTATTATATGGACTTATTGCATTATCAGTTGCAATTATTTACAACAAATACGGATGTAAGCCAAAAACATTTTGGTTTGTATTCCTTTTAAATTATATGTGCAATCAAGCGTTTAGCTACTTTCAATTCAGTCAAAAAAATTTATTTTTAGCAACAGTAGATTGTTTACTAGTCGCTATTACTACGTTACTTCTCATAGCGGTTTCTTCCAAATTATCTAAAGTATCGACATGGTTGCTAATTCCATATTTTTTATGGTCTGCATTTGCTACATATTTATCTTGGACAATTTACAGTATAAATTAAAGACGTAAATGAAAACTTGAGCATAATAAAAGTGCTCGAGTTTTTATGTGTATGAATGGTAATCTGAAATATAGAATATACACATCTTAGGGAGGTCATCTTTGTGAAGAAATGGATAAAAATTACGCTGTACTCTTTACTAGGTATTTTACTTATAGGAAGTATTGCTTTTTTGACTTGGTCTCAGTTTACTTATAAACCGACGAAAGAGGCGTTGTCGTTAGTGGATGATAAAAAAGATGAAGATAATATAGTATTTGGAGAGAAAGATGCTAAAATAGGGGTTATTTTTTATCAAGGAGCTAAAGTAGAAGCTGAGGCTTATAGTTACTTAGGGGAAGCTCTCGCAAAAGATGGACATTTTGTAGTGATGCCTAAGTTGCCATTAAATTTAGCGATATTTGGAATCAATGCAGTAGACAGTGTAATAGAACAGTATCCTGAAGTTCAGAAGTGGTATGTTGCGGGGCATTCAATGGGGGGAGCTATGATTTCTAAGTATGCCTTTCAACATGAAGACAAGATAGACGGGATCATTTTTTTAGGTTCTTATCCTGCAGATGATTTCTCTACGAAGTCGATTCCGATGTTATCAATTTATGGGGAAGTAGATGCTTTAGCAACAGTAGAAAAAATAGAGAACAATAAAAAATTCATGTCAAAAAATACAACTATGCACATGATAAAGGGCGGAAACCATGCTCATTTTGGCATGTATGGTGAACAAAAAGGTGATAATGCAAGCTTAATTACGCCAAAAGCACAACGAGATGAAACAGTGAAAGTAATTGAAGAATGGTTGTTAAAACAATGATAATGAATGTAATAAATTGATCAAAAGAATTCTCCTTCCCCAAAATATCCTAATGGTAGGTTGGAGAGGTAATTAAGAGCCAGCTCATAAGAGTAGGCTCTTTTATTTAATTTCTACCTGTAATTGCTTCCTTATTTTCTCCGGAATATCCTTTTCAGAAATAACGTCGTAAGAATACACATACTTTCCTTTCACATGAATTTTTAAGTAAGTTTTTTTTATAAAATCATTAGGGGTGCTAGTTCCTACTGTATATTCTTTCTCATTCCTTGATTCATCAACACCTTTTAGGGCGTACATAGCTCGTCCTTTATGATGATAATCTGGAACACCATATCCCTTCGCAATGGCGTATACATTTTTTTCTTCAGCAATCGGATTAAATCTATCCAAATCCCCTCGTAATATGAAAGGTAGTAAGTATATAGGTAGGCCTATTCCTAGTATGCAAAGTACAAATTTCTTCATGACCATTTCTCCTCTTGTTCATTTACATAATTCAGTATAGAAAAAAATTCTTATAAATATAGAGGGAAATCCCTTAAGGTTTTCTTAATAAAGTTTAACCGTGTGAAAAAAGATTAACTTGAGTATTAAGCCTACGGAATGAATAGCCAAATAACCTGTTTTCTTTATTTTTTGATGGTAGGTTATTTGGTTTTATATTAGTATGGGTGAATTAAGAAATAAGTGAGATTTAGGAACTAGAATAAATGTATCTTACAGTAATAGGAGAATTATCTAAATAAATTATAGTGAGAACAATTAAAGAAGGCATCTATCGGGGTGCTTTTTTCTTTTGGAATAGAGAACCCCATGGGTCAGTTACATGTAATGCAGCGCTGTGCTTCTATGTCATTGGAAAATCCAATGATAAAAAAAGAGGCTAGCCTTCCAAACAAATCGTTATTTATAACACTTTTATCAAAGTAAAGTGCTCGTGACATTTCTTTGATATTCAAAACATTAATAACCTATTGTATGAAGTTTTTTGAAAATTTAGGTTTAACATCTTTAAAATAGGTGTATTACATATTACATAACAACTAAATAAAAAATCTAAGGGAGGAAAAATACAATGCATAAGAATGAAAGAAAACCGGTGGTTCATGAATATGAAAATGAACAGGAAGTAGTTATGAAAGTAAAAGAGCTAGAATTGCAAGGGATTCGCCAAGATGACATTTACGTTTTAACACATGAAACACATCTAACAAAAAAGATTGCGGATGATACAAACACAAATACGATTGGAGTAAAAGAACAAGGATTGGGTACAAGTATTATCAACTTTTTCTCCAAAAAAGGGGACGAACTCCGAAATCAAATGGAGGAAATGGGGTTGTCGAAGGAGGAAGCTAATTTATATGAAGAAAAACTAGATCAAGGTAGAATTTTACTTCTAGTAACAGCTGAAATACCAACGGCGAGTGATAGACAGCCGCAAAACTATCATTCTCTCTAATAGATCTCAACATCTGATAAATAGGTAAGTTAATTATTTTAGGTTGTAGTATGGAAGAAAATAAAAGTAGAGAAGGGTGAGAAAAATGAAACATACAATATTTAAATATGCTGTGATTGGGATTACGACCGGAGTCATGGTCTCCCTGTTAAAAAAAGAAAATCGGAAAGCTATACAAACAAAAGGAAAAAGCGTAAAAGACAAACTACAAGAAGGAAACATAAAGGAAACATTAGAGAAAGTAACTGAGACAAGTAAACAATTCTCTGTAACTGCAGCTAATGTTGCAAAACAAACATTACCACAACTGCTTACAGCCACACCAGTTGTCATTTCTACTATTAAAGATTTAACAGAAAACGAAAATAACAAAAAGAAAAAAGATGAAAAGGATAACGAAATAAATCAAAATAGTAAGGACATAGACGGAGAAAAAACGAAAAATGAAAAGAAATATATGAAAGAAGGGAAAGAAGAGAGTGCTTAGATTTAATTCTAAAAAGAGAAAGTGAGGAAAAAAGTATGAAATCTCTGTATGCAATTGATGTAGGAATTGGTTTTACTAAGCGGGCATATCGACAGGATGTAGATTCTGAGGTGACGATTAAGAGTGAAGCTTCCACACTAGCCCCTGTACCTAATCGTGCTGAAAGTGAAGATTTAACAAAGGTAAGTTTTATAGACTTAGACTTTGCATACTACATGGGAAATGAAGCACATCAATCTGACGCTTCATTTCTTCCTCCATTTGAAGAAGAAATAGAAAATTATTATGAAAGCGAACAGTTTAAACAACAAATATTTGGTTGCATTGCAAAGGATTATAAAGAAAATGTCGTGTTACCTTTAGTTGTGACCGGGCTTCCCGTTACTTATTTTGGTAGTCAGCATGAGCAATTACAAAATGTCTTAAAAAAAGAAACTTCCGTACAAATTGATGGGAAATTTATTAATATTACGGTGGAAAATGTTTTGATTCTTCAGCAACCGGTTGCTTTACATGCCTATTTCTTAAAAGAGGGAATCATTCAGGAACAAGATCGTATCTTAATTATTGATGGTGGATTTCGTACATTAGAAATGACAGATATGAAACAGAATGTCATTTTAAATCATTATGAGACGGAACTAGGATGTAGCAAGCCTTTGAAAAATATTAAGAATATCCTGCAGAATCACGCAGGGGAAAGTGATGACTTGCATATTAACGACATGCCAAAAATATTAGAAAAAGGATATGGAGGTCGAGAAGAAAATCATCAGACAAGTCAGGTTAATACTTTGATTCAAGAAGAGTTGGATACACACTTCCAAGACGTTATGCGTGTATTACAAGAACAATTTAAGTTAGACCAGTATGACACTATTATTTGGACAGGAGGAATAGTAGACATCCACAAAAAACGAATTGAAAAAATGCAAGGTGAAATTTCTTCTTTCCGTATGGTAGACGCTTCGAAAGAGGCAGCACTTCATGGATACTATATGATTGGAAGTCAAGTATTTGACGACATCACCAATCAATCTGCATATGAATCCAAATTATAATAACGACCGAAATGGAGTTCGTTTAATAGACGTGCCAAATTATGTGGCTTCTTTTCCACATATAAATAAGAAAAGATAAAAAGTGCTTGTATAGAGGAAATGTTTAAAATTTAGAATGAAAATAACTAATATATAGGAGGTCTTCCTTGTAACAGAAGAAGACCTCCTATGCCATTTAGTTTGTAATTTAGAGGATCCAAAAACTTTTCCTCCAAGACATGAATACCTACATATAAATTTCATATTACGGATATTATTCGATGAAACATAAAACTATTCAGAAAGGAAGAATAATATGGAATGCATAAAAATGCCGAAATGGGATTGGTATCATGTGAAAACTAGTGAACTTGAAAAACTTTCTTCTATAATCCCTCGTGATGTAACATCTTATTTCTCTCAATTTGTAAAAAAAATAAGTTCTCCTTGTGAAAATGGATTATATGTTTATACGTTATCACCAAGTCAAACTTGTGTATATGGTTCGTTTTTATATGATCAAGATAAAAAGGATGCCAAATTTCAAAAATTTCTTCATTATTTCGTAGCTCATGGAATACTGATAACGGTCCAGGAAAAAGAGGAAGAGGATTTCCAAAAATTAATACATAATTTCCCTATGGGTATAAAAAAATGTAATAGTTCCGCTGAAGGATTATGTGCTATCTTATCAATATTTATATCTCACTATTTACGAAAGGTTGACTATTTTGAAAACAATTTCAGAAATGTGTTATGGGATTTTTATCATCATAATAACATAGCAGTTTTAGAAAGAATTTATCATATTCGTCATGAATTATTTATGAACACACATGTGTTTCGCTTAATACAAGAAGTGTTACAAGGCTTGGAGGAAGCTTGGTTAGAAAACCTAACAAACACCCTTTGTTATAAACAAACACACGTAAAATTAGAGCGTGGATTACAACTTGTTAAAGAGTACCAAGAAGAATTAGACACGATGATTCATTTACAAGAAGTTGTTTCTTCTCATCGTGGGAATGAAATTATGAAAGCTCTTACTGTATTAACTGCTGTAAGTACGCCTTTGACGGCCTTAGGAGCATTGTGGGGGATGAATTTTAAATACATGCCTGAACTGGAATGGAAATATAGCTATTTAATCGCTCTCTTATTTATCATTTTCACAACAGGGGGAATGTATTTGTATATGCGAGTCAAAGGATGGACAGGTGATTTATTACGAGTAAAGAAAAAGAAATCTTTTTTTAAATCTAATTAATCCTGTTTATAAAAAATATGATAGATATTAACCTAGATATATGGTTAGTAATATTTATTAATGGGGGTAGTGCCATATCCCTATTAAGTTAAAGTTTTGATGTCCCCGCAATGATAAAAATGGTGAAAATTCATATGAAAAATTAGGGCTCTCCTACACGAAGGAGGGCTCTAATCTTTGCTTAAAAACTATATCATATACATAGGCAGACTCATCATCTGAAATTTGTTCCGATTCAATTTAGAATATGACAAAAGAGAACTTGCGTTAGAAGGCAAGCTCTCTTTAAAAGAAATAACGTAATTGAGATACTTATATAGTAACAATTGTTTTCTTCTAATTCCATATGTCTTATATTGAGAAATAAATTATAAGTGGCTTGATAACGCTAAATTGAATTATTGACATAATATTTTGACGATAATATAATGAATCTCGAATTCAAGATAACTTGTAAAGGATTGGGAATTATGAACGTGATTAACGATGAGAGCCTATCTTTAAAGTTATTTGTTATATTATGAAGGGAATTACAGTAAATCACTAAATGTATTGCAAAGGATATAAAAAATTATGGACTTAATCCAACTGAATTTGCAGTGCGTGAGCTACTATACAGTAAAGGCGATCAGCCTATACAAAAACTTGGAGACAAAATATTACTTGCAAGTAGTAGTATCACGTATGCGTCAAATATTTCAGAAGGTATTGAATTGATGGATACTATTTTTCCTCAGCGTAGAGGGGGGATTGGGCAAATATTTGATAGTTTGGACTATATGGAGAAAAAATGATAATTAAACAGTTGAAAAAGTTAGGATGTTACACACAGAAATTGTAAGTTTTTAGAGGTTATTTCTGCTTAGTAATATCCTAATTAAATATAAATTAAATAAATAGGAGGAAAAATTAATAAATAGTAGTAAATTTATTGTAATGCAAAAGAAAGAAATTATGTAATTGCAATTGATATAGTAAGAAAGATAGTTGTTATGTTAACGATATACATATCGTCCTTTTCATTATAAATCTTTCATAAAGCGGAGAGTGGGTATCAAGAATGGAATTACGTCATTTAGAGTATTTTATTCAAGTTTGTAATAATAATAGTTTTACTAAAGCTGCGGAAGTTCTAGGTATTTCACAGCCGACTTTAAGCCAACAAATCCGTGTGTTAGAAGGTGAACTTGATACACCCTTGTTTCATCGAGTTGGAAGAGGTATCAAAATGACAGAAGCGGGTAAGTTGCTATTTGATAAAGGAAAATTTATCATGCAACAATTTGATGACGTTTATAATGAAATTTTTGAATTAAAGGGTGTAAAAAGAGGTGTAATTACTATAGGAGGTTTATTAGAGGATCTCACCTATTTAACACCTTATATTATGAAGTTTCAACAACATTATCCCAACATCGTGGTAAAAATTATAGAATCCGAAGTTGCTGTAAATCAAATCGTTGATAAAAATATTGATATAGGCATCACACGTAGTGCTCAAATTCCAGACACATTAACAAGCACTCTTTTGTATAGCGAAGAGCTTGTCCTTGTCATTCCAAAAAAACATCCTTTGAATGAAACATCATCGGTTTCTTTTCGAGAATTAGTAGCGCTCAGTAGAATAATGGTTTCATGTAGTTGTCGTGAAACTATTAAAATATATTGTGAGAGTTTAGGGCTATCTTTATCTGAAGCAAACATAGAAACAAAATCTTCCATTTCTCTATTGAGCCTTGTATGCAATGGACATGGGGTTGCTATAATACCTCTTTCACTAGTTGAATTTGTTAATAATGATAATTTGAGCATAGTTCGTATTATTGATCCGACACCAAGTCAAGAGATTAATCTGATTCACTTTGATGATAAATTTTTAAGTTTTGCAGCACGTATCTTTATGCAGAAGTTAAATGAACCTAAAAAAGTATTAGTATAATAGAAATAATAATGATTATAGTGTGAGAATTAAAAATGATACATAACTCTTGGGATAAGTCCTAAATCACAGTCAAAGGGCAAGTAGATTTATATGTGTGGTATATTCGCTTCAAATGGGAATACCATTGACTTTTACTTAAGGGAAAAAGGGCAGACTTTGCACGGAGAGAAGGGTATAAAAATAAGGCAAGTTAATCCATCAACTCTGCGGTCTTATCGCATAGTAATAGATTCCAATAGGGATATACAATGCTATTTCGAATTTACATATCCTTATTATAGAAAGAAAACCACCGGCATTATACCGGTGGTTTTGACTTAGAAAGCAAAGCAAGTACAACCAATACCCCATTTAGTTCCATCTTTTCCTATCACGGTATGAGTGTGTTGATGGAGAGGGTTACTACACCTATGTAATTTGTTATCATGGGAATCGTGAGAAAGTATAGTGTGGGCTAGGTTAGCGCCACCATAACCATAAACTCCCGTCGGTGCCCAATCAGGTGATGCTGGCGGCAATTCAGGTGATAAATTTTTAAATTCATCATTTCCATAAACAACCTGCCCACCCATAATGGTGAGTAATGATTCAAGGTTCTTGATTTCTTCTTCTGGCACAGTAAAGTAGTCAGCAGACAATACAGCAATATCAGCAAACTGACCTACTGCAAGGGTTCCCTTTTTACCTTCATCACCAGAGAACCACGCACTTCCTTTTGAATATAATTCCAGGGCTACTTTTCTATCAAGTTTATTTTTTTCATCGTATATCGAAAGACCACCAATGGTTTTTCCGGCAACCATCCAGTAAAGAGCGACCCAAGGGTTATAGCTGGAAACCCTAGTCGCATCACTACCGGCACCAACAGGTATACCTAGGTCTAACATACGATAAATTGGGGGAGTACGCTTTGCAGCTTCCTTTCCGTATAAATCAACAAAGTATTCACCTTGAAAAGCCATGCGGTCTTGGATGGCAATACCGCCATTTAAAGCCTTAACACGTTCCATACTACGATCTGAGATTGTTTCTGCATGGTCAAACCACCATCTTAGACCATTAAAAGGAATTTCTTTGTTGACTTCCTCAAATACATTTAAGAATCGTGTGATTGACTCGTCATAAGTTGCATGTAAACGGAATGGCCAACGGTTTTCTACCAATAGAGAAATTACTTTCTTTAAGTCAGCTTCCATCATCGTAGCTAGTTCAGGCCGTGGCATTTGAAATTTTTCAAAATCGGCTGCCGAGAATACTAACATTTCTCCGGCACCATTCATTTTATACTTATCAGTTCCTTGACCGGGAGAAACAATTTTTGCCCATGAAGCAAAGTCTTCATATTCATGATTAGGATTTTGCGTAAACAGATTATAAGCAATACGCAAAGTTAATTGTTCTTTCTCAGCTAAATGTTCAACAACTTTGTAGTCATCAGGGTAATTTTGGAAACCACCACCTGCATCAATGGCACTTGTAATACCTAATCTATTTAATTCGCGCATAAAATGCCGAGTTGAGTTAATCTGGTCGTCAAAATTAAGTATTGGAGCCTTACCCAGACTTGAATAAAGAATAGAAGCGTTAGGATTTGCAATTAAAAGGCCCGTTGGATTACCTCGTTTATCCCGCTCAATTAAGCATCCTGGAGGGTCTGGGGTATCTTTTGTGTATCCCAGTGCACGCAGCCCTGCACGATTTACAAGTGCTCTATCGTAAAGATGTAGCACAAAGACAGGCGTGTCTTCAGAAACAGCATTAATCTCTTCCAGAGTTGGCAACCGTCTCTCTTTAAATTGAAATTCAGACCAACCTCCAACTACTCTTACCCACTGAGGAGCAGGTGTACGCCTTGCCTGTTCTTTGAGCATTTCGAGAGCTATGGCAAGTGAAGGCACACCTTCCCATCGTAATTCCATATTATAATGAAGACCGCCACGAATAACGTGTATATGAGAATCATTCAGGCCTGGAATTGCTCTCTTTCTTTTAAGGTCTATTTTTTTTGTTTTTTCTGTGGCACTATTAAGAAGCTCATCTCCACCTACTGCAGTTATTAAACCATCAGTTATGGCGATAGCAGATACCTCAGGTTGAGAGGGATCAAGGGTAGTAATTTTTCCGTTATATAAGATCATATCCGGTAAATTCATATTCACACCTCGTCTACTTCCTATTATTTTGTAACCATGGATGAAATAATTTACCGAAAATCGGCATAACTACCCATGATAGCAAGGACACTATACATACAGAAACAAAAAAAGCGGACATAATAGGATTCATATGTTTTATAATAGGTCCTATCAATTTAGGAACTAACATGCTAAGAGGCCATACACCCAGAAGGGTAACGATAGACATTTTCCATTTTGGCGGTGGAATTGGCGTTTTCGGAGTAACAAACCAATAAGCCAAACTGCTTTCAGTTTTGTAAGTTGGATTAGTAACTTGAAATGGTTCTGCCGTTTTTAACAAATCTCGGCGAACATCTGATTCTTGCCAAGCACGTAGATGTTCATACGTATCAAAGCGAAAAATAACAGTATACTCTCTGGATTCATTATTAGGGACTATTAGATTTACGCCTAAATGCCCTGGGAATTTAGTAGCGGCAGCTTCGATTTCATGTCTCCATGTTTCAAACTGTTTTTCTTTACCTTGTTGAATTTCCCATGTAACAATCGTTGTTACTGGATCAGCAGTATCCATTGTGTTCTCTGTATGAGTCTCTTCGACAGCTATTCCTTCATGCTTCATATTTTCCTGCTTGGAAGCGCGCCATGCACCATAGTATATGCGTATTCTACACCTTGACCATAAGCACCAGTGTGTTCCTTTACAATCTCCATTACAGCATCATAAGTGTCTTTGTATGCCCAGTCACGTTGGTATTCAAGTAAAACTTGAATTGCTGTCACTGGAATTGCACCAGCTTGTTCTACACGACGCATAGCAGCGTTATGTGCTGTCAAACTAGTACCACCTGAAGCATCATCAACTGCATACACCTCATAGCCAGCTTTAATTGCTTCAAGCACAGGGAATGCAAGGCAAACTTCAGTCCAAAGTGCTGCAAATATTAATTTCTTTCTACCTGTTGCTTTAACTGCTTCAACAAATTTTTGATCTTCCCAAGAGTTCATTGAACTGCGTTCTATAATTTCATGGTTTGGGAATATGTCAAGAATTTGTGGCCAAAAATAACCAGAAAAGTTGCGTGTCTCCACTGTAGAAGAATAGTAGGTACGTTAAAAGTTTTTGCTGATTTAGCAAGCAACATGACGTTATTAATCAATGTTTGTCTATCAATACTTGCAACTCCAAAAGTCATTTGAGGTTGAAAATCAATCAAAATTAAGGCACTGTTCTCTGGATTTAATAATTCTAAATTACTCATAATAAAACGCTCCTTTTTTTATTATTTGCAAAAAGTTAATTTAAGCTGTAATCATAAAAATAAAAGCTTTGCTATACTTTTTAATTTAAAATTTAGTGCTGATTTAATCAGCACTAAATCTATACTATCTACTTTAAAAAAGTAATTGGAAGCTATTTCTTTGGAATATATTTATGCATTTTGTTTACTAAGATCTCGTTGAGCTCCCAAATAGCTTCCAATTATATTTTGATAACCTGGAAGATTACTAGCAAGTAAATTGCCAAAACCTTCAACATCGTTGCGCCAATCGCGTTGTAATTCGCAAGCTACGCTAAACCAGTTCATAAGTTGTACGCCATTATGTGCCATACGCGTATTGGCAGCATCTGCAACTTGTTTACTGAAAGTTCCTGAAGCATCAGTAACAGCAAATACTTCATATCCAGCTTTTATAGCGGAAAGTGCCGGGAAAGCAACACAAACGTCCGTAACTACGCCCGCGATGATAAGTTGCTTCCTTCCAGTTTCTTCGATTGCTTTTACAAAATCATCATTATCCCATGCGTTAATTTGTCCAGGTCGAGCTATTTTTTGTGCGTGAGGAAAGAGATCAACCAATTCTTGCATTAAAGGTCCATTAGGTCCGTTTTCAAAGCTAGTTGTTAAAATAACTGGTAAATCAAAAAACTTAGCAGTGTGAGCAAGAGCTAAAACATTGTTCTTAAATTCATCAACACCATAGTCACGTACTAGTCCAGACATAAGACCAGTTTGATGATCTACTAAAAGCACGACAGCATCATCTTTGTTAATACGAGAATAGAGATCAGTCATTATGTATTCCTCCTAAAAATTAAGTAATCGAAGAAATTTTAAACAGTGGAATATTATCCTAAATTTCTTCGTTTGTTACGATTAGTTTGTAACTAAACTGACCGTTAATATGAGTTATAGCGGCATTCACGGAACATGAAACGCTATACAAATTTATAGTATTTGAAAACCGATTCATTAATCAATTCTAAATTATCTATAATTCGGATAGATGGTAACTATAGTTATTTTCACCATAAAATTGATTGGTTTTACCTATACATTCTATAGATAGAACGATATTGATAGTTATCTATTTTTGTTATTAGAATTGAATAGGAGGAATGTTCAGCAATTATTTCATGATGAAAAAGCTATTAAATGGGGAATTGTTCCATGCTTAGAGTTAACAACATAAACACGCATAAATAGGTTACGAGATTCATCCGGATTATTGAAGAAAAAGATATATATTAAAATATTTTTTGGAGGTAGAAGAATGGCAAAGATTACTGTAGGAACCGAAAATCAAGCACCAATTGAGATATATTATGAGGATCATGGCATAGGAAAACCAGTTGTACTAATTCATGGTTGGCCGTTAAGTGGTCGATCTTGGGAATACCAAGTTCCCGTTCTTGTTGAGGCTGGATACAGAGTTATAACATATGATCGTCGAGGCTTTGGAAAATCATCTCAGCCGTGGGAAGGGTATGAGTATGATACCTTTACTTCTGATTTACATCAACTATTAGAACATTTAGAGCTTCAAAATGTCACACTTGTTGGTTTTTCTATGGGTGGAGGCGAGGTAGCTCGGTATATTGGAAAATATGGAACTAATAGAGTAGAGAAGGTTGTATTTGCAGGGGCTGTACCACCATTCCTTTACAAGTCAGCAGATCATCCTGAGGGGGGATTAGATGATGAAGCAATTCAAGGATTTGAAAATGGAGTAAAAAGTGATCGCCTAGCATTCCTTGATGAGTTTACGAAAGGATTTTTTGCTGCTGGAGATCGAACTGACTTAGTTAGTGAACCATTTCGACTTTACAATAGGGATATCGCTGCGGGTGCATCACCTAAAGGAACACTAGATTGTATCGCTGCTTTCAGCAAAACAGACTTCAGAGGCGATTTAGCCAAGGTTAATATACCTACCCTTGTTATTCATGGTGATTCAGATGCAACTGTACCATTTGAATATAGTGGGAAGTTAACACATGAAGCAATTCCTAATTCTAAAGTAGCGTTAATAAAGGGTGGTCCACATGGGCTAAATGCAACGCATGCCAAAGAATTTAATGAAGCACTCCTATCATTTTTAAAGGGCTGATTACAACTATATAATTGTTAATTGATAAATTATAAACAAGTAAAAATAAAGCTTTATAAAAGATGCTCTTGGATAAATCCAGGAGCATCTTTTTAAATTAGGAGTAGTGCACCACGGTAATCTTCCATTATGGAATTTCTATTCATTTTTAAATATTGATATTGAGATATTATCTTGAAAAATACTCATTAATTTCGAATTGAATAATCTTCTTAACAGCTAAAATGTATTGGTTAGAGTTTTTTTAGACCTCTTAGATGGATTGCTATATTACTATCAAGATAATATTTTGAATAATCCTCAAAACAAAGAAATGTTTTGTCAGAAAACAATAAAATCTTATTAATTTTTATAATTAGTTGAATTTTTATAGAAATAATTCTCTTAATATATTAAAATAACATCGTATTATGTCAGATTTTAATTAGGGGAGAGAAATTTTATGTTGAAAAAAATCATTCCAGTTGCTTTAGCGTTAAGTACAGTTACTTTTACTAGTGTATTTGCTGCGCCTTCAGCACAAGCAAGTACAGAACCAAACCGCTACATAGATGTACAAATGCTCGGTATTAACGATTTTCATGGGCAGGTAGACACTGTAAAAAAAATTAACAATAAAGATGCAGGGGGAATTGAGTACTTAGGGGCTTATTTACGTGATCGTGAAAAACAAAATCCGAATACATTAAAGGTACATGCGGGCGATGTTGTTGGAGCAAGTACCCCTGTTTCAGCATTATTACAAGACGAACCTACGATTGAATTTCTAAATGATTTGAAATTCGATGTTGGAACTATAGGAAATCATGAATTTGATGAAGGTGTTGCGGAAATGAACCGCCTTATTTATGGTGGATACCATGAGAAAACAGGGAATTTTAAAGGAGCAAAATTCCCATATGTTGCTGCAAATTTCTATAATAAATCCACCGGTCGTTTATTTTTACCACCATTCACTATAAAAAAGGTACAAGGAGTTCCTGTTGGATTTATCGGAGTCGTAACAACGGATGTTCCTAACCTTGTTATGCCTACTATGCTAAAGAATGTGGAAATTACAGATGAAGTTGAAGCTATTAACAAATCCGTAAAGCAATTAAAAAAACTAGGCGTTAAATCTATCGTTGTTCTTGCACATAACGGAGGTACAACAGATGGGAACGGCGTAACAAATGGTGATATCGTCCGATTAGCAAATGAGACTGATCCAGAAGTCGATGTTATTTTTGGTGGGCATAGCCACACTTATGTAAATGGAACTGTTAATAATAAACTTGTCGTACAAGCAAATTCTTATGGTATGGCTTTTGCTGATGTTGATGTAAAGATTGATCGTAAAACACAAGATATTGTTGAGAAAAAAGCAGAAATTGTTACAACTTACCATGAAGGCATGGAGCCTGATAAAAAAATAAAGAAGAAGATGGAGAAATATCAAGCAAAAATCGCACCTCTTGTTAATGAAGTTGTAGGTAAGTCTATTGCTCCACTAGATCGCAAACTAAATACGGCTGGTGAATCTACTCTTGGAAATTTAGTTGCTGATGCCCAGCGTACAACAATGCAATCCCAAATTGCACTTATGAATCCCGGTGGTATTCGTAATGACTTAGATGCTGGTGATATTACATGGGGAGAGATATATGGTATTCAACCATTCGGAAATCAATTAATAAAAGTAAATTTAACAGGCCAAGACATTCGTGATATTTTAAATCAACAATGGCAAAAAGACATAACAAGAATGCTTCAAATTTCAGGGATCCAATACACTTGGGATGCGAACAAACCTAATGGAGAAAAAGTAACAAGTATTCGCTTAACAAATGGAGAAGAAATTATTCCTTCTAAAACTTACAGCGTTGTTGCGAACGCATTTCTAGCTTCAGGTGGAGATGGATTTGTATCCTTTAAAAACGGTAAAGATGCTGAAACAGGACCAACTGATTTTGAAGCATTAGTAGATTATATAAAAAAATCAAAAGAACCAATTCAGTCTATTATTGATGGAAGAATTCAAAAAAAAAATTAGTTTTTTATTAATCTCAAAAACAAATAGATTACCTGTACACTATACTTTTTAGTGTGCAGGTAATCTATTTTTTGTGGATTTGGAATAAAGTCTTACTGTGGCTAATGGGTATACCGTCTAGATGCAGAGTGCCGAAAAAAATGAAGTAAACAAAAAATCACCCCTAAACTAACCTTATGATAAAGAGAATACATTGCAAAAAAACAAAATTTGGAACTTCCTATTAGCCCAATATTAACTACACTACAATGGATTGAAGCTCATGTAGTTTTATATTCGTATGAGTGAATTAAGGATTTCTTAAGAACCTATTAAGAAATAAGTGAGTTTTAGGAACTAGAATAAATGTATCTTAACAGTAATAAGGGAGTTAATGGTTTTAACGGAAGTTCCTTATATTATGTTGAAAATTAATAAAGATGTATTTCAGGAGGTTTTTATGAAAAAGAAAATGATTATTGCAATTGTTGCTTCTGCTATAACATTCACTAATTTTGTAGGAAGTACTTATGCAGATTCGAAAACAGAAGTTTCTGTTACAGCTCCATACAATACAAATCAAATAGCGGAATGGTTAGAAGCACATGCAAAGCTTTTAAAAACAACTAATCCAACTGCATCTCTTAATGATTTAAAACCACTTAAGAATATGGTAGGTTCAGCTTCAATCGTAGGTTTAGGTGAAGCTACGCATGGGGCTCATGAAGTTTTTACGATGAAACACCGTATTGTTAATTACTTAGTATCTGAAAAGGGCTTTACTAATTTAGTTTTAGAAGAGGGATGGGACAGAGCTTTGGAACTTGATAGATATGTTCTTACTGGTAAGGGAAACCCAAGCCAACATCTATCACCTACATTTAAAACGAAAGAAATGTTGGATTTACTTGATTGGATTCGGCAATATAATGCTAATCCAAAACATAAATCTAAAGTGCGTGTCATCGGGATGGATATTCAATCAGTAAATGAGAATGTTTATAATAATATAATAGAATATGTAAAGAGAAACAATTCAGATCTTGTGCCTAGAGTAGAAGAGAAGGTAGAAGGTCTTATTCCTGTAACGAAGGATATGGATACCTTTGGCAGTCTTACGAAAGAAGAAAAGGAAAAGTATATTTCAGACGCTAAACAAATCATTGCTTTATTAGAAAAAAATAAAAGTTATTTAAATGGAAAATCGACAGAATTCGCATGGATAAAGCAAAATGCTCGTATTATTGAACAATTTACTACAATGTTAGCGTCATATCCTGATAAACCATCGGACTTTTATTTGAAACATGATATTGCAATGTATGAAAATGCGAAGTGGACTGAAGAACATTTAGGAAAAACTATTGTATGGGGACATAATGGACACGTTTCGAAAACAAATCTGATTCCTTTTATATACCCTAAAGTAGCTGGGCAGCATTTAGCAGAATACTATGGGAAACGGTATGTATCTATTGGAACATCAGTTTATGAAGGACAATATAATGTTTATAATAGTGGCGGTGAATTTGGCCCTTATGGAACATTAAAATCAGATGATCCAAACAGTTATAACTACATCTTCGGACAAGTTAAAAAAGATCAATTTTTTATTGATTTACGTAAGGCGAACGGAGTGACAAAAACTTGGTTAAACGAACAACATCCAATTTTCGCTGGAATAACTAGGGAAGGTCCTGATATACCAAAAACTGTTGATATATCATTAGGTAAATCATTTGATATACTTGTTCAAATTCAAAAAGTGAGTCCATCTCAACTGCATCAATAAAATTAGAATAATGTGCCTAAATGAAAACGTGAGAAGTGTTTCATATAACACTATGAAATTTGTGTTAATAGAACAAGGAGAATAATCGTATTAGAAAAAATGGAAATTTAACCTGTTAAGACTAAAATGAATCTTCAATATTTAAAGCGCAAAAAAACACCGAAGCGACATCGGTGTTTTTTTGCGCTTTCGGGCACAGATGCTACTTCAATCCTATCATTATAGAAACGATTTCGAATGTAAGGAATTCGTAAGGGATAGGTAAGGAAAAAGAGATTTTCATTGTGTAGGATAAAAATATAAGGAGGCGTGAAGGGGGGATAAGTACGGCCTACATATAAAAAAATCAGTAACAAGAGTGTTTTGTAAAAATAATGAGTACAATGATTGCAAATGCATTGTTGCCTTTTCACCATTGGAAGAATTGATAGCTGTTTGGTTCGTATATGACACTGCTATCAACTATCTATACAATTTTAATAGAAGAGAGGAATGCTTTATGAAAACACACAGTAAAATTACATGTGCAAGTCTAGCACTTTTAATAGCTGGAAGTTCTCTGTTATACATACCACCAGCCTCAATTGTAAAAGCAGAACCCACGCAAAATGTATCTAGTTCGTTACAAACAAGTGCTCAAAGCGATCGTACTTCCGTTAAGAAAGCAATGCGGGATACACTGCAACTTGGATACCCGGGAATACTCGCTCAAATTTCTAAGGGGGGTAAAACTTGGAGTTATACTGCTGGGGTAGCGGATCTGAGAACTAAGAAACCAATGAAAGCAGATTTTCGCTTTCGTATTGGCAGTGTGACGAAAACGTTCATTGCAACAGTTCTACTTCAATTATCTGGAGAGAACCGTTTAAATTTAGACGACCCTATTGAAAAATGGTTGCCTGGTGTCATTCAAGGAAACGGATATGATGGTAACCAGATTACAATCCGGCAACTATTGAATCATACAAGTGGTATTGCTGACTATATAAATTCAAAAGATTTTGATATTACGGATATAAAAAAATCGTATACGGCTGAAGAATTTGTAAAGATGGGGATTTCTCTTCCACCAGACTTTGCTCCAGGGAAGGGTTGGTCTTATTCAAACACAGGATACGTAATACTGGGGATCCTTATCGAAAAAGTAACAGGAAACAGCTATGCGGAAGAGGTTGAAAATCGGATTATTGAACCGCTTGATTTGTCAAATACATTCCTACCTGGCAATTCAAGCGTGATTCCAGGCACCAAGCATGCACGTGGATATTTGCAACTAGACGGAGCCAGTGAGCTAAAAGACGTTACTTATATTAACCCAGGTAGCTCGGATGGAGATATGATTTCTAATGCTGACGACTTAAACAAATTCTTCTCTTACTTACTCAGTGGCAAATTACTGAAGGAACAGCAACTAAAACAAATGCTTACTACAGTTCCTACAGAAAGAGAGGGAACTAGGTATGGCCTTGGAATTCTTGAAATTAAGCTTCCGAACGGTGTTACGGTATGGGGACACAGGGGTGCCGTTCCAGGGTTTTCCACTTTTGTTGGTGGAACACTTGGAGGAAAACGTACATTTGCTATCAATTCGAACAGTTTAAACATTAATAATCCGGAATTTTTTAAAAACATTTTACTTGCTGAATTTAGCAAGTAGGCAAAAAGGAAAAACGGATAAATTTTGTCATTTGTAATTAGTATAGAGGGGATTAAGTATGTAGAAACAATCAAACCAATCATGAGAGATGGGTAAGTAAAAGGATTGGTTTATACATTGGCCGATTAAAAGAGCAACACATATAATGAGTGATTATTGTGTATATACTATTGTATTTGTATGAGTATTGTAAGTAATTGTAAAATTTGTATAAAGTGCGAAGTCTAATTTAAGACTTCGTACTTTTGCTGTTTAACAGCTTTTATTGTGAAGCTATTAACGATAGAAAAAAGGAGAATGTAACTAGTTATGCGGATGAATCTTGGTACATGCGCTATGTAGGAGATTTTGCTGAAAAAATATACAAGAAAAAATCAAATTTAGAAGAATATATGTATTAGAGACAAGAAAGCTGAAGTAAATTAAAAATCTTTGCTTTTTTTGTTTTGGGAATAGTATTTTATTATCTTCACACATATAAGAAACAAAGGAATTTATATAAATTATGTTTTGATAATAAGGGTTTAATTGGTTTGTTTTGGTAGTTTTATGCTTATGAGTTATTTGGAATTCTAGCGGTTTTGTATACATAGTTTTTCTTGCCTTAATTGATAGCGCACAGATATAGCGGTTATTTTAACCAAAATTTTCATAAAAATACCTTCAAAAAGAACATAAGTTCGTGTATAATGAGAACAAACGTTCTTTTATTGGGGGTGATAACCTTGTATGATTATTCTCTTTTACCGAATCGTATTATTCTTTGTGTAGATCTTCGTAGCTTTTATGCAAGCGTATCATGTATAAAAAAAGGACTTGATCCACGATATACAAAATTAGCTGTAGTAGGAGATATAAACCGCATTGGATCAATCGTATTAGCAGCAACACCGCCACTAAAAGCATTAGGAATTAAGAAAATGGCACAATTGTACGAAATACCGAAGCGGCCAGATATTATTATTGTGAATCCAATTATGCATACGTATATGAAATGTTCAACTTACATAACCGGTTTAGCTTTACAGTATGTTGCACCGGAAGATTTTCATCAATATAGTATCGATGAGTTTTTCATGGATATGACTGCAAGTATTCATTTGTTTGCGAGTAATCCGTGTGAGTTTGCATTAAAGTTCAAGCGAGAAATATATGAACGTACACGGATCGAAAGTACGATTGGTATTGGGCCAAATTTATTATTGAGTAAAGTAGCGATGGATGTAGAAGCGAAAAAGAATAGAGATGGAATAGCGCAGTGGACATATGACGATATACCCGAGAAGTTATGGAGTATTAGACCGCTCAGTAAATTTTGGGGTATATCGTATAAAACGGAAATGAAATTGAATCGAAAAGGTATACATACGATTGGGGATTTAGCGCAGTACCCGTTGAAGTATTTAAAGCAATCATTTGGTGTAATAGGAGAAGAATTACATTTACATAGTAACGGGATTGATTTTAGCAGAATAGCAGAGAAATATGTTCCAGCAACAAAGTCTATAGCGAAAAGCCAAATATTATTTCGTGATTATTCAATAGAAGAATTCATCGTTATTTTGTTAGAGCATGTAGAAGAAGTTTGTTACAGATTGAGAAGAGAAAAGAAATACGCGCAAACGATTCATTTTTCAGTTGGATATAGTAGGGAATATGGGGGAGGAATAAAAAAAGCACATACGTTAAACAGAGCAACAAATTTAACGATGGACATTTACAACGTTTGTATATATTTTTTATACGAACGGCATACAGGAGAGCCGATTCGGTCGATAAGTCTTTCCTTAACAAATTTAATACGGGAAGGAGAAGAGCAAATTTCGCTTTTCGATAACATTATACAAAGAGAAAAAGAAATGAGATTAACGAAGGTTATGGACGAAATTCGAACACGATTTGGTAAGAACAGTATTTTACGTGGGATTTCTTACACAAGCGTCGCAACAGCAAGATATAGAAACACATTATTAGGAGGGCACAAATCGTGAGAAATGCTAATATGCCAAAAGGAAGAGGAATGGTAAAGTGGCAACCGTTTGCTAGTATGCCAGAGCAGTTCGCCTGTATTAAAGAAATGATACAGGAGCAAACAAAAATCCCGCGTCCAATCTTAACGCAAGATGCAAAAGAGAGGATTGAAAATAAGTTGTTAATTTCATATTTAGGTGAGGAAGAGATTTTACTTACATATTATAGAGGTGGATACTTATATAAAAATTACATAACTGTAGTTGATATAAATCCCTTGAATGGGTTGATTACTTGCACGGATGCTTTTTGTAATAAGAAGATTTTTAAGTTTGGTGATGTAATTGAAATTGATTAGAACTTTTTAGCTGATGTATTTTTGTACTATTTACAAAGAAATGCTCATTTACTTCAAGTGTTATTTCTATTTTTATGCAAAACCCAAAGTTACAAAAGAAGTTCATAATATAAAGTGTAAGTACCATGGGTTTTCAAGTTATAAAACACGTACTTCCGACTAATATATTAAAACTTAAAGAACCTAAAAAATAAGAATGATCACTACTAAATAGGCATTCAAAATACGAATTCATATTTTGAATGCCTATTTGAAAATTTTCGAAGTCAATATAGTTTGTGTCAAACATTGAAAAATCCTTTTATAGGTGTAAATATATATATATTTCTCATGTATCTGTCCCTGAAATGAATGGGTATTTTATCTATATTCTAAGTAATATTTTCTGTTAAGTAAAAAGAACCCTAAGGTTCTTTTTGTTTTTATGTTATTGTTTGTTACTTATAAGTACAATGTAATTTTTTATTTAAAAAGCATTGGTAAAAATCCAATAATGTCGAAAGCAAGGTGGCAAATCCAACTTACCCAAACACTCTTTGAATTTTTCCATATATAATTCAGTAATAACCTAACAGGGACTATAGTTATCAATAATTGCATTGGCACGAAACCATAAGCAGGAATATGCCACAAGGCAAACAGAACGCTACATATTATTGATGCTGTACCAAATTTTAATCCTAATTTTTGTAATGCGATGATTATGTTAGTACATAGCAATTCTTCACCCATTAACATGAATGGTACACGGGTCAAAATCATCGAAACGCTTATTACTTGAGCAACAGAATTTGTAGTTGGAGGTTCAAAAATATAGTTATATAGTGTGCCTGAACCCATGCCCACTATGATTGTTAAAGGTAAACCCCAGAGTAATGTTTTAAATTTAAAATGTTTGAATTGCTCTAAAGATATTTTTCCTAAAAAATAGTATCCTATAATTCCACATAATACAAGATTCCATGAAGCTTCAAGAATCATTTCTAATAATTCAGGTATATTACCTACTATAAGTGCAATACATTGATATACAATTCCTGAAATAATTAATAATCCTAAAGCCAAAAGAGATTTTGAATCAATTTTCTTTTTTGTTTCTATAATCTTTGTTTCCACAACAACCCCTTCTTTCTTATTATTTCATTAATTACAAATATATAATAACATATATTATCCCTAATTAATGGTAATTCAGAAGGGTACCATAACTTTTGTATAATATCGTTGTATAAATGCAGTAAAGCGATTTTTTAAACAAACTTAATAGGCTTATTTAGCATGCCTACTTTTTTATCGTTGCTAGTATGCCAGAGCAGTTCGCCTGTATTAAAGAAATGATACATGAGCAAACGAAAGTCCCGCGTCCAATCTTAACGCAAGATGCAAAAGAAATGATTGAAAATAAGCTGTTAATTTTGTATTTAGGTGAGGAGGAGGTTTTACAATACATAGTATAGTGGTGGCTACTTATATAAAAATTACATAACTGTAGTTGATATAAATCCATTAAATGAGTCGATTACTTGTACACGGATGCTTTTCATAATCAAAGAATGTTTAAGTTTTGTGATGTAGTTGAAGTGAATTAGAGGGGGAGGAATATCTCTTCCTAACTTAATTATATCATGTAAATCAAGTTCGAAATAGACTGTTTATTCGTATTGACTCCTGCTACAATCAAGTACACATGCAAAGTAAGGAGAGATGTTACATGAGTTCTTTCGTTCTCGATTTTCAGGAAATAGGAAAAACGCAGCTTTCACTCGTTGGTGGAAAAGGTTTGAATTTAGGGAAGTTATCTAACATTCAAGGGATACAAGTGCCAGAAGGATTTTGTATTACAACGGTAGGGTATGAAAAGGCTATCGAGCAAAATGAAGAGCTTCATACTTTGTTGCAGCAACTAACAAAGTTAAAAATGGAAGAGCGCGCTCAAATTGGTGAAATTAGTAAGAAGATCAGAGAAGTCATTATGGCAGTAGAAATCCCTTCTGATGTAGTGGAAGCGGTAGCTCATTATCTCTCACGTTTTGGAAATGAACATGCGTATGCCGTGCGTTCTAGTGCTACGGCTGAAGATTTACCGTATGCCTCGTTTGCTGGTCAACAAGATACGTATTTAAATATTATCGGAGAAGAAGCGGTTTTGCAGCATGTAAGAAAGTGCTGGGCTTCTTTATTTACAGAGCGAGCAGTTATGTACCGCATGCAAAATGAATTTGAACATAATCAAGTTTCTATATGTGTTGTCGTTCAAAAAATGGTTTTCCCTGAGGCTTCGGGAATTTTATTTACTGCTGATCCGGTTACTTCTAACCGAAAGGTAGTATCAATTGATGCCAGTTTTGGACTTGGTGAGGCATTAGTATCAGGACTGGTCTCTGCTGATAATTATAAAGTAAAAGAAGGCGAAATTACCGGCAAGATGATAGCAACTAAAAAATTAGCCATTTATGCTTTAAAAGAGGGCGGAACGGAGACGAAACAAATTGATCCAGCTCAGCAAAAGCTTCAAACTTTGTCTGAACAACAAATTTTACAACTAGCAAGTATCGGAAGACAAATTGAAGCTTATTTTGGTTGTCCGCAAGATATTGAATGGTGTTTAGTAGATGATACATTTTATATTGTCCAAAGTCGCCCAATCACGACTTTATATCCAATACCAGAAGTAAATGATGAGGAAAATCATGTGTATGTATCGGTTGGTCACCAGCAAATGATGACTGATCCTTTGAAGCCATTAGGAATGTCTTTATTCCAGTTAACATCTTTTGGACAGAGGTTTCAAGCTGGAGGAAGGTTGTTTGTTGATGTTGCACAAAGATTGGCTTCGCCTACTAGTAGAGAACTTTTATTAAATATGATAGGGAATTCGGAACCGCTTATTAAAGATGCATTAACGACTGTAGTCGAGCGAGATGATTGTATTACATTGTTACCAGAGGATGAAAAAGAGAAGAGCGTTGGTAAAAGTGGTCCACCTGCAAGTTCGCAGCCACAAATCGAAAACAATCCAGCAATCGTTACGGATTTAATAAAGAAGAATCAATCATCAATCGAAGAGTTAAAACGAAACATGCAAATGAAATCAGGGGTGGATGTACTTGATTTTATTTTGGAAGATATTCAGCAATTAAAGAAAATATTATTTGATCCGCAAAGTATGGCTGTCATTATGGCAGGTATGGATGCTTCAACATGGATCAATGAAAAGATGGAGCAATGGCTAGGCGAAAAGAATGCAGCAGACGCGCTTTCTCAATCGGTACAAAATAATATTACGTCTGAAATGGGGCTAGTATTACTAGACGTTGCAGATGTAATTCGTCCGTACCCAAAAATTATTGCGTATTTACAACATGTAGAAAATGATAACTTTTTAGATGAATTAGTTCAATTTAAAGGCGGAGAAAAAGCTCGAGATGCCATCTCTGCTTTTCTAAATAAATACGGAATGAGATGCAGCGGAGAAATCGACATTACGAAAACACGCTGGAGTGAAAAGCCAACTACTATTATCCCGATGATTTTAAATAATATAAGAGACTTTGAAGCGGGTGCGAGTAAACGGAAGTTTGAAGAAGGGTTACAAGAAGCTTTGAAAAAAGAAGAAGAGTTAGTAGATCGATTGCAACACTTGCCGGATGGTACACAAAAAGTAGAAGAGACGAAGCGAATGATTCGTAACATCCGTAATTGTATCGGTTATCGTGAATATCCAAAATACGGCATGATTAATCGTTATTTCATATATAAACAGGCATTATTAAAAGAAGCCGAGCAACTTGTGCAGAGCGGTGTCATTCGTGAAGTCGATGATATATACTATCTAACTTTTGAAGAACTGCACGAAGTTGTTCGCACGAATAAACTAGATTACGAGCTTATTCATAAACAAAAAAATGAGTACAAATTATATGAAAAACTAACGCCTCCCCGTGTAATGACGTCTGATGGAGAAATCATTACAGGTAAATATAAACGAGAAAACCTCCCAGCTGACGCGATTGTAGGTTTGCCTGTTTCTTCAGGAGTTATAGAGGGAAGAGCACGCGTTATTTTAAACATGGAAGAAGCGAATTTAGAAGAGGGAGATATATTAGTTACTGCTTTTACTGATCCTGGCTGGACACCATTGTTTGTGTCTATAAAAGGGTTAGTCACTGAAGTTGGCGGGCTTATGACTCACGGGGCAGTGATTGCACGTGAATATGGGTTACCAGCAGTCGTCGGAGTAGAGAATGCTACGAAATTAATAAAAGACGGACAACGAATTCGAGTACATGGAACAGAAGGGTATATTGAAGTGTTGTAATATAATAAAAGATCATCCGCTATTATAGTGGATGATCTTTTATTATATAGCGGACTTATTTCTTCAAACTAGCCGCATAAAAAGGTCCATGAACTGCGATTGTTGATAAAATGCGAGCAATTTCCTCTGGTGTTTCTTTTTGCCCGTTATTTAACCATTGCTGAATGACACCTATATGAGCAGATGCCATATAAGAAGTTAAGTATTGGCTTGGGACAAGTAAATTCTCTTTATTAATGAGAGCACCATTCGTATCTTCAAATAGTGTTTTCCACATAAAGTCTTTCAGTTTTGTTTGGAAAGATAAATCTCCTTTTGGGCTTAATACTGCTTTCATAAAATCACTATTCTCATTTAGAAATTCAAGAATAGAAGTAATAAGTATAAACGGCATTGTTGGGGAAGGGTTTGACCCAAGATCAGCAATAACTTCAGGCAATCTCTGTTTGGCAATGCTAGAAAACTCATACATAATTTCTTCTTGGCATTTCGTCATTAAATCAAATTTATCTTGATAATGCGCATAGAAAGTACCGCGATTAATGTTTGCTTTCGTTGTAATATCTTTCACTGTAAGGGCGTCAAAACCTTTTTCTTCAATTAATTCCACCAATGCATTTCGTATGGCAGTTTTCGTACGAACAACACGTAAATCTAAATTATTATCACGCAAAGTATGTCCCTCCTTAATTTTAGCCAACACTTTTCAAGAATGTGTATGATAACCGACACATTCACGATTTTTGATTATTGTATAAGGTTCAACTCGAACATATAATTCAAAATATAAATAAACAACACGTTGTTGGTTATTATAAATCAAATTATAGGAGGAGAAAAGAAAATGTTTAAAAATAAACTTTTATTGTTATCACCGGTTATTGCACTACTTGTTGTTTTTCTTTTTTCATTAACGTTATTTCCAACCGTTCAACCACAGCCGAAAAATTTGCCAATCGCAATTGTAAATGAGGATCAAGGAGTAGAAATTCCGAATCAGCCAAAAATGAATATGGGGAAAACGATCGTTGATAATATGAAAAAGACATCAAAATTAGAGGAAGAACCTGCAGTAAAGTGGGTAGAAGTAAAAAATAAGGAATCCGTGCAAAAAGGCTTAAATAATCAAGAGTATTACGCGGCATTAGTTATTCCGAAAGACTTTAGCACAAAACAAGCATCATTACGAACACCACAGCCATCTTCGCCAGAGGTAGAAATATTCATAAATCAAGGAATGAATACAGCAGCATCCACTATGGCAGGACAAATGTTAAATGCGATCGTTGATAATATGAACAATACTGTTCGCGCGCAACTATTAGAAGGATTAAAAGCAAAAGGAGCTACTTTAACAGCAGATCAAGTTTCAAATGTAGTAACACCGATTACGAAGAAAGTGACAAATGTGAATGAAATCGGAAAAAATAGTGCAAATGGTAACTCGCCAATGTCTTTATTCCAACCGTTATGGATTGCAAGTTTAGCTAGTGCAGCGATTATCTTTATTGCGATTAGTAAAATGCCAGTAGGTACAAGAAAAGAAAACTTCGTATTAAAACTAAAGCAAATCGTAACAGGTGCAATTGCCGCATTTGTTATTGGATTTGGCCTTACATGGATTGCGGATGGTATGGTAGGGTTAAATATATCGAATTTCACCGATACAGCTTTATTTTTATCCATTACGTCCTTTAGTTTCTTCTTAATGATATCAGCGGTACTTTCATTAGTTGGATTAAAGGGAATCGGTGTATTCGCTCTCTTACTATTCTTCGGTGCACCGTTATTATCATTAGCACCTGAAATGTTGTCACCATTTTACCAAGACTGGGTGTACGCATGGTTGCCAATGCGATTTATGATTGAGGGACTTCGAGAAATATTCTTCTTCGGAAAAGGGTTAAGCTGGGGTACACCTGTTACTGTGCTCGTTTGGATTGGTGCGGTAAGTATGGCTATTATTTTAGCGACTGCTTTCAAACGTAGTGCAATAAAGGAACATAAAACAGAATTACACGCATAAAGGATAAAAACGTTTCACTAGGAGTGAAGCGTTTTTTGATTTTTATTAACCTATAGAGAAATCAAGCAAGATAGGTTTTTCTATATTTTAAGGGGAATAGAAGAGTTCGGATTTGCGGTGCTTTTTGTATACATGCTCCTACTATTTCAAATTGCATAAAATGTAATGCGAAATAATGGAGGGGATAAGATGTATAATTCGAATTATTATGATTGGTATAGGCAAAATGATAAGTTGATTCGTGATATTGAGAAAGCAATTAATGGAGAGTTTAGTGCTATAAGTTGCTATGCGAAATTAGCTAATATGGCTCCAAATGTGGCGGAAAGAAATCAAATTCTTGAAATTCGTAATGATGAAATAAAGCATTTTCATCAGTTTGTACAGATCTATACAAATTTAACTGGTCAGCAGCCAAAACCACAAATTACAGAAGAATGTCCGAATACGTACTTACAAGGATTAGAATTCGCAATACAAGATGAACAGAAGACAGTAGATTTTTACTTGGAAATTTCAGATGAAGCATCAGATGCACATTTGAAAGAGTTACTGCGTAGAATAGCTGCCGATGAACAAAATCATGCAGTGTGGTTTTTATATTATTTTGTGAAGACGAAGTGAGTATACAGAATGAATGGCTGATGTGATGAATATATTAGAAATTATTTTAAAGCGCAGTGCAACAATTGAATGGAAAACTTAAATATAAGCAGAAAAAAACCGTTTCATAAGTAGTGGGACGGTTTTTTCGCGGTGAAATACAAGTTACATAGGTATCGACAAAATATAGTAGTTGAATTTGGTATATAATGTATGGAATGAAAACGAAAATAAATAAACTAGGAGCAAATAAATGAAAAGAGGAATTACAGTAGATATTCCAAATGAATATGATAATTTACTTTGGAGAGTGTTAAAGCCGATTGATATTTCTTCATTTGATTGGTGGGTGGGGAGTGAGGAGTCATACTTAGTAGCACGTGGTGGATTGGATGAGGCATTATTTCCAGAAGAACCAAGTATAGTGGAAGGATCAGGTTTGAAAAAATTATTTAAAGACAATATATATTATGTTATTTTTGCAGATTTAAAAGCGTATCCAAAAGGGGAAGTACTAGGAGATATTGAAACATATGAAGAATTTAAAGAGAGCAAGTGTGAATTAGTTTTACTAGTTGCGGATTGTACATACGTCACAATTTACGCTAAAGATCAAAAAGCGATTGAGTTGATGTATGAAAACGCACTGAATCAAGATTTTTACGTTGAATACGTGACAGACGAAAATGACGGTAGAACGCGATTATTAGTATAGTAGTAATTTGAAAGGAGACATGAAAATATGAAGAGCAATACAATAACAAAAGAATATAAGATTCGAACTGCTACTGAAAATGAAAGCGATAGCATTATTGCTCTATTAAAAGAAGTAGCAAAGTGGTTACAACATAAAGGAGTTGATCAGTGGCAGTATTTGTTAGGCGGGGAAGCTACAGCTGAAATATTAGAAGGGATAAGGGAGAAATATACATATGTGATTACAAAGGAAGATGAAATTATCGGTACAGTGACAGTATCTCCTAAACAAAATGAATGGGATGAATATATTTTTGGTAAAGAGGAAGTTTCTAATTCATTATATATTCATAGATTTGCGGTGAAACGGAAGTATAAGGGCAACGGAATAGGAGAATGGATTTTACGGTGGATAGAAGAGAATGTAAAACATGACAAAGAGTTTTTGAAACTAGATTGTGTAGGGCATAATCGCATATTGAATGATTTTTATAAGAGAAATGGTTTTGAATATGTTGGGAGTATAGATGGACTTAGTAAGTTTCAAAAGAAAAGGGGATAGTGAATGGATCAAATTAATACCGATTTAGTTAAAAGGTTAATAGGGGAACAGTTTCCTGAATGGGCACATTTAGAAGTGAAACCTGTAAAGTTTAGTGGGCATGATAACAGAACATTTCACTTAGGGGATGAGATGAGTGTAAGATTGCCAAGTGACGTGGCATATGCACCACAAGTAGAGAAAGAAAATAAGTGGCTACCTATATTAAGTAAGGAGCTTTCTTTACCGATTTCTACACCACTTGCGAAAGGAAATCCATCTGAGGAGTATCCCTGGCCTTGGTCTATTAATAAGTGGATAGAAGGAGATACTGTTACGAAACAAAATGTCCGTGACCTAAATGAATTTGCGGCGGACTTAGGAGCATTTTTAGTAGAATTACAATCCATTGATGCGAGTAATGGACCGATAGCTGGAGCGCATAATTTTTACCGAGGCGGGCTTATATCTGTATATGATGAAGAGGCGAGAGGTGCTATCGAAAATAATAAGGATGTTTTTGATGAAATAGTATTAAAGCATCTTTGGGATTTAGCACTTCAGTCAACGTGGGAGCGTACACCAGTTTGGGTTCATGGAGATGTTGCACCAGGAAATCTACTCGTTAAGGATGGAAAGCTTTGTGCCGTAATTGATTTTGGTATTTTAGGAGTAGGGGATCCTGCTTGTGATGCGGCGATGGCTTGGACGTTTTTTGATAAGAATAGTAGAAATGTATTTAAAGAAGTATTGCGCATAGATGAAGAAACGTGGAATAGGGCGAGAGGATGGACACTTTGGAAGGCGTTAATTACGTATGATGCGAATAAGATTAGTAATAAGATAGTGGCGGAAGAATCGTATCGTGTCATTCAAGTGATTGTGGATGATTATGAGAGGTAATAGAAAAAGCCTATTTCAAAATAGGCTTTTTCATATGATTAAATATTAGAAATCAAAAGAAGGAATCTAACATGATTATACAGAATATTTAGATAAATAGGAGGTGTCGAATTTTGAGTGAAATTGAATTAAAAAGGAATGTAATTAAGACAGGGAGTGAGAAGAGGATCATTCTTCGGTTTATACTCGCTAGTCTCGTTGGGGTGTTTATGTTTTTCGTACCGGTTACGATAAATGGTGCTTCGTCCATTATGATTGATCATATCGTATCTTGGGTCCGGGCTTCGGTTCCAGGAGTAGTACCTTATTACGCACTACTTGTTATGGTAATGGGTGCAATTTATCCGTTTTATACGAAGAAATGGAATACGTCCCTCGTAGACATTTGTTTTTCTATTTTAAAAGTAGTTGGCGTCGTTTTCGGTGTACTATATTGTTTTAAAGTGGGACCAGCCTGGTTCTTTGCGCCAGATGTAGGGCCGTTTTTGTATGAGAAACTAGTAATATCGGTAAGTTTACTCGTTCCAATTGGCTCAGCTTTTTTAGCGTTATTAGTCGGGTACGGATTACTAGAATTTATCGGTACATTTTGCCGTCCGATTATGAGACCGTTATGGAAAACACCGGGAAGATCAGCAATCGATGCGGTTGCTTCCTTTGTAGGGAGCTATTCATTGGCGTTATTAATTACGAACCGCGTGTATAAAGAAGGAAAATATACGACAAAAGAAGCAGCCATTATCGCTACAGGTTTTTCTACAGTATCCGCAACATTTATGATCATCATCGCAAAAACATTAGACATTATGCATTTATGGAATGTTTATTTTTGGACTACTCTTGTTGTCACATTCATCGTAACTGCTATCACCGTAAGAATCCCACCCCTTAGTAGAAAACCAGATACATATGTAACAGAAGAAGGGTTCCCAGAGCCTGTTTATAAAGAAAAAATGCTAGAACGAGCTTGGGAAGATGCGTTAGAAGTATCAAAGTCTGCACCGAGTATTATGAAAAATATTGCAGTGAACTTAAAAGACGGTTTTATCATGACGATGGGAATTTTACCATCAATTATGTCAGTAGGGTTAATGGGTATCATCTTAGCAAAGTTTACACCAATATTTGATTGGATCAGCTATATTTTTTATCCATTTACATGGCTATTACAATTACCAGAAGCAGACTTAGCTGCTAAAGCGGTATCCGTTGGTATTGCGGAAATGTTTTTGCCATCATTATTAGTAGTAAGTGCACCACTTGTGACAAAGTTTGTCATTGCGGTTGTTTCGGTATCATCTATATTGTTCTTCTCAGCTTCCATTCCTTGTATTTTATCGACAGACATTCCGTTAAAAGTATCGGAACTTATTATTCTCTATGTACAAAGAACGATATTAACGTTACTTATTATTACGCCGATTGCTTACATACTTCTATAAAGAATGAACTCGCTTTAAAGAAAAGCGAGTTTTTTTATGTTTGTTAGTTTACGATATGTAGATTATAAGATGTTTTTTGTATGATATAGTTAAAAAAGAGGAGGGGAACAAATGGAAATAATTCATGAAAGAGCAAAGTTACAGTTAATAGATAGTGATGATGTCGAAACTTTGTTTTCGATTGTAGAAGGAAATCGAGATATTTGGGCGTATTTAATTTCTAAAATGGATACTGCGCAAGATATGCAGCAATATGTTCAAAAAGCGATACAAGGTTATGGGAAGGGGACTCAAATACCTTTCGTTGTAGTGGATCAACAGACGAATACGATTGTAGGAAGTACACGTCTATATAATATTTCAGTAGAAGATAAAACAATCGAGTTAGGACAAACGTGGTATCATCCAAGTGTGCAACGTACGAGTATAAATACTGAGTGTAAGTATTTGCTTCTCCAGTATGCTTTTGAAAAATTGCATATGCTGAGGGTACAAATTAAGACAGATGTAAGAAATGAAAAAGCACAGCGAGCAATTGAAAGGTTAGGTGCAGTTAAAGAGGGTGTGCTTAGAAATGAAAGAAAATTGCCGAATGGCTATGTGAGAGATGCGGTTGTGTATAGTATCATCTCGAGTGAATGGCCAGGCGTAAAAGAACAATTGTTAGAAAAATTAGAGTTGTATAAAGAAAAGTTATAATTCGTGTTTTGAAAGGTATATTGTTCGTGAGGTATGAAAAATATACCTTTTTTCTTACAAAATGCTACTTTATTTTAATTCCTTTTGTTTCATCGTTCCCTTCTGAGAAAAAATTCGTTACAATGTAGTTGTATGGTAATAAACTTATGAATTTTAAAATGTAATGAAAACCGCAAATGAAAATGAATTGATAATCCTCAATTTTAAATGAAAACCCTTTTATATATAAATAACAAGTAAAGTTCCTTCTTTTAAATAAATTCAAACAAAACGATTTGATATAAATGTTTTTTTATAGAAGTATGGATGATGTACGGAGGCAATTACAAATGAAAGAAAATAAGAAGAGTAAGAAAAGACGAATCTTTCAAGTATTTTTACTAATGATTTGTTCTGCTATTTTATATGTAAGTTACGCAGCTTACGATATTTGGAGCTATCGTTTTAAAACAGATGATAGCGTGAAAACGGATGCTGGTATCGTACTAGGAGCAGCTTCATGGAATGGAAAACCATCTCCTGTATTTAAAGAAAGAATTAATCATGCGATTTCTTTATATAAGAACGGAAATATTAAAAAGATTATTTTTACAGGTGGTACAAAGTTTGAGGCAGAGCTTGAGGAAGCGCGTACTGCAAGAGTATATGCAATGAAACAAGGTGTAAAAGAGGAAGATATTTTAATTGAAACAAAATCACTTTTCACTGAAGAAAATTTAAAGAATGCGAAGGAAGTTGGAATAGAGAACGGAATACGCACATACACGATTGTAAGTGATCCACTTCATATGAAACGCGCAATGAGAATCGCAAAACATATTAATATTGAAGCGTATGCTTCACCAACGCCGACATCAGCATATAAAACGTTAGATACAGAAATACCATTCTTCTTTAAAGAATTATTCTCGTATATTGGATATGTAACCTCTTTGCCGTTAAAGGCATTGAAGGGAGACTAATAAGAAAAGAACCTATCTTTCAATAGGAACTTTTCTTATTAGTCAAAAACATTGTATTTTTATCGGAATAGTGAAACAATAGAGAGGTAGCTTCATATAATCATAATGACAAAATGAACGGTTTATGAATCGAACATAAAGGAGATTATAGTATGGCACTCTCATTTGTTGAAACAGAAAAACAATCTTTCATTATTGAACAAATAAATACATTGATTCCGAAGTTCATGGAAAGAGAGCATCAATTAAGTGAATTAGGATCATTTCCGTATGAAAATATAAATGATTTGAAAGATATTGGATATACGAAATTAACGTTACCGAAGGAATTTGGTGGTAGTGCGATTTCTTTATATGACTTCGTTTTATTTCAAGAGAAAATCGCGGAAGGCTGCGGAGCTACTGCATTATCGATTGGCTGGCATCTTGGCATTGTGAAAGAGCTAGCGGAAAATCGCTCTTGGAATGATGAGATGTTCAAATGGTTTTGCGAAGAAGTACGTAACGGGGCGCTCTTTAACAGGGCGGCAACAGAGCCGAAAACAGGGAGTCCGACGCGTGGTGGAAAACCAGAAACAATAGCGGTTCAACAAGGCGAGAAGTGGATTATAAATGGAAGAAAAACTTTTACAACGATGGCGCCAGTACTTGATTATTTTATTATTTCAGCGAGTATGGAAGGCCGTGAAGAAGTTGGTGAGTTTGTCATTCCAAGAAATACGCTCGGTGTATCCATTGAAGAAACGTGGGATAGCGTTGCGATGCGAGGGACTGCTAGTCACGACCTTGTCTTACAAAATGTAGAGATAGAAAGTCGCTTTTTTACAGATGTAAAGGGCGGGAAAGTGAAACAAAAGGGTATTGGCTGGTTGCTACATATACCAGCATGTTATTTAGGAATTGCACAATCAGCAAGAAATTATGCAGTTCAGTTTGCGGGATCATACAAGCCAAATAGTTTAAACCATTCTATTAGTTTATTACCGAATATTAGAAGATTAGTTGGAGAATTAGAACTCGAGCTTATGCAAGCTCGCGTCTTTTTATATCAAATTTCGAAAAAGTACGATGAGGCAGAAGATAAATTATCACTGCAAGCAGAACTAGCAGCAGTGAAATATGCCGTAACGAATGCAGCGATATCTATTGTTGATAAAGCAATGCGCATCGTAGGAGCAAAAAGTTTATCAGAAAAAAATCCACTTCACCGTTACTATTTAAATGTCAGAGCAGGATTGCACAATCCGCCGATGGATGATGCAACACTATCTATATTAGCGGATGCGGCGTTTCGGTCGTAGTTTTTTTACCTTATATTTTATTGTTTATGGACAATATAGTTGTTTTGAAAGCACGTGTTTGATTAATAATCGAACACGTGCTTTTTATGTGTACGACGTACCAAATTGAGATGTAGATTTTTAATATAAATGGTTATCGTGATTTTGGATTGTTATTGGCTGAAAGAATATTTATTGCAATGTTAGTTGGGAAACTTTTAATCCCAAATTAAAGGTCTTTCCAAGTTTATCATGCGTAAATATTGTAAAAATTGCCCTGCATGGACCGCATCATGATAGGCAATTCGTAATAGCATGTCGCCTAAATATCTTTGATAGCCAACATCGCTTCGATCAATAAGGGTTGAATCTAGCTCAGCTATGCTTATGGATTGTACATATTCTATGAAGTCAGTAAAGTATACTTGTGCCAATTCAGTTTCTTTTTTTACACAAGTAATCGGCTCGTCATCATACGGGAAATGTATATCATTTATTGAGCCGTTGTTTTTTAAAATCATATGATAGTAAAAAGTTGAGCTCCATACATGACGAATCATTTCACCAAAGGACATAGCCTCATGATCAGGCTTCCAATTAAGAAAATTATTGGGAAGAGAATTCCATAATTTTTCTGAGCGCCTTCTCGTTTCTTTTAAATTTAATATACTAAGATCAATTGCATTCATAATACATTCTCCTTTACTATTAAACTTAAAATAATTGTATCAATTTAATAGTTAGGGTATCATCGAAATATGAATGTATATCCGAATATCTCATATATAGCTAAACTAATTGCTGAACCTACAAGAGCAATCATCTTGGATTGTTTAATGAATAATCAAGCACTACCTGCTAGCGAATTGGCTTATAATGCAAAAGTGTCACATCCAACGATTAGTTCTCATCTTTCTAAATTAGTAGAGGGGAATCTACTTACAGTTGAACAACATGGTAGACATCGTTACTATCGACTTGCTAATCAAGAGGTAGCAGAAGTTCTTGAAAAGTTAGGAACAATTGCACCAACAGTCCAAGTTCGGTCTTTAAAACAATCGGATCAGTTAAAACGAATTCGTTATGCTCGAACTTGCTATGATCATCTTGCAGGCAGACTCGGTGTAGAGATAACTGAAAAATTACTACATAGGGAATTTATAATTTTAAAGGAAGGAGAATACATTGTAACGGAACAAGGTAAGCGGTGGTTTCTGAATTTTGGAATAAATGTTGAAACGGCAGATATAAAGAGAAGGGTATTTGCAAAACCTTGTCTTGATTGGAGTGAACGACGCTACCATATTTCTGGTTGGTTAGGATCTGCAATAGCAAAACTATTTTTTGAACAGGAATGGATTACAAAAACGGATAAGAATCGGGCTGTTCATCTTACAAAAAAAGGTATGAAGTTATTGAAAGACCAATTAGACATTGATATGGACAATAAAAAAGTCCATATCAATGCAGTGCCTCCTGTCGAGTAAACAGTATTAAATAACCTGAGTTCTATATTTATATAGACTCAGGTTATTTAATTTCTTTTAAAATTTTTGAGGGTATCTGCGCAAGGCAACTTTAACCTCATTCGCTTTACGGAAAGAGCTTAAATGAAAACATAGTAGTTGAAGCAATTCTATTAAATTATTAATCATATTACTTAAAAATTATGCGTAAGAATATAGTAAATGAAGGGAGATATAAAATGAATAAAGTGAAACTGAAAGTATTTAATATAAAGTATGTCATGATATGTCTTTTATTCACGATTATATGTATTCTCACTTCATTCTTCATTTCTAGTAATTCAAACGTATTTAAATCTTATTATATTAACCAATTATTAGGAACGAATTCTACTAAAGGCCTTATGTATATGATAGGCAGTGAAAATCGTTATTTTGCAGAAGAATTTCATAAAGAAAAAGGACGAGCGTCTTTGGAATCTTTTTTACTTTCACTTTCTACAAATATTAATGTAAATGACCTTCGAAGCTTATTAACTCGAGAACTTCCAAATATGAATCAATTTTATTCGGAAATATTAATTGCTGGGGAAGGAACAGATTATACGAACATTCCTGAAGAATCCAGCATTCCTTTAGAGAATATTAAGGATAAAGGTTCTGCTATTGAGCACCCAAAGAGTGAGAAAGAAAACAATTCAAATACACAAAATAACGGTGAAAATAAAGTTTTTATTTATCATACACATAGTTGGGAGTCATTTATTCCTCTCATTCCAGGTGCTACTATACCAGATGATGCCTCTAGTACAAATAATGAAGTGAATATTACGTTTGTTGGAAACTATTTAAAACAAAAGTTAGAAGAAAAAGGAATAGGCGTTTCACATGATACGACAAATATGAGGAATTTTCTGCGAAATAAAAATTTAAATTGGGCACAATCTTACAAGGGATCCCGTCAAATATTACAAGATAAATTGGCGCAAGATAAAAATATTATGTTTCCAATGGACCTTCATAGAGATGATGCACGAAAAAATATTACAACAAAAAAGATTAATGGAAAGAATTATGCTCGTCTCTATTTTATATTAGGACGAGAGAATCCTAACTTTGAACAAAATAAAAAAATAGTAACAGCAATAAATTCATATTTAGATGAGAAGTATTACGGTTTAAGCCGAGGGATTTTTATTAAAGATCGTAAAAGCGGGAACGGAGTATATAATCAAGACCTTTCTCCAAATGCTTTACTTATTGAAATGGGAGGGGTAGATAATACACCAGAAGAACTGTATGCTTCAGTTGACGCATTAGTAGAAGCATTTAGCCACTATTATAATGAAGTAACAAAGAAAAATAACTAAATGTATAGGGAAAACTAGTATTTTTGTAAAATAAAAAGGAGTGACACCTAGTCAGGCGTTCTAGGGGGTTACTCCTTTTTTGTAGAATATGAGAAATATAACACTACCAATACACGTTATCAATTGAAAAAATCTTTCTTTTCATTCTTCTTTTTATCGTTTTATAGGAGAATGCTATGCTTCTTATTTCACCTACTGTATAATAAGAAAAAAGCAAGAAAAGAGGTCATCTCATGCTAGAAGTTATTGCAACATGTTTAGAAGATGTGAAACGAATTGAACGAGCTGGCGGGAACCGAATTGAATTAATTTCATCTTATACAGAAGGCGGTTTAACACCGAGTTATGCTTTTATTAAAAAAGCGGTAGAAGCAGTACATATACCGATTCACGTTATGATTCGTCCGCATGCGAAGTCTTTTACATATACGGAAGAAGAAATTGAAATGATGAAAGAGGATATTGTAGTTGCTCAAAATCTTGGAGTAGCTGGTGTTGTATTAGGTGTATTAAATGAAAAAAATGAAGTGGATGAAGAGAAACTAGCAGATTTACTATCTGTTGTAGATGGAATAAATGTAACGTACCACCGTGCGATAGATGATATAGAAAATCCAGTAGAAGCGATGAGAACTTTAAAGAAGTTTCATAAAGTGACTCACGTTTTAACTTCAGGTGGACAAGGAAATATAGTTGATAATATTCCGGTGCTTACAGATATGCAAAAGGTAAGTGATGGCCAAATTCAGCTTGTAGTTGGAGCTGGTGTGACGAAAGAAAATATAAAGAAATTACTAGATGAAACTGGAATTTCGCAAGCTCATGTCGGTACAGCGGTAAGAGAAGGGAAATCATGTTTTTCTGAAATTGATCTTAATTTAGTGCAAGAATTAGTTCAAATCATACAATAAACACGTAAGAAAGAGGAGAAACGATGAAGGAAAATACGAAGAAAGAATTATTCTCATGGGCTAAAACGATAGGATTTACACTAGTATTAATCGCTATTATTCGCGGTGTTTTATTTACACCTTCATTAGTACAAGGTGAATCGATGATGCCCACTTTAGAAAATAACGAGCGAGTTCTCGTAAATAAGATTGGTTATAGTATAAGTGGATTAGAGCGCTTTGATATTATTGTCTTCCACGGAAAAGAAGGATACGATTTAGTAAAACGAGTAATTGGTTTACCAGGCGATACAGTGGAGTATAAAAACGATGTTTTATATGTAAACGGAAAAGCGATGGAAGAACCATATTTAAAAGAGTTTAAAGAAAAAGCAGCAGGCCGTGTATTAACTCCAGACTTTACGTTAGAACAAATCACTGGAAAAACGAAAGTGCCAGAAGGCCAAGTGTTTGTTTTAGGAGATAATCGTGAAGTTTCGAAAGACGGTCGAATGTTCGGATTTATTTCAGAAGATGAAATTGTCGGAAAAGGCCAAGCTGTTTTCTGGCCGTTGAAACAAGTAAGAGCGTTATAAAGAAAAAGTATGGGAGAATATTCTTCCATACTTTTTTTGTGCCTTATTTAAATGTTTGGTTTTGCTATAACTTGAACTTTTGAAAGAGAACCGTCATTATTTCTAAATTTTATTTTGTATTCACCTTCAGGAAGCCAATCACTCCAATTTATACTAAATTCATTGATCGCTTGCTCCCCAGGTTTTAAAGTTCCGTCAATCATCCAAGAACCTTTAGCGTTATATAAAGTATAGCTAAAAGGAGAATCGCCTATATTTTTTACAAAAAGGCTTAATTCATCACCGTGAGAATAGTTAAAACTAGAAACACTTGATCCGAAGAAATGAATTTCTTCGTTCGTTATTTTAGGATGTTGGGCAACTTTAGCGGTTGAATGAGTATCCTCATTTGTTGCAAAAGTCACATTATAACCTATACAAAAAGATAACATAATGGCGGGAATCGAAACACTCCTTACATTTTGTTTTACATATATCATAATAATTGAAATATATTGGAAATTTAATAGTTTTATGTAAAAATTTACAAATTCATTGGATTATTTACGTTTTTTAAATTACGGACAAAATATATCGGATTATGTACGTGAAAAAAATATTGATAGAATTGAAAGAATATTTTATAATTTTAAATTATATGTTCGTTTCAAAAAACGGAATTTAAGTTCCGAAATTCGGAACAAAAGGGAGATAGAATGAGTATAAATAAAACGGCAGTTAAGACAATGGATATTTTAGAGTTGTTTTATGAGCATGAAGAGCTAAGTTTAACAGATATGGTTCAGCTTACGAGTATGCCGAAAACATCTGTTTATCGTTTAATTGGCTCGTTAGAAGAAATGGAGTTTTTACAAAAAAATGAGAAGGGGAAATATCGTCTCGGAGTCGTTTTTTTACGGTTCGGTCAACTTGTTTCACAAAGATTATCCGTAAGAAATATTGCGATTCCATATATGAAAGAGCTTAGAAATAGTTTAGGGCAGGCAGTTAATTTAATTATTCAAGATGGTAATGACGCGATTTATGTGGAAAAGATGGAAGGTGCTCAGCCTGTACGCGTGTATACGGCGGTTGGAAGAAGAGCGCCACTTTATGCGGGTGCATGTCCGAGAATTTTACTATCGTATTTCTCTGAGGAAGAGCAACGGAAATACGTAGAGGAAACGGATTTAAAACAGTTTGCAGATGGAACAATCGTGGATAAGAAACAATTGCTAGAAGTGTTACAAGTGGCGAAAAAGGAAGGACATACAATTAGCTACTCTGAGTTAGAAAATCATACAGCGGCTATAGCAGCGCCCATTTTCGCAAGCGATGGAACGGTTGTAGCAGGTATTAGTATTTCGGGATTAGCAATTGAGTATAACGAAAGTAATATTGCATATTTTATTGCGAAAGTGAAAGAAACAGCACATCGTATTTCGAAAGAACTCGGCTTTTTGGCATAGAAAGAGGGAGTGGGATGAAATTTTCTGCATTAGGGGATCAAGCCATAATTGTTACATTTGGTGAAGAAATGAGGATGGAGACATACGAAAAAGTGCAGCGATTGTTTCAAGCGTTGAGGCGGCATCCGTTTGTAGGGATGGTTGAGTGCGTTCCATCTTTTACTTCATTAGCAGTCTACTACAATGTATACGAAGTATGGAAGCGAAATAAGAGAAGTGAAGGGCCATATAATTATGTCTGCCAATATATAAAAGAGCTGTGTAATTCGTATAAAGAAGAAGTGAATCAAGATGCGAAACATATTTCTATACCAGTTTGCTACGGGGGAGAATATGGACCTGATTTAGAAGAGGTCGCACATTGTAGAGGATTACGAACGGAAGATGTGATTCGCATACATAGTGAAACAACATATTTTGTATATATGTTAGGCTTTACACCAGGATTCCCGTATTTAGGAGGGCTATCAAAAGAGCTAGAAATACCTAGAAAAGAAACACCACGGTTACAAATTGCTCCTGGTTCAGTAGGTATTGGCGGAAATCAAACAGGTATATATCCGTTTGAAACACCGGGTGGATGGAATATTATCGGTCGAACACCAATCTCCTTATTTAATCCAGAAGAAGAAACACCAACATATATTCAAAGCGGTATGTATTTACGATTTATCCCAATAACGAAGGAAGAGTACGTATCACTTGAGGGGGCTAAAGAATGGATGTAGAAGTTTTACATGCAGGAATGTTTACAACAGTCCAAGATTTAGGGCGAGCTCATTATCAACAATACGGTGTACCAGTTGGCGGGGCCATGGATCAAAGTGCACTTCGGATGATCAATATGTTAGTCGGTAATGAAGAGACTGAAGCGGGACTCGAAATGACAATTATGGGGCCTAAATTGTTAATAAAGAAAACGACTTTACTTGCGATTGGCGGAGCAAATATGGAGCCGTTACTGAATGGAAAGCGTATTCCATTATGGCGTCCCATTTTAGCGGAAGAAGGTAGTATGCTTTGTTTTGGGAAAGTGAAAAGCGGTTGCAGAGCGTATGTGACTTTTGCAGGTGGTATACAGATTGATCGCATAATGGGAAGCAAAAGTACTTACATACGTGCTGCAATTGGTGGTATTGAAGGAAGAATGCTGAAAAAGGGAGATTATTTTCAAATTGGAACGCACACAGAAATGGCGAGTCATTGCATTCAAAACTTACAAAACGATGAGCGAAACAAAACGAAATGGGCAATTAGCAAAAGCGTACTGCCAAAGTATAAGAAGTATCCTAAGCTGCGTGTCATAACTAACTTTGAATATGATCAATTTACAGAAGAAAGTATACAGGCATTTTTTACGAAAGAGTATAAAGTATCTAATTACGCTGACCGTATGGGTTATAGAGTTGAAGGAGAAGTTTTAAATAGAGTGGAAGAAAAAGAGATTTTATCGAGTCCCGTTACATTCGGAACGATTCAAGTGCCAAACGGTGGACAGCCGATTATATTAATGGCAGATAGGCAAACGACAGGTGGCTATCCGAGAATGGGAAATATCATTTCAGTAGATTTACCTCTTCTTGCTCAGCTAAAACCGGGGGATTATGTTTCATTTGAGAAAATTACGCTTGAAGAAGCGGAACAATTGTACATAGAACAAGAAGTAAATATGAATCTATTAAAGAAATTCATCGCTTTACGAAGCTGACATTGGGAGGGGAACATCGTGACGACAATCGATTTAAACTGTGATTTAGGAGAAAGTTTTGGAGCTTATAAAATGGGGAATGATGATGAAATTCTTCCGTTCGTTTCCTCTATAAACGTTGCTTGTGGTTTTCATGCGGGTGATCCGACTGTAATGAGGAAAACGGTCGAAAAGGCACTGCAGCATAACGTAGCAATAGGGGCACATCCTGGTTTTCCTGATTTAATTGGATTTGGAAGAAGAAATATGAACGTTTCACCAAATGAAGTATACGACTATGTATTGTATCAAATTGGTGCATTAGACGCTTTTGTGAAAGCAGCAGGCGGGAAAATGCATCATGTGAAACCGCACGGTGCTCTATATAATATGGCGGCGACTAATCCGGTAATTGCAGATGCAATTGCGAAGGCAATTTGTCATAGTAATCCCAATCTATTACTTTACGGATTAGCAAATAGCGAGGCGTTTATACAGGCTGTGGAAAAATATAATGTAACTCTCGTACAAGAAGCTTTTGCTGATCGTACGTATAAACAAGATGGGACATTAACGAGCCGGACAGAAGAAAATGCGCTCATAAAAAATGAAGACGAAGCGATAAAGCAAGTGCTTCAAATGGTGAAAGAAGGGTATGTAAACGCGGTGAGCGGAGAGAAAGTAGCAGTTCAAGCGAAAACAATTTGTTTACATGGTGATGGAGAGAAAGCAGTCCAATTTGCGGGAAAAATATACAGAACATTCGAACTTAATGGTATTTCTATTTGTGCACCGAAAGAAAAAATAGGGGGAAGTGCTAGAAATGATTAAATTAATCGGGATACTACTTGTTGCGGTGGGCTTTTTATTTAGATTGAATACACTTTTAGTAGTTATGGTTGCAGGTATTGTTACGGGTATGGTTTCGGGATTAAGCTTTTATGATGTGATCAGCTTGTTCGGTAAGTTTTTCATAGAAAATAGATATATGTCTATGCCAATTATATTAACTTTACCGGTAATCGGAATTTTAGAGCGTTACGGTTTAAAAGAAAGAGCAGAAGCACTTATAACGAAATCAAAAGGTGCAACAACTGGAAGAGTATTAATGTCATATTTTACGATAAGAGAATCATCAGCAGCACTGGGGCTGAACATTGGTGGTCATGCACAAACGGTAAGACCGCTCGTTGCACCGATGGCAGAAGGGGCTGCGCAAGGGAAATATGGTAAGCTCCCTGAAAAGTTAAGAGAAAAAATTAAAGCGAATGCAGCAGCTGCGGAAAATACAGCATGGTTTTTCGGAGAGGATATATTTATCGCGACTGGTGCTATTTTATTAATGAAAGGATTCTTCGATTCAGTAGGTATGCATGTCGGTGTATGGGATATGGCGCTTTGGGGCATTCCAACTGCAATATCAGCACTTATCGTAAGCTGGATCAGATTTAGAAGATTTGATAAATATATAGCGAAAACGATGGCATCAAAAGAAAAAGAAGAGAAGGAGGCAATATAAAATGAACATCATTACAATGGATACAATTTATTACGTATTAGGAATACTCGTTGCTTTTATCGCCGTTCGTATTGCATTTGATCGTCAACATCCAAATCGATTTGGTTCTAGCTCATTTTGGGCGCTATTTGCAGTTACCTTTTTATTCGGAAATGTAATCCCTTCGTTTTATGTTGGCTGTATCGTGCTCACTATGGTCGTGTTAGCTTCATTAAATAAAGTAACAAAATCAGAGGAGAAAGAAGTTCCAGTACAAGAACGTGTGAAACATGCGGAGAAATTAAAAAATAAAATTTTTATGCCTGCACTATTAATTCCTATTTTTACAATTATCGGTACGTTAACGTTAGGGAAGATTAAATGGGGGAATGTATCCCTTGTTGATCCGGATAAAGTCACATTAGTTGCATTAGCACTTGGGGCACTACTTGCATTCATTGCGGCGATGCGTATTACGAAATCGAAAATAACAACGCCTGTTCAAGAAGGAAGCAGACTATTACAAGCTGTCGGCTGGGCTGTTATTTTACCGCAAATGTTAGCAGCACTTGGCGGTATTTTCGCAAAGTCTGGCGTTGGACAAGTCGTTTCTGATTTAGTCGGACAAGTATTACCGACAGAATATCCGTTCGTTGCTGTTATGGCATATTGTTTAGGAATGATGCTCTTTACAGTCGTAATGGGAAATGCATTTGCAGCGTTTGCCGTTATTACTGGCGGAATTGGCTTACCTTTAATTGTTCAAATGCACGGAGGAAACCCGGCAATTATGGCCGCGCTCGGTATGTTTGCTGGATATTGCGGAACGCTACTTACTCCAATGGCAGCAAACTTTAATATCGTTCCGGCAATGCTTTTAGAGCTAAAAGATAAAAATGCAGTTATTAAAGCGCAAGTACCAATTGCTCTTTCAATCTTTATTATAAATATGTTTATTATGTACGGTCTTGTATATCGTTTCTAATTAGGAGGGAAAACTATGAAAACAGTATTACTAACAGGGTTCGACCCGTTCGGCGGAGAAAGCATTAATCCAGCTTGGGAAGTCGCAAAAAGTTTGCATGAAAAAACAGTGGGAGAATATAAGATTATTAGTAAACAAGTACCAACTGTATTCCAAAAATCAATCAGCGTATTAAAAGAGTATATAGAAGAACTAAACCCTGAAATGATTATATGTATTGGACAAGCTGGAGGCAGACCAGATATTACGATAGAGCGTGTCGCAATTAACGTTGATGATGCAAGAATTGCTGACAATGAAGGGAATCAGCCGGTAGATGTACCGGTTGTAGAAGAAGGACCAGCTGCCTATTGGTCTACACTTCCGATGAAAGCAATTGTAAAAAGACTGCAAAAAGAAGGTATACCAGCTTCCGTTTCACAAACAGCAGGTACATTCGTTTGTAATCATTTATTCTACGGTCTCATGCATGAACTAGAGAAACGCGATAAGAAAATAAAAGGCGGATTTATTCATATTCCGTTCTTACCAGAACAAGCGAGTAACTATCCAGGTCAACCGAGTATGTCACTTTCTACGATTAGTAAAGGGATAGAATTGGCAGTTGAGGTAACGACGAAAGTTGAGGTAGATATTGTAGAGGTTGGGGGCGCGACGCATTAGGTAAAAAGGATGTTAATTAAGAAGGGCTGACAAACTCAAAGACATACAAAATAATCATTTAAAAATAGTGTGATAAAGAATATCACACTATTTTTTATGTAAAACAAACAGAGTAGATTTTGATATTAGTAAAGTGTGACTTGGATAAGGGATAATCATCAGAGTTGTTAATTGTACTAAGTTTTTTCATAACTGGTAAATTTAAAGATACAGCAAGAATGTAGTGTTTACCAAGCTTTTACAAAAAATGAGTATTATTATATATTTATATAAGGAAATTGATATTGATGCTTTAAGAATTAGTTATCTAATAGAATATAGAGAATTTGACTTTAGGTTAAGCACTCAGTGTAATTCACAAGAATGAGGGGTAAATATGGCGAAAGATTCTACAAAATCAATTCAAGAGAAACTTAAGAAAATTGGCGAGAATTTAGGTTTTTTTAGTGAAAAGGAGTTCCAATTTTCCGGTAGGGGTTATTTACCTAAATACGATGTTGTATGGTTTTTAGATGTTACTGAATTAAACATTCAGGACTTACCAGGTATTCAGCTATATGAAGGAAGGTATTTGCCTTTTGCTGCATTTGAAATAGAAGGTTCAACACCTTCATCTAAATATCAAATCGGGAATATTGGTAATTTACTAATCTCTCCATGCCAATATCGATTTATGATTGTCGATAATAGTAATGCTACAACAGAAAAAGATACATACCGTCGTGGTGTTAAGATTACAAGAACGGTACACGAAAATATAGGCGATCATCAAATTGTTTTTATCGATGCTTCGATGCTTGATAATTTAGATGTAATTAGCCCAACTAGAATTCATTTCAAGAACGATCATATAACGAGAGATAACGGTTCTGGTGGTGAGACGAAGTCTAAACTGATAAATAAAAAGGTATTAGCTGAACTCGCTCATACGAATTTGTCAATTTCTGAAGACAAAGAGCCAGAGTATTTTAAAATGCTATTTTCACTTGAAAAACAACGACTTATTTCACCTACTTACACAGTTGAACCAGTAAAATTTAAACAAAAACAAATTAAAACTGATAAGAGCTATTATTATATACCAAAGATAGATATTTCAGCAGGTTTTACAATCACAGATGGGTTTATAGACTTTCTTATGCAATTAGCCATTCATTTAAAATCAGATGTTGTTCATCATCCTTTGCTATATTTTATTAAAACAAAGAAAGTAACTGAGTTGTACTACCCTTTGCTTGGAATTGAAATAGAAACAGCGAATTCAAAACATGCAATTGGTAGTTTGCTCAACGCATCTAGATATCACCAGTTTGGATGGTTTGTAGGTTCGAACGAGATAAAACATGTATTTGATACATATCAATATCACCTTGGGCTACGTAATGTAACCTTTCGAAGTACGGAGGATTTAAAGAGTGAAGAAACGGGTATGAAATTTTTATTGGTGCAGCCATATTATGACGGTAAAAATAAATATAACTACGAAAAAATCTATGACAAAATCATAGATATTACTTTAGAACATTCTGTTGATTTAGTTGTTTTTCCCGAGGCATTTATTTTGGGCAATGAAGATGTAACTGAGTGCATTGAAATGACTAAACGTATCTCAACTATCTGTAACACCCCGGTGTTGATAGGCGTTTCTTCCGATTTCGGTACAGAAGAAGCATATTTTTATAATCCGACAACCGAAGAAGAAACGGAATGGAAATTATATGCTAAGCATTCAACAGCTGAAAAAGTAGCTTTTGAAGGGGAGTATGATGAGGAGTGCTTACAGCAGCTGTATACACCAATAATACTAAATGGGAAGCAAATTCAGGTGTGTATTTGTCATGATATGTTTTACCCGCTTTTAATGGAGCGTCTGGAACAAGAGGGAATGGACATTCTTATCAACTTGACAGGTGGAAATGTGAAAATGTCTAAATGGACAAATATATTAAAAGGTCGCTCTATTGAGATGGAAGGCAGTGTATTATGTACAATGGCATATCATTCTAAACTGAGTCAAAAATCTGACCGAATCGCTTATCATACGGGGCAACGATTACAACCCATCTTCACACAAGGTGATGGAAGTAAAGAACATGCTTTCAGTATATTTGATATAGAGCAGCATTCGTTTATTACTGATGATGATCCGTATTATAGTGATAAAGAATATACAGAGTTTACGATTAGTAAGACAAAGGGTGACTGTATTTTAAATAATAATGGATTTGATACAGAGTTGCCTCTTGTGAAAGAATATGCAAACTCTTTAAGTGTGCAAAAAGGGAAAGAAAGAATTCATATACATGCGTATAACATCGATGAATTATACGACCGTACATGTGTCTATCGTGCGCCAAGAGAAGGAGATAGTCATGAAGTGTTTATATACTTTTGTGATGAAGAAATTGATCAAGAAAAAGCAATTACAATGCTAAAGTTACGTGTTATTGAAAATAGAATTGCTGCTGTTATTGTGGCACCGAATTTAATGATAGGGGCAAAGACAAATCGATATAAGGATGTACAATTATTTTCTGGGGATACTATTGGATTCGACTTGCAGCATATGACAGGCTTTGATAGCGTATATGAAAAGGCTCAAAGTAGTAATAAAGGTCTTAATCTAAAATTTAAAGAAGATTACGAAGCTCTAATTTAATCATGGCTACTTGGTAAATTTGTTAAATAGTTAGTACAAGATAATTAACTTAGAAGAATTAAATACACCGAATCGTACAACACCTCGTATAAACAACTGGTATAATAAGTATAGGAAAATACATAGAGGTGATTTTTGTGCAACAATTTGAAGAAGTACGTTCAATTTTAGAAAAAGCGAGGAAAATTACAGTGTTAACAGGCGCTGGTGTAAGTACGGAAAGTGGTATCCCAGATTTCCGTTCAGCAAATGGATTGTATGCTGATGCGAATGTGGAGATGTATTTATCAAGAGGATATTATAATAGAAGTCCGAAAGAATTTTGGAAGCATTATAAAGAAATCTTTCAAATTAATACGTTTCATCAATATAAACCAAATCGTGGCCATCGCTTTTTAGCTAAATTAGAAGAACAAGGGAAAGACTTTACGATTTTAACGCAAAATATTGACGGTTTACATCAATTAGGTGGTAGTAAACATGTCATTGATCTACACGGAACGCTTCAAACAGCACATTGTCCGAAGTGTAAAGCAGGATATGATTTGCAGTATATGATTGATCATGAAGTGCCTCGCTGCGGGAAGTGTAATTTCATTTTAAATCCAGACGTTGTTTTATACGGAGATACATTGCCGCAATATCAAAATGCGATAACACGTTTATATGAAACAGATGTACTTATCGTTATGGGAACGTCATTAAAAGTACAACCCGTCGCTTCATTCCCGCAAATCGCAAAGAGGGAAATAGGGGCAACGACCATTTTAGTAAATGAAGAGTTAACAGGGCAAGAATATAACTTTGATTTTGTTTTTCAAAATAAGATTGGTGAGTTTGTTGAAGGGGTATCGTCGGTTAAATAAGTTATTATTTTTATGAAAAACTGAGGTGTATAGAGAACACCTCAGTTTTTTGTTTGAATAAAATTCATGTTATGACGAATTAAGGGGAATGGTAATAAATAGGACATAAAATTAAAAAACTGAAAATTAAATCTTTTATTTCTTTAGTAATTAATATAAAATTCTATATATATCATATAAATAAATTTGATACATAATGGTTCTATGTAGAAATGTTAATAGAATGAAGCGAGGGAGCGAAATGAGACAGAAAAAGGAGCAGAAGAAACAATCGAAAAAGAAAAAGACTCATATTCCATTTCGATTAAATGTACTATTTTTTATCGTCTTTCTTTTATTTTCAGCTATTATAATTCAATTAGGTAAAGTACAAATCATTGATGGAGAAACGTATAGAAATGAAGTAAACAAAAAGGAAGATGTAACGGTAAGCACTCCTGTTCCTAGAGGGAAGATGTTTGATCGGGTAGGTCAAGTGATTGTAAATAACAAACCGCTACGAACCGTTACATATACGAAAATGAAAGGAGCAGATTCGAAAGAAGTTTTACAAGTAGCAAGAAATTTAGCCCAGCTAATTGAAATGTCGCCAGAAGATATAGCTAAGTTAACAGAAACCGATAAAAAAGATTTTTGGATGCAGTTAAATGAAAAGCGAGCAGCAGAAAAAGTGACGAAAGAGGATGAGGGTACATTTAGAAAGCAAGAGATAGAAGGAAAAGAATTAGATAAAAAAGTTGAAGAGTTGCGCCGTGAAAGAATTACGCTAGAAGAATTAAGCGAACTATCAAAAGAGGATCTAGAAGTACTAGCAATTAAAAGTAGGATGAATGCGGGATATAAAATGACGCCGCAAATTGTTAAAAAAGATGTAAGTCAAAATGAATATGCAATCGTAAGTGAAAGATTGGCAAGTTTGCCAGGAGTGGATACGACAGTGGATTGGGAACGTGAATACCCAAATGATAAAATACTTCGTTCCATACTTGGTAGCGTTTCTACTGAAAATGAGGGCTTGCCGAGAGAACAGTTAGATTATTATTTAGTGCGCGATTATAACCGAAATGATCGCATTGGTAAGAGTTATATCGAGAAACAGTACGAAGATGCATTACATGGAACGAAAGAACAGTCTAAAAATATTACGGATAAAGCGGGAAATATTATTCGGACAGAAAAGGTGACTGAAGGAAAAAGTGGAAATAATTTAATGTTAACAGTAGATATGGAGTTACAGAAAAAAGTAGAGGAAAGTCTTGAAAAGAATTTACGAGCATTTCATTCTGCAGAGCCGATGATGGATCGCGCGTTCGTTGTAATGATGAACCCGAAAAACGGCCAAATTTTATCAATGGCAGGAAAGAAAATTGTAAATAAAGATGGCGGAATGCAAATAGAAGACTTCGCTTTAGGAACGATGACAAGTTCTTATGAGTTAGGGTCAACTGTGAAAGGGGCTACGTTATTAGCCGGATATCAAACTGAAACAATTAAGCCGTATACGCATTTCTTTGATGCACCAATGTATTTTAAAGGAAGTACTAAGCCAAAGAAATCGTGGAAAGATTTTGGTGATATTGATGATTTAAGAGCTTTACAAGTTTCATCAAACGTTTATATGTTTAATACAGCATTAAAAATGGCAGGTATTAATTATGTGCCAAACAATCCGTTAGATATTAAAAAAGAGACATTTAATAAAATGCGTTACTACTTTAGACAGTTTGGCTTAGGTGTACCAACTGGTATTGACTTGCCGAATGAATCGATTGGTCAAATGGGTAGAACGGATAACATACCTGGCTTTTTACTTGATTATGCGATTGGACAGTACGATACATATACGCCGCTTCAGCTTGCTCAATATATGTCAACAATTGCAAACGGCGGATACCGAATGAAACCACAAATTGTGCAAGAAGTGAGAGAGCAACCACATAGACCAGAGGATGTTGGAAAAGTTGTTCGGTCTATTGAACCAGTTATTTTAAATCGAGTGGATATGGACACTTCATACATTAATCATGTAAAAGAAGGATTTAGAAGAGTTTTTCAAGAAACTGACGGAACAGGTACGGCAACGTTTAAAGGATTACCATATAAACCAGCTGGAAAAACAGGAACAGCTGAAACTGTATACGGTGGAGAAAGTGATATTGGAAGAGATGAAAACAATAACCGGAAAAAATGTTATAATTTAACTCTTGCCGGTTATGCACCATATGATGCTGATCCGGAAGTAGCTTTTTCAGTTGTTGTACCTTGGGTGAATGATGACAAATCAGGAATTAATTCCGCGATTGGTAAAGAGATTTTGGATGCGTATTTTGAATTGAAAACGAAAAGAGCGGGTGGAAATCCAGTCCCAGTAGAACAGCCGAACAAGGTCCAGTAAAAATAGTATCACTGCATGGAGACATATTGTGCAGTGATATATTTTTTGAGTTAAAAAGCGTTTAAATAAGGTGGGAATGGATATGAAACAGGAGATTAAAAGAGGCTGGGGGAAATACATACTCTTCGTGTTTGTTTTGGTAGTAGCCTATCATTCTTTTACTTTATGTAAAGTGGAAGGGAAATCGATGCAACCGACTTTATATGAAGAAGACTACGTATTTGTAAATAAAGCAGCAGTACATTTTTCAAATTTAGAGCACGGAGAAATTGTCATTATAAAGGAAGAGGATGAGTCGAAATATTATGTAAAACGAGTAATAGGACTTCCTGGTGACGTAATTAACATAAAGAATGGATCAGTATATTTGAATGATAAAAAGCAAGAAGAACCGTATACAAATAAAGATTTATTCAATAATACGCAAGTGTTTTATAACTTTCAAAAGACGAAAATCCCGCCAAATAAATTATTTGTAATGGGAGATAACCGTGAACTTAGTAGAGATAGTCGAAATGGCTTAGGATATATTGAAGAAGATAATATAATAGGCAAAGTGGAATTTGTATATTATCCTTTTTCAAAAATGAAGATTATAGAATAAGTGGGGTTATACACAACCCCACTTATTAAAGTTTCACTTTACCCCGCATTAACGGGCAGTAAGACCCCCACCTCAAAATTCAGCTGTACAAAGGAGTTAGGTGGGAGATCAACTGCCCGTAAAAGCCCGATTGGTTCAACTAATAATAAGTGGGGATGACCCCCCACTTATTAAAGTTTCACTTTATCTTCTTTAAAAAACCTTTTGGATTAAATGATATGAAAAACTTATGTTTAGATTCATCAATTATGAAGTTGTTGTTTTTAGCTAAAAACTCTTCTACAGCTTCCATTGGGCCAGGGCCCCAATCGGGAGAAACAGGATTTCCATTAATAGATGTATCCTCTACAATAATATAACTACCAGTAGTAACGATAGATTTATAAAGTAAAAGTTCTTTTGATACATGCTCTTTACTATGATCAGAATCTAAAATAACTAAAATCACATCATCAGGTTTGCGCATATTTAATATAGTTTGAACGGCATGTACAGAAACAGAAGAAGCTGTTACATACGTAATTCGGTCATGGGATGGACGATTTGGTTGAGGGAATATATCAATAGTAACAACGTGACCCTTTCCAATTAAATCTAATATAGAAGCTAAATACAATGCGCTACCACCATAACAAGTGCCACATTCAATAATTAAATCGGGTTTTAATTCGTAAATAATTTCTTGATACAAAAAAAGATCGGAGGGAAGTTTGAAAATGGGGACCCCAAGCCAGTGTGTATCATGTAACCAAACGTTGCTGTCGTAATAAAGTTTTAGAAATTCATTGCTTATAGTATCGATGTTAATTCTCCTTTCTAAAAAGGATTCTTTCGCTTTACGTAAAGTGCTTACGTATGAAAGTTGTACTATATATTATGTGATAAGGAATTGTAAGGCGAGTGTTTTCACTTAAAAATAAGCTAAATAACTCATGTGTAAAGGGAAGGAAATGGACGTATGTATAAGTATACAATTTGCTTCATTAGAAAAGGAAATGAAAATGATGTGAAGGAGATAACTTAAACTATGGCATTCAAAAGCGAGGAAGAACTGAATAAAGCTTTCGAGGCAGCTAAAGCGAGCCTAGAACTAGAAGGTATGACCATTACAAAAGAAATGGAAAAAGTTATAAAAGAAAAGTTAGCCGGAAAGATAACGCACGAGCAACTTATTACATTAGCTGATGCGATTGCGAGAAGCGAACTTACTTAACGAACTAGAGGCGCTACAAACTATTTTTGGAGAGTTCAGATACTAAAAAAATAGTTTGTCTCTTGCTTTATAGAAAATTTATCCAACAATATATATACGTAGTACGTTCTATGCTACAATTTACTATAAGTGAGGAAGGAAGGTGTCTTATGAAAATATCTGTTTATGTTGCAAGTGCATTTAGCAAGGATCATAAAGGCGGAAATAAAGCTGGAGTAGTATTTATGGAGAATACATTGACCACTACTCAAAAAATGGCAATAGCCAAACAACTGGGCTATGCGGAAACTGCATTTATATCAGAGTCCGAAATTGCTGATTATAAATTTGAGTATTTTACACCAAAAGAGGAAGTTGATTTATGTGGTCATGCCACAATTGGCTCTTTCGCGATACTGATGCATGTAAATAAACTTTTCAAGAATCGCTATACGATTGAAACGAACAGCGGTGTTCTTACTATTACCATAAAAGATGACATCATATTCATGGAACAAAACGAACCGATATTCTATGATGTTATATCTCCAAATGAGTTTATCGACTGCTTTGACATTAAAGATATAGACAATGCATACCCAATTCAAATTGTCTCCACGGGCTTAAAAGATATTTTAATTCCTATAAAAAGCGAAACACAATTACATACAATGCAACCTAATTTTGAAAAAATTAAAGAAATCAGCAAGTATTATAATGTTGTCGGGATGCATCTATATACTTTTAATGACAATCGAATTATATGCAGAAACTTTGCTCCGCTATACGATATCAATGAAGAAGCAGCGACTGGAACTTCAAACGGTGCATTAGCTTGCTACCTTTATGAACAGCGCTACTTACAAAAAGAAGTTTATGTATTTGAACAAGGTTATTCTTTACACTCGCCTTCCGAAATATTAGTTAAATTAGCAACCGATAGCGAGAATAAAATAGAAAAAGTTTATGTTGGTGGCAAAGGCTATTACTGTGAAACGAAGTGTTTAAATATAGAAAATATTGAGTGAAAATAAAAAAAGAGATGGTAGATCCATCTCTTTTTCATATGCTCCATGATTAACCGCGAATCGCTTTAATCATAAAACGATGTTGCTTCACATCAAAATATCCTTTTTGCAAGATGATCTCATGTATACGATATAATTCCTCATAGTAACCTTCGACAGTAAAATCAGGAATTTGCCACGGAACTGCTTTTAAATAATAGACGATCGCACCAATGTCATAAAAACGTTGAAAAGGGAACTCTTCTTTTGCTTCTAAAATAGTAAATCCATTTTCCTCTAACTGACTACATGCCGTTTCAAGCGACCAACTTGCAAATTCGCTATTTAGCGGTGCGCTAAACTGCTCATTTAGTTCCGCACAATCGAGACCACCAACTTGTTGTGTAAGGAAAATTCCATTTGGAGAAAGGATTCTGTTTACCTCAGAGGCAGCATATGATTCATGCTGATTTATAATGAAATCAAACTGACCATCTTGAAATGGTAAAGCAGTATCATCCGTTACCTCTATAACTGTAACCCCTAAAGGTTCTAATTTGTTTCGAGCAATTGGCACGTTTGGAGCATAGCCCTCAGTCGCAAAAATAGTTGATGGGAACGGTTGTAACATAGATAAAAATTCTCCGCCGCCAGTCCCCATATCAAGCATTGATTTTGCACGCTGCATAAGCTGGAAAGCAGTGCTGCCGTACGACCACGATAAAGGCTCGCTATTCATTCGACCCGTTTCTGAAATGAAAGAAAAATCCCAGCCGCTAAAATGTGTATTTGCACTTTCTAATAAAGTTAAAAATAATGGATCACGTTTCATAATTGTATCCTCCTATTTTGTAAGTAAATGATATGATGAGAAAAGAAAAAAGGAGGACCTCTTATTAAAGTGGAACGGTTTTACGTTTCATGTTCGAATAGATTCATATAAATTCGCTCCTTGTTAGAGTGATTATTTGTATATTCGGGATAATCGAGTGGAAATCCTTTGAAGTTATAAGGTAAGGTGAGAGTACAACTAAATTTTGGATGGGCTATATAGTGAAACTGCATTGTGCCAAGATATTTTGTGAAATATGATATTTCACATTTCTGTTACATAACAATAAAGTCGTACTGTTTATAAAAAAGTGGAACCGTTTACTCCCTTTAGATTTACTTATCTATGGGGATGTTTTTATTTATATAAGAAATTGATATATATATACTGAATATAAAAATTTTATTCTTTGAAAATATTCCATAATTTAGTATTGTTTATATTTGGAATATTTAGTTTGTACGAAAGGGGGAATAAGATGTTTTTACAAAAGTATAAGGGTTTGATTCTAGGGATAGTGGGTGCTGTATTAGGAGTAATATCCTTTGTTTACCTTAAAGATTTGGATTATATATATAAGACGGGCCTTAAGTTATTATCTGTAACATTAATCGTTATAGGATGGGTTATTGCCTGTGATTCGACCCGTTTCTATAAAAAAGAGAATAATAATGTATAGGTGTTATTATTCTCTTTTTTATACAGTCTTTAATTAGCGAACATTTCTTATGCAAGGAAGAGGGCAAGGTGCTATATGAAAAGAATGAAAAATGTAATGTTGCTATTGTTATGTTTCTTATGTTTAAGTGGTTGTAATTATGAAGATGAAGATCAGGTGAAAAAATATGTGAAAAAAAAGCATGGAATTGATGTGATTGTAACAGATTGGGGTGCTATACATGAAGGGAATATGGGACATACATATCATACTGTTCAAGCAAAAAATAATAAAAATATTCAATTTAGAGTAGAGGTAGATGGTTTCTTATATTCAAGAATAAAAGGGGATGAATATCAATACGGGACAAAAACATATGAGGAATATAAGAAATTCAAACCCATGCTAGAAGAAATTAAAAAATTAGGTTACGTGGAACCTGAAAATAAAAATGTTTTTCAATATATAGTGGATGATGATTATATAGAGGAGAAACCAACTGATAAGTTATTATTAACTTTAAAAACGAGTGACAAGATTGATTACAGTCAATTTGAATCAAAAGAATTAGATCGTTTATATGCTCTATTCCAATTCATTCAGAAGAGTAATAAAAAGATAACAAAACTTGAAATTGAGGATCATAATGGTGAATCTATAGGCTTACCTTTTGATAATGTGCAAAAAGCTATAACGAAAGAAGAACTGCTTTTAACAATGAAAAACACTGTAAGAGGTTATTGGACATATTTGATTCAAACTGAAACAAAAGTAGGCGAAAGGTTAAATGAAATTCAAAATGATCGTTTTGTAATTGAAGATATTACTTGTTCACAGCCGAAAGACGGCAACTGTCTAGAGTATGAATTGACTTTAGTTTTCAATGACAGTGAGATAAAATATAGAAATGATTCCTATGTAATAGAGGATTTGAGAAAGGTAGTCACTATTCTTAAAGAAGAACTATATAATAAGGAATTTAACATATTTTTAAGGAACAAGGATGGAACAAGTTATTCACTCTGGCTATCATCAGAAAAAATCAAGAAAAATGATAACATAGAAGAGCTAGTAAAATAAAGGTATAAAGAAGAATTTTAAAGCACTTTTTACGTTTATTATTGCTTTATTCAAAAGGAAAAACCGCTTATACTTCATTCTTGAAGCATAAGCGGTTTTGTTTAAAATACTCAAAAAGAAAAATCTTTTGGCAAAGTACCATTTTTAATAACCGTTCGTAACCCATGTTTTATAATCCAAAGGTTAACAGGATGCTGTTTATCGCGTAATTGTTGTAACCATTGAAAAACGAGTTCTTTATCTTCTTTCGTAATATCGTTAATATGATTGGCTACTGATTTTTGGACATATTTAGACGGATCATTCATTAATGGCTCAAGAAGCTGTAAATTGTTCTTAAAGTCACCTTTCAGAGCTCCTATTTTTTTAGCCCAAGGAAGTCTTGGTCTTGTACCTTCGGAAACTAATCTTCTAATGTGGCTGTTTTCATCATGAATCCACTGTTGTAATATGCCTAGTGTGTCTTCATGGTATGTTTCAAGAAAAGGCCGAATGGCATATTCAGCAGTATTCCTTTTTGTTATTTCATACATGGCGTTACATGAGGTTTCAAAATCGTTAAGCCCATATTTTTCAACGTATTTTGCAATAGGCATGTACATATATCCATTTGTAAATGTGCCTACTTCTGTTGTGTTTTCTGGCCCCAATGTTTTCAGTAAAATATGTATTGCTGCATGAAAATCTTTTTGTAAAGCATTGTGTAATTCATCTGCTATTACTTCAATACGCTGCTTTAACTCTAAATTTTCAACTTTACATGTTACGGAAGATACAAAGTTTCTTTTAGAGAAAGTAGGATCGTGTTTACAAATAGAATCAGCCATTTTTTCTGCTAATTCTTCATTAAATAAAAATTTTAACGGAACATAATTACTCATTTTTTCACCTCATTTGTAAGCTGAAAATAATTTTTATTTTTTAATCGACAACCCATAAACTAAAGTCTCACTCGGAGTCGTAATACTAAAACCTGTCGTTTTATAATCAAGTGTCACCGTATCACCAGTGTAGTCTTTCGTAAATGAATCCATTTGTACAATAAAATCAGCACCTTCATATACAACATCATCTGCATCATATGTATCCCAAATTAAATCAACATCAACGAAAATACTACAAGAGTTTGTCATTGTTCCTCTAATGCGAATGATTTTTTTGTCTTCACGTTCTAATCTATGTATAGCTGCTTTTGCTTCATCAGTAATGCGAATGTTCATGGTATCCCAACCTTTATTTATATTTCCTTTATTATTGCAAAAACAGGAGCAATAGGGAAGGGAGAAGCATTGGAATAAAAAACGAGCAAACATATTTGTTTGCTCGTTTCACTTTATTTCAATTCACATTTATCAAGTGGAATCACTTTCGTTTTCTTCGTAAATTTATATCCTAACCATAGTACTAAGAAGAGTGGTAAACCGATGTAAGAAACGAGTACACCGTTCCAATCGATTGCTTCGCCCATAAATGCGCCGTAGTTTTGTCCTAAAATTACGATGACACAAAGTGCAAATGCGAAGATTGGACCGAACGGGAACCATTTTGCTCTATATGGTAAGTCTTTTAAATCTTTACCTTGAGCGATATATGCTTTACGGAAACGGTAATGACTAATTGCAATGCCGACCCATGCTATAAAGCCAGACATTCCAGATGCGTTTAATAACCAAATATATACAACACCGTCACCGAATAAAGAAGCAATGAAAGCGATACTACCGACAATCGATGTTACGATTAATGCGTTAACAGGTACACCGCGGCTATCTAATTTACCAAGAAACTTCGGTGCTTTCCCTTGGCGAGCTAAATCCCAAAGCATACGAGTTGATGCATACATTCCAGAGTTACCAGCAGATAGTACTGCCGTTAAAATAACAGCGTTCATAACAGAAGCAGCAAAGGCAACGCCCGCTTTTTCAAAAATAAGTGTAAATGGACTTACTGTTACATCACTTGCGGCAAGGCTTTCAGTTGTATAAGGAATTAATAAACCGATAACGAGAATCGCAAGAATATAGAATAAAAGAATACGCCAAAAGATCGAACGAATTGCTTTCGGAATATTACGTTCTGGATCAGAAGTTTCACCAGCAGCTACCCCAAGTAATTCAGTACCTTGGAATGAGAAACCAGCTGCCATAAATACACCGATAATTGCCATAATACCACCGTTAAATGGTGCATCTGCAACAGTGAAGTTTTTAAAGCCAACAGTCTCGCCGCCCATAATTCCAAAAATCATCATAAAGCCGACAATTAAAAAGATAATAATAGTAACTACTTTAATAAGTGCGAACCAATATTCAGATTCACCAAACCCTTTAACAGATAAGTAGTTTAAAAGGAAAATAATAGCTAAACATAATCCGCTCCAAATGAGGGAAGGGGTATCAGGGAACCAAAATTTCATAATTAATGTTACGGCCGCTAGTTCTGCCGCAATTGTAATCGCCCAGTTATACCAATAGTTCCATCCAAGTGCAAAGCCAAGTGATGGATCAACAAATTTTGTTGCATACGTGCTAAAAGATCCAGTAACAGGCATGTAAGCTGCAAGTTCAGCTAAGCTTGTCATTAAGAAATACACCATAATTCCAATTGCGGCGTATGCGATTAGTGCACCGCCAGGACCAGCTGAATGGATGACACCACCGCTGGCAAGAAATAGTCCGGTACCGATTGTACCACCGAGAGAAATCATCGTAAGGTGACGAGATTTTAATCCGCGTTTTAATTCACCTTGTCCTTGTGTAGTTTGCGTTTTAGAGGTAGATTGATTTGTTGCGCTATTCATGTTCAACACTCCTTTTCTTGTAGGTTAGGAAGGAGCGGGGGAGAAAAATACAAAAAACCGCCAAAGGAATTAGGCGGAACGTTTCACAAATAACCACCCCATCATACCCTTCCGTTAAGATAGCACCCCACGTTTACACGGTAATTTTGTAAACGTGACAGTTCTGTTCCTTTCGGAGACAGCCCCAGCTCATATTTCCAGAGAAGAAATATAAACTTCGGCAACTTTTCCTTTCAAACGGAGTCAGTGACATTCTCTGTGTCTCGTCCGTTTTACTCTTAAAAGTCGCAACCTCTACCTCATCGGATTGATGAGGATTTATATATTGCTAAGATATTTAATATATGGCAATTGTAATGAGTTTCTGAATATATTGCAAGGGATTTTGTTAGGAAAAGTCAAAAAATATCGGTTATTGTATAGGAAACGCTTGCATAACTCCACCCGAACCTACTATTATGTAGCAATAAGCAAAGAAAAAATTGTTATACAAATGTTTCGCAAAAAATATTGAAAAACCCTTTAAAGTTAAAAGAAAATTCAGAAAATATAATTCGACATAACTATCAAAAGGGGATTATTCCTTAAATTCGTTTCAAAGAATAAGTTATAAATCTGATAAATAGAATGAATATTCTTTTTATTTCTGATAAAATTGAGGTATTGTTTAATTGAAAAGGGGAAATCAACATGAAATTAGAAACAGAAAGGCTCTATATAGTGCCGTGTACAGAAGAGAGTATGCAAGTTGCTAACGAGCAAGGATATAATAGTGGTCCACATATTGTAGGGCATGTAGAAAATGTAAAAAAAGATGAGAATGTATTACCTTGGGGTGCGTGGTATGTCATTCGCAAAGAAGATGACATCGTTCTAGGTGATATTGGGTTTAAAGGGAAACCAAATGAGGAACATACAGTAGAAATTGGTTACGGATTTATTGAGAAATATTGGAATAAAGGGTATGCGACAGAAGCTGTAAGAGAACTAATAAATTGGGCTTTTCAAGCAGGAGAGATAGAAACGATTATTGCAGAGACACTTCTTGAAAATGAAAGCTCGATTCGTGTATTAGAGAAATTACATATGGAGAGAATTGGCACTACAGAAACGATGATTAACTGGAAAACAGAAAAATAAAAAATACCGCTCGAGGTAAATCGGGCGGTATTTTTATCGTTATGGTAGCATTTGTTTTTGATCATTCGGATATCCGGCGGTCGGTGCGTTAGAACGATTGGAATGATTGCGAACAGCAATGAAAATAGAAATAATAACGACAAGACCAACTGCCACGTAAGAAAGTGAAATAATAGTTGGATCAACTTTAAATGTAGTAAGCAATGTACGGATGTTTGTAAAGATAATAAGGCCACCAACTAATACGCCAAGTAAATGTGCTGGAACGATGCGTACTAACCATGCAGCAATTGGAGCTGCGACAATACCGCCAAGCATTAACGCAAATACCCAAACCCAACTTACTTGTTCCCATCCAAGTGAAATGAAAAATCCGATTGTTGCAGCGAGTGAAACAGGAAATTCACTCGTATCTACAGAGCCGATAACTTTTCTAGCTTCGTTTCCTCTTGCTAAAAGTACAGGTGTCGTAATTGGACCCCAGCCACCACCACCAGTGGAATCAACGAATCCAGCGAATAAGCCAAGCGGAACAAGCTGTTTAGCAGACATACGTTTCTTTGAAGTGACAATTTGTTTTTGAATGATGAATCGTAATAAAATATAAACCCCTAAAGTAAATAAAAATACGGAAATGTACGGTTTAATTACATCGCCAGGTAAATTACTTAAAAAACATGCCCCAATAAATGCGCCAACTGCTCCTGGCAATGTAAGCCTGGAAACGGTATATTTATCAACGTTTCCAAATTTGATGTGGGATGCACCAGAAGCGGCGGTTGTAACGACTTCAGCTAAATGAACAGATGCGGAAGCGACAGCAGGTGCGATACCAAACATTAGTAAAAGTGAGGTAGATGTTACCCCATACGCCATTCCAAGTGCTCCGTCAATCAATTGAGCGAAAAATCCAATAATAGCAAAGACAATTAATTTCTGCATAAATAATCCCCCTGTAATAGTAAATGAAAAAGGCACTTTTCCCGTATGAGAAAAGTGCCTTTGGTTTTTCCAATCAGCAATAATTAAATTTGTTTCATTATAATACACATTAATCGTATAAATCAACTAGGTTTTAAAGTTTTTTGAATTGAACGAAATAAAAATAAAATATACAATAAAAGGATGGAGAGAAAGGGGAGAAAGACATGTTACGATTTGATCATCTCGTACACGCAGTGAATTGTACACCGGAGGAAGCGGCAAAGCAAATGCAGGAACTTGGATTTCATACTGTATTAGGCGGAGAGCATACTACTTGGGGTACTTGGAATAGTTTAAGTTATTTTGATTTATCATACATAGAATTTCTGGCAGTTCAACATGAAGAAAAAGCGAAAGAAGCAGACAATCCATTAGTACAAGAAACAGTGGTGAAATTACAAACTGGAGAAGGTATGTTACAAATCGCAATTCGAACAGATGCCATTGAAGAATTAGCAGATCAGTTTAGTAAATACGGTTTACAAACGATAGGGCCATTTGAAGGGAAACGTATGAGAAAAGATGGCCGCCTTTTAGAGTGGAAAATGTTATTTATAAAGCAAGAAGAGAACGGACCGAAATTACCTTTCTTTATACAATGGAATGAAACGGACGAAGAAAGAAGAAACGATTTACGTAACATAGGGACGATCACTGAACATAAAAACAAAGTACAACAAATTGAAACGATTCATTACTCAGTGAAAAACGTTCGAGAAACAGTACGGAAATGGAAAGAAGTAATGGGGCTAACTGCAAGCCAGGTCGTTAAAAATGAAGAATGGAATGCAGAGTGTCAAAGCGTATCGTTTGGTGACGTTCATGTGCAGTTTTGTGAACCAATAGGAGAAGGGTTAGTACTAGAACGTTTGAAGAATCATGGTGAATATCCATTTGCAGTGGAGTTTAAAGGTGAAAATAAACGAGAGTATGAAGTGTTAGGTAGTTTGTACATATATTGATAGAGGTGAACGTTGTGAAGGAAATACTTAGAGAGATAGAGAGAAAACTAGAATGGCCTCGTATTGTAAAGTGTACAGCTATTTCAAAAGGTTTTTCACATGAAGAGAAATATAAAATTGAATTAAAGAACGAAGAAACTTATTTTGTAAAAGTATGTGATGCTGTTCATTTTGAACGTAAACAAGAAGAATATACGTATATGAAACAATTAGAGTTATTACATATTCCTACGCCTCAGTTAATTCATTTTATAAAGCTGGAGGATTTAAATAAATGTGTTCAAGTATTTGAATGGGCCCAAGGTGTAAATGGTGAAGAAGGTTTAGGGAAGCTATCGGTGGAAGAACAGTATTATGCAGGAAGAAAAGCAGGGGAAGTATTAAAGAGAATCCACTCAATTGAAAGAGAAAGTGCAAGTAATAAATAGGAAACGGTTCGATGGAATAAATACGAAAGATACGTAGAAGCGTTAGCAAACTATGAAATAGACTTCCTTGATTTGAAGCCAGTATTAAGTTTTGTAGGGGAGCATAAACAATTATTGAAAAATCGCCCAATCACATTTTTACACGATGACTTCCATCCAGCAAATAGTATGATTCATAATAAGGAATTTATCGTTATCGATTTTGGTGGATATGATTTTGGCGATCCAATACACGATTTTTATAACGTAGCGATTTTTACTACAAGAATAAGCAAACCATTTGCGGTTGGACAAGTTCAAGGTTATTGCGGAGGCGAACCATCGCTTTACTTTTGGCAGCTGTACTCATTATATGCAGCAATGACATTCCCAGCTGATATCGTATGGACAAACCGAAGTACGCCACATTTAGTTAATGATATGAAAGAGAGATTAAACCGAATTATCGAAGATCATAACAATTTTTCATCCTATATTCCAAAATGGTATCAATCACAACATGAGGATATAATAAACAATAAGTAATGGAGGGATTCATATGGATAAAATAGCGGTAATTTCAGATATTCACGGTAATATTCCAGCATTAGATTCTGTACTGAAAGATATTAAAGTAAGAGGAATCGAGCGCATTATTTGTCTTGGAGATCTAGTCGGAAAAGGTCCCCATTCTAGCGAAGTGATTGAAATCATTCGTAAAGAATGTGATGGAGTTGTAATGGGGAACTGGGATGATTTTATTACAAAACCGACTGAATTTGAAGCGTTAAAATGGCACCAAAAACAATTATCGGAAGAACAAAATGACTATTTAAGAAGCTTACCATTTTCAATCGAATTTTTTATGAGCGGCAAACTGATTCGTATGTTCCACGCCTCACCAAGAAGTTTATATGAAAGAATACAACCACATGCCTCAAGAGAAGAGCGTATTAGTATGTTCGAAAACAGTGAGCTCACAGAGAATATAGAAGGAGAAAGAAAACCAGATGTCGTTTGCTACGGTGACGTTCACCAAGCATTCGTTCAAAATTTCAGAGGGAAAACGTTATGTAATGCTGGTAGTGTAGGTAATCCTCTTGAAATTACACAAGCGTCCTATTTAATATTTGAAGGAACTTACGGTAAAAAAGAAGCAGCGAGCTTTTCCATTCAACTCGTACGTGTACCGTATGATATTGAATTGGCCATCAGGCTAGCAGAAGAACTCAATATGCCAGAGATTGAAGAATACAAACAAGAGTTACGCACTGCTTTATATCGAGGATTTAAGGGAAAGTAAGCCAATCATAATATATCAACGATTTTTCAAATATATCTATCGTAACTTAAAATATATCAACGATTTTTTCGATATATCAACGATTCGACAAAGGATATCGACTTACCGACAAATAGTGACACAAAATCTCACTCATAATAATATTATGTAAACTGGTTGTGTGGAGGAAATATCATGAACCGAAAACAACGTATGAAAGAAATTGCAGATCATATTTTAAAATTAAATTTAACACATCCAATAAGAGTTGGAGTAAGTGATATTACAGCTTCAGGAAAAACAACATTTGCAAACGAACTAGCATAATCTGAAAGAGTGTGCGGATGTGTATTTCGGAATAGTGATTTTGATGATACGGTAGTTGTATTTAAAGGAATTTAATACGGTTTATATAGAAAAAATCGTGAAAGGGTGATGTTTTGGATGGATAAAAAAGAGAATCCGAACGATTGGCCTGTATGGGCGAATGAGTCAGTAGAGATAGTTAATGCAAATCCTGATTGGCAAGATAAAGGCCGATGTGAAGAGCAGCAATTATATGAACTGCTTGCTCCTCTAGGTATAAGAAAAGTAATACATATAGGAAGTACATCCATACCTGGTTTACCTGCAAAATCTATCATTGATCTAATGGCTGAAATAGACTCATTTGATAGAGTACTAGATATTTCAGCTACATTGGCCATATATAATTGGCATTATGTAAGCCCAGAATTAGATGAGAGACCTTGGAGAAGGTTCTTTGTGAAAGTTAATAATAATAGGCGTGTAGCTCACTTGCATTTGATGGTTAAAGGAACTGAGCGATGGGAGCAACAACTTTTATTTCGTAACCGCTTACGAGAAAATCCACAATTAGTTTATGAGTATTCAAATCTTAAACAAGATTTAGCTAAAAGATTTAACCAAGATAGAGAAGCATACACAAAAGCTAAAACAGAATTTATTAAACAAGTTCTAAAATGATTAAATTTTTGATTGTAACTATGTGTGAATACAAAAGAAAAAACATCCTTTATTTTATAACTTAAACTTACATGAAATGCATGTAAACAAAGTGAGAGACTGCGATGTTCTAATGTATTTCCTTTTATTTATCAGGATAAATTATATATAATTGAATCAAGTTCATATAAGGATAGGTAATTACAGGGGATAAGGCGAAAATATGTTAATAAAGTAAAAAGGGGACAGGAAATATAATGAATGAAGTACTAGAATTAAAAGAAGAACTACTACAAATTAAAAATAATAATTATGCTGTACCAGAAGATGTAGATGCATATCCGTATGCACAGTGGATGCTAGATTATATCGGATCACCTGATGCTGAATTACGCGATGATTTAATTTATAGTACGCTTCATACATGGATTACAAATGATGTGTTTAGACAAAAAGAGTTAAGAGGATTAATGTTACAAGCAATTAGTCCTGATTATTTATTTTATAAAATTGGTGAAAAGGGCACAGACTCTGTTTTTAAACGTGCATTCTCCGTATTAATTCCACCACTTATTTTATCTGTTCATGAAAGAGAACCGTTGTTATCCGAAGAACAACTGTACAGTGTGGCAGAACAAGTACTGGAATATGTATATTTAGAAGAAGATGTAAGAGGCTACGTAGAAGGAAAAGGTTGGGCACACTCTACGGCGCATGCGGCTGATGCACTAGATGCGTTAGCACGTACAATACAAAATCGTGAGTTTTCATATGCAATACTAGCTGCTGTTCGTCAGAAGGTTCGCTTACATGATGACGTATATATACACTTTGAGGATGAGAGATTAGTAACGCCAATTATGTCGTTACGTAACCAAAATCTTTTAACAGAAGAAGAGTGGGGCAACTGGCTACATAGTATAGCAACTGTTGAAGACATCCGACATCCGCAGCATGCTATTTTAGTACAAAATATTAGAACTTTCCTAAGAAGTTTTTATTTCAGAGTTTTAGAGGCAGAAGGTAGTACAGCCTTTACAGATGATATATTGGAGACTTTGAAGGATTTGCGGAGGTATTAAAAAATCACTAGATGCCATTATAAATGAGTACGTAAGAAAAGAATAAGATTAAAAAACCGATTATACATGTAGGCTCTCTACAAAAATAATCGGTTTTTTAGTTGAATTGAAATTTTAGACTTAACTATACATGTGCTTGTATGTAATAAGAAATGTATTAAATATGTAATTGTGGATGTTCTTCATATAAACTATTCACATACTGTTTTAAATTCTTCATGAACAATAAAATATCTTGACTAGCCATTCTAGCATGTTGAAGATGAAATATATTTCCTTTCCCAATTTCAAATTCATCTGATGTTAAAGTAATAGGTATATTTTTAAAGACATGCCATGGGAAATATAAGTGTACAAAAGTTTCTCTAAAATATATACCTGATTCACAAATTAATACTCCATCAGATCCTTTCCCCATATTCCCAAGGATAGATGTATCTAAAAAAGCGATGATTTGTTCTTCTTTAGGAACGATAAATCGTGCCTCAATTGCTTTTAACTTTTTGTCTGAAATATGAGTGTCTACAAATAATCCGTTATCAGGTTCTAATAATTCATTGTATGTTTCAAATAATGAGCAAATTGATTTTATCTCATCCATTTTTATAACTGGATGTATATCATGTTGTTTAGAATTTTGGAATGAATTTGTAAGAGCTATAAGTAATTCTTTAAATAACAGTGGTGGATAATCACTCCCGTTAATATTAAAGCTTTTTTGTGCATCAAAAGATAAGAAACCATCTTTATCAATTTCAATTTGTTGCACTTCAATTAATTGATCCCATTTCAATTTTCCTTTACCTAATAACCAATTTTTCCAGTATAAACCCGAACTCGTAAAGTAAACACCATACTTGCCTGATCCAAATAAATTACAACTTAAAAAAGCAATAATTTGATCATTCGTTGATATAGAAAAACGTTTTTGGGCAATTGATAAGAAATCTTTAGGGATTCTAGTAACATAAAATCTAGATTGCTGATACTCTAAACAAATATCAGTTAAACGATTAATATCTATATTCATCTTAGCCATTCTCCATTTCAAATTTCGTTTCGACATAATCAATTATAAAGTTGTCAGGAAAATATTAACACTTAAATTTAGCTTAAATTAAGAAGGTAAGGAACTATAAATAGATTTGTATTAGGCTACAAAAAATGACCAGTATTCTTTATTTGGAGTAGTAAAGACTTGTTACGGTAATAAAAAGGTACATAAAACCAACACCTCCCAACCATACTAATGAAATGTGCTGGAGGTGAGTTTTATGGACAACAAAGACTTTGAAAAAGTTTATAATGATTACTTACATCAAGGAGAAGAACAAGCTCAATTTGAAGTAGACCATGAAGGCAATTCAGGGGCAGAACAAATAGTTGCCGTTCGTAAAAATGATGACGGGGATTTAATAGCGTTTAAAACAAGTAGCGGGAGAGAGTTAGATTATATGACCGCTCTTAGTGAAGCAAAATCAGGGAAGTTAGCTCATGTGGACGTATTTCATAAGTATGGTAGAGATATTATACGTAGTGAACCGGATGGCATAAAAGAAAATAACTTAGATAATTTACCTTCATTTTAAAAGGGTAAACCCCAAGAAGAGAATGTTCATTCCGATATTCTCTTCTTTATTATAAAGCTTTCCCTACAAATAGAAGATTCATTTCTAAAGTGCAATCATACTTTTAAAGAGCGCTCTAAATTTCTCTTTATCTTCTGCTGTAAATGGTTTTGGTCCCTTTGTACGCTTACCGCTTTTTCGAACCATTGCACTTAAATACCGAGTTTGTAACAATTGTTCAATGTTTTCATTCGTATACTTATACCCTTTATGGTGTAGAACGATACACCCTTTTGCTAAAGCAAGCGAAGCAAGACCGTAATCTTGTGTTACGATTAAATCTTCTTTTTTTGCTAACTGCATAATCCGGTAATCTGCAGCATCTGCTCCAGAATCAACATAAATTGTTTCTACGCCTGTTGGCTGTTCTGCATTAGAATAATGAGAAAAGCTAGTAACGAGGGTAACAGGGATTTCTGCCTTCTTAGCTTCAAAAATAATTACATCTTTTACAGGACAAGCATCTGCATCAACGTAAATTTTCATTGGTATCACTCCTATAAATAGGTTCGTGTTGATAATAATGGTAGATTTAGGTTTTGTCAAACGAGAAAACTTTAAATAATGTTATTTTTCACATACCAAAATAGCCTCACGCAAACGAGAAATACCTTCCTCAATTTGATCAATATTCACTTTTCCATAAGATAAACGAATATAACCATCTTTCGCACCGAAAATACTACCTGGCATAAATGCGATTTCTTGTTTTAAACTTTGCATAATAAGTTGTTTTTCGTTTATCGGTTCTTTTAGTTTTCCCCATATGTATATACCGCCGGTCGGGTTTGAAAAAGAGATTTTGTCGTGAAGTTGCTCATTTAAGGCGCGAACGATAACGTCTCTTTTTTCTGCTAATTGTTTTCGTAACGGTACGATATGAGACTGAAATGGTACAGTTTCGAAAAATTGTTGCATAAGCCACTGTGGGAAAATGCTCATTCCTAATTCCATTTGGTGCCTTGCGTCGGATAACCTTTCTACTACAGACTGCGGAGCGACAAGCCAGCCAACTCGTAAGCCTGGTGCAATCATTTTTGATAAGGAATGTACATAAATGACTGTCCCATTTTCATCTATTGATTTTAAAGTAGGGCAAGGTTGTTTCTTTTCTAGCGTAAGTAGACTGGACGGATCATCTTCCACAATCGCAATTCGTAAGTCTGCGCAAAGTGATAACAATTTTTTTCTACGGTTTGGATGAAGCATTGTTCCCGTAGGATTTTGGAAATTTGGATTTAAAAAAATCATTTTAATACGATGTTTTCTATATAACTCTTGTACATCGTCTGGATTAATACCGTGTTCATCGACAGGTAATGGGAAAATACGAATACCTGCTGATTGGAATAACGGTAAGGAATAACAGTGCGATGGACTTTCGAAAGCGACAGCATCACCGGGATTTAATAAACATTGAACGATAAGGTGAAGTGCTTGCTGTGCGCCAGATGTAATCATAATGGATTGTTCAGTCGCTTCAACTTTTAAATATTCTTTCATATATTTTACGACCGCTTGTCTTAGCGGGAGATAGCCTTGCGGATGATCATAACTTAATGAATGCGTTAACGGTTGTTCTCGTAAAATCGTTTGTAGTTGCTCGTGAGGATAGAGATTACAACCGAGCTCTCCGTTTGCAAAATCTATAATATTTTCATTTTGTTGTACTTCTGCCCGAATATGGCGAAGTAACGGTAAGTTTGGTAAAAAAGTACCACCTTCTACGAAATTTCTCCAATTCGGAGTTAATGTTGGAGAAACGCCCCACATATGTGTACTTACACGTGTACCTTTACCAGTCGTACTTTCTACAATTCCCATAGCACGAAGTTCATTATAAGCAGTTGTTACTGTACTTCGGTTTACATTTAATTGCGTAGCTAATTTCCGTTCGGAAGGGACGAAGCTACCTGGAGGAAGTTCTCCGAATGTAATACGTTTTTCAATAAAGTCAACAACTTGCTGATAAATAGGGATTTTACTATCGTTATCTAGCTTCCATTCCATACAAACGCCTCCGTATCTCTTATATACATTCAGTATAACAAATTGGCTGGGGAAAAAAACAGCCAATTGGACGGTGCTATATCCAGCCAATTTTACTATGCTAAATAGGGAAGGGGAGATTCGGATGAAACGATGGCAAATGGAGTGGCTCCTAGTATCAGTAGCATTAGTATGGGGAGCAAATTATACAATTGGAAAGTATGGCGTGGCATATATGTCATCCATTCAATTTAATAGTTTACGATTTTTAGTAGCATCTCCGGTATTATTACTTATTACATTTATGATGGAACGCTCATTACGTATTGAAAGAAAAGATTGGTTACGATTAATAGCAGTCGGTATCGTTGGTACGGCAATGTATCAAACGATGTTTATGCTATCTGTGAAATATACTTCAGCAACGAACGCCTCATTATTAATTGCGATGTCACCTATTTTTACAGGGATATTAGCAGTATTACACAAACAAGAACGTTTTTCGATGAAAGTTCAAATTGGTTCAATAGTAGCGTTTATTGGTGCAGCATTCGTTTTATTAACAGGGCATACAGGAGGAGCTACTTACGAGTATGCGTGGCTCGGAAATATAATTGGATTAGTCGCAGCAATTGCTTGGGGATGGTATCCAATTTTAGCACAACCTCTTATTACAAAATACTCTGCAATGAGAGTCACATCATGGTCTACGTTAATTGGAATTGTACCTCTCGTTATATACTGTTTATTTAACGTAAATACATTAACGTGGCCAGTAGATACGCCAAGCTGGGGATCTCTTGCATATTCAATTGTCTTTGCGACCATCTTTGGGTTAGCAATGTGGTATGTCGGTATTAGTCAAATAGGCTCAACGAAAGTAATGGTTTATATGTATCTTGTGCCATTGTTCGCAGTTATTTTTGCAGCAGTAACAATAGGGGAGCAAATCAATATGATGCAACTTGTTGGCGGACTTATTATCTTTGTGGGTCTATATGTTGTAAAAAAAGGCGGAATCAAAAAGCCAGCTCTCAATTTGAAAAAAGTAAGTTAACAGTAAAAATGATCTCTTTCATATAGAAGGAGATCATTTTTTATTTCGTAATAAAAGCGCTTGTTCAACCGCTCATTTTTGATGATCGTGAATGAGAAGCTCTACAGCATGTAAAGGAGACATCCACCTTAGAACATGATCCTCCTCACAGTTTTCAGTTTGTTTCTGCACCATGTTCGCAATGTAGAAGAACCCATCATTTAAATAATATGTATCTTCCTTTTTAGCATAAAAATATCGCATTGCATTACCGATATACTGTTCAATTTCAATTGCCCATCCTAATTCCTCTAGTAATTCACGATGTATACATTCTTCTTTTGTTTCATTACCTTCCATACCGCCACCAGGTAAAAAATAATGGTTTCCTTTTTGGATAGCAGCAATCTTTGAAGAGGAATTAAAAATAATCGCATAACAACTAGGTCTTAATACATATTGTTCAGTAGGCTTTTTATAACCAAAAGTAAGTTTAGACATCATAAAACACCTCATTTCTCTATAAAATACATAAAAGGAATATTAAGGTAAGTGCAGAATTATATAAGTATAATCTTATGAGATTGGAGTGATACCAAAATGATAAATCGAAAATGTTCAAGGTGTAAAGAGATAACAGGTACGTTACACGGTGGTAAAAAAATTAAGGAAGAATTTTTATGTGAAGACTGTTTGCAAAAAGGAATTGCGAGTGGAGAAATCGAATTATCACAAGTGGAAGAAAAACAAACTTCTTATCTTTCTATAAAGATATTAAAAATAATGAGTGTGATTTATTTAATAGGATCTATTTTAATGGCTTTTTCTGCTGGATCTCTTATATATGACCCAGGATTTGGGGAAGTATCAATTTCAGGATCAGGTGCAGTTGGTGTTATTTTTATTATTGGATCCATATTCCAGTCTGTACTTGTATTTTGCGGTATTTGGGTATTCATCCTATTAGTAGAAACAGTCATTAAAATTTATGAAAAAATGAAGTGAGTGAGAGGGAGAAATACATGCGAGTAAGAAACATACAAGGGGAAGATTATGTAAAGATTCATTCTGTTTTAAATAATTGGTGGGGCGGGAGAGACATGGCGGACATGTTGCCAAAATTGTTCTTCGTTCACTTTCAAGAAACGAGTTTTATCATTGAAGAAGAGGGAGAAACGTTAGGTTTTTTATGCGGATTCTTTTCCCAAACGCATAAAGATGAAGCATACGTTCATTTTATCGGTGTAAATCCTAAGTATAGAAGAAGAGGAATCGCATCGACATTGTATTCTTATTTCTTTGATGTTGCTCGTGCAAATAACCGTAAAGTTGTAAAAGCAATCACATCACCAGTTAATAAAAAATCGATACAGTTTCATAAGGAGATTGGTTTTCGAATTGAGGCTGGGGATGATGAGATAGAGGGTGTATCGGTACATACAAATTATGATGGGAACGGCGGGAGTAGAGTTTTGTTTTTGAAACATGTGTAACAGTAGGCTAGCATAAAGTTAGCCTTTTTGTTGTGAGGGGTTAGAAGTATGGAGAGTAAACAAAGTAGAAATGAATATTTACGACGCATTTATAAAGTGCAAGATTATATAGAATCGCATATAAATGATTCACTTTCAATTGAAGAGCTAGCCGATGTAGCAGGATTTTCAAAGTTTCATTTTCATAGAATTTTTAAAGGAATAGTAGACGAGCCGTTATCTCGGTATGTGAATCGCTTGAAGTTAGAAAGGGCAACACATCTACTTACATATCGCACAGACATGACGATTACACATATTACGTATCACTTCGGTTTCACAGATTCAGCTGTTTTCTCCCGAACATTTAAAAATTATTACGGCGTAAGTCCATCTCAATATCGAAACGACAATAGCAAGAATTGCAAAGACGTAAGGGGAATTCCTCAATACAATGAATATAAGAAGGTTCGAGGTAATGTTGAAATTGTAACAGCGGATGATATAAACGTCGCATACATAAGACATATTGGTACATATGAGGAGTTAACTATAGCTTTTCCAGAAATGATAGAGAAATTATTTTATTACGCAGCTAAGCAAAACTATCATGTATTTGAGGATACGAAAGTATTAACCATTTACCACGATCATCATGAATTTACTGAGGACTATCATTTAAGAACAAGTTTATGTATAACAATTCCGGATGCGTCCGCAGTAAAAACGAGTGATATTGGAATAATGGTAATACCTTCTGGAAAGTATGCAGTAGGGCATTTTGAAATATTTCAGGATGAATATAAAGGAGCATGGGATTTCTTATACGGTGAGTGGCTTCCAAATAGCGGATATAAGCCGAGGGACTCATATCCTTTTGAAGTATATAGAAATGATCCAAAGCAGCATCCCGAAGATAAACATATAGTTGATATATATGTACCTATCGAACCTTTTTAATCATAGGTTAAAGGGGAAAGAATAATGAAAACTGCTGAAAAGTTAGATCAGATTATACAAGAAGAATATGAAAATATGAATGGTATGTTAGTAGTGCGGAAAGGTAATGTTATTTTTGAAAAATATTATAACGGTCACGGTTCAGATGATGCATTTCATATAGCGTCAGTCACAAAAACGATTACTTCTGCGTTAATTGGACTATGTGTAGATAAAGGGTATATAAAAAGCGTTGATCAAAGAGTAATAGAATTTTTCCCGGAATATAACGTTAATTCACCTGAAATAACAGTACGACATCTTCTTACGATGACAGCTCCACATCCATTCGTAGACTGGCAGGAACCGTTAGAAGAACTATGTACACAACAAGATTGGATACAGTATACGTTAAATAGGATAGGAAACGGTGGAGAAATTGGATCTTTTAAATATTCATCTGCAGGAGCTCATATACTATCAGCGATTATAACGAACGCAACAGGAAAAAATGCGCGTGAATTTGCGAATGAATACTTATTTCAGCCACTCGGCATGAGAGAAATTCCAAACTATAAAATGAAAGCATTTGGATTTGATGACTTATTTGGAAAAGATGTGAAAGGATGGGTTCACGATCCAAATGGTATTTCGACGGGCGGATGGGGACTAACGTTAACGGTTAGGGATATGGCTAAGTTTGGACAGATGTATTTGAATGAAGGTATTCATAATGGAAAACAAATACTATCAAAATCATGGATAAAAGAATCGACAGAAATGAACCAAAATCAATATGGTTATTTATGGTGGTTACGAGAAGAAGATGGAATCTTTTCATACTGTGCTATGGGTGATGGTGGGAATATGATTTGCTGCGTACCAGAGAAGGAACTGGTGGTAGTGATTGCTACTGAGGTTATACGAAATGCAGAGGATAGATGGGAGTTAATTAAAGAGTGCATACTTCCTTATTTAAAAGATTAATATGGTTATTTTTATAAAAATAAGAATAAAAGGTTTAGTTAAACTTGTTTTGTTCTCTACGATAGAAAAAAGTGTTGTATTAACCAAGTTGTGCAACTAAGATTATAAAACTTCAACACCTATACGATTATTGAATAGGTGTTGAAGTACTTTATAATTTGTTTAGGTACTTTTAACTATTTTTTAACTTTTCGATGTATTAGATACATCATGCCAAACACAATTACCAGCAAGATAAATTTAATTAATTCCATTAGGCTAATATCCCATTTTGTTTCTACTCCATCTGTTAAATAAAATACATTAAACATACCATGTAAAATTGCGGGTGATATTACAGAACCACCATATTCTCTCGTGTACGTCAAAATTAAAGACAATATAAATAATAAAGAGAGATAACTTAATATTCCTACAAACTGAAACTCATAATTTTTATAAAAGATAGCTACTGGTAAATGCCATGAAGACCAAAGCAAAGCTATAATAATAGCTGTTTGCATAAATGAATATTTTTTTCGTAAATAGAAATGAAAATTCCCTCGCCATATAATCTCTTCTAATAATGCAGATAAAGATCCAATTGTAAGACCAACGAACAAGAGAAATCCTAATTCATTCCAATGATGATATAAGAACTTTATATCATAAATATAAAAATAAAAATGGAGACATAGCCCTAGAAGTAGTGGAAATAATATGGAGAAAATTAGTGTTTTTATTATTGGGCGTGAAATTCCAAATGTATTAACTATTTTTTGTTTCTTATATAATGTTTGATATGAAATAACCGCTAAAAGCGGAACAACCATTGTAAACCCCAAATAATTACGACCATTTTCTATGTTCAGCAAGATGATATATACAAGTGATGTAAGAAAATAAATACATAATGTTGAATGATAAACTATGTGTTTATTAATATTTTTCACCTGCCTAAGTATGTATAAGTGGTTAATCGAATATCCGATATTTTAATTATATATGAAATGGAAATCGACAGAATGAATATTTCCATATTATTGTTTTTAAGATAGAAAAAGTGTCGGAATTGCATATATTGAACTTGTAGAAAAAATTAAATTATCCCCCGTAACTTTTCACAACAAAAAATCGTTAAACAAAAGAATAGATTTTTTATCACGAATGGGGGAGAACCATGAAAATTCTAATACTAGGCGGTACACGATTTTTAGGAAGAGCATTTGTAGAAGAAGTTTTGAACAGGGGGCACGAGGTTACAGTATTTAATCGTGGAACAAACAAAGAGATTTTCCCTGAAGTGGAACATTTAATCGGTGACAGAAATGGTAATGTATTAAGCTTAGAGAATCGAAAGTGGGATGTTGTCATAGACACGTGTGGCTTTTCTCCGCATCATATTCGGAATGTTGGAGAAGTATTAAAAAATCATATAAAGCATTATATATTCATCTCAAGTCTTTCCGTATATAAAGACTGGATTCCACATGACATAAAAGAAGACTATATATTACAACCTGAACCGACGGAAGAGCAAATAAAGGCTGTAGAGAATGGTGAAGTTTCTCCTTATGAGCATTATGGTGCGCTGAAAGTATTATGTGAAAAAGAAGCAGAGAAGTATTGGCCGGGGCGTGTTTTACATGTAAGAGCAGGACTTCTTTCAGGAATGTTTGATTATACAGATCGACTAACATACTGGATTCAGCGTGTTGCAAAAGGAGGTAAAGTGTTAGTTCCAGGAAGAAAAGACCGTCCAGTGCAGATGGTTGATATAAAAGATGTCGCGTGCTTTGGACTCAACATGGCAGAAAATAATAAAGCAGGTACATTCAATATAACAGGTCCGAATGATAAATTGACGATGGAAGAGCTATTAAATACGTGTAAAAAGGTTACGAATAGCGATGCTGAATTTGTTTGGGTAGACGAATCGTTTATGAGTGAACATAATGTGCAGCCTTGGACAGAAATGCCTTTGTGGATTCCCGAGACTTTCCCATTAGAAGGTGAAACGAAGCCGTGGAAAGGTGGATTTTCAATTAGTATTGAAAGTGCTGTTAAAGAAGGGCTTACTTTTAGAAGTTTAGAACATACAGTTACAGATGTGTATAAGTGGATGAAGAGTGTGGAGAAATGGGAATTAAAAGCAGGAATTTCAGGGAAAAGGGAGCAGGAATTGTTAGAAAAGTGGTATCAATAAATTAGATGAGTCCTTTGAATATACTTGATTGCACATAAGGAGGAGAAAAGGTGATGTGGAAAGACACCATTCACAGTATCTCATCAAACTTAAGCTTGAAAAACCCAGCTACAAAGGATGCACTCGCTGAAGTTCAAAAAAATTTGCAGGTGGAGTTACCGAATGATTTATATCAATTATTGCAGGAAACAAACGGTATAGCAGGTGAATACGGAGACTTTATATGGGATGCTTCAAAAATTAATACTGAAAATGTGAATATGAGAAATATAGTTAATTTTAAGGATTTATATATGCCTTTTGACTGTTTATTATTTTTTGCTGATGGCGGAAATGGTGATTTGTTTGGCTATTCCATTTTGAATGGAGAAGTGCAAAGAGATGATATATATGTATGGAATCATGAAAATGATAGTAGAACGTGGGTTGCTCCTTCTTTAAAGACTTTTATGGAGTGGTGGGAGAGTGGAAAGATAACAATTTAAACATAGTATGAAGAAAAAACGCCTTGTTACTAAAGAAACTAGGTGTTTTTCGTATGTAAATTTATAACTCAATTGGTTCTTCCCCGTACATTTCCCACAGCTTAGAAAACATATTTTTCAGTCCTTCTTCGTCATCCTCATCCTAGTCTAACTTGATATCAACTTCCTCAAATTTTTCTTCTATTTCAAACTCTCTCGCTTTCACACTATCAGTTGTACCAATTTTTCTGTGAAATACAACGAAGTCTTTATCGTGTATTAGCTAGTAGCAAGACCTCCACCTCAAAATCCGGCTAATACAAGGAAGGCCCGTATAAATAAGTTGTATTAATTACATTATTAGATTGTGTTTGTAACTATATTTTGGAAATTTTCTGTTGATTTAAAATATGCGATAGTATATATTGTATATAAAGTATATATACAATATTTTTCAAAAGAGGTATTTGCATGCAAATCATTATTAAGAACACTTCAAAGGAACCCATTTACGAACAAATTGGACTCCAAATAAAAAAACTTATTTTACTAGGTGATTTAAAACAAGGAGATGCCCTTCCTTCAATGCGTCAGTTAGCAAAAGATTTACGAGTAAGTATTATTACAACGAAAAGAGCATATGAAGAACTGGAAAAAGACGGTTTTATTAATTCAATTGTCGGAAGAGGGTCCTTTGTAGCAGAACAAAACATTGAAACTATGAAAGAAGAAAAATTAAAAACAGTTGAAGAAAAGTTATGTGAAGCGATTCAAAATGCTAAGCAAATGGATGTTTCTTTAAATGAACTAAAAGAAATGCTTACAATTTTATACGAGGAGGAAAACTCTTGGAAAACGTAATAGAACTTCAAAATGTCAGTAAATCTTTTAAAGGGTTTCAAATAAACAATTTTTCGATGGAAGTAAAAAAAGGATTTGTTACGGGTTTTATTGGAGGAAATGGATCAGGTAAATCTACAACGATTAAAATGATTATGAATCTAATAAACCCGGATAGTGGAAACGTCTCCTTATTTGGCATGAACTATTCGACTGATGCGAAACGAATTAAAGAAAGAATTGGTTTCGTTTATGACGATAATGTGTTTTATGATGAACTCACATTAAAGGAAATTACTAAAATTATTGCGCCTGCTTATAAAAAATGGGATTTTAACCAATTTACATATTATAAAGATCTGTTCGAATTACCATTAAATAAAAAAATGAAAACATTCTCCAAAGGAATGAAAATGAAAGCCTCTCTCGCAATTGCCCTTTCACATCATGCTGAACTAATTATTATGGATGAACCTACATCTGGACTTGATCCTGTATTCAGAAGAGAATTATTGGATGTTCTACAAAATATTATGCAGGATGGAGAGAAAACTATCTTTTTCTCATCACATATTACAACGGATTTAGACCGCATTGCCGATTATATTACATTTATTCAAAATGGGAAGCATATTTTCACAAAAGATATTTATGCCATTGCAGAGGATTATGTTTTAGTCAAAGGACCACTAGATTTGTTAAAGTTTGATATTGAGCGTGAATTTATTTCTGTACGTAAGGCAAATACAGGTTTCGAGGGATTGATTGAAAATGCACATTTTATCGAGAACTTATTTGATAAGGATGTGGTGATTGAAAAACCAAGTTTAGAGGATATTATGTATTTCATGAAAAAGGGGGATTCAAGATGCTTAATTTAATTAAAAAGGATTTGATTTTACAAAAAACTTTCTTGCCTGCTTATCTCTTATTTCTAGTTACCTATTTGTGGGCCGGCATGGATGTAGCATATGTCATAATCATTTGTAGTGCCGTTTTTGTAATTAACACATATCAATCTGATGATAAAGATAATGCTAATATTTTAGTAAACTCATTACCGTATACTAGGAAGGAAATTATAAGTTCAAAATACGTTGGAACCTTACTTTTTACAATAGTAATCATCCCATTTTGTTTAGTTGGAAAATATTTCATTTTAGACAGCATGGAATTTCAACTTTCCTTAGAAAGTTACATACTAGGTTTCTTGGCAGTCATGCTGATAACAGCATTTTACATCCCATTTTTTGTTGCATTTAAAGTGAAAACACTTGTACCAGTTTTTATATTTTTATCTATTGGAGTTATATATTTAATGCGAAATACTCCGTATTTATTAAATAAATATGCTAATGGCGTACTGACCTTTTTAAAAGAGATTTCAGATTTGAAATTATTTCTTTTATTTGCTGTCATAGCAGTGGGGTGCTATGGGGTTTCATGGATATTATCTATTCGTATCTATCAGAACAAGGCTCTTTAATAGCAAGTTCTTAAAGGAGGATGGTTTAAATGACATCAAAAAAAGAGCGCCCTAGTCGAATACGAAATTGGCTGAAAACTATTGGAGCATTTTTCGTTATGCAACTAATTTTTATCATCCTTGATATGAATTCGTGGATACCGAACTTCAAGGAAGGAGGAGTTGGGGATCGTCTCGTTAATTCAGAGTTCTTTACGGAATGGTTCGCTCCTTATAAAACAAAGCAATTTAATGTACTAACGGCAGTTATGGCTATTTTATTATTCCTAAATGTAGTAACAAGTGCAATAAAAGACGCTTTTTCTAGAAAAAGAATTAATTAGCACATAAGTTGACCTTGCGTCTTTTTAATAATGTCTTAACTATATTGAAAAACAACAGGAAAAAGATAAAAACTCCACTTATTGATGTTTCACTTTATCTTTTACAATGATTTCTTGAAAATCATTTGATTTTTCAGTTTTGTATATTGATAGAGATGCATTCGTCCCCCATAATGCTTCCAAAGTGTGCGCAGTAATTGTGACATATGTATTTATACTTGTGATGACAAATGATGTGTATTGTTTTTGGAAAGTTCGAAAATTATTGAACGAACTAGAGAAATTTAGTAATCTTATTTGTACAGCACATACATATTAGTTTTGTAATGGTTCGATATTTAAAAAATATGTAAGGGGGAATGGGTGTGGATCTTACGTTTAAAGTTGAGGAAACATGTTTTAATTACCGAGTCGGAGCAATTTGTAAACAAGGTAATAAAATCCTTATATTGCAAGGTAACGGTGAAGATTTTTGGTATGTACCAGGTGGACGAGTGAAAATGCTAGAAAATAGTGAAGACGCGTTAAAACGAGAGCTTGCAGAAGAATTAGGTGTTCCTATGAAAGGAAAGAGATTAATATGGTCAGTAGAAAATTTCTTTACACTTTCTGAGCGAAAGTTTCATGAAATTAGTTTCTATTATGAAGTAGAGCTACATGAGTTACCTGCAAGTGGAGCGAATCAATATATTTTGGAAGAAGAGGGTAGAACGTATTTGTTTAAGTGGGTGCCAGTAGAAGAGTTAGATGCATATAATTTACAGCCCGCGTTTATAAAAGAGAAAGTAAAGGATATAGCAGTTCATACAGAACATATCGTTTTAAAAAAGTAAATGTATTCGGAGGGGAAAAGGGTGAAGGGGACTAAAAAAGAGATTCATATAAATGACAAAGTAACTCATTACACACATATCGAAAAAGGTTCCAGTACGGTTTGCTTTATGTTCTCAGGTTCAGGCTACAATTATGATAAACCATTATTTTATTATGCAACGATGTTAATGCTTGAACATAAAATTGATGTTGTACATATTCATTATTCTTATGATGGACAATTAATGAATCAACCAATGGAAGAAGTAACGAAAATAATGATGGATGATATTAATCCTATAATGAAGGCAGTATTAAAAGGTGAGCAATACAGCAAATCGATGTTTTTAGGGAAATCACTCGGAACAATTCCAATTGCGAATGATTTAATGAAGAGAGAAGAGTTTTTACAGTCGAAAATGATAGTAATGACGCCGTTACTGACGTTTGATACGATTTTTGGTTCTATCTTACATAGTAATCATGAAGGGCTTTTAGTAATTGGAGAGAAAGATCACCAATATAATGCAGGTCAAATGGATCAGTTACATAAAACGAATTTACAGATAGAAGTTGTCAAAAATGCAAACCATTCTGTAAATGTTGGGGAATTTGAAACAGAGAATTCAATTGAAGCGATAGCGAAAATAATAGAGAAACTTAAAGAAGTTGTTAGGGAAAACTAACTTATCAATACATGCAAAAAGAGGTGCGAATTGCACCTCTTTGACTTTAATAAGCCTTCAACACATGAAGCAAATAATCTTTCCGGTTCAGCGGATTATAATCAACACGTTTTCGAGTAGGGAAGGGAGGCTTCAGCTTTGTGAAACCAGCTGGATTTGTTGTGAAGATACCTTCTCCTTCAGTAAATGAATGAAGCATTCGTTTAAAATTCTCTGTTTTCGCAACAGGTAATGACCCTGTTAACTGATAAGAATTGTTATTGAATATAGGCTCTGCAAAAGTTGCTGGAACGGCAGCGAGCTTATACATTGCAGTACTAATTGCGTGCTCCGGTACAGTTAATTCAAACTCATTTACTGGTTCATATACATATGTTTCAGCTTGCTTTAAAGCATCCATTAATACGATCGGTGTTAAATTTCTAAAGTCACTCGCTGTTGTAACAGGACTAGCATAACCTGTATGTGTTAACGTGACAGAAATGTCCGTAACTTCCCAGCCGTATAAACCTTGTTTTAACGTTTGAAATACTGTATCTTCAATCGCTTTATGAAATGCTAAAGGTAGTGAGCCGAGCTCAACACCTAATTTATATGTTATGCCAGAATTAAGTTCACCACGTTCGATTTTAAAGCCAATTGTTGCGTAAAATGGATTCGCTTTTTCGCCCATTACTTCAACGCTATTACCTACGCCAATTGGTTTCTCAATGCATACAACTCGCGTATTTGAAAAAGTAACCTGCAAATTATATTTCTCATACAGTGTTGTTTCAATGACTTCTTTTTGCACCTCACCGAAAAGGCGAATGTATAGTTCATTATGAACATTGTCTTTCCACACTTTAATGAGTGGATCTTCTTCACATAGTTCCATAAGAGCAGCGTACAAATCATGAATTCGTTCCGTAGGCACCGTATCAATAGTAGCTTCCATTTGTGGTTCGGCAAAGTGAATATCCTTTATATAATCAGTTCGTTCACCGATAATATCACCAATTTTTATATCACTTAGTCCCCACACTTTACAAAATTCACCGCTTGGAACGGTAGAAGTTTGTAAAGCATCTCCATTATGAAATATGCACATTTTTTTAATCTTTTCCTTATGTGGTAGAGATTCATTGCGCTGTATATCCACATATTTTCTAACTTGTAAGCTACCTGAAAAAACTCTTACATAAGCAATCTTTTCTCCAGAATATTCACGGTCAATTTTAAAAACTACACCGGACAATTTTTCATCTTGAGATGAAGAATTAGCTGGAAGTAAGGCTGAAATATTTTCGAGCAGTTCAGTTACGCCCATGCCTGTCATTGCTGAACCGAAAAAGACTGGATACACATTTGCTGGCGCTATTTGTTTAATGAGTTCTTCTTTTAATAGAGTGTCCGGTACAATTTCGTTATTTACGTATGACTCAAGTAATGATTCATTATATGGTGCTAACAGTTCCATACAATCGTCATATGATTTGTACTCAATGATCCGGGCTTCTTTCGTTCCTTCGTATAGGGCAGAGTAGAAAGGGAATGCTTCATTTGAAAGAATTTCTTTTATTTGTTTCATAACTTTTTCAGTATTTGCACCGCTACGATCAATTTTATTTACGAATAATATTGTTGGGATATTTAGTTTCTGTAATGTTCGCATTAAAATTTTTGTTTGTGCTTGCACACCTTCAACGGCAGAAATAACTAAAATTGCACCGTCTAAAACGCGGAATGATCGCTCCACTTCAGCGATAAAATCAGCGTGTCCAGGTGTATCAATGACATTTACTTTTATATCATCAATAAAAAAAGAAACGACAGATGCTTTAATCGTAATTCCGCGCTGTCTTTCTAATTCCATTGAGTCAGTTTGCGTATTGCCACTATCTACTCGGCCAATTTCTTTAATCACATTCGTTTCATAAAGAATACGCTCAGTCAAACTCGTCTTGCCAGCGTCTACGTGCGCGACAATCCCTATATTTATTGTTGTCATATGTGAATATCCTCATTTCATTTTCCATTTTTATTTCCTCATTTCTATTTGTGTATTGCCGCATTACAATCACTCTCCAGTCATTTAAATTAGTACTATTATAGTGCAATTAACATTTTTTGTAACGCGACAAAGCGCCTTAATTTGGAAAAATATAAATGAAAACAAAATGCTTGCATTCTAAATCGATATAGATTATATTAATTGACATATCAACTATTGATACATCAAATGATTTTGATTTGGATGTAAAGGAGGGTTAATATGACAAGTTCATGCTCAAAAGAAGCGATTATTTTATATAAATTACACTTTCTAAATAAAGAAGTAAGTTCGAAATTTGAAGGGTGTACGGGTATGAGCCAGTCTCGATTAGAGCTTATACTTCAGTTATATGAAGTAGGTGAAATTAGTCAAAAAGCACTTCAACAAGAAGTGAATATTGATAATGCGGCGATTACAAGGCATTTAAAACAGCTAGAAGCAAACGGAATGATTGTAAGACGAAAAAATCCAGACGATAACAGAATTACGTTAGTTTCTCTTACAGAAGAGGGACGAAATAAAATTCAAGCGTTTCAAGAGGAAAAAGAACGTTTTGCAGCATCTGCATTTAAAGGATTAAGTGAGGAAGAACGCGATAATCTTTTAAATATGTTAAATCACATTCAAGAAAATATAAAAGAATTATAAAAAAGGGAGAATACAACTATGACTAACTCAGTAAAAACAAATGATTTTAACGAAATTTTAACAGGACGTCGTTCAATTCGTAAGTACGACCCAACAGTAAAAATTAGCAAAGAAGAAATGACAGAAATTCTTACAGAAGCAACACTTGCACCATCTTCAGTAAACATGCAACCATGGAGATTCTTAGTAATTGAAAGTGACGAAGCCAAAGCAACACTTGCGCCACTTGCGAAATTCAATCAATCTCAAGTAGAAACATCTTCAGCAATGATCGCTGTGTTTGGTGACTTAAACAACTTTGATAACGCAGAAGAAATTTACGGTACAGCAGTAGAGCGCGGTTTAATGCCAGCAGAAGTAAAAGAAGATCAAATGAAAAAACTTTCTGGTTACTTTTCAATGGTTACACCAGAAGTAATGAAAGATACAGTACTAATTGACGGTGGTCTTGTAGCAATGCAATTTATGCTAGCAGCTCGTGCTCACGGTTATGACACTTGTCCAATTGGCGGATTTGAAAAAGACCAAATCGCAGAAGCTTTCGGATTAGATAAAGAACGTCACGTACCAGTAATGTTAATTTCAATCGGAAAAGCTGCTGACAGTGGTTACCAATCAGTACGTCTTCCAGTTGAAAAAGTTGCAGAGTGGAAATAATTTTATAAAAGAACTTCAATAAGTGAAAGATGAGAGGGGAAGCACCATGATTATAATTCACGCAATATTTCAAGTAGATCCAGCAAAACAACAATCATTTTTAGAAGAAATTCAGCCACTCATTCACGGTTCAAGAGAAGAAAGTGGAAATGTATCTTATGACTTATATAAAGATACAGAAAAAGAAAGTGTTTATACGATGGTAGAAGTATGGAAAGATGAAGCGGCAGTTGCGAGTCATAATACGAGTGAACACTTCACATCTTTCGTTAGTAAAGCAACACAATTTTTAACTGCTCCGCTTGATATAAAAGCTTATAATGGAGAGTTAGTGAAATAATAAGGTAGAAAAAGATGACTTTAGCGTATAGCTGAGGTCATCTTTTTTGTATAAGTAGAACCTACTTCCGACACAGTTATGTTGAAAGATAAGTGTTATTCTTACCTTTAGTAACGGTGATTAATTATGTGTTAAATTCGAACATTCGGTTTATTAGAATATTTTTCCATGGTATAATTTCCTTGTAAATAAATGGTAGAGAGGAGTAAGTGATGGGAGAATTTCAGAGTAAGTTGCATACGGCAACGCAACTTGCAACGAAAATGAGAAATGCTTCAGATAGAATGCAAAGTGCCACTAGTCGCTCTATAAATAAGGCAACGCGTACGACACTATCTGTGAACTTTAAAGCACAAGAAGCAAATCAGCAAAATTTACAGATCACGAAACAATTTTGCGCTGCTTTTCAACAAACGATTGATAATATCCATTCCGTTTTTAATCGGTGTGGCGAAGTTTGGATTCGATTTTCTATTTGGTGATCTTTTCACACTCTTTGACCCAGAAGCTACCTATGGTGAAAAACTCCTAGCAGTTGGGATGATGACTCCATATGGGAAAGGTGTAAAAATAGTTGATAAACTTCATGATTTAAAAAAGGTTGGAGATGTGAAGAAAGCAACGTCTGGGAGTGCGGGGGTTGCTAAGGGTACGGGTGATACTAGATTTACTTATAAGAATAATCCTATGGATAATCCAAAGGCGGCAAAAGATATACATGAAAATCCCGATGCAGTTTATGGGTTTTCTCCAAATCCAAAATCGGAGAGTATAGGTGGATTTGCTGATGCACTAGACTGGACAAATCCAGAACAAGTGGCTCAGGCAACTGTAAGAAGGCAGAGTTATCATGATAAAAATGATAATATTATAGAACTAGTTAATAAAATGAAGAATGAGGGAAATTCAATTGAAGAAATTGCAAGAGCGGTAAATAATCAAAGAAATCAGAATCGATTAAATGATTATATAGATGATCCAAAAGGGCTAGAGCGTGTAATGGCTAGAAATGAGGTTAAATATGGTAATCCACATGGTCCAACGGCAGATTCTTCATTTAATAAGTATGGTTCATGGGAAAAAGTGATCGAAAAGTCAATGAGTGCAAACCCAGGAATGGATGCATGTTGTGGTTTATATGATAAATATTATCATTTATATAGAATCGGGAGTAAGTAATAATTTATTGTATGGTTAAAAATGATAATCTAGTAATTTATACTACTTGGGAAGGTGTGCAAGAATGAATGACACTAAAATAAATATTATTTATGAAGACTTTGATAAAGATAACATAATTATTTTTTTTGAAAAAAAAGGAAGAAACATGTGCCTTACTTTTGGATTATATGAGTTTGAAAATGAGATGGAGTATTGGGATATGCCAACTAAATTAAAAAAATATAATGGAAAAATGGGATTTATTTTTGATAAAAATATTAATAGAATTGATTTAGAAATGGAAGTAGCTCGATTTATAAAACATAATGATTTAAATAAACTAGATTTTTAATGTGTTTTCAGGAGAAAATAAGGTAACTATTCAGCTGCCAAATTGATTTAGTTATTTAATATTTTTATTTATATCCGAAAATAATTATACAAATCGGGATGTCTGTTTGATGAAGCGTAATAGATATGATGTTTTATTTTAGGTAAAAGAGAATCTGAAATTACAATTTATAGTGATTAGTTGATAAATATAAATACCTAGAATGGGTATAAAACCAACGAACTCGTACAAACTCGTAAGGTTTAACGTAGTAATTGTCATAACATAAAAAAGGTATCATGAAAACTACTACAAAACTTGCAAATTTATGCTACTTAAAAACATATGAACTTAAAGCGCTTGATTGTCTACGAAAGACAACAAGCGCTTTTTTATTAGATAGGCATGTTATAAATGTTTAAAAATTATTTTTATGAATTAAGATTAACAGAAATTACTAGTATTATATAATTGAAAATACATTAGCAAAAGGTGTGGACTCTGTATCCCCATTCGTTAAAGGTGTAGAAATACTGCCAGATGGAAGTGTCGCTAGAACTGGAACGAACTATAGCGGGAAATTTATCTTGGTAGGCAGAAGGAAATGGTAAATTCATATATTCAATCAAAGAAAAATTTTCCGCAATATTATAAACATGATGTTTACCCTTCAAGTGGGGGGATACTTCCATGGGCATACACTGATAATGGTGATGAATTGTACTGGTTAACAGATGGAAAACCTGGTGAATGGAAAATTGTGATATATGAATCGAGATCACCAGAGAATTATACTTACTCACTTACGATGGTAGAATTTTTATATCAAATAATAACGAAAAAATTAATATGCAATGCATTTCCTGATGATTTTCCAAGTGATGAAACTACATTTGTTTCAGTAAATGTTGAGTAGTTATTTAACCTTGATTGGCATATATGCCAATCAAGGTTTTTCTATGTTTTTACACCTGTAAAGGGTGTTCATCAGTGGTATAAAATTGGTTATAAGAAAAAGAGACGGATGAGAGTATGAGTGTACTTAGGATATCTAATAAGAAATCTCAATGCCGATTTTGTGAAAAAAATGAGAAGAACTTAGGGGATTATAGAAGAACAAGCTCGTCAAACCGAGATGAAACAAATTACTTTGCAAAAACAACAATTTAACTTACAAGAGCAGGAAGACGATAGATCATGGCATGAAAAAACAGCCCTTTATACGCAATCATTTTTGCATGGAGTTATCGAATTTTTTCAAGGTGCTGGTGATGCAGCCCTAGAAAACTTTGTTGGACTACAACCACATGAGAATGATAAATTAGAAAGTAAGACAACTTACCAAGCTGGAAGGTTGGCTGGAAATGTTATATCAATAGCCGGGTCCATTGTAGAAATGTTTGAAGGTATTTCGCTCATAGGCGGATCTAATTTCTTAACTATCGTGGCAGAAGTAGGAACTGGTGGGTTAGCATCACCAATTGTTATTCCATTAGATATAGCAGCAACAGCTGCTGGGGCTAGTCTTTTTGCACATGGTGGATTT
>NZ_LOBC01000008.1 GCF_001583695.1 Bacillus wiedmannii | reverse complement strand
ATCTAAAAATAAAAATTGACGTTTCACGTTGTTTGTTTCGTTTAGTTTTCAAAGTTCAACATCGCGTTTCAGCGACTTTCATAATATATCATAGTATATTATTTTCGTCAACAAGTTTTTTAAGATAATTTGTATCTCTCATTTGCTGACTCTGCCTATTATATAGAGTTTTCCATTGCTATGCAAGTATTATTATAAAAAAATAAGAGGAGGAAAAATCCCCCTCTTATTCTTCAGAAGAAACCTCTTCATTAGATTCCTCTTCTTCATCTTTCTGTGCTTTTGCTACCGTCGCTACCTCTTGCTCATCCTCTAATCGAATTAGACGAACACCTTGTGTATTACGTCCCATTTGAGAGATTTGATCAACTGGCATACGAATAATAACACCTGCTGCCGTAATTAACATGATATCTTCTTCACCTGTTACAGATTTAACAGCTACTAATTTACCGTTTTTATCTGTAATATTACAAGTCTTCAGACCTTTACCACCACGGCTTTGTAGACGGTATTCATCAATAGGTGTACGTTTTCCATAACCATTTTTCGTTACGATTAGAACATTTACATCCTCTTCGACAATTTCCATGCCTACAACTTGATCTTCATCACCTAATGTAATTGCTTTTACACCAGCCGCATTACGTCCCATAGAACGCACATCTTGCTCGTTAAAGCGAATTAACATACCATTGCTTGTTCCTACAATAATATCCTTATCACCAGATGTTAAACGTACAGATATTACTTCATCCTCTTCACGAAGAGAGATGGCGATTAAACCATTCGTACGTATATTTGCAAATGATGAAAGTGGCGTTCTCTTAGAAATACCTTGTTTTGTTGTGAAGAATAAGAATTCATCATCACCAAATTCACGAATTGGAATAATGGCGTTAATCCATTCACCCTTATCTACACCTAATAAGTTAATAATAGGTATACCTTTTGCTGTACGACTATACTCTGGGATTTCATATCCTTTCGTACGGTATACTTTCCCTTTATTAGTAAAGAATAAAATGTGATCATGCGTAGAAGTAGTTAATAAATGCTCTACGAAATCATCATCATTTGTTCCCATTCCTTGCACACCACGTCCACCACGGTTCTGTGTTTTGTACGTAGAAGCCGGTAACCTCTTAATATAACCATTATGAGTTAACGTAATAGCGATGTTTTGCTCTGGAATCAAATCTTCATCTTCAATAAATTCCATGCCACCAATTGTAATTTCCGTTCGTCTCTTATCATTGAAGCGTTCTTTTACTTCCGTTAATTCTTCACGAATAATCTCAAGAACTTTCTCTTCATCTGCTAGGATTGCTTTTAATTCAGCGATTAACTTCATTAATTCTTGATATTCTTGCTCAATTTTTTCACGTTCTAATCCTGTTAAACGTTGCAGACGCATATCTAAAATTGCTTGTGCTTGTTTCTCACTTAAACCGAAACGTTCCATTAAGCCTTGTTTTGCAATATCTGCTGTTTTCGAACTACGAATTAACGTAATAACTTCATCTAGATGATCTAGAGCAATTCGTAATCCTTCTAAAATATGAGCACGCGCCTCTGCTTTTTCTAATTCATAAGCAGTACGTCGACGAATTACTACCTTCTGATGCTCCAAGTAATGATATAAATTTTGTTTTAAATTTAGTACTTGTGGTTCTCCATTTACAAGAGACAACATATTAATACCGAAACTTGTTTGAAGTGCTGTATGTTTATATAGATTGTTTAACAGTACATTGGCATTGGCATCACGGCGTACTTCCATAACAATACGCATACCGTTTCGATCTGACTCATCACGTAAATCCGTAATACCTTCGATTTTCTTATCACGAACTAATTCTGCAATTTTTTCAATTAATCGCGCCTTATTAACTTGATAAGGTAGTTCAGTTACGAGAATAGATTGTTTACCATTTGACTTCTCTTCAATTTCAACTTTAGCTCGAAGCATAATAGAGCCTCTACCTGTTTCATACGCTCTTCGAATCCCACTTCGTCCCAAAATTAAACCTGCTGTTGGAAAATCTGGTCCTGGAATAAACTCCATTAATTCCGCAATCGTAATGTCGGGATTATGGCTTAGTGCCAATACACCATCAATTACTTCACCGAGTTGATGCGGTGGAATATTCGTTGCCATACCTACCGCAATACCCGTCGTACCATTCACTAATAAATTAGGGAAACGCGCTGGCAATACAATTGGCTCTCTTTCAGAACCATCATAGTTATCTTGATAATCAATCGTATTTTTTGAAATATCACGTATTAATTCCATAGAAATCTTAGACATTCTTGCTTCTGTATAACGCATCGCTGCTGCTGAATCACCATCAACAGAACCAAAGTTACCATGCCCATCAACAAGCATATAACGTTGACTAAAATCTTGCGCCATACGTACCATCGTCTCGTAAACAGCTGAATCACCGTGAGGGTGATACTTACCGATTACTTCACCGACAATACGCGCTGATTTTTTATACGCTTTATCAGCTGTAATTCCTAAATCATTCATCGCATATAAAACCCTACGATGCACAGGTTTTAATCCATCACGAACATCTGGTAATGCACGAGATACGATAACACTCATTGCGTAATCTAAAAACGAGGTACGCATTTCATGACTAATATTAATTTCTCGAATTCGTGCTTGTTGTTGATTGTCTGACATCAACCAGCACCTCCTCTTACATTTCCGTTACACATACATTGATTTATATGTAGAAGACAGGAATACTTAGATTCCTGTCATTGCCCATTTAAATATCAAGGTTTTTCACGTATTTTGCATTTTCTTGGATAAAGTTACGACGTGGCTCTACTTTATCTCCCATCAAAATTTCAAATGTTTCATCCGCTTCAATTGCATCTTGAAGTGAAACTTGAAGTAATGAACGTACTTCTGGGTCCATTGTCGTCTCCCATAACTGAGTTGGATTCATTTCCCCTAGACCTTTATAGCGCTGAATCCCCGGCTTAGGTTGGGCTGGTAATTCAGCTAAGATTTTTTCAAGTTCCTTATCATTGTAAGCATATTGAATTTTCTTACCTTGTTGTACTTTAAACAAAGGTGGCTGTGCAATATATATATAACCGCACTCAATTATTTGACGCATATAGCGATAGAAGAACGTTAATAATAGGGTACGAATATGCGCACCATCAACATCGGCATCCGTCATAATAATAACTTTATGATAGCGTGCTTTTTCAATAGCGAAGTCTCCGCCGATATTTGTACCAATCGCCGTAATAATTGTACGAACTTCATCATTTGATAAAATCTTATCTAAACGTGCCTTTTCAACATTAATAATTTTACCCTTCAGCGGTAAAATTGCTTGGAAATGACGATCACGCCCTTGTTTTGCAGACCCACCCGCAGAGTCACCCTCTACGATATAGATTTCACTAATTGCTGGATCTTTAGAAGAACAGTCTGCCAATTTCCCTGGTAAACTTGAAACTTCTAAAGCACTCTTTCGGCGAGTTAACTCACGAGCCTTTTTAGCTGCTACACGCGCACGCGCTGCCATCGTCCCTTTATCTATAATCTTACGTGCAACATTCGGATTTTCCAGTAAGAACTTTTCAAATGCCTCTGAGAATACTGACTCTGTAATTGTTCTTGCTTCACTATTTCCAAGTTTCGTCTTCGTTTGTCCTTCGAATTGTGGATTTGGATGTTTAATTGACACAATCGCTGTTAAACCTTCACGAACATCTTCACCAGTTAAATTACTATCCGCATCTTTTAAAATATTATTTTTACGACCATAGTCGTTGATCACACGAGTTAAGGCTGTTTTAAATCCTACCTCATGTGTACCACCTTCATACGTATGAATATTATTTGTAAATGAGTAAATATGATTTGTGTATCCTTCGTTATATTGAAGCGCAACTTCAACCTGAATACCATCTTTTGAACCCTCTACATATACAGGTTCTTCATGAATTGGCTGTTTTGAACGATTTAAATGTTCAACATATGATTTAATTCCACCTTCATAATGGAATTCTTTCTTCTGTTTATGTTCACGTTTATCTTCAATTGTTAATTTAATATTACGATTTAAAAATGCTAATTCGCGCATACGAGTTGCTAACGTATCAAATTCGTATACTATTGTTTCCTGAAAAATTTCTGGATCTGGTTTAAATCGAGTTATCGTCCCTGTTTGATCTGTGTCACCAATGACTTTTAAATCCGCAACCGGGATACCTCTTTCGTATTTTTGATAATGGATTTTGCCTTCACGATGTACGAATACCTCTAGTTCTGTTGATAGAGCATTTACTACAGATGCCCCAACACCATGCAAACCACCGGAAACTTTATAACCGCCACCGCCAAACTTACCACCAGCATGAAGAACGGTCATTATAACTTCTACAGCAGGACGTCCCATTTTTTCTTGTATACCAACTGGAATACCACGTCCATTATCCGTTACAAGAATACTATTATCTTCTTCGATACTAACGTTAATTTCATCACAATACCCTGCAAGTGCTTCATCAATACTATTATCGACGATTTCCCACACAAGATGGTGAAGTCCTTTTCCACTTGTAGATCCAATATACATCCCAGGGCGTTTTCGAACCGCTTCTAATCCTTCAAGTACCTGTATCTGACTTTCATCATATGAGTTTTCTTCCATTTGCTTTTGTTCCATTGACACAAAGATCACCTACTTTTCCATTTAAATAGGGATTACGCCCTATCTATTTCACAATCTACCGTGCCGTTCGTTACATGAATTGTTTTCGCTTCTTTTAATGTTTCGTGTTCAATTCCGTCGACACTCGTCGTTGTCACAAATGTTTGCACTTTTCCTTGAATTGTATTTAACAGATGCGATTGACGATAATCATCTAATTCTGATAATACATCATCCAATAAAAGAATCGGATATTCCTTAACTTCTGAGTAAATCAATTCAATTTCAGCTAATTTTAGGGACAGTGCGGTCGTTCGTTGTTGTCCTTGCGAACCAAAGACTTGAACATTTTTACTATTAACGAAGAATTGTAAATCATCACGATGAGGACCAATTAAAGTCGTACCACGGAAAATCTCACGTTGTTTCACAGATTGAAAATTTTCATAGTATACTTCTTTTATTTTCGACAAATCCATTGATTCTGATACATCTACACTTGGTTTATAGACAATTTCTAATTCTTCTAATCCGCGGCTTATACCGCGATGAATTGGAGCTGCCCATTCTTGTAGTAAATGCAAAAATTCAAACCGTTTTTGCAATATTTTTGCACCATGCTCAATAAGTTGAAGTGTAAATACATCCAACATCGTTTCCTCATTCTTACTATTCCCTTGCATCTTTTTCAGCAAGTGATTTCGTTGCGTGAGCACCTTTTGATATTGACTCAATTCATACAAATAGATTGGAGCTATTTGGCCTAATTCCATATCTAAAAAGCGTCTTCTTACTTGAGGGCTTCCTTTTACAAGATTTAAATCTTCTGGGGCAAACATGACAACATTCATCATACCAATATATTGACTCAATTTTTGTTGTTCAAGTTGATTTAATTTTGCCTTTTTACCTTTTTTCGAAATATTTAATTCCAAAGACAAAGAACTATTTCTCTTTTGTAATTTCCCTTTAATTTGACCGAAGTCTTCATCCCAACGGATAAGCTCGCGATCATTAGAGGTTCTATGAGATTTCGCCATCGCTAAAACATAAATAGCTTCCATCAAATTCGTTTTCCCTTGTGCGTTTTCACCGATAATCACATTCACTTTATCTTCAAAGGAAAGCTCTAACTTTTCATAATTGCGATAGTTTTTTAATTGTATTTCTGAAATAAACAAAGGGCTCCCCCTTTATGCCTGAACTTGGAAACTTCCGCTTCCTGGAATTTCAATAATATCGTTCGCATATAATTTGCGACCTCTTCTATTTTCAAGTTCTTGATTCACGTACACTTCATATTCTTGTAAAAACCATTTTACAGCGCCACCTGTATCAATTACATCGGCTAACTTCAAAAATTGTCCTAGTGTAATATACTCTGTTGAAATTTTAATACGTTTCATAAAATCGCTCACTTTCTGAAAGTGTTCATTCTTTCATTGTACTAAATAAACTAACATTAGGAAAGTAATACCCAAAAATCAAATAAGGGCTACTAGTATCTGAAAACTAGCAACCCTTACTTCTGACTTAGTAAGTACGAACCGGTAAAATTAATTGAATAATGGACTCATCATTTACTGTACGAATTAAGAATGGTCTCATCGCACCAGTAAAGCTAATTTTAATTTCAGTACTATCTAAAGCTTTTAGTGCATCCATCATATATTTTGCACTAAAAGATATTTTTAACTCTTCCCCATCCACTTTTTCACATTGAACTTCTTCTACTACTTTCCCAATTTCTGGTGAATTCGAAGAAATTTCTAGCATTTCCTGTTCTAAAGTTGATAATTTTACAACATTATTACGACCATCCCTTGCTAATAAAGATGCACGATCAATTGCTTGTAAAAATTCTTTTGTATTTACAAAAATATCTGTTTTACTTTCGGCTGGAATTAAACGAGTTGTATCCGGATAATTACCTTCTAACAATCTTGAGAAGAATAATAAATGCTTTGTACGGAATAATACTTGATACTCCGTAATAACGATATCTACCATTTCTTCAGACTCATCTAGAATTTTGCTTAATTCATTTAAGCTTTTACCTGGAATAACAACACTCGCTTGAAATTCATCTGCGATTCCTTCGATTTTTGCTTTTCGAAGAGCTAACCTGTGACTATCTGTAGCAATGCAAGTTAATTCGCTGTTATATACTTTCCAGTTTACACCTGTCAAGATCGGTCTTGTTTCAGAAGTGGAAACTGCAAATACAGTTTGTCTGATCATATGTTTCAGTAAATCTGTTGGAATCTTAAAAACATGGTGTTCTTCAATTTGTGGTAACAATGGATATTCAGCAGAATCTAAACCATTTAAATTAAACTCTGATTTTCCAGAAATTATTTTTGTCATAAAATGATTTTCCACAGAAATTTCGACAGTCTCTTTAGGTAATTTTTTTACAATCTCACTAAAATATTTTGCTTGTAAAATAATACTTCCTGATTGTGCTACTTCTACGATCTCTTTTCCATTGTCTTCAACTGGGATAAAAGATTCAATAGAAATATCAGCATCGCTTCCTGTTAACGTAACTCCTTCTTCCGTAGCGACAACTTTAATTCCTGTAAGGATCGGAATTGTTGTACGAGAAGAAACAGCCTTCATTACATCTTGTACACTTCTTACAAGATAGTCTTTTTGTATTGTAAAACGCATAAAGAAAAACCTCCGGTAAGTATAATATTTTATTTAATTAATAAAGATAAAATATAGTAGTAATAGTAATAGGCCCTGTGGATATGTGGATAACCCCGTTGAACGATGTAAAAACAGTCTATCTACATGTGGATAGACTGTGCGTAAAACAAGGGGAGTTATTCACACTATTCAGCTACTACTTTAAAATATCGTTAATTTCTTCAACTTGTTTTTGTAATTGCGTATCCGTTTTAAGCAGCTTAGAAATTTTTTCATGAGCATGGATAACTGTTGTATGATCACGTCCACCAAATTCTTCACCGATTTTAGGTAAGGAGTAATCTGTAAGTTCGCGTGATAAATACATTGCAATTTGGCGAGGGAAGGCAACTGATTTTGTTCGCTTTTTCGCCTTGAAATCTTCCAGTTTTATTTGATAAACGTCCCCGACAGCCTTTTGAATATCATAAATGGAGATAATTTTTGGTTTAGAATTTGGAATAATATTTTTAAGTGCTTCAGCTGCTAAATCAGCATTAATATCTTTGTTAATTAAAGATGAATAAGCTACTACTCGGATAAGTGCACCTTCTAGTTCACGAATGTTTGAATCAATTTGATTTGCAATATAAAGCATAACCTCATTTGGTATATCGAGTCCTTCAGCCTTTGCTTTTTTACGTAAAATTGCAATTCGTGTTTCTAAATCTGGTGGCGTAATATCCGTAATGAGTCCCCATTCAAAGCGAGAACGAAGACGATCTTCTAAAGTTGGAATTTCTTTTGGTGGCCGATCACTTGAAATTACAATTTGTTTACTTTCTTCGTGTAATGCATTGAATGTATGGAAAAACTCTTCTTGAGTTTGTTCTTTTCCTGCTAGAAATTGAATATCATCTATCAATAAAACATCTACATTACGGTATTTATTACGAAAATCGACCGCTTTATTATCACGAATAGAATTAATGAATTCATTTGTAAATTTTTCTGATGATAAATATACAACCTTTGCGTTTGGGTTATGTTCAATTACATAATGACCAATTGCATGCATTAAATGGGTCTTTCCGAGTCCAACTCCCCCGTAAATAAAGAGTGGATTATATGCTTTAGCTGGCGCTTCGGCTACGGCCAATGAAGCAGCGTGAGCAAAACGGTTACCAGAGCCAATAACAAATGTATCAAACGTATATTTTGGATTTAGCATACTCTGTGGTAAATGATTAGAATCATCTTGTGCTGAATTTGGTTTAGAAGGAGGAAGATCAATCTCCTCTTCAGCTTGACTTTGGGGAATAATAAAGCGAATAGCTAATTTTGCCCCCGTTAAATCATAAAGTGTTTCCGAAATTAGCTCTGAATAATGAGATTCTAACCAATCACGAGCGAATTCATTTGGAGCTGTAATTGTTAACACGTCTTTCTTTAAATTATGTGCGGTTGTTGATTTTAACCATGTTTCATAACTTGGTTTACTGACCTTTTTTTCTAGTTCTTTTAAGGCGCTGTTCCATAAATCAGAGATGTTTTCCAAAGGTGTCCCTCCTTTACTAAGATGGTAAAAGAATAAGGTTGCGCAACAAATGTACAACCTAAATAAATATAAAATGTATATTTATACGAAACGTATTTTAAAACCTAAAAACGTCGTTTGTATATGAGATAGGGTTTTCGACAAAAAAAGCAAATGTGGATAAGTATTTACCCACATGTGATTAAAACTGTCCACATGTTATACACAAATTGTGGATAAGATAAAGGTGTGGAAAACTTATTCAAAGTGAAAACACAACTATAATATCAAAAAAAAGTAGCTATAGCAATGAATTTAAGAAAGTTATCCACAAAATCAATACCTTGTGGAATAAACTTGTCCACAACACGATATACTGTGTAAAAGTACGAAAAGGGTTTGTGGATATAAAAACCAAGAAAAAACATTTATCCACAAGGAAATATAGGGTCTGTGAAAAAGTATGTGAATAGGTTCAAAATGAATATTTGATGAAAATTTCGAGAACCATTGACATTTTCCTAGTTGATTAACTATAATTTATAGGACTGTCTTTAACAGATATTCCTCAGGGAGGTGTCATATAATGAAAAGAACTTACCAACCAAATAAACGTAAGCGCAGCAAAGTACATGGTTTCCGCAGCCGTATGAGCACAGCGAACGGACGTAAAGTGCTAGCAGCTCGTCGTCGTAAAGGAAGAAAAGTATTATCTGCGTAGACCACTGATCGTTCAGTGGTCTTTTTTTCTAATAATAGTGAATTTCCACTGATGAACTACAGGAGTGTCAATTGATATGAAGAAAAAATATCGTATAAAAAAGAATGATGAATTCCAGACGGTTTTTCAAAAAGGAAAATCGAATGCTAACCGTCAGCTTGTTGTCTATCAACTAGATAAGGGAGAGCAGCCAAACTTTCGTATTGGCCTTTCTGTCAGCAAGAAAATAGGAAATGCAGTAGTGCGTAACCGAATTAAACGTATGATTCGCCAGTCGATCACAGAATTAAAAGATGAGATAGATTCTGGAAAAGATTTTGTTATAATAGCAAGGAAGCCTTGTGCAGAGATGACATATGAAGAATTAAAGAAAAGCTTAATTCATGTCTTTAAACGCTCTGGTATGAAAAGAATAAAAAAGTAGCGTAAGGAAATGAATTACACTATATACATACCGAAACAAGGAGGAGCAGGCTTTGAAAAAGAAAATAGGTTTACTAGCCATGGTTATTGCATTAATGGCAATTGCTACTGGCTGTAGTGAAGTGAATCAGCCGATTACACCGAAAAGTACTGGAATTTGGAATGAATATTTCGTATATCCGCTTTCTCAGTTAATTACGTATTTTGCCAACTTATTTGGTAGTAATTACGGTTTAGCAATCGTTGTTACAACTCTTATCATTCGTTTTGCATTATTACCATTAATGATTAAACAAACGAAGAGTACGAAAGCAATGCAGGCGTTACAACCAGAAATGGTTAAGTTAAAAGAGAAATATAGTTCTAAAGATCAAGCAACACAGCAAAAACTACAACAAGAAATGATGCAGTTATATCAAAAAAATGGTGTAAACCCATTAGCAGGATGTTTACCAATATTCATTCAGATGCCTATTTTATTCGCGTTTTACCATGCGATTATGAGAACAGCAGAAATTAGTAAGCATACATTTTTATGGTTCGATTTAGGGCAGGCAGATCCGTACTATATCTTACCGGTTGTTGCGGCAATTACGACATTTATTCAGCAAAAGCTTGCAATGGCAGGAACAGCTGGTCAAAATCCGCAAATGGCAATGATGATTTGGCTTATGCCAATTATGATTTTAGTCTTTGCAATTAACTTCCCAGCTGCATTATCACTTTACTGGGTTGTTGGTAATATCTTTGGTATCGCTCAAATGTACTTGATCAAGGGGCCAGAAATTAAGGCTAGTAAGGCAGAAGGATCAAGCAAGTGAGTGTAATTACTGCTAAAGGACAAACAGTCGAGCTGGCAGTACAAGATGCTTTAAGGCAACTAAATGTTCTAAAAGACCGAGTAGATATAAATATTATCGATGAGGGTAAAAGAGGGTTCCTAGGTTTATTTGGGAATCGACCTGCAGTAGTAGAAGTTGTATTGAAGAAAGATCCGATTCAAGAATGTGAAGAATATTTAAAAAATATTATTCATGATATGGGTGTGGAAGCTGAGATTAGTAAAATTGTAAAAGGACGCGAGATTGAATTTACAATTTCTGGCGAAAACATAGGTGTTTTGATTGGGAAAAGAGGAAACACCTTGAATTCTTTGCAGTATTTAACAAAACTTGTGGCGAATCGTAGTACGAAGCAGTATATTGGCATCACACTAGATGCTGAAAATTATCGTAGTAAAAGAAAAGGTACATTAGAAGCACTTTCTTATCGATTAGCAAAACAAGTAGTAAGTACGAAAAAAAGAGTTGTGTTGGAGCCTATGCCATCTTTTGAACGAAAGATTATCCACCAAGCATTATCTAATCATCAAAATATCATTACAACTTCTGAAGGAAAAGAACCACATCGACATGTTGTAATATCTTCCAAGTGACCGGTTACTCAATTGAGTGCCGGTTTTTTTGAGGGAAAAATAGGTGTGGATAACTAAAAAACACTAAACTTATCCACTGTGAATAAGTTTAGTGTTTTTCACATGAGGACATAATAAAATGAGTTATTATTCTTTTGTAGATAGGTTCGTTATGGTATTCTAATAATTTAGTGAAGAAAATAATCAAATTGAAATAGAGATAAATAAGCAAGTGAGGTGAAAGGACATGGAATTTGATACAATTGCCGCGATTTCCACAGCGCTTGGAGAGGGTGCAATTGCCATTGTTCGAGTAAGTGGGGATGATGCGGTTGAAAAAGTTAATCGTATTTTTAAAGGGAAGGATTTAACAGAAGTTCCTTCTCACACAATTCATTATGGTCATATTGTCGATTTAGATACAAATCAGGTTATTGAAGAAGTGATGGTATCTATTCTGCGTGCACCAAGGACTTTTACACGTGAAAATATAGTGGAAATTAACTGTCACGGCGGACTTGTTTCGGTAAATAAAGTATTGCAGCTTATTTTAGCGCAAGGAGTAAGATTAGCAGAGCCTGGTGAATTTACAAAACGTGCTTTTTTAAATGGCCGTATTGATTTATCACAAGCAGAAGCTGTTATGGACTTAATCCGTGCAAAAACAGATCGCGCAATGAACGTAGCGATTAATCAAATGGAAGGACGATTATCTAAATTAATCGGCCGTCTGCGTCAGGACATATTAGAAACGTTGGCTCATATTGAGGTAAACATAGATTACCCGGAATATGATGATGTGGAAGAAATGACACATAATATTTTAATTGAGAAAGCTACACATGTTCGTACGGAAATTGCAAAAATATTAGAAACATCGAAGCAAGGAAAGATTTTACGTGAAGGTATTGCTACTGCAATCATCGGTAGACCTAACGTTGGGAAGTCATCGCTATTAAATAGTCTTGTTCAGGAGAAAAAGGCAATTGTAACTGATATTGCAGGAACAACTCGTGATGTTATTGAAGAGTACGTTAATGTGCGTGGTGTACCACTTAAACTTATAGATACAGCCGGGATTCGTGAAACAGAAGATGTTGTTGAACGAATTGGTGTAGAGCGTTCAAAAGAAATGATGAGCCAAGCTGATTTAGTGTTAGTTGTCGTTAATTATAGCGAGGCTTTAACGCATGAGGATGAAGATCTATTCCGTGCCGTACAAGGAAAAGATTTCATTGTTATTGTAAATAAGACAGATTTATCGCAAGTAATCGATATGGAACGTGTTACAGAATTGGCAGCGGGAAATCGTATTATTACAACATCGTTAATTGAGGAACAAGGAATAGATGAGCTTGAAAAGGCAATAGCTGATTTATTCTTTGAAGGAACAATTGATTCTGCAGATGTGACATATGTTTCTAACGCGAGACATATTGGATTATTAACACAAGCAGGAAAAACAATTGGAGATGCAATTGAGGCAATAGAAAATGGTGTTCCAATTGATATGGTGCAAATTGATTTAACAAGAACGTGGGAAATACTTGGTGAAATTACTGGTGATACCGTCCATGAAAGCCTAATTGACCAGTTGTTCTCTCAATTTTGTTTAGGAAAATAATATAGCGATGTTTTAGAAAGATAGAGATTTTTAGGAGGAATAAACAATGGGATACAATGCCGGTTCATACGATGTCATAGTAATCGGTGCAGGTCATGCAGGATGTGAAGCTGGTCTTGCGGCAGCACGAATGGGCTCCAAAACATTAATGTTAACAATTAATTTAGATATGGTGGCTTTTATGCCATGTAACCCTTCTGTTGGTGGACCAGCAAAAGGGATTGTTGTTCGGGAAATTGATGCATTAGGCGGAGAAATGGGACGCAACATTGATAAAACATATATTCAAATGCGTATGTTAAATACAGGTAAAGGACCAGCTGTACGCGCGCTTCGCGCACAAGCAGATAAGTTCTCTTACCAGCATGAATTAAAGAAAACAATTGAAGAAACACCAAATTTAACGTTGTTCCAAGGAATGGTTGAGCGTTTAATCGTTGAAGATGGCGAATGTAAAGGCGTAGTTACGCAAGCTGGTGCTGAATATACAGCCAAAACAGTTGTAATTACAACTGGAACATTTTTACGCGGTGAGATTATTATGGGGGATTTAAAATATTCGAGCGGTCCGAATAATCAACAACCATCTATTACTTTATCCGAACATTTAGAGGAGCTTGGATTTGATCTTGTTAGATTTAAAACAGGTACACCTCCGCGTGTAAATAGTAATACGATTGATTACAGTAAAACAGAAATTCAGCCAGGTGATGATAAACCACGAGCTTTCTCTTTTGAAACGACAAAATTTATTATGGATCAAATTCCATGTTGGTTGACGTATACAAGTACGGAAACACATCGTTTAATAGATGAAAACCTACATCGCTCAGCTATGTATTCTGGTATGATTAAGGGAACAGGACCTAGATATTGTCCTTCAATTGAAGACAAAGTAGTAAGATTTAATGATAAACCACGTCATCAAATTTTCTTAGAGCCAGAAGGACGTAATACACAAGAAGTGTATGTACAAGGTTTATCCACAAGCTTACCAGAAGATGTACAACGTGATATGCTTAGAACAATACCTGGCCTAGAAAACGTTGAAATGATGCGTACAGGTTATGCAATTGAATATGATGCAATTGTGCCAACACAACTATGGCCAACACTTGAAACGAAAAAAATTAAGAATTTATATACAGCAGGACAAATTAACGGAACTTCTGGTTACGAAGAGGCGGCAGGACAAGGGCTTATGGCTGGGATTAATGCAGCATGTCGTTCTTTAGGTAAAAAAGAAGTTATTTTAGGTCGCGCGGATGCTTATATTGGTGTCTTAATTGATGATCTTGTAACGAAAGGTACAAATGAACCATATCGCTTATTAACATCTCGTGCAGAATATCGCCTATTATTACGCCACGATAATGCTGATCTTCGTTTAACTGAAGTTGGTCGTGAAATTGGATTAATTAAAGAAGAGCGCTATGAGCGATTTACAAATAAAAAATTAAAAATTGAACAGGAAAAGGAACGTTTAAGCAGCATCATTATTAAACCACGTCCTGAAGTTCAAGAATTAATTCGTAGTATTGGCGGAAGTGAATTGAAAGATGGAATACGTGCAAGTGACTTATTACGTCGTCCAGAGATGACATATGAACATATTCATCTTTTAGTACCAAGTGAAGTAGAATTAAGTGATGAAATTACAGAACAAGTTGAAATTCAGATTAAGTATGAAGGATATATCGAAAAATCCTTACAGCAAGTAGAGCGTATGAAGAAAATGGAAAACAAAAAAATCCCTGTGGATATTGATTATGATGCGATTTCTAGCCTTGCCTCAGAAGCGAGACAGAAATTGAAAGATGTTCGTCCACTTTCAATGGGGCAGGCTTCACGTATTTCTGGCGTGAATCCAGCGGATGTTTCTATTTTACTTGTTTATATTGAACAAGGAAAAATTGCGCGAGTATCGAACCAATAAATAGTAAGGAGATATTGTTAGATGAACATAGAACAATTTCAATCTATGCTAGAAGAGAAGGGTATCACCCTCTCTTCTAGACAGTTAGAGCAGTTCGAAATCTACTTTGAAACATTAGTAGAGTGGAATGGAAAAATGAACTTAACGGCTATTACGGAGAAAGAGGAAGTATATTTAAAACACTTTTTTGATTCCATTACAGCTGCTTTTTATTATGATTTTTCAGAACCATTCTCAATTTGTGATGTTGGCGCAGGAGCTGGATTCCCAAGTATTCCTTTGAAAATCTGTTTCCCGCACTTAAAAGTAACAATTGTAGACTCATTGCAAAAACGTATTAACTTCTTAAATCATTTAGCACAAAAGTTGGAATTAGGTGACGTTGCGTTTTGTCACGATCGTGCGGAAACATTTGGGAAAAAAGAAGGTGTACGTGAATCGTACGATATTGTAATGGCACGTGCAGTTGCGCGTCTTTCGGTATTGAGTGAGCTATGTTTACCACTTGTAAAAGTTGGGGGAACATTCATTGCAATGAAAGGTGCCGCAGCAAACGAAGAAATTGAAAATGGCAAGTATGCTTTAGAGGTGCTAGGCGGGAATTTAAAAGAAATGTCTACGTTCCAATTACCGTTTGAAGAAAGTGAACGTAATATTTTATTAATCGAGAAAAAGCGCAAGACACCAAAGAAATATCCACGCAAACCGGGAACACCCAATAAATTACCTATTGAAAAATAAATCTTATTAGACGTAAGATTAAATTATATAAATGAAAACGTAAATGTTTCATAGGAAACATTTTATGGAGAATAGTCAATAGGCCTAAAAGGTGGTGGAATATGTATGAAAAATACGTTTTCTCGTTTATTTGGCTTTGGAGATAAAGAGAGCGAATTCGAATTACAAGACGAAAGCCATGAAGAAATAGATAAAAAGGTATATGAAGAAATACAAGAAATTCCGATAGTAAATATTACCCCTAACCGTTATCAACCACGAACAGTTTTTGATGATGCACGAATTGAAGAGCTAGCACTAACGATTCGTACACATGGGCTGATTCAGCCGATTGTTGTGAGGCAATATGAGGATGACAAGTACGAGATTATCGCTGGAGAAAGGCGTTTCCGTGCGGCAACAAAGTTAGGGTGGGAAAAGGTTCCTGCAATTATAAAGAACTTAAATGATACAGAGACAGCTTCTGTAGCTTTAATTGAAAACTTGCAACGTGAGGAACTAACAGCAATTGAGGAAGCTGTGGCATATCAAAAGCTAATTGAGTTACATAATTTAACACAAGAAGCATTGGCACAACGACTTGGAAAAGGACAATCCACAATCGCAAATAAGTTGCGATTGTTAAAGTTGCCTGAAGAAATAAAACGTGCGTTATTAGAAAAAAGTATTACAGAACGTCATGCCCGCGCTCTCATTCCTTTAAAGAATGAGGAATTACAACTGAAGGTTTTACAGGAAATTGTGGAGAAACAACTGAATGTAAAACAAACAGAGGAACGAATTGCGAAATTACTAGAAGAAGCCAAACCGAAGCGTAAGGCAAAGCAAAAAGCAGTAAGTCGAGATACGAGAATTGCCATGAATACAATTAGGCAGTCATTACAAATGGTTGCTGACAGTGGTTTAAATGTTAATTCTGCGGAAGAAGAATTTGATGAGTACTATCAAATTACAATTAAAATTCCGAAGAAAAAATAATAATGGCGTGTTAGAGACCTTATCCTATTGGATAGGTCTCTTTTACTATATTTTCTTGTTAGATGAAGAAGGAGTTTAGAAATAAATTTTGAAGTTTAATAAGGACGTAAAAGAAAAACTTTTATTTCATGTTACAATAAACATAATTGTTACTAGAATAAGATAGAAAGGTTGAAAGTAGGTGACATCATGGGAAAAATCATTGCTATTGCCAATCAAAAAGGTGGCGTTGGAAAAACAACAACATCTGTTAATTTAGGGGCTGGATTGGCACAAGTAGGTAAAAAAGTCCTTCTTGTAGATATTGACGCTCAAGGAAATGCAACGACTGGTGTGGGAATTGAAAAATCCGAATTAGATCAATGTATTTACAATGTTCTTGTGGAAGATGCAGATGTTCAAGGGGTTATACGTAAAACCGCAACTGAAAACTTAGATGTTCTACCCGCTACAATTCAATTGGCAGGAGCTGAAATTGAATTGGTACCGACTATTTCCCGGGAAGTACGTTTACAAAGGGCATTACAGCCAGTTCGTGATGAATATGACTATATTATTATCGATTGTCCCCCGTCCTTAGGGTTATTAACGATTAATGCATTAACCGCAGCAGATTCTGTTATTATTCCTGTTCAATGCGAATATTACGCACTAGAAGGATTAAGTCAGCTATTAAATACAGTTCGACTTGTGCAAAAGCACTTAAATAAAAATCTAGCAATTCAAGGTGTATTGTTAACGATGTTGGATGCCCGTACGAATTTAGGGATTCAGGTTATAGATGAAGTGAAAAAGTACTTTAGGGATAAAGTATACCGTTCGATTATTCCTCGTAATGTTCGTTTAAGTGAAGCACCAAGTCATGGGAAACCAATTATGCAGTATGACGCTAAATCAAGAGGGGCAGAAGTATATATAGATTTAGCAGAGGAAGTGATTGCAGGTGGCTAAAGGATTAGGAAGAGGAATTAATGTGTTTTTTCCTGATTTAGATGTGAAAGAAGAAGAGGCAATTCAGGAGATTGTGATAACTGAATTAAGACCGAATCCATATCAACCACGTAAACACTTTAATAAAGAGGCAATTCAAGAATTATCGGCCTCTATTAAAGAGCACGGCATATTGCAACCGTTAATTGCTAGGAAGAGTATTAAAGGGTATGAAATTGTTGCAGGTGAAAGAAGATATCGTGCTGCCAAAGAGGCAGGGCTCGAAAAGGTACCTGCTGTTGTAAGACAATTAAATGAGCAGCAAATGATGGAGTTTGCATTGCTTGAAAACTTACAACGAGAAGATTTAAACCCAATGGAAGAAGCAATGGCATATCAAATGTTAATGAATGAGCTAAATGTAACGCAAGAACAATTAGCAAAACGTCTTGGTAAGAGCAGACCTTACATTGCAAATTATACGCGGTTATTAAGCCTCCCTTCTTTTGTGCAAGATATGATTGCAAATGGTCAACTTTCAATGGCCCATGGGAGAACTTTGCTTACTATAAAAGATGAAGAACAATTGAAATCGTTATTAAAACGAATCGAAAAAGAAGGATTAAACGTTCGTCAATTAGAGAAAATTGTTCAGGAGATTAATCAACGCGTTTCACGTGAAACAAAACAAGTGAAAAAAGAGAGAAACATATTTTTCGTAGAACGCGAAACGTTCTTAAGAGAAAAGTTTGGCACAGATGTGAAAATTAAAGAAACGAAAAAAGAAAAAGGTAAAATCGAAATTGAATTTTTTAATAAAGAAGATTTAAATCGTATTTTAGAATTATTAGCGCAGAAAAACTAAAAAGCAAACCATCTTATTATTTATAGATGGTTTGCTTTTTTTAATACAGATAATTTTTGGTCTGTTTCTTTTATACTTTGTGCAATTACATCAGCCATTTTCATGACTAAACTTAATCTTGTATTTTGCAGGACGAAAAACTCCATAAAACCATTTAGATTTACGATGCCATGAATATGTAAATCACCAACTGCAGGTAATTTTTTGTTCATCGCAGCTCCAGGTTTACTAGGCCCCATTCCGGTAGTGATGGAACCGATGCTTTGAGACTTTCCTAAACAGGCATCAACCGCAATTATAAATGAAGTAGGATTATCTTTCTGTATATTCTGAATTCTTTCTTCTAAATTTAGCGCATGCACTGGCTCATCTAGTGTGCCGAACACTTGGAAGTTTTTAATCCCTACTTGTTCTAGTTTCGTACCGACTAACGGACCGAGTGCATCGCCTGTAGAACGATCTGTTCCGATACAAACGAGAATAATCGGTATATTCGTTTTAATAGGGATATGGGAAAGTAAGAAGTTACTAATTGTCTCGGAGGCTTCTACGTCTTGGTGCATAACATTTTGAGTTTCTTTTTCGAAAAAGGGTAAGCGAAAACTTCCAATATTCATGAAGCATCCATCCTTTTAATAAATTTTCAAAATATGTTATATGATGAGTAAAATGGAAAACTATAAGTGCGTACTTCTTGTAAAACTTGAGTGAAAACGGAAATAATAGTACTAGTATATATATATTCGTTCCATTTTATACCTGCATGGGAGTTAACAAATGCAATTAAAGTCATAAAAATTTTTCAGAAATCAGGGTGACTTCTGATACAATGAGAAGGATGATTAAAAAGAAATTTTAGCTGGAGAGGTAGAGGTACATGGATTTAGCGTTGAAATGGTTTGAGTCCATTGATTGGACGAATATAGGTGTGAAATCACTAAAAATAGTCGTTATTTTAATACTTGGTGCAATTATTGTGCGAGTTGCGCGTGCAATTGTACGAAATGCGTTTCGTATGGGAAGCCGTTCGCCAATTCAAATTTCAGAACGTCGTACAGTTACAGTAGCGAAGTTACTTGAAAATATTGTGGCATACGTTGTTATGTTCATTATGTTAATTGCGATTTTGGGTGTGTTTAATATTAATGCATCTGGTTTATTAGCGGGTGCCGGGGTAATTGGTTTAGCAGTCGGATTTGGTGCTCAAAGTTTAGTAAAAGATGTTATTACGGGGTTATTTATTTTGCTAGAAGATCAATTTTCAGTAGGTGACTATGTAAAAATTGGTCAGTTTGAAGGTGTCGTTCTAGAAATTGGACTTCGTACAACAAAAGTAAAGAGTTGGACAGGCGAAATTCATACTTTACCAAATGGAAGTATTATTCAAGTTACGAACTATTCAGTTAGTAATAGTGTAGCATTTGTTGATGTATCCATTTCGTATGAGGCTGACATAGCGAAAGCGGAGCAAGTCATTGAAGAGTTATTAGAAGAATTACCTGCACAGTATACGCAAATGGTAGCAAAGCCTCAGTTATTAGGTGTGCAAACATTGGCTGCATCAGAAGTTATATTACGTGTTATTGCGGAAGTAGAGCCGATGCAACATGCGGTTGTTGCGAGAGCCCTTCGTAAAGAAATTAAAAATCGTCTAGATTTACATGGGATTGAAATTCCATATCCACGTATGGTTTTATATAATCGTGAAGAATTGGTGAGTGGAAAAGCAATTTAGTATGGAGAGGGGGTTGGAGAATGGAGCAAAAGCAGTATAACTTGTACGATGTTGTGGAAATGAAGAAAGCCCACCCATGTGGTGAGAATCGCTGGAAGATTATTCGTATGGGAATGGATATCCGCATTAAGTGCGAGGGATGTGACCATTCAGTAATGATTCCTCGAAGAGAATTTGATCGTAAGGTGAAAAAAATACTTGTGAAGCACGAAGAATAGAGAGAAAGTAACAGTTGCAATGGGTAGCTGTTACTTTTTTTCGTTTGGAGGAAACTTGTCATTTTTTTCGTTACTATCTATAATGATGAAAGATTGAGACATAGGAGTGAAAAATATGGGATTAACGGCTGGGATTGTTGGATTACCTAACGTAGGGAAGTCAACTTTATTTAATGCAATTACACAAGCAGGAGCAGAATCTGCAAACTATCCATTCTGTACAATTGATCCAAACGTAGGGATTGTAGAAGTACCAGATGAGCGTTTAAATAAATTAACGGAATTAGTAGAACCGAAAAAAACTGTTCCGACTGTATTTGAGTTTACTGATATTGCAGGTATCGTAAAAGGTGCTAGTAAAGGTGAAGGTTTAGGAAATAAATTCTTATCTCACATTCGCCAAGTAGATGCAATTTGCCAAGTTGTTCGTTGTTTTGAAGACGAAAATATTACACACGTTTCAGGGAAAGTAGATCCAATCGATGATATTGAAACAATCAACTTAGAGCTAATCTTAGCGGATTTAGAATCTGTTGATAAACGTATCGAGCGTGTTGCGAAGTTAGCGAGACAAAAAGATAAAGAAGCAGTATATGAGCATGAAATTTTAGTTCGTTTAAAAGAAGCTTTTGAAGAGGGAAAACCAGCTCGTACTGTTGAATTTACAGAAGAACAAATGAAGATTGTTAAAGGCCTTCATTTACTTACAACGAAAGAAATGTTATACGTAGCAAACGTAAGTGAAGATGATATTATGGATCCTTCTGAAAATAAATATGTACAAATGGTAAAAGAATTTGCTGCAAATGAAAATTCTCAAGTAATCGTTGTATGTGCAAAAATCGAAGAAGAAATCGCTGAGCTAGACGAGGAAGAGAAAAAAGTATTCCTTGAAGAACTAGGCATTGAAGAATCTGGTTTAGATCAATTAATTCGTGCTGCATATGATTTATTAGGACTTGCTACTTACTTCACAGCTGGTGTGCAAGAAGTACGTGCATGGACGTTTAAACAAGGTATGAAAGCACCACAATGTGCTGGCGTAATTCATACAGACTTTGAGCGTGGATTTATTCGTGCGGAAACAGTTTCTTACGAAGACTTAATGACAAACGGTTCTATGACAGCTGCAAAAGAAGCTGGTAAAGTTCGTTTAGAAGGAAAAGAGTATATCGTAAAAGACGGAGACGTTATGCACTTCCGCTTCAACGTTTAATTTAATATTTCCTAGGAAAAATAAAGATATGAGCTTGGCAAATATATTATGTGTTTGCCAAGTTTTTTATGCATGGGTGAGTTGATTCATCTAACTTACTATGATATAATCTAAACTCGTGAGTAATTACTATAAATTAATTGCTCCTTGCCCATTATGGGCCGTTTAGACCAAAAGGAGGTGAAAGTGTAATGAGAAAGTACGAAATTATGTACATCATTCGTCCTGGCGTTGAAGAAGAAGCTCAAAAAGCTTTAGTTGAACGTTTCGCAGGTGTTTTAACAAACAATGGTGCAGAAATCATTAACACGAAAGAGTGGGGTAAGCGTCGTTTAGCTTACGAAATCAACGACTTACGTGAAGGTTTCTACATGATCTTAAACGTGAACTCTAACGCAGAAGCGATTAACGAATTCGACCGTTTAGCTAAGATCAACGAAGACATCCTTCGTCATATCGTTGTTAAAGAAGAAGAAAAATAATTGATATATAAGGGAGAGTGGTTCGATTGATGAATCGTGTTATCCTCGTTGGTCGTTTAACTAAGGACCCTGACTTACGTTACACGCCCAATGGTGTTGCAGTAGCTACTTTTACGTTAGCTGTGAATCGCGCATTTGCGAATCAACAAGGTGAGCGTGAAGCTGACTTTATTAATTGTGTAATATGGCGTAAACAAGCAGAAAACGTAGCAAATTATTTGAAAAAAGGTAGCTTAGCAGGCGTAGATGGACGTCTTCAAACTCGTAATTACGATGGACAAGATGGTAAACGTGTATATGTAACAGAAGTTCTTGCGGAAAGCGTACAATTTTTAGAGCCGCGTAATGGCGGTGGGGAGCAACGTGGTTCATTTAATCAGCAACCATCAGGAGCTGGTTTCGGTAACCAAAGCTCTAACCCATTTGGTCAATCTAGTAATTCAGGTAACCAAGGTAACCAAGGTAACTCTGGATTTACGAAGAATGACGATCCATTTTCAAATGTAGGTCAACCGATCGACATTTCCGACGACGATTTACCGTTCTAATACAGTAAATTAGTTAGTTTTAACAAAGAATGGAGGGAATAGACATGGCAGGACGCAAAGGTGGACGTGCGAAACGTCGTAAGGTGTGTTTCTTCACATCTAACGGCATCACTCGCATTGACTATAAAGATGTTGATTTATTAAAACGTTTCGTTTCTGAGCGTGGTAAAATTTTACCTCGTCGTGTAACAGGAACAAGCGCAAAATACCAACGCAAACTTACAGTTGCAATTAAACGTGCTCGTCAAATGGCACTTTTACCATATGTTGGTGAATAATAGCGTATGAAATGCACAGTAGAGTCGGACTCTACTGTGCATTTTGCTATGCTTTTCTTTTTTGAAAGAGAGGTTAGATAATGAAGAATACGAAATTTATTACTGAGGGTGCAGCGTTGCTAGCGATATATGCAATGTTATTGCTTATATCTATGTATGTTCCAATTTTAGGTAGAGTTGTAACGTTTGCGTTGCCATTGCCGTTTATATTGCTAATGATAAGATATAGATTATCTAACGCCTTTGTAATTTTTACGGCGGCATTTTTAATTGCTGTTATTTTAGGTCAACCGATAGGTCTAATAAAGACGGTCGTGTTTGGGGTTATGGGTATTGTTTTAGGATACATGTATAAACAGCAAAGAAAGCCGTTGGAAATTTTGATAACAGGTTCACTTGCATACTTAGTTGGTATTATGCTCATTTATGTTGCGAGTATAAAGTTTTTTAACATAGATTTCATAAAGCAAATGCAAAATATGTTTAATGAAAGTGTAGTGCAAAGTGAAAAGATAGCAAGTGCTGCCGGTATGCCGGTTAGTAAAGAACAAAAAGAGTTACTTGCACAAATGAATGATATATTACAAACGATATTCCCGAGTATATTTGTAATGGCTTCTGTATGTCTTTCTTGGATTACAGTTATGATATCAGGTAGTGTTTTGAGAAAACTAAAGCATGACGTTAAACCTTGGCCTAAATTTAAAGATATACAATTACCAAAGAGTATTGTTTGGTATTACGTTATATTTATTTTGCTATCAACGTTTATAAAAGTAGAACCGACATCATATTTACATATGGTATTTTCTAACCTATATGTCATATTTGCTTTACTACTAGTACTACAAGGTCTGACATTTATCGCTTTTCTAGCGCATAGCAAAGGTTTTACGAAAGGGATTCCTATTATTAGTTTTATTGTCTGCATGTTTATACCGATGTTGTTTCCTCTTGTGACAATCTTAGGTATAATTGATTTAGGGATTTCATTGCGTTCTAAAATAGGAGGATAAAGTAATATTCCTTATACTATTTTAATCTGTTTAACTAACTGGAAGGTGAGTTAGTTTTACTTTATAGGAGTTGTATACATGCCTGAATTTTATAAGAAACAGTGGTTTTTATATCCTGTTTATGTATTGGCATTTTTCGTGTTTGTGCTCATTGCCATCCTCTGTTATTTTCATTTAATTATGGGGATATCCACCTTTTTTATTTTTTGCATTGTACTTTTTGTTGTTATACGCTTTGAACTGACCTTTCAAAGGAATTTCGAAAAGTATACGACAGATATGATTACAAGAGTAAAGAAAGTGAGTAATGAAGCATTTAACCAAATGCCGATTGGTATTTTGTTATACAATAAGGATTATGGGATTGATTGGGCGAATCCTTATTTATCTTCATGTCTAGGACAGCATGCGTTAGCTGGATGGCACCTTTATGATGTATCAGAAACGTTGCTTCTTTTTATTAAGGGAGAAACTTCCGACGATATAGTCTCTTTAAATAACCGAAAGTTTCGCGTTTTTGTAAGGAAAGAAGAAAAGTTAATTTACTTCTTTGATGTAACGGAACAAACAGAGATTGAAAAGATGTACGAGGATCAACGGACTGTTTTGGCTGTCATTTATTTAGATAATTATGATGAAGTTACACAGGGGTTAGATGATCAATTACGTACGAATATCACAAGTCTTGTAACATCACGACTAAATGAATGGGCCGTTAAGTATGGAGCATATTTAAAACGTGCATCTTCAGAAAGATTCTTCGTTGTACTAAATGAGAGTATTTTAGCACAGATGGAGAAAGGGAAATTTAGCATTTTAGATCAGGTGCGTGAAGAAACATCCAAAAGGAATATACCACTCACCTTAAGTGTAGGTGTTGGATCAGGTGATTTACCTTTATCAGAGCTTGGGGCAATGGCTCAGTCCGGTTTAGACCTTGCGCTTGGCCGTGGTGGAGATCAAGTAGCTATTAAACAAGCGACAGGTAAAGTTAAGTTTTATGGTGGTAAGACGAATCCAGTTGAAAAACGTACTCGTGTACGTGCCAGAGTTATTTCGCATGCATTAAAGGATTTAGTATTAGAAAGTAGTAATGTCATTATAATGGGGCATAGGGCTCCTGATATGGACGCAATTGGTGCTGCGATTGGTATTTTAAAGGTAGCGCAATTAAATGAGCGCAAAGGATATATTGTGTTAGATGAAAATGATTCTGATAAGGGAATTAAGCGTTTAATGGATAAAGTGAAACAAAACGAAGAGTTATGGTCTCACTTTATTACCCCAGGACAAGCGATGGAATTTGCAAATGATGATTCATTACTTGTTGTTGTTGATACGCATAAACCTTCAATGGTGATGGAGGAAAAGCTGTTACATAAAATTGAAAATGTAGTTGTTATTGACCATCATCGCCGGGGAGAAGATTTTATTGAAGATCCATTGCTTGTTTACATGGAGCCATACGCTTCTTCTACGGCAGAACTTGTTACAGAATTACTTGAGTACCAACCGAAAAATTTAAAAATGACAATGTTAGAAGCAACGGCATTGTTAGCAGGTATTATTGTTGATACGAAAAGCTTTACATTCCGGACGGGTGCTCGTACGTTTGATGCCGCTTCTTATTTACGCTCACATGGTGCAGATACTGTACTTGTACAAGAGCTTTTAAAAGAAGATATGGATCAGTATTTACGGGTTGCAAAAGCTATTAAAAATGCGTACATTTATACAAATGGAATTGCGATTGCAAAAGTTGATAGTGATGATTACTACGATCAAGTGCTTATTGCGCAATCAGCGGACACATTATTAACAATGACAGGAATTATTGCGTCATTTGTTATTGCAAAACGTGGCGAGAATTTCATTGGAATTAGCGGCAGGTCTTTAGGTGAAGTGAACGTGCAGCTAATTATGGAAAATTTAGGCGGTGGTGGGCATTTAACGAATGCAGCCACACAAATGAAAAATGTTACAGTAGATGAAGCTGAGGAGAAGCTTCGATTTGTTATTGATGACTATTTACAGGGAGGCACACAATCATGAAAGTAATTTTTCTAAAAGACGTAAAAGGTAAAGGGAAAAAAGGAGAAATAAAAAACGTACCAGATGGCTATGCAAATAACTTCTTACTAAAACAAGGATTAGCTGCTGAAGCGACAAATAGTAGTATGAAAACTTTAGAAGCTCAAAAGCGAAAAGAAGAAAAAGATGCAGCAGCAGAGGTTGAAAATGCAAAAGAGTTGAAAGAAACGTTAGAGAAACTAACTGTAGAAGTAAAGGCGAAATCTGGAGAAGGTGGCCGTCTATTCGGTTCAATCACAAGTAAACAAATCGTAGATGCAATGCAAAAATCACATAAAATTAAACTTGATAAACGTAAATTTGAAATGGATGATGCAATTCGTGCATTAGGCTATACAAACGTTACTGTGAAGTTGCATCCGCAAGTAACAGCAACAGTAAAAGTTCATGTTAGTGAACAATAAAAATAAGTTAAGCAAGGAGGATTGCGTATGAGTGATGTAATGGCTGATCGTACCCCTCCGCATAATATAGAGGCTGAGCAGGCGGTTTTAGGGGCCATATTAATTGATCAAGATGCGTTAACGTCAGCATCGGAATTATTGGTACCTGACTCATTTTATCGAACGAAACATCAAAAGATTTTTGAAGTCATGCTTGGGTTATCTGATAAAGGAGAGCCGATTGACTTAGTAATAATGACGTCAGCAATGGCTGATCAAGGATTATTAGAAGAAGTTGGTGGGGTTTCTTACTTAGCAGAATTAGCAGAAGTTGTTCCAACCGCTGCTAACGTAGAATATTATGCACGAATCATCGCTGAAAAGGCGCTATTACGTCGTTTGATTCGAACAGCGACTCATATCGTGTCTGATGGGTATGAGAGAGAAGATGACGTGGATGGTCTTTTAAATGAGGCTGAGAAAAAAATATTAGAAGTATCTCACCAAACAAATGCAAAAGCATTCCAAAACATTAAAGATGTTCTTGTAGATGCTTACGATAAAATTGAACTTTTGCATAATCAAAAAGGTGAAGTTACTGGGATACCAACTGGATTTACAGAATTAGATAAGATGACCGCAGGTTTCCAGCGAAATGATTTAATCATCGTAGCGGCACGTCCATCAGTAGGGAAAACCGCATTTTCATTAAATATCGCACAAAACGTAGCGACGAAAACTGATGAAAATGTAGCGATTTTTAGTCTAGAGATGGGCTCTGATCAGCTTGTTATGCGTATGCTTTGTGCAGAAGGAAATATTGATGCGCAAAGACTGCGTACCGGTTCATTAACTTCTGATGATTGGGCAAAATTAACAATGGCGATGGGGAGCCTTTCTAATGCTGGTATCTATATTGATGATACACCGGGGATTAAAGTAAATGAGATTCGAGCGAAATGCCGTAGATTAAAGCAAGAACAAGGTCTAGGGATGGTTTTAATTGACTATTTACAGCTTATTCAAGGAAGCGGGAAATCAGGAGAAAACCGTCAGCAGGAAGTATCTGAGATTTCTCGTACATTAAAAGGGATTGCGCGTGAATTACAAGTGCCTGTTATTGCCTTGTCACAGTTATCTCGTGGTGTAGAATCTCGTCAAGATAAACGTCCGATGATGTCTGACATTCGTGAATCGGGAAGTATCGAGCAGGATGCTGATATTGTAGCCTTCTTATATCGTGAAGATTACTATGACCGAGAAACGGAAAATAAAAATACGATTGAAATTATTATTGCAAAGCAGCGTAACGGTCCCGTAGGCTCGGTAGAGCTCGCATTCGTTAAAGAGTTCAATAAGTTCGTTAACTTAGAACGTCGCTTCGAGGATGGACATGCGCCGCCTGCATAAAGATAGTATAAAAAAGAAATGCATTTCTTATAATAAGATGTGTTTCTTTTTTTTTATAGGAAAGATAAGGCTTTCATAGTGTGAAAATATAATTCTTACGAACGAAAATGTTTTTTAATAAAAAAATGTTCGCTTTTTGGTTGACTTCTTTTTCGGTTTTGGTACAATTATATTGTTTGAATAGATCGTTTGAAAATCGCGGAGGTGCTTTAATAATGTCTTCAGTAGTAGTTGTAGGAACACAATGGGGCGACGAAGGAAAAGGTAAAATCACTGATTTTCTTTCTGAGCATGCGGAAGTAGTTGCAAGATATCAAGGTGGAAATAACGCGGGACATACAATTGTTTTCGGCGGAGTTAAATATAAATTACACTTAATTCCATCTGGTATTTTCTATAAAGAGAAAATTTGTGTAATCGGAAATGGCTTAGTAGTAGATCCGAAAGCATTACTTGAAGAGTTAAAATACTTACACGATCGTGGTGTAAGTACTGACAATTTACGTGTAAGTAACCGTGCGCACGTTATTTTACCTTATCACTTAAAACAAGATGAATTAGAAGAAGCTAGTAAAGGTGATAACAAAATCGGTACAACGAAAAAAGGTATCGGTCCTGCATATATGGATAAAGCTGCTCGTATTGGTATTCGTATGGCTGATCTTTTAGACCGTGAAGCATTTAAAGAAAAGCTTGAGCGCAATTTAGTAGAAAAAAATCGTTTATTTGAAAAAATGTACGATACAGAAGGTTTCAGTGTAGAAGAAATCTTCGAAGAGTACTTCGAGTACGGACAACAAATCGCGCAATATGTATGTGATACGTCTGTTGTATTAAATGATGCACTAGATAACAATCACCGTGTATTATTTGAAGGTGCACAAGGTGTTATGCTTGATATCGACCACGGTACGTACCCGTTCGTTACATCTTCTAACCCGATTGCTGGTGGTGTAACAGTTGGAACTGGAGTTGGTCCTGCGAAAGTTACTCGCGTTGTAGGTGTGTGTAAAGCATATACAAGTCGCGTAGGTGATGGTCCTTTCCCTACTGAGCTTCATGATGAAATTGGTCATCAAATTCGTGAAGTTGGTCGTGAGTATGGAACGACAACTGGTCGTCCACGCCGCGTAGGTTGGTTCGATAGCGTTGTTGTAAGACATGCACGTCGTGTTAGTGGTTTAACAGATTTATCATTAAATTCTATCGACGTTCTAACAGGTATTCCGACTCTTAAAATTTGCGTTGCTTACAAATACAATGGCGAAGTGATCGATGAAGTTCCAGCAAACTTAAACATTTTAGCGAAATGTGAGCCTGTATACGAAGAGCTTCCAGGTTGGACAGAAGATATTACTGGTGTAAAATCATTAGACGAGCTTCCTGAAAATGCACGAAAATATGTAGAACGTGTTTCTGAGTTAACAGGAATTCAATTATCTATGTTCTCAGTTGGACCAGATCGTAACCAAACAAATATTGTTCGTAACGTATACGAAGCTTAATTGATATTTTTGAGAAAAAACTCATGTCCGCATGAGTTTTTTCTTATCTTTTATAAAAAAATAAAAAAAGGTATTGCAAAAAACAAAGAAAACATGTTATGATACATCTTGTCGTCACGAAAATATGACGTTGGTGAGTATGAGCCATTAGCTCAGTTGGTAGAGCATCTGACTTTTAATCAGAGGGTCGAAGGTTCGAATCCTTCATGGCTCACCATTTTATTTTTCGTGGCCCGTTGGTCAAGTGGTTAAGACACCGCCCTTTCACGGCGGTAACACGGGTTCGAATCCCGTACGGGTCATGTTTTTTTTATGTTCATTTTTGGTCCCGTGGTGTAGTGGTTAACATGCCTGCCTGTCACGCAGGAGATCGCCGGTTCGACCCCGGTCGGGACCGCCACTTTTGTTTATACCACCATTAGTGGTTTTATATATAGTTTTGGCTCGGTAGCTCAGTCGGTAGAGCAGAGGACTGAAAATCCTCGTGTCGGCGGTTCGATTCCGTCCCGAGCCACTCTCAGGATATTAAGTGGGCCCACTTAATATCCTTTTTATTTTGTCCAGTTTTACAAATGTGGGTAGTTATTTTACAATAGAATGAGGAGCCTCTAGCAGTTGAAGCTAGAGGTTTTTCTATAGATCGTATAGGATTCTGTGTAAAAGTGGATCATACATGAGTCTGTGAGAATAGAGGAGAAAGTACTTAAGCAAAAGATGCGGTCATATAGGGACATACTATGTAGACATCAATGTGTTTAGGGATATTGACCATATTTTTACCCGCTATTTGCCGGGTAGTAAGACCCCACCAAAAAATTCAGCGAAGGTAAAGAAGTTAGGTGTGGGATCAACGGCCCATAAATGCCCGATTGGTTCAACTAATAATCGGTGTGGGATGAAGAAAACCCCCACCGATTAAAGTTTCACTTTATAAGGAGGAAATAGACGATGATGGGAAAGAAAATTTTAGTAGTTGATGATGAAAAGCCGATTGCGGATATTTTGAAGTTCAACCTAGAAAAAGAAGGTTTTGAAATTGTAATGGCGCATGATGGTGATGAAGCGATTGAAAAAGCGAATGAAGAGCAGCCAGATATGGTTTTATTAGATATTATGCTACCAGGTAAGGATGGCTTGGAGGTTTGCCGTGAAATACGTAAAAGCTCAGAAATGCCGATTATTATGCTTACAGCAAAGGACTCTGAAATTGATAAAGTATTAGGGCTTGAGCTTGGAGCAGATGATTATGTAACGAAGCCATTTAGTACGAGGGAATTACTTGCTCGTGTGAAGGCGAATTTACGTCGCCATCAACAAGGTGGTGCTGCAGAAAAAGAAGAAAATACGGAAATGGTTATTGGACCAATCGTTATCAATTCAAATGCGTATAGTGTAACGAAACGTGAGGAAAATATTGAACTTACACATCGTGAATTTGAGCTACTACATTATTTAGCCAAACATTTAGGACAAGTTATGACTCGTGAACATTTATTGCAAACAGTTTGGGGTTATGACTATTTTGGAGATGTACGTACAGTGGATGTAACAGTGCGTCGTTTACGTGAAAAAATTGAAGATAATCCAAGTCATCCTACTTTAATTGTAACTAGACGTGGAGTAGGGTATTACTTGCGTGACCCAGAGCAGGAATAGTATATGAAGAAAGTTGGTTTTTTTCAATCTATTCATTTAAAATTTGTACTCATATATATGCTATTAATATTGATAGCTATGCAGGTTATTGGGGTATATTTTGTAAGAGAGTTAGAAAAGAGTCTTGTACAAGGCTTTAGAGATTCTTTAACGCAGCAAACGAACCTATTATCATATAACCTGAAACAAGAGTTTAAAAAAAGTTATACAAAAGCAGAAACAGAATCAACAGATGAAACGATTAAAACTTCAATTCGAAAATTTGCCTCTGATCGAAAGAAAGATATCCAAGAGGTAAGTGTATTTGATTCGCATAGAAAGTTACTCGCTATTTCAGATGAGTCAAAGCAAAACAAGGTAAATAGAACATCAACTGATATAGCTGTTCAGCGGGTATTGGTACAAAAAAAGCCAGAAGTGAAAATTGAGAAAGATGGTCGTACAGGCCATCGTGTACAAGTTATGCTTACTCCTATTCTAGATGATAACGGCAAGGATGCACTTGGTGTTATTTATATTGTTGCATCTATGGAAGATGTTTATAAACAGATGAAGGATATTAATCAAATTTTTGCGACTGGAACCGTTATTGCATTACTCGTAACAGCTGTACTTGGAATTTTGTTAGCTCAAACGATTACGAGACCAATCTCAGATATGCGAAGACAAGCGATTGAAATGGCAAAAGGAAACTATTCAAGAAAAGTAAAAGTGCATAGCCATGATGAAATTGGACAATTAGCATTATCTTTCAATAATTTATCAAAAAAATTACAACAAGCTCGTTCTTCAACGGAAAGTGAAAGACGTAAATTATCATCTGTTTTATCACATATGACAGATGGAGTAATTGCTACTGACCGAAAAGGGGACATTATTTTATTAAATGATCCTGCGGAAAAGATGCTAAATGTTTCTCGTGAAACGGCGCTCGATCAATCTGTTTTAGAAGTATTAGGGATACAAGAAGAATTTACGCTCGATCATTTATACGAAGAGCCTGATTCTGTTTTATTAGATTTTAGTACGAGAAATGAGCCATATATTTTACGTGCTAGTTTCTCTGTTATTCAAAAAGAGACAGGGAAAGCAAATGGTTTAATTGCCGTATTATATGATGTAACTGAGCAGGAGCGTATAGAAAGGGAACGCCGTGAGTTTGTGGCAAACGTTTCCCATGAATTAAGAACGCCATTAACAACGATGCGCAGTTACTTAGAGGCACTTACGGACGGCGCGTGGCAAGATCCGAATATTGCACCGCAATTTTTAACAGTTACACAAGAAGAAACAGAAAGAATGATTAGACTTGTAAATGCGTTATTGCAACTTTCTAAACTTGATAGTACAGAACATCGTTTAATGAAAGAATGGGTCGACTTTACTGACTTCTTTAATAACATTATTGATCGTTTTGAAATGTCTAAAGAGCAAAACGTAAGTTTCAAACGATCTTTCTCTAAGAAATCCCGATTTATTGATATGGATACGGATAAAATTACGCAAGTTTTGTATAACATTATTTCGAATGCATTAAAGTATTCACCAGAAGGTGGAACAGTAACATATCGCTTACGTGATCGCGGGGAATTATTAGAGATTAGTGTAAGTGACCAAGGAATGGGTATTCCAAAAGAAAACGTCGATAAAATCTTTGAACGTTTTTATCGCGTAGATAAAGCACGTTCAAGACAAATGGGTGGTACAGGACTTGGATTAGCAATTGCGAAAGAAATGATTGAGGCACATGGTGGCTCGATTTGGGCGAAGAGTGAGGAAGGAAAAGGGACAACTATTTACTTCACATTGCCAATGGCAGCGGATGAAGAGGACGATTGGGAATGAGTATGGAAAATGTTAAAACGATAGTTTTAATTAATTTAGTTGTAATTAGCCTATTTCTTACTTTTAACTTATGGACGTATGTGCCAGATTCCACGTCTATGCAAAACGCAAAATTTGTGCAGGGGAATGAAGGAATTACTCAAACTAAAATCGCTGATGTTGTCCGCCCTACTTCTATCATCGTGCATAAAGATAAAAATCATTACGGGAGCAAAAGAGAGGGCGATATAGAATCAATCTATAAACCTTTGGAAGCAGGGGAATTACATGATTTCAAAGAGATATCGATTGCTAAGGCTGATTTCCTTTCTTATGTGCATGGTGAAGGGAAAATGGAACTTGTTTTTCCTACCAACATCCCATTTGATGCAGTTAAATCTATGTTTAATATGAAAGAAAAAAGTATAGATAAGCCTAAACATTTTAATCGAATTATTCTTGACCCTTCTAGAAGTAGGGATCAAGAAATTAAAATTAATTTTGTTTCTGATGGCGATAACTCTAGAATATATGAAGCAAAATTAAGTGGTGTATATTTAAAAGATATTGTAAATGCACAAAATCAATTTATAGTATCGGCAAAACCTTATTTTGACTATCAAATTAATGATATGAAAAAGCTATTTTTACCAGATGGAACGACAGAATTGAGTAATATAACATATATTTCATCTAATTTAGCGGTCGACACATTTAAGAATGCTCTTTTTAGTGACCCACGTTATTTAAGCCCTATTACCGAGAAATCGAAAGAAACATTTACAGATGGTATTAGGTCCATGGAGATTGAAAATGATCGTCATATGCTAAAGTATAAAAATTCTTCTGTTTCAAGTGAGAAAACGACAGATAATTTAATGCTTTTACAAAAAAGCTTTGATTTTGTAAATGGTCACAGTGGGAGCTTGGATTCATATCGTTTGGACTATATGAATAAAGGACAGACGGTATTCCGTTTACATGAAGATGGATATTCCGTATTCAATACAGATGGATTAGCTGAATTGAGACAAATATGGGGATCAGAAGAAGTAATGGAATATGAAAGACCGTTGTTGTCTTTAAATACGAAAGGTATAGAACAGAAGGTTACTCTTCCATCAGGTCACGTTGTAATAGCATCCTTAGAAAATAATGCCGCGGTAGATAAACGATTCATTAAAGACATTGGTATTGGATACAAATTGTCACTAGATGGGCAAGTAGCTCGACTACAGCCAATTTGGTATGTAAAGTTTGTTGAAGATGAAGCGGGTAAACAAAAAATATATGAGTGGAGTGAGGGAGGACTAAATGGATTGGGATCGGATTAAAACCATATTTATTGTGACCTTTTTTGTTTTGGACCTCTTTCTCATTTTTCAATTCATTCAAAAGCAAGATAGTAATCAATTGGAGCTTATTGCAGAAACAAAGATAGATCAAGAATTAAAAGCAAACAAAATTACTATGGGTAATTTCCCTAAAGAACCGAAAAAAGAGTCATTTATTAGGGCGGAAAACAAGGCATTTAAAGAAGAAGATGTACAGTCTTTAAAGAGTCAAACGGCGCATATACAAAATATGTACAAGATAGAAAGTAAGCTAAAAGAGCCCTTTTTAAATACAAAATCATTATCCAAAGATAAGTATAGTGATTTTTTGAAGAACTATGTATTGGATGGACAAAAGTATGAGTTTGGGGCGATGAAAGACTCTAAAATTTACTTCTTCCAAAAATATAAAGATAAGCCTATTTTCTATAACGATCAGGCAATGATTGTTGTGGAATTAAATGAAAAAAATGAACTTGTGTCGTACACGCAGACGATGCTAACTGATTTAAAAGAAATGGGCGAAAGTGAAAAAACGAAACAGCAAGAAATTATTACTGCTCAAACAGCTTTAGAAAATCTGTATTTAAAAAATAAAGTTCATGGGAATACACATGTAAAAGAAGCACAAATTGGTTATGCCACCCTTACCGCATCTACTTCTAATAACCAAGTATTCGCTCCAACATGGAATTTAAAAACGGAGCAGAAGCAGGACTTCTTTGTAAATGCAATTGAAGGACAAGTTATGGAATTAGGGGAAAGGGAAAATCAAGTGGTTGATGAACATACTGGAGTGAGAAAGAATGGGGTTGCATTTTAGCGTACTTGCAAGTGGAAGTACAGGGAATATGCTATATGTAGGAACAGATGAAAAAAAATTACTCGTCGATGCAGGTTTAAGTGGTAAAGCAACAGAGGCTTTATTTAAACAGGCAGAACTAAATATAAATGATGTATCAGGTATTCTTGTAACACATGAACATAGTGACCATATTAAAGGGTTAGGTGTATTGGCACGTAAATATGATTTACCTGTTTATGCAAATGAGAAAACATGGAATGCAATGGAACATTTAATAGGAAATATCCCAACTGAGCAAAAGTTTATTTTCTCAGTTGGGGATGTGAAAACATTCGGTGATATTGAGGTCGAGTCATTTGGGGTTTCTCATGATGCGGCAGAGCCGATGTTCTATGCTTTTCATAACAATAATAGAAAGTTAGCCCTTATTACAGATACGGGATACGTGAGTGATCGTATGAAAGGTGTTATTAAGGGTGCTAATGCTTTCGTGTTTGAAAGTAATCATGACGTGGAAATGCTTCGTATGGGACGTTATCCATGGAGTATTAAGCGACGTATTTTAAGTGATGTGGGTCACGTTTGTAATGAGGACGCTGCATTAGCGATGGCGGATGTAATTACAGATGAGACAAAACATATTTATTTAGCCCATTTAAGTTTAGATAATAACATGAAAGAACTAGCACGTATGTCAGTATCACAAGTATTAGAGGAAAAAGGATTTGGAGTGGGAGAAGCCTTCGAAATTCATGATACAGATCCGAAAATGCCTACAAAAATTCAATACGTATAATTCTTCATTTTAGTAAACAATAAAGGTGAATATAGTTGTTTTCAGGAAGATGGGTGAACAAATATGTCCTTTATTGATGAAGAAAATTATCGTATGAAACGTGCAAGAAAAAAGAAGCATAAAGGTATTGTTATTTCTAGTATAGCAGGAACAATTGTAGGAGCTTCGTTATTTGCATTTGGAGCTCCTTTATTTGCGAATGATGCGGGGGCGCTTCCGCAAGCTGAAGCAAGTGGAAGTAATATGGCTGAAGCTCAAGGAATTAAACAGATTAGCTTCGTTGATGCTGTTGATCGTGCGTCTGAAGCTGTTGTTGGCGTTATTAATATTCAAAGAGATAATTTTTCAGAGGCAGATTCAGAAGCTGGTACAGGATCGGGTGTAATTTATAAAAAGACAGATGGCCAAGCTTATATTGTAACGAATAATCATGTTGTCGCTGGAGCAAATCGTATTGAAGTAAGTTTAAGTGACGGTAAGAAGGTTCCTGGGAAAGTATTAGGAACCGATGTAGTCACAGATTTAGCTGTACTAGAAATAGATGCAAAGCATGTGAAAAAAATAATTGAAATTGGCGATTCTAATACTGTTCGTAGAGGGGAACCGGTCATTGCGATTGGAAACCCACTGGGGCTACAATTTTCTGGAACTGTCACACAAGGCATTATTTCGGCTAATGAACGTATTGTCCCTGTAGATTTAGATCAAGATGGACATTATGATTGGCAAGTAGAAGTATTGCAAACAGACGCAGCAATTAACCCAGGTAATAGTGGTGGTGCGCTTGTAAACGCGGCAGGTCAATTAATAGGTATTAACTCAATGAAAATTGCAGCAAAAGAAGTAGAAGGAATTGGACTAGCTATTCCAGTTACTAGAGCTGTCCCAATTATGAATGAATTAGAGAAGTACGGAAAAGTAAGGAGACCGTATGTTGGAATTGAACTTAGATCGTTAAATGAGATTCCAAATTACCATTGGTCAAAAACATTGCATTTACCAGGCAATGTAACAGAGGGAGTTTGCATTTTAGATGTGAAGAGTCCTTCGCCAGGTGTAGATGCTGGTTTACGAGAACACGATGTGATTGTAGCAGTAGATGGAAAACCGGTTCGCGATATTATCGGATTCCGTACGGCCTTATATGATAAAAAAATTAATGATAAAATGACTCTTACGTTTTATCGTGGTACAAAACGAGCAACAACAACGGTTAAACTAGGCATTCAAAAGTATTAAAAACAGGAGGGCCTACCTCCTGTTTTCTATTGTAGAAAAGTGAGGTGAAGAATATGAATTTACCTTGTTGTTTAGAACATGTTGAATTAGCTTTAGACATTATTGTGGATGAGTGTGAAGTTGCACCAGTTATCAACAGTGTGGATAACTCGGAAAAAGAGAAAAAAACATGTGAATTTTGTCAAAACGAGGCGACATATGTTGTATCGAACACAGATTCTCACACAATATGTGGGTAACAATTGTGGATATGTGGATAAGTTATGTGGATAACATGTTTGTAAGGTGGGGAATGAGTGTGAATATCTCGATTATTTCAATTGGGAAATTAAAAGAAAAATATTTAAAACAAGGTATAGCAGAATACTTAAAACGATTATCTGCATACGCAAAAGTAGAAGTAATTGAATTGCCAGATGAAAAGGCGCCAGAAAATTTAAGTGAAGCAGAAATGTTAATTGTAAAAGAAAAAGAAGGTATACGTATACTGGATAAAATTTCTGACGATACGCATGTCATTGCGTTAGCGATAGAAGGAAAGCAAAAATCATCAGAAGAATTTGCAATAAGCTTAGATCGTCTTGCTACATATGGAAAGAGTAAAGTTGCATTTGTAATTGGTGGATCACTTGGACTAAGTTCAGAAGTAATGAAGCGTTCAAACGAATCTCTTTCTTTTTCAAAGATGACATTACCACACCAATTAATGCGATTAGTATTGCTTGAGCAAGTGTATAGAGCGTTTCGTATTAATCGTGGAGAACCGTATCATAAATAAAATTACTTTTTGTATATAAAAAGACCATTGGAAAAAACCACCGATGGTCTTTTAAATATTAATAGGTAGTACGAAGGTTTCCTAAAATAAGTATGTTTCTATTTATAAAAAAGTGTGTTGTAATATGAAGAGGAAAAAGTATAAGTAGTCATAGAAGTGAGGAATTAAAGGTGAAGAAGTTTAAAAAGTTTTACTTGGAGATTACGAGTGTATGTAATCTTGCGTGCAGCTTTTGTCCGCCGACGGAAAGGCAGAAGCAATTCATTTCTGTGGAGGATTTTGCTAAAAGATTAGACCAAATTAAACCTCACACAGACTACATTTATTTGCACGTGAAGGGTGAGCCATTGCTCCATCCAAAAATAGATCAACTGTTAGATTTGAGCCATGAAAAAGGGTTTAAAGTTAATATTACAACGAACGGAACGTTAATTAATAAGAGAAGGCATAGACTGTTAAATAAGCCTGCTTTAAGACAAATGAATTTTTCACTGCACAGTTTTGATGGGCATCCAGGTTCGCAAGATAAAGAAGGTTATGTAAGGAGTATACTTTCCTTCATTAGAGAGGCGACAAGTCAATCGGATTTAATTGTTTCACTACGGTTATGGAATTTAACTCAGGATAATAAAACAAATGCTGAAATCCAGAAAAATAGAGATTTATTATCTATCATTGAAAATGAGTTTGGCCTATCTTATCAAATCGAAGAGAAGCTTACACCAGGAAAAGGTATAAAAATTGCGGAACGTGTCTTTATTAATCAAGACTATGAATTTCAGTGGCCGGCATTACATGAAGAAGAGGATGACGGAAAAGGATTCTGTCATGGTCTTCGAAATCAAGCTGGTATTTTAGCGAACGGAACGGTTATTCCTTGTTGTTTAGATGGTGAAGGGATTATTAACCTTGGGAATATTAATAATGACTCATTTTCTAACATTATAGAAGGTGAAAGAGCAACAAACATTGTCGATGGATTTTCGAAAAGAGTTGCAGTCGAAGAGCTATGTAGGAAATGTGGATACCGTAAAAGATTTGGAAAATAAATATGAAACAAGCCCTCATAAAGCGAGGGCTTATTTTTTATTCTTGATAAGAGCGTTCTAATTCATCAATTAAGGAACCGACGTAAGAAACAGCCCTGCGGATTGCATCTGGTTTTGACATATCGACTCCGGCATGTTTCATTAATTCAAGTGGTTTCATCGTACCACCAGCGCGAAGTACATCTAACCAGCGATCAACAGCAGGTTGTCCTTCCTCTTTAATCATTTGAGCTACCGCAGTAGATGCAGTGAGGCCTGCGGAATAGGTATAAGAATATAAGCCCATATAATAATGAGGTTGGCGCATCCAAGTTAAGCCAGCACCTTCGTCAATTTCTACAGAATCTCCCCAGAATGTCGAAAGTACATTTGTTTTTATTTCAGTTAAAGTTGTAGCTGTAAGTGCTTCGCCTTCTTCTGCTAGGGTATATACTCTTCTTTGATATTCTCCCTCAAGTAAGTGAGTAACAAAGTTATGATAATATGTGCCGAGTAGTTGCAGAATCACCCATCTGCGCATTCTCTTGTCGTCAGTAGTCGCTAATAAATGCTGGGCTAATAGTAATTCATTCATTGTAGATGGTGCTTCAACAAAGTACATAGATGGACGTACATTCATAATACGCTGGTTTTTATTTGCTAAATAAAAATGACCAGCATGGCCAAATTCATGTGCTAATGTGAAGCATCCACGCATCGTATTTTGCCATGTAATTAAAATGTATGGATGAGAACCATATGGGCTTGAACAAAATGCTCCGGTGGATTTGCCTACGTTATCTGCAAGATCCACCCATCTTTCTTTGAAACCTTTTTGGATAATGGAACTATATTCATCGCCTAACACCTTTAAAGAATCTTGAATTAATTTACCAGCCTCCTTGTATGTGATGGTTGGATTAAATTCGGGATCTAAAGGTGCATGTAAGTCGCAGAACAGCATTTGATCGAGTCCTAATACTTTCTTTTTTAAATCTGCAAAACGGCGCATATGAGGCGCTAATTCTTTATAAATAATATTAAGTTGATTGTTATACATTTCAAGTGGAACTTTTTGAGGTTCTAAAAGCATATGAGTAACAGATTCAAATTTGCGTAAACGAGAGAGTGTTACTTGTTTTTTTACTTCAGTAGCATATGTTGTTGCCACTGTATTCTTATATCGTTTCAAGGTGGAAACAAATGATGAGTATGCTTTTCTACGTATGTCTGCGCTTGGAGAGAACTCATATTTGCTTTCAAATAATGCAAATGATACAGGGAGTTCGTTTCCTTGTTCGTCTTGTATGGAGGTAAAATCCATATCGGCTAATTTAGTCATACCGTAAATTTTGTATGGAGAATTATGTACTTCGCCAAGTGCAGCAAGAGCTTCTTCTGTTTCAGGAGAGAGCGTGTGCTGCCTTTTTTGTAGGATGTCTAGTAATGATTTACGGAAAGGTTCGAGTTTTGTTTCTTCGTGTAAATACTTTTCAATTGTTCCTTCATCGAATGAGAGAATTTCATTATGGATAAAGGATAGTGCAGTATGTACTTTCGTCCATAAAGCAGCAATTTTGGAAGAGTTCGCTTGAATAACTGGATTTGTACGATCAGTTGATTCTTTTAAATTTGCATAGGAGTATAGTTTTGTTAACTTCATTAAAAGCTCTTCTTCTAAAAGTAGGCAATGTAATAAGGTAGTGGGGCTAGTGTGTAATTGTCCTTTAAACGCATCAAGTTTTTTTATATCGTCTGTTAATACACGTAATGCAGTTTCCCAATCTTTATCAGATTCGAATAAATCAGAGAGGTCCCATGTTAGTTCAGTAGGGACTTCTGTGCGAATATGGCGTTTCTCAATTACATTTTTCATTTGTTATATCCCCCTTATTATAAGTATCTAAAAATATGATACTAGAAAATTCAGTAAAATGAAAATAATCTACATTTCTATGTATGAAAAAGAAGGACAAGCATAAAAATGCTTGTCCTTCGAGTTAAATTTAAAAATTAATATACTTTATCACCGTTGAAAATAGAGTTTTTCACGACTACATAATCTACAGTACGAATTGAGTCTAATTTTGTTCCACCAGCGTAAGAGATAGAAGATTGAAGATCTTGTTCCATTTCGATTAAAGTATCTTCTAAAGAACCTTTATGCTCAACGAACATTTTCTTACCTTCAACGTTTTTCTTCTCACCTTTTTGGAATTCAGAAGCTGAACCGAAGTACTCTTTATAAAGTTTGCCGTCTTTTTCGATTGTTTCCCCTGGAGACTCTTCATGACCAGCGAATAGAGAACCGATCATAACCATAGTCGCCCCAAATCGAATAGATTTAGCTACGTCGCCGTGTGTACGAATACCACCGTCAGCGATAATTGGCTTACTTGCAGCTTTTGCACACCAGCGAAGTGCAGCTAGTTGCCAACCGCCAGTTCCAAAACCTGTTTTAATTTTAGTAATACAAACTTTACCAGGTCCAATACCAACTTTTGTTGCGTCAGCACCAGCGTTTTCTAATTCTCTTACCGCTTCTGGAGTTCCAACGTTTCCAGCGATAACGAAGCTTTCTGGTAAATGCTTCTTAATATGTTGAATCATGTTGATTACAGCATTAGAATGTCCGTGTGCAATATCAATCGTGATGTATTCAGGTGTAAGTTGCTCAGCAGCTAATTGTTGTACGAATTCATATTCGTCCTCTTTTACACCAACGCTAATAGAAGCGATTAATCCACGTGATTGCATATCTCTAATAAATGAGATACGTTTCTCTGGCTGGAAACGATGCATGATATAGAAGTAATTGTTTTCAGCTAAATAAGTTGCAATTCTTTCATCAATAATCGTTTGCATATTTGCAGGTACGACAGGTAATTTAAATTTATGTTTACCTAAAGTGACAGTTGTATCACATTCAGATCGACTGTTTACAATGCATTTTGCAGGAATTAATTGAATATCTTCATAGTCAAATACGTTTTCCATCATTTACACCCCTAAAATACGAATATTTTATTTCTATTAATTAAAAATGTTCGTCCATAGGATAATTTACATCATTTTTATGAAGAAGTCAAAGTATTTCTTAACATTTTTTAAAAAAACAGAGTATATATATGATGGAATAGTGTTAAAAGCGAATTTAAAACATTTTTTTATCCTTATTGTTCGTTTATTAGAATCTAGATAGGAGTGTTGTCAGTGATAACAACTATTTTATTGAAGGCAAACATTAAAAAGAAAAGGCATTATCATTTAGTTGAACATTAGATGGAATGACGGAGGTTATTTTTATTCTGAAATAATATTTCTGAAATTTTTTTCGGAATAAAGAAACCTTCTGTTTATTCCTATATAAAAAGATGAATCTTGCACGATTTGCCTTTTTATGTGAGCTTTCAAGTATAATGAATAAGGTGATAGTACCTACATGATAATTCAGTGATAGGAAACGATAAAGAAGAAAATAATACAGAATAAAATGAGGTTAATATATGAATAAAAAAAGCTTTACCAATTATGCATTAAGTAAAGAAATTGTAAGAGCACTTACTGGTTTAGGCTACGAAAATCCAACAGAAGTGCAAGGAGAGGTTATTCCAGTTGCATTGAAAAAGAAGGATCTTGTTGTAAAATCGCAAACTGGAAGTGGGAAAACAGCTTCATTCGGTATTCCACTTTGTGAAATGGTGGAATGGGAAGAGAATAAGCCACAAGCATTAGTTTTGACGCCGACGAGAGAACTTGCTGTTCAAGTGAAAGAAGATATTACGAATATAGGCCGCTTCAAAAGAATTAAGGCTGCGGCCGTTTATGGTAAGTCTCCATTTGCACGTCAAAAATTAGAGTTAAAACAAAAGACACATATCGTAGTGGGGACTCCTGGCCGTGTGTTAGATCATATTGAAAAAGGTACCCTTTCTTTAGAATGTCTGAAGTATTTAGTCATTGATGAAGCAGATGAAATGCTAAATATGGGCTTTATTGATCAAGTAGAGGCAATTATTGATGAATTACCTACAAAGCGAATGACAATGCTATTTTCGGCAACACTTCCAGAAGATGTTGAAAAGTTATCCCGTACGTATATGGATTCGCCAACGCATATTGAAATTAAGGCTGCCGGGATTACCACAGACAAAATTGAACATACACTTTTTGAGACGAGAGAAGAGGAGAAGCTTTCACTTCTTAAAGATGTAACAACAATTGAGAATCCAGATAGTTGTATTATTTTTTGCCGTACACAAGAAAATGTAGATCACGTATTTAGACAGTTAAACCGTGTTAACTATCCTTGTGACAAAATACATGGTGGTATGGTGCAAGAAGATCGTTTTGAAGTTATGGACGATTTTAGAAAAGGAAAGTTCCGTTATTTAGTAGCGACAGACGTAGCTGCTAGAGGAATTGATATTGATAATATTACACATGTTATTAACTATGATATTCCGTTAGAAAAAGAAAGTTATGTACATCGTACGGGAAGAACGGGACGAGCTGGCAATAAAGGAAAAGCTATTACATTCATAACTCCGTATGAAAATAGATTTTTAGAAGAAATTGAGGCGTACATCGGCTTTGAAATTCCAAAGGCATATGCACCTTCAAAAGAAGAGGTTATGAAAGGGAAGGCAGTATTTGAGGAAAAAATACATGCTAAACCAATTATAAAGAAAGATAAAAGTGCAGACTTAAACAAAGGGATTATGAAGCTGTACTTTAATGGTGGGAAGAAAAAGAAAATTAGAGCGGTAGATTTTGTCGGCACAATTGCTAAAATTAAAGGTGTTACAGCAGAAGATATAGGAATTATTACGATACAGGACAATGTTTCTTACGTTGAAATATTAAATGGAAAAGGACCAATTGTTTTAAAGACCATGAAAACTACAACGATTAAAGGGAAACAATTAAAAGTCCATGAAGCAATTAAGTAAATAAAAAAACTATCCACTGTAACAGGTGGATAGTTTTTTTATTTACGATTCTTTTAAATCGTCCACTAACTTCTCTGCCAATCGTCTGTACATATTACTCATCGACACAAATGATGTTAGTAATAAAAATTTCTCTAGATTCGGATCTTCTAAGGAAGAAATTTCACTTACTTCTGAAACACGGTTATTTACGTCTTGTGTAAAGCTTTCGACGTTGTTTTCGGTAAGAGAAAGATAATCTTTATATAGTGTATTTAATTCGAATGAATCATCGTTTAATAAGGATTCATTTATATTTTCTAAGGAGCTTTTTATGTCATTAATGGAAAGGGCTCCTTTTAATTGATAAATTAAGCTGATTAAAATCATATGCTCTTTTGAGTATTTTTTATTTTTGATTGGAATAAACAGTTTCCCTTTTGCGTAATTGTTAATCATTGTTTTTGTTAATACTTTTTCATCATCGGTTCTTGTTGTATCCGCATAAGTATTTTCAAATAATTGGACAACCTGGTCTACATACAAGTCGACATTTGGAATATCCTCAAGCGTAATATTTTTTTCTAAATGTAATGTTTCAAGCAGTTTATTTATATTTTCCACGTAGAACCCCTCACTTTTATAACTTAGTGGAGCATAATGTTTAGTTTATCTCTAAATATGGTATTACGAAACAAATGAATTGTAAATGTTGACCTCTAATAATAATGCGTATATAATTACATGTAGTTATTAAAACTACATGTAATTATATGAGGGGTGTATATATGAATGCTTATGTAAGAGAACCAGTTAATGCTTTTACCCATTTGGGAGGAGCTGTATTATCATTTATTGCATTATTAGCTATGCTTGTAAAAGTTTCTATTAAGATGCCATCTTTTGCGGCAATTACAGCTGTTATTTTGTTTGGTATCGGAATGATGGTTCTGTATACAGCATCAGCTGTATATCATAGTGTTGTAGCCAGTGAACGTGTTATTTATTTCTTTCGGAAGCTTGATCACTCTATGATTTTTATATTGATTGCAGGTACATATGCACCATTTTGTTTAATTACATTACATTCCGCAAACGGTTTATTATTATTTTGTTTAGTTTATGCAACTGCCATTTGTGGTATTGTTTTTAAAATGTTTTGGTTTAGTTGCCCGAGATGGTTATCAACAGCAATTTATATTACAATGGGCTGGTTAATTGTTCTGTTCTTTGCACCGTTAGCTGCTAACTTAAGTGCAGGGGGTATCGTACTTCTAGTGCTTGGAGGCATTCTGTATACAATCGGTGGATTTATTTATGGAACAAAGCCAAAATGGTTAGAGTTTAAACATATGGGGCATCATGAAATTTTTCACGTGTTCGTGTTATTGGGAAGCCTTGCCCACTTTTTAAGTGTATATTGCTACGTAATTTAACAAGCTGAAATTTCCGAGTAATTTTTATTTTTTCTTGATTAATAAATAAAGATATAGACACATATGTATGTTAAAGAGTTGCATAACGTAAAGATTATGCGGCTCTTTTTTATATAAATAATAATTAAAAATAAATTTTTAAAATTATCAGTCTTTTTATGGTAGGATAGATGTGTATTGAGGTTATAAAATTTTATAATTAATAATAAGTGGGGGACTCTATATATGGCGATACTTATAACGGGTGGAGCAGGATATATTGGTAGTCATACGTGTATAGAATTATTAAATAATAATTATAAAATTATAGTCGTAGATAATCTTTCAAATAGTTCAATCGAGTCTTTAAACCGAGTAAAAGAGATAACAGGAAAACAATTTGAATTTTATAAAGAAAGTGTTTTAAATCGTGAAAAAATGAATGAGATTTTTTTGGAAAATAGCATTGAAGCGGTTATACATTTTGCTGGATTTAAAGCAGTGGGGGAATCGACTACAATCCCTCTAACATATTATTATAATAATATAATAAGTACAATCGTACTATGTGATGTGATGCAGAAACATCATGTTAAAAAGTTTATTTTTAGTTCATCTGCAACTGTATATGGAATTCCAAAAACGTCACCAATTACAGAAGAATTTCCACTAAGTGTGACAAATCCATATGGGCAAACAAAATTAATGATTGAGCAAATTATGCGTGATGTGGCAAAAGCTGATGATGAATGGAGTATTGCGTTACTTCGTTATTTCAATCCCTTCGGAGCACATAAAAGTGGCCGTATTGGAGAAGATCCAAATGGGATTCCGAATAATTTAATGCCATATGTAACGCAGGTGGCGGTAGGTAAATTAAAGGAACTAAATATATTCGGAAACGATTATCCAACAAAAGACGGGACAGGTGTCCGTGATTATATTCACGTTGTTGACCTTGCAAAAGGACATGTAAAGGCACTTGAGAAAGTACTTAAGACGAAAGGAATAGAGGCATATAATCTGGGCACAGGTAAAGGGTATAGTGTGTTAGAGATGATAAAGGCTTTTGAGGAGGTTTCAGGTAAAAAAATACCTTATAAAGTGATAGGGCGTCGTCCTGGTGATGTAGCAGTATGTTTTGCTGATGTATCTAAAGCGAAACGAGAATTAGGATGGGAAGCAGAATATGGGTTAGAAGAGATGTGTGTAGATTCTTGGAGATGGCAGGTAAATAATAAAAATGGCTATCAAATGATTTAAGGTAGTTAGTAAAGCATTCTCTTATTAATTTGTAGGATATTTTATGTATATAATAAATTGTATTCTTTATTATGCTGCTTGGGGTCAGTAATATGTTCAATTTAGGAAAGAGAATGTAATAAAATATTACTGACCATAGCATTTGAATAGCAACCGGTTCTATTGAAAAGTATTCCAATACTTGTATCATTGTTAAAGTGCGTTTATAATCAAATAATCTTAATAGCTTTTTGCTTGAATTACGTATTATTGAAAGCGTTTTTATTGCGTGATATATTTTGATTGACATCATTACTGTATGAAATGTATAAAAAGGGTTTTTCTATTGTTTTTTAAGGTAGGAAGTCTGACTTATTTTCGAAAAAACTTCGTATGTAGTTGTAAGTAAGAAGGAGAATAAGGAATAATATAATTTTTACAAGACGGGGAGGGTACAGTGTGAAAATGTAAGGTTTTCACATGAGGATATATGGGGTACGTAGGATTATTACTTTCGGGTGCAGCTTTATTTTTAAATAGTCTTGTTATATTAGGGAAAGCAGAGATGAAAAGTGCGGGTGTTTTTAATTTATTTGTGGGTGCACTACAAATTATTATTCCGTTCTATTTGATCATGACTTCTGACCAAAGCAATTGGACAGTGTATTCATATGCAGCTACTTTCTTATTTGGATTAACCTATTTATATGTAGGTGTTACCTTTATAAAAGGAATGGATAGTAGCGGTTTAGGTTGGTTTTGTATGTGGGTAGCAATTATTGCTTTATTCTATATGGTTGTTTCATTTGTTCAATTTCACGATGTTGTTAATGCATTAACGTGGTTTATGTGGGCATTACTTTGGTATTTATTCTTTGTATTAAATACACAAAAGAAGAATATCAATCAATATCTTGGAAGAATTGCCTTCGTACAATCATGGGTAACATTGACGTTGCCTTCACTCTTTTATTTTATGGGAGTATGGGGAGAGGGATTCGTATATGAACTATGGGTTTATGTATCCGTAATTTCTATTTTATACTTCTGTTATTGTATTTATAAATATCGAGTACGTTAATATATTTTCTGTAGAAAAGCATGGAATCGTTAAACGAATTCCATGCTTTTTATATATGAGCAGTTATAATAGAGAGGTATTATTTTACATTTTATCAAAATGAGGATGATGAAGTTGAAAAAAGTATTGGTGCTAGGGGGAACAAGATTTTTTGGTAAACATTTAGTAGAAGCACTTTTGCAAGATGGACACGATGTAACGATTGCGACGAGAGGGATTACAGAAGATTCTTTTGGAAGTGCAGTAAAAAGGCTGATTGTAGATAGAGAAGATGAAAAACAACTAGCAGAGCGTTTAGAAGATAAAAGTTATGATATCGTATACGATAATTTATGCTATAGCTCGAATGCAGCAAAGATAGTATGTGAAGTGTTACGAGGAAAAACGAAGAAATACGTTATGACATCTTCAATGGCTGTTTACGAGCCAGCACTAGGCTTATTAGAAGAGAACTTTAATCCGTACGAGTATGCCATTACGTATGGTGGTAGGAAGGATTTTACTTATGGTGAAGGCAAGCGATTAGCCGAAGCGGTTTCATTTCAACAAGCGACATTCCCAGTTGTTGCAGTGCGTTTTCCAGTTGTTATTGGAGAAAACGATTATACGAAAAGGTTACAATTTTACGTTGAATATATTGTGAAGCAAGAGCCTGTTGCCGTGAATCATTTAGATGGAGAGTTGTCATTTATACATGAAAAAGAAGCAGGAGAATTTTTAGCTTGGTGCGGGATGAAGGACATAGAAGGGCCAATTAATGCTTGTAGCAACGGGGTAGTTTCTACTGGCGAAGTTATTCATTTTATAGAAGAAAGTACGGGAATAAAAGCACTCGTTCAAGAAGTAGGAGATAATGTAGCGCCTTATAATGAAGTGATTAATTGCACATTACATAATGGAAAAGCTAGTGAATTAGGATTCCCGTTCCGAGAGGTGAAAATAGACATAGAGCAAGTATTACGTTATTACATACATACATGCAATGGAATAATCATAAATCCCCCGGTGGCAATCCGGGGGATTCTGGAGGATTTCGACAATACTAATTTTACATTACCAAACCTACCTTATACGCACGACTAATGTTTTTGTGATTGAATTGCTTGTAAATACTTTTCATTTACTTGGTCCCAGTTCACTGTATGCCACCAATTGGTAACAAATTCTGGACGCCGATTTTGATACTTTAAATAATAGGCGTGTTCCCATACATCGATGACGAGTAATGGAATTTTACCTTCTTGCAAAGGTGTATCTTGATTGGGTGTACTCATAACGGAAAGTTCTCTACCATCAAGGACAAGCCACCCATAGCCACTTCCAAAACGGCTAATTGCTGCTTTGGACAGTTGATCTTTTAAGTTGTCAAAGGTATTGAAATAATAATCAATTACTTTTGCAACGTCTCCATTAGGCTCACCGCCACCTCGTGGGCTCATTACTTCCCAAAAAAGGCTATGACAATAGTGACCACCACCGTTATTTCTTACAGCTGTAACAATTTCCTTTGGTAAAACGTCTAAATTACATAGTAACTCTTCTAAAGACTTATTATGTAATTCCGTATAGTTTTCTAAAGCGGCATTCAAGTTATTTACGTATGTCGCATGGTGCTTTCCATGATGAATGGAAAGCGTGTTGCTATCGATATATGGCTCTAGTTCATCATAGTCATATGAAAGCTTTGGCAATTGAAATGAAGACATGATATTACCTCCTTTCTCTTTAAAAGTTGGTCAAGGTAAAAATAATTTACCTGAGTCAAAAATACACCTATTTTTTATACAAGTCAATAGTAATGTCTTTAATTTTCTGAAAAATATTACAATAAAAGTAACACTTCGACTTTCATTTGTGACTCTTATTCTTTTTGCTTATACTGTAAAGTAGAACGTTTTGTTGAAATAGAAGGAGATCGTTTATGAGTAAAACGAAACAATTAATAGAGGAAGCGAGTCAGTTTATTACGATTTGCTATAAAGAGCTTAATAAAGAGCAATTCATAGAAGAGCGTGTGAAAGAAATTCAAGTTGAGATAGAGAAGACGGGGACGTATGAGCATACATTTGAAGAACTTGTTCATGGATCGCGAATGGCATGGCGCAATAGTAATCGATGTATCGGAAGACTATTTTGGAGTAAGATGCACATATTAGATGCACGTGAAGTAAATGATGAGGAAGGTGTATATAATGCATTAATTCATCATATTAAATATGCAACGAACGATGGGAAAGTTAAACCGACAATTACAATTTTTAAGCAATATCAAGGTGAAGAAAATAATATACGAATTTATAATCACCAATTGATTCGGTATGCAGGATATAAAACAGAAATGGGAGTGATTGGTGATTCTCATTCCGCTGCATTCACGGATTTTTGTCAGGAACTTGGCTGGCAAGGAGAAGGTACGAATTTCGATGTATTGCCACTTGTTTTTTCTGTCGATGGAAAAGAACCTATATATAAAGAAATTCCTAAAAAAGAAGTGAAAGAGGTACCGATTGAACATCCAGAGTACCCAATCTCATCTTTAGGAGCAAAATGGTATGGGGTTCCAATGATTTCAGATATGCGCTTAGAAATTGGCGGTATTTCCTATACAGCCGCTCCGTTCAATGGATGGTATATGGGGACGGAGATTGGGGCTCGTAACTTAGCGGATCATGATCGTTATAATTTACTGCCGGCTGTTGCGGAGATGATGGAGTTAGATACATCGAGAAACGGTACGTTATGGAAAGACAAGGCACTAATTGAGTTGAATATTGCTGTATTATATTCCTTCAAAAAACAAGGAGTTAGTATTGTAGATCATCATACAGCTGCACAACAATTTCAACAATTTGAGAAGCAAGAAGCATCATGTGGACGGGTTGTCACTGGCAATTGGGTTTGGCTCATTCCACCGTTGTCGCCAGCTACCACTCATATTTATCATAAACCGTATCCGAATGAAATTTTGAAGCCGAATTTCTTTCATAAATGATATTTAGTATAGTTTTTTTATGCAAAATATAATTTTTTTTAATTACTGTTACGTAGCAAATGGAAGCCTTTACTATCGGTTATTTTTGGAAGGGGATTTTTGAACCAAGGAGTTCCTTATGTTATAATCAAATTTCTGTTTCGAAGACCTTATAGAAATATAAGGTCTTTTGTTTTGCTTTTTTATGTAATAGGAATAGAAATTTTCTTTTAAATAAGGGATTTAGCATATTTTTAGGGACAACATAAGTGTGTGGAAAATCGATGAATTATTATGCTTATATAATCATTATGTTTTGGGTGTAAACAATAAAACATAGTAAAGTTGTTTTTTTAGATTGCTGAGGAAGGAGGAAGTGTAAATGAGGATGAAGAGTCGAAAAACGGATTGGCCTGTATTTCTTATTAGTGGTGGCTCACTTTTATTATTTGTAATTGCAGTTATTTTTAATAAAAGTTACGTAGAGGGAGCCATTAATAGCAGTTTTGCAGTTTCAATTAAATATTTTGGTGCCTTTTGGCAGGTTTTATTAATTGGTACATTTGTTGTTGCCATGTGTATGGCGTTTTCAAAATATGGGAGAGTTAAACTTGGGGGGCTAGAAAAACCTGAGATTAGTACGACGAAATGGCTCGCTATTATTATGTCTACATTACTTGCCGGAGGTGGCGTTTTTTGGGCAGCTGCAGAGCCGATGTACCATTTGATGACGGTGCCACCAATACATGAGGGTATAACTGCTGGAACGAAAGAAGCAGTAATGCCTGCTTTAGCACAAAGTTATATGCATTGGGGTTTCCTCGCTTGGACGATTTTAGGAACAATTAGTGCGGTAGTTATGATGTACGGACATTATCATAAAGGTATGCCGTTAAAACCTCGAACGCTTTTATATCCTATTTTTGGAGAGAAATTGCGAAAGAGTTGGCTTGGAACAACGATCGATGTGTTTGCAATTATTGCAGTAGCAGCAGGGACAATTGGTCCAATTGGATTTTTAGGACTACAAGCAAGTTATGGATTACAAGCATTGTTTGACATTCCTGATGTGTTTACTACTCAATTAGCCATTATTGTTTGTGTAGTAGCTGTTTCTACTATATCTGCGGTAACAGGAATTGATAAAGGGATTCAAATTATAAGTGATTTAAATGTTAGGTTAGCAGTTTTATTAATGGTATTCGTATTACTGTTTGGACCAGGTGGATTTATTATCGATTCATTTGTTTCTTCGTTTGGATTTTATATAAATGAATTTATTCCAATGAGCACATATCGTGGGGATTCAGGTTGGTTAGGATCATGGACAATCTTTTTCTGGGGATGGTTTATTGGATATGGACCGATGATGGCAATTTTAGTGAGCCGTATTTCAAGAGGAAGAACAATCCGAGAAATCATCGTTGCAATTGGAATTATTGCACCTATTATTACAACGTTTTGGTTTACTATACTAGGGGGATCAGGTGTGTTTTATGAGTTAATGAATCCTGGTTCTATCTCGACCGCATTAAGTGAATCTGGTATGCCGGCGGCTATGATTGCAATTACAGAGCAACTGCCACTATCTAATATTATTGGACCTGCATTTCTTTTATTAACAATTTTATTTGTAGTGACAACAGGAGATTCTATGGCGTATTCGATTTCAATGGCAGTGACTGGAGATGGAGATCCTAGAATTAGTTTGCGAGTGTTTTGGTCACTTATTATGGGCGCAGTTGCAGCGATTCTTTTATACATGGGTGAGGGAAGTATTAACGCCTTACAATCATTCATCGTAGTAACTGCTGTCCCAGTATCTATTCTGTTATTCCCAATGCTATGGCTAGCGCCTAAAGTTGCAGGGGAATTAGCGTTAAAACAAGGTATTGTAAAAGAAGAAGAGAAAACTTCCTTCTTGTTCCAAAAAGCTAGTAAATCAAAATAAAGAATTGTATTTATATAAAAAGAGGAAGCATTTCATTTGAGATGCTTCCTCTTTACTATTTATTTAACTACTTTTCTCGAAGGGGATAGTACTCTGTACAATTTCAATCTATTCTAATACTTTATCTTTCGTCTCTGGGACACATAATAGCATTGTAACTAAACCGATTGGGTAGATAATGAAGATGAGAGATAGTGCTCCCATTAAGTTACCACCTGTAGCAAGTAATCCGATAATAACAGGTCCAAATCCAGCTAACCCACGTCCTGTACCGAAAATAAAGTTCTCTGCTGTCGATCGAGCTTCAGCAGGATAGTTTTCAGCTAAAACTGCTCCGAATCCTCCCATCATGCCATTTGCAAAGAATCCCAGCAATGCACTTCCCCATAACAATAATGTTGAGTCTGTGAATAAGAAGAAGTAAATGAGACAGTATATAGTACCACCGACATAATAGATTGTAAAAGTTTTACGGCGGCCAATTTTATCGGCTAGAATACCAAACGTTGCAATTCCAATTAGCATGCCGATCGTAGAGATGAACATCCAACCGCTCGCTTTTGCTAATGTGTAGTTATATTTATTCGCTAAAATAGTTGGCATCCATGTAAAAATTCCATAATATCCGAAGTTCTGGATAAATGACATAATAATAAGACCAATGGTTGTTATCGTTACTTTTTTATTGGCAAATAACTTTCGAAGTGGGAACTTTTTTATTTGCTTTAGTTGTTCTGCCTCAGTAGTTGTTAAATTACCTTCAGCTTCTTTTTGTAACAACTCTTTTTTGTATCGTTGTTTTTGTTCCCATATTTTCGGTTCACTTAAACTTTTGCGTACATAGACAGCTAGTAGAGCGGGAATGAGCCCAAATAAGAAAACAGCTCTCCATCCGAAATGCGGGACGATAAACGCTGGAAGGAGTGAAGCGACTAGTACGCCAAATTGCCATCCCAGTGCAACAACGGATGTCGCCTTAGCGCGCATTTCTTTAGACCATGTTTCAGTTACGATGGCCATCCCAATCCCGAATTCACCACCAACTCCCATTCCAACTAAAAAGCGAAGAATTAATAATTGCCAATAATCTGTTGCGAAATAAATAAGTGCTGTTGCTAGTGAGAATAGTAAGATTGTGAAGGCCATCGTACGGATACGCCCAAATAAATCAGCAATAAATCCAAATAAATAAGACCCAATTAGCATTCCTATTGTGGTAGCTAATGTTAAGTTTCCACCTTCAACAGGGCTTAAATGAAATTCTTTTAAAATGTAGACGAGTACGAAAGATAAGAGCAACATATCTAAACCTTCTGCTGCATATCCTAGCGCAGAACCAAACAATGTTTTATATCTTTTCTCCTTCGTTTCCTCTGTTGTTGATTGTACATCAGTAGTGACGTTCATCATTACTCCTCCTTATTTTTTCTACAGTCGCTATGGAAGAATAACAAAAGGCCTTCTCACCTGATATGATGAGAAGGCCAAAAAAGCATACGTATCCCTAAAAAAGACCATACGTATAGTATATTCCGACTTCCTTCTCAACCTCACGGGGTTGGGTTAAAGGACTGTATTATATTACTTTATTTTTAGCACTCTTCTATTAGATTGTCAAATAAAGAGGGGATAGTTATGTGTAAAATATTTCAAAAGATATTGCATTCTCCTTGACGCCCACTTCATTATTTTCCCATAATAAAACTAACTCATATAAAAAGGAATGAATCACAGATGCTAAATTTAGTACTTATGATGATTGAACGTGTTGGACTTATTGTTATTTTAGGATTTTTACTTTCTCATATTAAAACGTTCAGGCGCCTTCTTCATAGACAAGATGGATATGTAGATAAGCTTAAGCTTATTTGTATTTTTTCAGTGTTTACAATTGTAAGCAATTACACAGGAATTGAAATTGCCGGGAATACAATTATGAAAGAAAATTGGCTACAAGGTGTTTCGTCATCTAGTACAATTGCGAATACACGTATTATGGGTGTTGGAATTAGTGGCCTGCTTGGTGGTCCTATCGTCGGAATTGGAGTGGGATCGATTGCTGGTATTCACCGTTATATGCTTGGCGGGACGACAGCGCTAAGCTGTGCAATTTCATCAATTTTAGCAGGTGTTATAACGGGGTATATTGGATACATTTTTAAAAAATATAATCGTGCAATTACGCCTAAATTTTCAGCGATTTTAAGTGTGTTTATCGTTTCTTTAGAGATGATTATGATCTTATTAATCGTAGAGGATGGGATTAGTATCGTGAAAACAATTGCGATACCAATGATACTTGTAAATAGTTTCGGGAGTTTTATTTTACTTTCTATGATACAAGCTATTTTGCGCCAGGAAGAAAATGCGAAAGCTTTACAAACGCATAAAGTATTACGAATTGCTGACAAAACATTACCATATTTTCGCCGCGGATTAACAGAGGATTCTTGTAAACATGTGGCACAAATTATTCACCGCTTTACGGGAACAGATGCGGTATCCTTAACAGATACAGAGAAAATATTAGCTCACGTTGGGTTAGCATCAGATCACCATATTCCTTCACATAGTTTAATAACTGGTTTATCGAAAGAAGTGTTGAACACAGGAAAAATAATGAAAGCGAAATCGCGTGAGGTTATTAATTGTCAACATGAAGGATGCCCTTTGCAGGCGGCAATCGTTATTCCACTAACTTCACATGGAAATACAATTGGGACATTAAAATTATATTTTAAAAATTCTAGCCAGTTAAGTCGTGTGGAAGAGGAATTAGCAGAAGGGTTAGCAAAAATATTCTCTACACAACTTGAGTTAGGTGAAGCAGAGTTACAAAGTAAGTTATTGCAAGATGCTGAAATAAAAGCGTTACAAGCACAAATCAATCCGCATTTTTTATTTAATGCAATTAATACTGTATCGGCTTTATGCCGAACAGATGTAGAAAAAGCGAGAAAATTATTATTGCAGCTTAGCGTGTATTTTCGTTGTAATTTGCAAGGGGCACGCCAATTGCTTATTCCATTAGAACAAGAGTTAAATCATGTACATGCATATTTATCGTTAGAACAAGCGCGGTTTCCGAATAAGTATGAAGTGAAGATGTACATTGAGGAAGAGTTAAAGACGACCTTAGTTCCACCATTTGTACTGCAGCTATTAGTTGAAAATGCATTGCGCCATGCTTTTCCGAAAAAGCAGCCGGTGTGCGAAGTTGAAGTACATGTGTTTGAAAAAGAGGGGATGGTGCATTTTGAAGTCCAAGATAATGGACAAGGAATTGAGAGTGAACGTCTAGGACAATTAGGAAAAATGGTAGTTCCATCAAAGAAAGGGACTGGAACAGCTTTATATAATATTAATGAACGACTTATCGGGTTATTTGGGAAAGAGACAATGCTTCAAATTGAAAGTGAATTAGAGCAAGGGACAAAGTTCCTCTTTGTAATTCCGAAAAAAGTAGGGGAGGAAAAACGGAGTGTTAAAAGTATTAGTAGTTGATGATGAAATGTTAGCGCGTGATGAATTGAAATATTTATTAGAGCAAACGAAAGAAGTAGAGATAATTGGTGAGGCGGATTGTGTAGAGGATGCATTAGAGGAATTAATGAAAAACAAACCAGATATTGTTTTCCTAGACATTCAGCTATCTGATGATAACGGATTTGAAATTGCAAATATATTAAAGAAGATGAAAAATCCCCCTGCAATTGTGTTTGCTACTGCCTATGATCAATATGCATTGCAAGCATTTGAAGTAGATGCGTTAGACTACATTTTAAAGCCATTTGATGAAGAACGTATCGTACAGACATTAAAGAAATATAAAAAGCAAAAACAAATAAAATTAGAAACAAAACAAGAAGTAAAGAGTGTAGACGTAACGACCGAGATGCATAAATTAGCATTACCAATTGAAGAATCGATTGTACTCGTGAATATTGAAGATATTATATATGTAGGACTTGTGGACGGAAAAGTGACAGTAAAAACAATGAGAGAAACGTATGTAACACATGATACGCTTGTAATTTTGGAAAAGAAGTTGCCACAAGCAAGTTTTATGCGTGTCCATCGTAGTTTTATTGCAAATATTAATCATATTACAGAAATACAACCATGGTTCAATTCTACATATAATTTAATTATGAAAGAAGGATCAAAAGTACCTGTTAGCCGTACATATGCAAAAGAACTCAAAAAGCTACTTCGTATTTAAGAAGTAGCTTTTTGTATTTCGTCTGCCTATTTTTGTAACTAATTTTGTATATTTGACGTTCCGCTATGTAAACGCTTACAGTTTTGTTTTTATCTTATACAATAAAGGTACCAAATCGAAAGAGGTGGCCAAAATGAGTACGAAAAAAGTATATAGTTTCTTATCACAAGCATTCATATTTTCAGCTATTATGTTAGTTTCTAATATTATTGCAACGCATTTACCAATTCCGATGCCTTCATCGGTGATCGGATTAGTTATTTTATTTAGCCTATTATGTTTAAAAGTTATTAAATTGGAACAAGTTGAATCACTCGGAACGGCTTTAACAGGTATTATCGGATTCCTTTTCGTTCCATCAGGTATTTCGGTTATTAATTCTCTCGGTGTAATGGGACAATATTTTGTACAAATTTTAACTGTAATTGTTGTCGCAACAATTATTTTACTCGCTGTAACAGGATTATTTGCACAATTTATTTTAGGAAAAGACGATAAAGAAATAGAAGATACGAAAGAATTGAAAGTAGTAAATAAAGGACGCAAGCACGGAAAAGTTGCGTAACCAATTTAGTATATATTGTTAGGAGGGAATGAACATGGCAAGCACAATGACTCCATATTTCGGAATCGTCGTTTCATTAATCGCATACGGAATCGGAACATTATTATTTAAGCATTCAAAAGGATTCTTCTTATTCACACCATTATTCGTAGCGATGGTATTAGGGATTGTCTTTCTAAAAGTAGGTAACTTTACTTTTGAAGAATATAATACTGGCGGAAAAATGATTAGCTTCTTCTTAGAACCAGCAACAATCGCGTTTGCAATTCCATTATATAAACAAGTGGATAAGTTGAAAAAATATTGGTGGCAAATTTTATCGGCTATCGTGGTTGGATCTATTTGCTCAGTAATTGTCGTGTTCATTGTTGCAAAAGCAATTGGTCTAGATACAGCAGTAATGAATTCAATGTTACCACAAGCAGCAACAACAGCAATTGCATTACCGATCTCTGAAAGTATTGGTGGTATACCAGCAATTACATCGTTTGCAGTTATTTTTAACGCGGTTATTGTATACGCATTAGGAGCATTATTCTTAAAAACATTTAGAGTAAAACATCCAATTGCAAAAGGTTTAGCACTTGGAACAGCAGGTCACGCATTAGGAGTGGCAGTAGGAATTGAAATGGGTGAAGTAGAGGCAGCTATGGCAAGTATTGCTGTAACAGTAGTAGGGGTTGTAACTGTAGTTGTCATACCGATGTTTATGCCATTCATTGGCTAATAAAACTTACTTAAAAAAATGAGAAAAGCAAGCTATTTGTAGGACAGATTTCTACTGATAGCTTGCTTTTTATGTTACAGTAGTGGTAAGACCTATTTTAAAAAAATGTAAGTTTCCTTAAATCTTCATTAATACTGTGTAGAATACATTTTGAATTAGGTCATTGTATTGTAAAATAAGAAGTAAGCTACTATAGGATCTGCTAAGAGAGATCTATAATAAGTTTATAAAAATCTTTATATGAATAAATAATTAAAGGTAGAGAAGAGAGAAAAAATCTACTTATTAACGTTTTACTTTATAGGACAGGAGAGAGTACTCGTCGATTATGCAAATAAAAAACCTGTTTCAAAGCAAAGGATTTCAGAGGTTTCTCGTATTAGTAATACTTGCTCTCGTGTTATACGGGCTGCAAAGTATGTTGAATTTAATTTTAATTACGTTTATTCTCACGTATTTAATGGATCGATTCCAAAAGTTTATTTCCCGCAAATTAGATCACTTCATGCCCATTAATCGAAAGCTCATTATAGCATTTCTATATGTAATGTTAATCGGTGGAATTGTTATTACATTATTCAAATATTTACCAGTATTAACGATACAAATTTCACAATTGATTTATCAATTTAACGTGTTTTTAAGAAACCCACCAGATAGTGAATTAATTAAGTATGCAGTTAACGCTGTCAATCATATGGAACTTTCGAAATATGTAGGACAAGGCGTTGACATTTTATATAAATCGATTACGAATGTTGGGAAATTTGGCCTTCAAGTATTACTTTCTTTAATTTTAAGTTTATTTTTCTTATTGGAGAAAGCTCGTATCGTTGCTTTTACTGCAAAATTTAAAGAAAGCCGACTTGCAATTTTCTATACTGAAATTGAGTACTTCGGTAAGAAATTTGCACGTTCATTCGGAAAAGTAATTGAAGCACAATTTTTAATTGCAGTTGTTAACTGTGTTTTATCCGTTATTGCACTATGGATATTAGGATTCCCGCAATTATTAGGTTTAGCGTTAATGATCTTCTTACTTGGTTTAATTCCAGTAGCTGGGGTTATCATTTCGTTATTCCCGCTTTGTATGATTGCTTACAATATTGGCGGTATTATGTACGTTGTTTATATTTTAATTATCGTAACAGTAATTCATGCGCTTGAAAGTTACGTGTTAAATCCGAAGTTCATGTCGCAAAAAACAAACTTACCGATTTTCTATACATTTATGGTATTAATCTTCTCAGAACACTTCTTAGGTGTATGGGGATTAATTATCGGTATTCCAATCTTCATTTTCTTATTAGATGTCTTAGATGTGACAAGTGATGAAATGGAGAATGAAGCCAGAAAAAATAAGGTGAAGTAAAGAAAAAGCATCGATGTTCGATGCTTTTTCTTTTATAACATGATGTTTTTTATGCCATACTGTAAGCAGAAGATAGAATAGGGGTGAAATAATGGCTGTAAATGAAAAGGTAGAGTTAGCTACATTTGCTGGAGGGTGTTTCTGGTGTATGGTTTCGCCATTTGAAGAGATGGAAGGAATTATAAAGGTTGTTTCTGGTTATACAGGTGGTCATAAAGAGAGTCCAACATATAAAGAAGTATGTTCAGAAACGACTGGACATTATGAGGCAGTACAAATTACATTTGATGCAAATAAAATGCCGTATGAGGAGTTATTAAATATATATTGGAGACAAATTGATCCGACTGATATAGGTGGGCAATTCCACGACCGCGGACAGTCTTACGAAACAGTGATTTTTTATCATAATGAAGAACAACATAAAAAAGCAAATGCTTCAAAAGAAGAGCTTGCAAAGAGTGGACGCTTTGCAAAACCAATTGCGACAAAAGTATTACCAGCAGCTACGTTTTATCCAGCTGAAGACTATCACCAAGGATATCATAAGAAAAATACATTCCGCTATGAGTTATACCGTAAAGGGTCAGGGCGGGATGCGTTTATTAAACAACATTGGCAAAAAGATAATGCTCATTTAAAAGAAAAACTAAATGAGATGCAATTTTATGTAACACAGGAAAATGGAACTGAGCCACCCTTTCAAAATGAATATTGGAATCATAAAGAAGAAGGACTTTATGTAGATATCGTCTCAGGTGAACCGTTATTTACTTCTTTAGATAAATTTGATAGCGGGTGTGGATGGCCTAGCTTTACGAAGCCAGTTATGTCAGCAAGTGTGAAAGAAAAAATGGATGTCAGTCATAATATGACGCGTACGGAAGTGAGAAGCAAAGAGGGAGATTCACATCTAGGTCATGTATTCCCGGATGGCCCAGGACCAAATGGTCTTCGTTACTGTATTAATTCCGCAGCCCTTCGATTTATCCGAAAAGAGGAATTAGAGAAAGAAGGATATGGTGATTTTCTAGTCGTATTTGGGAATAAAAAATAACCTCGCAATTAGCGAGGTTATTTTTTTATTTTGCTTTTTTCTTTTTGAACTTGCTTAATACTTCATAAACGATTGGGACAATAAGAAGTGTTAATAACGTTGAACTTGTTAATCCACCAATTACTGTTACACCAAGTCCTTTAGAAATTAAGCCGCTACCTTCAAATCCTAATGCAAGCGGGATAAGAGCCCCAATTGTTGCAATTGCAGTCATTAAAATTGGACGAAGGCGTGTTGCACCAGCTTCTAATAAAGCTTCACGTGTTGATAGACCTTCATTTTCTTTATGAATAACGCGGTCGATAAGCACGATTGCGTTTGTTACAACGATACCGATTAACATAAGCGCACCGATCATTGCAGAGACACTTAACGTTTCACCAGAGATTAATAAGGCAACAAGAGCTCCGATAATTGTAAATGGTAGCGAGAATAAAATTGCGAATGGTGCAAGAGCACCACCAAATGTAACGACAAGAACGAAGTATACAATCGCAATCGCAGCTAACATCGCTAAGCCAAGTTGCTTGAATGATTCTTCAATATCTTTTGTAACGCCGCCCATAGAAACATCTACGCCGGAAGGAAGATCCATTTTATCTACTTCTTTTTGAACCGCGGCAGATGCTTTTGAAACGTCATCAGATGTTAGTTTTGCACTTACTTCTGCATAAACACGGCCATCACGGTGTTTCACTGTATTCGAAGTTTCCCCTTCTTTTACAGTCATAACATCTTTCACAGCCACTTCATTACCAAGTGGCGTTGTAATTTTACGATTTGTTAAGTCATCGATTGTTTCATAATTTTGCTTTTCAGCTTCTACATATACATTGACATCTTTACCGTCTTTTTTAATTGTTGTCACAACAGGGCGATCATGTTGATTAGAAAGTCCCATTCCGATTTGTGCAGCCGTTAGACCCATTTTGCTTAGTTTTTCCTGATCTGCGACTAAAGTGTATTCTGCATACGTTTTTGCAATACTAGAGTCTACATCTTTTAAGTCTTTATTTTTCTTCATGATATTTTGAATATCTTTTACGACAGGCTTAATTTCTTCAGAGCTATCTCCGTAAACGTATAGTTTAATTTCATTACTACCGCCACTCGCTCCGAAATCTTGGTTTTTCCATTCACCTTTTCCAGACATCTTCTGTAAATCTTTAACGACTTGTTCTTTTTCTTTTTCAAAGTTTTTCGTGTCGTTATCATATTGTACGAAGAACATTGCTTGATTTGATTGACCAGGGCTCATTGGGTTTTCTCCACCTAATGAGAATTGAATTGTTTTGACGTCTTTATTATCTTGGAAGTGCTTCTCAGCTTTCGTTGCAATTTTTTCAACGTCTTCTAACGTTTGCCCTGGTTCAGGATTGTACGTTGTAATGATCATTTTTTCTTCTTCAGCTGGTAAGAAACTTACACCGATAATTGGCACTAGTGCAAGACTACCAACTAATAGAAGGACAGCGATACTTGATGTAACAATTTTGTGATTTAAAGCCCATGCAAGTATGCGTTTATACCCATTTGCTAATTTACTTGGTTTTTCTTCATGATGTACTTCTTTTTCCCTCATGCTCTCTTTTTTAAATAAAGAGTGAGCTAACATCGGCACGATTGTAACTGCTACTAGTAACGATGCTAATAAAGCGAAGACGATAGTTAAGGCAAATGGTAAGAACATTTCACCAATCATACCTTTTACTAGTCCAAGCGGTAAGAATACAGCAATTGTTACAATGGTAGAAGACATAATTGGGATGAACATTTCCTTCGTAGCTTCACGAATTAAATCTTTTCCGCGCAGTTTCTCTTCTGATAACGACATTCGTCGGTAAATATTTTCAATAACAACAATGGAGTCATCAACAACGCGTCCAATAGCGACTGTCATTGCTCCAAGTGTCATAATGTTAAGTGTAATATCCATTTGTTTTATGACTAATACAGCAATTAATAAAGAAAGTGGTATGGAAACGACAGAGATTAATGTTGTTCGGATATTTCGTAGGAACAGCATAATAATAACAATCGCAAAGATAGCACCAAAAATGGCTTTGCTCAGCATTGTTTCTACTGATTTCTCAATCGGTGCACCTTGGTCGAATGTTGAAATAATCTCTAAGTCTTTATATTTTTTCTCAAGGTCTTTTACTTTATCTTTCACTGCATTTACAACATCAACAGTATTCGCGTCAGCAGCTTTCACAATTTGAATTCCAATTGCTTCTTTTCCATTTGTTCGAGAAATAGATTCTGCTTTTCCGACTTCTTTAATGTCAGCAATTTCGTCTAATGTAACTGTCGGAATCCCGTTCATAGCCGCTGGATTCATTTGCGGTGTTTGTGTACCAGCTCCAGCGTTTTGACTACCTTGACCGCTAGGTGATGAAGGTATAGCCGGGATCTTTAATTCTTTTAATGCTTTGATTGTCGTAATATTCCCATCTACAACAACCGATTTTTCTGTATCTTTAAATGTATATAAGCCAAGTGGTAAAGATACGTCCGATCCTTTAATTACATTTTTTACAGTATCTTCACTTAAACCTAATTCTTTCATCTTATCTTTCTTGAAGACAAGTTGTACTTCATCTACTTGTTGACCTGAAATTTGAACAGATGCAACACCATCAAGTCCTTTTAATCCTGGCACAACATTCTTCTCTACATTTTCAGTTAAGGTAGCTAAAGATTCATTTTTACTTGCTACGCTTAACGAAATAACTGGAAAGGCATTAAAGTTTACACGTGAAACTTTCGGGTCTTTTACACCTTCTGGAAATTTCACATTTGCGAGAGCTTCTTTAATTTCTGTTTCAGCCTTTTCCATATTTTTATCAAAATCATATTCTATCTGAATAGAAGATGCGTTTTGAAAAGATGATGAACTAACAACGTTTACACCACTTAAATTTTGCAGTTGCTCTTCCATCGGTTTTGAAACTTTGTCAGCTACTTCTTCTGGTGTAGCACCAGGATAAACCGTGGTTACTGTTACAACCGGTGTTGTAATATCAGGAATTGTTTCCAGCTTCATGTTCAGCCCAGAATAAATACCTGCAATGGTAACAATAATGGTTAGTAGCCAAACTGCGAACTTATTTTTTAACGAGAAATTAATGAATTTGTTCATGTTTGCGCTCCCTTTTGTATTGTATTGACCAACTGGTCAGTCTAATACATAATATAACTGACTGATTGGTCAGCCGTCAATGAAAAGGGATGGTATAATAAATTCATAATAAGATGCGAGATTAAATTTAGGAGAGACATGATATGAAAGAAAAAGAGCGTTTAATTATAGAGATGGCTATGAAGTTATTTGCGACTAAGGGTGTAAATGCGACATCAGTACAGGAAATTGTGACCGCTTGTGGCATATCTAAGGGAGCTTTCTATTTATACTTTAAATCGAAAGAGGAACTTTTATTAGCAACACTTCGATATTACTATGACAAGATTCAAAATAAAATGATGGATATTGAAAAAGAATCGTTATTGCCGCGTGAAAAATTTGCAAAACAATTGCATTGCCAGTTTAATGATATACAAAAGCATAAAGAATTTATTATTATGCATGCGAGGGAAAATGCTATACCTTTTAATAAAGAAGTAGAAGAGTTTATGATGCGAATGAAATTGGAATCTCATGCATTTTATCGAAATAGTTTGTTGTCTATTTATGGTGACAAGGTTATGCCGTATTTATTAGATTTAGTAATTATGGTAGAAGGGATCTGCCGTGGATATTTAGAACTAATTATTTTACAAGCGCCAGAAATTGATTTGTCCTATGTATCGGCTTTTATTTTAAAAAGGGTGGATCATTTAGTAGATGGACTTATAGAATCTTCGGAAGAACCTGTTTTACATGAAGAAAGACTTGGAGAGTTTCTTTGTAAATCAGAGTTTATTAAAGAACAAGTTAAGGAGCATTTTTTAAAAGAAATCATTGTTTTTAAGCGTACATTAGCTGATCAATTAGAAGATGATGAATTACTTATTACGCTAGATGTTTTAGAGGCAGAAATGAGATTACCAAATCCAAGGATTCCAGTTATTCAAGGGATGCTGTCTAATTTAGAGGCATATCCAAATTTAAAGGAATTTCGTTTGCGACTTATGGGGTATTACAATATAAAAAGGTAACAATGATGGCTTTCATTGTTACCTTTTTTATTAATGAACGAATACTGCTTCCTTATATTGTTGTAAATCATGTAAGGGCGTTATTACGTGAATATTTCAAAGAGTTGATATGGCATTGTGCATGTTTGGTGTACCTTTATATTAGTCGATAAGATAATCTGTATTGTGTATACAAAATTCAATAATCTTTTTATTTTAAATCTTGTATTGAGTTTCTTTTTGTTATTAGGATATGACATATATACACTCCATAGCTTTGAATAATCGTAAAGCTAGGAATGATGAAATAACGATATCTTGTTTGATATTCGATTAAGAAATGAATAGCTACATAACCAATTATTAGTAGTAAAAATAATGTATAAGGAGTTTCATTTTGTTTAGTTATTATAAGATAAAGAAGTGACAATATACCAAATAGCAAGGTGGTAACATAAATATATCTTTCGTATTTTATAAGGTTGTCTTTTAATGTGATTATATCATTGTCTTTATGTTCTAATCCAAATAAACTCCACATCGGAGCTGAGTCGTAATCGGCCCACATAAGTATGAACTTGTCTTTAAATAAAGATAAAACTTTTTTCGGGTCAGCTATGCGTTCTTGAATAAGTTTTTTTTCCGCGACTGTCCGTTCCTCACCAATTTCAATGGATGTAATATATTCTGCATCTTCCTCAGAATAACCGCCTTTTGTGTCATGATTAAATCCTACTGTGAATTTCCATAGCGGATCACGATTAGAGAGCGGATATTGTGTAACACCGGTGGATATAAGTATGTAGCTAATAATATAATGTACAAGGTAAAAAATGATGAAAATACCAACAAGTTTTTTTATAGAATGGAAAACACTCTGTTTTGATTTTCCTAATATTACTTGTAAAAAAGTATAAATAGTTACGGCAATCAAAATTAAGGCACCAAGTGGACGGATGATATCTCCTAGCGATAGGAAGATTCCTATAAAAATCCACATATATTTATGGCTTAATCCCTTTGTAATTAATATATAAAAACCAAGGTAAAAGAAGAAGGTAGCAAGGTGTTGATTTGTTAATACAGAGCTCATTATAATGCTTGGGATATATAGCGAGTATATTACCCCTGCAATACGACCAGACCATTCATTAAATACCTTCGAAGTAATCTTATAAATCAGTAATGTTGTTCCTGTGCAATATGCAACATTTAAAATCTTCAGCAGTGTAGGAGATTCTCCGAATAATTTTATAATAAAAGCTTGATACATTGTAAAACCAAGTTGATACACCCATGAAGTATAGTATGTATTTTGGGCAAAACTAAAGTCGCCTTTAGCGGCTTGGACTGCGCTATAGTACATCACTGCAAAGTCAGATTCGATGGGGGTTGGAATATTGAGAATCCAGATCAATCGAATCGAAAAAGTTAAAGTAATAAGTGAAATAGTAAATACTATTTTTGACATATATTTATTCGCAATGTAACCAATAAGTAAAAGGAGTAGACCTATAATAATGGGTGGGACTATAACAAGGAAACGAGAATCGGAAGTACTTCCAATTATGGATATGGAATACCATGTTATGGCTGCATAAATAAATAGGCATAGTAGTAATAAACACTTTACAAAAAATGCATTGGCTTTTAGAGAAAATATATTTTGCATTATATGTCTAAACTCCTTAATGAATTTTATAAGTTATTTCAATGAAAATGGCCCTATGCAAACTTAACTTAGTCTGCATAGGGCTTGTTTTAAGAAATTAAGAGTTTTGTTGAGACCATTCTTCTACGTCCCAAACCTTTGTTATCCAATCTTCATAAAAGTCTGGTTCGTGACATACAAGTAGAATCGTTCCTTTATATGCTTTCATAGCTTTTTTAAGCTCTTCTTTTGCTGTAACATCAAGGTGGTTTGTTGGCTCATCAAATAATAGCCAGTTACTTTCTTCTCCCATTAGTTTACATAAACGAACTTTTGCCTGTTCACCACCACTTAATTGACTTAAAGGGCGAGAGATATGTTCATTTTTTAAACCACATTTTGCTAACATTGCACGGATTTGATGTTGGTCCATGCTAGGAAATGTATTCCACACATCATCAATCGGTGTTATATTATCAGCTTTTACTTCTTGTTCGAAGTATGATGGCGTTAGGAAATCACCAAGGCTTGTTTTACCGCTTAATGGTTTAATCTTGCCTAAAATCGTTTTTAGTAATGTTGATTTACCAACACCATTGCATCCAACAATTGCAATTTTTTCACCGCGTTCAATTGTCATCGTTAATTTTGGTAATAATGGATGTGTATATCCGATTTCTACATCTTCACCTTCAAAGACGAAACGACTACTTGCACGACACTCTTTGAAAGAGAATTCTGGCTTAATTGCCGTTTCAGGACGATCAATACGCTCCATGCGATCAAGTTGTTTTTGACGACTCTTTGCACGACCCGTCGTTGAATAACGAGCTTTGTTCTTCGCAATAAAGTCTTCTTGCTTTTTAATAAATTCGCGTTGTTTTTCATAAGCATTTATATGCTGATTTTTATTGATTTCCGCTAGCTCTAGGAATTTTTCATATGTCGCTGTATAACGCGTCATTTTTGTGAATTCTAGATGGAAAATAATATCGACACATTTATTCATAAATTCCGTATCATGGGAAATTAATAGGAAGGCATGAGGATATTCTTTTAAATAATTTGTTAACCAATGAATATGTTCAACGTCTAGATAGTTGGTAGGTTCGTCTAATAGTAATACTTCTGGTTGTTCAAGTAGTAACTTTGCAAGTAATACTTTTGTACGTTGTCCACCACTTAATGCAGCAACATCACGATCTAAACCGATTGCATCAATTCCAAGACCACGAGCTGCTTCCTCAATTTTAATATCTAATAAATAGAAGCCACCTGCTTCAAGAGCATCTTGAATTTCTGCCATTTGCTCAAGAAGTTCCTCTAATTCTTCCGGTGTAGCAGTTCCCATTTTTTCTGTAACTTCATTTAAAGCTTTTTCCTTTTCAAATAAAGGTAAAAATGCATCTGCTAATACATCACGGATCGTGCGACCAGGTGTTAAAATTGTATGTTGGTCTAAGTAACCGTAATTTGTACCAGGTGTCCATTCTACACGACCTTCATCATGGATAAGCTGACCAGTAATTATATTCATAAATGTTGATTTACCAACACCGTTTGCTCCAACTAATCCAACATGCTCTCCTGCGAGTAAGCGCATGGATACATCTTTAAATAATGTACGATCACCAAATGTATGTCCTAGTTTTTCGACTGTTAATAAGCTCATAATATCCTCCGTCCAACTTGAAATAGTACCTTGAATCATGATACTAAATTCTTTCGTATAATGCTATCATTTCAAAATGTATATTTTTTCAAGAATTATGTTTCATTATTTTGAAAAAAATATATATAATGGTGATAAGTATGAGAGATTTATTGGAGAAGTACCGAAAACGTCGTAGCGTGAAGGGTTAGAAAAGACTATTTTGTGTATAATAGAAAGATAGATAAATAGAAGGTGCAATCAGTTTATTAAAAATGATTGCACCTTTTTTAGGGGAAATAAAAATTATTTAAAGTATCCACGGATAATGCCTCTTACTCGATTTGCATGGAATTTACGTTTATCGTTAAATATATTTTGCATCATGCGGAATATAGCGGCAACGACTGCACGTACAAGGTAAGGAAATCCATAATGTAAACAGATAACTTTACCAAAACCACCAGCGTAAGAAATAGCTCTGTTTAATGATTGTTCATCTATAGTATCCTCTTTTACAGGATGGTACACGAAAAGATTTTTTCTAAATAAACCTATATAATTTTTTTTCATACCTCGTAGTACGAAATCAGTCTCTTCACCGGCACCATAAATTGTTCCAGATCCAACACCTAAATCTTCATTAAATGTGCCAACGTTTTGTACAAATTGTTTTGTAAAAAACAGAGCGAAAGAGGGGCCCATGAATCCATACTTATTATTTAGAATGATGTCTTTATCAGGCGCATGTATTAAAGATCCTGTTTTTTCAATGTTTGTAGTGTTTGTCGATATAAATTGAATATGTGCATTTGAGTTAAACGTTGCTACTATGCTCTCTAAGACATTCGTTTCGTAAATACAATCATCATCTGGAAAAGCAATAATATCGCCATTAGCAACTTGTAAGCCGATATTTCTTGCACGAGATAGGCCTTTAATAGGTGTATAAATATAGTTAATAGAAAAATTATTGGTATATTCCTCAAAGAGCTCAGAGATTGGAATGTCATTTTGATCTACTACAATAAGTTCGAAGTTTTTATAAGTTTGTTGTTTAAGTGACTTTAGTAGATCTAGAATATCATCACGTCTACCACAAGTGGCCATAATCAAAGAAAATTTCAATTTTAACAGCTCCTTTAAGAGGTTGCGTTTACACCTTTTTGAATCGTGCTTGTAGCTTTCCTAGTAGAGCTAATAGAATCTCATCTTTTGTTACAAATAAGATAAGAATGTATGTTAATCCGCATATTAATATTACTAGGGCGAATTGTATGATTTGTCCAGAGACTAATTTTTTTATAATAAACGCTATTGGTAAAAATGTTAGAGAATAAAATAGGTATTTAAGTTTTTGAATATCAAACAATGTATAATTCACTTTTAATTTCTTTTTTATATATATATATTCGAGAGTAATTAATCCAATGTTTGCAATGGTTGTTGTGAAAATTGCTGTTGTGGGAGTGAGTATATCGAAAAATATTAATGCGATATTGGATACTAAGTTGACGAATCCACAAATAAATAAAAAGCGCACCAAAATATTTTCTTTCTTTTTCACATAAATAATTTGATTCGATAAAATAGACTCAATACCTACTGTGATCATATAAAAAGCAAAAATAATTAAAGTATTACCAGCGGGAGCGAATTCCTTTCCACCATAAATAATGACGGCCGTATGGGCAATGAGCATTAGACCGATTGCCGCAGGAAATAAGGTAATGAAATATACTTTTGAAATTCTATTTAATAAAGATTCATATTCATTTTCAGCTGCATTTCCAGATAAATACGAAAGTCTTGGAATCGTGACTTGTACAACACTTAACATAAGTGTATTGATGATAGTCATAATTTGGAAAGCCATAACATAGAAAGCGACTTCTATTTTTCCTGCGTATGCGCCTAAGACAAGTCGATCTAATTGTGTGTACAAAATACTGGCATTTGAAAAAATAACGACTAATACTAAGGGTTTTAAATGTGGAATAATCGTTAAGTTAGAAAAATCAAATTTGACTTGGCGTTTCACATATATAAAACTAATAAAATGATTTAAGAATGTTGAGAGCACTAATAAGCAGGCAAATGTTTTATAATCATTCACTCCATGAACTAGAGAGAAAAGAAGTCCAACATAGATAAGTCGAACAACAATTGTTTTTTTAGTAATGAAATCATAATTTTCATATGCTTCATTGTACCACTCCACATAAAATATATTTGAAATGAAATTGAAGCCGAAAATTAGAAGGACAGGGAATAAGTTTTCGTTACCGTATCCAATGTAACTAAAGAGTAAAAAGGATAGTAAAGCCAAAATACTAGTCGTAAAGTTAATTACATAAAGACTTGTAAATAACTTAGAAACTTTACTTTTATCATTTTTTATTAAACTAATTTCACGTAGTCCGTATTGATATACACCAAATACTGCGAATATGAAAAAATAATTAAAAATAGTTTCGGCATAGTTAACAGTTCCTATTGACTTGGCTCCTAGCATTCGATACGCGTAAGGACCAACTAAGATTGGGAGTATAATATTAAATGTATTGAGCAGCATTTTATAAAAGATATTAGAAATAATTGATTTTTGCATGATTCCACCTTTTCATTAAAGTAATACGATTTAATCAAAATATCATTTGTATCGTATTAAGAACCCTTATTAGAGCTAATTATTTGACTCCATATAAAAATATATTTGAAGTGTGAATAATTTTAGTATAATGAAATACATTTTATATACAGTTTTGAAGGTATAGTTTTTTTATATGTGCAATAAATCATCACCTTCATTTGTTAATTACGAGTATAAGTGTACCTTACATAAACTTTGTAAATCAACTATTGCTTGTATAGAAATATATATAAAATAAGTTGTATAAAAAAGAAAATAAGAATGGATATGCGTAGTTAAGATAGATATATAGGTTAAGGGGTGACTATAAAAATCGTAGTGGATGTTTGAATTGTTTACAAAGCAATGAGCGAATATATATACTACATATTCGCTCAGAAGGAAATTGCTTTTTATACGCTCCAAGGTTTATTTAAAGTTAGTACTTCAGCCATTTCTTTACTTTTTAGACGTCCTTTTTTTCGATCTTCTGCACGTTCTAGACCAGTTTTGTGCAACCAATGTTCTTCTTCAGTTTCTGGCAGTACTTGCGGAACGGAAGAAGGTTTCCCATCTTTTAGAGCTACGAATGTAATAAAGCAAGTAGCAGCGATGCGACGTTCTCCTAATAATAAGCTTTCTGCGATAACCTTCACAAATACTTCCATAGATGATTTACCAGTATAACAAACAAACGCTTCGTAACAAACAGAATCAGCTTGTTGAATTGGTGTTAAAAAATTAACAGAATCAATAGATGCTGTAACGCAATGTTTTCGGCTATGTCTGGCAGCTGCAATAGAAGCAATACTATCAATTTCCGCTAATAATTTTCCACCGAATAAAGTTTGATGATTGTTCAAATCGTTTGGGAAAACACGTGTTGTTTTAATTGCTTTTGATTCTCTCATAAATTTCTTTTCCATATAATCAGCCCCTAGGTTACGTTTTCAATCAGAGTGACATGTTCTTTATGACATAAAAGGAGTGTTAGTTCCTATTGGATTTTACCAGATATTCAAATGAGTAAAAGTTATGGATAGAGAGGAAAGAATACTTCTGCAAGTATATTCATGCAACTGAAAGAAAATTTATTTTGTCTAAAGTGTAGTGTAAAAGAGGATTCGCTTACATTGCAAGTGAAAAGTGAAGAATACATATTTGTCATATAAATTCCCTATCAGCTGTGTGCCCATTCATGATAGAATCGTTGTGTTATGAATGGAAATAGAGGTGCAATGGACATATGAATCATATACAAACAAATTTTTCATCTTTCTTCAGTAAAATAATGGTTGGTACGATGCTCGCATTTTTTATTTATAGTTGCTGGTCAGCATTTGAAACGAGTAAGCAATTTTTTGAAGGAAGTACAATGAGTTTAACAATTATATTAGTAATTTTTATTATCCTTATTTTGTTAGTAACATCGATTTTACAATATCGTTTTACAGATAAACAATTTCTTATTTTTCTTATAGGCACATCTATAGTTGTGAGACTTAGTATGGTTATATTTATAGATGTTCCAATGATTGGTGATATGAAAGCAATGTATGAATCTGCAAAGCAGGTTGCAATTGGTAATAACATAGGGAATGTAGCTCAGTTACCTTTTATCATTTATGAATCGATTATTATTCGTATATTTGGTGATACGGTATTTGCTTTACAGCTATTTAATGTTTTATTTTGTACAGGGACCGCATTCTTCATTTATCGCATTACGTCAATGATTTTTGGGGAAGAGTGTGGTCGTATTGCATCTGTATTTTATGCTTTATATATCCCAAATATATTTATGAGTTCCTTATTAACACAAGAATCGCTCGCAATATGTCTATTTTATTTTGCTTGTTACATACTTTTATATAAAGGATTAGATCATCCTTATATGTGGGTGTTTTCAGCAATCTTCTTTGCATTTAGCAATATGATTTTCCCAATGGGATTATTTCTTCCTATTTTTATCACTGTATATGTGTTGTTAATTGAATTTTTTCAATCAGCAACGAAACAAAAAGTGCTATTAAAGATGATAGGCATACTAATTCTATTTTATAGTGCTCATTTTTGTGTGAATTACGGAATTAAGGCAATGGGAATGTCCCAATACACGATTTCGAATGAGATGTATGTTCAATCTGTTTTAATTGGGAAAAATCAAAGTGAGGAAAAAATAACGAAAAATCAAAGTGTATCAGAGCACATTAATCAAAAATTAAAAGAGATTGAAGATGAAAGATTTAATCTTTTAAAACCAGTGATTAATCAGTTTTCAGATGAGGGAGTAAATTCTATTCTATTTAAATGTGAAAAACTTATATATATAACGGTAACATTATTTATGGCTATAGCATTATTACATTTCCTTATTAAGAAACAACAAAACGAAGGATATATGTTGTTCTTATTGTTAATTAGTGGATACGTATTGTTAAGACTCTTCCAAGTAGATATGATATATTACAACCCTATAGTGCCAGCTTTGTTTATTTTGCAAAGCTTTGGTGTTTATATGAGTTATGTGTATTGTCAAAAAATATTCTTCAGAAAATAAAAAGAATCCAGTTTGGATTCTTTTTTTATGGATGGGAGATGAAGACTAAGAGTCAGCAGAGATGAAAAAATTCTACTGACATAAGCTTTATCCTATCGATTAAGTTCTAGCTGTAAACTATCCGCTGTTAAGGCCATTTTTGAGGAGTCGTCTTGAATACTCTTCATTACCTGTGAAATAACTTCTAATTCATTTTCAATTTTTTTATTCTGGTCTTTAGAGTTAGACATATCTTTTACGATTTCTTGGAAATATTGATCTGTCGCATGCATACTATCTGTCCCTTCAGATACGAGAGAGCTAATTTGCTCTACGGAGGAAGAGACGTGGATAATTTGTTTATTAGTTTTTTCAACGAGCTTTGTAACGTTGTAGATAGATTCTTTCGTTTGCTCTGATAACTTTCGAATTTCTCCCGCTACGACTGAAAAACCTTTACCGAATTCACCAGCACGTGCAGATTCAATAGCAGCATTTAATGCTAGTAAATTTGTTTGCTCAGCGATTGATTTTACGATATCAATGATTTCGTTAATTTTATTAGAAATATCGAGAAGTTCACGAGTATCAGTAATGATAGTTTCCATATTTGTTTGAATGCTTTCCATACGTTTGTTTTGCAGATTTAATTGTTCTTTTCCTTTATTAGCCTTTTCTTCTGATGTTGTGGCTAATGATGTACCTGTTTTTGCAATTCCTACAATATTTTCTGATTTAGATGTTAACTGTTGAATAGAAGAACTTGTTTTTTCAGATACTGCTGCTAGTTCTGTTGCAATATGTGTAATCGTCATAGCTGTCAGTTCTTTTTCTTTTTCATGTTCTTTTTGAATTCTTTCATATTCGGATTCATAAGCCGCAATAACAAGTTCTTGTTCTAATGTAAATAATTTGTTTATTACATTTATAGAATAAGAAAAATCCTCTATTGTTGAAATTTTAGTTTGCAAAATCTTCATGACGGAACGGAATAATTCTTGATAGGCTGCAGTATACCATTTTCTATGTAAACCAATTTGTACATGTCTTCTTGCAATTTTAGCACGTTGTTCAATAAAATCTTCATACATATTACCGCTAAACAATTCTTTAATATGTGTTTTTAACGTTTGTTTTAATTTGGGAATAGAGCTGTAGCGTTCAATAACGGCAATTAAATTAGGTTGTTTTGTGATGTTGGTGTAGAATTTTTCAGTGATCCAATCTATTTCCTCATAAATAAACGGCTGTAATACTTTTACAATTTGTAAATCTTCCTTCGAAATATGTAGCATATCCATTTGAGTTTTTAGTTCAGAATTAGCAGGCACATTAAATATTATTTGTTGGCCTTTACTTAACTCAATTATACTGGTGTTTGTTTTAATTTTTTTAAAAACCCCAAGCATCATTCTTCCCCCTGTTTGTAAAGCGTTTTCAATTTTGTATTCTAATGTAATTATATATTGTTATATAAAATTACTCTACAGTATATGGAATTGTATATAAATTAAGAGAATTCTATGTAGAATTCTCTTAATGACCTTTATTAATTTTAGCATGTGTTTTAAAGAAAACAGGGAAATGTACATTATATATTACAGTGACGACACGAATAATGAATGTTACTAATAAACAAACATAGAAGGCTAATACGTGCGCGCCCATTGCATGTGTGATTAGGAAGCTAATTGCTCCTAAGATAGAAGCGATTGCGTAAATTTCTTTTCGGAATACGTAAGGGATATCTTGAGCGCAAATGTCACGCAAAATACCGCCTCCAATACCTGTAATGACGCCCATTGAAACTACTAAAAACGAGGCGTCAACGTGATGTGACATTGCTGCATTTGCACCAATAGCTGTAAATACACCTAAACCAACAGCATCAGAAAGCATAATAACGACTTGAAGTTTATTGATGCGCTCAAAAAACATACAAGTAAATAATGCTGATAATACGCTTACGAAAAAGTAAATAGGTTTTACAAATGCGACAGGAGGCAGGTTACCAATCATAATATCACGAATAATACCGCCGCCGAGCGCAGTAGCTACAGCTAAACAAAGGACACCGAATAAATCTAAATCTTTTTTCAAACCAACTAATGTACCAGAAATGGCAGCGGCGATAATGCCAAGAAACGTAAATATATCGATTAATAACATGGCTCTAATTCCTTCCTTATAAAGATGTTCCAGAGAAAAAATATACACTAAAGTTTTGGAAATAACAATGTATTTTCTTTACGTGTAAAAAAAAAGAATAAATTAGGAAAGAAAGCGTTTGAAAATACAAATTTATTACCTTTTCTATTATAAAAATTGGTATATAAATCGGATAGTTTAACAATAAGGTTATGTTATAATAAACATTTGAGATGAATAAAAAATGTTTATTCTATAGGTTGAAATTATGTAATAGTTATGGAGGCTTTAAATGTTAAAGGAAAACAGTATAAGTAGTAAATTTGAAAATTTCTTACTGATTTTTATAATGTTACAGCCAATTCTAGATTTACTCACGGCATTTTGTATAATGGTTTTAAAAATTGATACAACCATTGGAGTTCTTGCGCGTCTATTTGTCATGGCCCTAGGAGGAATATACATTGTATTCCAAGCTAGGAAAAGAGGGAATCTTAAGTACTTGCTGTATATAATTGGAATGGGTGCTTTTTTCACTATAGGACTAATTAATAATAAATTGGTTAAGGATCCTATCGTATTAGGGGAAGAGATTAAGTTTATAGCGAAATCTTTATATCCGTTTATCATGTTTACTTGCTATATTTTGGTCTTTAAATCACTTAAAGAAAATAGGTATTTTAAAATGCGAAACAATATTGCCTATGCAGCATTAATTATAAATATAGTAATGGTAGTTTCGGTTGTAACAGGAACAGATTATAACAGTTATGATTGGTTAAAGGTTGGTTCACGTGGATGGTTTTATGCAGGGAATGAATTAGGTTCAATTCTGGCGATTATTTGTCCAATAGTTGTTTTATATTCTATTGAAAAAACAACTAGTATGTCTAAAATATATTGCTGGATTCCTTCTATTTTGATTATTTTTTCATTGTTTGCCGTTGGTACAAAGGTTGGATTTGGAGCGATTTTTGCTACAATGATTATTGCGTTCATCATGTGTTTTATTCAGGCATTTATGCAACGTAAAGATGCAAAGAAAAATGCATATGTATTAAATGGTATGATTGCAATGACTGTTTTTCTAGGGGTAATGGCATACACTCCTTTCTCACCATTTATGAAAAATATGGGGCTACATTTTCAAGTAATTGAGAAGCTGCAAAATGAGAAGAAGGAAGAAAATGCGAAACAAGTAGAAGAATTGAAAGAACATAAACCTCACGTTATTGAGACGGAAAAAGAGAAAGAAATTGAAAAAGAAAAAGAACAGAAAGAGGAAACACAGGCTATTATTTTTAGTGGCAGGGAATTATTTGAACAGCAGTATAAAGAGTACTATGAAAAAGCTCCTCTTTCTCAAAAAGTATTAGGTATGGGTTATTCAGGTAATTATAAAGGTGAGCCGAAATTAATTGAACGAGATTTCCATGATTGGTTCTATTCATTTGGAATTGGTGGACTTGTGTTACTTTTACTACCTTTTGTATACTTTGGATTTAAAATTATTAGACTTGTATTGACTAAATTCAAACAATTATTCACTGTGAAATATGTATTAATAATGACTGGAATAGGTTTGGCTTTAGGTATTTCATTTATAGCTGGTCATGTTTTAATGGCACCGGGTGTAAGTTTTTATTTAGTCCTTATTAGCGCATACCTACTTGTTGATTTGGAAATTGAATGATTAAAAAATAAAAGCTAGCGCATGTTAGCTTTTATTTTTGTTATAGTAAGTAAAAATAAAAAGTGTGGAGGAAATAGGAAATGAAAGTGTTACATATAAATGCTGGTGCAGAAGAAGGTGGGGGGAAAACGCATATTATTTCACTTTTATCTCAATTTTCAAAGGAAGAAGTGGAATTAATGGTATTTGAAGAAGGTGCGATTGCTAGAGAGGCGAGAAACCTTGGTATTCAAGTGCATGTTTTTACTCAATCATCTCGGTACGACCTATCAATTCTTTCAAAAATAAAGGCATTTATTAATGAAAATCAATTTGACATTGTGCATACACATGGCGCACGAGCAAATTTCTATCTCTCCCTCTTGAAAAAAGGTATAAAAGCGAAATGGATAATGACTGTCCACAGTGATCCAACGTTGGATTTTATGAAGAGGGGATTAAAAGGATGGGTATTTACGAAGTTAAATTTACGTTCTTTCAGGAAGGTAGATTTATTCTTTGCAATTACGGAAAACTTTAAGAGAAACATAATAAAACTAGGTGTACCAGAAGAGAAGATTTGTACGGTTTATAATGGAATCGAGTATGATAATACTCCAGCAAAACCTTATGATAAAAGTGAATTTGGCATTGATGAAGGAGTATTTACAGCTGTTCAAGTAGCGCGTCTTCATCCTGTTAAAGGTCATGATATTTTATTTGAAGCGTTACAAAAAATTAAAATTCCAAATATAAAGGTGCTCTTGCTTGGTGATGGACCTATAGAAGCAGAATTAAAAGAGATGGTGAAACAAAAGGGCTTAGAGGATAAGGTGATTTTTCTAGGTTTTCGTACAGATTCAAAAGAATTATATGCATCTGCACACATTAATTTGTTAACCTCTTATAGTGAAAGTTTCCCTCTCGTTTTATTAGAAGCAGCAAATCAACGCTTAACCTCTATTGCAACAAATGTAGGTGATATGAAAAAGTTAATAGTTGATGATACGTATGGCTGGATTGTACCAATTGGTGATGTAGACTCGTTAGCAAGCGCATTAGAAAATGCTTACGAAAAATGGTTGAATGGTGAATTAGAAGCGATGGGAAATCGTTTATATAATCATGCATCTACTCAGTTCTCCCTAAAAAATTTGTATGAAGATACTTATAATGCATATAAAAAACTTTTACTGAAATAGAGAGGATAGTTAATCATGGAAGTAAAAACGGTTGATATTCTAGGTGTTCCTTTTTCTACAATGACAATGGATGAAACGGTCCAATATTTGAAGGGGCAACTAGAATTGGAGCGAACGCATACTTTTCAGGTAGTAACAGCGAATCCTGAAATTGTTATGTGTGCAAAAAAGGATGAAAAGTTCCATAAAACATTATTAAATACAGATTTAATTACACCTGACGGTATTGGAGTTGTAAAAGCAAGTGGTATGCTTGGTACACCTGTAAAAGAGCGTGTAGCAGGTTTTGATTTAATGTGTAATTTGTTTGCGAAGTTATCAGAAGAGAATAAACCAGTATCCGTTTTCTTATTAGGAGCAAAACCACATGTTGTACAAGCTGCAGCAGATCATTTAACGAAGACGTATTCAGCGGTATCTATTGTGGGTATACAAGATGGGTATTTTAAAAAAGAGGACGAAGAAAATATCATTTCTCGTATTCAAGAAGCAAAACCAGATCTATTACTTGTCGCACTTGGTTTCCCGAGACAAGAGAACTTTATCCAAACTAATAAGCATCGTTTAGAAACGAAAATGGCTGTTGGAGTAGGTGGAAGTTTAGACGTATGGGCTGGAGAGGTAAAACGTGCACCAAAATGGATTCAATCGATTTATTTAGAGTGGTTTTATAGATTGTGTAGTAATCCAACGCGCTGGCGTCGTCAGTTAGTATTAGCGGAATTTTTAAAAGAAGTTATGCGTTCGAAAAAGTAGCGGAATATCGCTACTTTTTTATTTGGTCATTTTTAATAAAGTGAGGTTTTGCTCATCCATCACTGATGGTTAACCCTCACCAATTGGACGTTTAATGGCAGTTGGTCTTCAATTTAACCTTTTTGTTTCAGCTGAATTTTGAGGTGGGAGTCTTACTGCCCTCAAATAGTGTGATAAGTATTTTATTTTTGGGGAATGATGAAGGAGAATTTTTTGAACGAAAGTATTTTACTTATACAATTCACACATGTAAAATGATGTGTAAAGACAGCTGTGTAAGGAGGACTTCTTGTGGGCAAGGTTAAAGAAATTTCGAAGCGAAAGCTACTTGGTATAGCAGGGCTTGGATGGTTATTTGATGCAATGGATGTTGGAATGCTTTCATTTGTAATGGTAGCACTGCAAAAAGATTGGGGATTAAGTACGCAAGAAATGGGCTGGATAGGCAGCATTAATTCGATTGGTATGGCAGTCGGAGCACTCGTTTTTGGAATACTATCAGATAAAATAGGGCGGAAATCAGTCTTTATTATTACATTATTACTATTTTCTATCGGTAGTGGTTTAACTGCTTTAACGACGACACTTGCGATGTTCCTTGTTTTACGATTTTTAATTGGTATGGGGCTTGGCGGAGAGCTTCCAGTTGCGTCTACATTAGTATCAGAGAGCGTTGAAGCGCATGAACGTGGCAAAATAGTTGTGCTATTAGAAAGCTTTTGGGCAGGTGGATGGCTAATTGCAGCCCTTATCTCGTATTTTGTTATTCCGAAATATGGTTGGGAAGTTGCAATGGTATTGAGCGCGGTTCCGGCATTATATGCTTTATATTTAAGATGGAATTTACCGGATTCTCCGAGATTTCAAAAGGCTGAAAAAAGACCGTCCGTTATTGAAAATGTAAAGTCAGTTTGGTCTGGGGAATATCGTAAGGCAACAATTATGCTATGGATTCTATGGTTTTCTGTTGTCTTTTCGTACTATGGGATGTTCCTTTGGTTACCTAGTGTGATGGTATTAAAAGGATTTAGTTTAATAAAAAGTTTCCAGTACGTACTTATTATGACGTTAGCTCAATTGCCAGGATATTTCACGGCTGCTTGGTTTATTGAACGACTTGGTCGTAAGTTCGTTTTAGTTACGTATTTAATCGGTACAGCATGTAGTGCTTATTTGTTTGGAGTGGCGGAGTCATTAACGGTATTAATCGTAGCAGGCATGTTACTATCCTTCTTTAATTTAGGTGCTTGGGGTGCATTATACGCTTATACACCGGAACAGTATCCAACGGTTATTCGTGGTACAGGTGCAGGGATGGCAGCAGCATTCGGTCGTATTGGTGGTATTCTTGGGCCGCTATTAGTAGGATATTTAGTTGCTTCACAGGCTTCACTATCACTAATATTTACGATTTTCTGTGGATCAATTTTAATTGGCGTAGTTGCTGTAATTGTACTTGGGCAAGAAACGAAGCAACGAGAATTAGTATAAGGTGAAAGTTTAATCGGTGAGGGATTTATCCCTCGCTGATTATTAGCCAGCACCAATTGTGTTACTTCCTACAAATAATGGAATAAAAGGGCAGGGGGAACCGTCGTGGTTTCCTTTTTTCTGTTTTTTTAGATAAATAATGGTATAGTAAGAAAAAGGGAATGTTTCTTATAAAAGCGAATGTATACAACAAGACATATGGACAAAAGAATTAGGTGGTTGAAGAAATGAAAATTTTACTGATCATGGAAGAAGCAGAAGAGCGAAGAAGTTTAGCTGAAAAGTTTACTGAAAATATAAGGAATATAGAATGTTTTGAAGCGAATACGGGAACAGAATCATTATTTATCATGAAAAAGCATACACCAGATTTTGTTTTCTTGAATTCAAAATTACTAGATGGAACTGGTTTTGAATATGCGAGTTTATTACGGGAAGTAAATTGTTATACGAAATTGATTTTTATGGGTGAAGATATAGAAGAGTCGATTACGGCATTTCGTTTTCAAGCATTTTATTATTTACTACGCCCATTTCGTGAGGAAGATTTGCAATTCCTTTTATATAGAATGTGTAAAGAGCAAGGCGAGAAAGCAAAGAGTTATTTGCGAAAACTACCGATAGAAGGTCAAGAGGGAATTCGGTATATTTTCCCTGAAGATATTGTATATGTAAGCAAAAATAAGGAAAACAAAACGGTTTCAATTTATACAACAAATAATCAGTATATTTCAACATATACACTTCAGGAGCTGGAAAATAAGCTAAATGTATATGATTTTTTACGTGTGCATAAAAGTTATTTAATTAATATGTCATATGTACAAGAACTAAAACCTTATTATAATGGCACATATAATCTGTATTTAGATAAATATGATGAGCAACCGATTCCAGTTAGTCGTAATTATGTGAAACGACTTCGAAATAAGATTGAATTATAGTAGGTAATGCGAATTTTTTAACATGATAAACTAAAAATCCTTCATGATAAGGAGGATTCAAGTTAAATATTCAGAAAATTTAGTACAATCCCACTAAGCGATAGTATTGGGGGGATTGTATGTGAAAACATTGAAGTCGATTTTACTATGGGGAGTTATTGCAGCAGTAGGCGCAGGTGCTTTTGGTGTAATAGCTTTATCACAAGGTGAAACTATTAATGCCGTGTGGCTCTTAGTAGCTGCGGTATGTGTGTATGCAGTTGCTTACCGCTTTTATAGTAGATTTATAGCGAGAAAGGTATTTGGTTTAGATAATAATAGGCAAACGCCAGCCCATACATTAAACGATGGAAAAGATTATGTTCCGACAAATAAGTGGGTATTATTTGGGCACCATTTTGCAGCAATTGCTGGGGCAGGCCCTTTAGTAGGACCGATTTTGGCAGCGCAAATGGGATATTTACCAGGGACAATATGGATTATTGTTGGGGTAGTTGTCGCTGGAGCTGTACAAGATTTTGTAATTTTATTTGCTTCGATGAGACGGAATGGTAAATCTTTAGGAGAAATGATTAAAGATGAGATCGGTCCTGTTACAGGGCTTATTGCAATGATAGGCATTTTAGGCATTATGATTATTTTATTAGCGGTATTAGCATTAGTGGTAGTAAAGGCGCTTGTCGGAAGTCCTTGGGGAATGTTTACAATAGCAGCAACGATTCCTATTGCTATTTTAATGGGAGTGTACATGCGCTACATTAGGCCTGGCCGGGTTGGAGAAGGGTCAATAATCGGAATTATTCTACTTATACTGTCTCTTATTGGAGGACAGTATGTAGCAGAGCATCCAACGCTTGCAAGCATGTTCACGTTTAGCGGTGAAACGATTGCTATTATGCTTATTGTATATGGATTTATCGCATCGGCCTTACCAGTTTGGATGCTTTTAGCACCACGTGATTATTTAAGCACATTTTTAAAAGTCGGAACAATTGTTGGATTAGCAATTGGTATTTTAATTGTAGCACCAGATTTACAAATGCCAGCAGTTTCGAAATTTATCGATGGAACAGGTCCTGTTTTCTCTGGAAACTTATTCCCATTCTTATTTATTACAATTGCTTGTGGTGCGGTGTCTGGATTCCATGCTCTCGTTTCATCAGGTACGACACCAAAGATGATTGAACAAGAGGGACACGCACAGCCAATCGGTTATGGGGCAATGTTAATGGAATCATTTGTAGCCGCGATGGCGATGATTGCAGCTTGTGTATTAACACCAGGAACTTATTTTGCGATTAATAGTCCCGCAGCGCTTATCGGTACGGATGTCTCGCAGGCAGCTCAAGTTATTTCCTCATGGGGATTTGCCATTACACCAAATGAACTAAAAGATCTCGCTGTAAACGTTGGAGAGCAAACGATTTTATCACGCACAGGTGGTGCACCAACGTTAGCGATAGGTATGGCGTATATTTTCTCACAAGTAATAGGTGGAACAGCGATGATGGCATTTTGGTATCATTTTGCAATCCTCTTTGAAGCTCTATTCATTTTAACGACAATTGATGCTGGAACGCGTGTAGGCCGATTTATGATTCAAGATATTTTAGGACATGTATATAAGCCATTTGGGAAAACGGATTCTACATTAGCGAATGTGATAGCTACAACGTTATGCGTATTAGGATGGGGTTATTTCTTATACCAAGGGGTAGTTGATCCGCTTGGTGGAATTAATACATTATGGCCACTTTTCGGTATTGCAAACCAAATGTTAGCAGGTATTGCATTATTACTTGGAACGACAATTTTGTTCAAAATGGGGAAAAAGGCATATGTTTGGGTGACACTTATTCCAACTGTCGGATTGCTTATTGTAACGATGACGGCGGGTTATCAAAAGCTATTTCATGAAAATCCTAAAATAGGATTTCTATCTCATGCAAAGGTGTTTCAGGGAGCATTAGATGAGGGGAAAGTGTTAGCACCAGCTAAAAATGTCGCTCAAATGAAACAAATTATTTTCAATGATTATATTGATGCAGCGCTTTGCGGGATTTTTATGATAGTTGTAATCGCTGTATTAATTTCTGCAATTCGAATTTGGATTCAAGTATTAAGAAATAGGCAGATGCCGCTAAAAGAGGCGCCATATATTTCTAGAGATGAAAGTGAGTCGAGGAACTATTATGCTTAAACGACTACGGAAAGTATGGAGACAAAGAAAACACTTTATTAGTTTACTCGTTGGAGTACCAAGTTATGAAACATATGTAGAGCATATGAAAAAGCATCATCCAGAAGAAGAGGTTGTATGTCAAAAACAATTTTTTGCAGAAGTGCAAGAAGCTAGGTTTAATGCAAAGGGTGGAAAGATATCACGGTGTTGTTAATAAAAAGGGCGAATTTTCGTCCTTTTTTATTTTTTGCTGTTTCACGTGGAACAGCAAAAATAAATAAAAGCTTTGGGAATTATAGGGATTTCGTATACAATAAAATAAGGAAAGTGATAGATAGAAAAGTAGGGAGATTATTTTATGTTAAGGGACTTATTTGTAAACACAACAATTATTCTTTCCTTTATTTTTGTTGGAGGTCAGCTTTTAAGAGATAAACCGTTAAAAGAAGGGTTCTCTTTTTTGCAGAAATGTGTAGTAGGTATTCTTACTGGAATATTAAGTGTACTGTTGATGCATTTTGGTGTACATATTGAAGATATTATGTTGGATCTACGTTATTTAGCTGTTATTTTGGCAATTATAATTGGAGGTCCGATAGCTAGCAGTATAACAGTTACTATTATATTAATTACCCGATTATTTTTTACTGAGTACTCTTTAGCCTCTGAATTGGCTTGTTATACAATTGTATTGATAGGTTTTGGAATTATTTTCATTTGGCGGATGAAAGCTTCTATATTTAAAAGATGGATCTGGTTTAATGTATATAGTTTATCTATTTTAACGGTTCCACTTTCTATTTTATTTAAGGATATGTCTATAGTAGCATTATATTTAGTTTGTAGTGGTGTTGCAGCATATATCACATTTATAAGCGCAAATTATGTATTGCAATCCAATGAGTTATTTCAAACGATGAAGCAATACGCAACGATAGATGCACTGACAGGTTTAGGAAACGTAAGACAGTTTGATTTAGAGATGAATCGTCATATTGGTAATAAGCGTATGAAAAATGATTCACTTTGTTTATTACTTATAGATATTGATCACTTTAAGTGTGTAAATGATACGTATGGGCATCCTGCGGGAGATGAAGTATTAAAACAAATGGGGCATATTTTACGAGAAGTTTCAATGTTTCCAGATTTGGCTTTTCGAAAGGGTGGGGAAGAGTTCGCGCTTTTGATACCGCAGAAAGGATTAGCTTATGGAATGCGTATGGGGGAAAAAGTTCGCACGGCTGTTGAAAACCATCCATTTCAATTGCTAAATGGAACAAAAATAAAAATTACAGTTTCAGTAGGAATTTCAGTGTATGAAGAATCACCAGAGCGATTTATTCAAGCTGCTGATGATGCATTATATTACTCCAAAAGAAATGGTAGAAATCAGGTTAGTTCTGCATCTTAAAGATAAGATGACCAGAAGAGCTTATAAAAAAACACCCACAGAGAGGAAATATATAAACTCTGTGGGTGTTTTCATTTATATGTTAGACAAGTTCTTTTGATGCAACGAATTTACGATATGCACCGTGATGTGTTGGGCCTACGTATTCGTTGATCTTGAATGAATAACGGATAGCAGCTGTGATAAATTCTTTAGCAGTTTTTACTGCTTCTTTCACAGTTTTTCCTTTTGCAAGTTCTGCTGTAATTGCAGCGGAATATGTGCAACCTGCGCCGTGTGTATTTATCGTATCAATTTTTTCTGATTCTAGAAGATCGAATGTTTCTCCATCATATAGGACGTCGATTGCAGTTTCCGTACCAAGCTTGCTACCGCCTTTAATTAGGACGTATTTCGCACCTAAAGCGTGGATTTTTTTCGCAGCTTCTTTCATGTCTTCAAGAGAATTAATCTTTACGCCACTTAATTGGTAAGCTTCAAATAAGTTTGGTGTTACAACTAATGCCTTTGGAACAAGAACGTCACGTAAGCAATCGTTCGTTTCAGGATGTAATGCTTCATCAGCACCTTTACATACCATAACAGGGTCCACTACTACATTTTTGAAATTATGTTTCTCGATTGTTTCTGCAACCATTTCAATAATTTCTACTGATCCAAGCATACCTGTTTTTAAAGCATCTACGCCAACGCCTTCAATTGTCGTTTCTAATTGTGGTTTTAATGTAGAAGCCGGGATTGGGAATACGTTATGTGCCCAACCGTTATGTGGATCCATCGTTACGATTGTCGTAAGAGATGTCATTCCATATACACCAAGTTCTTGGAATGTTTTTAAATCTGCTTGTATACCAGCACCGCCACTTGTGTCAGAACCAGCGATAGTAAGTGCTTTATTTAATGTCATTATGAAATCCCCCTCAAGTGATATAATGAAAACTATGTTTTCACCATTATATCAATGTTACGAATAAGTACAAAGTGAAAAGTAGATGATTTACTTTAGGGGCGATTTAAAATCTTGTATGTAGGAGACGAATTATGTTTCAAGAGAATCGTACAAATGAATTAGTTATATTAAAAGAGATTGCAGAGACGTTGAACACCTCAAATGATACATATCATGTGCTGCAAGCTGTGTTGGAAAAACTGTTGAATGTAACAGGTTTAACGACAGGATGGATATTTCTTGCGGATGAAAATGGCAGATATACAAAATTAATTGATTATCAATTACCAGAGGGATTAAGATTTGAAAATAAACGACCGATGTGTGAGGGGAATTGTTGGTGTTTACACCGATTTGTGGAAGGGAAACTAGAGAAAGCCGTTAATATTATTGAATGTAAGAGAATTAATAATGCGATTGAATATAACTGGGGAGATACAGAAGGGATTGTGCATCATGCGACAGTGCCGCTAAAAGCGGGGGGAGATGAATTTGGCGTATTAAATGTGGCTAGTCCAGGTAAAACGCATTTTTCTGAAGAAGAGTTAGTGCTATTACAATCAGTTGCTTTCCAAATTGGAACAGCATTAAAACGTACAAAATTGTATGAAAATGAAAAGAGAAGGGCTCATTATTATGTAAAGTTAGACCGCTTTATTCAAGCTTTAAGGACGATTCATAAATTTAATGCATTGCCAGAGGAGATTGTAAAGCAAATAGGGAAGTTATTTTTATGGGAGCAAGTTGTATTCTTTATTAGAGAAGAAAATGAACTTGCTGTAAGAGCCTCATGTAAGATAGATGAGATACAAGAGGATTTGAAGTCGGCGGCACAGGAAGCTCTGAAAAAAGAAGAGCCTGTTTTGTTAAAGAGTCAGGTTGGGAATATCGTACATCCTAATCGTGCGGTTATTGCCATTCCCATACATATTCAAGATCATATATTTGGCGTACTAAGTGTAAGTTCGAATAATGGAGAATTTGATATAAATACGATAGATGTAGTACAGGCGTTAGCCAATCATATATCGTTAATGATAGAGAACTTAAGGTTAAATGAAAAGCGCCGAGAACTTGTACGACTGGAAGAACGTAATCGTTTAGCTAGAGATTTGCATGATTCTGTTTCACAAAAGTTGTTTTCATTAACTTTTATGACGAAAGGTGCCGAAGCCGTCTTAAAGGGGAAAAACGAAAAGGTAGATCAGTCTTTGCATGAGATACGTGAGTTATCGCAAGGTGCTTTAAAAGAAATGAGGACGTTAATTTGGCAACTACGTCCAGCGGGATTAGAGAAAGGACTATTACCAGCTTTAAAACAATATGGTGAAAGTTTGGGATTGAAAATTCGGGAACAAGTTACAGGTGTTCGTGATTTGCCACGTGTAGTAGAGGAAGCGCTATGGCGAATTGGACAAGAAGCTTTAAATAACGTAAGTAAACATGCGAATGTCAGAGAAGCGGCGATTTATTTCAAAGTGACGGAGAAGAATGTATCATTAGAAATAGTCGATCAAGGAAACGGCTTTGTAGAGAAGGATATAAAAGAGAAGAAATCACTCGGTATGACTACGATGCGCGAAAGAGTAGAATTAGTCGGTGGAACAATTAAAATTGTAAGTGATAAGAAAAGAACAAGTGTAAAAGTAAATGTACCATTATGATGTGAAAATGAGGGAAGTTTGTGAAAATAAAAGTATTGTTAGTTGATGATCATACAGTCGTTTTAAAAGGATTAGCATTTTTCTTAAGTACACAGGAAGACTTAGAGCTAGTTGGAGAAGCAAGTAATGGGAAAGAGGCATTAGTGAAAGTAGGGGAGACACATCCTGATGTTGTACTAATGGACTTATATATGCCCGAAATGGATGGTGTCGAGGCGACGGCGTGCATCAAAAAAGAATATCCAAATGTGAAAGTAATTGTATTAACCAGCTTTTCTGATCAGGCGCATGTTTTACCAGCGTTAAGGGCGGGGGCAAGTGGGTATATTTTAAAAGATGTAGAACCCGATCAGCTTGTTGAAGCTATTCGAAGCGCATATAAAGGTAATATTCAATTACATCCAGATATAGCAAATACTCTTCTCTCTCAAACATTACCTGTGGAAGAAAAGGAAGAAGAACCTTCTATTCAAGTGGATGTGCTAACGGCGAGAGAAAATGAAGTGTTGCAGCTATTAGCTAAAGGGATGAGTAATAAAGAGATTGCTTCTGTTTTAGTTATTACAGAAAAAACGGTAAAAGCGCATGTAAGTAGTATTTTGAGTAAGTTGAATTTATCTGATCGCACGCAAGCAGCATTATATGCAGTGAAAAATGGAATTGTATAAGACAAAAGTCGTAAGACCTAGTTCGCCTTTAGAAGGTGGACTTTTTTTATGGAAAAATACGTCTATGTGAGGACGAAATTGTCTTGATATAAAGATAAAATATGTTTGTAAGCAACAAAACAACAATTACAAGGGATACCTTTTTTGAAAGCATATAACAACAGAAGAGTGAGTACTAGGAGGAAAAACAATGGCAACAGTTTTATTTGTAAAAGCAAACAACCGCCCAGCGGAACAAGCAGTTAGTGTGAAATTATACGAGGCATTTTTAGCAAACTATAAAGAAGCACATCCGAATGATACAGTAGTAGAACTTGACTTATATAAAGAAGAATTACCATATGTAGGCGTAGATATGATTAATGGTACATTCAAAGCAGGTAAAGGATTTGATTTAACTGAAGAGGAAGCAAAAGCAGTAGCAGTTGCTGATAAGTATTTAAATCAATTTTTAGAAGCTGATAAAGTCGTTTTCGGTTTCCCATTATGGAACTTAACGATTCCAGCAGTACTACACACATATATTGATTATTTAAACCGAGCTGGCAAAACGTTTAAATATACGCCAGAAGGTCCAGTTGGTCTAATTGGAGATAAGAAGATTGCATTATTAAATGCGCGCGGCGGCGTATATTCTGAAGGTCCAGCAGCTGAAGTAGAAATGGCTGTTAAATATGTAGCAAGCATGATGGGCTTCTTCGGTGCAACAAATATGGAAACAGTAGTTATTGAAGGACATAACCAATTCCCAGATAAAGCAGAAGAGATCATTACAGCTGGTCTTGAAGAAGCAGCTAAAGTGGCAAGTAAATTTTAATTGAAAATAGAATCGTCACTCGAAAAAAGTAGCATTAACAGGTAAACGTTAATGCTACTTTTTTTTATATTTTAAGTTCATCAGCCAGTTTTTCTAATTGAATTCGATCTTGTATGTAATAGGTTCTTCCGTCTTTTTTTAAGTAATTTTGCTGGCAAAACTGGTTTAATACGTATAAAAGATGGCGGTAGCTGACATTTAAGTATTCCGAAGCCTCGGTATGTTTTTCTGTATAACTGTTATTTTGTTCTGTTAATAGAATAAACGCCGCTAATCGATTTTCGAACGGATAACTATTGTTTTTGGCGTAACTTTCTGTTCGGCGAATTGTTTTTTCGCCGATAAATTTACATAGTTTCTGTAGAAAGGTAGCATCTTGCAACAAAAGATGCTGACAATCTTTAAGAGGAAGCGCTAAGCACATACAATCTTCAATCACTTCCACCGTTTTCGTAACGGATTCAACGCCAATTAACCCTAGTTCTCCTATGAATGAAGGTGCTTGAATAAAGTTAATTAAGGAGACCTTCCCGTTTTTGTGACTCATATATATTTTCGCTTTTCCGGAAATTAAGTAATAAAGATAAGGAACATCAACGCCTTCATTACATATCCTTTCTCTCTTTTGAAAGGAATGTAGTTCAGCATACGGTAAGACATCAAAAGAAAAAAGAGTATGGAAGTTGTAACTTTGCATGTAATGAGAGATTTCTTCGCTATTTTTGCTGACTTTCATATTTTCACCTCATGTTTAGTATGAGATATCTCCTATTATGTTTACAAGAAGGAATGATACGATTTACGTAAATTTGTTTTTGTAGAAAAGAGAGTGTGAAGGGCTTATGAAAAAATATAAAACATTGCTATTTGATGTAGATGATACATTGTTAGATTTTCAGAAGGCGGAGAAAATGGCGTTACGTATGCTGTTTGAAGAGAAAGGGATTCCTCTAACTAGCGAGATTGAAGGGCACTATAAAAAAATTAATAAAAGTCTTTGGGATGCTTTTGAGGAAGGTGAAATGAACCGTGATGAAGTTGTAAATACGCGGTTTTCAATTTTGTTTAAAGAGTACGGGGAAGAAGTAGATGGAGTATTATTCGAAAATAATTATCGTAGCTACTTAGAAGAAGGAGACCAACTTATGCAAGGTGCGTTTGAATTTATAAGTCAAATTCAAAGTGAGTACGATTTATATATAGTGACAAATGGTATTTCTAAGACGCAAGATAAACGTTTACGTAATGCAGGATTACATGCCTTGTTTAAAGATATTTTCGTTTCTGAAGATACGGGATTCCAAAAGCCGATGAAAGAGTATTTTGATTATGTTTTTGAACGAATTCCTAATTTTTCCCCTGAAGAAGGGCTCATTATTGGGGATTCGTTAAGTGCTGATATGAAAGGTGGATATGTAGCGGGAATTGATACTTGTTGGTTTAATCCAGAAAAGAAATCAAATAATAGCGAGATTGTGCCAACATATGAAGTACAAAATTTTGAAGAGTTATACACGTTATTGAAGCAACGTGTGTAATAAAAATAGGCAGTGGAACTTTTGTCCCTACTGCCTATTTTTATTCGTTTGTAGCTTCGTTATTTTTAGGAAGTGGAAATGCATTACCAATCGCTGCCGCTCCAAGCATCGGTAATAGTAAATTGAGCGGGAAAAACATGAGTAATAGTAATGTTATAGCAATTGGTTTTCTTAATGCATAGCTTGAAATTGCTGTCGTGACGATGGCTACCGAAGCGATTGGATCTATCGGGATAATGGAAGCTATAGCATATCCGATACTAGATCCAGCAAATATAATTGGGAAAATATGTCCACCGCGCCAGCCTGTATTTAAACAAACGGCAGTAATACATAATTTTAAAACACCTGAAAGAAGTAATACCCAGAAGGATAAATGACTCCATTCAACGACTAAATCTTTTAATTGGTGTTCTCCTGAGAATAATGTGTACGGGAGAACAGTTCCTGTAATTCCTAATAAAATACCACCGATAATACCAAGTGATAGTTTGTATTCCCTGAAGGGATGGATTAATTTCTCTAATGTGAATTCAAATTTGAAATAAAAGAAACCAACTATAGCACCAATACTAGCAAGTGGTAGAAAGGCAATCCATTCATTAAGAGAAAGGGAACCTTCTCCAAAATTAACGATAAAGGATCCGCGATTATCGAATTTACTAAGTAATAAATAAACGGAAAAGCCAGCGAAAGTGGTAGCTAAATATACAATTGCTTTTTTTCCTTTAGAAAATTCGTTAATTTGCTCACCCTCATTTTCATTTGGAGCTAAATAACCGAATAATGGTGCGTTAAAAATTACACTTAAAGTAGCGCCAATTCCAACCTCTGTTAGTTCATTCATTCCTTTTAAGGCGAATGTAAAGCGATCCCCTACCCATGTACAAAGTCCACCGATAATTCCAACAAGTGCTGCTTCGGGACCTAAGCTAGCTCCAAATATTAAAACGATAATCGCAGTTAAAGTAGCTTTATGTACAAAACGGTATTCAATTCTACCTGTTTTTTTATATTCACCCATCACTTCCGGCATAAGACGTGGATATGTGCCGAAGTATTTTTGGGTTAAACCAACGAGAATACCACCGATAGTTGTTACACAAATAGTGTAATACGGGGGAGAAGAGAAAATAGTAGGTAAGTATCCCCAAATAAAGTGAATGCCGATATTTATTGTAACTAAAAATAGCCAGACTGTAGCTCCTACTATAGAGCCTAAAAGAATGCCGTATAGGACGAGTATATAGTGCATGTCCTTTGTATTTGTCATGTTATACCTCCGTTATGTAAGCTTTAATGTTGAAAGGATTCAATATGCTCCTGCGAAATGAATATGTATAGTATCTTTTTGAGAGGTTGGCTTATTCAATATATTGAGGTCTTGTGAGAATTTGAAATGTTATACAGTTAAACTACTTACTTAATTTTATATAGTAATCGAGGGTTTTAAAAGGTCTTTTTCAAATGAATATGGAATATATTTCTTTTGTTATGCATGTCAAATTCTTTGTATTTAATTTAGAACATTCAGAAAAACTGATTGACATTAGGAAATTATTGCTATAAAATCAACGGTAATTGCATAGTCTTATCAAGAAAAGGTGGAGGGACAGGCCCGATGAAACCTTGGCAACAGCCGTATAACGGAATTGTGCCAAATCCTGCAGGTAATAATCCTGAAAGATAAGAAAGAGCCTTTAGAGCGTGTTTTCAAACTGCTCCTTTCTTGTTTTCAGGAAAGGAGCAGTTTTTTTATTTTGTATAAGAAGAAAGGAGAATGAGAGATGGGAGAATCATGGGGAAAAGGAACAATTTGTGTGCAAGGTGGCTATACGCCAAAGAATGGTGAACCGCGTGTTTTACCGCTTTATCAAAGTACAACGTATAAATACGATACTTCGGATGATTTAGCGGCCTTATTTAACTTAGAGGCAGAAGGATATATCTACACGCGTATTGGAAATCCTACTTTAGCTGCATTTGAGCAAAAGCTAGCGGATTTAGAGGGTGGTGTAGGAGCTGTTGCAACGGCTTCTGGGCAGGCTGCTATTATGCTTGCTGTTTTAAATATTTGTAGTAGCGGAGACCACTTGCTTTGTTCTTCCACAGTTTATGGCGGGACGTTTAATTTATTTGGAGTGAGTTTGCGTAAGCTTGGTATTGATGTTACGTTCTTTAATCCGAATTTAACTGCTGATGAAATTGTGGCCCTTGCTAATGATAAGACGAAACTTGTTTATGCGGAGTCGTTAGGAAATCCAGCGATGAACGTTTTAAATTTCAAAGAATTTTCAGATGCAGCGAAAGAGTTAGAAGTACCTTTTATCGTGGATAATACATTAGCAACTCCTTATTTATGCCAAGCATTCGAGCACGGAGCAAATATTATCGTTCATTCTACGACGAAATATATTGATGGTCATGCAAGCTCTTTAGGCGGCATTGTCATTGACGGAGGGAACTTCGATTGGACAAATGGGAAATATCCTGAACTTGTTGAACCGGATCCAAGTTATCACGGCGTAAGTTACGTTCAAAATTTTGGTGCAGCAGCGTATATTGTGAAGGCACGTGTTCAATTATTAAGAGACTATGGAAACTGTATGAGCCCATTCAATGCGTATATTAGCAATATCGGCTTAGAAACGCTACATTTAAGAATGGAGCGTCATAGTGAAAATGCTCTCGCAGTTGCTAAGTGGCTTGCTAACCATGAACGTATTGAATGGGTGAATTATCCGGGATTAGATAGCAATGAAAATTACTCGTTAGCACAAACGTATTTGAAAAAAGGTGCTAGTGGTGTTTTAACATTCGGTATTAAGGGCGGATTAGAAGCAGCGAAAGAATTTATCGCAAATGTAAAACTAGCAACTCTCGTAACGCATGTAGCGGATGCACGAACTTGTGTTATACATCCTGCTAGCACAACGCATAGACAATTAAGTGCTGAAGATCAGCGTCTAGCTGGCGTTACATCAGATTTAATTCGTTTATCGGTTGGTATAGAAGATGTTTCTGATATTATTGCAGATTTAGAAGCAGCGCTAGTCGGAGGCAAAGAACATGCCGATCATAATTGATAGAGATTTACCAGCTCGCAAAGTGTTGCAGAAGGAAAATATTTTTGTAATGACGAAAGAGCGAGCAGAAACACAAGATATCCGGGCATTGAAAATTGCTATCTTAAATTTAATGCCTACAAAGCAAGAAACAGAAGCGCAATTACTTCGTTTAATTGGCAACACACCGTTGCAATTAGATGTTCACTTACTTCATATGGAATCACATTTGTCTCGCAATGTAGCGCAGGACCATTTAACGAGTTTCTATAAAACATTTCGTGATATTGAGAATGAGAAATTTGATGGACTTATTATTACAGGAGCACCAGTTGAAACTCTTTCTTTTGAAGAGGTAGATTATTGGGAAGAGCTTAAACGTATTATGGAGTATTCAAAAAAGAATGTAACATCTACGCTTCATATTTGTTGGGGGGCACAGGCTGGCTTGTATCATCATTATGGTGTTCCAAAGTATCCTCTTAAGGAAAAAATGTTCGGTGTATTTGAACATGAAGTTCGTGAGCAACATGTGAAATTGTTACAAGGGTTTGATGAATTGTTTTTTGCCCCGCATTCTCGTCATACAGAAGTACGAGAGAGTGATATTAGAGAGGTGAAAGACTTAACATTATTAGCAAATTCTGAGGAAGCGGGTGTTCACCTTGTCATTGGGCAAGAAGGAAGGCAAGTGTTTGCGCTCGGGCATAGTGAATATAGTTGTGATACGCTAAAGCAAGAATATGAACGGGACCGCCAAAAAGGGTTAAATATTGATGTGCCGAAAAATTATTTTAAGCATAATAATCCAAATGAGAAACCGCTTGTAAGGTGGAGGAGCCATGGGAATCTATTATTCTCTAATTGGCTGAATTATTACGTGTATCAAGAAACCCCTTATGTACTATAAAAAGATTGTGTAACACGTGGGTGGTAACGTTTTCTTTGTAAAGATTAGCTTGTATTTTTCCGAATGTTCAAAAAACATTGTTTTTCAGATTTTTTACTCATATAATTTCATCTAAACACAATTTTTGAGGGGTGGACAGTATTATGAAAGAAATTCAAGTTGGTTTATTAGGTCTTGGGACAGTTGGTAGTGGTGTAGTTCGTATCATTACAGATCATCAAGAGCGACTTATACACCAAGTAGGTTGTCCTGTAAAAGTAACGAAAGTACTAGTACAAAATATTGAAAAAGAGAGAGAGGTAGAGGTACCTTCTACTCTATTAACACAAGATGCAAATGAAATTTTAGATAATCCAAATATTGACGTTGTCATTGAAGTGATGGGTGGCATTGATGATGCAAAAGTATATATTTTGCAAGCTTTACAAAGTGGGAAGCATGTTGTGACTGCCAATAAAGATTTAATGGCGTTACATGGGGTGGAACTCTTAGCGGTAGCCAAAGATAATAAAGCAGATTTGTTTTATGAAGCAAGTGTAGCCGGAGGGATTCCGATTTTAAGAAGTATCGTAGAAGGACTTTCTTCAGATCTTATTACGAAAGTAATGGGAATTGTAAATGGAACGACAAATTTTATTTTGACGAAAATGTCAGATGAAGGGAGAGCATATAACGACGTGTTAAAAGAAGCCCAACAACTTGGATTTGCAGAAGCAGATCCAACATCAGATGTGGAAGGTTTAGATGCAGCGAGAAAAATGACGATTTTGGCTACCCTTGGTTTTTCTACAAATGTAGAGCTTGGAGATGTGAAGGTAAAAGGGATTACTTCTATTACAGAAGAAGATATTGAATACAGTAAGAGTTTAGGATACACGATTAAATTAATCGGTCTTGCGAAGCGAGATGGTGAAAAATTAGAGGTGACGGTTGAACCGACACTACTTCCAAATACACATCCTCTTGCGGCCGTACAAAACGAATATAACGCTGTATATGTGTATGGTGAAGCGGTCGGAGAAACGATGTTTTATGGACCAGGTGCAGGAAGTTTACCGACAGCAACAGCTGTTGTTTCAGATTTAGTAGCTGTAATGCAAAATATTCGATTAGGTGTAAACGGAAATAGTGCGGTATCCCCGCAGTATAAAAAGGTATTAAAAGAGCCAGACGAAATTGTTGTGAAGAAATTTTTAAGACTTCATGTAAAAGATGAAATTGGTGTATTTGCAAAAATTACTTCATTATTCTCTGAGCGTGGCGTTAGCTTTGAAAAGATTATTCAAATGCCGCTTGAAGAGAAAGGGAAGGCTGAAATTGTAATTGTGACGCATCGTGCGTCTCTTGCTGATTATGATTATATTCTACATACGTTGCAAGGGTATGAAGAAATAGATTGTTTGAAAGCAAACTATCGAATTGAAGGGGATTCTAAGTAGTATCTCTTCTCATAAAACAGAAAGAGCCTGTTAAGCAGCTTGCTTAATAGGCTCTTTTCTATTTAAAATCTTCGTACCAATTTGAATAAATGCTTGGATAATCCAGCCTGTTGTAAAGGATAAGATGATTGTTCCAAAATAGATAGGTCCATCTAATAGGAAGCTTAATGTTAAAAATAAAAACGCTAATGAAATTTCTGTTCTTCTAAACGTCCACTTCTTTTTCTCAGCAACCGTCAAAACGAAAGCTTCTTGAGGCGCCGCGCAAAGGTTTGTAGAGACGTAAAGACCGATTCCAGCTCCAACAAATAGATTTCCACAAATAAGTGTTATATATTTTGGAAGAGAGCGGATAGCGTCCATAATAGTGGTAATGGAACCAATCCAATCAACAAAAAGCGAAATAAGAACCATCGTTACAATTGTACCAATTGTTATTTGTTTTTTATTCCAAAAGAGTACGATAAGTGTAAATGCAAAATTAATTATGAAAATCCAAAAACCGATACTTATCCCAAAATTTTGATATAGTGCAATAAAGAAGGAATCATAAGGGCTAAGTCCAAAGGAAGTAATTGTCGTCATCATATTAATACCGATGGCGAGAGTGAGTAGACCGCCAATGAAAAATATATATTCTAATTTGAATCGAAGCATAGTTGTATATCCTTTCAACATGTATTTGCTAGGAAAGGATATATTGTGGAAAGCTTACCAGGTCAAGGGAGAATTTTTGCAGAGAAGGGGAAAATGAGATGACGAATATAAGGAAGATTGCTGAACTTGCTGGAGTATCTGTTTCAACTGTTTCACGTGTACTGAATAATCATCCATATGTGAATGAACAGAAACGAAAAGAAATTTTAGCAATTATAGAAGAATTAAATTATACGCAAAATGTGAATGCAATTCATTTAGTGAAAGGAAAAACGAATGTCATTGGTGTTTTATTACCGCACGTAAATGATCAATATTATAGCGCTATTATCGAGGGAATATCAAAGGAAACAGCAAAGAATAACTATAATATGATGCTTTGTCAGACGAATTATAGTGAGGAAAGAGAATTAGAAATTTTGAATATGTTAAAAATGAAAAAGCTTGATGGGGTTATTATATGTTCTCGAGCAAATAGTAAGGAAAAGCTTGAAGAATATACGAAATTTGGTCCAATTGTTATGTGTGAAGAAATAGACTCGAATTTCATTTCGAGTGTGCATATTGATTACTATAAAGTCTTTTCGCGCGGTATGAAGAGCTTAATAGATGCCGGCCATACAAGTATTGGGTATTGCATTGGAAGAAGTAATAGCATTAATAGTCAGAGAAGAAAACAAGCATATGAGGATTCGCTTCAACAGATTGCTGTAACACCGATAGAAGCCTGGAAGTTTAAGGGCTGTTTTACGGTGGAAGATGGACGTAATGTAATCAGGGAATGGGCCCATATGTCGGTAAAGCCAACTGCACTTCTTGTATCTTGCAATCATATTGCGGCGGGGATGGTAACGGAAGCAAAAAAACAAGGAATTCGTATTCCAGAAGATATTACGATTATCGGTTGTGATGATCAAGATGTCGCAGATATTTTAGGCATTACGACGATTTCGTATTGTAGTAAAAATGTTGGCGTGAAGGCATTTGAATTATTATATGAAAAGATTAATGATGAGAAAATAGATGTAAAGCACGTAGAGTTATCACCAGAATTAGTACACAGGGAAACAACATAATAGAGAAGTTGTGAAAATCGCTTTTCAAAATTGCGTTTGGTATAATTATGGACAATCTATGAGGGCTAAAAGGGGTTTTGATATGAGATCAAAAGTAGTAAAAGTAATTCTACTCATTACAATTGCATCTTTCTGTTTATTTGCATATGGTTTTGTTTCAGGGGTAAATGATGTATTAAATCCGAAAGCTTCAAATTTAATTAAAAAGACCGATGTAGTGGCAAAAGAGAAAAGGAAAACAGGAACATTACAAATCGTTAGTTTAGGTGATTCATTAACACGCGGTGTTGGTGATAAAGAAGGAATTGGCTATATTGGACGGACGAAAGAAGATTTACAAAAAGATTATAAGCAAAAGATTGCCTTAACTAACTTAGCGGTTAGTGGTGCGAAAATGCCTGACTTATTAAAACAAATTGAGAGTAGTGGCGCTCAATATTCAATTAAGCAAGCAGATGTAATCGTTTTAACGATTGGAGGAAATGATTTATTTCCAGGTTGGGAATCGCTTGGAAAGATAGATTTAGAAACATACCGTCCTGATACAGAAACATTCCAGAATGAAGCGAAGAAAATTATAGAAGAAATTCGTAAGTTAAATACAGATAGCCCTATTTTTTGGCTAGGTTTATATAATCCTTTTGAAGATGTAGAAGATTTAAAAGGGTCTTCAAACATTGTTGTAGATTGGAATGCATCTTTAGAAAAATTGGCGATAAATAATAAAAATGTGTATATTACACCGACATTTGATTTATTCCAAAACCGAGGGAAAGATTTATTATACTCCGATCATTTCCATCCGAATGAAGTAGGGTATACATATATGGCGGACCGATTAGTTCAAAATGTTACGAGTAAATTAAAACTAGAACAAGGAGGGGTAAAATGACGACGATACTTTCCGTACGAGACGTGAAGAAGGTAATTGGAAAGAAGACAATTGTAGAGAATATTTCCTTCGATGTAAAACAAGGAGAAGTGTTTGGCTTCCTAGGACCGAATGGCGCAGGGAAAACGACTACCATTCGAATGTTAGTTGGATTGATTAAAGAAACAGAAGGTACGATTTCTATCGGTGGTTATTCTATTAAGGAAAATTTCAGAGAAGCGATGCGTCAAATTGGGAGTATCGTTGAAAACCCAGAACTGTATACATATTTAACGGGATGGGAAAATTTAAAACAATTTGCCCGTATGCTGGGTGATATATCAGATGAACGTATTATTGAAATTGCTCAAATGGTTCATTTGGATGAAAGAATTCACGATAAGGTAAAAACATACTCACTTGGTATGAAACAGCGCCTTGGCATTGCGCAAGCGCTTCTTGGAAACCCAAAATTGCTCATATTAGATGAGCCAACAAATGGTTTAGACCCAGCTGGAATTAGAGAACTTAGGGAATTTATACATAAGCTTGTGAAAGAAGAAAATATGAGTGTGTTTATTTCAAGTCACTTGCTAAGCGAAGTACAAATGATATGCGATCGGGTTGCGATTATTCATAAAGGAAAAATGATAACAGTTGCCAAGGTTGAAGAGTTAATTAAAACAGCAAGTGATCGTGTAGAATGGATTGTTACACCGATTTCTAAGGCAAAAGATATGCTAGAAGATGCTGAAGAAGTAAGAGAAGTGAGTATAGAAGGTGACCGATTACTATGCCGCATGGATATCTCATCTATAAGTAGTTGGAATAGACACTTTGTAGAAAATGGGATAGATGTGCATAGTGTTAAGGAGCTTGTATTTACGCTAGAAGATTTATTTATTGAACTCACAAGGGGTGAGCAGCATGCGTGAATTTGCGAATCTAGTCTTAAATGAATCGGAAAAAATTTATCGTAAGAAACGTATTTTTGTTGTCATGCTTATTTTAGCAATCTTGATTCCACTTTTCGTGTATGCGCAGTATCGTGAAGTAGAAACGACACAGAAAAGACTAGGTACAACGGATTGGAAAGTTTCATTACAACAACAAATTGTTGATTCTCAAAACCGCTTGAATAACTCTAGATTACCAGAAGAATGGCGTGATTGGCTAAAGGTAAGAGTGGAGCAGCAACAATATTATTTAGATCATGATATTAACCCGATGGCACCGGGCGCACCAACTTTTGTAAGGGCGTTTATTGAGCAAGGAATTACATTGTTTATTCCGCTTCTTGTCATGATTGTCGCTATTGACATTGTTTCAGGAGAAAGAAGTGATGGAACGATGAAAATGTTGCTCACGCGGCCGATTCGGCGCTGGAAAATACTCCTGAGTAAGTACGTGACGATGTTATTTTTCATTTCATTCATACTGTTTCTTGTTGGTCTGTTTGCTTACGTATTATCAGGGCTTGTATTTGGATACTCAGGATGGAATTTACCTGTGTTAACAGGATTCGTCATTGATAAGGAAACGTTAAATACAAACTTTGTGCATCTTATTCCGCAGTGGCAATACATCTTAATGGCGTACGGATTAGCTTGGTTCGTTGCTATCGTTGTTGGAACTATATCATTTATGGTTTCTGTTTTAATTCGAAATACACCAGCTGGTATGGGCATTATGCTAGCCGCATTAATCGCAGGTGGTATTTTAAGCTCATTCGCAACATCTTGGGAAGGTGCGAAATATATTTTTAGTGTGAATTTATCATTAACGGATTATTTATCAGGAAAACTACCTGCATTACAAGGTTTATCCATGGGATTTTCTTTAATGAATTTAACTGTTTGGGGAGTTGTATCTCTTATTATTTCATTTGTAGTATTTACAAAGCAGGATATGGTGAATTAATTGAACAGGAAGTGAAAGTATGGAAAATGTTTTAAAAAATGATTGGGGACCATTATTGGCACCAGAATTTGAGAAAGAATATTATCGCAAGTTGGCTGATTTTTTGAAAGAAGAGTATAGTACACATGTTGTTTATCCGAAGGTAGAAGCTATTTTTAACGCTCTTCAGTATACAAGTTATGAAAATACAAAGGTTGTTATTTTAGGACAAGATCCATATCATGGACCGAATCAAGCGCATGGTTTAAGTTTTTCTGTACAACCTGGTGTTAAAACACCACCATCATTGTTAAATATGTATAAAGAACTTCGAGATGAATATGGTTATGAAATTCCGAATAACGGTTATTTAGTAAAGTGGGCAGAGCAAGGAGTATTACTACTAAATACAGTATTAACAGTTCGTCAAAGTGAAGCAAATTCTCATAAGGGAAAAGGATGGGAACACTTCACAGATCGTGTGATTGAACTGTTGAATGAACGTGAAAAGCCAGTTATTTTCATATTGTGGGGACGTCATGCACAGGCGAAGAAAAAGTTAATTACAAATTCAAATCATCATATTATCGAATCTGTACATCCAAGCCCGTTGTCAGCAAGACGTGGTTTCTTTGGTAGTAAACCATACTCTAAAGTAAATACGATTTTAGCTAATATGGGTGAAAGGAAAATTGATTGGGGAATTCCAAATTTGTAAATAAAAAAGGTAGTTAACAGTCGTTAACTACCTTTTTGTTATCATTGTTGCTCGTTCTTTAATTTTGCATCTAGTACAAAAGTACCGAATGGGATAACTGATGAAACAAATGCCCCAAGTGCCCATGCAATTGATTTGCGGTGTACGATTGTTACTTGAATTACCGCAAAGATAAATAGAATAAATAAAACACCATGAGCCATACCTGTAATTTTAACGGCTGTTGCAAATCCTGCAAAATATTTTAATGGCATTGCTACAAATAATAGTAATAGGAAAGAAATCCCCTCAATTAAGCCGATTGCTCTTAATCGTCCGATTGGTGTAGATAACATAAAGTAGCCTCCTTTAACGTATGCTTGTTTATAGTAAATTTGTATTCTTTTTCAAAATAAAATAGTCTATTTTGTTTCATTATATACAAAAAGAAAGTTTACACTACGAGAATAGTGCAAAGTTCAAAATATAGTCACAAAAACATGAGAATTTAAATAAAAACCTATTTGAAGTGTTTGACTTCAAATAGGTTTTATGGGTGAAAATATTAAACGAGCGCTTCTCTTTTTAATACAAATTTCTCTACAACTTTTGCAACACCATCGTTCATATTTGTATCTGTTACGTAGTTTGCAATTTCTTTAATATCATCTGGTGCATTGCCCATTGCAACACCAAGACCAGCGAATTCAATCATTGCCTGGTCGTTATAGCTATCGCCCATTGCGATAACTTCTTCACGCTTAATGTCTAGCTTTTGAATTAATTGGTTTAAGCTCGTTCCTTTTGTAACACCAGCTTCAGTAAATTCTAAGAAGAATGGTTTCGAACGCATAACGCTTAATTGACCTTCTAATTGTTTTTGTAGTTTCTTTTCTACTACAACAAGGCGTTCAGCTTCTTTATTCATTAATACTTTTACTACAGGCTCTTTAACAGCAGCTTTAAAGTCATCTACTACAACAATTGGCATACCAGTAATATCGCCCTCAATTTCAGTATAAGGATTATTTTCTTCCGTTACGATAGCATCGCCAATGTAAGTATGAATCCATACATCTTCATTTTTACTAATTTCAAATAGGTTGTGAACGATTTCAGGAGATAGCGTACTACTAAAGATTTCTTCGTTTGTTTTACAGTTAATAATTTTTGCGCCATTAAAAGATAGAATGAAACTACCGTATTCTTCTAAACGAAGTTCTTTCGCTACATTGCGCATACCAAACGTTGGACGTCCAGAAGCAAGTACAACTTTTACACCTTGCTCTTGTGCAGTCATTAGAGCCTCTTTCGTACGAGGTGAAATGGTATGGTCGTCACGTAATAAAGTATCATCTAAGTCTAAAACAATCATTTTATAAGTCATATTGAAAATTCCTCTCTTTGTTGAAATAGAAATAAAGTTTTATGAAGATATTGGGGAATATATAGTAAGACATCGAACTTCTTTATGTGAAGCTAGGAGAAGTTCTGTGTTTTTAGTATAAATTATCACGAGCACGTTGCCCATGATAATTTATACTGCTAATGCCCGATCGGTGAGAGCTAATCATTAGTAAAGATGAATAGCTCTCATTGATTAAAGTTTAACTTTATCATTATCGTAACAACTCTAAAGATAGAGTGCAATAATGGAAGTTTTCCAATTTACGATGGTTGTTTTTCTGTAGAACGAGAAAATAGTATTTCGAGCAAAATTGCCATTACAGATCCGAGAACAAGACCATTACTTAAAAACGATGCTAGAAACGTCGGGAGTGTAGAAAATGCTCCTGCTGGAACAAACATAACTCCGACTCCTGTAAAGATTGAAAGACCTGCTACTTTAAATAACCGTTCTTTATCTTGTACTGTTTCGTATTCGCGAAAGGCAAGACCAATCATGCTTGCAAATACAGGGTAAATGGCAGCATATCCGACTGCGACAGGTATCGCCGCAAAGAATGAAGTAATCTTTGGGAATATACTAACAGAAATAATAAAGCTTGACCCTAACATAAATGGGAGTCGTTTATAAATATTAGTCGTTGCAATAAATCCTGCTGATCCAGAAATCGCAACAGGTCCAATAGCTGAAAAAAGGCCTCCTAGTAATTGATTTATTCCTGTTATAATACCGGCTTGTTTGAAACGATCTGGTGCTGCATTCTTTTCATACTTAGAGACAATCCTTTGCACAACGCGAATACTTGCTAACATATTTGTTAGAAGTAATAGTGTAACGAAAACTACCGTAATTGCCATGTTCCATTCAATACGAGGCATTCCGAAAACAAATAGAGACGGAAAACGGATTATATCTGTCACAGGCGTTACTGGATTTGATAATCCGAAGCATGCGAATAATATCCAGCCGCAGACGATACTGAAAAGAACGGAATATTGTCCAATAATAGGTAGCTTCATGATGAAAAAGGATAGTAAAATAACAATGAGTGAAAGAATAAATACGTCAGCTTGTACCTCTGTATGTTGTCCGTCAAGACCGAACATTCCCTTTAAGAAGGACCCGCTAAGTTGCGCGACAAGAAGAAATAAATATGTTCCAATGACTGTCGGTGTAAAATAGCGGACTAGTTTATCGATTAGTCCAAAAACACTAAGAATAATACAAATGATACCACTTAATAGGAAAGCGTACTGAAGGACTTTAAGCGTTTCATTGCTGGATCCAAATAATACGACACCTAAACTTGCATAAAGGGAGAAAATACCCCACCAAAGTCCAGCAGGACCTTCTTGAATAGGAAGTTTATGCCCAAATATAGCTTGCAGTAGGCCAGCAAAGCCAAGAACAAATAATGTTCTTTGTACGAATGCAATAGCTTCAGCGCCATCGAGACCATAATTAGTTGCGACGCTAATTGGTACAATAAGGCTTCCAGCTAAAATAAATAGTGCCCATTGTAAGGCGGAAAGAAATGTTTTCATTATATCAACCTCTTTCATAGATTCCGTATCTAGTATATATGTATTTCATTTCCACTGGCAAAGATTGTAGATAGAGAAAAGAGTTGAAGCGCAATATGAATGCACGGAAGCAATTATGGATAGCAGTTATATGTATGACTTTTGTTGTAATTCTAGGAACGCTAGGATTTATGATGATTGAAGAGATTAGTTTGTTTCAAGCATTTTGGATGACGATGATTACTGTATTGACTGTTGGATACGGAGATGCCGTTCCTGTAACGCAAGCGGGGAAAGTATTTGCACTCCTTATTATACCTGTTGGTGTCGGTATTGTTACGTATGCAATTGGTGTAGTGGCAGCTATGATTATTGAAGGGAATTTATTTCATGCAGTACGGAGGAAGAAGATGGATAAACAAATAGCACAGTTACAAAATCATATTATCGTATGTGGTTGCGGTAGAGTGGGGCTTCAAGTTGTACATGAATTGCAAGAAAAGAAAATCCCATTTGTCGTTGTTGATAAAGATGAGAGTATATTGGAACAGGAAAAGCTTTTATTTGTACACGGAGATGCAACGGAAGACCAAGTGTTACATCATGCTGGAATTTCAAAGGCAGCTGGTTTAGTTGCTATCGTAGCAAATGATGCTGAAAATGTATTTATTACATTAACGGCAAGAGGGCTAAACGATGCAATTAAAATTGTGGCAAGGGCGGAAAAACCAGAAACCGAAGACAAATTAAAGCGTGCTGGGGCAAATAAGGTGATTAATCCATCTAGCATGGCAGGAATTCATATTGCAAAAGGTATTGCGAATCCGCTAACAGTTCATTATATTGATACAGTACTATATGGCATGGAACAGTCATTTGTAATTGAAGAAATTGCAGTCGGCAAGGGTTCTATTTTAGCTAGTAAATCGTTACTAGAGAGTGATGTGAGAAATCAATTTGATGTAACAATTTTAGCGATTTTGAGAAATGGGGATGTTATACATAATCCAACGGGGCAGGAAAAACTACAAGAACATGATATGATAATAGTGTTTGGTTCAGTAGAGAAGCTAGGACAATTTGAGAAAGAACTACAAAGTAAGAGGTGACAAGGAATGCAAATATCGAGCGATAAGATTTTAAATAAAATGGCGAATGAAATTGCAAAGGCAAAAAGCAGTGAAGGGCAACAATCAAAAGCGCATTTATTAGTTGTGCGAGCGTTATGTGATTTATTATTAGATGAACAAGCTGAGCCTTCTATGTATAGAGAACCTGAGATTCCATCACAAGTAATTGGATCTCAGCCTATGACGACAGTTCAACCAGTTATGCCGGTTTCGGGAGAACCTGTGTATATAAAAGAAGAAGGCGCAAACGGTAATTCTTTATTTGATTTTTAGAAGATAAATCGTTTGGCTTATATGAAAAAATTGCTTATGATAAAGGTAAAAAAAGGGGAATTAAGATGAAAATTTTCTTTTTACTAGGTTGTATTGCGGCAGGGCTATCTGTTGCGCTAGGGGCTTTTGGAGCACACGGTTTAGAAAATAAAGTTTCTGCAAAAATGTTAGAAGTTTGGAAAACAGGCGTTACATATCAAATGTTTCATGCAGGTGGACTATTCGTAGTTGCTTTATTAATGGATAAAATTCAATCATCACTTTTAACTACTGCTGGCTGGCTTATGGTAGCTGGGATTATTATGTTTTCAGGTAGTTTGTATGCATTAAGTACGACAGGTATTAAGTTCTTTGGCCCAATTACACCTCTTGGTGGTGTAGCGTTTATCGTGGCATGGATCTTAGTCGGAACTGCAGTTGTAAAAGGCTTATAAAAAAACAAAAGCTGGCATATGCCAGCTTTTTTTATGGTCTTGGAGCATAAGTTGCTTGTTGACTAGGTAAATACATAATTTCTTCTGGGAATTCTACATAATCTAAGTAAATCATTAGTAGTAAAAAACGTTTCCCCGATTGCGGTTCACTAATAACGATGTGATCACGTCCAGCTGCCTCAATAATACCTGTATAAGATTGTGTACCGAGTGAACTACCACGCTCATAAGTCATTACTACGGTGGCTTGCTTGCCTTTGTTCAAGCGAAGAATATTTTCAATATACGACTGTTCTAATGGTAACATGCCTTGAGAAACGGCATATTGAGCTTGCGCAGCTTGTTGTTGCATCGCTTGCTGTTGTTGCTGTTGCTGTGGGGTCATTTGTTGCTGTTGTGCATAAGTTCCAGATGGTTGATAAAAACCTGTTCCATAATACGGGTTTTGTTGCTGTGCCATTCAAAAATCCCTCCTCGTTTTCATTCCTTAATATACGCTAGGGCAATCCCCGGCAGATGGTTGGAAGAAGCAGTGCTTTTTAAAACGTCCAGAGTTTTGTTGGTCATACCAAGTTGGTGGGCAAGGACCTTCAGGTCTAAAAAACCATAAGGCGAAATTTGCAGGCCAAAAACGTTGTCCTTGAATCGTTCGCCTTGCTAATGCGATATCTTGTTCTCTTGCACGCTGATAAAAATACCCTTTTTGCGTTGCCTCAAAACCGCCAGGATTTTGATAAACCATTTGACGTAAATTACGTATTTTTTTAAAATCTAAACAATTTCCGCGGACACGATTTACCCCTACGTTTCCGACCATTAACATTCCTTGTTGTCCTTCTCCTTCAGCTTCAGCACGCATCAGTCTAGCTAATAACTTTACATCTTCTTCGTTATAAGCAATAACACCCATTATGTGTCACCTCTCTTTTTGGAATACCTTGTGGAAAGAGGTTTATTTCTAGATGAAGTGTGTAACGATTACTAGTTCATACGTATGAGAAAAAGGACTCAGATATGACAACCAAACGAAGTTTTACATGGAGAGAGGAAAATAAAAAAAGCTAGCGTGAGCTAGCTTTCCATCATTAAAATACTTTAGACCATAAGTTTGAGAAGAAATCTCCGATAGAGCGCATTGTTAATACGAACCAATTTGCCTTTTCAACTTCTTCTGTCGTTTTTGCAGTAACTTTCATCCTTTTACTACCGTCTAAGAAACCATATTTATCAGTTGATTCTAAAGTAATTGAGCCTACTTTGGCATCTTTCTTAATAGGAGCAACTAAATGTCCATCTTCAGCAAGAGATTTATCTACTTCAGTCTCAATTTTATAAGGATCTTTGCTACCTTTTTTCGCGATTACTGTTATTTCTTTTTCCGGTACAACAGTTACTTGATCTTCTTTACCTTTTACTACAGAGATTGTATTATTTTTATCAACTTTTAGCTTTTGTTTTTCGAAGTTATTAAACCCGTATTCGATTAATTCACGAGATTCTGTGAAGCGCTCGTCCATTGATTTTGTTTTAATAATAACTGAAATAAGACGTACATCACCACGTTTAGCAGTAATAGTGAATCCATATCCAGCGGTATCAGAACTACCAGTTTTTAAACCATCTGTTCCTTCATAAGAGAAAGCAGCACCTGGTAACATCCAGTTCCAGTTTTCCATACGAATTGGTTTCGGATGATTATCTGGGAAATTTCTAAATCTTTGTTTTGTATCCTCTAGCATTTCTGGATACTTTGTAATCATTGTTTTTGAAAGCATACCCATATCGCGAGCTGACATGGAATTTTCTCCATTCGGATCCGTTCCCTCAGGGTGTTTTCCTTTTAAGTCAGCGTTATTTAACCCAGTAGCGTTTACAAATTTATATTTCTTTAACCCTAGTTTTTTTGCATGTTCATTTGCAAGATTCAAGAAGTTCTTCTCACTTCCTGCAAGAAGTTCTGCTAAGGCAATACTAGATCCGTTTGCAGAGAAGATAACGATAGAATGATATAATTCTCTTACAGTATATTGACGTCCCTTTTCAAACGGAACGTTAGAGAATTCATTATTACGTGAAACTTCATAAGCATAATCAGAAATGTTTACCTTTGTATCCCAAGTAATTTTTCCTTCTTTAATTGCTTCTAATACGGCATAAACAACAATTAATTTTGACATACTAGCAATAGCTAGTAATTCATCTGGATTTTGTTCATGCAGTATTTTTCCTGTATCTGCATCAAATAAAAGTGCAGCTGCCGCCTCAATGTGTATTTTTTCTTCCGCATGGGATGTTGTTACTCCTAAGGAAGAAATTGACAATAAAAGCGCTAGTAAAATAGACAAGATTTTCTTCATATAGATTATCACCTTCGCATCGTTATTAGCATGTAGCTCGTACCATTTTAGCATAAATTTGGATATAGAAAGGTTACAATTTTGTAAGGAAATTGAAAAGAATTTGTCCATTTTTGTTCAAATTTGCAGAGAAAAGAAGTATTTTGAGGAGAAATATAGAGGGTAATAAAAAAAGGAACGAAATTCGTTCCTTTTTCACGATTTATATGTGTAAAAATTTCTCTACCTTTTCGTCTGGTAAAATGTTTCCAACGAAAAATGTTCCGAATTCACCATAACGAGCACTTACTTCATCGAAGCGCATTTCATATATAAGTTTTTTAAATTGAAGAACATCGTCAGCGAATAATGTTACGCCCCACTCAAAATCGTCGAATCCAACTGACCCTGAAATAACTTGGCGTACCTTACCTGCGTACTGGCGACCAATTTTACTATGACTGTACATCATTTTCTTACGTTCTTCCATAGGAAGCATGTACCAGTTGTCATCACCTTGGCGACGCTTGTCCATTGGGTAGAAGCAAATGTGATTTGCTTTTGGTAGTTCTGGATATAAGCGAGCTAAGATTTGTGGGTTTTGATATGGATCTTCATCAGCTGGAAGGTAGTTGCTTAGTTCAACAACAGATACGTAAGAGTATGCAGGAACCATATATTCAGCTAATGTTGTTTTATTCAATTCTGTCTCAATTTCATTTAACTCTTCCATTGTTGGACGTAAAATCATAAGCATAATATCAGCTTTTTGGCCAACAACTGTATACATTGCATGACTGCCTTTTTTCGCACTAGCTACTTCGTTCCATTTTTCAACGACATTTAAAAATTCAGACACAGCTTGTCCGCGTTCGTCGCTAGATAATGTTTTCCATGCAGCCCAATCAATAGAACGTAAATCATGTAAACAATACCAGCCATCTAACGTTGTTGTTGCTTCACTCATTCTATTCACCTCAGTTAATGATAGTTTTACACGTTAACTATAGCATATATAGTTTTAAAATCATCTATATAAAGCTTTGGTGCATAAAATTGTCACATTTAAGTTTATTTGAAAATAGGAGAGGATAAGGCTTAAAGGGGCGTTATTTCTAGGCTGAATTTTATGAAAATATAATCATTTTCATTTTATCTATTTTTTGGGAGCTATAAGTTTAAAATATAGAGGAAAAGCAGTATTCTTAAAGATAGAGTTTTTTTAACATAAGTAGGAGGGTTTATTCGTGAGCAACTTATTTACAACAGTAAAAGAAAAAGTTCAAGGAAAAGGCATTTCTATCGTACTTCCTGAAGGAACTGATGAAAGAATTTTAGGCGCTGCAGAGCGTTTAGCAAAAGAAGAGTTAGTACAACCAATCTTAGTTGGTAATAAAGAAGAAATTAGCGCAAAAGCTGCTAGCATGAATTTAACATTAGCAGGCGTTGATATTTATGACCCAGCTACATACGAAGAAATGGATGCAATGGTAGCATCTTTCATTGAACGCCGTAAAGGTAAAGCAACTGAAGAAGACGCTCGCAAAATCCTTAAAGACGAAAACTACTTCGGTACAATGCTTGTATACATGGGCAAAGCACACGGTTTAGTAAGTGGTGCAGCTCACTCTACAGCTGATACAGTTCGTCCAGCACTTCAAATCATTAAAACAAAACCAGGCGTTACAAAAACTTCTGGCGTATTCATCATGGTACGTGAAGAAGAGAAATATGTATTCGCTGATTGTGCAATTAACATTGCACCAAACAGCCAAGATTTAGCTGAAATTGGTATCGAGAGTGCGAAAACTGCTGAACTATTCGGTATTGATCCACGCGTTGCTATGTTAAGCTTCTCTACAAAAGGTTCTGCGAAATCTCCAGAAACAGAAAAAGTTGTAGAAGCAACTCGTATTGCAAAAGAAATGGCTCCGGAATTAACTTTAGACGGAGAATTCCAATTCGATGCTGCATTCGTACCATCTGTAGCCGAGAAAAAAGCTCCAGGTTCTACAATTAAAGGTGATGCTAACGTATTCGTATTCCCAAGCTTAGAAGCTGGTAATATTGGCTACAAAATCGCTCAACGTTTAGGTAACTTCGAAGCAGTAGGACCAATCTTACAAGGTTTAAATATGCCTGTAAATGATTTATCTCGCGGATGTAACGAAGAAGAAGTGTACAAGTTAGCTTTAATTACAGCAGCTCAAGCACTTTAATTCTATAATGAATCGAAATAAAGACCGTCGCTATTATAGCGACGGTCTTTATTTTTCTAAGCCAAGTGCTTTATTGTTACGATCAATAATACGTTGTAAATTCGTCTCATATAAAGGTATTTCATCTATTGTTAATTGAGATGGTGTTAACTTTGGAGCGAATTGCTGCAGTGTTTTTAAAAGGCGCATCATTAAATCTTGTACTGTAATGGTTTCGCCAAGTAATTCTGAAAGTGAAGCCATCGTACTCGGTACAATTTCAGGATACGTAAAGCGTGTTTCTTCTCCTTGAATGGCTAAGTTGTAGAAATCACGAACGAGTGCGGCACGCTCAGAGCCACTTCCTGTAGCACAAAGATAAATTTGGACAGCGACACCGCCGCGAATACGTCGCTGTGAAATGCCAGCAAATTTTTGATTGCGAATACTTAAGTCATAGCTACCAGGACAGTAAGAGCCAACAATTTCTTTTGCCTCGATTGTAACATCGTAATCGTTTAACATTTCCTTAATTAAATGCCACATTGTATCGTATCCAAGATCAATATCGATACCTTTTTCTGTCTCTTGGAATAAAAGTGATATGTTTAAAACACCTTCATCAAGTACGACTGCAAGTCCACCGGAATTACGAACGATAACATTGAAGTTGTTTTCTTGTAAAAAGGAAATACCTTCTTCCAAGTGTGGTAGGCGTGAATCTTGAATGCCAAGAACAATTGTATTGTGATGAACCCAAGAACGCATTGTTGCAGCTGATTGACCATTTCCAATGCTTGTGCACAGTGTGTCATCCATTGCGAATGACTGCAATGCATGGAATGTTGGTCCCAAACTAGACTGATCTACAATACGCCACTCTGGCTGAGATAAAATGGAACGGGAATTGCTCATATAACTAACCCCTTATCTTTAAAATGACAATCTCTATTATAGCAAAAAATGTAGAAACGGGTTTTTTCATATATAAAGGGAAAGTTTAAAGGTGAAATGATAAAAAGGATGCATACAATGCATCCTTTTTATTCTGCAATTTTTTCTAAATTACCGTTTCGATCCATTCGGAAAGATGTTTGAGAACGTTCTTCGTCATCCATGACTGCCAGCTTACGAGCACGGTTCATAATATTCATAAGTGTTTCGTAATCTTCTTGTACAGTATGAGATTGTTTTTCTAATTTTTCTAGTTTCTTTTCTAGTTCTTCATTTCGAAGGATTTGTGATTTAATTTCTTGCTTCAATCTCGTATTCTCGTTTTCAAGAGCTGTCACTTTTATATTTGAAGATCCGACCGTTTGTAAAAAATAAATAACATCTTGCATTGTCATAGAGCCTTTTGCAGCAGGAACAGTAGGTTCTTGATATGGAATAGCTTCTTTATATTGCACAATTGATTCCTCTTGTACGAATTCTTCATAGTCAGTTATCGAATCTGAAGCTGGTGGTGTATAAAGTAAACGTTTTTTCGCTTGTTCACCGCTTGCAGCACGCATTTTATCTTTACGATGTTTTTTTGCTAGTTGAAGAGCTTGTTCATAGCTATAGCGAACAACAGCATTCCAACGGAAACCACAGGCAGCCGATGTACGATTTAATTGATCACCCACTTCTTCAAATGCATTTAATTGAGTACTTCCTTCTCGAACGTGACGAAGTACAGTTTCAGCAAGTAATAAATCATCCTCATCCGTCCAAGCATCTTGTCTTACTTTCATAGATTCAACTCCCTTTCTTTTTATGAACTTCCTATTTTTATAATGGGCAAAAAAATGAGCTTTTATACAAAGCTTTTAAAAATATGGTAGATTTCGATGAAAGGTATAAATTTTGCTATGAATGATGAGAGCTTATGAAGGAGAGCATATAAATATGTAACATTATATGAAGAAAGAGCGTTGTAAGGACACTTGCAACGAGCTTCAAAGAGCGGTAAAATACCATTTAGTGTTTATTTTTAAATGTACTTGTGAAAAGTTTAAAATAGAGGAAGTGTTATATATAATGGGAAACGAATTTCGTGTGTGCGATGATTGTCAGGCAACGAACGTTAAAACGTTGATTCCAAAGTTAAAAAAAGTAGATTCATGTGCAACGATTGAAGTTGCATGTCAGTCTTACTGTGGTCCTGGTCGTAAAAAATCATTCGCATTTGTAAATAATCGTCCAGTCGCGGCTCCAACAGAAGATGAATTAATTGTAAAAATTGAAGCAAAGTTAAATAAGTAAGAAAAAGAAGAGTGAACAGATTACTCTTCTTTTTTTATGCCCATACGAGGAATGAGTTATTCTACGAAAATACAATTGAGTAGATTAACATTCAATGAAGGAGGGGCATCATCTATCCATTCAAATATAAATTTATATTTCAAAATAATGGTTGACAGTCTTTTGAAGCGATAGGTAGAATAGAAAGTGTCTGATTCTGAGAATCATTATCAAGAAAAGGTCAATTAACCTAATTTTTTTATTACTATTTGAGAATAAATTTCATTTCATTAAATATATGTTGTTGGTTAGGATGGTTGAGGTATGGAAGCGAGCGCAAGGAGTATAGAACAGCAAGATGTGAATGTTAAAGAGATTAAGAGCAGACCGCTCGTTGCTTCTATTATTTTAGTAGCAGGTACAGTTTTGTTAGCTTTAAGCATGGCAGTTTCTATTTCGTTTGGTGCTGCAGATATTAGTTTAAAGACTGTATGGCAAGCTGTGTTTCAGTTTGACGGTTCTATTACGCATCATAACGTAATTCAAGAACTTCGCATGCCTAGAGCAATAGGGGGCGTAGTTGCAGGTGCCTTTTTAGCGGTATCAGGGGCAATTATGCAAGGTATGACGCGAAATCCACTTGCTTCACCATCGTTAATGGGAATTACAGATGGAGCTGTATTTGGAATTGCAATTATGTATGCATTCTTCCCTAATTCACCTTATTTAATGTTCGTTATCGCATCTTTTATTGGGGCTGCGTTTGGAGCGAGCATTGTATATGGAATTGGGTCTTCTTCACCAGGTGGATTAACACCTGTGAAGTTAGCTTTAGCGGGTGCAGCAATTAGTGCTTTATTAGGGGCCATTTCATCTGGAATTGCGCTATATTTCAACCTTGCCCAAGAGGTGAGTATGTGGAATGCAGGCGGAGTTGCGGGAGTGAAATGGGAAAGTATTAATATGTTAGTACCAATTGGCCTTGTTTGTCTCTTTATTGCAATTATGATGTCGAGGTATATTACAATTTTAAGCTTCGGTGAAGAAATTGCGATTGGACTTGGTCAAAATACGACATTAATTAAATTTATCGGAACAGTACTTGTTCTTGTGTTAACAGGTTCTGCGGTTTCTATGGCAGGATCGGTTGGATTTGTTGGTCTTGTAATCCCGCATATGACTCGTTTCCTTGTAGGCTCAGACTATAGATGGGTTATTCCATGTTCTGCGGTCTTAGGTGGGCTGTTAATTGAATGTGCAGATATGTTATCTCGCGTTATTAATCCGCCGTTTGAAACGCCAATTGGAGCAATTACAGCGCTAATTGGGGTTCCATTCTTCCTCTACTTAGCACGTAACGAAGGGAGAGGGAAAATGTGAGGACAAGTGTCTTAACAAAAAAGAACGTTTCTGTTTTAACAATCTTAGTAGGATTAATCGTTACTGTATTTTTAGTAAGTTTAAATACAGGGACATTTAAAATACCGCCAATGGACGTATTAAAGTCATTGGTTGGACTTGGGGCTGAAGATCAGTCTGTTATTTTATTTGAATTCCGTATGCCGCGTATGGTTATTGCTATATTAGTCGGATCCGCTTTAGCGATGTCAGGTGCGATTTTGCAAGGATTATCACGAAATCCACTTGCTGATCCAGGTATTATTGGTATTAACGCTGGAGCGGGATTAACAGTTGTTATATTCGTCTACTTTTTCTTCGGAAAAGTTGGGACTGGTACATTTTTATCTGTATTTATCCTTCCATTCTTCGCGTTAGTTGGTGCAATATTAGCGGCGGTTATTATTTATTTACTAGCATGGAAAGACGGCGTTTCATCAACGAGATTAATACTAGTTGGTATCGCTGTTGCAGCCGGGTTTGGTGCTGTTAGTTTAATTTTTTCTATGAAGATGACATCTAACGATTTCCGCTTTGCTACGATTTGGTTAGCAGGAAGTCTATGGGGCACAGATTGGAAGTTCGTGCTAAGTGTACTTCCATGGATGGTTATTTTCTTGCCACTTGCTATTAGTAAGGCACACATATTAAATGTAATGAATCTAGGTGACTCCACAGCTGTTGGCCTTGGTCTAAATGTAGAAAAAGAAAGACGTAAATTATTATTTATTGCAGTTTGCTTAGCTGGTGCATCTGTCGCTGTTGCCGGAGGAATTGGTTTTATCGGTTTAATGGCTCCGCATTTAGCGAGGCGCCTTGTTGGTGGTAAACATCAAATTATGCTGCCTACCGCTGCACTAATAGGGACGTTTTTACTCTTATTCGCAGACGTAATTTCAAGAAGTGTGTTAACAACTTCAGAAATACCGGTCGGTCTTGTTATTTCTGTAATTGGTGCACCATATTTCATATATTTACTTATGAGGACAAAATAAAGGGAGGCTTTTTGTATGGCAACTTTAGCAGTTGATGCGGTATCTGTTGGCTATAATGAAGGGTTAATTATTGATGGATTAACAGTTGAAATTCCGGAAGGGAAAATTACAACGATTATTGGACCAAATGGTTGTGGGAAGTCCACATTATTAAAAACGGCTTCTCGTATTTTGAAGGCGAAAAAAGGTACTGTTTATCTTGACGGAAAAGCAATCGAGAAACAACCAACGAAAGAAATCGCAAAGAAAATGGCGATTTTACCACAGACTGCAGAAGTGCCAACTGGCCTTACTGTGTTTGAACTTGTTTCATATGGACGTTTTCCTCATCAAAAAGGATTTGGAACGTTGAAAGAAGAGGATTATCGTTACATTCATTGGGCACTTGAAGTGACGGGAATGACAGAATTTGCAAATCGTTCAGCAGAGGCGTTATCAGGCGGGCAACGTCAACGTGTATGGATTGCGATGGCCCTTGCACAAGGAACAGAATTACTCGTATTAGATGAACCGACAACGTACTTAGATATGGCGCATCAATTAGAAGTATTAAATTTATTGAAAAAGTTAAATGAAGAAGAAGGTAGAACGATTGTTATGGTTATCCATGACTTAAACCATGCTTCTCGTTTCTCAGATCATATGATTGCATTAAAAGCAGGTAAGTTAATGAAACAAGGAACGCCAGATGAAGTGATGACAAGTGAAACACTTCGCAGTGTATTTGAGATTGAAGCTCAAATCGTTCCGTGTCCAGTAAACTGTAAACCAATTTGTTTAACATATGATTTAGCGATGATTAGTAATCAATTGCGTAAAAAAGCATAAGTAGAATCCCCCTCGTAAAGAGGGGGGCTTCTAATGGACGTTGAGCTTCTTATTAGTAAATAGGAAGTTGAACACCCGTTAGAACGGGGCATAAGTAACAATTAATCAATATATATTTATTAATTGTTAATATTGTTTCTTATAGTTCATTGTAACTTATAAGAGAAATACAGCTAGAAGGAGTGGGAACATGAAGAATTTTAAAATGGCGTTATTAGCAATGGTACTAGTTGTTACTTCTGTACTATTTGCAGCTTGTTCTAACAAAGAAGAGAAGAAAGCAGATGCGAAGGATGCGAAGACTGAAGAGCGCACTGTACAACATGCAAAAGGGGAAATTAAAATCCCTGCAAATCCAAAGAAAATTGCTGACCTTAGTGGTTCAACAGAAGAATTATTAATTTTTGGTATGAAACCAATTATTACTGCTAATACATCGCAAGAAAAAATTGATACACATATTGAAAAGAAATTAAAAGACGTAAAACCAGTTGGTTCTGCTTGGGGCGATAAAATTAACATCGAAGCAGTAGCTGCTGCAAAACCAGACTTAATTCTTGTAAACAATCGTCAAGAAAAGATTTATGATCAATTATCTAAAATTGCACCAACAGTTATGTTAAAAACGCCATTAGATCAATGGCGTCCAAAATTCGAAGAAGTAGGTCAAATCTTCGGTAAAGAGAAAGAAACAAAAGAATGGTTCAAACAGTATGATGAAAAAGCAAGCAAATTACATGATAAAATCGTTGCGAAAACTGGCGATGCTAAATTTATGAAAATGGCTGCATATCCAAATGCTTTCCGCGTATACGGTGACTACGGTTACGGTAGCGTAATCTTTAATGATTTAAAATTACCAGCAGTTAAAGGTACACCAACGGATAAACCACTAGTACAAGTACAAAAAGAAGCTTTAATCGATTACAACCCGGATTACTTATTCGTATTTACAACTGGTGACGGTTCTCAACGTCTAAAAGAATTCCAAGAAGAATCAATTTGGAAAAACATGAACGCTGTTAAAAACAACCACGTATTTACAATTAAAAACGAAGACGTAAACAAAGGTTACTTCCCTCTAGGTAAAGAAATGATCTTAGATGAAGTTGCTGAATTCGTTTTAGGGAAATAATGTATAAACAGAAATCACTTTTACTTCGGTAAAAGTGATTTTTTCTTTATATAAGGGCAATTAATATAGTCTTTCATTTCTTTCTGTTTCCTATTTCGTTTATAATATATAGTAAGAATGCAGTAAAGAAAGGGGGATGTCGGAAGGTGGTATATTTAAACGACAAACTCAGCGAAACAAAAGTGTTTAAAGACCCGGTACATAAATATGTGCACGTACGCGATCGTGTTATTTGGGATTTAATCGGAACGAAAGAATTTCAACGCTTGCGCCGTATTAAGCAGCTTGGAACGACATTTTTTACATTTCACGGTGCAGAGCATAGTCGCTTTACTCATTCGTTAGGTGTATATGAAATTATTCGTCGTATGATTGATGATGTGTTTGATGGCAGACCGAACTGGAATGCTGAAGATAGATTGTTATGTTTATGTGCGTCATTACTTCATGATGTCGGTCACGGCCCATTTTCTCACTCGTTTGAAAAAGTATTTTCATTAGATCATGAGAAATTTACGCAAAAGATTATCGTTGGAGATACGGAAATTAATCGCATATTAAGTCGTGTGGATAAAGACTTTCCGCAAAAGGTAGCCGATGTAATCGCCAAAACATCTACGAATAAATTAGCGATTAGCATGATTTCCAGTCAAATTGATGCAGATCGTATGGACTATTTATTAAGAGATGCGTATTTCACTGGCGTAAAGTATGGAAACTTTGATATGGAACGTATACTACGTGTCATGCGTCCATATGGGAATCAAGTAGTCATTAAAAATAGTGGTATGCATGCTGTTGAGCATTATATTATGAGTCGTTATCAAATGTATTGGCAAGTATATTTCCATCCGGTAACGCGCAGTGCCGAAGTTATTTTAACGAAGATTTTACACCGTGCAAAATCATTGCACGAGAAGTATTATACATTTAAAAATCATCCGGTTCATTTCTATTCTTTATTTGAAGAAGAAGTAACAGTAGAGGATTATTTAAAGTTAGACGAGAACGTTATGTATTATTACTTCCAAGTATGGCAAGACGAAGAAGATCCAATTTTAAGTGACTTATGCCGCCGTTTTATGAATCGAAACCTATTTAAATACGTAGAGTTTACAGATAAGCACGGTTTAGATAATTGGATGGAATTAAGTAGCTTATTCAAAAAGATTGGACTGGATCCAGAATACTATTTAGTAGTTGATTCAACATCAGACTTACCGTATGACTTTTACCGTGCTGGTGAAGAAGAAGAGCGTCTGCCAATCTTACTTCTTATGCCAAATGGAGAGCTTAGAGAGCTTTCACGTGAATCGGATATCGTTGAGGCGATTACTGGTAAGAAGAGAAGGGATCAAAAATTATTCTATCCGCATGATTTAATCTATGAAGATGGAAGAAAAGGAAAATATAAAGAGAGAATCATCGAGTTACTAGAAGGAAAAAAATAAGAAGCAGCTAAGGGCTGCTTCTTATGAAAGAACTTGAAATTATTTGTCGCTTAAGCGTTTTCCGCCAACTGCATAATGGTTTTTAGACATTTCTTCGATGAAAACAACGATGTTTTCTTCAGGAGCACCAGTTGTTTCGCTTACTGCTGCTGTTACTTTCTCAGCAAGAGCTTTCTTTTGTTCCTCTGTGCGTCCTTCTAGCATTTTCACTGTTACGTATGGCATATATAATCGCTCCTTTTATGTAAGTTACACTCTTATTATAGCGGATTATGGGGAAGAACAATCGAAAAAACAAATAATTTCTTTTTTTGACAGATTGAAGAGGAGATGAATCATGGATCAGTTATTTAGATATCCGTTGCACCAAATTCCGTTGGTAGCAATGGCCATTATTATTGCGTTATCAGTGCATGAATTTGCGCATGCATATGTTGCATATAAATTTGGAGACGATACAGCAAAGAAGCAAGGCCGTTTAACATTATCACCGATGGCGCACTTAGATCCTATTGGGATGATCGCTGTATTAATTCTTGGTTTTGGTTGGGCAAGACCTGTTCCTGTTAACCCATATAACTTTAAAAGGCCGCGTCTTGCAGGTATATTAGTTTCAATTGCAGGCCCAATTAGTAACTTAATTTTAAGTGCAATTGGTTTAATCATTTGGTATAGCCTATTAACATTTGGTGTATTAGACTCAATTCCATTTGCAGTAGCGGATACATTGGCTCAATTCTTCCGAATTTTTATTATGCTTAATATCGTATTACTTGTATTTAACTTATTGCCAATTCCGCCACTTGATGGGTATCGAGTTGTGGAAGATCTAGCACCAACAAATATTCGTGCGAAAATGACACAGTATGAAAAGTATGGAGCAATAGCGTTATTAATTCTTGTTATTACACCGCTTAGCAATTATACAATTCAACCCATTTTTAATGTTGTCATTCCATATGTATTTGTATTTTTAGACAGTATCATTTCGCCTATTTTTGGCCTTTTATAATCATTAAGTGAGGAGGAATTTACATATGACAGAGAAAAAGAAAAAAATCGGTTTTAATATCGTGAAAAATGATTCAACAGATGGACATGGTGGTTTTGGTGTTGGAGCATTAAGTCTAGAAAACATTTCACCTGTATTTGTCGATGTACTAGAGAAAACAGCATTTGTTGATATCGGTGCAATGCATGCGCGTAGTACAGTCGAAAAAGGTATTAAGTTTTTAACAAATAAAGATGAAGTTCCAAACGGAAAACCATTTTGGCTTGTGTGGGTAACGATTGAAAGAACGGCGACAGGTGCTTATTATGCAGGTGTAACAGCTTGTGAAATGACAGTTGACCGTGAAATTCGCCGCGGATATAAATCACTTCCAGAGCATGTAAACAAAATGGATAAATCAATGAAGCGTCACATTATGGTTGACCATATGGATGAATCATCTAAAAAAGTACTTGGTACGTTCTTGAAAGAACATAATGAAGCGATTTGGAACGAATCTAGTGAAGAATTGCGCCGTGCATTATTAAGTGAATAAAAAATAGCTGACGGATACCCGTCAGCTATTTTTTTACCAAGGAAGATATTTTTTCCACCAACTTGTTTTCTTCTTTTCTTCAGTTGTCTTTTCAAATTCCTCTTTGTCATCGACATGATCCATACAATATTCAGTTGGTTCTGTACCTTTTGCGAAATACATTTTAACTGAAATGGGACAATTTTTTGTAGCGATTTTTCCGTTTTCAGGGTTAATATCGACTGCAACGACGTCATTTGGTTGTTTAAACTCTTTTTTAGGTTGTCCATCTAAGCCTTTTTCCATCGTATCGGTCCATATTCTTTTTGCATATCCCTGTTCGGCTACATTTGAAATTGATTTAGGTTGATCGTATCCAACCCATACACCAGTTACAATTTGCGGAGTAAATCCAATCATCCAACTATCCGTTTCAGTAGAACCAGACTTTCCAGCATATGTTCTTGATAGCTTTGATAACATCGATTGACCAGTTACAGCAGCATAACTACTTAGGTTTTTATTAAACATACCTGTCATCATTTCTTCCATTACAAATGCTTTGCTTTTATCAAGAACTTGCTTACTCTCCAAATGAGCATCGTATAACATATTTCCTTCATGGTCCATAATGCGGCGAATAAACATTGGTTTTACTTCTTTTCCACCGTTTGCGAACATGCTATAAGCGTTAACCATTTCAATTGGTTTTACAGGAGATGTACCGAGAGCGAGAGACGGAACATCTTTTAATGCGGTAGTAATACCGAATTGCTTCGCTGTTTTTGTAAGAATGTCTTCGCCTAAAAATAAATTGGTCTTCACGGCATATACGTTATCAGAGACCGCAAGAGCTTGCGCCATTGTTACAAAATCGTCTGCATAATAGTCTTTATAGTTTTTCGGTTTATACTTTGAAACACCGTCACCTAAAGTGAACACAGTGTATTCGCTTTTTAAGCGCGTAGCAGGGGTGAATCCTCGTTCTAATGCCGCGTAATACAGGAATGGCTTAAACGTAGATCCAGGCTGTCGAGCGGCCTGTGTAGCCCTGTTAAATTGACTCGTATTATAATCAGTTCCACCAACAAGGGCAGCTACTTCACCTGTTTTTGGATTCATAGAGACGAGCGCAGTTTGTATGTTTGTTGTGTCAGGTATGTGATCTTTTACAGCTTGCTCTGCAACAGATTGTAATTTAGGGTCTAGTGTTGTATAAATACGCAGGCCACCCTTTTGTAAGGCTTGTTCATCTAATCCGATATCACGAAGAAGAGAAGCTTGTACAGCATCTTGGAAATAAGGTGCAATCTCTGCCACTTTTTTTGTATCTAATGAGGCAAAAGTTAGTGGCTCTTTTTTTGCTGACGTTGCTTGTTTCTTCGTAATGTAACCTTGTTCTACCATTTCGTCTAATATGAGAGATTGTCGTCCTTTCGCACGATCCTCTTTTAAAAAGGGAGAGTAGACACTAGGTCCTTTCGGGATACCTGCGAGCATACTAGCTTCCGCTAATGTTAATTCTTTTGCTGTTTTATCGAAATATAGACGAGATGCAGCTTCGATTCCGTAAGCACCATGCCCGTAATAAATTGTATTTAAATATCCTTCTAAAATATGATTTTTATTATAGTTCACTTCAAGGCGGATTGTGTACATTGCTTCTAATAGTTTACGTTTCCACGTTTTATCATGATCTAAGTATAGGTTACGAGCATACTGTTGTGTAATCGTACTAGCACCTTGGACTTTTGCCATCGCTTTTAAATCGGCAACAATAGCACCAGCAATACGTTTCATATCAAAGCCATGATGTTTGTAGAATCGTTGATCTTCGATAGATAGTGTCGCCTCTTTTACATAAGGAGAGATTTCATTGAGAGATACATTGTAACGTTTTTGCATTTCATTACTTTGTCCGATAACAGTGTCATCATTAGCGTAAAAGACACTTGTTTGCGGGACAGCAACAGGGGGAGGTCCCATAATTTTTGCAACTATAATAATAACAAAAAAGGAAAAAACGAAAAAAAGAACAGAAGAAAACATTACGGTGAAGAAAAGACGTTTATATTTTTTAAGTTTCGGATTCATAGTTTGATCCATCTTTTTCAGCCCCTCAATACTAATACAAACATTATTGTATTAGTATTGAGGGTTTTCGGTTATTTTAAACAATGAAATTTCGAAAACAAAAAGCTCCTTTAATTAAGAAAGGAGCTCAAAGGCACGCGCTGGCCAATCGGTAATAATGACATCTACGCCGTAGTCAATCATAGTTTGTAAATCTTTGTATTGGTTAATTGTATAAGGGCGGAAAGCGTACCCTTGATTTTGTGCAAATTGGACAAATTCTTTTGTTAATAATTGAAAGTTTGGGTGTAAACCAGTTGCGTTTCTATTTTTTGCTTCAGCAATAGGATCAGCAAGTGGTGTGTCATATAAAATTGCTCTCGGGATTTCAGGAGCTATTTCTGCTAATAATGAAACAGAGTCGTGGTTAAATGACGAGAATACAATTTGATTAGATAGATGATATTCACGAACGAGAGCGATAGCTTTTTCTTCAATAGTTGGATAGTGGATAACATCTGTCTTCAACTCAATGTTGAGCTGTAAATTTGTCGTAGATAACCAAATGAATACTTCGCGTAACGTTGGAATTTTTGCTTCATGGAAAGAAGGGTCTTTATGGCTACCGGCATCTAAAGCTTGTAATTCCGCTACCGTTTTTTCAGAAACAAGACCTATGCCATTTGTTGTGCGATCTACTGTTTCATCGTGAATCACGACAAGTTCACCATCTTTTGATAGGTGGACATCAAGCTCAATTCCGTGGGCACCAATGCGTTCTGCTTCTTGGAAAGCAATCATCGTATTTTCAGGATGTGTCCCTTTTACCCCGCGGTGGGCGAAAATAAGTGGTTTATTCATACGGAAATCTCCTTATCGTTTCTTTTCTTTCATTATGAAACTGCTTTTGGAAAAATACAATTGAATGGGAGAAACATTTACAAAAGTCTAACAGTTGCACAAAAGTTAACGTTAACGTAAAATGTAATAATCGAGTGAAGGGAGGAATAAACATGTATAAAATTGATGAAGTCACAAAGCAAGTTGGTTTAACAAAACGTACACTTCGTTATTATGAGGAAATTGGTTTAATTCATCCCCCTGAACGTAGTGAGGGGAACATTCGCCTGTATACGGACGAGGACATCGGCAGAATTAAAAGGATTGTAGAAGCGAAAGAAGTATTAGGGATTACGCTTCAAGAAATGCAACATTTTTTATCGTTAAAAGAAAGAATGGAGCAAAGAAGAAATAGTGAGAATCCTCGTGACCGCGAAGTGATTCAAGAAATTAAAGAGATGCTTGAAAAACAAGTGCAAACGCTAGACGAGAAAATGGAGCAAATGCAGCGTGTAAAGGCGGAACTCGAAGATAGCCTACATCGTGCAGCGACATTTTTAGAGAGTACAAAAGGAGAATGATCAAAATGGAGAGCAAACAAAAATTAGGGAGATTGATTACAGTGGTGGCTACCTTCCTTGCCTTTTCGGGTATAGGGGTAGTCGACCCAATCTTACCAAGTATTGCTGAGCAAATTGGTGCATCGCATTGGCAAGTAGAGATGTTATTTACAGCATATATTTTAACGATGGCAATTATGATGTTACCAGCTGGAATATTCGCATCAAGATTTGGTGATAAACGAATGATGACGATCGGTCTTGCGATTGTAACTGTATTTGCGTTTATATGCGGTATATCGCAAACGATTGCCCAATTATCTATTTTCCGCGCGGGGTGGGGATTAGGAAATGCGATGTTCTTCGCAACGGCGATGACATTATTGATTGCATTAAGTAAAGAAGTTCATGAAGCAGTAGGACTATATGAAGCAGCTATCGGTTTAGGGATGGCAGGCGGACCGTTATTAGGCGGGATATTAGGTGGACATTCTTGGCGTTACCCATTTTTTGCGACGAGTATTTTAATTTTCTTAGCATTTATTTTAGTTTTCTTTTTTGTAAAAGAACCGGAGCGAAAAGTGAAACGTAAAGCGGCAGGCGTAGGGGAATTACTTAACCTGGTGAAATATAAACCGTTTATGCAAGGTGCGATTTCAGGAATGTTATACTACTACGGATTTTTCGTTGTGCTAGCATATTCACCACTTATTATGCATTTATCTGCTATTCAATTAGGGTTTGTATTTTGCGGATGGGGATTAGCGTTAGCTTACGGTTCTGCAATTTTGGCCCATAAGCTAGAAGGGAAATATGAACCGAAAGCATTGTTGAAAGGTAGTTTACTCGTATTTGCGCTTTTCTTAATCGCACTATTCTTCGTGAAAGTTATGTGGTTACAAATTGTATTAATTGTTCTATCGGGATTAGCATCTGGATTAAATAATGCATTATTTACAAGTTATGTAATGGATATTTCACCTTATGAAAGATCTGTTACATCAGGTGTTTATAACTTCGTTCGTTGGTTAGGTGGCGCAATTGCTCCAATCTTATCAGGAATCATTGGCCACACTGTTTCACCGCAAAGTCCGTTTTTAGTCGGTGGAATTGTTGTGTTAGTCGGTTTTGTAATGATTTTAATTCCGGTTCGAAAACCGGTAGAAGTAGAGACAAAAGCCCTTTCTTAAGAAAGGGTTTTCTTTCCTATTACAGGGCAATCCCTTTTCGTACATATGTTAGAACCCTCTGACTAAAATATATTTTCGGTATTTTTGTACTTTTAACTATACTTTTTGGATGTTTTGTTTTATTTTTGTTAGGGGACATTAATGATGTCCCTATTATAAATTTGCATTGAAAGGCGTGATTGTACGATGGAACTATGGTTCACTGAAAAACAAACAAAACATTTTGGGATTACGGCGCGTATTAACCGCACATTACATACGGAGCAAACAGAATTCCAAAAACTTGATATGGTTGAAACGGAAGAGTTCGGAAACATGCTTATTTTAGATGGCATGGTTATGACAACAGAAAAAGATGAGTTCGTTTATCATGAAATGGTAGCGCACGTACCTTTATTTACACATCCAAACCCTGAAAACGTATTAGTTGTAGGTGGTGGCGATGGCGGTGTTATTCGTGAAGTGTTAAAACACCCAAGCGTAAAGAAAGCAACTCTTGTTGAAATCGATGGAAAAGTAATTGAGTACTCTAAACAATACTTACCATCAATTGCAGGCGCACTAGATAATGAGCGTGTAGAAGTAAAAGTAGGAGATGGTTTCCTACACATTGCAGAAAGCGAAAATGAATATGACGTAATTATGGTAGATTCTACTGAGCCAGTAGGACCAGCAGTAAATCTATTTACAAAAGGCTTCTACGCTGGAATCTCTAAAGCGTTAAAAGAAGATGGTATTTTCGTTGCACAAACGGACAACCCTTGGTTCACACCAGAACTAATTACAACTGTGTTTAAAGACGTAAAGGAGATCTTCCCAATTACTCGTTTATACACAGCGAACATTCCAACTTACCCAAGTGGTCTTTGGACGTTCACAATTGGATCTAAAAAACATGATCCATTAGAAGTGAGTGAAGAGCGTTTCCACGAAATCGAAACGAAATACTACACAAAAGAATTACACAATGCAGCATTCGCATTACCGAAATTTGTTGGCGATTTAATTAAGTAAGAGCGTTAAATTGAAATAAATAAAGTGTAAGTTACTCATTTAAGGTGTTTGTCTAGAGGGCTTGAACATGCTAGTTACTTACACTGCTACAAATGAAGTAGTCTTCTTGTAAGAAAAAGAAGGCACAGGTAAATCGAGAAAGAGGAGCAGCTCGCTCCAAATTTGAGAAATAATGAAAGGTTGGGATACCTTAAGTTCCACACAAGGAGGAAAAGAGTATGCGTTTTGATGAAGCTTATTCAGGTAAAGTATTTATTAAAAGTCATCCAAGTTTTGAAGAGTCAGAGGCAGTTATTTACGGGATGCCAATGGATTGGACAGTAAGCTACCGTCCAGGTTCTCGTTTTGGCCCTGCACGTATTCGTGAAGTGTCAATCGGTCTTGAAGAATATAGCCCATATTTAGATCGTGAACTAGAAGAGGTAAAATATTTTGATGCGGGTGATATTCCATTACCATTTGGAAATCCACAGCGTAGCATAGACATGATTGAAGAGTATGTATCAAAACTTTTAGATGCCGATAAGTTTCCACTAGGTCTCGGCGGTGAGCACTTAGTGTCTTGGCCAATTTTTAAGGCAATGGCAAAAAAATATCCGGATTTAGCAATCATCCATATGGATGCTCATACTGATTTACGTGAATCGTATGAAGGGGAGCCTTTATCCCACTCTACACCTATTCGTAAAGTGTGCGATTTAATTGGTCCGGAAAACGTATATTCTTTCGGTATTCGTTCTGGAATGAAGGAAGAATTCGAATGGGCAAAAGAAGTAGGTATGAACTTATATAAATTTGACGTATTAGAACCGTTAAAAGAAGTATTACCGAAACTTGCAGGACGCCCAGTTTATGTCACAATCGACATTGACGTATTAGACCCAGCTCACGCTCCAGGAACAGGAACGTTAGAAGCTGGAGGTATCACATCTAAAGAATTATTAGATTCCATCGTGGCAATTGCAAATTCAAATATAAATGTAGTTGGAGCAGACTTAGTAGAAGTAGCTCCTGTCTACGACCATAGTGATCAAACACCAGTCGCAGCAAGCAAATTCGTGCGGGAAATGCTGCTCGGTTGGGTAAAGTAAAAGCGGAATCGGCTCGCTCAGAATGTGAGGGGGATGGAGCTTCAGACATAGAGGCGTTTTTTGCCTCGAAGGAAGAAGCGAAGCCACCGATCATTCTAGCCGATGCAGCTAGATAAAATAAAAGTGAAGCCGACTGCTTAGACGCAAGGGTCTAGAAGGCGTAACTGGATAGAATAAAAGCGGAGGCAGCTCGCTCAGAATCGCAGGTCATTGGAACGCCCGACCGAGAAGCACCTTTGGCTTCGACCGAGAGTGTGAAATGGCCGGAGATTCTAGCCGCTGTAGCTGGATAAAAAAGAGCTATTCTCAAACGATGAGAATAGCTCTTTTTCTTATGCAACCTTCTCTTCCGAAGTAATGCCGCGAATTTCATCAGCAGAACGAATTGGATATTTACGGAACACGATTGATCCGATGTATCCAACAATCGTGGTAACGATTCCACATAATACAGCAGCAATTGTTACTTTTACAACGTCATTAAATCCGAATAAGACAAGAAGTCCTGGGATTGGTGATGCTGTTCCTGGCGCATTATTAACGAGCTGGAACAGAGATGTAATAATACCAGCAAGGGCACCGCCAACGAAGTTTGTCGCATAAATTGGAATTGGATTTGCTGAAACAACATCGGCTTGTGTTAAAGGCTCGATTGCTACAGCGATTGTGTCTTTTTTTGAACAAATTTTTAGTCGTTTAAAGAAAATAAAGTTCATTGGGGCTGAGGCTGCTACGGCAAGACTACCAATTGCCATTGGTAAACCTGTTAATCCTAGCATTGCAGTTAGTGCCATAGAACTTAATGGAGAGGTAGAAATAACTGTTATTAATCCACCAAGCATAATACCCATAATGATAGGACTTTCTGTAGTTGCAACTGAAATCATAGAACCGATTTTACCGAGCGTTGCGTTCACGAGCGGATCCATAAGCATGGCCATTCCGCGTGAGATTGGTGCGGCAATAAATAAAATTGCTAAAAACTCTACACCAGCCGGTAATTTCTTTTCGAGAAACTTCACGACGAAAGCGCAAACGTATCCAGCGAAAAATCCTGGTAAAATACCGAATCCGCTAGTAGCGATACCGATTAAAACAGCATATACGGGTGAAACACCGATTGCTAGTGCGACTAAAATTGCCGCTGCGACACCGCTCATACTACCAGAAGCTTCTCCTACTGATTGTAAAAAGTCATTATGAAACATCTCTCCACCGATATAACGGTGAAATGCTTCAATAAGAAAACTTGCGATTGCTGCATTAGCTAAAGCACCCATTGCTTTCATTCCGTAAGGAGCACGGTAACTAAAAAGTGTAAATAGACAAAGTACAACAAGTAATAGTGCTAAACCTTGCAAGATAGCCATTTGAAAACTGTCTCCTTTGATTTTTGTAATAAAAATTTGTATCATTCAATAATAATATAAAAGTTCATGAAACGGAAAAATTTTTTATTGGGAAATTGCTATAAGTTGAAAAACCCTTACAATAATGTAAGGAAAGTGTAAGACTTTTCAATAGAGTATAGTATGCCTTTTTCCGTATAATACAGGTATAGACATAAGATTAGTGAGAAAGAAGTGCAAACAGGAGGCGCATGTATGAAATTGGTAATTAAAGTTTTAGCTGTATTCGCCATTATTTTAGGTGGAACAGCGTACTATTTAAACACGAAAACAGAAGGTGTGCATGCTTTTGTAGACAACTTCTTTTCAAATAAAGAAATACAAGATTATTATGCGGTTATAAATAAAGGTGAGAAAAAAGACGGTGAATACTTGTATACATTTAAAGGGTATACAGAAGACGGAAAGTTACAAGTTGTGAAAAGAATGATGAACCGTGAATTGCATACGGGGGCGTTTATAAAAATTTATGCAAAAGGTATGCAAGGAAAAGGATGGGCTGAAATTCCAAAAGAATCAATTCCGCAAAAAGCGTTGGAAAAAATAGAAAAACCGTAAAAGGAGCAAATCGTTCGCTCCTTTTTTAGTGCGTTAAAATGGTGATAGCTGAATTCTCTTTATTAGAAATGATTTTTGCACGTCCACCAATTGGGAAAGTGAAAATCGGGGTTGTATGCCCGAAACTTGCGTTTGCAATGATAGGTATATGTGTAAGTTCAGGCTTTGAAGCAATCATTTCTTGAATGTCTTCTATCGTACATTCTGCACCTTTTTGCATCTTTCCTATAACGATGCCTTTTACATGTTCAAAGTCAGGTTGCTGCATAAGAGAATGTAAATAACGATCAAAAGTGTTAAGGGTAGCTTTTCCAGTTAAACTATCCTCCTCAAGAAATAATATTTTCCCCTGTAAGTTTGGCATATATGGTGTACCTTGTAGTAAATTCAATGTACTCATATTACCACCGATAATCTCTCCAGTTGCTTCGCCTTCATGAATCGAAATATAACCTTCATTTGTAATGAATTCTCGATTTTCCTGATCTATATACCAAGAATCATCGCTCCACGTTTCAGATGGTAGGACTTCAATAGGCTTATTAGAAGTTAAGCATTGTAAAAAGTAATCAGTCGTATATTCGAGACCTTTCTCCATTCCAAATGAAGAGAAATGGGGTCCTGAAAATGTAATAAGTCCTGTTTTTGTGTAAATTGCATTATTTAAAGCGGTAATATCAGAATAGCCACAGAAAAATTTCGAGTTTTCTCGAATTAAATCATAATCGAGATGTTTCAATAAACTATTAGAGTTGTATCCGCCAAGTGTTGTCAAAACGGCTTTTACATTAGGGTCTCTAAATGCCTCGTGGAGGTCTTGAACACGTGAAGAAATAGAAGAGGAAGCAAATCGATCTATCTCATCAGCATATGTTGAGAATGTAACTTGAAAGCCCATATCGGTTAATCTTTTCATAGCAAGCTCTTGGTTCGTATTTGAGACAATACTTAGACTACAAGATGGTGAAATAACTCTAATTTCATCACCTTTTTTCAATTTTGTTGGTAGCACATAACTCACCTCTTCAAATGAAAGAATATTTAGATTTAAAAAACATTTTATCATATGAAATAAAGTGAAAGTGAATTATTTTTTGAAATGGAGTTTTCCTGATTTTTCAGCAGACAGACAGAGGTTTTTTTTGATATGATAGGAAAAGTGATTTATTATAAGTAGTATTTAATATCTATAACATTTGAAAGGTGTGCAAGACGTGGAGAAACAACTTGCAGGCTTGCCGGTACACGTTCATTTCGTAACAGAAATCCGTGAAGGGGCGAGGAAGGAAACCGTTGCTTTTGAAGCAAATGGTCAATACTATGTAAAAGGTCAAGGTACATATGTAACATTCCAAGAGCCGAACGAACAGGGCGAAGTGAAAACAATTATTAAAATTCAAGATGAACAAGTTCTCATTATGCGTTCAGGTGCTGTTTCAATGCGTCAAACGCATGTGAAAGGTGAATGGACAACTGGTACGTATACGAGTGAACTTGGTACGTTTGCATTGCAAACGAAAACTGATAACGTTCTTTTTAAATGGTCGGATGAAAAGAAAAAAGGACAACTTTTCTTAACGTACGCATTGCTTCTAAGTGAACAAGAAGCTGGCAGATATACAATTACACTTAATTTGAAGGAGGCAAAATAATGAATTCTTTAGAACAAGTAAAAGGATTGATTAAAGAAGAAATTCAAGCTGCTGTATTAAAGGCAGAATTAGCGACAGAAGAACAGATTCCAAACGTTGTATTAGAATCTCCAAAAGATAAAACAAATGGTGACTTCTCTACAAATATGGCAATGCAACTTGCACGCGTTGCGAAAAAAGCACCTCGTATGATTGCAGAAGAATTAGTTGCAAACTTCGATAAAGCAAAAGCTTCTATTGAAAAAATTGAAATCGCAGGACCTGGTTTCATTAACTTCTACATGGATAATAGCTACTTAACAGACTTAATCCCAACAATCGTTAACGCTGGCGAAGCTTACGGTGAAACGAATACTGGTAAAGGTGAAAAAGTACAAATTGAGTTCGTATCTGCGAACCCAACAGGTGACCTTCACTTAGGACATGCACGTGGTGCGGCAGTAGGTGACACTTTATGTAACGTATTAGCAAAAGCAGGATACGATGTATCTCGTGAGTACTACATTAATGACGCTGGTAACCAAATTCATAACTTAGCTCTTTCTGTCGAAGCTCGTTACATGCAAGCTTTAGGCCTAGAGAAAGAAATGCCAGAAGACGGATACCATGGTGCGGACATCATTGGAATCGGTAAGCGTTTAGCTGAAGAGTTTGGCGATCGTTATGCAAAAGCTGATGCTGAAGAAAGCTATGAGTTCTATCGTTCATACGGTTTAAAATATGAGTTAGCAAAACTTCAAAAAGACTTAGAAAGCTTCCGTGTTAAGTTTGATGTATGGTTCTCAGAAACATCATTATACAAAAACGGAAAAATCGATGCTGCACTTGCAGTATTAAAAGAGCGTGACGAGATCTTTGAAGAAGGCGGTGCAACTTGGTTCCGTTCTATGACTTACGGTGACGACAAAAACCGTGTATTAATTAAAAACGACGGTTCTTACACATACTTAACGCCAGATATCGCTTACCATCGTGATAAATTAGAGCGTGGTTTCGATAAGTTAATCAACATTTGGGGTGCTGACCACCACGGTTACATTCCTCGTATGAAAGCTGCTATTCAAGCGCTAGGTTACGATAAAGAAACACTTGAAGTAGAAATCATCCAAATGGTACAACTGTACCAAAATGGTGAAAAAATGAAGATGAGTAAGCGTACAGGTAAAGCAGTTACACTTCGTGAGCTTATGGAAGAAGTAGGTGTGGACGCAATGCGTTACTTCTTTGCAATGCGTAGCGGTGATTCTCATTTAGACTTCGATATGGACTTAGCTGTATCAAAATCTAATGAAAACCCAGTATACTATGCACAGTATGCTCATGCTCGCGTATGCAGTATCCTTCGTCAAGGTGAAGAGTTAGGACTAGCTGCAGGCGGAGACGTGAATTACAAGCTTGTTACTTCGGAGAAAGAAGTAGAGTTACTGAAAAAACTTGGTGAATTCCCAGCTGTAGTTGCGGATGCAGCACAAAAACGTCTGCCACACCGCATTACAAGCTATGCATTTGAATTAGCAGCAGCATTACACAGCTTCTATAATGCAGAAAAAGTATTAAACCAAGATAACTTAGAATTAAGTAAAGCTCGCTATGAGTTAATGAAAGCAGTACGCACTACACTTCAAAATGCATTAGCAATCGTAGGAGTATCTGCACCAGAAAAAATGTAATAAAGAAAAGCGGAAGCGACTCGTTCAGAATAGGAAGGCGCGAAGCCACCGAGTATTCTAACCGATTTTTCGTTTTCAGTAAAAGGCAATCACACGATGTTGTGATTGCCTTTTTGTATGGAGATAATAAAAAAATAAAATTTTATCAAACAAAAGGGGAATTTGCGTCGTCTTATATAAATGACAGGAGGTTTCCGATGGAAGAAAAGGTAGAAGAATTAATTGATATATATAAGCAGCAAATATATTCCTTATGCTATAAATTAGCGAAAACGAAAGAAGATGCAGAAGATATTTTTCAAGAGACTTGGATAAAAGTTTTTTCCTCTCGGCACCAGCTTTCTTGCGTGGAAAATTATAAAAAATGGATTACTACAATTTGTGTTCGTGCGTTTTATGACTTTTATCGTAAGAAGAAAAGGTGGAAAGATCGCGTATTGGATTTGTTTCATAAAGAGGATGGTGGAGAAATCGATTTCGCAGATGAAGTGAATATATCAGAAGAATTTATTCAAAAAGTGGAAGCGGAAATGATACGGGAAGTTATACAGCTATTGAATGAAAAATATAAAACCGTGCTCGTACTCTACTATTATGAACAATACTCTTATAAAGAAATGAGCGAAATATTAAATATACCGATTGGTACGGTGAAATACCGCCTTAATTATGCGAAGAAGCAAATGCGGGAACATTTGGAGGGGTTCGTTTATGACGGAAGATAAGTTTGATCAGAAGATAAGGAGCAGCTTAGCTGAAGACATGATTCCAAGCGAAGAGCTGATAAATAATACGAAACAGAGCGTACGAAATGCTCGAAAATTAGAGAAGAGATGGGTTATTTGTATTCATGCGATTTGGATTATTTTATTAACAATTGTTATGGAGCAGTTTGTCACTCATTTGAATCATAAAGTCCCTATGTTGATAGCAAGTGTGATTATGATGCATCTATACGTTCCTATATATGTTGTCATACAGTCATTTTTAAAGAAGGAGTATAAATTACATGATAGAGTTCGCTAATCCATTTGTAGTATTTGAGATAGCTGGGATTGCAATGCTTTTAACTTTTATAGCACTTTTAGTATGTGTAGCATCATGGGTGTATACAGATGCGAAAACGAGTGGGATAAGTAAGTGGTGGAGTGTTATAGCGATTGTATTTCCATTTTTTATTGGAGTTTTGTTATATATGATACGAAGAAGTAACAAGAAAATAGAAGGAGAACATACGATGAGGGCTATGAAAAAACAAAAGATAACATTAGTTGTCATATTTGCAAGTGCGATGTTTGTATTACTGAGCGGCTTTGCTTTCGTCCAAACGTTAGATGATATGTGGAGAGCTGGTGATATATATTTAGAAAATGAGAAGCAAGGGGAGACCAGTTATGAGGCAAAATTCTCATCATGGGATATTGCTGGGAAAGATATTGAACTTGAGTATGAAAAAGATACAGAAGTAACATTTTTTTATGAGACAGATGCAAAACGTGGGAATTTATGCTTTAGCTTGTATGAAAGACAAGGAAAAGGTATAAGAGAGTTAAAAGAGATCTGTGAATCGAAAAAAGGTACTTTCAAAGCTACCTTAAAGGCAAATGAAAAGTATGTATTTAATATAAGTGGTGTATTGGTGAAAGATGGTTTTGTAAAAGTGAATTGGGAAATAAAATAAAGGGCCTTGAGAAAGGCCCTTTATTTTATCCCGCTTTAATGGGCAGTAAGACCCCCACCTCAAAATTCAGCGAAAGCAAAGAATTTAGGTGGGGGTCGGGCTGCTCATAAAAGTCCGATTGGTTCAACTAATAATCAGTGGTGGATGAAGAAAACCCCCACTGATTAAAGTTTCACTTTATTGGATTGTATACGTAACGGAAAAGCTAACAGGACTATAGTAAACGAAAGGTGCATGAAATTGAACATACATATTTCCATCTGTTTTTGCAGTGAAAATTCGGCCGTAACCATCAGAATAGCGCCCAATAAGGTTATGACTTGAGTCATAAACACTGTAACTAGGAGTTTTACTGTTAGGTTGAATTGTTAGTTCCTGTCCTTTTTGAAGGAAAATAGGTTCTTGTTCAGAACTACTTCCAGTTTGTAAAGAATAAAATTTTGTAAAACTTTGTTCTTGAGTGGCAGCAGCGACTTTTGTTTCAGGAATAAAAGCGGTAGCGCCAGTAATTCCTGCTAAAGTTAAAGCACTGGCTAAAATCATTTTTTTCATAGTAGAAAAAACCTCCTTATTAGTTGTAATCATTTTTGTTACACTTAATATTGTATAGGATAATGAGCAGGAGGAAATATGCTTTTATGCATATATATATTTTCTCAATAAAAGACCACCGATAAAAATCAGTGGTCTTTTAAATGATTAAGCAGCTTTCTGTTCAGTTTGAGCAACAGATTTTTGAAGTGTATTATAAACTCCTGTCCCGATAACTTCTAATGCCATTTTCATACGTTCAGGCGAAATGTTTTCTAACACATTATCTTGAGGCGTATGGTATACCTTCTCAATATGATAGATTAATGGATTCCAACTATCGACACCCATCCAAATAAATAGGGCGGCAGGAATACCAACTTCAGCAAATGGCACGTGATCACTAGAGCCGAATTTCCCTTGCAGTACGAGGTCATTATTTAATTGTTTACCTGCTTGTAAGGCTGCGTCTGTTACAAGGTTTGGAGAACCGTTAGGCGTCATAGCATATAAATTCTTTGCTTTATCGTAATTTGTTGCAACCATGTCTGCGTTAAAGACACCTAAAATTCGATCGCGTTCTTTTTGGGATAAACTATTAACGTAATAATCGGAGCCAAGTAAGCCAGTCTCTTCAGAACCAAAAGCAATAAAACGAATTTCTTTATCAGTTTCTACATTTTGAAAAGCACGAGCTAGTTCTAATACTAATCCTGTACCAGAAGCATTATCATTTGCTCCAGGTGCTCCAACGACACTATCATAGTGCGAACTTACAACGACAGCTTTTTCATTACCTGTGCTGTTTTTTGGTTTCTTTTTAGCGATGACATTAAGTGATGTTAAGTTAGATTCATGTCTCGCTTTTAGAGAAAGAAGAGTGGTCCCTTTTTTAGCGATTTCCTCTTTAAATGCATTTCCTTGTGCATAAGCAAGACCAAAGACAGGGATAGACTGCTTTTTCGTTAGGCGGGGATTGAAGGTTTGTCCATAATTTCCGCGTCCGCCAATTAAACTGTATAAAAGGACACCTTTTGCTCCTTTGCTAACAGCATTTTCAACTTGTTTATTATAGTCTGTAACTGTTGTTCCTCTTTCAAATAGAACAATTTTTCCGTTTACTTCATTTGGGATATCCTCTAATTTTGTTCCACCTTGAACAAAGATAAGAGGAGCTGTAACAGCTTCTGTAGAAATTAGTGCGTTAGCGGCAGCTCCGGCTTGCCAATTACGTTTTGTGGATAATGGTGATTCAATAAATCCAACGTATTGATCCGGCACTTGAAATGGTTGATATTCTACTTCATAGCCCATTGATTTAAGCTGCATACCAACGTAGCGAGAAGCCCATTCTTCTGATTTTGTCCCACCAGGGCGAGGACCAATTGTTTCGGATAAGAAACGGATGTGTTCGATGGCACGGCTTGCATCAACTTGTTTTGTGATAGGTGAAGTCTGTGTGATTTCTGACGTGGAATCAGCTTTGGCTTGTCCAATTGGAGCTAAGCTAACAGCGAGTGATACAGCAAGCAAAGAGCTTACTATTTTTTGTTTCAAAGATTTTTTCATTTTTTCCTCTCCTATTCTTCTATTCTCTCTGACTGACAAAAGAAGACGGATAACGACTTTATTTTACCGTCACCTTTATTATTTTTCAATATTCTGACATTGAGAAATAAAAAAACGCTATATGCATATTTACATATTTTTGATGAAGATATGTATGCTATCATTTTAAATGAAGGTTCGCTTTCTGCTTGGAAAGCTCCTACATTGCATGAATCTAGTGTACCCAAACTTTAGATTATGTAGAGAAAAGAATCCTATAGGGTTTCTTTTCTCATGTTTGAATCATGTGATGATAAATATGTTTCCGCATTTCATACTTATTATCAGTGATATATGTAAGGCATCCATATGAAAATACGAGGCTGTTCAAAGGTTTTCCGTACTTTTGGGCAGCCTCACCCCGTTAAAAGGACGATACTCTATGTATCGTCCTTTTTTGGCATAAAAAAACACCTAATCAAATGTTCACTTGATTAGGTGTGAAAAACTATTAATAATATTTTTTTCGTTTTGTAGCTAAAATACTTAACAAACCAGCTAGTAGAAGTACGATGCCTACTGTTTGAGTAGGATCATTTTTGTGACCTGTATTTGGAAGTTCTTTACCCTTATTTCGGTCATCTTGCTGTTTGTTTATTTGTGTGTCAGGGTTTTCTTTTTCTAGTTCTTCAGAAGTTTCTTTCCCTGTTTCCTCTTCTTTATTAGGAGGAGTAATTGGTTTATCATCTCCACCGGATGAAGAATCGATTTTTTTATTTGAAACTGTAACTTGTAGTGGTGCAGCTTGAGCTTTTTCAATTGTAAAGTTTATTGGTGATGCATCTAATTGATAGCCTTTAGGAGCCTTTGTTTCCACTAATTGATAATTACCAGGTTTCAAATCATTTACGATTAATTTACCATGCCCGTCTGTTTGTAAACCTTCTCGTACTACTTTTCCGTCGTGATCTAAAATATTGAAAAGGGCACCTGCAAGTGTTCCATGGTGATCAATATCAATTTTAGTTAACTCCATTGAACCTGTTGTTAAACTATTTAAAGCTGTAACAGAAGTAACTTGAGATTGTCCTTTCGTAATTGTGAAAGGAATTGGCTTAGCACTTAAATCGTATCCAATAGGAGCCTTCGTTTCAACGAACTGATAGTCTCCCGGACGTAAATCAGAAACAGAAATTTTTCCATCTTTATCAGTAGTTAAATCAGAACGAACGTTGTGCCCGTTCATATCGACGATTTTAAATACTGCATCTTTAAGGACAGAACCGTCAACGTCATCCACTTTAGAAAGTTCAACAGCGCCTTTCGTTAAGCTATTCGTAGCAGTAACGGAAGCGATTTTTTCTTGTCCTTTTTTAACTGTGAACTTAATAGGTGTTTCGTTTAAGTCATAGTGATTAGGAGCTTTTGTTTCGATAAACTCATAGTCTCCTGGTGGTAATTCATCCACAACTAAACGGCCGTTTTTATCAGTAGTTAAATCAGTACGGACGTCGTGTCCATCCTTATTAACAATTTTAAATACCGCACCTTCAAGTGTTGTGTTTTCTTCAACATCGTCAACTTTAATTAACTCCACACTACCTTTCGTTAAGCTGTTCGTAGCTGTAACGAAGACATGTTTTGTTTGACTTCTTTCAATTGTGAACTTAATCGGCTCTTCATTTAAGTCATAATGTTTCGGAGCTTTCGTTTCAATAAATTGATAGTCTCCAGGTTGTAAGTCTTTAGCGATGATTTTTCCGTCTTTATTGGTAACTAAATTCGTACGAATGTCGTTCCCGTTCATATCAGTAATTTTAAATACCGCACCTTCCAGCGTTTCTTTCGCATCTAGAGAGTCAACTTTCGTTAATTCCACGCCACCTTTAGTTAAGCCATTTTTAGCAGTAACGGAAACGTGAGCTGGTTGGCTTTTCTCGATAGTGAAAGGAATCGGTGTTTTATTTAAATCATAATCTTTAGGAGCTTTCGTTTCAACGAATTGATAATCTCCTGGTCGTAAATTAGAAGCAGAAACTTTCCCGTCTTTATCAGTAGTTAAATTCGTGCGAACAACTTTACCTTTCGCATCAATGATGTTAAATACTGCATCAGAAAGTTTTGTATCTGGATTTATATCATCCACTTTAATTAATTCAACAGTACCTTCAATTAAGCTGTTAGTAGCAGTGACTTGTAGCTTCTCTGCTTGGCTTTTCTTAATTGTAAATTTAAGCGGTGTACTATCTAATTTATAATGTTCAGGAGCTTTTATTTCAATAAACTGATAGTCCCCTGGACGTAAATCAGGAACAGAGATTTTTCCATCTTTAACAGTAGTTAAGTCAGTGCGAACATCATTGTTTTTGTCATCAACAATTTTAAATACTGCACCTTCAAGAGCTGTACCGTCGATATCATCCACTTTAGAAAGCTCTACCGCACCTTTTGTTAAACTATTTTTAGCAGTAACAGAAATCGGTTCAGCTTGTCCTTTTTCAATAGTAAAAGGAATCGGTTCTTTATTTAAATCGTAGTGTTTCGGAGCTTTCGTCTCGATGAATTGATAATCACCCGGACGTAAGTTAGAAACGCTAATTTTACCTTGTGAATTTGTAGTAAGATTCTTGCGGATTACAGTCCCATTCATATCAACAATATTGAATACTGCGCCTTCAAGAGTAGTACCATCGACGTCGTCCACTTTAGTAAGTTCAACGCCGCCTTTTGTTAAACTATTTTTCATAGTAACAGTAGCAATATCTTTCTGGCTTTTTTCAACTGTAACTACAATTGGCTTTTTGTCTAAATCATAATGTTTAGGAGCCGTTGTTTCGACAAATTGATACGTACCAGGACGTAAGTTTTCAACAATGATTTTTCCTTCACTGTTCGTTTTTAAATCCGTTTTAAGTACTTTCCCGTTTTGATCTAGTAAATTAAACACGGCATCGGCGAGTTTTGTTTGATCGTTTAAATCATCAACTTTAATTAATTCGATACTGCCTTGTTTTAAACTATTTTTAGCAGTTAAAGAAATAGTTTTCTTCTGTCCTTTTTCAATAGTGAAATTGATTGGTGTTTCATCTAAAACGTAATGCTTAGGAGCTTCTGTTTCGATGAATTGGTAATCACCAGGACGTAGGTCGTTAATTTCGATCTTCCCTTTACCATTTGTAACAAGGTCTTTATGAATTACAGTCCCATTCATATCAACAATGTTAAATACTGCACCTTCAAGGGTAGTGTCATCGATGTCATCTACTTTAGAAAGTTCCACTGCACCTTTTGTTAGAGCGTTTTTAGCTGTAACATGAAGAGTTTCAGTTTGGCTTTTCTTAATTGTAAATTCGATCGGTTTTTTATTTAAATCGTAATGTTCAGGAGCAGCTGTTTCAATAAACTTATACGTACCAGGACGTAGATTTTCAACAACAATTTTTCCTTCAGCATTTGTTTTTAAGCCTTCTTCAACTATCTCTCCGTCTGCATCTAATAAATTAAATACAGCATTAGCGAGCTTCGTATCAGTATCAATATCGTCAATTTTTGTTAATTCCACGCTACCTTTTTTTAACGTATTTTTACCTGTAACAGTAATTTTTTTCGTTTGACTTCTTTCAATTGTAAATGGAATCGGTGTTTCGTCTAACATATAATGTTCAGGAGCAGCTGTTTCAATAAACTGATAGTCTCCTGGACGTAAATTAGAAACAGAAATTTCACCATTGTCGTTTGTAACAAGGTTTGTGCGAACTTCGTTACCCTTCATATCAACAATTTTAAATACTGCATCTTTCAGCATTGTACGATCGATGTCATCAATTTTTGTTAAAATGACGCCGCCTTTCGTTAAGCTGTTAGTAGCAGTAACGGTAATGTTTTCTTGTTGACTTTTTCCGATAGTGAACGGAATAGGGTTTTTGCTTAAATCATAGTCTTTTGGAGCTTTTACTTCAATAAATTGATAGTCACCCGGGCGTAAATCAGAAGCAGAAACTTTACCCTGTTCATCAGTAGTTAACCCTTTACGAACGACCTTTTTCGTATCATGAGCATCAACAATTATAAATTCTGCACCTTCAAGTGTAATGCCATCAACGTCATCCACTTTTGTTAAAGTGACGCCACCTGTAAGTAAACTATTTTGTACAGTGACAGGGATAGGAAGATCTTCCGTGCTACCTTTTTTAATCGTGAACTTAATCGGTGTTTGATCTAATTTATAATGTTCAGGGGCTTCTGTTTCAATAAATTGATAATCCCCTGGTGCTAAATCAGGAATAACTAGTACTCCATAATCATCTGTTTTTAAATCTTTCATAATGTCAGTGCCGGTTGCGTCTTGTAATTTGAATACAGCGCCAGCAAGAGCTATTTTGCTATCCACATCATCTTCTTTAATAAGTTTAACTTTTCCCTTCGTTAAACTATTTTTAAATGTAAGTGGAAGAAGTTTTTGTTGTCCTTTTTCGATTGTAAATTCAATAGGTTCTACATTTACATCGTAATAAGTTGGAGCCTTTGTTTCGATAAGTTTATAGTTACCGGGACGTAAGTCATCTACGACTAGTATTCCTTTACTATTCGTAACAAGTTCCGTACGAACATCTTCATTCGTATCGCTATTAACGATTTTAAATACAGCACCTTCAAGTGTTTCTTTTTCATCTGCGGCATTTACTTTTGTTAATTCAATACCGCCTTTTGTTAAGCTGTTTTTAGCAGTAACAGTAGCCGACGTTGTTTGACTTTCTGTAATCGTGAACTTGATTGGATTTGTATTTTTATCGTAATACTTCGGTGCTGTTACTTCGATAAATTTATAATCGCCAGGGCGTAAGCCAGTAGCGATAGCTTTACCATCCGCACCAGTTTTTACATTTTCGCGAATGACTTTCTTTTCATCATTAGCATCAACAATTTTAAATACAGCACCTTCAAGAGCTGTACCATCGATATCATCAACTTTCGTTAATTCAACATCCCCTGGTTTTAAAGCATTTTCAGCTTTCACAAGTAGAGTTTCTTTCTGACTTCTATCGATTTTAAATGGAATAGGTGTTTCGTCTAGTACATAATGCTCAGGAGCCTTTGTTTCAATAAACTTATAGTTACCAGGGCGTAACTTATCAGCTTTTGTTTTTCCATCAGCATCTGTAGTTAAGTCAGTACGAACGTCATTATTATTTAAATCGACAATTTTAAATACGGCACCTTCTAGAGTTTTTTTATCACCAAATTCATCAACTTTTAATAATTCGACTTCGCCTGTTTTTAAACTGTTTGTTGCCGTAACAGTAGCAAAAGACTGTTGGCTTTTATCGATTGTAAACTCAATAGGGTTTGCATTTAACACATAATCCTTAGGAGCTTCCGTTTCAATAAATTTATACGTGCCAGGCTCTAAGTCTTTAACAGTTACTTTACCATCTGCGCCAGTTTTTACATTTTCGCGAATGACTTTCTTTTCATCATTAGCATCAACAATTTTAAATACAGCACCTGCAAGAGTAGTTTTATCATCGATATCATCAGTTTTTGTTAAAATGACGCCACCTTTAATGAGGTGATTCGTCGCAGTAACAGTAACTGCTTTCTGTTGACTTTTCACAATTGTAAACTCAATTGGTTTTTTATCTATGTCGTAATCTTTAGGTGCTTTTTCTTCAACAAATTGATATTCCCCAGGACGTAAATCTTTTGCTTCGATTTGTCCTTGATCATTTGTCGTTAATTTTCCATAGCCAGGGATTATTTTGTTATTTCGATCTCGCACACTGAACTCCGCACCTGCTAAAGTTTTTCCATCTTTATCGACTTTTGTTAAAATGGCCGATCCTGGAATCAAACTATTTGTTGCAGTTCGGTATACTACAGTCGTTTGATCTTCTTTGATTGTAAATTGAATAGGTGTACTGTCTAATTTATAATGCCCAGGAGCAGTTGTTTCCTGTAAGTAGTACGTTCCTGGTTTTAAATTATCTACAGTAATTTGTCCTTTATCATTTGTTGTTAATTTTTTATGTTCAGGAATGACTTGTTTGTTTTGATCCAGTAAAGAGAAAACAGCATGTTCAAGTTTTTCCCCGCTCTTAGCATCAGTTTTTGTAAGTACTACTTTCCCGACAAACTTCTTATTTGTAAGAGTGTATTTTGTAATTTCTTCAGAACCTAGCTCAACAAGTATACCTTCTTTTAATTCTTTACTAATTACATAACCTTTAGGTGCTTTCGTTTCTTTAATCATATATTTATCGCGTCGTAAATTGTTAAACTTAGCGACACCATCATCACCTGTTGTAATTGGTCGAATCGCGGTTGTACCTGTTTGATCATATAAAGTAAATTCTGCTCCGGCTAATGGTACTTTTCTATCTTTATCATCAACCTTTATAATTTGAAGGCTTCCGCGTCCTTTACTAGCAGAACCACCTCCAGATCCAGAAGATACTTTAACTTCAACAAACTTAACATCTTCAGTTTTCGTTAATGTTAAACGGTGACCAGTAATCGTCGCTTTATTACTTACCCTTTCATTATGGTCTGCATTAATGAGTGAGCGGTATTCTAAAATATAAGCTCGATCAATGGTATGAAGGAATTCAACTTTAAACTGTTGTTTCCCCGTATCGTTGTCTGTTATTACTTTGAGTTTATAGTCTGTTCCTTCTTTTAATTCATTTGCTGTATCTTTCGTTAAAGTTCCATCCACGGCTACCGTTGTCGGATATAGGTGGAAGGACTTTTCATCAAGCATTTGATTGTCTGTCGGTTCGTCTGTTACGACAGCATTTTCGATAGTTGATTGACTTGCGTTAATAGAAACACTCCAATCAATATACTTGTCATTTTGTTTTGCTGTTTTCGTAACACCGCTACCACCATTTGTGATCTCAAATGCACCATGGACAGTAGTAACAGTTTTCGATCCATCTTTTAAATCGGCATAATTATCGTAGCGCTTATTAATTTGTTCGCCTGCGAGTGAAGTTTTAAAGCTAATATAATAAGCAGAATTAATTTCATTTTTGAAATGAATCGTTAATGTATTGTTATTATCTTTTGTTGGAGCTTCTATCGTATATTCGCTAGATGGAACAGGATCACTTACTTCAAACCCATGTGCACCACCAGTTAATTTCATATGTCGAACTTCAATAGATTCCGGTATTAATTTTTGGTTATCCCTTAATACGTCAACGATAGAAGGGTCCTTAATCGTCATATTATTATAGTTAAAACCTATGTCCCATTTAATTTCTTTCGTTTGGGCATTGTAAGAGCCGTATTTAAATCCGTTTCCTTTTGTGTAGTAATCAGGATCAAATGTATCGTCGGATGAACTATTTTTCTTTTTATCATTTATGTCTATCCATGATAAATTTGCTGTATTTTTGAATGATTTATTATTCTTTTCTTTGGATAGATTCTCGTAATTAAAGTCTGTTGTGTATGTGATAGTTAAAGTTTTATCCATATTAGACTTATAATCACCAGTTAGTCTCACTTCAAATTCTTTATCTGTTACGTCAAGTGTGTAATCAAGTTTTGAGTCAAGCTCTTTCGATCCGTCAGTAATTTTGAAACTATCTTTCTGTAACGTTAGGCCACCATAGTCAAACGTATCTTTGATAACAGCATCGTTTAACACGTAGTTGTTATCATTTACAATAATCGTCCATTTTGTTGTTTTCGCATTGTAATCTGTATCTTTTGCATTTTTATTATGTTTCTTTATGATGTTTTGTTGTTGTAATGTAACTTTGTTTGTTTTACTTGAACCACCATCTGCGATAATTTCATTTTCAATTTCTCCATCTGCGATGACATCACCCGCGGCCTTTGATGTGTAAGTAATGACATAGGCACTATCAATATCGGTAGTAAACTGTAAATCAAATCCCTCAGTCGTTTCTTTTACTGTGAAGTTTGTAGCATCGTCACCAGTGACAATTTGCCCACTATCATTATAAGAAGCGTTTTTTACAACAATAGAACTTTGATCAATTTTATGATCCTTATCTAGAATATCTTTTAAAAGAGCAGCCTCTTTTGTGATCTTTCTTTGGTCACCGTTGTAAGTGATCGTCCATTCGATTGTTTGTGTTTTTGGGTTGTACTTACTAGTTTTCTCTAGATGTGTACCGCGTGAAACAGTTACAGTTGCATTTGCAGATACATCTTTTTGATTCTTGCTAGATACTTTTGCGTTGTTTTTGAAAGTTGTAACACTTTCATCTGTAATCTTTGTCGCATATTCAATTTCATATGCTTTATTCGTTTCTTTTTTAAAGGCGATATTTAATTTATCAGAGGATGAAGTAAGTTCATATTCTTCCTTAGGAACTTCTGCTCCCCGAGTTGTCTTCCCGTTAATATCTACCTCTAAATAATAAACCTTAATAGAATCTTCATTGAGACTCGCTCCATTTGGAATGTTATCTTGAAAGACTGCATTTGTAAGCTTATCTTTTGTCTTGTTCATTTCTACTTTCCAATTAATTTGATTCGTATTAATTGGTCTGTCAGGTACACCTTTTTTATCTATAGATTTTGTTACTTTAGGTTTAAAATCAAGCTCGATAATAACGTCTTTTTCTTTAATAGGGAATGGGATTTGTTTTTCTGTAGTCCCTGTAATTTTTACTTCATTAAACTCCGTACGAATGTTTAAATGCCCAGCTATATCAGGATGATCTTCAACATATTCGTTAAAAGTCATCGTTACTTTGCCATCTGGCGTAACAATGAATGATCCAATCGTATGTCCTTTTCCATCTATTAAATTTTGTGTAATGGTATTGTGGACAATAAAGTATTCTGGGAGTTGGAAAGTAAAGTAATCACCTTCTTTGACGTTCAGCGATTTCAAGATTTCCCATGTAAAATCGATTTGGGTAATAGAATTTGGATTTGGACGATTATCCGTATTATTAAAGGGCTTACCGTCTTTATCTGTTAATGTGACACCTGTTAAAATATTTTCTGTAATTTGCTTAGGTGATGGATCCGGATTCTCAACAGGTTGTTCTGTTGTTTTATCACCAGGATTCTCCGTAGGTTGCTCTGCATCGCCATTCTTTTTCTCTTCTGCAGGTTGCTCTGCATCGCCATTCTTTTTCTCTTCTGCAGGTTGCTCTGCATCGCCATTCTTTTTCTCTTCTGCAGGTTGCTGAGCATCACCATTCTTGTGCTCTACCGCAGGTTGCTCTGCATCGTTGTTCTTTTTCTCTTCTGCAGGTTGCTGAGCATCACCATTCTTTTGCTCTTCCGTAGGTTGTTGGGCAGTATCCTTATTCGTAGTAGGGGAAGCTGGGTTATCTACTTGAACAGGAACTGAAATAGACTTAGCTGTTGTGCCTAGAGGGAATGAGAGTTGAACAGATTTTGCACCAGGTTTTAAATCAGGATTGAATACTGTATCAAAATTGATTTTTCCGTTAGCACCTTTGGAATCTTTTACTTGATCATTAAATACTAGTTTCATTTTGTTATCATTTGCTGTAACAAAATATTGACCAATAATTTGTTGATCTGCCATTAAATTTCCTTGTTTATCACTTTTAACTTTTAATGCTTTAGGTATTTGGAGCACTGTTGAGTCTGTTTGATGATCTTTTATTGACCAAGCATATTCTAGGTGAATGGTTGATCCTACTTGTATTAAGTTTTTAGGATTTAATGCTTCGTCAATAATATGGTTTGTTGTATCTTTCATTTCAACAGTGTCAAATAATGAATTGCCTGTTAATGTTTCCGCTTTTACTTGATTGTATGGAAAACTAGCAAGCTGTGAAAATAGTACGAATACAATTAAACATACATTGAAAAGTTTTTTCATTGTGCCTCCTTTATGAATCCTTCTATTGCATAAAAATGCTTTGTGAAGGGATTGTTTGTCATGGATCAATAGGACTGACGTGATGCCTCCTTTACTGCGTATACTCTTTAGGGAAAGTATTCATATTCGATGCTTTGTAACGTAAAACAAAATGCACATTCTAATAATATAGAGAATGAATATACAATTTTCGACAAAAATTGTCGAATGGAATCCTGATAAGGAATGATATCAGACCTTTATAGGTTGTGACTTTTTACGTGGTTCTTTATAAAATAGGTACATGCAAAAAATATGCAGTGAAATGCTTAACCTACTTTATATTGATTTGTATTCTTGCAATGTACAAAGAGTCTTTATAAAGGTGAGTTTTACGATACACGCTAACCAAAATAATGTATCCAATTGTAAAAAAATCGCATTGAGGTAGTAATAAAATGTAGCTTGAATTGGTCAGGATGAAGAAAATATGTACTGTCTAAAAGAGTATACAATTCGTAGATTAAAGTGTAGATAGCGTTTTATAATAAATAAGAACGCATTCCTTTAATCGATGCTATTAAATAAAAAAAGAAGGTACTCCCTTGATCATCTTTTATGAGAGATAATCATCAATCACCTTCGTTAAAAATTATATACGTAAATGAAAAAGAGTTCAACCGTATTGCCTCTTTTCAAAAAAGTATGTAAAAAGAACCGCTTCCTACTAAGAAGCGGTTCTTTTTTATATTTCTGTTAAGATTATCGGCTCGCCGCGTGTTACGACAACTGTATGTTCACATTGTGCAACAAGGCTTTTATCAGGTGTAACGAATGTCCAACCATCATCGCCGCGCTCGATAATGTGATCAGCTTTCATAGAAATAAATGGTTCTACAGCGATAACAAGACCGTCTTTTAGAAGCGCATTATCCATTGGGTCAAAGTAGCTTAAAATGTGGTTTGGCGCTTCATGTAAGCTAAGACCAATACCGTGACCAGTTAAGTTTTGAATTACAGTATATCCATTTTTATGTGCAAAGTTTGAAACAGCACGACCAATTTGATTTTGTTTGGAACCAGCTTTCACCTTTTTCATTGCTGCCCAAAATGCATCAACCGCTGCTTGGCAAAGCTTTTCTTTTGCTTCATCTTCTCCAAGTACAAATGAAATACCTGTATCTGCATAATAGCCATCAAGTGCAGCAGATACGTCGACATTTACTAAGTCGCCTTCTTTTAATACGCGATCTCCTGGAATACCGTGAGCAACTTCTTCGTTTACACTAATACAAGTTACACCTGGGAAATCATATTCTTTTTCAGGTGCAGAAATAGCACCATGCTCATCTAATACTTTTTTACCGATCAAATCAAGCTCTTTCGTTGTCATACCTGGCTTCGCTTCTTTTTTCATTTCTTCACGTGCAAGTGCAACGATGCGGCCGATTTTTCGTAAGCCTTCTAAATCTTGTTCATTACGAATAATCATGAAAACCACTGTCCTTCCTCGAATATATATCTTACCCGATTGTATCATGTTTATTTTCGTCCTGCTACTCGCTTGCGGTATGTAGGTTGATTCCTCTCATAAGGAATACATGACAATTGTCATATCGATGTCATGACGCATCATACTGTTTCCTAAGTTTTCCAACACATACAATGTAAATATAAGAAACAGCGGGGGTGGAGAGATGGAAAAGATTATAGAAGTAAATGGTGTTTCTAAAACATTTAAATATAAAAAGGCAGTAAATAACGTTTCATTTCATGTGAATAAAGGAGAAATAGTAGCACTACTTGGACCGAATGGTGCAGGAAAAACGACGACGATGTCGATGATGCTTGGATTAAAGGATCCGACGGAAGGAACTGTTTCTATATTTGGAAAGAGTCCCAAACATAGAGATGTTCGTAATAGCCTCGGTGCGATGTTACAAGAAGTAAGTGTCATTGATAGCATTACGGTGGAAGAGGCAATTGAGTTATTCCGTAGTTATTATACGAATCCGGTAGCGAAAGAAATGTTGCTACAGTTATCAAATTTAGAATCGGAGCGAAAGCAAAGATGTGAGAAATTATCAGGTGGGCAAAAGAGAAGGTTAAACTTTGCACTCGCACTTGCAGGAAATCCTGATTTGTTATTTTTAGATGAGCCGACAGTTGGGATGGATATTACGTCTCGAAGAACGTTTTGGGAAACAATTCGAAAGTTAGCAAGTGAAGGGAAAACAATTATTTTAACGACGCACTATTTAGAAGAAGCGGATGCATTGGCGAATCGTATTTTATTATTTGCGAATGGAAAGATTATCGCAGACGGTACGCCAGATGAGATGAAAGCGACGATTTCACGAAAAACAATCAAGTTTTATTCGAAGGAAAGTATTCCTGCAAAATTACTAAAAGAATTACCAAACGTAACAGAAGTACAGTCAAACGAAGGGCACTTCACTTTAACAACTGAAGATACAGATGCAACTTTAAAAGCGATTTATCAAAAGAACTTACCTGTAACAGATGTTTCAGTTGAACGTGGAAGTCTTGATGAAGCATTTGAACAGTTTGTCGCAAATCAGGAGGAGGGAATCGCATGAGAGCTTTATGGATGCAATGCAAAATAGAAATTTTACGTACGTTTCGTAATAAATTGTTTATCTTTTTCTCATTACTAATGCCAGTTATGTTTTACTACATTTTCACAAATGTTATTCAAGTGCCACAAAACGGAGATGCTTGGAAAGCGCATTATTTAATCTCAATGGCGACGTTTAGTATTGTAGGGACGGCACTTTTTAGTTTCGGTGTAAGGATTTCTCAGGAAAAGGGGCAAGGGTGGACACATTTGTTGAAAATTACACCACTTCCAGAGGGGGCATATATAACAGCCAAAATCATCGCTCAAACTGTAGTGAATGCTTTTTCAATCTTAGTTATCTTTATCGCAGGAATATTAATTAATCATGTTGAGTTAACAGTAGGGCAATGGATTGGCGCTGGATTATGGTTGTTGTTAGGTGTAACACCATTTTTAGCGTTAGGAACAGTAATAGGTTCTATTAAAAAGGCAGATGCAGCAGCGGGTTTAGCGAATATTTTAAATATGAGTCTAGCTGTAATTGGCGGGCTATGGATGCCAATTGAAGTATTCCCAAAAATATTAAGAACAATTGGTGAATGGACACCAACATACCACTTCGGAAGCGGTGCATGGGATATTGTAGCTGGGAAATCAGTTGGTTGGGAAAATATCGCGGTATTAGGAGGTTATTTCCTTATATTTGTTGTAGTATCAATATATATAAGAAAAAGACAGGAAGCGGTATAAATGATAGATAAGAAGAGGATTGAGATTTTTCCGAAACATATGGGTTTCTTCCCATATATGTGGCTTGTGTATTTAGCATTTCCAATTTATGCACTTGTACAAGAGGAAGGCTCGAGGTTAATGTTTGGGGCTGGTATGCTAATACTGTTCATACTAGCATATCGGCAGTTGTATTTTGTTACAAAAATGTTTGCAATGTGGGCTTGTATGCAAATGATTATTGCTTTAGTATTTAGTTTTTTCTATAGCCCGTATCTTATTTTTTTATGCTTCTTTACATCAAACGCTATAGCGTTCGCACCGACGAAAAAAATATTTCGTATATTATTGGGCCTATTAGTTGTAACGCTTATAACATTTGTATATGGTGCGGGTTTTTCATTTACAAGCTTTATAAATACTGTCCCGATGCTCATTTTGATGCTTGTTGCGCCTTTTGGTATGCGCAACTTTAATCAAAAAAAGATATTAAGAAATCAATTAAACGAAGCAAACGAACAAATTAAAGACTTAGTAAAACGTGAAGAACGTCAGCGGATTGCAAGAGATCTTCATGATACGTTAGGGCACACGTTATCTCTTATTACGTTAAAAAGCCAGCTCGTAGAGAAGTTAATTGTAAAAAATCCGGAGCGTGCAAGCGCGGAAGCGAAGGAAATTACACAAACATCTCGTACCGCTTTAAAGCAGCTAAGGGAACTAATTTCTGATATGCGTATGATTACAGTAGAAGAAGAGCTTGAGCAAATAAAAGCAATCTTACAAGCTGCTACTATTGAATTAGAAATAAAACAAGAAACGAGTGCAAGTTCGTTATCACCAATTGAACAAAATATTTTAGGAATGTGTTTACGTGAGGCTGTGACGAATGTTGTAAAGCATAGTAAGGCGACGCGTTGCACAGTTTCTGTACTAGAATCACAAGGTGAATTAATTTTGACAGTAGAAGATAATGGAATTGGTTTAGCAGATCAAAACCATGATGGAAATGGCATTCGTGGCATGAAAGAACGCATCGCTCTTATTGATGGGTTTGTTGAACTGGGTACGATAAATCCAGGGACACTATTAACAGTAAAAGTTCCAGTTGTTATTAGAACAGGAAAAGATGAGGTGAGGGCATGATTCGAATTATTCTTGCAGAAGATCAGCGGATGCTTCGTGGTGCATTAGGGGCCCTACTGGATCTAGAAGATGATATTGAAGTAATTGGGCAAGCTGCCAATGGGGAAGAGGCGTTAAAACTAATTGAATCGTTAAAACCTGATGTAAGCATTATGGATATTGAAATGCCAATTCAAAGCGGATTAGATGTTGCGGAAACGTTACAGAAAGAAAAATCAGCATGCAAAGTAATGATTTTAACAACATTTGCGCGCCCTGGATATTTTGAACGAGCAATGAAAGCTGGCGTGCACGGATATTTATTAAAAGATAGCCCAAGTGAAGATTTAGCTGCAGCGATTCGTAATGTAATGAAAGGAAAGCGAGAGATTTCTCAAGATTTAATGTTCGGCTTATGGCAGGAACAAAATCCGTTATCAGATCGTGAAAAAGAAGTATTGCTACTTGCGAAAGAAGGAAAGACGGCAAATGAAATTGCGAAGGCACTTTATCTTTCGCCTGGTACAGTACGTAATTATATTTCTGAAGTATTAACGAAGCTAGATGCGAAAAATAGAATTGAGGCAATTACAATTGCGGAAGAAAAGGGATGGATATGAAAAGAAGTTTACCTATGAGTGGTAAACTTCTTTTTTCTTATAAACAAGTATTTCAATAGAGAGTTTCGTCGCAGTCGCATCGCTCAGAATTTGAAGTATATCGCGTAATTTAGATTTTACTTCATTTTTCGACAAAAAATTTGTTATAGTAAGATTAGGTTGTTGGTCTAAATTTTGGACAACTTTACCACTAACAGTTGTAATTACTCCATTTTTATCTACTTTTATAATAAGATCTTGGCAATATACTTTATAATTTTTGTAAGTTTGTGCAAGGTGAACTTCGGTTTGATTTTCTTTTGTTTCTTTATTTGTAGGTTGGGAATCTACATTCATTTCAGTTTTCACTCACTCTTGTTGAGCTTTAGCCTCATTTATCTCACCCTTTAAATACTTTTTCGCCATATATTTTTTTATCATTTTGAGGTTGTGTTAATTTTTAAATCGTTAAACTAGGCTGAGCGATTTCAACTTTTACTTCATTTCTATCTAGTTCTTGGGTGTGAATAGCTTCTGCTGATAAAGGATAAAGAAGACCGAATGTAACGAAAGCATGGGCAAATTTTCTATAATTTATCTATAAAATTACTAGTCTATTATATTATGTGAGATGGATTGTATGAAAAATTTGCCGAATTTTATATATATTATGCATTATTTCATATCAAAAATTGTCGAATTCACATTATTGTAGTGGTATGACAACTTAAAAAATTAGATTGTTATAATGGGATGGTGAGTAAGTATGCACGCAGAAAAACTAGGAAGTGAAATTAAAAAAATTAGGGTGATGAGAGGATTAACACAAAAGCAGTTATCCGAGAACATATGTCATCAATCGGAAGTGAGTCGAATTGAATCGGGCGCGGTATACCCAAGTATGGATATATTGCAAGGTATTGCAGCAAAATTACAAGTTCCCATTATTCACTTTTATGAGGTACTTATTTATTCTGATATTGAAAGAAAAAAACAGTTTAAAGATCAAGTCATTATGCTGTGTAAGCAAAAAAAATATAAAGAGATTTATAATATAGTATGGAATGAGCTAAAAAAGGAAGAATATCATCCTGAATTCCAGCAGTTTCTTCAATGGCAATATCATGTAGCAGCATACATATTGAAGAAAATTGATTACGAATATTGTATTTTAGAATTGAAAAAATTGTTAAATCAACAATTAGCTGGAATAGACGTATACCAAAATCTCTATATAGAAAATGCAATTGCAAATATTTATGCTGAAAATAATTATTTTAAGAAAAGTATTGAGTTATTTGAAGATATATTAAAACAATTAGAGACATTGCATGATAATGAAGAATTCGACGTGAAGGTAAGATATAATCATGCAAAAGCATTATACTTAGACGAGCAATATGAAGGGTCACTTTATCAAGTAAATAAAGCAATTGAAATATCATGCCGAATTAATAGTATGGCATTAATTGGACAGCTATATTATCAAAGAGGCGAATGCCTAGGAAAATTGGGGTATGATGAGGCAGAGATTGAAGATGCATATAAAAAGGCAAGTTTCTTTTTTGATATATTAGAAATGCATGCATATAAAGAAGCGCTCGCAGATAAAATCAGTAGATAGATAACCTAAAAAATGGATATGCATAATTGCATAGGATATGGATAAATTTTCATGATATATTAAAATAAAAAATGTGGGTGATGGAATATGAAGAAACTACTTATTGGTAGCCTATTAACGTTAGCAATGGCATGGGGTATTTCATTAGGTAATACAGCATTAGAGAAAAGCCAAGTAATTTCTCATAATGATCAAGAGGTACAATTAGCTGGAGATCTACCTTTTGAATATTAAAAAACAACCGTCTTACTTAGACGGTTGTTTTTTTGTGTAGTAACATCCAAACGTCTTTACTAGAAACAGGCTTGCTAATAAGGAATCCTTGAATGTGGTCACAGTTTTGTTCATATAAAAACTTCCATTGTTCTTCCGTCTCTACACCTTCTGCAATAACTTCTAAATTCAGTTCTTTAGATAGTGTAATGATGGAGGAGATAATCGCTTCCTCTAAAGGACTATTTGTAATTCCACAAATAAACTCTCGAGCAATTTTTAATGTGTTGATTGGGTATTTTGTTAAATAAGCTAAAGAACTATAACCAGTTCCGAAGTCATCGATTGAAATTTGAATACCGAGATTTTGAAGCTGTTCTAGTTTGGAAATGACAGATTGATTTTGATTAATTGCGATACTTTCTGTGATTTCGATATCTAGTGCTTCTGATTTTAGTTCGGTTTCTTCTAACACTTTTGAAATAGTAGGGATTAAATCTGCATGATTAAATTGAACAACAGATAAATTTACACCAACTTTTAATTGAGAAAACCCTTGATTATGCCATCTTTTTGCCTCTAAGCAAGCGGTACGTAAAATCCAATTTCCAAGTTCAATAATAAATCCGGTTTCCTCCGCTAGAGGAATGAATTGGGCAGGAGACACGATGCCGAGTTTTGGGTGCTTCCAACGAATTAATGCTTCAAAACCGATAATTTGTTTTGTTTTTGTGCTTACTTGTGGCTGATATTCTAGGAAAAATTCATTTTGTTGTAATGCTTTTGTAAGTTCACCTTCTAAGAATTGGATTTCATTTTGGGCGATACTTATTTCTTTTGAGAAGAAAACGAATCTGTTTTTTCCATTTGCTTTTGCGCGATACATAGCCATATCAGCATTTTTCATTAATTCTGTTACATCTGTTCCATAATCAGGGTACATTGCAATTCCGATACTCGGTGTAATAGACAGTTCTTCGTCTTTAATGGAGAATGGTTTGTTTAAAACGGTTAAAATTTGTTCAGCTATAAAAGCCGCACTTTTTTCTGAGTACATATCTGGTAATAGAATTGTAAACTCATCTCCACCTTGGCGAGCAACGATATCTTTTGAACGCAAGCAACCACGTAATCTTTTTGCTACTTCAATTAATAATAGATCTCCGACATCGTGACCAAGTCTATCGTTAATTTTTTTGAATCGATCTAAATCAAGGAACATAACGGCAACATCATTCACGCTAGTTTGAGCTGTATTTAAAATGTTTTTTAAATCTTTTTCAAACTTTCGGCGATTTGGTAATCCAGTCAGTGCATCATGAAAGGCTAAATGTTCTACTTGTTTTTGTTTTTCATATAAAGTTGTAATATCACGTGCTATGCCGAACATCCCAACAACTTCTTTGTTTATGAAAGTAGGGATGAGTGTAACGTGAAGATAATAGTAATAGCCTTCTTTTTCTTTTGTGCGAACTTCTAAAGTTTGTGGTCTACCTTCTTTTGTTATTTGTAAAGCTTTCTTTAGTAGATCATGGTCTTTTGAGTCAATAAAGTGTAGAAGAGAATAGCTTTCTACTTCACAATAGTAGGCAGTAAATAAGCTTTCACAAGCTGTATTAGATTGTTGGAAAATACCATCCATATTTAAAGAGAAAACGGCATCAGGATGATCTTCGAATAACGATTTATAGCGTTGTTCACTCTTTGATAACGCAGATGCACCCTCTTCTACTTTGCCTTCTAGTTGTGTAGTCAACTGTTCATATGTATCGATTAGTGCTTGATTATCTTTCCACATGTAAAGTTGTCGTAGGAATAATAAGATGAGTGATAATACTAGACCGATTAGCATGAACTTATCATCCCAAGGTTGAATAAGAATAAAGGAAAAAGTAATGATTATATTGAAATAGGGTAATATAAAGCGCACATAATCAAATCGATAATACTTTGTTTTCGTTTCATGCTGCATTGGTTTGTCCAAAATGTATAGTATGGAAGATAAACCAATTAATAAAATTGAAGCAGTATGTACTAAATAAGAGACTTCAGAAGAAGTTTTCATCCCCATGTTTAGTTGGAACAGATGTATATACCCGTACACAAGTATGATAGTAAAACCGATAATTAATGAAATTCTGCTAGCAGAATATTGTTCTCGTCTATATAGGCTAATAACGGCGTAAATTACTAATGCTTGTGCAATAAAGTATCCAATTAAAACCCAGTGATCTGTTGTTAACATACGAAAGCTTGAGAGGTCCAAAATAAAAGTTAAGGTAAAATAAATATTCATAATAACAATAAAGATACTATCGAATGAAAATTGAGCAAGGCCTCTAATAGAATAATGTTTTATGAATTTGATAGCAAACCCAGAAAAGAGCAAAATATATTGTATGATGAAAAAAGGTAGTGCCTTATATGAGAATATGACTTGATCATATATAGAAAGTGAATGAAGGAATAAAGTTATTTCCATAGTTAGTCCGCATATGCAAGTGCAGAGTAATAAAACCCAAAATAATTTATCACTACGCTTCATTTTCTTAATAGCTTTATATAAGCAATAGCAAGAAAAGAGTGCAGCAAAACAAAATAAGAAGAGAATTCCAATTTCTTTTATATTCAAGTCCTTAGGGATAAGAAATATCCAAAGGGAAAATATAATTATATACATCGTGACAAAGTGTACATATTTTTTTTGATTAATCATATTATGGCTCCGTTTCAATAAAGTTGAATCGCAGGTGGAAAATGCTAATTCCAATCATAGCATATACAATAGGTTGTTTTTTACTATAAAAATTACTTTTTTTGAAAAAAATAGCTCAACATTACAATTTACCATTGTAATGTTGAGCTATTTATTCTTTTTATCCCTCTTATAGAGGATAATTCATGTATTAATTGCAGCATTGCTAAATCTTTCTGTTTACTTTCAATCATAATATCGAAATTATGGTTGATTTTTTTTGCAATGTGTAAGAAAGGCTTAATAAACTCTAAATCAATATATTCAGAGTGAGCCCTAAATTCTTTTTTTGATTTAGGGGAGGAAATGTGAACTTTAGGAAGGACATTTGTATGTGACCAAGTTTCAAAAATTGCAGGGAGTAATACTTCTAGCGGTTCTTCGCAAAGGTTTGCCATGTGATGATGATAATCAAATACGAATGGAATCTTTTCTTTTTGGCAAATCGATAAAGTTTCAGCAGTTGTATATGTTTTATCATCATTTTCAAGCGTCATTTGCTCTTTTATATGTGCAGGAAGTTTTTTTATATTTTTATGGAAACGTCCAACCGCCTGTTCTTTATTTCCATAGGCACCACCTACATGGATGTTAATATAAGAAGAATCTGCAATTCCTATTGCATCTAATACTTTATAATGATAGGCCATATCTGCAATAGCGTTAGTTGTAATATGTGGCTTGTCGCTTGTAAATAGCGTAAATTGATTTGGATGAAAACTTACTCGCAAATTGTATTCTTTAATTAATGTCCCAATTTTACGCCAAAGCGGTGTGAACAACCCGATGTAATCAAACTCGACTTCGGGATGTGTTGCAAGTGGGACGATGGAAGAAGATAAGCGATATAATGGAATTTCATGAGCTATATTGTAATGAAGAATACGTATTGTATGCTCAAGATTTTGCCGTGTAACATCGTATAATTTATCTTCTCGTTCTTGTTTATTAAGCTTTTGAAAGCTTGTAAATGTCATCGTTTTAGCCGGAGAACAGTCCCAGAGTGCCATTGCATGTGAGACATATCCGAAACGCATAATCATAATGAATACATCTCCTTTATCCATTATCTTTCCTATAGAAAGAAAGCAAGTATCGTTCCTACCCATTCTTTCCCTCTATCAATAAGGGAAAGGGGGCTAACATCTTTAAAGGAAAGTAATGACGCATTTTCTAGATCTTCATGGAATTTGTTTTTTACTGTTTGTATAAAATGTTTATCATATAAAAGGCAGTTGATTTCATGGTTAATATATAAACTTCTCATATCAAAGTTTGCAGTTCCAATATCACAAATATAATCATCGACTATAATAACTTTAGCGTGAAAAAAACCTTGTTGAAATGCGTAAATATTACACCCAGCTTGTATTAACTTTCGGCAATATGGGAATTTTGCTTCGCGAACAAGGGCGTGATCCGCTTTTTCTGGAACGAGAACCGTGATTTGAACCCCACGTTTTCGCGCTTTTAATAATGCATTCATAATTTTCTTCCCAGGAATGAAATATGGTGTACCGATAAAGAGTTCTTTTTCCGCACTTTCGATTAAATGTAAAAATGTATTTTGCAAATAGGCACCATCAGTAGGGATAAAACGATGTAGAATGATTCCTGGTTGTTGCTTAGGAAAATAAAGAGGTGAATCTAATAAATTTTGCTTCGTATCGTCGAGCCAATCATGTAAAAATTGCTTTTGTAAATCTTGTATTCCTTCTCCTGTAAGGCGTAAATGATAATCGCGCCATAATCCTAATTTTTGATTATGCCCTAAATATTCTTCTCCAATATTAAACCCACCAATATAACCAATTTTCCCGTCAATAACTGTAATTTTTCTATGGTTTCTTTGATTTGCAGAAAAGAACGGAAAAGGAAATTTCACTTTATGACAAAATGAAAAAGAGATGCCGTGTTTTTGTAGGGAACGAATTGCCTCGTTTGATAAATAATGGCTTCCCAATCGATCGAGTAAAAGTCTTACTTCAATTCCTTCCTGTGCCTTATCGATAAGTAACTTTAAAAATTCACGACTGATTTTATCGTTTTTTACAATGAAGAATAAAACGTGCACATGGTGCCTTGCTTGTTGTATATCAGTAAATAAAGCATCATATAAATCTTGCCCGTATGTATAAAGGTGAAAATTACTTTGACGTAAAGGGAAAGTACGAGAGCGCACACGCTTTAAATGAAGAATCCTCCCATATAAAAGGTCAATTGTGATCCAAAGAGTAACGCATATTAACAAGAGAGATAAGAAGAACATAAGTGAATTCCCTCCTTTGCATTCTTTTCGCCTTCATTTTACTGGCTGCCCGGAAAATCCCGATTGGCTTCACCTTATCCCATATTAAGGGGCGGTAAGCCTCCTACTTAAAAATTAGGCTTACTTAAAGGAATCAGGCGAGAGGAAACACCCCCTACGGATTAAAGTTTCACTTTATAGTTTCACCGAAATAAACAGCTTTATTAAAAAATATGTTGTTGTATAACAAAAAACTGTTGACTGAATGCTCACTCATTATATAATGAAGACAGGGGATAAAATTCAGAAAATTATATGTTTTTGAAGATTCTAAAAAAGAAAGAGGGCTTACAAAGAGAGGGGTAGCATAAAAATGAATAGCTTACTGATCATTAATTGGCTGGCTGCCATTGCTGTTATTGCTTATGCAGGATATTTGTTTGTGTATCTTATACGGACGAGGATGGCCTACATACAGTTAGGAAAAAAGATTGAATTTGACCGTCGTTTTAAAGAGCGTTGGGATCTCCTTAAGGTCAATGTTTTCGGTCAGAAAAAGCTGCTGAAAGATAAGAAGAGCGGCATTATTCACGTTATGTTCTTTTACGGATTTATTCTTGTCCAATTTGGAGCAATTGACTTCGTTTGGAAAGGACTCGCACCAGGATCACATCTTCCACTTGGACCACTATACCCTGCATTTACATTCTTCCAGGAAATTGTCACACTTGTTATTTTAATTGCAGTCTTTTGGGCTTTTCATAGACGTTATGTTGAGAAGCTAGTTCGTTTAAAACGTAATTTCAAATCAGGTCTTGTTCTTATCTTTATTGGTGGCTTAATGATTTCTGTGCTACTCGGTAATGGGATGGGAATTATATGGCACGGCGAGGAGCTTTCATGGAGTGAACCGATCGCTTCTGCAATCGCTTACGTTTTCTCGGGAATAAATGAAACCGCAGCCATTTCTGTGTTCTATTTCTCTTGGTGGGTGCATCTACTAATTTTGTTAACGTTTTTAGTGTATGTTCCACAATCGAAACACGCGCATTTAATTGCGGGACCAGTTAACGTTTTCTTCGGACGTCTTTCAAATCCAGGGAAACTTGAAAAGATTGACTTTGAAGATGAAACGCAAGAAACATTTGGTGTTGGTAAAATCGAAGACTTTAGACAAAATCAGCTTATTGATTTATACGCTTGCGTAGAGTGTGGTCGCTGTACAAATATGTGCCCGGCAACAGGAACAGGGAAAATGTTATCGCCGATGGATTTAATTTTAAAACTTCGCGATCATTTAACTGATAAAGGAGCAGCAGTGACATCAAAAGCACCGTGGGTTCCAGTAGTTGCTTTTAATAATACACAAGGAAATCAGTTAGCGATGATGGCAGCTGGGAAAGGGCAACAAGAATCAGCAGCTACAACGCTTGCTTACGATCCGAGTTTAATCGGAGATGTTATTACAGAGGAAGAGATTTGGGCTTGTACAACGTGCCGTAACTGTGAAGATCAGTGTCCGGTTATGAATGAGCATGTTGACAAAATTATTGATTTACGCCGCTATCTCGTTTTAACAGAAGGAAAGATGGACGCGGAAGCGCAGCGTGCGATGACAAATATCGAGCGTCAAGGGAATCCGTGGGGACTGAACCGTAAAGAGCGTGAAACTTGGCGCCAAGGTGATGATGAAGTAACGGTTCCAACTGTAAAAGAAAAATCGAAAGCTGGCGAGGAGTTCGAATATTTATTCTGGGTTGGTTCAATGGGATCATATGATAATCGTAGTCAGAAGATTGCGATATCGTTCGCGAAGTTAATGAACGAAGCAGGCATTTCATTCGCGATACTTGGTAATAAAGAAAAGAATTCTGGAGATACACCGCGGCGTCTTGGAAATGAATTTGTCTTCCAAGAGATGGCGACAAAGAATATCGAGGAATTTGAAAAAGCAGGAGTGAAGAAAATCGTTACGATTGATCCTCACGCTTATAACACATTTAAAAATGAGTATCCAGACTTTGGCTTGCAAGCAGAAGTCTATCATCATACAGAATTGTTAGCTCAGTGGGTGAAAGAAGGACGCTTAAAACCTGTTCACGCTATTGAGGAAACAGTTACGTACCATGATTCCTGTTACTTAGGAAGATACAACGAAGTATACGAAGCGCCACGCGATATTTTGAAAGCAATTCCTGGTGTGAATCTTGTAGAAATGGCACGTAACCGTGAAACCGGAATGTGCTGTGGCGCAGGTGGTGGCTTAATGTGGATGGAAGAGACAGCAGGTTCACGTATTAACGTTGCTCGTACAGAACAAGCACTAGCTGTGCAACCATCCATTATCGGTACAGGTTGTCCATATTGCTTAACGATGATTAGCGATGGGACGAAAGCGAAAGAAGTAGAAGAGAAGGTTCAAACTCTTGATGTAACAGAGATTTTAGAACGCTCTGTTATCGGACAGAAGAAAGAAGCGATGTAATCTGCAAGCATGAATACAACTTTAGAGAGAGGTGCAATCATTGCACCTCTTCTCAACGTAAGAACACCGAGCGAGCGCTCGGTGCTAAAAAAAGAGATGGGGGAAATAGATATGAGTAAAACAGTTATTTTAAGTGCTGCAAGAACACCGGTTGGGAAATTTGGAGGATCTTTAAAAGACGTGAAGGCGACAGAACTTGGGGGAATTGCAATTAAAGCAGCACTTGAGAGAGCAAATGTTTCTGCTAGTGATGTTGAGGAAGTTATATTTGGAACAGTTATTCAAGGGGGACAGGGGCAAATTCCATCGCGCCAAGCTGCGAGGGCTGCTGGAATCCCTTGGGAAGTACAGACGGAAACAGTGAATAAAGTTTGTGCATCAGGGCTTCGTGCGGTTACGTTAGCGGATCAAATTATTCGTACTGGCGATCAATCACTAATTGTAGCTGGCGGTATGGAGTCAATGAGTAACAGTCCTTACATTTTACGAGGCGCAAGATGGGGATACAGAATGGGTAACAACGAAATCATCGATTTAAACGTTGCTGACGGCTTGACATGCGCATTTTCAGGTATACACATGGGTGTTTATGGTGGAGAAGTTGCGAAGGAAGATGGAATCTCTCGCGAAGCGCAAGATGAATGGGCATATCGTAGCCATCAGCGTGCGGTTTCAGCGCATAAAGAAGGACGTTTTGAAGAGGAAATCGTGCCAGTAACGATTCCGCAAAGAAAAGGCGATCCTATCGTCGTTGCAAAAGATGAGGCGCCGCGCGCGGATACAACGATTGAAAAATTAGCGAAATTAAAACCTGTATTTGATAAGACGTCGGCAGTGACAGCGGGTAATGCTCCTGGACTAAATGATGGCGGTGCTGCGCTCGTATTAATGAGCGAAGACAGAGCGAAGCAAGAAGGAAGAAAGCCATTAGCAACAATTTTGGCACATACAGCAATTGCAGTGGAGTCTAAAGATTTCCCAAGAACGCCAGGTTATGCAATTAACGAATTGTTGAAAAAAACAGGCAAGACAATTGAAGATATCGATTTATTCGAGATTAATGAAGCATTTGCAGCGGTAGCAATTGCAAGTACAGAGATTGCAGGAATTGACCCAGATAAATTGAATGTAAATGGCGGCGCAGTGGCAATGGGACATCCAATTGGAGCAAGTGGAGCGCGTATTATCGTTACACTTATCCACGCACTGAAGCAGCGCGGCGGCGGAATTGGAATTGCTTCTATTTGTAGCGGTGGCGGTCAAGGTGACGCAATTATGATTGAAGTTCGTTAATTTACGTGTAGGTGATTTTTGATTTATTAACAATTTATATTGAGGGGGAAGAAAGAATGGGTGTACAAAAAATAGTTGTAATTGGTGCAGGACAAATGGGTTCGGGAATCGCACAAGTATGTGCAATGGCAGGATATGATGTGAAGGTACAAGATTTAAAACAAGAGCAATTAGACAGAGGATTGGCTATTATTACGAAAAACTTAGCGCGCCAAGTAGAAAAAGGACGCATGAAGGAAGAAGAGAAGGAAGCGACGTTAAATCGCCTTACAGTAACGCTTGATTTAGATTGTGTGAAGGAAGCGGATCTTGTTATTGAAGCGGCTGTTGAGAAAATGGATATAAAAAAGAAAATCTTTGCGAATCTAGATGAAATTGCTCCAGATCACGCAATTTTAGCGACGAATACGTCATCTCTACCAATTACAGAAATTGCAGCGGTAACGAAACGTCCGGAGAAAGTAATCGGTATGCACTTTATGAATCCCGTTCCGGTTATGAAGCTTGTTGAAATTATTCGTGGTTTGGCTACAGATGATGAGGTGTACGAAACAATTGAAGATATTACGAAAAAAATCGGGAAAGTGCCAGTTGAAGTAAATGATTTCCCAGGATTTGTATCGAACCGTATTTTATTACCGATGATTAACGAAGCGATCTATACGTTATATGAAGGTGTAGCGACGAAAGAAGCGATTGATGAAGTAATGAAACTAGGTATGAATCATCCGATGGGACCACTTACATTAGCTGATTTTATCGGTTTAGATACATGTTTATACATTATGGAAGTGTTGCATGAAGGATTAGGAGATAGTAAATATCGCCCATGTCCATTATTACGCAAGTATGTGAACGCAGGATGGTTAGGACGTAAAACAGGCCGTGGTTTCTACGTTTACGAATAAAGTCCTCCTTTTATTAAAATAGTGGTCTTACCAAATTATTAAAAAGATATATAGCAAACGGAGGCGGAGTACATGAATTTTCATTTTACTGAAGAGCAACAAATGATGAGGAAAATGGTTCGAGATTTTGCGCAGAAGGAAATAGCTCCCTTTGTTCCTAGTATGGAACAAGGGGTGTTCCCAAAAGAGATTTTGCAGAAGATGGGTGAGCTTGGACTAATGGGTATTCCAGCGCCTGCAAAATATGGCGGGGCAGAAATGGATTTTATTTCTTACATTTTAGCAATTGAGGAAATTTCAAAGGTAAGTGCGACGGTTGGTGTAATTTTAGCTGTACATACGTCAGTTGGAATGAACCCGATTTTATATTTTGGAACAGAAGAACAGAAGCAGAAATATGTTTCTAAACTTGCGACTGGTGAATATTTAGGTGCATTTGCATTAACAGAACCAAATGCAGGATCAGATGCAGGGAGTTTGAAATCAAGAGCTGTAAAGAAAGGCGATCACTACATTATTAATGGATCGAAAGTATTTATTACAAATGGCGGTGAAGCAAGTACATACATTGTATTCGCTTCTACAAATCCAGAGGCAGGAAAAAGTGGGATTTCTGCATTTATAGTAGAGAAAGATACACCGGGCTTAATTATCGGCAAAGATGAGCATAAAATGGGACTTCTTGGTTCTCGCACGGTACAACTTACGTTTGAAGATATGAAAGTGCCGGCCGAGAATTTACTTGGTGAAGAAGGACAAGGATTTAAGGTGGCAATGGCGAATTTAGATGTTGGACGAATTGGAATCGGAGCGCAGGCATTAGGAATCGCGGAAGCGGCGCTTGCATGTGCGATTGATTATGCGAAAGAGCGTGAGCAATTCGGCAAGCCAATTGCGGCGCAGCAAGGAATCGGATTCAAACTTGCAGATATGGCAACTAGTGTAGAAGCAGCGCGATTACTTGTATACAGAGCGGCATCGCTAAGAGCGCAAGGATTACCATGCGGTAAAGAAGCTTCTATTGCGAAATTATTCGCTTCTAAGACGGCTGTTGAAGTTGCGATTGAAGCGGTGCAAGTATTTGGCGGTTATGGTTATACGAAAGACTATCCAGTAGAACGATTTTTCCGTGATGCGAAAATCACGCAAATATATGAAGGAACGAGTGAGATACAGAAACTTGTTATTAGTCGAGCTTTATAAAAGGACAAGGGGGAGACGGGAATGCATTTTAAACTATCAGAAGAACATGAAATGATAAGAAAAATGGTTCGGGATTTTGCTAAGAAGGAAGTAGCACCGACGGCAGCTGAGCGTGATGAAGAAGAGAGATTTGATCGTGCACTATTTGATAAAATGGCAGAGCTTGGTTTAACCGGCATTCCGTGGCCTGAAGAATACGGTGGAATTGGAAGCGATTACTTAGCGTATGTAATTGCTATCGAAGAATTATCTCGTGTTTGTGCTTCAACAGGTGTAACGCTGTCTGCACACACTTCACTTGCTGGTTGGCCAATTTTTAAATTTGGAACGGAAGAACAAAAGCAAAAGTTTTTACGACCGATGGCAGAAGGAACGAAAATTGGCGCATACGGTTTAACGGAACCAAGTTCTGGTTCAGATGCTGGCGGAATGAGGACAACTGCGAAACGAGATGGAGACCATTACATTTTAAATGGATCGAAAATCTTTATTACAAATGGCGGTATTGCTGATATTTATGTTGTTTTTGCGTTAACTGATCCTGAATCGAAGCAGCGTGGTACGAGCGCGTTTATTGTGGAAAGTGATACACCAGGATTTTCAGTTGGGAAGAAGGAAAGCAAGTTAGGGATTCGCTCTTCACCAACAACTGAAATTATGTTCGAAGATTGTCGTATTCCTGTAGAGAACCTACTCGGGGAAGAGGGCCAAGGATTTAAAGTTGCGATGCAAACATTAGATGGCGGCCGTAATGGTATTGCTGCGCAAGCAGTCGGTATTGCGCAAGGGGCTTTAGATGCTTCTGTAGAATATGCAAGAGAGCGTCATCAGTTTGGGAAACCAATTGCGGCGCAGCAAGGAATTGGCTTTAAACTTGCAGATATGGCAACGGATGTGGAGGCGGCACGTCTTCTAACATACCAAGCGGCTTGGCTTGAATCGGAAGGGCTTCCATATGGGAAAGAGTCAGCGATGTCAAAAGTATTTGCAGGGGATACAGCGATGAAGGTGACGACTGAAGCGGTACAAGTATTTGGTGGTTACGGTTATACGAAAGATTATCCAGTAGAGCGTTATATGCGCGATGCAAAGATTACACAAATATATGAGGGAACACAAGAGATTCAAAGGCTTGTAATTTCTCGTATGTTAACGAAGTAGGATCAAAGGCGTAGGTATTTTCCTACGCTTTTTCCTTCCAAAAAATAATAGGGAGAGGTGAAGGGGATGGTTAAACACAATGTACATGCGTCCGTGAAAGATGAAAAATTAGTTGCGTTAAGACGTGAACAAATGATTAAAGGTGCGGTGCAATTGTTTAAGCAAAAAGGGTTCCCACGTACAACAACGAGAGAGATTGCGAAGGCGGCTGGGTTTAGTATTGGAACACTTTATGAGTACATTCGTACAAAAGATGATGTTTTATATTTAGTTTGTGATAGTATTTATGAACATGTAAAAGAAAGATTAGAGGAAGTAGTGTGTACAGAGAAGGGAAGTATAGAAAGCTTAAAGATAGCGATAACGAATTATTTTAAAGTGATGGATGAATTGCAAGAAGAAGTATTAATTATGTATCAAGAGGTACGTTTTTTACCGAAAGAATCACTCCCATATGTATTAGAAAAAGAGTTTCAAATGGTCGGGATGTTTGAGAATATTTTAGAGCAGTGTACAGAAAATGGGACATTTACATTAAATAAAAAAGAGATACAGCTTCTTGCACATAACATTTTCATACAAGGACAAATGTGGGGATTTAGACGTTGGGCCCTGCAAAAACTGTATACGCTTGAAGAATATACAGAAATGCAAATTAGGTATGTACTGCAAGGAGCGCATATGTTTCCGAAATAAGGAATAGACAAATTATAATTTTATTATCATATTAAAGTTTCCCGTTTTTTTTGTAGCATATTTGTGCGACTTTTGTTTATAATGAATAGTATGGATTTTTTTAAGCAGACCGTTATATATAAGGTTATATTTGAAGAAAGGAAGTGCCGCATAAGTGAATTTTAAGCAATATTCACCAGAAGAGCTAAAAGAATGTTCAATGATTGAAGTTGTACATAGCGTTTTAGGGGATAAAAGACAAGCAACGACATTCAACGAGTTGGTTCGAGAAATCGCTCAAGTGCTGGGACTATCTCAAGAGCAAGTTAATGCGAAACTCGCACAATTTTATACAGATTTAAACATCGATGGACGTTTCATTAATTTAGGAGAAAATCGTTGGGGACTACGTAGCTGGTACCCATATGAGCAAATTGATGAAGAAATCTTACCTCAGCCAAAACCGAAGAAGAAACGTAAAGTTGAAGAGGACGGTTTTGACGACTACATCGAAGAAGATGAAGACTTCGACGATGCAGAAGCAAGTGAAGAAGAGGTAGAAGATTTGGACAAGGTTCTTGAAGAAGAAGACGGAGATGACGATGATCTTGATGATTTAGATGAAGATGATGAAGATGACTTCGCCGAAGAAGAACTTGAGTACGATGAAGCTGAAGCTGAAGAAGAAGAAGAGGAAGAACTGTAGTTCTTGACTTTTCATTATCGTCCATGTAGAATCATTTTTGGGCTCTTTAAAAAAGGACGATAATACTTTTAAAGTGTAAATATAAAAGAAAATTGCTCCCTACTTATTACTTTATGTGATGAGGGGAGCAATTTTCTTTTTTGTTTTTTGTTTAGAAAATAAAAAGAGTCTAACAATAAGATGGATACAGTGTTATCTACATACGTTGCGCTTTGCAACGGTGATTATATAACAGCAAAATAGGAGGGAGCTTTTTCATGACTAAGTATATTTTTGTAACAGGCGGTGTAGTATCGTCTCTAGGAAAAGGTATTACAGCAGCATCTCTTGGAAGACTTTTAAAAAATCGTGGTTTAAACGTAACGATTCAAAAGTTTGATCCATACATTAACGTAGACCCAGGGACTATGAGCCCATACCAACACGGTGAGGTATTCGTAACAGATGATGGTGCAGAAACTGATTTAGACCTTGGTCACTATGAGCGTTTCATCGACATCAACTTAAACAAATACAGCAACGTAACAACAGGTAAAATTTACTCTTCAGTTCTTCAAAAAGAGCGTCGTGGTGAATACCTAGGAGGAACAGTTCAAGTTATTCCTCACATTACTAACGAAATTAAAGAGCGTGTATACCGTTCTGGTCGCGAAACAAACGCGGACGTTGTTATTACAGAAATCGGTGGAACTGTTGGTGACATCGAGTCTCTACCATTCTTAGAAGCAATCCGTCAAATTAAGAGCGACATCGGTCGTGACAATGTAATGTACATTCACTGTACGTTAATCCCGTACTTAAAAGCAGCGGGTGAAATGAAAACAAAACCAACGCAACATAGCGTTAAAGAGCTTCGCAGCTTAGGTATTCAACCAAATATTATCGTTGTTCGTACAGAATTGCCTGTTTCTCAAGATATGAAAGACAAGCTTGCATTATTCTGTGACATTGATACAAAAGCAGTTATCGAAGCACGCGATGCAGATACTTTATATGCGGTTCCATTATCTCTTCAAGAGCAAAATATGGACCAAATCGTTTGCGATCACTTAAAATTAGACAATCCAGCTGCAGATATGACAGAGTGGACTGCGCTAGTTAATAAAGTACGTAACCTTTCTAAGAAAACAAAAATTGCTCTTGTTGGTAAATACGTAGAGCTTCAAGATGCATACATTTCTGTTGTAGAAGCACTTCGTCATGCGGGTTATTCATTCGACACAGATGTAGAAGTGAAATGGGTAAACGCTGAGCACGTAACACTAGAGAACGTACAAGAATTAGTTGGTGACACAGATGGTATCCTTGTACCTGGTGGATTCGGCGATCGTGGTGTAGAAGGTAAAATCGTTGCAATTCAATATGCTCGTGAAAACAAAGTACCATTCTTAGGAATTTGCTTAGGTATGCAACTTGCATCAATCGAATTTGCACGTAACGTATTAGGATTAGAAGGAGCTAACTCTTCTGAAATTAATCCTGACACACCTTATGCAATCATTGACTTATTACCAGAACAAAAAGATGTAGAAGACTTAGGTGGTACACTTCGTCTTGGCCTATACCCATGTAAGCTTGCTGAAGAAACAAATGCTTACAATGCTTACAATGAGCCGGTTGTATATGAGCGTCATCGTCATCGTTATGAGTTCAACAATCAATTCCGTCCGGATATGGAAAAAGCAGGATTTGTATTCTCTGGTACAAGCCCAGACGGTCGTCTAGTTGAAATCATTGAATTAAAAGACCACCCTTGGTTCGTGGCAGCACAGTTCCATCCAGAACTTGTATCTCGTCCAAACCGTCCACAACCATTGTTCCATGACTTCGTAAGTGCTTCTATTACGAATAAAGAGAGCAAGTAATAAAAAAAAAGCGCCTGAAATAGGGCGCTTTTTTTAATATTCATTTAACATTTCATCGATTGTAAATTTGATTCCATGATATGCAAATAAAGCTATCATTAAACTTGGGAATCCGTAGCGATTGCCTTCATCGTCTGGAATAAGGCCTTTTAACAGCTTAGTATCAATATGTACATCTGTATATTGTTCTAGTGATTCAGTACCTTCTTGAATAGTAGAGATGCCGACAATAGAGTGTCCATCAGCTTGAAGTTTTTTTGCCATTGCTACAACTTCTTCATCTGTTGAAAAACGGCTAATAAGAAGTACGCGGTCTGCAGAAGTTACTTCTACTTCTTTACCATTTTCAAATAATCGTTTTGCTTGCTTCATTGGCTCAGCACCGAATAATGCTTCAGCAACAACGCCCTCCATTTCATTTGTACCATGTAAATAAATGAAACCGTCGCCAACTAATGCTTGAGCAAGTAGACGGGCGCTATCTTCTATATTCATTTCTTCTTTTTGAGAAACTCTGGAGAAATAACCACTTAATTGAGTTGAAAAAATTTTTAACATAATGTTACTCCCTTTCGTACGTGTTTACCGGCTTTCATTATAGTTTATTTTTTTAGAAAGGTGAAATCGAAGGGTAGCATAACAAAATAGGAAACGGTAAAATAAGAAAGAATAGGAAGGGATTTGCCAAAGAATAGCGAAAATTAATCGTTAAGATATAAGAAGCTTTAAATCTTGTATTTATACAGAAAGGTTGGGAGTTATGGAAGGTAAAATTTTAATCGTTGATGATCAATATGGCATTCGTGTGTTATTACATGAAGTGTTCCAAAAAGAAGGTTATCAGACATTCCAAGCAGCGAATGGATTTCAAGCTTTAGATATCGTGAAAAAAGATAATCCAGATTTAGTAGTGTTAGATATGAAAATTCCAGGTATGGATGGTATAGAGATTTTAAAACATGTAAAGGAAATTGATGAGAGTATTAAAGTAATTTTAATGACTGCTTATGGAGAGCTTGATATGATCCAAGAAGCGAAAGATTTAGGAGCTTTAATGCACTTTGCTAAACCGTTTGATATTGATGAGATTCGTCAAGCGGTGAGAGAACAGCTTGCTGTAGAGGCGTAAAAAATGAATTTTTTATAAAAAATATGGAAAAAAGCGTTTACATGGACTATTGAGCAGGTGAATACGGTTGAGTTTTTGAGTACAAGTTGTTATCCTATTGAGTGTAGAAAAAAGTCCGGTATGTAAATATACATATTTTACCTTATTCTGGTCATACTACCAGCGATAAGAACTTATCGGATACAAAAAACGTTTTTTAGGAGGATTCACCATGCCTTTAGTTTCTATGAAAGAAATGCTAAACACAGCACTAGAAGGAAAATACGCAGTTGGTCAATTCAACATGAACAACTTAGAGTGGACTCAAGCTATCTTAGCTGCTGCGGAAGAAGAAAAGTCTCCTGTAATCCTAGGTGTATCTGAGGGTGCAGCTCGTCATATGACTGGTTTCAAAACAGTTGTAGCTATGGTTAAAGCTTTAATCGAAGAAATGAACATCACTGTTCCTGTAGCGATTCACCTTGACCATGGTTCAAGCTTCGAAAAATGTAAAGAAGCAATCGATGCAGGTTTCACATCTGTAATGATCGACGCTTCTCACCACCCATTCGAAGAAAACGTTGAAACTACTAAAAAAGTAGTAGAATACGCACACGCTCGTAACGTATCTGTTGAAGCTGAGCTTGGAACAGTTGGCGGACAAGAAGACGACATCATCGCTGAAGGCGTAATTTACGCTGATCCAGCAGAGTGTAAGCACCTTGTTGAAGCAACAGGTATCGATTGCCTAGCTCCAGCTTTAGGTTCTGTACACGGTCCTTACAAAGGTGAGCCTAACTTAGGATTCGCTGAAATGGAACAAGTTCGTGACTTCACTGGCGTACCTTTAGTATTACACGGTGGTACTGGTATCCCAACTGCTGATATCGTAAAAGCTATTTCTTTAGGTACTTCAAAAATTAACGTAAACACTGAGAACCAAATTGAGTTTACAAAAGCTGTTCGTGAAGCATTAAGCAAAGACCAAGAAGTTTACGATCCTCGTAAATATATTGGACCTGGCCGCGACGCTATTAAAGCAACTGTTGCTGGTAAAATGCGTGAATTCGGTTCTAACGGTAAAGCGTAAGAATAAAATTCCGTTTTGGAAACCGTCTAGTCTTTTAGACGGTTTCCTTTCGTTGTATAATGAAAGCGTGAACAAGTCTAAAGATTTTTATCATTTTGTTTTTGAAATAGAAAATAATGTGCATAGTCCTATTAATAAATGTGATAATGTATCTAAATTGATAAAGTAAATTCGATGAATAGTTCATCTTTATCTATTCGTACTACGGGAGAAATGAAGATAATGGTTTCCTATTTATTGAATGTTAGGGTGGAAAGAGTGATTGAGATTCTTAAGGGGAGCTTTCTATAAAGATATAGAAAGTAAATACATTCACAAGAAGGGAGCTCAATATGGAAAAATTGCTAATTGAAGGCGGAAGAGCTTTAAATGGAACAATTCGAGTGAGTGGTGCAAAGAACAGCGCCGTTGCACTAATTCCAGCGACAATTTTAGCAGATACTCCAGTAACTATTGGTGGTGTCCCTAATATTTCGGACGTGAAAATGTTAGGAGACTTGCTAGAGGAAATTGGAGGAAGAGTAGCTTATGGACAGGAGGAAGAGATGATAGTCGATCCTTCTAACATGGTTGCAATGCCTTTACCGAATGGAAAAGTGAAAAAATTGCGTGCTTCTTATTATTTAATGGGTGCGATGCTTGGCCGTTTTAAAAAAGCTGTTATTGGGCTTCCAGGTGGATGTCATTTAGGACCGAGGCCTATTGATCAGCATATTAAAGGATTTGAAGCGTTAGGTGCACATGTTACGAATGAACAGGGTGCGATTTATTTAAGAGCAGATGAATTGCGCGGGGCACGTATTTATTTAGATGTTGTTAGTGTAGGAGCTACAATTAATATTATGCTAGCAGCTGTGCGAGCGAAAGGTAGAACTGTTATTGAAAACGCAGCGAAAGAACCAGAGATTATTGATGTAGCTACATTGTTAACAAGCATGGGTGCACGCATTAAAGGTGCGGGCACAGATGTAATCCGAATTGATGGTGTGGATTCACTGCACGGTTGTCACCATACGATCATTCCGGATCGTATTGAAGCGGGTACGTATATGATTTTAGGAGCTGCATCAGGAGGAGAAATAACGGTTGATAATGTGATTCCTCAGCATTTAGAGTCAGTTACAGCGAAGTTAAGAGAAGCTGGTGTCCAAGTTGAAACGAACGATGACCAAATTACAGTGAACGGTAATAGAAGGTTAAAAGTAGTTGATATAAAAACGCTTGTATATCCAGGATTCCCAACAGATTTACAACAACCATTTACAACGCTTTTAACAAAGGCGCACGGAACGGGTGTTGTAACGGATACGATTTACGGCGCACGCTTTAAACACATTGATGAATTACGTCGTATGAATGCACAAATTAAAGTGGAAGGTCGTTCGGCAATTGTAACTGGTCCTGTTTTATTACAAGGTGCAAAAGTGAAAGCGAGTGATTTGCGAGCTGGAGCGGCCCTTGTTATTGCAGGGTTAATGGCGGATGGAATTACAGAAGTAACCGGACTTGAGCATATTGATCGAGGTTATGAAAATATAGTAGACAAGCTTAAAGGTCTTGGCGCAAACATTTGGCGAGAACAAATGACAAGTCAAGAAATTGAAGAGATGAAGAACGCATAAGTGATACTTCCGCAAGGGGGAAGCGAAGCATCACTACTTGCGGAAGTATACTTTGTAGAGAAACACGGTTCACAAAATACGGCAGAAATATAAAGACTTAAAGGAGAGGGATTATCGTGGAAAGAAGTTTATCTATGGAGTTAGTACGTGTAACAGAGGCTGCAGCATTATCATCAGCGCGTTGGATGGGGCGCGGGAAAAAGGATGAGGCAGACGGTGCAGCAACATCAGCTATGCGTGATGTATTTGATACAATCCCGATGAAAGGTACAGTTGTAATTGGTGAAGGCGAGATGGACGAAGCACCAATGCTGTATATCGGAGAGAAATTAGGTACAGGATATGGACCACGTGTAGACGTTGCGGTTGATCCTTTAGAAGGGACAAACATCGTAGCAGCTGGTGGATGGAATGCTCTTGCTGTTATTGCAATTGCAGATCATGGTAATTTGTTACATGCTCCTGACATGTACATGGATAAAATCGCGGTTGGCCCAGAAGCGGTTGGGGCGGTCGATATTGATGCGCCTATTATCGATAACTTACGTGCGGTTGCGAAAGCGAAAAATAAAGATATTGAAGATGTTGTAGCGACAGTTTTAAACCGTCCACGTCATCAAGCGATTATCGAAGAAATTCGTAAAGCTGGTGCTCGTATTAAATTAATTAACGATGGAGATGTGGCTGGAGCAATTAACACCGCATTTGATCGCACAGGTGTAGATATTTTATTCGGCTCTGGTGGAGCACCTGAGGGTGTATTAGCAGCAGTTGCATTAAAATGTTTAGGTGGAGAAATCCACGGAAAGCTTCTGCCTCAAAATGAAGCTGAATTAGCTCGTTGTAAAAAAATGGGTATTGAAGATATAAATCGTATTCTTCGTATGGAAGACTTAGTAAAAGGTGACGATGCAATCTTTGCGGCAACAGGCGTAACAGACGGAGAACTATTACGCGGCGTTCAATTTAAAGGTAGCGTAGGAACAACACAATCCCTTGTTATGCGTGCAAAATCAGGCACAGTACGCTTCGTAGACGGACGTCATAGCTTGAATAAAAAACCAAACTTGGTTATTAAGTAAAAAGCGTAAGCAGCTCGTTCAGAATCGCAGGGCATTGTAGCTCCTGACCATTCTAGCTACTGGAACTAGGTTAAATAAAAGCGAAGACAAATTTTCTTGTCTTCGCTTCTTGTATTTGTGTTTCAACGTATTGATTAAAACTAGATAAAAGGGTTACAATAGTGAATATTACCCTACTTGAACTTATTGCCTTTCATTATTAATTATTTGCCTTCCGTATTTTTTCCCTTTACCCATGTGAAAAGAGAATAACGTTAAAGTGTGGTGTCTGAATGAATTTGTCAATTGCAGCATTAGAAAACATGAAATTAAAAGAGTTATACGAGCTTGCGAAAGAATTTAAGATTTCGTATTATAGCAAATTAACGAAAAAAGAGTTAATCTTCGCTATCCTAAAAGCTCGAGCAGAAAAAGAAGGTTTCTTCTTCATGGAAGGCGTATTAGAAATTATTCAATCAGAAGGATTTGGATTCCTACGTCCTATCAACTATTCTCCAAGCTCAGAAGATATTTATATCTCAGCTTCGCAAATTCGTCGTTTCGATTTACGTAATGGAGACAAGGTTTCTGGTAAAGTACGACCTCCGAAAGAAAATGAACGCTATTTTGGATTATTACAAGTTGAAGCTGTAAACGGAGATGATCCAGAGTCAGCAAAAGAGCGTGTGCATTTCCCTGCATTAACACCATTATACCCAGATCGCCAAATGAAATTGGAAACGGAACCGAAAAAGTTACCGACACGCATCATGGATTTAATCGCACCAGTTGGATTTGGACAACGTGGTTTAATTGTCGCGCCTCCAAAGGCTGGTAAAACAAGTCTATTAAAAGAAATCGCACACAGTGTTACAACAAATCACCCGGAAGCTGAATTAATTGTACTTTTAATTGATGAGCGTCCAGAGGAAGTAACAGACATCGAACGCTCTGTTAAAGGAGATGTTGTAAGCTCTACTTTTGATGAAGTGCCAGAAAATCATATTAAAGTAGCGGAACTTGTGTTAGAACGTGCAATGCGTCTTGTAGAGCACAAAAAAGATGTTATCATTTTAATGGATAGTATTACCCGTTTAGCGCGAGCTTACAACCTTGTTATTCCGCCAAGTGGTAGAACATTATCGGGTGGTATCGACCCAGCTGCCTTCCATAGACCGAAGCGTTTCTTTGGAGCTGCACGTAATATTGAAGAAGGCGGTAGCTTAACGATTTTAGCAACAGCGCTTGTTGATACAGGATCTCGTATGGACGATGTAATTTACGAAGAATTTAAAGGAACTGGAAATATGGAACTTCACTTAGATCGTTCATTAGCTGAGCGTCGTATCTTCCCGGCAATTGATATTCGCCGTTCTGGTACACGTAAAGAAGATCTATTAATTCCGAAAGAACATTTAGACAAGCTATGGGGTATTCGTAAAACAATGCGTGATACACCAGACTTTGTCGAAGGTTTCTTACGTAAACTTCGTCAAACAAAGACAAATGAAGAATTTTTACAAAACATTGTTGCAGACTCAAAAAGATATGTAACAACTAAGTAAAGGGAAAAGATTGGGACTCGCTTATTTTGTGGTAAGCGAGTTTTTTATGTTTTTAAGGGAATATTAGAGAGAGTAATATATGGGAAAAATTTCGTTTTTTGAGATAAAAATCATATTTGGGTCGAGAGTTTGAAGTATCCCGGATTCTGAACGAGCCGCTTGTGCTTTTAATTATATCCAGCTCCAGCGGCTAGAATGGTCGGTGGCTTCACTTCTTCCTACGAGGCAAAAAGCGCCTCTACGTCAGAAGCTCCATCCCCCTCCCATTCTA
>NZ_LOBC01000007.1 GCF_001583695.1 Bacillus wiedmannii | reverse complement strand
AACGTTATATTATATAATACTAATTTATTTGTTTTTAAGCATACTCTATAAATCAACTATAAATTTAAAGAAAATCTTTTATTTTATGTATCTTTAAGAACTTATCCATTTTTAATTTCAGCAATAAAGTGTTCACTAAATCATTATTTTGTCCTATCTCATTTATGTAAGTTGATTCTATTTGTAATGCCGGATACACCATTTGCAAATACGCAACATATTCTCTTTCTCTTTTTATTTTTCTCACTTCAAAGTCATAATTACCTGTCTTTCAACAAAACCAAACTCTTCGTACATCTCTTTCGCAAAGTTTCCTGCAAATACATTTAAACGAATTTCTGAATAATTCTTTTGTAATTCCTTAATACCAGCCCACATTAACTTTCTTGACAACCCTTTTCCGCGGTACTCTGGAAAAACATACAATTCGTATATAAACCCTAGTTTTTCATGAGAAAAATAGTCCGTATTTTCCCCTATTAATATCCATCCCATTACATTGTTTTCTTCTTTAACGACTAAATAATATGCTCCCTTTTCTACAATCGACCTTGTAATTTCAATTGCTTTCTCTGTACTTAAGTGACAATTTCCCCTCGTGCCTTCAAAAAGTGATTGAGCTGCATATTGTATTATTTCGTCCGTTTCTTCCCGATTTGCCTTTTCTATCATTTTTCACAACTCTCCTCTTTAATAGGCATTACTATCGCTCGTTCAAGTTCCTCCGACTCAATTACAATTGCCATCAATCCCTTTTCCGTACTCGTTTCATGAGATTCGTCCTTCTCCCAAAACACAGCTTGTCCCGCTTCCACCTTCACTTTTTCTTTATCTGCTCCGCATACATATCCTTCTCCGTCCACAATAAGAAGCAGCTGTGATACAACTGCTTCATGATATCCAATTATTCCATTCTCTCGTAAATGCATAGCACCGATATGTACATTTCCTTTATAGTTTAATATTTTTGACATTATGAAATTAGATTGAAATGCTGAGATTTTCTTTCCCACTTTTTCACTAAAATCAAAAATTTTCATTACTAATCCTCCCTATACGTATAAAACCATCCTTACTGTCTGCATCATATGTCCTTCAAAATCTTCTTCAAATTCCTCTAATTGTGCAAAACCTTTCGCTTCATAAAAACGTTTTCCTTTTTCATTCGCTGCTTCTACATGAATGTATAGTTTTCGAATTCCTTTTAATTCCGTTAACCCTTTTTGTAATAAAGCACTTCCTACCCCTTTCCCTTGCTGATCTGGTAACAAATAAATCGCTCCTAATTCTGCTTCGTTTTGCAATCTAACAGGTGAAAAATTCGCAAAGCCAATTACTTCTCCCTCTTCTTCCGCAACAAATAAATGTGTATTTTCAAGACGATATTTCATTTTTTCATCAGAATAGGCCTCGTCTAAAAATCTGTCTTGAATCTCTCTCGGAATAATGCTTTCGTATGTATCATGCCAAGCAACTTTCGCTACTGATTGTACCGCATGGATATCTTCTTGCTTCATTTCTCTAATTACATATGTCATCTCGTTGTCTCCATTCTCTTAAAATTATATTCTGCTAATATACTAGAAGAAATGGCAGAACCATTTTCATAATTCACCTTAATTAATTTTAATTTCTCAATTGAAGCTGTTGCATAATCAAATTTTTCATAAATATATTCCATTGCAATTAAAAACTGATTTGCATGTAACTTATTTGCAATCGTACAATGCGGAACCCATTTTCCTGGCACATAATATGAATTTAAATTATCATGAAAAATTTTAAAATTATCATGATAATAATGATGAAGTTTTAACAATTCATCTGTAATGGTCGGTGCTAAAAAGATCGTTCCATTAGTAGGAAAAGTTCCAACAGAAGGAAAATTTATTGCAGCCATATTTTCTTGAACAGCTACAAACTCCTCTAGTTTCTTAGTATATAAGTTAACATCTACCTCATTGTAATCAGCTAATGTAATATGAGGTTCTACTCCTGCTAATTGATTTGTGCCAATGATATTTGTTATTTCATTTTGCAATTCTATAATTTTATTAGTAAACACACGATCAAATGTAGCAATAATAGCGTACATACTTCCTCACCCCTTCGTTACATATAACGCTTCCCATTCTTCACGAATCATTCCCATTCGAATAGAATCATAGTACGTTCCGTTATAATAACGGCATTTGCGCATTCTACCTTCTAAACTCATTCCTATTTTCTCAGCTACTTTCATCATTCGTTCATTACCAGACCAAGTCGTGATTCCTACTCTACCAATCTCCATCTCTTCAAATAGTAAATCTCGATATAATGTTAACGCCTCTGTACCATAACCACCATTCCAGTAATTTGGATTATAAATAACAAGCCCCATCTCTAACCAACGCGTCGGTTTATATTCCCAATAAAACCCGATTGTCCCTATAATTTGACCGTTATTTTCTATAATTAAATTGGATAGAGGTTCCTCTTTTAAACGAGTTTTCATCTTCTCTTTATAAGACGAGTATTCTTGCATTGAAAACGGAAAATACGGTGCATCCCATTTTTTCCATTCTGGATTTTCTTCTTTAAATACGAGATCCCATAATGTTTTTATATCTGATTCTTCAATTGTACGAATTGTAACTTTATCCCCTTTTAATATTACGCTTTTCATAATTTCCTCCTACAATCCTCTTTATTTCATATATAATTATAATGTTTTTTCAGAAAAATCAAAACAAATATCATTTATTATATTGTATAATTTTGTTATAAGATACCAATTATTCATGTGGAAAGCTGGTGATTCAATGAATAATCGATTTAGTATTACTTTATTTCTCACTATTATTACAACAAATATTATTCTCTATTTCTTCTTACCATTACGTATTGTTACGAAATGGGACTTCAATGGAACGCCTACATCAACAATGGATAAAAGCACTTTTGTTATCGTAAATATAATTATATGTACCTTCTTATTCTTTTTATTTTTAGCTTTATCTAAAGCAGCGAGTAACCAGAAATTTCTCCTTTGGATTGGCAACACAATTTTACTATTTTTATTTTTTGTCGATATTGTCATTGCTCTCATCGCTCTTGGCTTCACTCTTCCTCTTGATCATTTAATATTTTTAGCATTAGGGCTTTTGTTTATAGTAATAGGCTATTTCAGTTCCAAAATTGATACGAGTAAATCAACGGTTTCATTGGAATGGAATGATAAACACCTTGAAAAAAGAGCTTCAAATATTTGTAGTATTTCAATGGTAATAGCAGGTATTTTCCTAGCCGGGCTTCCATTGATCGTTCCTGTTCCGTATAGAGGTTATGCTATACTCACAATTTTTTTAGGAATGACGCTTGCCATTTTACCGAGTACGATTTACTTACTTATGAAAGACAGCAAGCAATCTACTCATTTAAAAAGGTAATAAAAAAATAGGAGGCTCCATACCTCCTATTTCATCTTTTCTATCTCAACTAAAATACCTTTCTCTATCCAGCCTTCTACTCCATCTCTTTTAACTAAATCATATCCCGAGCAGCTGTTATCAATGAGAGAAACAATGTCCCCTATGCTTACGCTTATTTGTGCACAAGAAATATCAGTTTTCACTGTGTATTCACCTGAATCAAGTTGCCTAATATATTCATTTTTCACAGAGAGTAATGTATTCGTTTCCTTTTGCTTACACATTGTGTAATCTTGCATCTTCTCCAGCGGCTCTATGTAATAGTACGGATATGTTACCCCGCCCTGCATTGTTGCATCAGTATGAAAATCTGCTATTACTTCATACTCTGGAAAATAGTCTACATATGTATAAGAAAACGTATCACCTGTTAGCTTCCTCTGAATGATAAATGCGTTTAATTGCCCTGCCTCTTTAATCGCATTTCCCCCATCAATTGCAATAATCTTTTTCTCCTGATCAATAACTGGATTGTTAGATGGGGCCTCATCAGAATAGTTCACAACAGGCCAATGACCGACAACTACATACTTATTTGATCTATGTGATTTATTGAAAAACTCCGGCATTGCTATCGCATTTTTTCGTTCTGTTTCTTTCCAATCCTCTCTATCTTCAAGGCCAGCATGTACAAAGATATAATCTTCTGTTTCAATCGCTGTTGGCAATTCTGTTAGCCACTTTATTTCTTTTGAAAAATGGCCCATCAATATGTTTTTCACTTCACGAATATCACTTTCTTCATTAACGGTAACGTTCAATTGCCCTAGCCACTCATTAAAAATTGTATTCTTTCGCGTACACAAATAATGTATTAGCGCAGGGTTTTCATTTACAAGTGCTTCAACTACAACTTCACAATTCCCTTCTATTACATAAACATTTGGCTTACTAACTACTAGATCCATCACATAGTTTACGACGCCAATACTATTTCTTCCTTTCTCACAAAGATCACCATTAATAATTAAATAATCCTCATCTTTAAAATTAACTTTATGTAGTAGTTCTTTAAAAAGATCTAATTCCCCATGAATATCAGAAATAATGATGACTCTTACATCATTTGGTATCGATAATTTCTTTATTTTTTCCAAATATAAACGCCCCTAACATTCTCCAAATTCAACATTTCCTTGTTAAATTCTAATATTCGACAAATTATATTACTAGACCTGTTCCTAGCTCAAATCTGGAAAAGAAAATAGGTTCCATATATTTTCACACACGGAACCTACTTAGTATTATAACTCTTTATAAAAAGAATAGCTTACTTTATCATAGCCCTCTCTTTCATAAAAACGATGTGCATCCATTCTCGGAAACGCAGATGTAAGAACGATAGAGCTGCACCCTTTTTCTTTCCCCCATTTTTCTACATATGACAGCAGAACTTTACCATATCCTTTTGATCTGTGAGCTTCTGCCGTTACAAGGTCATACACGAAAACATGTTTCTCATTATAAAAGTTCGTACAAATCGCTACACCGGCTAGACTCACAACTTCTTCATCTTCATCCCGTAACGAGAGTAGTTTATAATTTTCTTCTTTCATTTTTTGAAATAAAGAACTCGCTTCTTCTCTTGAAAGTTTCGTTCGTAATTGCTGTAATACGGGCAATACATCATGTAAATCCTCTTCTGTTACTACTGCTTTAATATTCATTATGATTCTCCCCTTACTATTTATAAAATTTTCTAAATGTTATATCATCATTATAGAAAGCAACTGTCCTTAGCTTAAGTGACAGTTTTATTCTTTTTTATAAGGCCAGTATGAAAAGGAGCGTCTACGAATGGATCTGACTATCCCATTAGTATTACAAAGTAAAACACCCCTTTACTTACAAATTTATGAATATATGAAACGTGAAATCTCTCATGGATCACTACGTGCCGGTACACGCCTTCCTTCTCACAGAAATTTAGCTATGCAACTTAATGTGAGCCGTATTACAGTGGAATCTGCTTATCAACAATTACTAGCTGAAGGGTATGTAGAAAGCAAACCGAAACGTGGGATTTTTGTTGCAGAAGTTAATATTGATGTCATTCAAAAGAAACAGCAAATTGCGTCAAACAGTGCTAACAATAAAGAAAACGAACAATATGATTATGATTGTAGTCAAGGACTTATTGATCAAAAAGCTTTTCCGATAACAAACTGGAAAAGAGCAATCCACGAAACTTTATTTCAGTATGAAAATGAATTATTTGCTAAGGAAGATCCACAAGGTGAGCTCATTCTACGAGAACATATTTCAAAGTATTTATATCATGCTCGCGGGGTACATTCTTCACCTGATCAAATTATTATCGGAGCAGGTACGCAGCCTCTTCTTTGGCTACTACTTCAGCTGCTTGGTTCAAAAAAGGAATTCGGAATCGAAAACCCTGGATTTCACCGTATTCCTGCTATGATTCAAAGTTCTGGTCTTACCGTTCACCCCATCCCTTTAGATGATAAAGGAATTCATATTTCCGCTTTACGTGAATCGGGTTGCAATGTAGCGTATGTCACTCCATCTCACCAATTTCCACTTGGAATCATTATGCCATTATCTAGAAGACTCGAGTTATTACAATGGGCGAATGATTGTAAGGGCTATATTATTGAAGATGATTACGACGGGGAATTCCGTTATATAGGAAAACCTATTCCTTCTTTACAAGGACTAGATGCAAATGAACGTGTTATTTATATGGGAACTTTCTCGAAATCTTTTTTACCTTCTTTACGAATGGGATATATTGTTTTACCACCTCATCTGTTAAGAGCCTATGAAGAGCTTGGTGGTATGTTTAAACAAACTGTTTCTACGTTGCAGCAACTTACCTTTGCCACGTTTATTCAAAATGGTGATTGGGAACGTCATATTAACCGAAGTCGGACGTTATATAAAAGAAAACATATTTCTTTAATTAAATCTATTACAAACGAGATGGGAAATAACGTTCATATACTCGGTGAACAATCCGGACTTCATATTGTACTTCACGTTCATAACGGGATGAATGAACAAGAACTTATTCATGCAGCCGCAAAAGAACGTATTAAGTTATACCCTCTCTCCACATACGATTCTGTTCATAATGTAATGGATGAGTCGTATGTATTGCTCGGTTTTGGCAGTATTCCAGAGGATCGTATCGAAACCGTTGTCCAATTACTGAAAAAGGCCTGGTTCGCTAAATAAAAATAGCTCCACGCAAGTTATACTTACGTGGAGCTATTTTCATTCACTATTTTTCTGATCTCGCAGTCCTTCCCGGACGCTTAACACCAGTTGTTTCTGTTGAATAGGAAGCTTCAATGATAGCAGTTGGATCTACAGAGAGAACGAGATCTTTCATTTTCGGATAAATGAAACGGTTTGTAATACAATAAATGATTCTCTTATGTTCTCCTAAAAAACCACCTTCTCCATGTAGATACGTAACGGATAATTGCAATTCTTTCATAAGTAGATCGCCTATTTCTTTATTTTTACCAGAAATAATCATAACGCTCTTTCCTTGATTAATACCATCTAATATGAAATCAATCATCTTCGTAACAATATAGAAAATTGCTAATGAGAACATCGCTTGTTCAATTGAAAATAAAATGGCAACAAAAATGAAAATAACCGCATTTACAGCAAGTAAAAATGTACTAATCGGCACTTTAAAATGTTTATTCATCCACACAGCTAACATTTCTGATCCATCAATTGCTCCGCCCATTTTTACTACAATCCCTACACCCACACCAAATAGAACTCCTCCATAAAGAACAATTAACAATTCAGAAGTTGTAATTGCTGGAAATGGTTTTAAATAAATCAATCCGAGTGTTGTAACAACATTTGCATAGGATGTACGGATGAAGAACTTCTTGCCCATTACTTTTGCAGTAAATAATAAAATCGGGATATTAATTCCTAAGAACACTCCATAAAGCGGCAATCCTGCAACTTTATTCGCCATAATAGCAATGGCCGTTACTCCGCCATCTACTAATCCATTAGGTGCTAAAATAAGTTCTAATGAACCCGCTACAATAATTGAGCCAATTGTTAATAATACGTATTCAAATACTTTCTTCATTCATTACCCCCAAAACTTATATATTTTCTTAGTATTATTTTAACGTAATTTTACTACTAATTCAAAGATATGAGTTTATATACACAAAAGTTTCACCTTTACAGTGATTTTTTATGTAATTTATTTATAGAAACACACTTACATATTACAGTAAGTGTGCTCCAAACATTTATTTAAGTTTTAAGTATGAATTCATCTTCATTTTAAATATTTCATCAACTGCCCTATTATACCCACCAGCATTTCGAAGTGACTCTCCAACTTTACGACTATTTTCCTTAAACGTCACATCATCTATAACTTTTTCTACAGTCTCACGTAACAATTCAGAAGTTAATTCTTTACGATTAAGCCTTATTCCAGCCCCTACTTCGGTCACTCGTTTCGCAACTAAAGGCTGATCTCCTGTTACCGGAATTACAACTAACGGGACACCGTAATATAATGCTTCACTCGAACTATTCATACCACCATGTGTCACGAATACATCAGCATACTGTAATACTTCTAATTGCGGCACATAATTATACAACTTAAAATTATTCGGAATGTTTTCAAATTGATTTATATTTATTTTCTTACCAACAACTAATACGACTGTCGCTTCTACATCTTTAAACGCTTCAAAACATTTTTCATATAGTTCAGGTTGTTCATTAAAAACTGTTCCCATAGAAATGAAAATCAATTTTTCATCTTTTAAATCTTCCATAGAAAAGCTGTCTACTTCTTTTCGAGTAGCAATTGATGGGCCGACAAACTTATACGATTCATCGAATACATCTGAACGCGGCTGGTATTCTTTTGAAGTATATACAATAGTAATATCACCAGGATGATTCATAATGTCATACATACTATTACATTTCATTCCATACTGCCTATTCCATTTTTCCATTCCCGCTAAACAAGATTGATATAATGGATTCGTTTCATCTACTTGTCTTGATTCTTGTTCATCGTTAAAAGTAATGTACTGATTAAAAGCAAATGTTGTACAAGAAGAAACGCTAGGTAATTTTAAAACATTGGCTATAATACGTCCTACGGGAAAATGATTATCGTATATCAAGTAATCGTACTTTCCCCTTTTGTTTCTTCTACAATTTGAGTCACAATACGCTCTGATGCCTCAATCATATGAGATAGCATCGTCAAAGGACTCCCACCTTCATTTACTCGTTCCATAATATTAATTTGAGAGAGGAAATTCTCAAACACTCGGAATTCTGCACCTGTTGCTTCAATCTTCTTTCTATAATCTTCAATACAATACGAAACAACTGTCTCCCCTCCCCGAATTAACTCACTTACAATAGCTAAAGTCGGATTTATATGACCTTCTCCAGGAAAATTTATTACGAGTACATTTGCCATCATATTCTCTCCTATCTAACAATATTAATAGTTAATCATATTAATTAATTGAAAACTATTATAAAGGAATCTATTCTACTTCTTCATATTTTTCACTTCATTTTATTATTGAGAAATATTTTTCATAACCTACATTATAACTCTTATAAAAGTATGCTTAACCTTTCATTTATTGAAAAATACGAGATTTACATTCAGGCATTTTTACAGATTTATCATCAGAAACATTATTTTGATAATTCATACAAAACTAGAAAAATATAATTTCCACACTGATTTCTCACTATAAATTTATTTAAGTTCTATGTTGTCCTTATCTTTATCCATTTGGAACATATTCTGTTATATAATGAATTTATAGAATTTACAGAAAAAAGGAGCAACTTCATGCTACAACAACTATTCACTTCACCTATTTTATCTATTCAAGCTTTACACCCAGGTTATGAAGACCATGCAAGCGATGTGTTCCTCGTCCGAACAGAAGATGCAGAAGTCATCGTTCGTTCTTCTAAAATGAATGAAGAGCCAAATAATGATTTTTGGTGGGGATGTAAAAACCTATTTGGAATTAATCCAAGGAACGTACACCATTTAAAAGCTGTACATACATTGCTGCAAGAACATACTAATCTTCCTATCCCAGCAATATTAGAAAAACATATTTTAAATGGCCGTGAATTCGTTGTAGCCGAAAAGTTAGTAGGTAACACAGTTCAATCTTTTATCGGGCAACCAGATTCTATTTTATTCAGTCTAGGAAAAGGGCTTGCAGAAATACATACATTTAAAGCCGATTACATAGGAAATGTGTCAGGTTCCTTCCAAATTACACTAGATGAATTCCAATCACACATTTTAAATGTGAGTAAAGAGCTTGTGAATATGTTTTATTCCGATAATGAAAGCATACAAAATGCATTTCCTACTTTTGAATCACAACTTTCTTCCTTACCAGCACCAAAGGAATCAACGCTCGTTTTAATTGATATGGACCCTACTCAGTTTTTATCAGATGGTACAACTATTACGGGATTAGTAGATACAGAAGCCTATGCCGTTGCTCCCCGGGAGTTTGATTTTATCGGCTTAGAATATGTGTTTACAGAAAAAGAGGCACATGCTTTTAAACAAGGTTACGAAACCATTATGCCCCTTCCTCATCTTGCAGAATGTAGACCTCCCTATCGATATTTGTACCGGTTATTATCTGTTCAGGGCAGCGTGGAGTTAAAAAAGTGGCTTAGTCATCCATCCTATTTTTAAATACGAATGAGAGGGGTTATGAAATGAATATTGAACAAAAGAAATCTTTAATAACAAACGAAATTCAGCGCATGAAAGATTTAGCTCATATTTGTGGGCAACACGATCAAATTGATTACTCATCAGATTTACATATAAACTTTTTAACTGCTCGTACTAATGAAGAGATAAATGATTTCCTATTTTATGATAATACTCAATTAATCGGTGCATTAAGTATGTATGATTTTGAAAGACCGACAAAACTGGAGTTAATAGGGTTTGTTCATCCGAACTATAGGAAACAACATATAGGCACTACTCTTTTACAAACTGCAATGAAAGAAATACGAATCCGAAAGGCAGATGAAGCTCTTCTTATTATGAATGGGGATTCTGATTCTGGGAAAGAATTTGCAAGACATATGAAGTTACCTTATTTATATAGTGAATATAGTATGGAGTTCAAAGCAAAAGAAGTGCAAAAATCAACAAAGAATACTATACAGCTCACTCTTGCATCTTCAGGGTCACTTCTTGATCTTATTGAAATTTCCAGTAAAGCTTTTGGAGATTCAGCAAAAAATACCGCTACATGGTTACAAAAAATGATGAATTCCCCTTCCTATCAAGTTTACTGTGCTCTTATCGACGAAAAAGTGATAGGAACGATTACAGTTTCTGAGCAAGAACAATCTACTACACTATCAGGGTTCGCTGTTCATCCTTCTTATCAAGGTAAAGGATACGGAAAAGATATTCTTAGTTATATGGTACATACCCTTATTACAAAAGGAATTTCAACAATTGAATTAGACGTCGAAACGAAAAATAACCACGCTTTAAAACTATATACACAATGTGGTTTTGAAATGAAAAAGAAGCATAACTATTATAATGTAATGAATCTTGAGGTGAATACATATGTGTAAAAAACTAATTTATTCTGATTATGATATTTTTGCAGACATCTATAATAAACATTGGGGACATTTTGCTGAACACTCCTATCTACTTTTGGAAAAATTCGTTTTACAATATGCACCACCACATTCTCATATTTTAGATCTTTGCTGCGGGACTGGTCACCTTACTAAGAAATTAATTGATAATAATTTTGTAGTAACTGGTATAGATGGTTCTGCTCAAATGATTGAATACGCACGTCAAAACGCGCCAGACGCAACCTTTATCGTCGATGATGCTCGTTATTTCAATATAAATGAGCAATTTCACTATGTTATCTCTACTGGCGATAGCTTAAACCATATTTTAAAATTAGATGAATTAAAAAATGTTTTTCATAATGTTTACTCCGTATTACATAGCGAAGGTACATTCGTATTTGATATGAATATGGAGAAAGGTTTTCTTGAAAATTGGATTGCTTCATTTCATATTTCAGCGGAAGAATATGTATGTACAATTGATTCTACATATGATAACGAAAATAAAAAAGCAGAAATGAACTTTATACTATTTCAACATGACATAGATAATAATTGGACAAGAAGTGACTTTTCTTTTGAGGAAGCTTGTTATTCCAATGAAGAAATAATTTCTTCATTGGAATCTGTAGGTTTTAAGAACATTCAATTACACGGTACAAACAGAACATTTTTCATTTGTCAAAAATAAAAAAACTGAATCACAACGATTCAGTTTTTTCTTAGTATATTTACGACAGCAGCCGTTTCATTATTTTCTTTATAAACTCGTGGAATTCTTCTGTCTAACATACATGTAACTTCATAGTTAATTGTACCTAACATATCCGCTACTTCTTCTACCGCAATTTCTTCTTCACCTTGTTTACCGTAGAATACTACTTCATCCCCAACTTGTACTGGCATTGCTTTTGAAACGTCTAACATAAGTTGATCCATACAAACACGGCCAATAACAGGTACTCGAACTCCATTTATTAATGCATGCCCTTTATTAGATAACTGACGATTATATCCATCAGCATAGCCAATCGGTACAGTTGCAATCCATTCTTCACCAGTCGTTACATACGTATTCCCATAACTTACACCGCGATTCTTCTTCGCATGTTTAATATGAGCTACTTTTGATTTTAACGACAACGCAGGCTGTAAAGAAACGACTGCATGATCTACCTCTTTTGAAGGATACATTCCATATATTCCAATACCTACACGAACCATATTTTGAAATGTATTGCTAAGCTCCATTGAACCTGCACTATTTGAACTATGAATATATGGAATATGAATTCCTAATTCTTTTGCCGCATTGACAGCTTTCTCAAATAAACTTGTTTGCATATTCGTATATGATTTATCAATTTCATCTGCCGTAGAGTAATGTGTAAACATTCCTACTACCTCTACATACTCCATACGGTTCAATTCTTCTAAAAATGGCATAACCTCTTCTTCTTGTAAACCGATACGACTCATTCCTGTATCAATTTTCACTTGAATTTGCGCTTTCTTTTGAATACGGTTTGCGATTTCATTTATACCTTGTAAATCTTCACTTCTATAAACAGTCATCATAACGTCATATTGAATTGCCTCTTCAGCAGCCGCTACGGATGTATAGCCTAAAATTAAAATCGGCACGTTTATTCCTGCTTCTCTTAACTCTATCGCTTCATCTACAAATGCAACTGCAAGCTGATTTATTCCTGCTTCAATAGCAGCTTTCGCAACTTCAACTGCCCCGTGGCCATACCCATTTGCTTTTACAGCAGCCATCATTGCAATATTTTCATCATTCACACGTTTTTTAAATTCTTTTACATTATGTTTTACTGCATTTAAGTCAACTTCAATAATCGTATCTCTTCCATATTTCAAACTCATTGGTCTAACTCCTAACTCAATAATTGCATTCCATTCTATTTCACGTTTCATATGACCTTTTACAATATAATACTTTTCAATATGCTAGTCAAACTACTAGAATTTTCGGAATTTTGAGTATGATATAATACTCTTAAGAAATTATTATATACGGAGATGAGGAGAATTACAATGTTTGTTCACTCTGCCTTGCATCAACTACAAATTGCTGTTGATACTTCTATTCAAATGCTTAACCAATACAATGAAGAAGATTTAAAAATATACCCCATTCACTCGAAGCGATCAGTATTTGAAATGTGTGCACATCTTTCTCTTATTTGCCATGCAGATTTACTCATTTTAAATGGTATTACGGAAAAAGAGTTACATACCTTTTATTTCGAACATACACCGGAAACAATTGCGTACATGCAACAAATAATGATTGAAGGATACAACCTTCTCTCTAAAACATTTCTTTCCTATTCCCCAGAAGAATTAGCAGAAGTTATGACTGCCTATTGGGGTGTTTCTTATTCTCGATTTGAATGGTTACTTGAAATTCTTTCGCATTTTTATCATCATCGTGGGCAAGTTCATATTTTATTATGTGAGCATACGAAAGATCCTCGCATTCCTTTATTTGAGTGATTTTCCACTCATTCATTATCCAATCTACATATCATCAAATACGTGTTCATCATTTATAAATAGAGAAGCTATAAAACCAATAAAAAGTATCATTCCTAATAAAATAAACGTTTGAGCATAACTTCCTATTTTCATAAGATAAATAGAAATGATGGGTCCTATACTAGTACCTAAAAATAAAATAAAAGTATAAATGGAAACTGCTATTCCCCTTGCTTTTCCTCCTAATTGGCCTACAAGAGAAACTAAAGACGGAACTGATATAGCAATACCTATTACAAAACAGACACTCATTATGACAAGTAGAGGCAGGTATGAAACAAAACCCATTGCACTTAGACTAATAATAGCGACCAACAATCCCCCCTGAAGAACTTTCCTTACTTCGAACCTCTTTGTTAAACGACCCGCAATCGGTGACAGCAACATACCAAACAGCCCCGCTAAGCGAAAATAAAGGATTTGTTCTGCAGTTAAAGTGTAAATAGGAGAGCTCAAATAATTCCCTAAAACAATATACATATTAACAAAAGCCATTAATAAAACAAATGCAATCATATAGCTCATTACTAAGCTTTTATGTGTAAAAACTTTACCCATTTGTTTAATTGGTCCCAAAATATCAGTATAGGATTGAGACGTCTCTCCTTTCGGAAGAGAATAATGAACCCATACAGCAGTAATCATATAGACAATGCTAAGAAGAAAGAACACCATATGCCATCCAAAATGCTGACTAACAACCGTACTGATTACCTGCCCTACAATTCCAGCTACTAAAAAACCGGTACTAACAAATCCTATTGTTGTAACCTTTTTTTCTACTGGAAACATTTCTACAACGTAGGCTAACGCTACCGGAGAAAATGTAGCTGCTGCGATACCCTGTAATCCTCTAAGAATAACAAGCCAAAATAAACTCCCTACAAACCCTAAGGAAAAAGAAATAATCGACAGAGCAAGTAATCCAATGAAGATCACTTTTTTTCGCCCATATTTATCAGAGATTGCCCCAAATAACAAACAACCTATAGCAAAGCCAACAGAAAATATACTGCCTGTAGCTGCAGATTGTGCTAGTGAAGCATTAAAAAAGTCTGAAAATAGAGCAATTAAAGGGATTGTTACATATAAGCTAGACATAACTACCATACCCGACCAACATAATACAACGGTCATTATTGTGTAATTCTTTTCACTATTTATTTCCTTTCCTATTTCCATCATAATATCTCTCCCTTATTATAATTTTTTTATCCACTTAAAACCTCTAAAGTACGCAAAATGGCATTTCTTTAACTGCTACTCGTTTTAAAAAATATGACTGTCTCTAAAGTTAGTTAAACATATAATAAGGTAAGCTAATTATATTTCCAAATAAATAAGTTGATCCTTATAATCAACTTATTTACCTACCTTCTCCTAATTTCACCTGCATAGTTACTTGCATTTTATTTAATAGCTTCTCTAAAACTTGACGCTCTTCTTGATTAAAGTCTTCAACTAACGAAGCGCAAGATAACCAAAAAGTTGGTAAAGATTGCGTAACTAGTTCTTTTCCTTTCGGGGTAATTTTCACTTTTAATCTTCTTCGATCTTCAGAATGATGGAGTCTTACAATTAACTCTCGTTTCTCCATCCAATCTAATAAACCAGTGACAGAAGCACGTGTTATCCCTAATCGACTCGCAATATCCGAAGGACTCATATTCACTTCTTCCCCATTTGATTCCATTTCACGCAAAATAAACAACAGTAAAAAATCTAGTTTACTTTCCGAAATACCAAGCGGAGCTAAATCTACGTCAACAGCATCAAGAACATTATCAGACGTCCATAACATTAACAAACCAAGTTTTGCTGCGATTGGATCCGTATCCGCTGATGCTGTCTTTTTTATTAGCTCTGCATACGGCCCAATCCCTAAAGGAAGAGAATCATTTTTCGAATTCATTCATCTTCACTCTCCTTTCCTTTTAGTTAATTAGCTTACCTAATTACTTTTCATTATACTCGCATTTTTCCTTTTATTGCAAGAATATTGTTAGACAAAAAAATCCTGCAATTCAAACAGGATTTTACAAACTGACTATCTATTATTTTTAAATCATACGAAACTTCTTTAAGGCAAAAGAGATACCACCTTCACTTGATTTCTTTGTAACGAAATCAGCTCTTGTTTTTAACTCTTCTCCACCATTCCCCATCGCAATCCCTAATCCTACATACTGCAACATCTCAATATCATTTCTACCGTCACCAAAAGCAACCGCTTCTGATTTACAAATGTTTAAGTGATCCAATACCTTTTGAATAGCAGTTAATTTTGATACTTTCTTATCTTCCAATACATTTATGACATAGCCATGAAAACGTTCAAATGTAAGCATTGGGTATTTTTCAATAAATTTTTGAGCTTCTATTTCATCCGCATACAGACATAGACAATAGACGTCTTCTGACAAATCCCTGCTTTTTTCAGGATACTTCCCTAAATGTAACGTCTCGCTAAGCGCTTGCATTACGCGCTCATTATCCCTGGCTATTCCATTCATTACAAATTCCTCTGTGAAATAAGAAATACCGTGACCATGTAATTCAGCAAACCCCGATATATCATGAATGATTTCACTTGAAAGTACTGATTTATGTATAACTGTTTCTCCACGCTTGATATGTGCACCATTTGCAGAAATAAACGTATTTATACCTAGTTCCTTAAATTGCGAGCATAAGCTATATGGTCTCCCTGTAGTAACAACTACATGAATCCCTTTATCTATTAATCTTTGTATCGCTTCTTTTGTACTATCGTGCATACTTCTGTCAATCTCATTTAAAAGCGTACCGTCAACATCAAAAAATACTACTTTATACATAGGTTTTTACATCCCGTCCAAATGATTCGTATCATTAATGAAATGTATCGTTTTTTGTTCACCATCAATTTCAATTAAACTTATTCCCGTATCTCCCATTTTAAAATAATAATCCATTGAAATTGGCATTTTGAAAAACGCACGTAATAGACTATTTATTACACCACCATGTGCAACGATTGCAATTCGGTCATATGTATTCTCTGTCACGATTTTAGAAAAGATGCCTTCTATTCTCATTCTAAATTCAATAAATGATTCCCCGTTTTCAAATCGATCATGAAGAAACTTTGGCTCTGGATATTTTTTTGCCTCTTCAAATGATAAGCCAGCTTGTACCCCATTATTAAACTCCATTAGTTCCTCTTCTAATTGAATTGGGCATCCAATTCCTTCTGCTAATGTTTCACCTGTTTCGCGAGCACGTTTTAATGTACTTGCCCAAATGAAATCTGGCGGAAAATCTGCTTTCACTTTCTGCATAAGCCTTTGCACTTGCCTTCTTCCTTTTTCTGTTAATTCAAAGTCTGCTCGTCCTTCATGTACGTTTAAGATATCAGCTTCTGATTCTCCGTGACGTATTAATAGTATTTGCATGTATTCTCCACTCCCCTGTTCAATATCCATAAAATCTCATTATACCATATTCTTAATCTTCCGAAACAAAATAGCTTTCTATAACAGTTGTTCAACTTAACATTTCCAAGCAGTCTAAACTTATTATTCTTTCAAACGGGCCATACAAAAAAGTCCTATCCATAGTAGCAAAGATGCTACTATTTTTTATTCAGCTCAAAAATAAAAAGAGAAACGGCTTACCATTTCTCTTTCCACTCTTATTGTTCGTTTGGTGTATCTGACGAAGGCAATCTCTTCGCCTGTTTTTCTTTAAAGATTTCTCCAATTGCCCCAAGAGTACCAAGTGTTTCAATTGCATTAGACGGAATAAAGACTTTATTTGCTGGTCCTTTCGCAACCTCAATCAATGATTCAAATGATTTGTAAGCAAGTACGCGTTCATCTAAATCTGCTGCACGAAGTAATTCAATTCGATTTTGTTCTGCTTTTGCAATTTCCTCAATCGCTCTTGCTTCCCCTTGCGCTTCTAGTTCTTTTGCTTCCTTTATACCTTCAGCTTCTCGAATACGTGCTTCTTTATCACCTTCAGCCATTAAGATTTTACTTTGCTTTTCACCTTCAGCACGAAGAACTTTATCTTGTTTTGCAGCTTCAGCTTCTAAAATAATCGCACGTTTATTACGTTCTGCTTTCATTTGTTTTTCCATCGATGCTTGCACATCTTTTGGCGGATTAATATCAACAACTTCAACACGCTCAATGCGAACGCCCCATTTTTCTGTTGCTTCATCAAGTGCTAAGCGAATTTCTGTTGAAATTTTTTCACGACCAGATAGCGTTTCATCCAGTTCCATTTTACCGATAATTTGGCGCATCGTTGCAGAAGTAATATTACGAACACCATATTCATAGTTCGAAATACCATATGTCGCAAGTTCTGGTTCCACAATTTGATAGAAAATGATTGTATCAATTTCTACTTGTACATTATCTTTCGTAATTACCTTCTGTGGTGGTACATTCGTTTGTTGAATACGTAAGTCATGATATACACGAACACGGTCTACAATTGGTATTAATAAATTTAATCCCGGCTCCATAATACGCTGAAACTTACCAAATCTTTCAACGACTCCAACTTTTTGCTGTGGAATAATTTTAATTGTTAATGCGATAAATGTAACAACAATTAGTGCGAAAATAATCGTTAATGTTAATGCTACTGCCATATTTATTCACTCTCCTTTTTTACTTGTAATATAGTACTATGCCTCTTTATAACAATTACTTTTTCTCCAGCATCAATTGGATCATCTGCAATAGCTGTCCAAATATCTCCATCCACCTTCACAATACCATTCGCTTCTTTTGTAACCGCTTGCATAACAATGCCTTTTTTACCGACAAGCATATCTACTGTATCAGTAAAACCTTTTGCTTCTCGAAAGTTTTTTGAAATTCTTTTCGTAAAGAAAGTCAATGTTAAACTTACAATCGCACCAGCAACAACTTGTAACAGTAGTGCTTCAGGAGCAAACAAAGCAATTAGACCTCCGACAACAGCTCCAATTCCAAGCCAAAGCATATAAAACGTAATCGACAACATTTCCGCAATAAATAAAATACCAGCTATTATAAACCAAATCACCCAAGCAGCCATATGCAACCCTCACTTTCTTTCTCATTTTCTATATGTATATGAAGAAAAGAATGGTTTATCCGCCCTTTCTTATACCAGGGCATTTACTACAAGCTATTGTACATATTCACTGTTATAAAAAGTATTAATAAAATACTATATTAATATATTCTTCATTATACATGAAAATCCCTTTCAAAAAGCGACAAAAAAATGAAATTCTTTCGAAAATTTAATTTTCAATTTATAATTATTTTAACTACTAAAATATTATTTTTTAGGAAGGTGGTGTGCTTGTTGCAAAGTCGTTCATTAACTTACTATTTAGGCTCTAAAATATGCATTACTCTCGCTGACATCGTATACATCATGATTATTACAACTCATATGTATATCACAACGAAATCAGCTACATTAACCGCTCTTTTTCCATTAGTACAAGTCATAACTAATCTTATAGCAAATACATCTGCACCACTTATAATGAATCGTTTTTCATCTTATTCCTTACTTTTCACACTACAATGGACAAAAACTGCTCTATTATTTTTATTAGTGATATTATTCCCATCCCTGTCCACAAACATTGTAGCACTATTCATTTTCATTTTTTTCATTTCATTATGTAGCGGTTGGAGCGCGCCATTATTATACGGTATCCTTCCTCGCCTTACACGAAAAGAACAATTAGTAAAAGTAAATAGTATTTTTTCCTTTTCCACACAAATTGCGCAAGCCGCTGCTTATTCATTTACAAGTGTCATCGTTCTTCATATCGGTGCTACTTCTACACTCATGATGAATAACATTTTGATGATTTTTGGATGTGTTGCACTACACGTTTCATTACGCTCCATATATACTGAACGAGTAATAGAGCCTTCTTCTTCAAAAGGCGCTGCTTTATTGGAAGGTTGGAAACTCTTATTTCAGAACCCTTCTCTCCGTATCGTTACATGTATGGACTTAATTGAAACTTTCGCAGGGACAATATGGATCGGTGCTATTACAATGGCTTATGTAACGACTGTTCTTCATAAAGGAGAAGAATGGTGGGGATATATTAATACAAGTTATTATGTTGGGACGTTAATTGGCGGGATATTAGCATGGAAAATGAGTACATACATTCAAAACAATTTAATACGCTCCATGGCGATAGGCTCTCTTATGTTTAGTATTCTTACATTTTTATATGGTATGACAAGTAGCGGGTTTATTGCGCTTTTTCTATGCGTTCTAATGGGTCCATGTTATCAAATTAGAGATATTTCTCAAACGACAGTGCTACAATCAAGTGTCGCCCCTACTTTACTATCAAAAATGTATACAGCTCATGGTGCACTCCTCTCGACAGCTTCGGGTCTCTCTATGCTTAGCGTTGGAATTATTACCGATTTGTTCGGTGTTCGTACGATTTATATTCTCGCTTCTATCCTTATATTGTGCTCTGCTTGTTTATCATTTAACTTATTAAAATATGATAAAACAGAGCAAAAAGATATTTCGCTTTAATGAACAAAATAAATAGGACAGGAATTCCTATCCTATTTATTTTATTCATGATAAGTTAGGGATTTTCCGATGCTTTGTCGCTTGTTCAAAAGCGTATGCTAGTTTAATCAAGGTCCCCTCAGAAAAAGCAGTGCTTGCAAGAGTAATTCCAAACGGTCTCCCGTTATCCATATATCCCGCAGGTATTGCTATAGACGGATAACCTGCTTTCGCACATATAGTGGAGCCTATATAAGAAGGGAACAGAATCGCATCAAGATTATATTTATCCAGTGCAAAATCAATGCCTTGTTCTTGAGAAAAATATATATCTTCTAATCTTGCATTTAAATATTCTGGATTTCTTAACGTATTAGGAACATCTTTTCTTCTCTCCAACTTAGTTTGTCCATATTTCAAAGCTCTTTCTGCTATATTTTCATTAAACTCCATTAACTCTGAAATAGAATGCACTGGAATAGTAGAAGGTAATTTTGAAAGATAGTTATCTAAACTATGCTTTAATTCATAGAGCGATACACCCCAGCTCCATTCTCTATGAAAAGACGGAATATTAATATCCTCTACTACTGTCGCACCCCCACTACGCAACACTTCAATCGTCTCCTTAAACAACTTTTCATCATACTCACCAGTTTCATAATAATCTTTTGGTGCATTGCTAAATACACCAATCTTCGCTCCATGTAAGCCAGTAACATCAAGATACTTTGTATAATCATGTTCTGCTATACCTTCACTTTTATGAGTAGCTACATCCTTCTCGTCTACCCCAGTTAAACTCCCTAGCAAAACAGCAGCATCTGTAACCGTTCTAGCAAATGGTCCCGCTGTATCCTGTGAATAAGTAAGCGGAATAATTCCCCTACGACTAATTAGACCAACAGTCGGTTTAATACCTACTACAGAGTTTTGAACAGCTGGACTCAATATAGAACCATCTGTTTCTGTTCCAACAGATACTACTGTAAAATTAGCGGCAACTGCTATCGCAGATCCTGTACTTGAGCCTCCAACAAACATATCATCCTCACCTGTACCATAAGGGTTTATTGTTTGCCCACCTCTTGCACTATATCCAGCCCACATGTCAAAAGACATTCCATTTGCTAATTCTGTCATATTTGTTTTTCCTATTATCACTACTCCTGCTTCTCGCAGCTTTGTTACGAGAAATGCATCTTCAATACTTATATTTTGTTCTAGAGCAATCGTACCTGCACTTGTATGCATAGAGTCGTTCGTTTCAATATTGTCTTTAAGTAAAACAGGTATACCGTGTAGTGGACCTCTTACACCTTTTGTTTTTCTTTCATGATCTAGCGCTTCTGCAATAAAGATAGCGTCCGGGTTGATTTCTAAAATAGAATTGATTTTTGGTCCGTCTTGATCATACTTTGCGATTTTATGAAGGTAATACATAACTAATTCTTTTGAAGTTAATTGCCCAGCTGCCATTGCTTTTTGTATATCATGAATTGTTAATTCTTTTTGTAACAGTGTATTGAACTGAACCTCCATCATCATTCTCCTTCTATAAAGCCTTTTATTGATTACATGTACCTATTAGTTTTTCATTTTCTCCGCTCCTCGCATATACAACTACAATCCTTTAAAAGAATTCAACTTACCAATATAAAAACCTTTTATTTCCTGAAAAATAAAAAAAGTCTGAAACGAATGAACTTCCGCTTCAGACCCTTTTATTACTTTACATATACTTCATCTAACAAATGTAAAAACTCACCTTGTTTCCCCGCTAATTCAGGGCATTTTGCAATATCAATCCATTCGTAGCAAAATACTAAACCTTCATCTTCCTCACCGGCACTTACAGTATGTTCCCAATTATCCTTTACATCTGTTGGTAACGTTACGTGGAAAAAATGACGTTTTTGATATTCCTTTTTCTCCTTTACATGTATGATGTAGTCGGCTAGGAATCGTTCTATGCATAAATGACGTAATCCAGACTCTTCTTGTACTTCACGTAACACTGCTGTTTCTAACGTTTCCCCTTCGTCAACTGTTCCCCCTGGTACTTGTATACCAGCTTCAGGTATATCACGATGTTTAAAAACAAGCAGTTGCATAACTCCCTCTTTTTCTCTTGTTACATACACGTGTACCTTTTTCTTATATAACACCGTCATAATCCTTCTCTCCCCTCAATTGATCACTCTGTTACTTCTTCAAGTGTCAGTTGATTTTCATATAAATATGTAGCTTGTGGATTTCCCACATACCTCACGTGCCATGGTTCAAATCGATAGCCCGTAAGCGATTCTTTCTCTTTTGTATATCGAATGACAAAACCAAATTTATGGGCATTTTCAGAAAGCCACTGCCCTTCTTTCGTTTCACCAAAAATTGTCTCTAACTGAAACTTAGCAGATTGCGATGTAATATCCATAGCTAGTCCAGTTTGATGTTCACTCGTTCCAGGAACTGCACTCGACATTGCTGTTTTTGCTTCTCCATCTTGTTTTTTATACATCGTATTTAATGCTTTTTGTCGATCAAAAGATCTAAATCCAGAGACTGCAAAAAGGAAAATACGCTCCTTATCAGCTTGCTGAAACATTTCCTCAAGTGCCCCTGCTGCCTCTTTCCTCATTTTTTTCTTTTCTTGATCACCTTCACTTGAGTAACGTACTTTCGGAATAACTAAATCTGGCGGTCTATACCCATCTGGCAAACGCCTACTTTTATTCACAAGCACAAGCATCGAATTCGGATTACTAATGACCGCAATATCACCATCCATATTCGCAATCGTTTCTTTCGCTTTCGGAAATATGTTATTTACATTTACCTCGCGCGCCTGCTTATCCTTATACATTTTATAATTGATTCCTGCTACTCCAACAATGAGTATCATCGCTACGATACCAAGTAGTATCCATCTTTTTTTCATATAACGACCTCTTATTTTAATAATTTGGCCATTTCATACTCATCGATGTTCTCTCCATCGATAATAAGAGCAGCTCTTTTGACACCTTCTTTCTCAAATCCAGCTTTTTTATATAGTGCCTGAGCTCTTGTATTGTGGGCCATTACCGTTAATTCTAAACGCCATACATCATGTAATCTTGCCCACTTCTCAACCTCTTTAAACAATCTCGTCCCAATACCTCGCCCGCTATACTCTTGCAAAATACCAATTACAATACCTGCTACATGTCTCTTTCTTTGAATATGATTTCCATTCACTAAAATAAACCCTACTATTCTCTCTTCTTCAACTGCTACAAATATTGTTGCATATTCATTTTCTATAAAGCGATGAATCATTTGTTCTTGTTGCTCGGCTGTAAATTTTCTTTCTCCTGGTTCGTATAACATAAATTTCGTTTCTTCGTCTAGTTGCTTACTTAATTGCAAAAATGGTGCTGCATCTTCTATTTTGATCTCCCTAATCACTTCAATCACCCTACCAATTTCATAATAAAAAGCTTTCCTTATAAAAAGATTTTCTCTACTTTCTCGAAAATCCCTTTGTAAATCTCGCAGTATAATTTGACAAATTTCGATATTACTATAACAACGACAAAATATGTCTATTCTGTGAAGTCTCATCATTACAAAAAAAACGCAAGCATTACACTCACGCTTTTTCAAAATGAATGTGAACTCATACTCATCAGCAGACTCCCCACTCATTTAAGTTTCACTTTATCCATTCACCTTTTCCGCCTGCCAGAAATATTCACCAAACGCTTTAGCAAGTGCATCAATCGATCGATTTAGTTCTTCCTCTGTATTATCTACGCCACCAACTTCAATTAATATCGCTTGTCCTGATAAGTCTTGATTGTAGACACCATTTCCTGTTTGGAATCCTTTTTGAATGACACCACGACTCACTCCTGGGTACTTCTTACTAATCGTCTCATGTAAAGCCGTTGCTAATTGTAAGTTCTTTTCATAATTTTTATTGCCTTTCCCTACTACAAACGCAAGCTTCGCATATGCTTTATCACCAATTGCTTTTGTCGTGACATTTTTCCGAGCACTATCACGATGTAAATCAAAAAAGTATTGTAGTTCTTTATTGCCGGCCATTGCTTCTTGTACAATTTCCCGTGACATTTTGTAAGAACTATTACTATTTAACCCTTTACTAATCAACTTTTGACCGACATCAGTCTTGTCGTTAGTAGCTCCGATCCCTTCACTTGCTAATTGTTCACGAAATCGGTCGCCGACTATTGAAATATTCGTGACGGAACTTGTCGCTTTATTCGGATTTGGATCGTTTGTTAAATTGAGTAACGGCAAATAAGATTCCCAGCTATGCGAATGATAAATAAACGCAACTTGTCGTTTTCCTGTCGTTTGATCTGGTTGCTTTTTCTCTTTGTTCGTATCCGGCTTTGAAGCCTGTCCACCTTCTCCAGTCCGTTCTTTTACTACTTCTTCAAGCGGAACGCTCGACTCAATCGGTAAGTTAGAATAATTGGTCCCTTCACCCGCAATAACAATTTCTGTATCGTACTTACCAAAACCAGGTAGCTCTTTGCCGACAAAACTGCGTACATCATTAAAACGAATATTCGTAGCCATCGAAAAGAGAAACGAAGAAATCGAAAAATCCTGATTTAAATTTCGATACTCTTGTGTAAAATAATGATTCTCTTTCCCAAGAACATACATGTAACCATTCATTGATAACTCATTTAACCAATTATATAAATACGTGGACTTTGTCTCTTTCATAGAAGTTACCATCATACTAATAAGAAAAAAAGTCGCAAGTACTGTAGCAATAATAAATAAAACTAACTTACGTACACTTGTGAACTTCACATAAAAAAAGCCTCGATTCATACTATCACCCTCTCTATTTCAAGTTATGTACAAGCTCTAGAGAATAGACCGTCTAAATTTCGGCTATATTGTTAATGAGGTGAAATGAATTGAAGCTACTAATAGGAACATTACCCATTGTACTATCATTTATTTTTTATTGGCTTGCTAAGTATCCTACAATCCGTGTTGCATTACATATTTCAGCGTACTTAGCACTTTATGTACTCGGTACAATTATTTCTATTAATATATATGATGTTTTAATACAAGATTTAGTTTTCATGACAAGCATTCATGGAATTTTACTAAATCCATTTTTTCTTATATCAGGAGCGTATATAGGAATATACACTTTGTACCTAATCATGTCTTACATTATTACAAAAATGAAAAATGGAGTGTAATGAAATGCAACCACCGTTTATCTGTCATATATGTAAAAAAAGAATTGCACGAAAGAAAGATCTTATTACTGCCACATGGTACTTCCGCTTTTATTTATTTCACAGTGATTGTTTTAAAAGGCAGCAAGTGTTCATCTCACGATTTATCCCTGTGAATACACTTTTTAATTTCTTTCTTATTATATATGGACTTATTTTTGGCGGCATTCTTATGATTACAGAACCATCTATCATTTGGTTTATTTTTTTATTCCCCATCTTATATCGGTTTCTTTCCTATTATTATGTTGAACGTTTTTTCTCTACATAACGTGCAGAATGTCCTCTAGGAATACTTAAACATTCCCACTCATTTTCTTTTAACATCTTCCCAATGTAAATAATCTGTCCAATATGCAAAGCATAATGAGAAATTTGTCTTTCAATTGCTTGCATGACAGTATGTGCTTCACCGCGAATATATACCGTCTGTAATAAATCTTCTGGCGTTAGCACATGCATCGTTTTCAAAACATATTCCCATCCTTCATTCCATGCTGCGAGAACCTCTTCCTTAGAATGATAACCATCTTCAAATTCAGCGTCTCGGTTACGATCTATTTTTTCACCATCAGATGTTAAAAAATCCGTCCATCTAGAACGCATATTACCTTGCAGATGCTTTATAATAACCGCTATACTATTTGTTGCTTCATGAGAAGACCATTCAATCTGTTCATATGATAATTGAGAAAGCACCCGTTCCCCTTGTTTCTTTGTTGCTTCAAAATTCGAAATGGCACATTGTAAATATTCTCGTCCAATATCCATGTTCCCCCGCCTTTACACTAACTAATTTTCGTTCCATTTGGTAATTCCATATTGGGCTGAAGTAATACGACATCACCGGCTTCAGGTACTCCCCCTAAAACAAGCACTTCTGATTTAAATCCAGCTACACGTTTTGGCGGAAAATTTACAACAGCAACGATTTGCTGACCGATTAAATCTTCTGGGGTATATCTCTTCGTAATTTGAGCACTTGACTGCTTAATTCCAAGCTCTCCAAAATCAATTTCTAGTTTAATCGCTGGAACTCTTGCTTCTTTAAATTCCTCTGCATGTGTTACAGTTCCAATTCGTAAATCCAAAGCTAAAAAATCTTCAAAATTAGCCATTTTATCATTCCTCTCATTTATTACTTAGACAAAACAATAAAATCCCCTTTAAAAAAAGAAAGGCGCCTAAGCACCTTTCTTTTGTAGTTCACTTGATTCATTTGATTTATAGAAGAAGAAACCAAGAATCCCGCCAATACATGATGGGATTAACCATCCTATTCCTTCATTATATAATGGTAACATTTGTAGTACGTTAGAAATCGCGTCAATTTTAATGTTCGCACTTTCTAAACCGTTAAAGAAACTAATTAACAATGCGCCTAAAATTGCTCCAATATAAATGGTATTACGCTTCCCAATCCATTTATGGAAGTAAGAAAGTACGATTAATACGATTGCAACTGGATAAATGATCATTAACACTGGTAAAGTAACTGTGATTAATTGTGTTAAACCTAGGTTAGATACAATTAAACTAAACACACATACCATCGTTACAATCGCTTTATGCGAAAGTTTAGGGAATAAGTTTGTAAAGAAGCCAGCACAAGCTGATGTTAATCCAACAGAAGTTGTTAAACAAGCAAGTATAATAACGAGCCCTAATAAAATTTTACCACTTGTTCCATATAACTCATTTACAACATTCGTTAAAATAAGTCCACCATTCTCTGATACACCAAGTGATGTACTTGTTGAACCAAGATAAGCAAGTGATAAATAAATTAACGTTAAACCAAGTACTGCAATAATACCTGAAACTACTGTTATTTTTGCAACTTGACTACTTTCTTTTATTCCTTTAGAACGGATAACTTGTACAACGACAATTCCAAATACAAGCGCACTAATTGCATCCATCGTTAAATATCCTTGTATAAATCCACCAAAGAAAGCATTTTCTTTGTATGCTGCTAGCGGCGCAGCTGGTTCTCCAATTGGATCAATAATTGCCTTTCCAACAATAACAGCAACAATCAATACTAACAATGGTGTAAGAAATTTTCCGAACCAATCCACTAATTTAGATGGATTTAATGATAAATACCAAGTTATTCCGAAGAAAACTATCGTGAAAAGAAATAGCATGTACCATTCGGAAACCAATGCCTCTGATAAAAATGGCTTCATACCCATTTCAAATGAAACGGCTCCAGTACGCGGAATCGCGAAAAATGGTCCAATTGCTAAATAACTAATCAATGGGAAAATAAACGCGAATATTGGGTGAACTCTAGAAGATAGCGCTTTCAAGTCCCCCTCTACAAACGCGACAGCTGTTACAGCTAATAGGGGTAATCCGACTCCCGTCACAAGGAATCCAATTGTAGCAATCCAAACATTCTCTCCAGCTTGTTGCCCTAAAACTGGTGGGAAAATTAAATTTCCTGCTCCTAAAAATAGTGCAAATAACATTAAACCGATTGCTACCGTATCACCTGGCCTTAAACGTCCCTTCATACTTTTCATTTGCATAGCACTTTTTCATTGTTTATCTCTATTTTCACAATATGCTATGCATCCTCCTCTCTGCTCAAGCTGATAAAATATGCCCCTTACAAAGCAGTGTCTTTCTCCATAATTTCTCCATTCCCCTTATTTTTACTCTAATTATTAATTTTTAATTTTTGATTTTTTTGAATATTTAACTCATTAGAGTGGTATTGCGTGGAGTATAGTTGTCAGACCTCTTTGTTTTTATCACACATATAGTAACATATTTAGTTAAAAAATAAAAACATATTTTCAAATTGATTTTTTTGAAAATCAAAATTATCTACATTTTTTATTCTTTTACACAAATATTGTTACAATCTCGACTTTTATCCTATCATTATTTTTAAATAACTTTATTCACGTAACATAACAAAAACCATCCAACATAATTAGATGGCTTTTGCATGTTACTCTATCGTTTCAACTTCGCGTGGATTTTTCATCTCTTCCACATACACAACTCTAAATCCGTGATCTTCTAAATCTTTCAGTAACGTCTCTAATTCACCGTCGTTAAACTCTTCTCCTAATGTAAACATAATTCTCCGAACTAATAATGCATCATTATCAAAAGTCATTAAACTTTGGATACCTGTATATTTCTTTAATACTGTCGATAATTTTTGAATGGCCCCATTATAATCTTGTGTCCCAATCATGACAGAATATTTACTAGAATGAACGCCCCAAGCATCTTCTAATAACTCGAAAACCTTTTTATGCGTTAAAATTCCAAGAAAGACTCCATTTTCATCAACTACTGATAAATAAGGTAATTTTTTTATTGTAAAAAATACTTTAAAGAACGAAGAATCTTCTCTAACATAACCTTCTTTATCGTTTAATAATTGTACTACACTCTCTTCCAGCGAACCTTTATATTCTAAAATATCTACTTTGTATACATTCCCTAAATATTTCTCTTTTTTTTCATCTAAAACTGGTACACAACGATACCCAGTTTTATTTAAATGCTCCAGTGCTTCCCCTACCGTAATTGAACTTGAGCAAAATAAAACTTCCCTTTTCGGCACATAATTCCCTTTAATCCTCATAAACAGCCTCCTTATGTTAAAATACTTTCTGTGCCATAACTATATTATATTTTCAGAAAAAAATAAATAATTTATTTTACTTTTCTGAAAATTATTCATTTTCTTGTCATAATTTATTCACGTTTCATTCACTTATATCCCCTACAATACTAAATTTCTTTAAGAAAAATATATTGTAACTTACTCCGAAAAAAGCTAAAATAAGAATAATAATTTTCTGAATATTCTAAGAGTAGGTGATTACATGTCTTTATTGCGCTCACATATATGTAAATTTATTGTTGGTGTTCTCATTATATTTATCATTAGTCCTATTCCTGCATTATTCATTACACATAAATACTCATACATAACTGGCTTTATAAGCATTTTTCATAACTTCGTACACCTTTCTTCTATGACAATTCCAAAGATCGATTGGATGCACGAATCTATCTTTTTCTCAGCAAATCCAATGGTTCATACTTCTAATCATTCAACACCGTTATTCCCTTACATATGGGAAATATATTTTTTATCGATTGTTCGTTTTACCTTTACTCTTGCGATTGGATTCTTTATCAGCTTAGGGATCGGCCATTTATTTTTTAAAGCACCTCAATCGGTTAAGAAGTTCACTTCTTTATTAAAATGGATACCTTACTCTTTTTGTACTGTATTATTACAATGTTCAGTCTTATTACTACTCCTATACATCGCAAAATTGATAAAGCTTCCTTACTACTCATCTTTTATCATCGTTTGTAGTACTTCCATGATTATCGTTATGCAAGCAATAAAAAAGTGGGTTCCTTTCTTAAGTAACACCAATGAGTATGAAATAAAACAATCTTCTTTTCTTGTAGATACATTGTTTTTAGCGCTTACTTCGAATCATAAATCTATTCTAGGTTCCATTATTCTTTCATTCGTTATTATGGAATGCGTTTTCCATGCAAGCGGACTATTGCAATTTATCGTTCAATTCGGCGGAAATGCACCTGTTATTGTTACAATTAGCTTATTACTTTTGTATATCCCGTATTGCATACTCTCTTTCCTTCAAACACTATGGACGACAAATCACGTTAAACAACAATCATACGCTTTAACGAGAAGTATTCCAAAACCTTAATTTGAAATAACCCTCTATAATCTGAAAGTAGGGGGTTATTCCTTTTGTATAGCGGACAAAATAACAGCAAATTCAAAAACAATTGCAGAAACATACCAATATTTACCCTTTTTCTTTGACTATTCTTTTCGTTTGGATTTATTATAAAAGTATAACATAATCGCAGGAGGTGACATCTTTATTCCAAACTACGGAATAGAGAACACACTTGGACATATTAAATATTTTTCTCATCTTTGTACTCATCCTTATTTCCGGCTTTTTCGTTGCATCAGAATTCGCTGTTGTAAAAGTACGAAAAAGTCGCATTGACCAACTTGCAAATGAAGGCAATAAACAAGCTTTAGCTGCAAGAAGTGTCCTATCTAATTTAGATGTTTATTTATCAGCTTGTCAGCTCGGGATTACGATTACTTCTTTAGGGCTTGGTTGGCTCGGTGAACCGACTGTGGAACATTTACTACGACCGCTCTTTGAAAAGATTAATATTACTGGAACAATGGCGAATACTTTATCCTTTATTATTGCTTTTAGTGTTATTACATTTTTCCATGTTGTATTAGGTGAATTAGTTCCAAAGTCTTTCGCCATTCAAAAAGCAGAAGCAATCACACTTAAGTTTGCACGACCACTTATTTTATTTGATAAAATTATGTATCCATTCATTTGGCTACTTAATAGTACGGCAATCTTTTTCACAAAACTACTCGGTTTAGAGCCTGCGAAAGAAAATGAACTTGCCCATTCTGAAGAGGAACTACGACTCATTTTAGGTGAAAGTTTCAAAAGCGGCGAAATAAACCAAACCGAATATAAATATGTAAATAATATTTTTGAATTTGACGACCGGGTCGCGAAAGAAATTATGGTCCCTCGTACAGAAATGATTTGCTTATCTACTGAAAATACGTTAGAAGAGAATATGGATATCGTCGCAACTGAAAAGTATACACGCTATCCGATCATCGAAAAAGATAAAGATGATATTATCGGTATGATCAATACGAAAGAAATATTTCACGATCAAACGAAAAACATTCATAAACCACTTGAATCTTACATACATCCAGTACTAACTGTATTTGAAACTGTTCCAATTCGCAAAACATTAGTACATCTACAAAAGAATCGCGTTCAGATGGCAATCGTTATGGATGAATATGGTGGTACTGCTGGACTTTTAACAATGGAAGATATTCTTGAAGAAATCATTGGAGAAATTCAAGATGAGTTTGATGCAGATGAATCACCTATGATTGAAAAACGTACGCCGAAGCTTACTGTTTTAGATGGGAAGGTGCTCATTTCTGAAGTAAATGATATGTTTGGCCTGCATATTGATGATAGCGATTTAGATACAATTGGAGGCTGGCTCCTCTCTCAAGCAGTTGATTTAAATATTGAAGCTGGTTATTCCATTGAATTTGCCGGTTTTCAATTTAAAGCACTAGAACTTGATGGACATCAAGTGAAAAAAATTGCGGTACATAAATTAGACACGAAGAAGGAGTTATAAAGTGACAGTATTATTAACAATCTGTATCATTGCCTGTTTCATTGTTTCATTTCTCGCCTTTATTTATCCTATCATTCCAGGCATCCTTGCTGTCTGGGCTGGATATTTAATTTACCATTTTGGTATAAATGGCGGAGAACTAACAACTTCCTTTTGGATTATTCAAGTCATTTTCACACTATTTATTTTCATTGCTGATTTTATTGCAAATGGATATTTCTTAAAGAAATATGGGAGTTCTAAATGGGGAGAGCGTGTCGGTATGATTTCTATCATTGTCGGATCTTTCTTCTTCCCACCATTCGGTTTAATTATCATACCGTTCTTATCGGTATTTATTACAGAACTAATGCATAAAAAAGCGCCAAAAGACGCCTTTCTAGTAGGAGTTGCTACTGTAGTTGGTTTTTTAAGCAGTACAGTAGCGAAAGCTATTCTCCAAATCATTATGATTCTCATATTTGTATGTTATATCATCTTTTAACCATCCCAATTTCGGGATGGTTTTTTAATATGAAATACCTACTCGACTATTCTCATATTTGTTTTCACTACACAGATTCCACGTAAATTGCGCTGTATCACCAACTGTTATTTTCGCTCCCCCTTCTGGTAATACATCTTTTTCAGTTCGATACACTCCTGTCACATCACCGTCTATTAAATGCGTCGGGCAAACGACCGTCCAACATAAATTACTACTACTAAGTATCTTATATGCAGCTAAATGATCTTCTGCTGCTGTTGTCATTTTCCTTTTTGATTCAGCTGATTGAAAACGATATAAATTTAGATTTGTTCTTGCTTGTAAAATACCTGCTGTTCCTATTGTAATGATTTTATGAACCCCTACTTCTTCCATTTTCTTTATAATATGTGGCATACTCTTCGCCAATGTCCCATTTTGATCCGTTCCAAGTGCACTAATTACTATATCGCTTCCTTCTATCACTTTCTTTATATCATTTTCATTCCATACATTACCTTCTATCACTCGTAACCTTTCATGATTTATTTCTATTCTATTTAAATCACGCGCTAGTGCAGTCACTTCAGCTGCATCCTTTAATGCTAATTTTATTATATTTGAACCTACTCGCCCAGTTGCTCCCAATATACATACTTTCATTTGTTTTCCCCCTTTTTCATTCTTTCTCTATTTTTTAATAATTTTAATCAATTTTCAACAAAAAAGCTTCCTCATATATAAGAGGAAGCTCTATTATTATTTTACCCCGCTTTAACGGGCAGTAAGACCCCACCTCAAAATTCAGTAAAAACAAAGAAGTTAGATGGGGATCAACTGCCCGTAAAAGCCCGATTGGTTCAACTAATAATCAGTGGGGGATGCCCCACTGATTAAAGTTTCACTTTATTTCTTTTCTTTAGAATCTGTAGACTTCTCAGTTCCACTTGTTTCTTTATCCTTTTTGTCCTCTTGTTGTGTTGTTGTATCGTCTTCTTTCTTCTTGTCCTCACCTTTACTACAACCTACCATTAATAAAGAACTTGCAAGTGCCATAGCAGTTAATGATTTAACCCATTTGTTCATTTGCGTTTCCTCCTTTAGATAGAGTATGTACAATCCCATATTACTCTCTATTTTTAAAGGAAAGATTGAAAAATAGTAAATAAACGGTAAATATTTGTAAATTTTCTAATAATAAATATGGACACCTAGTCTTTTTTTCTCCATGAAAAGTAAAAAACTAAGGCGCCTACCTTTCCGCCTTAGTTTCTTATGCAAACTTCTCATTTTCATATACATGTTTAATCTTATACTCTTTCTTCACAACATATTGCCATACACTATAGGCATAACGATTCATTTTCAGGAAGCAATTTTCTAAAAACGAGCGGAATTCTGGATTCGCAACTTCAACTGCCACTTGAGCGAACTTTAGTGCTAACCGTTTTAAATGCGAAATATAACAAGTTGCAATATGGATATCCCCTGTATATTTACTATCAGTTTCCTTTTCCATTTCATGAAAATGAGATGAAATTGGTTCACAAGTTATATGCTGTACATTCTCTCCTTCTTGAAAATTCACTTGTTCATTATACGCTTGCAACATATATGGTAAATGATGCTGTAATAGCTCTTTTAATTCTTCGTCTCTTACCTCTCCTGTATACTCCCCAACCTTATAAATAAGCATATAACTATACCTCATTAATTCTTTCATACAATCCATGAAAATACCTCCCTTCTCTTTTGTCTATATGTTATAAATATGATGCTATAACATTTGCTATTCTTGCTAAAAACCAATCCCACTTACTAATTTTCTCAAAGTCTTCTTCTGAAAATCTTTTTGATTTATGAAAGTCTTCTTTTAATCGGTTCCATACGTCAGCAACAACTGTTGTATCATATATGATACAGTTAGATTCACAATTTAAATAAAAACTTCTATTATCAAAATTCGCTGTACCTATATCAACAATTTCTCCATCAATGATTGTTACTTTCCCGTGAAAAAAACCATTCCGATATTGATAAATCTCCGCTCCAGCATGGTTCATCTCTCTCAAATACGGATAGGCAGCTTGTTTTAACAATACTGCGTCGCTTTTAAATGGTACGAGAATTTCCACATTGACACCTCGGTTTAATGCACCTTTTAACTCTTTCATCATTTCTTTACTTGGTACAAAATATGGCGTAGCAATAATTAAAGACTTTTTAGCCTGCTTTAAAAGCGCTCCATATTTTTCCCATAACCCTTTTCCATCTGAAAATAAATATTGATATTTTACATGCCCAATTGCAGGTAGACTTTTATGTACAGGCATTTTTTCTCCCGTATCTTCTTTCCAGTCAGCAGCAAACTTTCTTTCCATATCCGTGGCGCCATTCCCCTTAACTCGTACATGATAATCACGCCACGGGCCAAATTTCGGATCTTGTCCAAGGTACTCCTTTCCAATGTTAAAGCCGCCGATATATGATACTTTTCCGTCAATCGTAACAATGCGTCTATGGTTTCGTTGATGCAACGAATAGAATAAATGTTTCAATTTAGGTTTTTTACTAAACGTAAACTGGACACCATTGCTTTTTAGTTGACGAATTATCTTTTTCTTCAGCTTATATCCACCTATTCGATCAACTGACAATTTTACTTCTACTCCACTCGATGCCTTTTTCTCAAGCAACTGCAAAAATTCTTTGCTTATTTCATCTTTACCTACAATATAAAAATGGATATATATGTACTTTTCTGCATTGCGTATATCCTCAAACAATTTCGTATATAACTCTTCACCGTTCGTATATAGTTGAAATTCACCTAATTGAACTTGTCCTAATTCATATTCACTAGCCATTTTTTTCCCCATTTCCACATCGATGTTCATCCAAATGAATACACCTATTAAACAAAGGATTACAACGAAAAAGTGTTTCATGGATATTTTCCTTCCTCCACTTACTGTTATTTCTATATCTTCCCTTTTTTAATACAATATCATTCAAGAAAATATGTCATTACATGATATATGTCCATATCAAACGATAGCTCATTTGCATATTGTATGTTGTATCTTAAAATAAAAGGAGGAAATAACAATGGGCTTCGCACATGGTAATGGATTCGCGCTATTAGTCGTATTATTTATCCTCTTAATCATCGTCGGTGCTGCTTGCTTCTGCTAAGTAGTTATCGTCATATGATATGTGGATGAAAAAACTATAAAAGCGGACACCTATTTTTAGGTGTCCGCTTTTCATATGAAAAACATTTCCGTTTGTTATTGTACCTTTAACGACTACATATTCAACTCAAAAAGTTAATAATGTAGCTACTTTCTTACTCTCCGCCTTACGTATATGGCGTTGTTCTGCACGTAACACTGCAATGCGATGTAATTCTTTCTCTTCTTCTGTTTCAGGGATAACTCGCGGCACAGGAACCGGATTATTTTCCTTACTAAGTGCAACAAAAGTAACAAATGACGTTGCTGCTATACGTTTCTCACCTGAAATTAAATCTTCTGCTACTACCTTCACAAATACTTCCATAGAAGTTCTACCCGTCCAAATTACAAAAGATTCATAACTAACACAATCTGAAGAGCGAACAGGATGTAAGAAATCTACCCAATCCATAGATGCTGTGACACATTCTTTTCTTGCGTGCCTTGTTGCCGAAATAGAAGCAACCATATCCATCTCGGCTAATATCTTCCCACCAAATAGCGTATTATGATCGTTTAAATCTGTTGGAAATACTCGGCTCGTTTTAAACACTCTAGACTCATTAGCTGTTTTCCCTTTTACTTCAGTCATTGTTATCACCTCTTTGATTATTTAACCCGCTATTTGCAGACATTAAGACTCCCACCACAAAATTCGGCTGGAGCAAAGAAGTTCGGTAAGAGTTCCATTTCCCATTAACACTAGAACGGTATGGGCTTACTATCACTACACGTTTAATATTAACAACATTCAGAACTCTTAGTCCATAAAAAAGAACCGATGTGATCAATCGGCTCCTCTAAATACATATTGTTCTTTTGGCGGTTCAACCTTATTCCATTTCGTTACTTCTAATACAGGGATATTCGCATGGAATGGCTGATAAAATTCCGTTGATATTTCTCCTTCAACTTGAATCCAATCATCATTTTTCCATTCTACCCCTTCTGGTTTTTTCACTAACATACCATATACACCAGAATCCGCTACACAATGTATAATACCAAAACGGAATAAGAAATATTGTTCTTTTTGAGAAGAGTCATCTTTGAAAACAAACCCTTTAAAAGATAATTTTTTCCCAGTAAACTCGCCAGGATAATTATAAATTGTTTCCATTCCTTTAAGAAAATTTTCATCGTTTAAAGTAATATTATCTTTCGTAACAAACTCTTTCTTCCCTTTTTCCATTACACCACGGTATCCTTCTTTTCCGTAATAAATACTTGTGTCTGGTCTTAGGAATTGCCTTGTCATAAACGGATCTTTACTTTCTGCTTGCGCAACTGGAAAGTGAAATCCTTTCGCTTTAACGATATCTGAATCTAACGTTGCAATTGGGAAAAATAATCCTGAGACTATCGGAAAACAAAACAATAAGTACGAAAATGCTTTTTTCCACCATGTATTCTCATCTTTTGAATGATCATGCCCGCAATGGCTATGATCACAACTACAATCTTGTTTTTCTTGTTCTTTCTGATGTTCTTTTTGGAATACGATAATAATTTGAACGACCGTTAAAAACCCTAAAATAATAGCTGCTGTTGTTGATAAATAAGCATACTTCATATTGATATACTTCGTAATATTACCGGAAATATGAAGCTGCGCGATTAAGATTGTAAAACCTAATAATATATATGCTCGAAACATAACCTACCACCCCATCGCATAAATGAGTAGTGAGCTTGCATAAACAACAAGTGTAACTGTAACAGTAACGACAATTACAAATTTCGTTTTAAACGTCGCAAGCATCATAAACATATTTTTAATATCCACCATCGGTCCATATACGAGGAACGCGACAAGTGATGCTGTTGAAAATGTACTTTGGAATGACGAAGCAATAAACGCATCCGCTTCTGAACAAAGTGATAAAATGTAAGCTAGTCCCATCATAACAGCTGGTGAAGAGAACGGCCCTTGTCCTATAGCAAGAAGTGTTGAAGTTTGTACGAACGTTTGAACTGCCGCTGCAATTAACGCACCTAATACTAAATATTTTCCCATCGAGAAAAATTCCTCAACAGCGTGTGTACATACATCCCACATTTTTTTACGTAATGGACGCTTATGATTCACTTCTGGGAAGTGATCATCTCGTAATTGATGTTCTTTAAACATAAATGATAATATAATTCCAACGATAATTGCTACGATAATCGCTACGATAGAACGATACCATACCATGTGCATACTACTTCCAAAGGCAACGTATGTTGCAAATAATACGACCGGATTAATAATTGGCCCAGTTAGCATAAATGCAATCCCGGCATATGGTGGAACCCCTTTTCCGATTAACCGTCTGACAATCGGAACGATTCCACATTCACAACCTGGAAACATCATACCTAAAAAAGTAGCCATTAAAACAGACAGAAAACGGTTTTTCGGCATCCATTTCGCTACCATATCCTCTGTCACAAACATTTGAATGAATCCTGAAATAAATACACCAATGAGCACAAAAGGAAGTGCTTCGATCAATATGGAGATAAAGATTGTATTCATTTGCAGGAATGCTTTCGGTAATTGAAACAATTCCATGATGTATTTCCTCCAACTTTTCATTAACAATATGTAATTTTAACCCCATTTTATGAATTGGACAAGGCTTATACGGAATTCATGTCCTTCATATACATTACATTTTATAAGTTATATTCTATTAAAAACTTTCGATTTCATAGCAAAAAAGCTGCTCTAGCGCAGTTATATAACTATGCTAGAGCAGCTTTCTTCTCGTTAAAAGTAACGTTTCTTCCAAAAAACAAACGCTAATGTGAAAGATAGTGTTACACATATTATGAGTACAATTACAAAACCATGTGCTTCCCCTTCAAACGGAACCTTTACGTTCATTCCAAAGAAACTAGAAACCATCGTTGGTAATGATAAAATGATTGTAATAGACGTTAACAGTTTCATAACACTATTTAAATTATTTGATATAACGGAGCTAAAAGTATTCATCATTCCACTTAAAATGTGACTATATATTTCCGCCATTTCAATAGCCTGTTTATTTTCAATTAATACATCTTCTAATAAATCTTGATCGTCTTCATACATTTTTAAAAATGTACTGTTACGCATTAATTTTTGAATTACAATTTTATTCGCCTTTAATGATGTTGTAAAGTAAACTAAACTTTTTTCAAGGCCTAGCAATGTGAAAATCTCTTTATTTTTCATCGACTTATTTAATTGATGCTCTAAATCGATTGTTTTTCTGTTAATTTGCTTTAAGTATCTTAAATAATAAGTAGAAATCGTATATAAGAGCTGAAGTGCAAAGCGTGTCTTTTTAAACGTATAAAATTCTTTAATACGTTGATTAATAAAGCGTTCGAAAATTGGGTTTTCTTCTAAACAAATTGTCACAAAGCAATCTGGCATTACAATCATACCTATTGGAATCGTGTCATAAATCGAATTTCCTTCTTCATCATGTCTAACTGTTGGAATATCCACGATTATTAAAGTATTATTGTCTTCCTTTTCAATACGAGAGCGTTCTTCATCATCTAAAGGGTCTTTAATGAAATCTAAGTCTACATTTAAAGTTTGTACTAGATATTGAATTTCTTCTTCCGTTGGATGAAGTACATTAATCCAGCAACCCTTTTGCATTTCCTCAACCTCTTGTAGTTTTCCGTTTCGGTCTGTTAAATAAATATTTAACATACTATCACCCCGATTCTTTTTACATGTAGGAATCTACCTCTCTTACATAACAGTTTTTGAACCGCCATTCTCAGCATATGAAACATACGTTTAAATTTCAATAGAAAAATTATTTTGAAAACGTTTTTATAAGAAAAATATTCTAAACAAAGAAAAAGACAGAGTGCTCTCTGCCTTAAAAAGCTTATGTTGCCTTTATAACATATTTAGAAAGCATCCACAAGTTAAAGCCAACTGAAATCGTATAACCAGCGTATGTTGAAATAATAAAACTTACATAATCGAAATACGGAAGCAATACGATATTTAAAACTATCTTTACTATAATGCCAATACCTAATCCTAGCACTGTTTTCTGTTGCTGATTAATTCCTTGTAACATCGCAGCTGTTACTGTAAAAAGCGAAAATAGTATACAGGCAGGAGCATAATACTGTAAAATAACTCTCCCCATCTCCGGATCATTTCCGGCACCAAATAAAAGAGTATATACTGGTTTTGCTAACAACATCATTCCAATCGCCGCTGGTACCGTAATACCTACTACTAATACATTCGTTCTCGTAAAATGTTTGTACAGTAACTTCACATTCCCTGCTGTATAGGCTTTTGTCATCTCAGGTACGAGAGACATACTAAAAGCAGTCGCAACGGAAACTGGGATGAGTACAACCATCTGAACAAGACCAATTATTGCATTTATCTTCTCCGCTTCTCCTTGCATATACCCTATTTGTATAAGTAGTTTATTAATTGTAAATGTATCAATCGTCTGATACAACGGAATTGCTAAACCAACCACAACAAACGGTATTGAATATGTAAAGAGCTCCTTATACAGTGAGAAGAAAGATTTCGTTGTTTGCGGTATACTTGCCATCTCTTTTTTCTTTAAGTGCTTTCTCCTCCTTATGTAATACGCACTTAGAACTGTTAATCCACCTATCGCTCCCATAAAAGCACCGAACGTTGAAATACCAACAGCTAGCGAGACAGAAGCTTTTAAAATATATAAAACGACAAAGCTTCCTATTAAAATGGTTAAGACCCGAAAAAACTGCTCAACAACTACACTTAAAGCAGAAGGCCCCATCGATTGAAACCCTTGAAAGAATCCCCTTAATAAACTCATTACCGGTACAAGTATTAACGCAAAACTTACAATTTGGATATTAGTAGTGACCGCTGCTACACTATTCCCTGTTTGATCATTTCCATCGATTACAAGTTTAGCTAAATGTGGAGCTAATATATATAGCGTAAAACATGAGATTACTCCCATTATTAACATAAAAAAGATACCGCTCTTTAGCACTCTCTTAACCGTATGATAATCATTCAGTTGATCATATTTTGATACCATTTTTGAAACGGCAAGTGGTAGTCCCATCGTCGCAATGCTGAGCATAATCGTATATGGGCGATAAGCATACGTGTATAAAACGTACCCACTCGTACCGACCATTGCTGTAAACGGTATAACATATATAAATCCTAACATTTTAGATATCATCGTTGCCATCGTTAAAAATATCGTTCCACGTATAAACGGTGACCCTTTCATCACATTCCTCCGCTACGCTTTATTATTACACATTATGGACAACTCCTTTTTTTTAGAACCGAAACAAATAAAAAAGCCAATGAAAAATCATTGACTTTAACGCGCTGCTTTTTTCTTTTTTAAATACTTTAAACCGAAGTATAGAGCAACAAAGAGAACAGCTCCTATAATTATGTAATGTGTGTAATCAGATGCATACTCTTTAATGTGTCGCCAATTTCCACCAAGCTTTTCACCTAAGTATATAAATAGTATTGACCATGGAATAATCGCAACTACTGTATATAGTGTAAATAGTTTTAACGGCATTTTAGCTAATCCTGCTGGAATAGAGATTGCATGACGTACGACTGGGATAAAGCGTGCAGAAAAGATTACTCCTGCTCCGTAACGCTTAAACCAACCTTCTGCTATGTCTAAATGGTGTTTATTAATAAGTAGATATTTCCCATATTTCTCTACAACCGGACGCCCTCCGTAATATCCAAGCCAGTATAAAAAGATTTGGGCTAAAGTACCACCAATAGTTCCGGCGATAACTGCACCAACAAAACTAATTTTACCATCCGCTACTAAAAATCCAGCATACGAAAGTACAATTTCACTCGGGATAATTTCAATCATTAAAGCTAGCGCTACTCCAAAGTAACCTAAGCTTGCAAAAAATTGCAATAACTGATCTATTATGCTTGCTAACATTTTATTTTCTATCTCCTTTTTTCTTCACATACCATACCATTATTACATAAAGGTCGCATTCTGCCAATATCTTCATTTCAACAATATTATCGGCATAAGCATAATTAATCTATTAATGTTTCTTTTTGAGGTTCTTTCATGTAGGCAAACATTTCTTTAATTTGCTCTTCTGTATTTCTAGCAATCGATAAATTAGGCAATTCATTCTCACCAAAAAACTCCACATCTTCTGTTTCAATACTAGTTTTCTTTTCGCCACCAATAATCTTACAGCTAATAAAAATTTTATATACGTGTGTTGCTGAAGGCGATGGTTGATGTTTTTCTTTATCAAATATAGCGAGTAGATTAAAATCATCTACTTCATAACCCGTCTCCTCTAAAACTTCTTTTGCCGCTACTTCTGTTGGCGTATAACCGATATCGGCCCATCCACCTGGTAATGCCCATTTCCCATCACTTTTTTCTTTCACAAATAATAACTTTTCATTTTGAAAAACGACTGCTCTTATATCAACTTTAGGTGTTTGATAGCCTGTCTCACTTGCAAATAACTTCTCTACTATTTCCCAATCTGTCTTTGTGTAATGTGACATCATTGAAATGGAAATATCTCGTAATTGTTGGAAACGCTCTATATCATACACATCTTTAGAATACGTTAAACCCGCTTGGGCTATAGCTTGTATTTGTTTTACCCAATCAATCCATTTTACCGTCATGTTTCCACATCCCCCATACTCTTTTAAGTGAATAGTAAGTCAGTTTTGTTGATACATCTTTATTATACAAAAAAAGAGATTGATAATGTTCCAATCTCTTTCAAAATTAATCCAATTCATGTAAGTGGTCTTGTATATACTTTCTTCTTTTATTTATATATTCATCGATCATATCAGCTTCTTGATCAAATGTTTCTAATTTTTCTTTCATATATGGATCTTGTAGTAAATATGGACGAATCGATTCACACAAACTTTCAACTTTCGGCATCATAAATGAAACGGTAAATTGTTCTTCTAATATTTCTTCCAAAATACTTCGGTATTGCTTTCTAAATACAGGTATATCTAACAATCTTGCACTTAACGTGTTATAACCTTGAATACGAATATATTCATGATTAAGTGGTCTCCCTTGGACATCTCGCCCCCAAGTCGCATCATAATCCCACGGTATCACTTCAAATAAATTCGTTTCATCGTTATGATATAGTGCATAGTTATGAACGAAACCATCAAAGTTTTGTGTAAAAATAATGCCAGCTAACCATCGTAAATATTTATCAACATGTAAAAACTTCCCAATTTCTTTTTCATAAGATTCCCTCGACAAAGTATTCGCTTGGAATACAAATTCACTCAATTGTTCTTCACTATTTTTATTCGAATATTTAAATTCATAACCCGCAAATAGCTCGGTCTTAACATCTTTATCTCTCTCACTCATTAAAGAAAAATTCGCATCATCATCTATCGCATAATAAATAGAACCACTTGGTAATCCTCTATTTTTCAAAAAGTTTTCATCAACTGATTCTAACTGTAAATATACACCTTGAATTTGACCATTAATTTTTATAAACACATGTTGTGATTTTGGTGAAAGTACACCAATATCATGAAAAAAATCTAACGATAATTTATTTCGTATAAGAGACGGATCCATAAACTCAGAATTTAAATGAATCTCTTTCGCACCTTGAAATTTTTTCGGTTTATAAAACATAACATGATAAGACTTTTTCTCAAATTCACGAATATGAGCACCCCGGTATACGATATCAATATCATACTTCTTTTTTCCATAAGTTAATTTTGCTGGCACTGGACTATCTGACCAAATGTCTTTTTTCAATTCCACTAAGTACATTGGATGAATAAAAAAATCATATGAAGGCAGCATGTTTTCTCATCCCTTCTCAGTTCTCTTCATTCAATGTATGCGCCTTGTCTTGTCCATACATCCGCTATCAACTATTTATATAAAATTACACTCTTGTCCTGTTCAGAAAGACTTCATATCTCATATCATGTTAAGGAAAAAGAATACCTTTTCAACTTAATACATGATAAGGAGGATTTCTATGAAACGTGATATTAGAAAAGCGGTTGAAGAAATCAAAAGTGCTGGGATGGAGGATTTCTTACACCAAGATCCAAGTACTTTTGAGTGCGATGATGATAAATTCTCTCATCATCGATGTACAACAGGATGTAAATGTACAACTGGGGGTAAATGTCCAAGAACAAGATGTACTCGCGTGAAACATTGTACGTTCGTTACAAAATGTACGCATGTAAAAAAATGGACATTCGTTACGAAATGTACTCGTGTACGCGTTCAAAAATGGACGTTCGTTACGAAAGTAACGCGTAGAAAAGAATGCGTTTTAGTTACAAAACGTACTCGCAGAAAGCATTGTACTTTCGTTACAAAATGCATACGCTTTGAAAAGAAATTTTTCTGGACAAAACGCAGTTTCTGTAAAAAATGCGAATTCTTCCCTCACGGACACGGTAGATCTTGCGATGATGATTGTGATCATGGTAAAGACTGTCACGATGACGGGCATAAGTGGAATGATTGCAAAGGCGGACATAAATTCCCATCTTGCAAAAACAAGAAATTCGATCACTTCTGGTATAAAAAACGTAATTGCTAGTTTTTATGCCTACAAAAAAAGGCCGTTTTGCGGCCTTTTTTACGTTTATTGAAAATGACTTATATCTGCAAATTGCTTCACTGCACCTTTTCCTTTTTCAAATTCTATTATACTAAGACTAGCACTATGCATAAATGGATCATCCCATACATTTTCTATTTCAATACCCGCAAAATGTCCTACAAGTAATTTTGCCGCTGCCGCATGGGAGACAATTAATATACTTTCTCCTTTATGCTTTTCTAAAAGGAACTGTATCCCCTCCATTACCCTATTTTGAACAGCCTCAAAATTTTCTCCTGATGTGGATTGAAAAAGATGTGGCTCATACCAAAATAACTGTATTTCGTCTGGGTATTGGCTTTCTATATCATCAATTGTCTGTCCTTCCCATTCACCCATGTTAATTTCATAGAAATGCTCATCCGCGATTATCGGTATATCACGATCGCCCTTTATTAACTCTGCAGTATGTAGGGTTCTTTCACTTGGACTACTATAGATCGCATGGATAGATAAATCTTTCATTCGGTCTCCTAATTGCTTTGCTTGTAACATACCATTTTCAGTTAAAGCAGAATTTTTCCGCCCTTGCATTCGTTTCGCTACATTCCATTCCGTCTCACCGTGCCTTGTTACATATACAGTTGTTTTCATTTCACATTCCCCTTTACCATGTTGGCCGCAATTCCCACGGTTCTACTCGTCCTACAATCCATTCATCACATTTACTCTCAATTCCTTTTATTACCCCATCCGATATTTCTTCATAGGTAAGCCATCTCCCGTATGTATCTTCTAATATAAAACCTAATATTATTCTATGGTAGCTACATCGCGTACCACCTATTTTTTGTGCGGGTATACGCGACGCTTTACTACCTAAAATATGAAAAACGTTGTATGTTTCAGACGACAAGTCTAATTCTTTACAAATGAGTGATAACGCATCCTTTGCGCTTGCGTGTATCCATGCGACAACTAATGTTATTGGGCCATTCCTCTCAATTGTACGTTTAATAGCTAACTTTACATCTTCATCATTATGATAATCTAACGGAAGGCATGTGATACTTTCTGGTGTAGCACTCTCTCGCTTAACATTTTCTAATTTCCCTTCATCTCTTCCAATAATGGAAACATGAAACCCTTGCTCACAAAGCCACATAGAAACTCTCTTTAGCATTCCTGTTCCACCAATTACTAGCACATGCAACTTCTTCTCCCCTTAGTAAAATGTTATATGAGGTTTATCTTCCCTATAATAATTAAGTCGGTCTTGCAATGTCCCTGAATGAAATTCAAACTTATGGCCGTCTGGATCAACAAAATATATAGACTCACAATCCCTTACATCTCGTTCTCTTCCTTGTAAAATATGAACATCGTTTTCTTCTAATCTCTGCAGTAGACGTTCAAAGTCTTTCTGTTCAACTGAAAACGCAATATGCGTATAAGATTGATGAATCTCATTTCTCGGAATATGTGTTTCTTCATTAAGTGCTACCCATACCCCACATATATTAAAATATGCAAGTTTTCTCCCTTTAACTAATAATTCTCCTTCTAGTACTTTTTCGTAAAATGTAATAGATTTTTCTAAATTAGACACTGAAAAACAAAGATGATTGATTCCCTTTACCAACTCTAATTCCTCCTATACAAATAAAAGATAAGTGAAAATTCACTCATCTTTTATTATACTATTTCTTTGTAACATATGCCCATTTATAACTGAAGTCCCCACCAAACGTATGATTCGCAATACCTTTTACGTATGGTTTCTCTAAGTAAGCCGTACTTTGTTGGTACGTAGGAGAAATGGCAGCATCTTGACCAATTAAGATTTTTTCAGCTTCTGCAAGGGCATTCCAGCGTGCTTTATCATCTTTTAATAGCTCTCCTTTTGATTTCGCTACTAAATCATCATACTTCGGATTAGAATAATCCATTTCATTAAATGAGCTTCCAGTAACAAACATATCAATATAAGTCATTGGATCTGGATAGTCCGGACTCCATGCAGATAATGAGAATTCATATTCAAATTTCTTTTCTAACTCTAGCTTTTGCTTATATGGTTGTTGTTTCAAATTCACTTTAATACCAGGTAAATTTTTCTCTAACTCTTCTTTAATAAAGTCACCCACTTTTTTACGGCTACCGTTATCATCATTTAGAAATTCTACTGTAATTGTATCTTGGCCAAGCTCTTTCTTCGCTTCTTCCCATAATTTTTTTGCTTTTTCAGCATTATCTTTGCTGTCACGGAAATTTTTATTTACAGTACGGAAATCTTTCCCATCTGGTCCTGTCGTAAATTTCTCAGGCACTAAGAAATATGCTGGTAATGATCCGTCATTTAAAATAACATTTGCAATTCCTTTTTTATCGTATGCCAGATCAATCGCTTCACGAACTTTTTGATTTTTAAACGTTGCATTTTTCTGGTTAAAACGTAAGAAATACATACGTGGATCTAACTTCGTTTTAAATTCATCTGGCTTATTCTTTTTATATTTATCAACAAATTCAGAACTTAAAATAACACGGTCCGCTTGATCACTATCATATAAATTTACTCCCGTGCTCGTTTCCTTCACAATATTTACATTAATTTCTTCTAACTTCACAGTATCTTTATCCCAATAATTAGGGTTTTTCTTTAACTGATAACTTCTTTCATGTTTCCATTCACTCATCGTAAATGGTCCATTGTATAATAGTTTATCTGCTTCTAATGCATATTTATCCCCTTGTTCTTTCACATATTTTTCATTTAAAGGGAAAAATGTAGGGAATGAAGTAAGCTCAAGGAAATATGGTGCTGGCTGTTCTAATTCTACTACTAACGTTTTATCATCCTTCGCTTTCACTCCTAATTGATCTAGCGGTAATTCTCCTTTATTTACTTTCTGTGCATTTTTCACATCAAATAAAATAAATGCATACTCTGCAGCCGTTGCTTTATCTAATGCGCGTTGCCATGCATAAACAAAGTCTTGCGCTCGAACTGGATCACCATTAGACCACTTTGCGTCTCGTAATTCAAATGTATATGTCTTTTTATCCTCACTAACCTTCACATCTTTTGCCATACCTGGAGTTGGTTTATTATCCTTATCTAAACGATATAACCCTTCCATTGCATTTACAAAAGCACGAAATGATACAGAGTCTGTTGATTTTGACGTATCCATTGAAGGAATTTCTGCTGTTTCTAGTAAGTTTAATACTTGCTTCTCTGCTGCTCCCTTACCTGCTTCTTTCTTCGTTGTAGATGCCTTCTCCCCATTTCCGCAACCTGCAACTAATACACTAGTCGATAATGTAACTGCAGCAATCATTGTTACTTTTCTTTTCATTCTTCCTTCCCCCAATCTATATGTATAAATGAAAGCCAGTATAATATATATTATTATACAAAAGATTCAGATTATTTCAAATATTATTTTTGTACAGTAAAAAAAGAAGCTGATAGAACACTCTTCTATCCACTTCTTTTTCTATTTCTTTTACTTGTAATCCATCCTCTATATCAAATGGGTTTTGAACTTTAAATATTTCGTCCATTATCTTCAAAAATTCTTCCTCATTTTTAGATTCGCCGTTAATCGTAAGTGAGTACGGCTCAATCTCACCCAATTTATAATCAACAACAAATTGGATTTTCACCTTCTTCCTTGGCATATCAGGACTAACCCCTTGGAATTCTACTAATTCTAATCCTTCCGTTCCACGATAATATATCCAACCTGGATTTCTAAAGTAACTTTCAAACGATTCACCAATGGAAAAGAACGGATATTCATAAAGCGAGCTTGTACGAACTTTTTGAATAATATCTCGATCTGTCGGGAAAAAGAAATGGCTGAAAAAGATACTAGCAACCGCTAAAATCGTAACGATTGTCGCTCCTACATTACTCGTTCCACCACTATCACGAATGAGATAGTTTTCAACCGATGCATCTTGAATTCCCCGTGCTTTTATTCGATATATACGTCTTTCTGCAAATTGATAATATAATCCATTTGCAAAAATCCCCATCCCAAACAGAATAAAAATGAGTAACAGAAACGTAAGAGGCACCATATTAATGATTGGTAATGCTACGTTGAAGCCCATATAATAAGAAAACGCATCACATGCTACTAATAACAGTAAAAATAATGCTGCAGGTACATAATACTTACGATATCCAAGCCAACCCACATTGAAAATAGCAGCCCAACCATTCCAGCTCCACCTAGCAATCCGCTTATCCTCAAGTTCCCATTTCCTTTTGTAATACCGATATTGTCTACCTACATATACTTCTAATTCCTTGTCTATTAGCGAGCATCCTTCACCTTGTTCAGTATGCAAAGTCCGCTGGCAACTTTCACAATTCAACCGATCTCCCTCGCAAATTTGCCCACAATTTATACATTTCAAAACAATCCCTCTTCCCATCCATACGTCATTTCAAAATACCTTCGTGATTTAATAACCACTCTTTCCTCCATAAACCGCCCGCATACCCAACAAGCTTCCCGCTCTTTCCTATTACACGATGACACGGAACGATAATTGAAATTGGATTACGACTATTTGCTCCTCCTATCGCTCGTACAGCTTTCGTATTTCCGACCTTCTCTGCAATATCTAAATATGAAGCACTTACGCCATAAGGGATAGTATAGAGCACATCCCATACATTTTTTTGAAATGCTGTTCCCTCAGCAGACAGTGGGACCGTAAACTCTCTTCTTTTCCCCTTAAAATATTCATCTAGCTCATTTATACATTGATCTATCATTTCATTTTTATGTTCTTCTTGTCTCTCATCAACAAATATAACAGACGTAATTCCTTTATCGTTCGCTGTAATTTCCAGCAAGCCTAATTCACTTTCATAATAAGCCTGGTACATATGTCATCCTCCAATTCAATTCATATTAATTATTGTAACACGAATAGACAAAATTTTTCGTATAAGCGTTTTATTAGGGAAACAAAAACAAGAATGATAAAATGTAAGAAAATTAAATCTAGGAGGCTATTGGATGAATTCTGAACTTTTTTCACCTTATACAATTAAGGACGTTACATTAAAAAACCGTATCGTTATGTCACCTATGTGCATGTATTCATCAGAAAACGAGGATGGCCAAGTAACTAATTTCCATCACGTTCATTACGGAACAAGAGCTGCTGGTCAAGTTGGTTTAGTTATGATCGAAGCAACAGCCGTGTTACCTGAAGGAAGAATTTCTAATAAAGACCTAGGTATATGGGATGATAGCCTAATTGAAGGCTTACATAAAACGACAACTTTTATACATGATAACGGCGCAAAAGCCGCCATTCAACTTGCTCACGCCGGAAGAAAAGCTGAATTAAAAACGGATGCTCTCGCTCCATCCGCAATTCCGTTTAATGAAACTATGAAAATCCCAGTAGAAATGAGTATACAGCAAATAAAAAAGACCATATTAGCTTTTCAAGAGGCTGCAATGCGATCCAAACAAGCTGGATTTGACGTTATTGAAATACACGGCGCTCACGGTTATCTTATTAATGAATTTCTTTCTCCACTTTCTAATAAACGGACTGATGAATATGGAGGTTCACCTGAAAATCGCTATCGTTTCTTACGTGAAATCATTGACTCAATAAATGAAGTTTGGAACGGACCGTTATTTGTTCGTATTTCAGCAAACGATTATCATCCTGACGGTTTAACGGTTCAAGATTACGTTCCATATACAAACTGGATGAAAGAACAAGGAGTAGATTTAATTGATTGTAGTTCTGGAGCTGTTGTTCCGGCACACATCGATGTATATCCCGGGTATCAAGTGCAATATGCTAAACATATTAAAGAACATGCTAACATTGCAACTGGGGCTGTTGGTTTGATTACGACTGGAGTACAGGCAGAACAAATTTTAAATAATAACGAAGCAGATTTAATTTTTATCGGACGTGAGTTACTTCGCAATCCTTACTTTCCAAGAATAGCCGCCAATGAACTTAGCTTTGAGTTAGAAGAACCGTATCAATACAAACGAGCACCGGGGAAAATCATTACAAATAAATAAAACCGAGAAGTCATTCTTCTCGGTTTTATTTATTCTATCGTTGTAATTTCATTTGAATTATAAATATGGATACCCGATTCTTCTCGCAATGCAGTTATATACATTCCTTTCGCCACATCTTTAGCTGAAATAGGTTTATACTTTTTGAAAGCCCCTTTAAATATAAAAGGAATGATACGAGATAACTTTTCAGCCATTCGTTCACCGAAACGAAATTCTTGTCGATTTCCTACTAATAAAGATGGCCTAAAAATGTGAATACCACCAATGACTAACTTTTGTAATTCCTCTTCCATTCTCCCTTTAACTTGCGAATAAAAGAAAAACGATTTAGGTTTTGCTCCCATTGAAGACACAACAAGGAAATTTTGTACCCCTTGTTTTTCAGCTAAACAAGCAGCTCGTAACGTATATTCATAATCTACCTTTTTGAAATTTGCCTTTGTTTTTGCTTTTTTGATTGTTGTTCCTAGACAACTAAATACGTCATCTACAGCAAAAAACTCTTTATATTCCTCTAACATCGAAAAATCTATTTGCTTTTGCTGTAACTTTTCATGTTGCCATTGCATTGGTTCCCTTACAAAAATAGTAACCGAATCGTAGTAATCTGATTCAAGTAATAGACGCGTTATCTCTTGTCCAACTAAACCACTTGCACCAAGTACTAACGCTGTTCGCTTATTCATATATGCATATACCTCTTATTTTACTTTTCTCTCCTTCAGTAAAATACAACTTTTAGGAGTTTCCTGCTCTCATTTTACCACAAGTAAAGCACTATGCGTACGCATAGTGCTTTACTCACTCTTTTTTCTCATCTTTCTCTCGCAATTTTGTTACTGTTGATGCATCTCCTAAATTACTTATTAATCTTCTTAAAAAAATTAAGACTAATGCTAATGGTAATACTACCGCTAATATCAATAAAATAGCTTCCATTAAGTAACCCAAACACTCATCCCCCTCTACACCCTCCTTTCAAATATATGAACGTAGCGTTGTCACATATGCATGCATTCCTAAAAATAATACATCCAAATTTGACAACTTTATAACAAAAACAAATCGGAATGATTATTATTTATTGCAACTTTATAAAAGATGTATTATACTAAGTTCGCAAACTAAAACGTAATTATTCCGTTTTGCATTAAAATGATATTTTTCTTCTATAATTGGGGAAAATATATCCGTAAAAAAAGAAAAGAGGAGAACTTCATGCCTAAAAGATTGACTATATTTTCATTCTTACTTATTTTCACTTTAATTTTTACTGGCTGCTCAAATAAAAAAGAAGGTAATGCCAAGAAAGACGGAAAGCTAACTGTTTATACTACTATTTTTCCTCTTGCAGATTTTGCAAAAAAAATTGGTGGCGACTATGTAACTGTTGAAGCGATTTACCCACCTGGTGCAGATTCACATACATTTGAACCAAGTCAAAAACAAACAGTACAAGTTGCAAAAGCAAATTTATTCGTTTATAACGGTGCTGAATTAGAACCATTTGCTGAAAAAATGGAAAAAGCATTACAAAAAGAAAATGTTAAAATTGTAAATGCATCAAAAGGTATTGAACTGCGTACTTCTACTGAAGAAGAGCATCATGATCACGGAGACGGTCATAAAGAGGATGAACATCATCACGATAAAGACCCACACATTTGGTTAGATCCTACTTTAGCAATGAAACAGGCAGAAAAAATTAAAAATGCACTTGTAGAATTACAACCTGATCATAAACAAGAGTTCGAAAAAAACTTCGCAGCACTTCAAACAAAATTTACTGATTTAGACGATCAATTTAAAGCAGCAGTTGCGAATGCAAAAACGAAAGATATTTTAGTTTCTCACGCAGCTTATGGATACTGGGAACAACGCTATGGCCTGAAACAAATTGCTATCGCTGGTATTTCAGCTTCTGATGAACCATCTCAAAAACAGCTTGCTGACATTACAAAAACAGTAAAAGAACATAATCTACAATATATTTTATTTGAAACATTCTCTACACCAAAGGTAGCGTCCGTAATTCAAAAAGAGACGGGTACAAAAATTTTACGCTTAAATCACTTAGCTACTATTTCTGAAGACGATGCGAAAAATAATAAAGATTACTTCACTTTAATGGAAGAAAACGTAAATACATTAAAAGAAGCTACTAACTAATCAAATTTTTAAAAGAAGCTGAATATGTCATTCAGCTTCTTTTTTATTTGTTCTTACTTGACTTGACCAAAATAACAAGTAAAATTATCCATATTAGCTTTTAAGCTATATTAATTTAGAAGGTGAGTTGGAATTATGACTCTTCACATTTGTGAAGTTACAGCAAAAAATTGGCGTTCGGTAGCTGCTTTAAACGTCGCAAAAGACCAGCAGCAATTTATTGAAAGCAATGCGTTTTCTCTAGCAGAAGCATTATATGAGGGAAACGGAACGTCAGTAGGTTTATATGATGGAGAAACACTAGTAGGATACGCAATGTATGGATGGTATTGGGAAAAACGTAAAAGTGTGTGGTTAGATCGCTTTATGATTGACGAGCAATATCAAGGAAAAGGATACGCAAAACGTTTCCTTCGCATACTCATTCAATTCTTACAAGATAAATTTGAATGTAAAATAATTTATTTAAGTTTACATCCAGACAACAAACTCGCAATGGGATTATACGAGTCATTTGGTTTCCGTTTAAATGGTGATATTGATGACGAAGGTCCAGTTGTAGGTGTTGTAATGGAGTTACTATTAGATGAACATACAAGCCTGTGAAAACGGGCTTTTTATTATCCTTCGTCTTTTGCAATCTAGCATTTTTCCATAGGGTACTTAGTTAATTCCAAAAAATAAGCCTGCAATATATGCAGACTTATTTCACACACTCCTCAAAATGTTCTTGGAACCATTCTTTATTAATATCTTTTCCGATAAACACGACTTCACTTACTCGTTCTTCGCCCTCTTGCCACTCTCTATCGTATGATGCAGCAAACAATGTATGCACACCTTGGAAAACGATACGTTTATCTACTCCATCAATCGATAAAATTCCTTTGTAGCGATATAAATATTCACCTAGTTCTTGAACGACAGCTGACATCCATTCATTTAGTTTTTGTAAATCTAACGGACGTTCTTCACGCAGTACAAACGATTTTACACCTTCTAGATGATTATGCTCTGTATGGGGATAAATTTGTAACGTATCTTTCGTTTTAAACGTCTGAATTTGTAGTAACGATTGAATATCCACATCACAGTTAGTCGCCTCGATTAACTTTGCAGTTGGGTTAATACCTTGCAGTTCCTGCAAGAGATTTTCCTTTTCACTTTCACCCACTAAATCTAATTTATTTACTAAAACGACATCAGCAAATGCAATTTGTTCCTTTGCTTCTAGTCCTTTTTCAAAATGTTTATGTATATGATAACTATCTACTACTGTTACAACGCCGTTAATTTGGTATGCAGATTGAATAACAGGATCTAGAAAGAATGTTTGAATAATCGGACCTGGATTTGCAAGACCAGTCGTTTCAATTACTAATCCATCAAAATCCATTTTCCCTTCTGCTTTTACGTCCAGTAATTGTTTTAAAGCGACGAGTAAATCTTCACGTACAGTACAACATAAACATCCATTCGTCATCTCCATAATCTCTTCTTCTACATTCATAATCAACTGATTATCAATACCAATTTGCCCTATTTCATTTACGATCACTGCTAATTTCTGACCGTGATTCTCTGATAAAATACGATTTAATAATGTCGTTTTTCCTGACCCTAGAAAACCCGTTAATATTGTTACTGGAATCATCCATTACATCTCCTTATAGCTATATGTTTCTACATTATAGCATATAGAGAAAATCGTTTTTGTAGCAAAACATATTTGTTGTATGTACGATACTGTAACTATATAATAATATGTAGCAAGAAAGCCTTTTCAAAAAATGATTCATTCATCAAGGAGGTACTTATAATGGAACGAGTTCAAATGGCCGAAACACTAGAATTTTCTCGTATTATTCAAGGTTTTTGGCGTTTAGCAGAATGGAATATGACAAAGCATGAGTTACTTTCTTTTACGGAAGCTTGTATGGATATGGGAATTACTACTTTCGATCATGCTGATATTTATGGCGGCTATACGTGTGAAGGATTATTTGGAGAAGCGTTACAACTCAAGCCTTCCTTACGCGAAGACATGCAAATTATCACAAAATGTGGAATCGCTCCCCCATCACCAAAATTTCCAGAGCGATATGTTGCGCACTACAATACTAGTGCTGAACATATAATAAAAAGCGCGGAAGACTCATTACAAAACTTACATACAGATTATATTGATGTACTGCTCATTCATCGCCCTGATCCATTTATGGATCCAAATGAAGTAGCAGAAGCGTTCTCACGCTTAAAGCAAGAAGGAAAAGTCCGTCACTTCGGTGTATCTAACTTTTTACCTTCACAGTTTAATATGTTAAGTTCTTATTTAGATTTCCCGCTCATTACAAATCAAATTGAAGTATCTGCGATGCAGCTTGAACATTTCGAAAAAGGGACAATTGATTTATGCCAAGAAAAGCGAATCAATCCTATGATTTGGTCGCCTCTTGCTGGCGGAGAAATCTTTACTGGTCAATCAGAACGTGCCATACGTGTACGTGAAACGTTACAAAAGGTTGCCACTGAACTAAATGTTACTAGCATCGATACAGTTATGTATGCATGGCTGCTTGCTCATCCAGCTAACATGATGCCAATCGTTGGATCTGGTAAACTAGATCGTGTTAAAACAGCCGCTCTTGCTACAAAAGTTAATTTAGATCGTCAACAATGGTTTACAATTTTCGAAAGCTCTAATGGACATCCTGTACCATAATACACAAAAAGAAGAGCTGTTTCTTTACAGCTCTTCTTTTTCATATGTATTTCTAGTCATGGCAAATACACACATATCCCTTAACCCATTTCCATCTACCGCTACACTCGCACTTTCCAATGTACCTTCTAACTTAAATCCTAATTTCTCAGGTATCGCTCTACTCTTCTCATTTAAAGAATCACATCGAATTTCTACGCGGTTTGCTTTCAGCTCAGAAAAAGCATAATCCGTTATACCCTTTGCAGCCTCTACCATATAACCCTTTCCACTAAACCTTGAATCAATCCAATACCCAATTTCAAATTGAGGTATATCCCAATTAATACGATGCAATCCAGCTGATGCAATAAATTCACCTGTTTCTTTCGAAAAAACTAGTAATCTTAAATCCTCACGCTGCAAAAATTGAATATGCGATTTTCTAATGCTCACTTCTACTTCTTCCTCTGTTTGCTCTTTTTGTGCAAAAACCATCCAAGGTTTTAATTCTTTCATAGAAGCTTGAATTGCATCGTATACAGCTTTACCGTCACCCGGTTTCGGCATTCGAATAAATAGCCTATCAGTATAAAATTCAGAAGGAAAATCGAATAATAACGGATTCACTTTCAACACTCCTTTTAATTCTTTTATATATAATAATATCCATCTCAAACCATACAGTAAAGAAATTTCTGAATTTTACACATTTTAATCATTTACCTCTACCGCTACACGAACTCCAGATTCAATTGCACCTTGTATCCATCCGTGATATAACGTTGTATGATCACCTGCAAAGTATAATCTCCCCTCTGGTTTTATAATCGCTGGTTGTAGCTCAGATTCTTGCCCTGCCTGAAATAGCGCAAACCCTCCAAGTGCATATGGATCCAATGTCCAACTTTTTGATATGCCAGACATGAACTCATCATATACTTGACCGCCTAGTATTGTCGCTAAATTTTGTAGTGTGTAATAAATACGATCACCTTTTGATAACCCATCCCATAACACCGCATCATAAGACCATGTATAGCTTCCTAACATCATAGCAGGCCCTTTTTCTCCAATTCCGTGACTTGGATAATAGGCGTAACGAATTGGTAAATCCGTTATAATCCTGCCACCTAACTGTCCTTGTTCTTCCCAAAATCGACTTTTAAATTGAATTCCTATTTTTGTCGCTGGCATATAATGCAATTCACGAATTGCTTTCCATTTTTCATGAGATATAGAATCAAATGGATCTACTTCCACAAAGCGCATTGTCGAAAATGGAATTGTAATAATAACTAAATCCCCTGTAATACTACTATATTCAAAAGTTTCCTCGTTTCGATAAAAAGCTGTCACACCATTATCGTGTTGATGTAGCTTCATTAATTTTTGATTATATATAATATTTTCTTCTAATTGTGGTAAGAAAGACTTTGGTAATCTATCATTTCCGCCTACTATTTCACAAAATCCACTCTCCTCCTGCATAATGTATAAAAAGCGTAGTGTCTCAACAAATGACCTTTCCAAAAAACCTTCCAAATCTAATAGAACACCGATCATCTCAATTGTTACTGGCGAGAAATACGTATTATATTGATAAGGATGATACTTTAAAAATTGTCCTGTAGAGTACCTCCCAAAATCCTTTACTACAACATCCCAGTTTTTCTCTGGGTTCTTTTTTATAAAATTTATAATGGGCTGTACCGCTAACAATAATAGCTCCTCAGACGTTTTTCCGACTTCATTCATTTCTACAGGATACTTTAATATATTTGGATCTTTTTCGTATTGTTTTAATGTCGTTTTCCGGCCATTTACGAAAATGATATCAGTCTCATTCCTATTAATAAACGGGCTCACCTGTAGCCCAAATTTTCTTATATATGCCATCGTTAATGTGTGCGAATACGGAATTCTCATTGCCCCAACATCTAAATATAATCCGGTATCTTCCATTCTAACCGTCTCTATGCGGCCACCTACCCGGTTGTTTGCTTCAAAAATCTTCACATCATGTCCTGCAGCCTTTAATAATGATGCCGAAACCAACCCAGCCATACCAGCCCCTACTACGATAATTTGCTTCGGGTTCGTCGTCTTCTTTAATCCTTTATTTATAACTTTTAACGTTTCATCCATGTCAGTGTTATACATTATATCTTTCTGCACAATTCCACCCCTTACTTCATAAAGTGAAACTATAATCAGTGGGGGTTCTTCCCCCACTGATTATTAGTTGACCAATCGGGCTTTTATGGACAGTAAAACTCCCACCTAACTTCTTTGCTCCAGCCGAATTTTGAGGTGGGAGTTTTACTGCCCGTTAATGCGGGATAAAATGGGCATTAGTGGTTTAGTGCATTTTATTCATAAATTCCTATAAACATAACAACATAGCAAGTGGAATATTCACTAAAAGTACATAAGAGTTAGCTTTCACACCTCATCACGCTTCGTATAATATAGCAACGGCAAAGAAGGAGTGGTTGAAAATGAAACAAACTTACGACTACCACGCTACAAAGAAGTATTTAGAAGGAAAGAAACACCAACTATGCAACAAACTTAGTAGTAAACAACTATCTAAAAAAGAGCGTGAACAACTAAAACTTGAGATTGATAACTACGAATATATATTAAATTTAGTCGAAATGAATCATTATGAACGAGGCTTTCCTCGTTAAAAGTGGATAAGTGGTTTATCCATTTTTTATTTTGAGCATTTTATTACGCATTTTTCGTAAGTAAATATATAATAGGATGTACATTAAGATTGCGAGGTATATTCTATGATCAAATTAAGTGTGTTAGACCAATCCCCTATTTCAGATGGTAGTACAGCAGCCCAAGCTTTTTCACATACAGTTACACTTGCACAAGAAGTTGAAAAATTAGGATTCACACGTTTTTGGGTATCTGAGCATCACAACTCTGTCAGCCTTGCTGGTTCAAGTCCTGAAATACTTATTTCACATATTGCAGCAAAAACAGATCGTATGAGAGTGGGTTCAGGTGGTGTTATGTTGCCACACTATAGCCCATATAAAGTGGCTGAGAATTTCCGTGTTTTAGAAGCGCTTTATCCAAATCGTATTGATCTTGGTGTCGGCAGAGCACCTGGTGGTATGCCCATTGCAACTCGCGCACTTCAAGAAGGCAAAATGGTCTCACTTGATCAATACCCAGAACAAATTGCAGATGTTGCAATGTACTTACATGATCAAGTACCAGAAAACCATCATTATGCAAATTTAAAGGCTACTCCTGTCATTCCAACATCTCCCGAGATGTGGATGCTTGGTTCTAGCGGAGAGAGTGCAATGATTGCCGCAAAACAAGGTGCTTCTTTTGCATTCGCACAGTTCATTAACGGATACGGTGGCCCTGAAGTAATGAATGCTTATCAAGAACAGTTCCAACCTTCTTATTTAGGAGATAAACCAAAATCAATCGTCTCTATTTTTGTTATTTGCGGAGAAACGAATGAAGAGGCGGAAAAAATTGCTTCTAGTTTAGATTTATCAATCTTATTACTAGAACAAGGAAAGCGTACAACTGGTACTCCTTCTATCGAAACTGCACAAAATTATTCATACAGCGCTTATGATTTATTCCGTATAAAAGAAAATCGTCAACGTATGATCGTCGGTGATCCATCTTCTGTGAAAGAACAAATCGTAAACTTAAGCAAAGCGTACAATACTGATGAATTTATGATTGTCACAATTACTCATCGATTTGAAGATAAATTGAATTCTTATCGCTTACTAGCAAATGCTTTTCATTTATAATGACAAAAGGGAGATACATCAATTATGATGTATCTCCCTTTTTTACTACTTATTATTTTTGTCGTCTAAATATTCAATAGCTTCTTTTAATAGTTCATCAAAACCCTTAGGATAATCATGATTTAAATTGGGTACAACTTTAAACTCATGTTCTATATTCTTATCTCTTAATAATTGTACAAATTGCTGCGTACATTCGAAACAATCTTCATCTTGATCCCCGCACACTATATATCCCTTTATATTTTTATTCTGTAGCACTCCCAACAACTCATTCCATTCTTCAATCTCTGGAAGCCACGGCGCCACAAAAATAAAACCATCTACATCTATATCTTTTTGTAAAATTGTATACAAAGCTACTCTTGCGCCAGCAGAAAAACCACCAATTATTACACTTTCTACTGTATGATTTTCTATAAACGTAACGTAAAGCTCTTTTAATTCTTCTTTCCCTCTATATATATCGTCCCAAACAAATCCATCTGAAAACTGAATTTGCGAAGATTGTGGTAAAGCTAACGTATAATCTTGTGTCAAAACAGATTTCCAATATGGTTCTATTATTTCTATATTTTCTTGATCCCCGTGCATTGCAATGAATAGTTTTCCTTCTTTATTGCTGTCTAAATATTTCACGTCTGCTCGTTCTGTTTTCTTTGCTAATTCTTCTCTTTCTTTACATAATTGAACCATTTTATGAAACTCTTCAAATTTATGTAGTGGTGTTAAATCATCGTCCGAAATTAAATACTCATTTCCGTACCAAAATCCATTGTCTATAATAGCTTCCTTCATTATCTGTAACGCTTCTTCTTCAAGCCCCGCTGCACTCGCTAGCGCATATTTAAAATTATATATTTGCGCTTTATTCCCCACTACACCTTTAGCATGCTCCATTATATAAGTGTACGCTTCCAAACTCCCTTTATTTGCGTAACAATGTAACGTTTCATTTAATAATTGAATGTAAGTCATACTATTTTTCATACATCCATTCCCCCATAATCTTTTATAATATTTATTTTTCAAACCTTTATACCATTCTGTAATCACTGTATATAACTCACGCTAACAATACTTAATCATTACTTCTCTTCGTCCAATAAGTTTAGTATAAAGTTTAATAAACAGAAAAATCAATATTTTTAAAAACAAAAAAAGACAACAATATATTTATTGTTGTTCTCAATACATCTACCCACTCTTTTGTTTTTTTCTGTCCGGTTTACTTGAAACTAAATAATGTTTTTCTGAAATATATAGGTCTCTTTTTAATATACGATTTAAATACGGCCCTAATTTCATCCCGCATATAAGACGCTCTTCACTACCTTCAACAAGTGGAAACATTTCTTTTTCTGTTACGTACTGATCTACTGCTTTTTGTACGATATCAATTTCTTTAACTAGGTTTAGATTTTCTTCTGTATGTTCAAATACCTCAAGCGTTTCCTTCGTAATAAGAAAACTATTTGTTGGAAATGCAAGTAAATACGGCTTTAACAAATCATAATTTACTGTATAATCATCATTTACTAATACTGTATAAACGATATTAGCATTCGTTTCTAGAAACTTAGCCATCGCTTGTTCTAATTCATCTTTCGTAATTTCACGCTCTTCTTTTCCAGTTCTGAAAAAGCGAAACATCGCATCGCCTCCTTTTTACTATATTATAGCATAAAAGAAAACTGAAAAATGACAAAAAAAGCCATTGAAAGAATTTTTCAATGACTTTTTTCTTTATATACTTATATTTATTTTAAGAACGCACTTAGCATCCATACATGTTGTTCTAATGTTGTATGAATCGCTAACAACATGTCTGCTGATGTTTCATCGCCAGCTTCGCCAGCAACTTCCATACCTTCTTTTAATTCTTGAATAAGTGCAGAGTAATCATTCACTAATGTTTGCACCATTTCTTCTGCAGATTCCTTGCTTGTCCCTTCACTCACACTAGATGTTGCAAGATATTCTTTCATTGTCGCTAGCGGTTTACCTTCCAACGCTAAAATACGTTCTGCTAATTCATCAATATTTGTTCCAGCTTCATTGTAAAATTCTTCAAATTTCTCATGTAACGTAAAGAAGTGTGGTCCTGTCACATACCAGTGATAATTATGTAGTTTTACATATAACACATTCCAGTTTGCTACCTGCTTGTTTAATACTTCAACAACATTTGTTTTCGTACTCATACAATCCACTCCTCTTATCATTTCATAATGTTTATCTTTTCATAACCTAGTTACATGTTACCATACATTTCCTATCCTTTCGAACGATTGGCTCATATGTAACAAAGTTTTAACACCTTTAATACTTCCCTAATATCTTTTAATTCATGTATGTTTTCAAACACTTCATACGTCTAATTGTCCAAGCTCATACATATGCATAATAGTAAATCAAGCTCATCGTAGTAGAAAGAGGGATAACATGGACAATCAACAATGGCAAGTAGCAAAGAAGGTCGCTGCTACTTATATTGGAACAGTCGTTGGAGCTGGATTTGCTACTGGACGAGAAATCGTTGAATTTTTTACAGTGAACGGATTATATGGAACAATTGGCATATGTGTAAGTGGATTTTTTTTTATTTGGCTTGGCACAAAGATGATGTTACTTTCATCACAAATCGGTGCATTTTCAGCACAAGAATTTAACAAATATTTATTTGGGGATGTATTTGGCAATGTTGTAAACACACTATTATTACTCGTATTATTTGGTGTAACGAGCGTTATGTTATCAGGAGCTGGGGCGGTATTTGAAGAGCAACTTCGTTTACCAAGACAACTTGGTATTTTCATTATATTGATCGCCTGTCTGATTATAGGTAGTCGCGGATTACAAGGGGTTTTTGAAGTTAATACACTTGTCGTACCTATTATGATGATTTTTATTATCGGACTTGCTATTACAACTTTTTTTCACGGTACAACTCCTATTAGTGACACTATTCCTGCAGAAAGCTGGAATATGAAGTGGATTACTAGTCCTATTACATATGTCGCCTTAAATCTTTCTCTCGCCCAAAGCGTTCTCGTCCCGTTAGCCAGTGAAGTAAAGGATCGAAAGGCCATTTTATGGGGCGGTATTTTAGGCGGTGCAGGACTTTCTTTAATTTTATTATGTAGCCATTTAGCTATTTTATCAGTCGATCAATTTTATCAATATAATATCCCAATGGCTGAAGTCATAAGAAAATTCAATGCAACTTTTCACTTTTTCTTTGTTCTTATCATTTTCGGTGAAGTGTTCACAACTTTAGTTGGTAATGTGTTCGGAATGACAAAACAAATGCAATCCATCACCGGATGGAAAAGTAACAATATTATTTTCTTCATTTTACTAATTAGTTATTGCTTTAGTTACATTGGTTACAGTGAATTACTCCACATTCTATATCCTATAATTGGATGGGTCAGCATCATTTTACTGCCAATTATTGCTTTTAAACAACTTCAAAAAACATAAAAGAAGCATCCATGTTATCGGATGCTTCTTTTATGTTCATTCACAATCATCGCATACTTCCCAGTACGGCCCCATTTCGAGTGCTAAATATGGCTTTAATTGCAACCGAATCATCCGACTAGGCATACGCTCTAAAACGAATTGAATTCCTTCTTCCTCTTCGTCTAATTCAACTTTTGAAATCGCAATTCTTTGCATAGTAGAAATAGGCATTCCATCTTTATATAAAGTGATTTTCACCTCATCATATTCATTAAAATACAATTCAACACTCATTTGATTTTTCAACAGTTCATCAACAATTTCATATTTATCATTTCGTTCCTGGATTATATATTTCCAGCCGCCTCTACCTTCTTCTTTCGGAGCTGCTTGAAATAATGTCATCAAATCCTCGTATAGCATAAGATAACCCCTCTCTTACTAAAAAACGATGAGTATTTTATATACCCTTTATCTCTATCACTATCCATATGTATTGTACCATATATCGTCATTTTTACCGTATTCATTTGCTTCATAATTGCATGTAAAACACCTGATTCTCTTCATTATTATATGAATTGTCTCTCATTATATTTCTTAATATGCTTCTAACGCTTTCCAATCATATCAAACATAAGTAAATGCACTCTTTGTCCATCCTCCGCTTAGTATTTCCTTACAATAACAAAAAAGAAGAGTGACTTTTATCACTCCCCTTAAAAGAATTTCCCCGTAGCTACTAACGCTAATACTAGTATTAAAATTGTAAATAATAATGATACAATGAAACTAAAAATAGGTAATGCTTTCTTTTCATTCTTCTTAAAGAGTAACTTTAAACTAAGAAAGATGTTTACTGGTACAAGTATAAAATAAAAATATTTAACAATTTGCACCGAACTATTCGAAAGTGTTTTTAAAATAAACACTTCAATTAAAAAGACAATAAAAAATGAAATACTTAACCAAAATGAGACATAACTAAGCCAAGAATGTCTTTTGGTACCCCAATAAACTCCCATAGTAATCTCCTTTATTTGCATTTTATACGATTATAATTATACACAAAGCAAACAAATACCTCTATTTTTCGACAAATATTATACATGATATACCTTTAAACATCATAAAAATACTCTCTATCCCATTTCATGTTACATAATAAAAACAGACTACTCCAAAATCGCATAATGCTATTTTGGAGTAGTCTGTCCTCTGTTACACTTTAAATCTTTCAATTAACCCTTGTAACTCTTCAGCCATTTGAGATAATGTACCAGCCGCCGAACTAATCTCCTCAATGGACGCTAGTTGTTCTTCTGCTGATGCTGCAACGTTTTGAGTACTCGTCGCATTGTTCTGTGCTGTCATTGCAATTTGACCTACTGAAATAGACACTTCATTTGCACCTCTTGACATCCCATTAGCCGTTTCAACCATCGTTTTAATTTGATCTGCAATTTCATTTGTAGATAGTAAAATCTCAGTAAAGTTTTGCTTCGTTTCATTCGCAATAACAAGTCCAGATTGAACTTCTTCATTTACATGCCCCATAGATTTTACCGTCTTACTCATGTCATCTTGTATTTCACATATTAATTTACTAATTTCACTAGAAGATACACTAGACTTCTCCGCCAATTTACGTACTTCATCTGCAACAATTGCAAATCCTCTTCCGTGCTCTCCTGCTCTTGCAGCTTCAATTGCCGCATTCAAAGCTAGAAGATTCGTTTGATCTGCAATATTTTGAATGACTTCTAGTATGTCACCAATTTGTTTTGATTTATTATTTAGCAACTGTATAACTTCATCTGATTGTGAAACAGATTCTGCAATAGACTGCATTTGATTTACTGTTTTTCCGACTAGTTTCCCGCCATCTTCTGCTTTTTCACGAGTATGAGCAGAAGCGGTACTAATTGATGATGAACTATTTGCTACATGCTGAATTCCTTCTGTTACATCAAATAATAACATTGCACCATTTTCTACGCTCGTTGTTTGCGTTGTTGCCCCGCTCGATATTTCATCCATTGCCATTGTAATTTGCTCAGTCGCTTCACTCGCTTGTCTTACACTTGCCGTTAGCTCTTCTGATGCTGCTGCAACATGTCCAGCCGAAGTATTAATTCTTCCAATTAACGTTCGCAATGCATCTGTCATCTCATTGAATCCTTTTGCAAGTTGGCCAATTTCATCATTAGAATGAATCTCGATTGTTTGCATTAAATCTCCCTCACTTATTTCTTTAGAAGTGGCAACTAATCTTTTTAATGGCTTCGTTATAGAAAGTGTCACAAAATAAATAAGTGCTCCGCCTATAACTAATGAAATGAACATAACAATTAACATATTATAAAATACAGGCTGCGCAGCTTCAATTATTTCATTTGAGTACATCGTTCCACCGATTTTCCAACCTGTTTTTACATTTGTAGCAAATACCATTTGTTTTTCGCTGCCATCATACATATATGAAAAAGCACCATGGTTATCCTCATAAATTTTCTTCGCCCAAGAATCAGCTGCTTTTTCCCCAGATTTTTCTTGAGGATGTGCAATTATTTTTTGTTTTCCATCTAAAATGAAAGCATATCCCTTTTTACCGATATTGATTAACTTTGTTGTTTTTAATAAATTATCTAAACTTAAATCTATTGCTACAACACCGTTTTTATCTTCTGCTTGTTTTGCAATTGTTACGACAATATGTCCATTTCCTTGCGCCTTATACGGCTCAGTAACGACAATACCCCCTTGTTTTGCCACTGCATCTTTATACCAAGAACGTTCTGTTGGATCATAGTCTGCTGCCATTTGTATATTTGGTTCTTGCACAAATTTCTTATCATTCCCACCAACGTATACTTGTTCAACATCTTTATTCAAATTAATATATTGAGATAACATTTTTCTTAATTCATCTTGATTATCCCCTTGATACATATTACCTTGAATCACTCGTGCAAAATTATTTACATCGTTAAATTTCGCCTCAATCATTTGATTGATTAAATTATCTAATATTTTTATATTGTCGTGAGCACTGCTCGTAATTTGTGATTCAAAATTCTTTTTAGCTGTTTGATAAGACATGCCTCCAATAATAGAGACAGCCGCAATTAAAATGACAAAAAACGAAATTAGCAGTTTTTTTGCTACTTTCATATCACGAAACCAATTTAATAGTCTACCCATTACAAACCTCCTGCTTTTCAATTTCAATAGTTAAATCTAGCGAGTTGTAAACATTCCCCATCCCTAAATTATTATTTTCATAATCTATTACGATGAATACCTTGTAAAGTTTAAACAATTAAATTCCCTTTGTCTATATATTTGAATAATATTATTATAAAATTTACAAATGCAAAAAAAGCCAAAGGGAACCACCCTTTGGCTTTTCATATTTTTTTATGCTGTTTAGAAATCTTTTTCCACTTATCACGCTCTGCTCTCGCAAGAATAGCATCTTGTTTTCTCATAAAATACGCCAGTTCTCTTTGTAATTTTTTATAGCTTTGCAAACGATTTATCGTAATAATTCCGTTATCAATTGCATTATGCACTGCGCACCCTGGCTCATTTTCATGTTTACAATCCCTAAAACGGCACGTTTTTGCTAATTCTTCAATATCAGAAAATGTTGTTTGAATTGCATCGCTTCCTTCCCAAAGCTGTAGCTCCCTCATACCCGGAGTATCAATAACTAAACCACCACTCGGTAATCGGAACAATTCACGATGAGTTGTCGTATGCCTTCCTTTACTATCTTCCTCACGAATATCTCCCGTTTTTGCTACTTCAAGTCCTATGAGTGCATTTAACAAAGTGGATTTTCCAACCCCCGATGACCCGACTAAAGCAATTGTTTTTCCTGAAGAAACAAATTGCTGCAACGATTCAATACCAGTATGCTTTAAACTATCAACGACGAAGATCGGAACACCAATTGCCACAGCTTCCGTTTCAACAATTTTCTGTTCCACGTCTTCACATAAGCTACTCTTTGTTAAAACAATAACAGGCATTGCACCACTTTCATACGCTAATAGTAAATAACGTTCTATTCTTCTTACGTTAAAATCATGGTTAAGCGCATTTACTAAAAATAGATAATCTACATTTGCTGCTATTACTTGTTCTTCCGTTCGATTACCAGCCTCTTGTCTAGAAAAAGAGCTTCTTCTTTGAAAAATACGATGAATAATTGCTTTCTTTTCATTCTCTATTTTCTTTATATACACCCAATCACCAACCGCTGGATAATCTCCCTTCGTTACTGCTTCATGCCGAAACTTTCCAGACAGCTCTGCCATATATTCACCATCATTACAAATAATTCGATATATATGTTTATGCTCTAGTAAAATACGCCCTACTTCAAAGTTCTCTACAGCTTGTTCTTCAAAAAAAGAATCCCAGCCGAATGATTCTAAAATATTTTGATTCAAATTGATATCCTCCCTAGTTTAAGCTAAGCGGAAGGATCGTGCGCTCACTTATACAGTCTCGCCCTTTCCATCCACCTTTGTATTTGGTTTATGATTCATATACGTTATTTTCGCCATAAAACATCACTCCGTTCTCATTTTAATTACTCTCATTATATGGAATATTTATTTAAAAAGCTACCTTATTTAACGCAATTTTCAAATATTTTATTTTTCATCATTCTAATTTGTCCACGGTGACTAACCTCATCTTCTAGCACATGAAACCACAGATAGTGTTGGTAATGCACTACACCGTTAGGCCACTTTCTTTCTGACATAAGCCATTCATCATCTTGTTCACTCAAATACTTCAGAGATTCTTCTCGAACACTTTGTAGAAGTTGTACATAATACTGTATTTCATTACCACGGATTGTTCTCCCCGCTTCCCCTAAATACAGTCCGTCTTCCCATATTTCTAATTCTTCTTTTGTAAAGTCGCGCTCTTGAAATGAAATAAGTTGATGGGCTTTTTCTATAGCTGCTATATGCTTTAGTAACGCTCCGATGGAATTCCCTCCACTCGTCATAATGAAATCTAATTGCTCAACAGATAGATCGTTTATTTCCTGTAATGTTACAGCCCTCGTATGCTCCAGCATGCTTACTAATTCCCCTATATTTTTTGTATAACCATCTACACTTCTTATTCGATAATCTATATTCATATCACGCACCTCTTTCTACATTCATATTAAGGAATAACCGCTTCATATAATAGACTGAAATATATCAGATTTTTCTGTTATAATTAAATTGAATACGTAATAAACCCAAACAAACTTTCTCAATATGCTTCTATGAAATATTAAAAGGAATCAATATAAAAGAATCGAATCTTATTCACTAAAAGGAGTGGATTCGATGGAAATGTATCAATGGCTAACTGCTGTTCTCGTTGGTGGCATTACCGGTTTCGTTTCCCATCTTATCAATAACCAAGGCAAGTTATTGCTTCCACGCCGTTTGAAAACTTTTTTCCACTTTGGGTTTTTGACTGATATTTTCACTGGTAGCTTAGCTGCACTTCTTGGACTCGTTTTATTCGATGTCACCTTAATAAAAGAAATTATAAAAGTATCCATTGTGACTGCTATTTCCGGTCAGACTTTCTTACTGCACCAAGCGCTTGGTGGTGAGCAGGCTAAAAATTCACAAATTGGGAAAGCTGATGAGAAGATTCAAGAAATTGACAAATTATTACGACGTTAGTCTATACTTTCTTTAAAAATTATTGCTATAATAAACAATAAATATTTTCTATTGCGTCGTTTGTCAGAAGAAAGGGTGTTTCGTATGACAAAAAAGAAAATAGAAGATTTCTTAACAAACACTGAAAAAGAGGAACTGCTAGAAAACTATAAATGTTTACGAGAAGCCCGCACAAAAAGCGAAGCTAATTATTTTGGTGAAGCAGTAGACCATCTATTAAATAAAGCAAAACAACGAATTATTAAAGATGCAGGCATACATGATGAAAATGCAGCAACAGTTCAATCAAAGAGAAAAGCACTGTTTTAGTTACATTAGCTAAAACAGTGCTTTTTATTTAGAATTTTTTCTTCTTGCCATGCTATATTCTCTCTGCCTTTATTCTTCCCATTTTTACAGTTTCAAAAGTCATATAGGCCTAGAGATCCACTTAATAATATTAGCCCGTGCAAACCATTTTAATAATAGGTTTATTAAATCGCTTCTTTTAAATCTGAATGCGGATTTGGTCCGTATTGATTGTCACTTTCTTCACTTTCAATGATAAAAAATACAAGTAAAACAACGCTACCAAACGGTACGAAATTTAATAGTTGCCACCATCCTGTTTTCCCAATATCATGCAATCGTCGTGCACCAACCGAAAAACTTGGTATAATCATTACTAACATAAATAGCAACGCAATAATAGCAACTAACACCTCTGAAAATGATGATAAAAATAACAGTAACCAAAAAATTACGATATTCGATAAACTAAAAGTCCAGTACTCTTTTCGCGTAGCTCTACCACTAAAATTCCCATAATTCTTTAGAGCTTTCAAATACCATTGCATTTAAACCTCTCCCTTTTATCCCCAATAAAATTAAAACATGCAATTATTAACAGATAAGTAGAAATATAACACAGCATTTATGTAAAATCCATATCCTAATCTAAATTATCCTCTATTAAAATAGTTTTTTCTTTCAGCATTTTTCACATTACTTTCACATCTATTTCACAAATATAAGTAGTCCTATATGTTAAACTACATATATCCTTTTCCAAGGAACTATATGCCGATATATAAATCCCTATCTTTGTAGGGATTTTTATTTTTGGATTCTCCATAACTTTGTTACAATGCCTATACACTATTTCTCTACTTTCTGTAGCTTCTGCACTTAAAAACTACTTCGTGTATTATTACTCTTCTAATATTGATTTAATATATTTCATATTTGGTTTTCAACTGACATTTTCATTGCTACACTAACTGCACTTCTTGTACTCGTTTTATTTGATGTCACCTCAACCGAAGAAATACAGCTATTTTTTATTTGAACAGGCTTTATGACGCAATTCCTGTTTCATGATTTTCAGTAAGTTTTTCACTTTTTCTAAACAATAATAAAGCAACTACATATAGGAAAGCAGTAAAACTACCTACAAATATAAAATTGTGAGATGCAGCAAATAGCAGTCCTGCTATTGCCGCTCCTATCATTTGACCAATATACATCGAAGCATTAGCAAGAGCTGCTCCTGTTCCTCTTGCTACACTGGACATGTTTTGTAAGTGCCTCATCATCAATACAAACAAAATTCCTGTCACAAAAAATAAAACAAAGAATAATAACTCCACAAATATAATGTTCTTTACATGAGGAAGTAATACATATAGCACTGCTGTAAATAGAATGCCGCCATAGAAAGAAAGGTTATAACCAATTTTATTTACGATTCTAGGACCAAAAATATTCCCAGTTAAATTCCCTAATCCTAATATGAGCATAGCTGTTCCTATTTCATGAATTTGTAAGCCAAATTGAATGGAAAGCCATACGCCAAAGAATGAAAATGCAGCAAAATTACCAGTTTGAAAAACAAAATATGCAAAATAAGAAAGTGAAACCTTTGAATCTGTAAGTAATTGTTTATAGCGTTTTAAGATATTTGTTTTATTTCCACCTATATGAACCGGTTGTATTTCTGGTAATACTACATAAATAAGAATGACAAGTAGTGCTGATAATATACCAATGACGAAGAATGGTGTAGTATAGTGTATCATTGCTAAATACGACCCTACTGGTAGACCTAAAATTTGAGAGATTGATAACCCTGCTGTTGCAATCCCAATCGCCTTTACAATTTGCTCCTTCTCTATAAGGAGCGGAATAGATGCCCACACTTGTGGAGATACAAAGGCTGCACTTACACCTGCTAAAAATCTAAATGCTAGCATCCATAGAAAACCCGGTGCCATTCCACATAAAAACGTACTTAACGCAAAAAAACTCATTCCTATTACCATCACTTTTTTTCTGTTTAAGCCATCTGATATAGGACCAGCAATAAGTGCAAATCCAGCGTATCCTAAAGCATATGAACTTACCATCCACCCTGACAACTCAGTTGAAACATGATATACCTGTTGTAATGTCGGTAAAAGTGGTGAAATTAAGAAAGTATCTGTACCAATCATAAACATTATCGTAAAGAATACAGCTAGTACTCTTTTCATTTAAATCTTCTCCTTTTATATAAAAAGAGGGAACTACCCCTCTTTTTAACTAAGCTTCTAAAATAGATTCAATCTCTTTCATAACCTTTTCATTCAATGAAACTTCCACCGCTCTTACACTTTCTCTTATTTGCTCCGCTCGTTTCCCACCAGGAATAACAGTATCAATTCCTTTTTTGTTTAGAAGCCACGCTAAAGCTAAATGCGATACTTCAAGATTCATTTCTTTAGCTAAGCCTTTTAACATTTCTACTTTCTTAAAGTTACTTTTGTATGTATTTTCTTCAAAGAGATTTACACTTTGACGCCAATCCCCTTCGTTCAATTTAAAATCTTCTGTATATTTTCCACCTAGTATCCCAAAGGCAAGAGGCCCATACGGAATAAATGAAATACTTGTTTCTATACAATACGGCAAAAGTTCTTCCCCAGCATTACGATCTAACATATTATATGGTGATTGTACAACATCTATATGTCCGTGCTGATTCGCTTCTTTTAATCGCTCTACATTAACGTTAGATATTCCAATTGAACGAATTTTCCCTTCTTCTTTTAGGCGATTAAGCTCTCCAATTGAATCTATGTAACTTGTTTCAGGATTTGTAAAATGTAAATAATATAAATCAATATAATCAGTCTGTAATCTTCTTAAGCTATTTTCCACAGCATTTCTTAAATAGCTTGGTTCATTATTAATATAAACTTCTCCATTTAATAACGGCTGTATTCCACCTTTTGTAGCAAGTACAACTTCGTGGCGTTTTCCTTTCAATACTTCCCCTACCAATTCCTCTGATCTACCGAATCCGTATGAATCTGCTGTATCAAAAAATGTAATCCCTTGCTGAATAGCTTCTTCAATTAATTGTTTTCCTTCTCCCTCATTCACATCAGCATATAAATTATGTCCCCCTACAGCGTTTGTTCCTAGCCCCAACTTTGAAATATTAAGTCCTGCCTTTTGCAATTTTATATACTTCATTTTTTCTCCCCCTATATTTCTATTGTTCGAATATATTCGAACAATAGAAATATAGCACTTTGTATGTTATAGTGCAAATATATGAACTTATACAAGCAGGTGAAAAAATGCGTACTCTCTATCATCCAAATCGAGAAGAAATTCAATTCTCTTCTGTCTTATACGCACTTAGCGATCAAATTCGTTTACAAATTGTAACTATGCTACTAGAGAAAAATGAACAATCTTGTGGTGCGTTAAACATTCCAATTGCGAAATCAACTTTATCTCACCATTTCAAGGTTTTACGTGAATCCGGTGTTATGTATACACGCCTTGAAGGCACACAACGTTTCATTTCAATTCGTGAAGATGACTTAAATGCTAGATTCCCCGGTTTATTAGATGTCGTAATACATGCGACAGAACCATACTAAAAAAACATCCCACATGAATATGGGATGTTTTTTTAGTTTTTCTATTCTTTTCATACAGTAAAACTTTAATCAATGAGGACTTTGTTCATCACACACTAGGAATACATGCGTTTAATTCTTTTTTACTTTAATAATTTGATTACATTTTATACACACCATTAATATAGGGCCACCTACCTGTTTCAATTCCTGTAGTTGCTTATGCTCACACTCCTCCATATTATTACCTCCCTTATCATATAATTAGGTCATTTTGTAATTACTATAACTACTAAGTCCATTCCTAATTTAAGGTCTGAATAAAACGTTTAAATGCCGATATCCCTTCGTCATCTCGTTTAAAAACACCAGCATCTTCAAGCGCCTGTATAAATTTCCGTCCCACTTCTTCTCTTATAATCTCCTGTACATTGTGTTCATGTATCCGATTGTCATATTTGATTTTTAATTGTTCTGCCCATCGTATATGAGGCGTTGGAATATCACTTGGAATGTTAAGTAAGAATTTTTCCACTTCCTGAAGTTCTGTTTTTAAACGCGCCGGAAGTACAGCTAACCCCATTACTTCAATCAGTCCGATATTTTCCTTTTTAATATGTTGTATTTCCGCATGAGGGTGGAAAATACCTAGCGGATGTTCTTCACTTATACGATTATTCCGCAAAACAAGATCCAATTCGTACATACTATTCCGGTAACGAGCAATCGGAGTTATCGTATTATGTGGAACATCATTCGTAAATGCAAATATATTAACAGATGGATCACTATATCCCTTCCACCTCTCTAATATGTACTCCCCTGCATTTACTATTTGTTCTATGTCTTTACTTCTTAAGCGAATAACTGACATAGGCCATTTAATAATAGAACATTGCATTTCTCGAAAGTTAGTTAGTTCAAAAATTAGGTCGTTTGATGCATTTGCCATAGCAAATTCATAGTTTCCACCTTGATAATGGTCATGTGTTAGAATAGATCCTCCTACAATAGGCAAATCAGCATTAGAGCCAAGGAAATAATGCGGGAATTTTTCTACAAATTTTAACAAACGTAAAAATGTTTGACGGTCAATTTTCATATCACGGTGTTCTGAAGACAATACAATACAGTGTTCATTGAAGTATATATACGGAGAATACTGTAGAAACCAGCTTTCATCTGTAAGATTCATACGAATTATACGATGATTCGAGCGTGCAGGGTGTCCAATTCTGCCCCTATATCCTTCATTCTCTATACAGAGTAAACATTTTGGATAATTTGTACTTTCCAACACTCTTTCTCTAGCAATTTGTTTCGGGTCTTTTTCCGGTTTTGATAAGTTAATCGTTATATCAATGGCACCATATTCCGTATTTACTTTATAATTTATATTTTTGGCAATTTGCTTCATTTGGATATAGTCGCTGTTTTTACTTAATTCATAGAAATAATCTGTCGCAGCCTTCGGACTTCGTTCGTATTTTTCAGAAAATAATGTATTGATAACTGACGGTTTGGACATAAAAACATCCATAATTGCACTTGCTAAAATCTCCTTCTCGTCCAGTACTCCCTCAATGACTTTATGCATGCAAGCATATTCAATTAACTCTTCCAATAACTCCGAAATTGCTTTCTTTGCGGGCGCTGACGCTTCCACTACAAAATCATCTAAACGAAGTAAGGAAAGGATTTTATTCCTTGCATATATTGCATCTTCTTGTTCAATCAATTGAATTTCAATTGCACGATCAATTAACTGCTGAATAGCTTGATATATCATCAGTGTATACCTCCTCTAGCCTTATAGCGGTTTATGTTGTTGCGATGCCAGTTCCATGCACCTTTTATAATTTTATGGACAGACGTACGGCATAACCACCAGCCTAATATACATTTCGTAAAAAAAAATTAAATACTAGATTCCCCAGTACATGCAACAAAACCATACCAAAAAACATCTCCTATGAATAGGAGATGTTTTTTTTAGTATTTGCTATTCTTTTAATAAATCTATTAATCCATTACCTTCAGATGTACGTTCATACCCTAAAGGTACAGTTCTTTTAATAAGTTGTGCATATATTTCTGGCTCTGATAACTTTCTACCATATTCTCTCTCACACTGCTTAATGAGCAATGCCAGCGCTCCAGCAACATGCGGTGTTGCCATAGAAGTACCACTTAATACCGCATATTTTCCTTCCGGATACGTAGATAATATTTCATCACCTGGCGCCACTAAATCAATTTCTTGATTCGAATTACTAAAACATGCGATTTTCCGTTCTAAATTGACAGCACCGACTTCAATTACTTCTGAGTACGCACCTGGGAAGTCCAGTTCCTCCGTGTTATCATTACAATCTCCATTATTCCCAGCAGCACATACGACGAGAACATCTTGTCTTACCGCATTTTGAATTGCTTCATGTAATTCTAGAACGTCTTGCGGGCCACCAAGTGACATTGAAATGACCCTAACTCTTTCTTTATTAGGTCCTCTCCAATTTACAGCATAATGAATCGCCTCAATAATTTGCTCATAACTTCCAGAACCATCTCCCGCTAAAACCTTTAACACTAACATTTTAGCAAGTGGTGCGACTCCTAAAACACCAACACCATTTTCAGTCGCTGCAATTGTCCCCGCTACATGAGTACCGTGTCCGTTATTATCAAGATAAATATTTGGATCCCCTTCGTAATCTTCCGTGAAATTTCTTCCACCGATAATGCGATCCTTTAAATCTATATGATTCACATCACAACCTGTATCTAATACGGCAACAACAATATCTTTTCCTTTCCCACTCTTCTCCCATACTTGTGGAGCATGAATGAGTTGTACACCTGGTGGAATTTCATTTACTTGTTCAACCACCTTATTTACTGTAAAAGGAATCAATTGTATACCTTTTTGTTTATTCGCTGTACTACTATTCATCGTAATCCCTCCTGAAAATATATTATTTTCATTTCAGACCACTTTTGAAAAGGTTTAAATGTAACATTCGTTTTATTCGTTTCGTTTTCCTTCCTTAAAAATATTTCTCAATATAGCTTACTAATTTTATACTACTCTTTTATTAATCTCATAATTTTTATTCACCAAAAATCCAATTGGTACAACCAATAACAAAAATAAAAGGACCAATTTAATGGTCCTTTCATAGTTTTTAAAGAATGATATGAAATTTTAAAAATAAAATAAATTAAGACTAAGCCTCACTCTTATTTAAAAACTTCTCTATTTCTTTTATTAAATATTTCGCTCCATCTATACTAACAGTAATGTTTCCATTTGCTAATGATATGTTTTGATTTGAAACATCACCCGTTATTTGACAAGCATTGTAAGGTTGATATTTTTGTAAAATGACTTTATCTTCTTCTACGAAAATTTCAAGTGGTGATTTGATTTGTATTCCTAATACTTCTCGTAACTCTTTAGGAATAACAATTCGTCCTAATTCGTCTACTTTTCGAATAATTCCTGTTGCTTTCATATTACTCCCCCCTTACTTTCTATTAATTTTTCCACCTCGCTCTTTCCATTTTATCACTTTTTGGTAATACTTGTATCTTTTTAGAAAATTTTGTACTCAAGTTAAAAATACACATTTAACGAATACGTAATCTCTCTTTCAATTGTTTTAAATAACGAGATCGTATCAATAAGAAATATACAACTTGAATTCCTACGAAAACACTTAATACAATCGCATTTTCTTTAAATAATGAGTACTCAAACATCTGTCCCAGTGCAGTTAACGCTACTGCCCCGTGTAATGTTGCAACACCTATTGGAACGAAGAATAATAGTGCTAATCGAATTGTAACTACTTTCGATAATTCTCCGCTCGTTAAACCTACTTTTCTAATCATTTCAAACAAACGAGTATCATCCTCTAAATCAGAAAACAAACGGAAGTAAAGGAAGCTTCCTGCACATACGAAAAATACTATACCAATAAAGAAACCTACAAATAAAATTGGTCCTGCTATTTGTAAACTTTGGTTTTGTTCGTACTCTTCTGCACTAAATGTTGCATGTTCTTCATAAGTCTTTATCTGATGCGTAAGTTCTTTACCAACTTCAATTTCATCTTTCGTTCCCTCTGTTTTGTACACATAATCTTTTTCCTCTTTAAATCCATCTTGTAATGCATCATATTGATTTTTAGAGATTACATAAACGTTACCTCTTAGTATTTTACTTAATGAAGAAGTATTAACTTTTTTCACTTTTAAAGATTCATTCAAATGTGGTAAAGTAATTTCTTTTCTTTCTTTCATCGGTGGGCCTGGTATATCGACTGATAAAAATAAAGCTTCTTTATTTGCTACAGTTTGAAATGGTTCTCCTGTTAACTTCGCATACTCCTTATAATCTGATTCTTTTATGAAAATAGCACTTCTTAAAGACTGCTCCTCTGCCCTTTTCGTTGAAATAGTAGCTTTAGACGCTGTTATACTATGCTTCTTTAATCCTTCATCAATCATCTTCAAATGCTGTGATTCATTACTATTTCCTTGCTTGGAGTGGTAATGAAACGCAATTGGTCTTTCCATAATTTCTTTCGTCATTGATGCGAAACCAACTAATGTACCTATTGCTGAAAATGCTACAGTTGAAATAATAGTTACAATAAAGAACATTCTGGCGTTGTCTCTCATACGGTAAGCTAAATCTGATAACGTAACAATATTTGTCTGTGTCCAATAGAAACGTTTACTTTTTTTACATAGTCTAATAATAAAGACACTCAACTGCTTGTACAGCAAATACGTACCAATAATGACTACCGTTGTAACAGGAATCATCATGACAAATACCATTGCGCCGTGTGACAGAAGCGCTCCTGCATATCCCGCACTAAGCAATATGACTGCTAATATAGAAGAAATAATGGAAGCTTTCGGTTCCGGCTTCGCTTCTGCTGATCCTCTAAACAATTTCATAATTTTATTTTTCCGAATCATTCCTGCACTAAACAATGAAATGATCATAAATAATACGAAAAACATAATACTCGTTACAACAATGGCTTTCATTGGTATGTAATAAGCTAAGGAAATATCTAATTTTAATATCATCGGAGCTACAAATATTAACATTCCGGAAAATAGCATTCCTGCAAGTATTCCAAAAATAATTGCCCCTATCCCAATCATAATATTTTCAAAGAAGATAAGACGCTTTAATTGATATTTCGTCATACCTAACATCATTAAAATTCCTAATTCACGCTTTCTCGTTTTTAAAAACATTCCCATCGAATATAAAATAAAGAAAAATGTAAATAAGTAAATAATGGACTGTGCAAAAGACATACTTACGAATACGTACTGTCCCAATTCTCCAGCACTTAATGCGGGATGAAACGCAAAAAATGAATACACAAAAAAGGCCATAATGGCAAATGCACTACTTAAAAAATATGCTGAATATGTTCGTCTATTTCTCGTTACATTCCGATAAGCAAGTTCTCTAATGTTCATATTCCTTCTCCGCCCTTCTACTAACTATGTTCTTATATTAGTAAAGTACGGAAATACCTTCCATCGATTCAAATGACAAAAACCTTACATTATTGAAAGATTTCAAAAAAATTGCTTAAACGAAGCAGTTTCATTATAATGACTACATTCATATTCATACACGCATCCTATTGTATATTCGTTAGTTTTGCGAAATAATAAAGGATAGAAGTATGTACCAATATACATATAAACTTATTTACCGCTTTAATACGAATAGGAGGAAACATAATGACATTACAAGAACAGATTATGACAGCATTACATGTTCAGCCTGTAATTGATCCGAAAGCAGAAATCCGTAAACGTGTTGATTTCTTAAAAGATTATGTAAAAAAAACGGGTGCGAAAGGATTTGTACTTGGAATTAGTGGCGGACAAGACTCTACATTAGCTGGACGTTTAGCTCAACTTGCAGTGGAGGAAATTCGTAATGAAGGTGGTAACGCAACGTTTATCGCTGTGCGCCTACCTTATAAAGTGCAAAAAGATGAAGATGATGCGCAATTAGCATTACAATTTATTCAAGCGGATCAATCTGTTGCATTTGATATCGCTTCAACAGTTGATGCTTTCTCAAATCAATACGAAAACTTATTGGGTGAATCATTAACTGATTTCAATAAAGGTAACGTGAAAGCACGTATTCGTATGGTTACGCAGTACGCAATCGGCGGTCAACAAGGATTACTTGTGATTGGAACAGATCACGCTGCAGAGGCTGTAACGGGCTTCTTCACAAAATTCGGAGATGGTGGTGCAGACCTATTACCATTAACTGGATTAACAAAACGTCAAGGACGCGCTCTATTACAAGAATTAGGTGCGGACGAGCGACTTTACTTAAAAATGCCAACAGCTGATTTATTAGATGAAAAACCAGGTCAAGCTGATGAAACAGAGTTAGGTATTACGTATGATCAATTAGATGACTATTTAGAAGGTAAAGCAGTTCCAGCTGATGTTGCTGAGAAGATTGAGAAGCGTTACAAAGTAAGTGAACATAAGAGACAAGTTCCAGCATCAATGTTTGATGATTGGTGGAAATAAATACAATATAAAAAAAGAAGCTAATCCCATTAGCTTCTTTTTTTATATTAACGATACATCCCTACTCTTTTCTCTAGTAAGTCCTGCAAACAATCCTCATGTTGTTGATTAAACAATGGTGGCATTTTGTTTAGCGGGAAAAACTTCAAATCCAACGTTTCATCACCGTCTACTTTTTTCTCTCCTCCGATAATTGAGAATGAAAAGAATATTAAAATGGACTGGGCTCTGTCTCCATTTGGATATGTTTGAAAATATTTTGTATACACTCCGATAAGCTCATTTATTTCTACATCATAACCTGTTTCTTCCTTTATTTCTCGAACCGCAGTTTCTGCGGCAGATTCCCCGATTTCCATTGCACCGCCAGGAAATCCCCAAGCGTTAAAATCACCTCTTTTTTGCAGTAATACTTCTCCATGTTCATTCAACACACAACCACCCGCAAAGTTTATGAGAACACAGTCGTGCCCTACTTTTTCACGTAATTTTTTTATATAATTAGCCATCCGCTTCTCCTTTTCATACATCTTCTATCGCTATTTCTTATCTTTTTCAAGCAATTCAATCATTCGATCTAGCTTCTGATTCATATGCATCACTTGTTGTTTTTTTGCAGCGCTGCTTTGCAATAATCTTCTAAGGAACAAAGTAAATGATAGGAAAAACAAAACGATAAGTCCGATTACTAAACAAGTATATATCAATGTAAAAATATTACTTTCGAACAAATTCATTCAAATCCCACATCCTTCCTTTTTATATTTTATCACACAATTCTGTTTTTTGGAGTGATACATAATAAAAAGAGCACCTTTCCAAGATGCTCTTCTTAATTAATAAGTAAATGTAATTGTCGCTAATGAATAATCTGCCATTGCACTATATGGTGCTACTTCATAAGATACACGCTTGGCACCTTTTGGCCAATTTATTTCATTTAACACTTTTTTTATATCTTGCATTGTTCCATCCATAGACTGCTTATATCGTACTTCTACTTTTTCTGGCTTAGAAGCGAATTGTTGCTGCAACTTTTGCTTAAATTCATTATAATTTTCAGCCCCATATTGTGCTGATAAATATTTTAAATTAGTATCTTTTAACATTTGCTCGTATACGGGAGTTTTCGAACTACCAGCTTTTATTTTGTTTGTTAATTCATTAAAGTAACTTGTAGTTGCTGCTGGATATTTACTACGATCCCATTCATGATCTTTACTTAATTGCTCGTCAGACATATTAAAATATGAATATGTTACACGCCCAGCTTTATCTGGTACTGGATCATCGAATGTCGTATCAATGTGGTACCATTTGTTTTCAATGTTTACTAAATTCCATGCATGAGCTTGTCCATTTCCTGTACCTGTTACAATATGATTTTGGATCCCCGCTTCTTGTAGCAATTCATATGTTAATAACGTATATCCTTGGCAAACGGCAGAACGATTCGCTAATGCTTCATATGCTGTATACGCTTGATAAGACGTATCATACGATACATGTTTTACAACGTAATCGTGAATCGCTTTTACTTTCTCATGCTCATCCATTCCTGGTTTTACAATTGAACCAATAATTGCTTTTGCCTGAGATTTCACATATTGTGTTTGCTCTTTTGATTCACGGTACTTAACTTGCAGTGTAAACGTATAGTTTCCTGGTAACCCTTTAATAGAATATTTAGTAGACGCCACATTATATTTTACATACTCATCTGCATCTACAATTTTATTAAACTCGCCATACAATTGGTCCATAACATTTCTAGCATTTCTATCTTTCGTTTTATATGTGATTGTAATATTTTCTTCTCGATTATCAACCTGTTTTTTTAATTCTTTTCGGAAATCATTTAATAGCTTTGCATCTGTTTGTGTTGTCGCTACAGTCGGATTCGTAGCTGCATAAGATACCGTTGACGCGTGTAAGCCTCCCATTACTATAGTTGAACAAAGTAGGGTAGCTGTCACATACTTACTTGTCTTTCTCATCTCGTCACTCCTTACATTCTATTACTATACGAAAAAGTATCGTATAGTTTCAGAGTATACAATACTTTTTCGTATAGGTCATATGAGATTATGCATATTTAACATTGTAAAAAGGTTGTTCTTTTTACAAGAACAACCTTTTTCATTAACAAGTTTGTAATACACAACACGTATTTTCAAAACGTCGATTTTTTAAGTCTTCATTTCCAATACAGAAATAAAGCATTCCTAAATCTCCCCACATCATATTACAATTTTTAGTATCTGAATCGATTTGGAATAAAAGCGTCATTTGCTGCGGGTCTATCCCCATATATTCTCCTGTCTCATATAATACTTCCTCTTGTACAGAGAATGGCTCACCAAACATTTGATGGTTATCGTAGTTGTCTGGGATTAGTTCTTCAAGTAATTGTAAGAAACGGTCTGAATCAGCCTCATCTTCAATGAAAAGCTCTGGCAATTTATATATCAGTTCAAAAGTAGTTGCACACTGGTTATAATTTGTTTGCAATTCATCTGCCCTTCGTAATTGCTCTACAGGAACTTCATAATAAAGTACACGCCCCGCTTCAGTTGGATTCACATCTTCTTCAAAGTAATTTTCAATGCTGAAAAAATATAACATCCCTGTCTTAGGAAGATTGTGATCCATACCAACATTTTGTAAATCATTTAAATTAAATTGAGCGATAAACTGTAATGGATTTCCTTTGTGCATCGGGTATTCAAATGTAGCTGGCAAGTCAGGAACTCCTCCCATTTTCGAACTACCTACCGCAACTGTTTCCTCCTGCTTTGGCACAACTTTTACACAAGGAAATACAGTATTAATGAGTTCTTCTTTTAAATGTGTCAGCCCATATTTATCAATTAATACTTCAATTTGTTTATTCATAAATTCTCCTTATATTTACATACTTATTTGTATCATCGCATAAAAATTATACTCCATTCTTTGTAAAAACAACAAGCCTCCAAAAAAACGGGCTCTTCCTCCATACGCGAACAAGTTAAAAAAAGCATAGTATACATTGTTCCTACAAACACGATAGTTCATTATTTCTTCCAGTACATTTTCCCCTCGTTCATTTTTATTTTTAATTTAAGGAGGAATTCCACATGGGTTACGGATATAGTTGCAGCGGTTACGGTTACGGCGGTAGTTGTGGTGGATGTGGTTATGGAGGTTTCGCTTTATTAATCGTTTTATTTATCCTTCTAATCATCATCGGAGCTAGCTGTTGGGGCGGCTTTGTAGGCTGCTAGTAAATTAAAAACTATTGTAAAGAAGCACGTACAATACGTGCTTCTTTGCCATTTTCAAATCTTTTATTCGAAAGGAAGTATGATTGATGAAGATTGATGGTGTTTTTGAAGGAGGCGGTGTACGCGGGATTGCACATGTAGGGGCAATTTGCGCGTTAGCTGAAAAAGGCTATGAATGGGAACGTGTAGCTGGAACATCAGCTGGTTCCATTATCGCTGCACTCCTAGCAGCAGGATATTCTTGTTCAGAGTTAAAAACGATTATAACTGATATCGATTATAATAAATTTACGAAGAGAACCTTTATTGACAGAATTCCCTTAATCGGAAAAGGATTAAGCGCATGGACTACTCTTGGTATTTACTCTAATATATTTATAGAAGAATGGATTGAAGAATTACTTCGCAAAAAAGGAGTTCACTTATTTACAGATTTACCTGATTTAAATAAGCTTAAAATTATCGCTTCTGATATAAGTAATGGTAAAATGGTTATCTTTCCTGATGACTTACCAAACTACGGATTTTTAAATTATCGCTTCTCTATTGCTAAAGCTGTAAGAATGAGTAGTACAATCCCCTTCTTCTTTGAACCGGTAAAATGGAGAACCCCTAAATGGAAGCAACCTTGTTATATGGTTGATGGAGGGATTTTAAGCAATTACCCTATTTGGATTTTCGACTCACCTTCCTCTCCTCGCTGGCCAACATTTGGATTTCATTTCGTAAAAGATGAGATTCAAGCTGACCCTGCCCATTATAACGAGCCTATCTCCATGTTCAAAGGACTTTTTAAAACGATGATGCAAGCCCATGATTTACGTCATTTAGATAAGGAATCAAAAGCAAGAACGATTACAATTCCAACAGGATCCATTACAAGTACAAACTTTGAGTTAACAAAGGAAGAAAAAGAGTGGCTTTACAATTCTGGTTATAACGCCGCAAATAAGTTTTTACAATCTTGGAACTTCAGACAATATATTGATGACTATAGAAACGGAAATCAGGACCGAAAAACAAATCGGTATTTCCGTCAACTTGACTCATAATACTATTATTTTTCATACGAGAACACGTAACGCTTTCAAAAAAAATAAGCCTAGTAATATCATAGATTACTAGGCTTATTTACTTCCTGCTGCACCATTATTATTCGTTGCTTAAGGATACGTTAACCCTTCAGCTTCTTCCGCAGTAATAACTGTGTATCGATTTCCCGTTCGTAATCCTAACAATTCTGCTTTTTCAATTGCATCCTGCTTCGACTCCGCATAAGCAGCTAAATATTTTTCTCCATTGATAATTTGGCAAATTACGTATTGTTTCATTATTTTCTCCTCTTACTTTTTCATTAGTTGTGCAAGTTTTTTGATACCTATTTCAATTTCTTCTAACGTTGCGTATGAATATGATAGACGCAAAAATTGGTTTGCACTTCTATCATACAAAGTACCTGGATTTAATAAAATCTTTTCTTTCAAAGCTTTGTCGAATAAGCTACGGTTCGAAACGGGTACATTCATATGTAACCAAATATAAAAACCACCTGTCGGTTCATACCATGTTGCTATATCACGACAATATTTCTCTAACATTTGCAACATAAAATCTCTACGTTTTTTCAACTTAGTTCTTACAAACTGTAAATGTTCATCATACAATCCATCTGCAAACCATTCCGCTACAATTTGCTGGGATATAGAACTTGAACCATAATCTGTTTGCATTTTTATGTCTGCCAATCTTTGAATGACTGGCTCAGATCCAACAATCCATCCAATTCTTAACCCTGGACTAATAACTTTAGACATACTCCCAATATGTAGTACAATTCCGTTTTTATCATATGCTTTTAAAGGCTTTGAAACAGGCTCATCAAACCATAAGTCTTGGTACACCGCGTCTTCTATAATTGGCAAACCAATTTCGTTACATATTTCCATCACTTCTATTCGTTTCTTCGCATTCATACTAAAGTTCGTCGGATTATGAAAAGACGGGATTGTATATAAAATAGATGCATTAAATTGCTTCTTATATTTCGTAATATATGATGAATGTAAACCGTTCTCATCCATTGGTATACCAATTAAACGCATTCCTGCTGATTGAAAAACATTAAGAGAATATAAATAAGATGGTTTTTCTAATAAGATGGATGCCCCTTTTGGAAGAAGCCCCATAGAAATAAGTTGCAACGCTTGAATTGCTCCTGAAACAATTAATATAGAATCAGGAGTTACATCTATACCATGTCCTTTTAAATAGTCCGCAATTTTCTTCCTTAAATAGAAATTCCCTTTCGGTTCTTCATACCCAAGTATCATGCTCGACTTTAAAAGCTTATTCATAATATCTTTCATCTTTTTTTCAGGTAAAAGACTTGGCGCGAGCTCACCTGTTCCTAAACGAATTACATGCGGATAAAATTCAGCTTGATTAATCTCTTGAATAGCAGGCAGATTCGGATAATGAAGTCCCGTTTCTACATAAGACTGCCAATTAGGCGGGGGCGCGTACGTTGAAGCATTCTCATTATTATTTACAACAATTGTTCCTTTCCTGCCATTCCCTTCAATGTATCCCTTTGCCACTAGTTCATCGAAAGCCATTACAATTGTACTCCGGTTCACACCGAATGTATGTGCCAAATCTCTTTGTGAAGGTAATTTCGTTCCAACAGTCCATTCTCCATTAACGATTCTTTCTTTTATATACGTTTCTATTTGTTTATACAGAGGAGTCGCTAGAGACATATTTGGTTTCCAAACGGATCTTTCCATCATATCACCTTATATTCTTTTTGGTTGGTAACCTCTCCAACCATATGGATGGATACAAATTTTCATTTCTTTTATACAATATACACTATCATACTGAATTAAAATAGGAGGTAATATGATGAGTGAAGCAATTATTCATGGTATCATTCTTGCATTTGGTCTTATCATTCCATTAGGTGTCCAAAATGTTTTCGTCTTTAACCAAGGTGCGAGCCAACCAAACATTTGGAGGGCAGCCCCTGTAGTATTAACTGCCTCTATATGTGATACGTTACTCATATTGATTGCGGTGCAGGGTGTCTCCCTTGTACTCCTTACTTTTTCTTGGCTAACTAACACGTTATATATAATTGGATTTTTCTTTCTCCTATATATGGGCTTTGTTATTTGGAGAAGTAACCCTTCCAACGATATAAAACAAGAAAACAGCATGCCATTAAAAAAGCAAATCCTTTTCGCTGCATCGGTTTCGTTATTAAATCCACATGCAATTTTAGATACAATCGGTGTAATCGGAACAAATTCTATTCAATACATAGGAAGTGAAAAATGGGCTTTCACACTTGCAACTATTATCGTTTCTTGGATTTGGTTTATAAGCTTAGCCTTAGCAGGGAAATTTCTAAAAAGAATGGACTCAACTGGAAAGACAATCGTATTATTAAACAAGTTTTCGGGTCTCATCATTTGGGGTGTCGCGCTTTATATGTTAAAACAAGTTATGTATTCTTAATAAACGAAAGAGAATTGCATGTTCCTTAAAACACCATGCAATTCTCTTACAAATTATGAAGTAGGTTCCGTTTTCTGTTTTACCGTCTTTGCATCTTTTTCTGGTTTAATCCAAATCATTGCTATAACAGCACCGATACCAGCGAAAATACTTGTTACATAAAACACTTCATGGTCAGCACCTTTCATGAAAAAAGAGTATAGAGGTGGTCCAGCTGCTACACCAATAAATCGCATGGAACTATAAAATGACGTAACTGTCCCCCTTTGCTCCTTTTCAATTCCTTGTGTAATTAGGGCGTCTAAACATGGGAGTGCCATACCAATTCCTATCCCCATAATAACGAGACAAAGAAGTAGTAAATAAATCCCTTTTATAAATAAAGGAATGATGACTGATGCAGCTGCCATTAAAAAACCAATATAAATACAATTCTTCATTACATTTTGATTATCTCCAATTTTTTTACCCGCCATATATGAACTAAGTGACAATACAAGTAACGGGATAGCAAGTACACAACCTTTCCATATACCATGTATGTCATACTTTGATTCCAGTATCGTCGACAAATAAAAGAGAATTCCGAATAAAATAAGCATAATAATTGCACCTAATACAAAAATGGCAATTAACCATCTTCCCTTTTCTCGAAACGTAGAGATAATAGATTTTATAAACTCTTTAAGTGGTGGCACTTCTCCTTCTTGTTTCTTTGCCTTTACTAGAACAAGTAATAAAACAATTGATACTATGCATAAAACTGGAATTGCCCAAAATGGTAAGAACCATACAATGGCAGCAAGAGCAGATCCTAAAATAGGGCTCAGCACTTTTCCAAATGTATTGGATGTTTCAATGATTCCTAAACCTGTACTAACTTGTTTTTCATCTTTATATAAATCACCAACACAAGGTATAACAACTGGCATTGCACCAGCTGCACCAATACCTTGAATTGCTCTACCAATCAGTATCCAAGTGTAGGGATTATCAACTTTCCATGATACCCAACCTGTTACCGCTCCGCCTATAGCCGCAATCAGCAAACTCGGAACCATTATCATCTTTCGTCCCCATCTATCTGATAAATAACCAGCAATCGGTATAAGTAAAATGGCTACAATAGAGTAAATTGTAATAATCATGGATACTTGAAACGATGAAATATGTAATTTCTTTTCAATAGTCGGCAGAATTGGAATAAGCATTGAATTCCCTAATGTCATAACAAGTGGAACTGATGCAAGCGCAATTAAACAACAGTTTTCTTTTTTTAACATGTTGGCTTCGGAACCCTTTCATCGTATATTTCTGACCATATAATAGCCCTGCTGGAACGTAATTTTTCATTCCACCAGGGCTATTACATCTTTACTACTTCCCATTCACAACAAAAGAAATTGGGGAAAATATAGTATTATTCCTATTCTTTGAATCCAGTTCGCAATATATTCATACCAATTAATTGAAAAAAAAAGAAAGGAAGAATCCTTCCTTTCTCCTATAACCTTCTACAATTAGCGAGTATATCCGCCACCAAGTTGTTGTTCTGCCATCGCTACTAGACGTTTTGTAATTTCACCGCCTACAGAACCGTTTGCACGTGAAGAAGTATCAGCGCCAAGTTGTACACCAAATTCTTGTGCAATTTCATATTTCATTTGATCTAAAGCTGCTTGTGCTCCATGTGATGCTAATTGATTAGAGTTACGATTTCTAGCCATTACCAATCACCTCCTTATTTATATATAAATTGTGTTAAATTTTAATTTAAATACATGGTAATTTTTGGTTATTTTTATTTTTAAAAAAAGAGTCTCTACAATGAGAGACTCTTACATCATTTTATATTAAGAAGTTACTACTTCTAAATTTCTATTTGTTAATACTTTCATTTCTTCTTTTAATATATCTTTCGCATTATGTCCAAACCATTCGAGTGAAGCAAAATGGTCAGTATCTCTCACTTCCTGAATAATCTCATCATAATTTACCACACCTTCAAATAATGGAACCATACCAATTCGACTTCCCGCTGCTGCATATACATTATTTGGTTCAAACACATGCAAATAATCTGCTGACGATATATTCTTAAAATGGTAATGTTGTATCCACGGCTTTAGTCGATGGAAGCTGTCTATTGGATCTGCACCAGACTCCCATATATGAAGAAAATCAAGGTTTATTTTCAAATTCGGATGATCTACTTCTCCTAATAATTCCAAAGTAGAAGGCAGCGTATCCGTTAACGTATTTGGATGTGTTTCTAAAAGTACATACATATTATGCTGAGCAAATACTTCACAAATCATGCGAATACGATTCACATACTCTTTTCTCTCCTGTTCCGAGAAATCTTCGCTACCTTTTTGTCCAGCAAACGTACGAATTTTGTTTGTTTTAAACCAAATAGCTAATATTGCAAGTTGTTCACATTTCTCTATCGTTTTTTCAAAATCTGCCGATAATGATATGTCTAAGTAATCACTTATCATCGTAATTTCCAAGCTTTTATCCTTTAAACAATTCAATTCTCGTTCTGTCGTTTCATACTCTTGCATATACAAATTTTGTGCATGAGTCCCCCACAATTCAATTCCTTCAAAACCGTTTTCATATGCAAACTGAACAATATCAGTAAATGAAATTAATTGATGACGAAAGGAAATAGTACATAATGAATATTTCATAGGTTTGAACTCCCTTATCTTAAATTCAGTTAGGTTTTTAAAATGCTAAGACAGACTCGTTTGTTTTCATTTCTTTCCATGATACAAACTGTCTCTCTAATTCAGCCTTAATTTGCAGTTCAATTGCATTCATTTCATCCAACTTTTCAACAATTGATAATAACATGCCTTTATTATTCGTCATCGCCATTTTAATTGCTCGATACTGTACATTTGTAAATCCTTGTACAATATCCTCTACCCGATCACACCAATAATCAAACTCTTGCTCCGAATATTGCAACGTTTCACGGAAGTATGCAAAGGCATGTTCATAACTATATTTACGAATTGCAAGTACTGGTATTTGCTTCACTGCCGCTACAAGACCCGAAAGCGAATAACCTTCTTCTTCATTTGCCATTTTTATAATTAAATTTTTCAATTCCATAGTCAGTTCATTGTCCTTTCTTTTGAAAGTTTCTATGAAATAACTCGCTACCATTTCTTCTGTTGGCTCCTGAATTTCTTCTACATCAATGAAATACCCTCCACCAAATGGATTATCTTGAACAGAGTGAAGCACTTTTTCTCTTTCCATATTCCCTTCCCAGCGAAAATCAGGATCTAGCATGAACCACTCTTCTTCTTTCTCTGTCTTCGATATCATTAAATAATGTGGAAATGGTTTTTGATGAAATTTATTTTCCCTCTCTGGTAATAGAGACATATCAACCATTACAATGACATAACGATTTTCAGGCTTGTTTTCTACTAATTCTAAAAATATTTCTACATTGCTATTTTTATCTTTTGCATGATCGTACCATTCGTTCACTTTCATACCGTACAATTTTTCATACCATAGTAAGTAATTATCATGGTTAATGTTTTCAGAGTGATACGAAATAATTCCGCCTTCTGTTATATCAAAATCGCCGTCCCATAATCCAAAATAAAATGGACGAAAATCAATATCGCTACGCCTTTTTATAATTTCACAAAAACAACTCACTAAACAGTGCACTTTAATTGAAGTCATACTCTCATCCACTTTCCTAAAGGTTAATTATTCACATTTACTTCTTATACCGGCTGTAACTCCTCCATAAAATCAAGCAAAGATCCTACAGTAAGAAATGCCTTTGGATCTAATTCATCCTCCGGAACGCATAACTTTAAATCCATTTCTATGTATACAATGAGCTGTAACATCATTACCGAATCTATATATAAATCTTGATTTAAGCGCATCGTTTCTTCTAAATGCGTAACGTTTTTGAGCTCCATTTTCCCTGTCATAATTTTCAAAACTTCATTTTTTAATGTTTCACGTTTCATGCTGTAACCTCTCCCATCTCTAGTAACTTTCTACTTACTTTTCCAGTTTTATTTTTCGGAATTTCAGTTACACTTTCAATCTCATGTGGAACTTTATAAGCTGGTAAATGCTGTATACACCATTCTCTTATTCGCACTGGATCAATATGAGAGATTACTTTCGCTTTAACAATTTCGCCCATCACAGGATGTTTCCCTCGATATACAATGGCCTCTTGAACACCTTCTAATCGAAGTATTGTTTCTTCTACCTCTATCGGAAAGACTTTCAATCCTGAAACGTTAATCACATCGTCCATGCGTCCCATAAAATGAAGGCCACGCTCAGATTTATATCCCAAATCTTTCGTGAAAATTTTCTTATCATTCATTTTCACTACGATTTCTTCAGGCATATTTTCATCTGAACCCATGCTTATACTCGCATGAGGTAGCGGATTTCCTAAATCTAAATGGCTTTTCATATCATGACATATACTAATACAACCCGCTTCAGAACAACCGTATTGCTGCATCATATATGTTGTCGTTTCTTTTAGTTTATAAAACAATGCTTCTGGCAAAGGCGCTCCGGATGTCATAATTTTATGAAACTGAAACGTTCTTTGCGGGAAACTCCCCATAATATGTAACATAAGTGGTACTGCATATATGATATGTTTTTCTGTATTGCGAACTATATTTAATGCGAATTTAGGATTTTTATTCGTAATGATGATAGGTTTGCTTCCCCGCGTAATTGCGGATAACGTACCACATATTAATCCGTATGAATGTGAAACAGGAGCCATAACGACCGGCACTTCATCTATTTCACAGTTTAAAGCTTCATTATAAGCAGTAATTTCTGTGTCCACTTCCGTCCATGCTCTACGAATCAGTTTCGGTTCTCCTGTTGTACCAGAACTATATTGCAATAAAGAGGGCTCTTCTAGTAAAGCTTTCACTACTTCTAATTTCGTAAAATCGCTATATTCTCCATATAAAATCCCGATACAATTTGCACGCTTTGCCATTTCAATAGCCGTTTCTTTTGGCGTATCTTCATGTATAAGCAATACTGAGGATTTCTTTTCTTTTAAGAAAAACACAAGCGTAATAATATCGAATGGATCTTTCAGACAAAGCGCAAATCTATTTCCTTCTGCTTCTTGAAATTGTTCCATTTCCTCATAAACTTGTAATCTCAAATCAAAATCACTTTTGCTATACTCTTGTTTATTAACGATTAGCATAATTTCCCCCTGTAACAACTGATTTTTGTTTCATAAGTTGGCTTGCTCTATACAATGGATTTGGAACTTCATGAACAAGCGATTCCACATCCATATATAATCGTCGCTTCGTTAATTGCTCAGCATAGAATGTAGGAGTGTATAGCTGAATACTTTCAAATCTATCTTTCAAGTGTGGATATTTTCTAAAATGATTTTCAATTTCTTCGACAACTATCATCCAAAAAATTTCTTCTTTCCAATCATATTCGTCTGCAAGTACGAAAGCTAATTCTCCTACATTAAATAAGAACAGTGCATCTAATACCATCTCTTGTAAACATTCAATACGATTCATTTCAAAGAAATCATTCATTTTTCCATTCACATACGTTTTATGCATTTTAGTAAAGTCTGGACATTTATTCATTTCTTTTAAGAATGGACGATAAAACTCAAGTCCTTCATGGAAATCCTTTAATGCAATACGGACAGGTAGCCCTTCTTTATGAACTAAAATCATATTTTGTCCGTGTGATTCTAATGCGATTCCATGCTCTACAACAAGATGTATAACTGGTATGATCGCTTTTTGAATCAGTAATCGTAGCCAATTTTCTATCCCATATTTGTTTAACCATGCATCAATAACTGGTGTCCCGTCTTTCTCTTTTGCATATAAGCCATTAAAGGGAACCGCATCCTCTTTCTCATTTAAATATTTATGAACGCTTTCACGCCAAATGCATCCTAACGAACCATATGTGGCTTTCTTATTTGTATCATACGTTACACTCGAAAATTCCTTTAGCAAAATAATGCGCGATTCATTCCTTAAATAAGAATCCTGACTTACGACATCACTTAACCAATTCGATATAGCTGGTGCACTCACAACTGAATATGGTTTCAGCGTACGGAGTGTTGAAGTGTTAAGTATGTTCAGCGATAACTTTACATATGGTCTCTTTGGATTCGTAACATTTCTTAACGTCCTCATCGATTGTTGCGCGCAATAATCATCCGCCGATTGTCCTAAATAAATTATATTTTTATCCTGTATATGGTCAGCGTAATTTGGAATGATGAAGTTCTCCCACTGCCAAGGATGAACAGGTATGAACACGTACTGTTTTGGATTACATTCCGCACTGTGAATTCGTTCCATATACGTTTCTAATGTATGCGCGCCTATCTCACCTTTTAAAATATTGTCATAGATTACTTCATTTTCATAACCTACAGCCGCATATTTCTTATGCGCTGCAATCCATATAATTTTTATTGGTCTCATAAATTCATATCCATATTGAAAATTGTCACGATATTGAAACCCAATGCGTGCTTTATAACTAGGATGATATGGATGGCCGTCTATTAAATGACTTTCAAACTCATCGTAAGATTTTTGAGTGTATTCTTCTTTATTATTTCTTTCAAATTGAGCAATCGTGTCTTTAAATATCGTTTGTTCTAATTCATGAATAAAAGAATCTAATTTCGTTTGTTCTACGTTAACAATCCGAAAAACTTCTTCCAAAAATTGAGAGACTGAGTGTATTTCTTGTTTTCCCTCTTGAACTCTTATTACTAATGAATCTATAGAGATACGTCCAAATGTCATTCGTTCTCTTCCGTAACATTCGTACGTGACACTTTTGTTGTCCTCATCAAGTCCTTGTATAAGAAAAAGAATTTGTTCTTCATTTTCTATGCGAATTGGCGTAATAATCCCCTCATAAATTAACGACTCTACTAATTGACGTAACACTCTTCTTCGTACTGAAATGTAATCTTCTGATTCAAGCGCTTTCAATATTCTCGTATGATACATGTCCACTCTCATAACTCCCTCCGCCTTACGAAAAAATACCATTATTTGTATTACGTGAAATTTTAACGTTATTTATGAACGAACAGCCACTTCTCTAACGAGCGGATTCTGTACCTGTACGTAAATTGCCTGTTCTAAAGGATTACTTAACTCATCGACATCGAAAAATCTCGTTAATAAATTTGCTTTACATGCCAACTTATCCTCTTCTAACAATTCTCTTAAAAAGGTAGAAGGTTCACGGTTATACGGAAGGAACGATTCAAGTACAGATCTTAATTCAGAGAGAAGAAATTCCTCCTTAATTAATCCTGCTGTGCCAAAACCGTTAATGAGACCAAACATATGATTAAAAATTAAGTAGTAACGAAATCTCTCATCTACAATATAATCGTCATATAGATTTCCAGTACGTTCTCCAATGCCAGCCAACTCATTATTAAGCATCTCTTTCATTGAATTACAGAAATAAAACCCTTGATTATCACGGAAATAATATTTGACCGGATAACCATCCTTTAGCTGAACAACGCTATTTTGCTGATGCGCTTCTAATGCAACACCATAACGTAAGTACATCCATACCATCGGCTTTAAAGAAATATTCATATATCGTCTAAACCAATCTAAACTTACTTCTTCACAGCTTCTACCTTCTAAATCTGCTAGTCGATGAATAATATTCGATAAACGAGTACGTTCCCCAGGTATAGTATCTTGAACTAATCCAGCAATTAAAGTAGCGTCATTTGCATGTTCACCATAAAAAGGGTTCTCTCGTATAATTACTTCAAATCCAGATTCTTTTGCCCCGTAATTTAATGTAATAAATGCTGGATCACAAATAAAATCAAAACCTGGAAACTTATCTAACACTTCACCAATTGCTGTATTTAGCATTTCCTTTCCTTCAAGACCACTCTCTAGTTCCTTCAATTTATTAATACGCATTGAATTTGTTACTTTTACTGGGAATGAAAACTTAAGCATATATTTTGATTGGGGATGATATAACGTCCTAAGTGATGATGTTGCCATATAATACTTACCGACAGGACCGATATATTCAAGTACTCCTTGCTCTATCCAATCCTGTACGTATGATTGGTGTAATAGCCATTCTGCCTGAAGCGGATGAATTGGAAGTAATGAATATTCATCTTCATTACAATACTTCGATATAAATTCTTTACAAACCATCTCATCATTACATAGCTCTTCTTTTAGAATTACTGTTGTAGAATCTAATAATAATGATTTTTCCTTTACTATACTTTTATGTGCCCTAAAATAATGAAGCTGACATTCTCCTTTTAATTCTGGAGAATACATTGCACTTTTCCATTCCAAAATACCTTGTCTACTCTTTGGGGTTGGATGCGTTAAATGTCCAAATAATAAAGATTGCTCTGCCTCTATAAAAGTTGTATGGAAACCGTATAATGCAGATGTATCTTCTATTCTCTCCTTTGTAAATTCTTCAATATTTTGACAACTACAAATAACTCGAAGCATAAGTTCAGCAGGATTCGTCCCTTCTCCGTAGTTGATAGACATCTCTTTTATTAAGAATGTAATAACAGTAACGTAATCTGCTTTTATAACATTCTTATTTTCTCCCATTTGATAATAAAATTGTTCTCCAAACAAATGGCGATCTGTTGCTGATTTATATATAACTTCTCCATACAAAGTAATGTGTTGTGCCGATAGCCGACAATATAAATATGTGGGGACTATATCTCTATTCAACGTATTACTGAAGATACTTTTCATTTTTTCATCCTCTGTAATCCATTCTCCACTCCCTGTTTCTCTTAAATAACAGTTTAAAAAACTTTGTAATGTTGCATGTTCTGCGATTTGTTTCGCATGCTGCATATTGGTCCTCCTCTTTATATTAAAGCTATCGAAATTTTATATAATAAACAACAATTGAATATCGTTATCAATTATGATTCTAATTGATAATGATATTCAATTCAATAGTATATTTCAGAATTTTTTTATCTAATTTAATTTTTCTTGTTTTCTATCTTTTCTTTAATCTAGTTAAAAATTCACGTAAAAAATACTCAATTTCAAACTACATACTTACTATTTTTCATTAGTAATCCATCCAAAATAGTTAAACAAAAGAGGTATACCTTAATTGGCATACCTCTTTCAAAGAATAAATTTACATAATAATATTATTTATATCTCTCCAACAATAGGCTGTCTCTTCTACCTGTACTTGCTCTAAAAATTTTGTATCAATTTTTTCTGGATTAAATTTTTCATAAAAATTTTTAGAAGGATTATTCGTAACAACCCATACTAAAAGTGATTGCATATCATTATTTATACATTCTGATAATAGAGATTGAAATAACTTTTGTCCTATTTTCATTCCTTGATACTCTTGTAAAAGGTAGATTGCATATAATTCCCCATCACAATTATATGCACCACTTCTTTCCACCCCCCCGTCAATAAATCCGATTATTGTTTCATCTGACGTCTCTGCTACAAATCTATATTGGTATGTATCTTCTTGTTGAAAAATGTTTTCCCATTGTTTTTCTCGTTGCTCATATGTTATATTTTCTAAAAATTCGTCAGCAAATATCCCTTTATACGTTGTTTTCCAGCTATCAACATGCACCTTTGCTATACCTCGTATATCATCTTTTATCGCTCTTCTAATATGTATTTCCATCATTTCTCCCCCTTGTTATTCATCATTATATCAATTTTTTTCCTTAAAAATCCAAATGAAAAAAGAGTGAATGCACTTCACTCTTTTTTATCACAATTATCTACTTTCCACTTCAACTGAAACAACACGATCAATCTCTTTCAAGGAACTATATAACTCTGTTGTATATAAATCTTCTGGAGCTAAAATAACCATTTCCAATTGCTGAAATGCTCCACCATCTATATCTTTAATTTTTACGCGTTTCACATGCATACCTAAATTTTTAATTTGCTTAAATATACCATCTAACTCATGATGCTCTTTTACAGTAATTTTTATAGATAAATCTTTTTGTCTTAATGAATACGGACCTGCAATTTTCACAAGTTGTGGAAGTACGTTAATTGCTAAAATAATTAAAATCATTGCAACCGTCGCTTGTAAATAAAAGCCTGCCCCAATTGCTATACCTAAAGCTGAAGCAGCCCACACCATAGAAGCTGTCGTTAATCCAGAAATAACATCATTACTTCTTCGTAAAATAACACCTGCCCCAAGAAAACCAATCCCACTCACAATTTGAGCAGCTAGACGCATTGGATCCATATTTGTATGCCCTGGAACAGAATATACATGTACGGCTTCAATTGAAACCATCGTAATTAAACAACTTGCTACAGAAATAACCATACTTGTTTTCACACCAAGCGGTTTATTCTTTAGCTGCCTATCTATCCCGATGAATAATCCTAAAAAGAGCGCTAAACCTAATTTGAGTAAAAATTCATATGACATATTTCCATTCTCCTTACTTTACAATGTTTCCCTTGGAATAATTCACTATAACTCTTTTATGATATCAATTCCAGTCTTTTCTATTCATTCAACGTAAAAAACCGAAAAAACATTTGTAACGATGTTTCTCCGGCTTTTTATTATGCTTAAGATTCTTCTTTATTTCTGATTTTTAATCTTAATCTCTGCATCTTTGTAGAATGCTAATTTACTGTCATTATACTCTTTTGTAAAATTGTTAAATTGCTCTTTTGATTTTTGTGCTTCCACAGTTAATTCATTAACAGCCTTAACTTTTTCACCAATCTCTTTTAATTTCGTTTCTTTTACTTTTAATTTTTCATACAGTTCTTTTTCAGTCGCTAACGCCTTCGTATAATTTTCATTCATCTTTTGGAATGCATCATAACGGTTTTGATACGACTCTCCTACTGCTTTCGCTTGTTTTTGTAACTTCTTATCTTCAAGCTTCTCTATATTTCCTTGAACAGATTTTGTTTCTTTCTGAGCTTTTTCTAGCATTTCTTTCTCAGTTTTTAATACTTTTTCACGGTCATCTACATTTGCAGTAGCTTGCTCTATCTTCTTCATAACAGTGTCATTATGATCTTTACCTTCTTGTAAAATTTGAGAATATAGTTCTTGACCTTCATTCTCTAATTTCTCTAACTTCTTCGCTTCATCAACTAATGATTTTTCTTGTGTCGCTGCTGTTTCAAAAGCTGTATATAGATTTTCTTCTGGTTTTTCACCGAAACAACCTGTTAATAGTCCTACTGACAGTGCTCCAACTACTGCTACTTTTCCATACTTCAACGTTCATTCCTCCATTACATACGGTTATCATGCCAGAAATTCACTGGGAAGTGACTCTCTTCATGATAAGCTTCAAACTCATAACCCTTTTCTTTTAACCCTTTTAAAATTGCTGGCACAGCAGCAACTGATTGTGGGTGAATGTCATGCATTAAAATAACTTCCTGTGGTTTTGTTGCATTTGTTATTACATTTTGAGCAATTTGTGCTGCCGCTGCATCAACTTGCATTTTGTTATATTTCCAATCTAATGAATCAATTGTCCAATCCCATACTTTAAAACCGCCCTCTACTACTTTATTTCGAAGACCTTCATTTAATCCAGGCATCGAACCGTATGGTGGACGTGTTAATTTAGGTGATTTTCCAATAATATTTGCGATTAAGCTTTGATCTTCTTTCATTTCATTTACATACTCGCCATTTTTATATAACTTTGCAAAATTATGTGTCATACTATGCATACCTACATAATGACCCTCTGCATTTTCACGTTTCACTAAATCCGGAAATCCTTTTACATTCGCTCCAATTAAAAAGAACGTCGCCTTCGCATCATGCTGTTTTAACATATTTAACAATTCAGCCGTATATTTCCCTGGGCCATCATCAAATGTAAGATAAGCAACTTTTCTTTCTTTTCCATTAAAACGACTTGGTGCCGTTTTATTCATTTCTACTTTCGGTTGTTCACTTGCAAGCTGTACTACGTTTTCTTGTTTTGCAACAGCCTTTGCTGGTGAAGTAATGGATTGAAACATGAAATACCCTATAGCTACTGCTGCAATCGCTATTAATCCGAATACTACTCGTTTAACTTTAAAAGCTTTTTCCATTCTATCGAATTCCTCTCCCTATTAATCTTATATATAAATCACCCAATATAATTATACATCTATTTATTTTATTACACTATATAAACAGACATATATATGTATTATAATGGGAGTTTTATTAAAATGGTTGTTCCTATTCCTTCTTTACTTATAAAACTAAGTGTGCCTCCATGAAGCTCTACCATTTTTTTAACGATAGTTAAACCGAGACCAGCACCTGTAGCATGGTTATTAATCTGGTAAAATGACTGTTCTATATATGGTAAATGCTCTTTAGCAATTCCAATCCCTTCGTCTTTCACCTTGATCACTACTTGTCCTTCATTGTTAGTCGCTTCAATGTGTATTGTACCTTTTTCATGTGAATATTTAATAGCATTTTGAACAATATTCAAGAAAATTTGCTTTAGCCTATTTCGATCTCCCATCAATTCAATTCTTTCTATCGTATTAATAAATTGAATTTGTTTCTCTTCAGCGTTAGGAGTTAATTGCCAAATCGTCTCCTCTAGTATATCGTATATTTGCACCTTTTGTTTATATAAATTGAAATGATTTGATTGTAATCTTGAAAAATCTAGCAATTCTTCTACTAAATGAATCAATCGGTCTGTCTCACCTGAAATAATTCCCATGCCTTGCTTTATCTCTTCTTCTGTTAAATGATCTACCGTTTTTAACGTCTCACTCCAACCTTTAATTCCAGTTAAAGGCGTTCGTATTTCATGAGAAATAGAAGCAATGAATTCATTTTTCATCTGTTCCGCTTTTTCTATTTTATTAGACATATGATTTAAACTATGTGCTAACTCACCTAATTCACCTGGATAATCCTCTTTAATTTTCTTCTTTAATGTACCTTCTGCAATTTGTGAAGAAGCATGAATAATAGATTCGATAGGTTTAACAAACGAATTCGCTAATCGTCTACTGATTAAGAATACGATACCAGAAATGACAATTCCAACTGAAATAGTAAACATAATAATTTCAATAATCTTTGCATTTACATTCGTTAAAACAGTTGTATATTTCAAAGCACCGATCGTTTGTCCTTGATGAATAAGTGGACTAATCACTTCCAATTGTTTCACATTGTCTTTCGTAGCAGTCACTTGATGATACATTTCTCCTTCTAGTAACGAATATGGAATAACTACTTTACCTTCTACCTTTTGTCCACTTGACGATTGTATAATCGTACCATGCCGATCAATTAATTGTAATTCGGTTCCTTCTAACTGAAAGCTCTCAATTATATCCCCGCTGTATTCTTGCAATCGAATAAAGTATAGTGAATTGTATTCAGAGAAAAATCGCGTACTTGTCTTCGCATGAGATTCTATATATTGCACAATACCATTATAATAATATCGATAAATGGAGACTGAAAATACGACTTCAAATAATACAAGCATAAGTATAATGACCGTCATAAAATATAAAGTCACTTTTCTTTTCATCTTATACTTTCCTTCCACACATATCCTTTTCCCCACACAGTAAGAATAAATTCAGGTTCTGATGGATTACATTCTATCTTTTGGCGTAACCGCCTCATATTTACATCTACTACTTTCGTCTCACCTACATAATTCGTTCCCCAAATCATATTTAAAATTTCATCACGTGAAACCGGCTTTGAAGCCTGATTCATCAAATACTGTAATATCATATACTCTGTAGGGGTTAAATCAACTAATTGTCCACTTTTATATAATCTTTCTTCTATAACATTTAACGAAAACGGGCCAGATATGATTGTATTCGCTTTTTCATCATGTACTTCTATTCTTCTTAGTAACGATTGTATACGTGCAGTTAGTTCCACTGGACTAAACGGCTTTGCGATATAATCATCTGCACCAATTCCTAGTCCTTGTACTTTATCTTCATTTTGTACGCGTGCGGTTAACATAATAATACCTATTTTTTTATTTTCTTCCCGGACGGATTTACAAACTTGAAAACCATCAATTCCTGGTAACATTACATCAAGCAATGCTACATCAACAGTATGTTCACATAAAATCTGTAACGCCTCTTCTCCCGTACTAGCTTCTAACACATAAAATCCAGCACGTTTCAAATTCAAGACGATAAAACTACGAATAGGCATTTCATCTTCTAAAACTAAAATTGTTGGCATAATTTCCACCTCCCTACTCTTGTTGATAATCCGCTAGCGGTTTTACATATGCTTTCACTTTTTCAAAATGTGGTTGTTTCGGTACAGCATATACGTGAGAAGCTGTTTTAACTGCTGCTTCGTATCCTTTTATTTTGAACCATTCTTTCCGCTCAAATATATGGACTTCAAGCCATAATTCTTTTGTACTTGTTTCCAAAAACTTTTGAGAATTTGATTCCTTTTGCTCATCTGGTATCGTAATTTTTCCAATTAACTCTTCAGGAATTTTCACATAATATCCTTTTTCTATATCGATATATCTTTCTTCAATTGGTTTAATTCCAGATTCACTCCACTGTATGTAACGTTCGAATAGCGGACTATCACCATGTGATTTATCTTCCCAACCTTTTGGACGCACTGTACGAACAAATTCAATAATGCCGTCTTCATTTATATCTTTGCTTTCGACTACATAATCATTGAATAAATCTTCTTTCCCATCTATAGGTAGTGGCTCATAATGACCCTTATCAAATTTTGCTACATATGTTATCCCTGAATGAGCACCAACACCTGCGTCAATTACAACCGCCTTTAGTGATTCAGAAATGCGGCCCATTTGTATTCTTTGAATGCTATTTATAAATGGATCGAATGACGCTTCAGATAAAGTCTTAAATTGTTCCATGAACTCAACTGTCAATTTCTCATCTTTTTCATACGTAACAAGACTTATATCTTTCAGTCCATTTTTATTTAAATCCTCTATGAATAACTTCGTATAACTTCGATTATATATTTCCTTCATATCTTCATTTTCTTCCGAAAAAACATACATAACATGTTCTAACGATTCACGACTTACAGAAATTCCGATTAATAACTCTCGCTTCCCATTCCCTGTAAAATCACCGACTTCAACGATATCTACATCTCCACCATCAAATCTGTGCGTGGACTTTACTTTCCATCCATTTCCGACTTCTTCATATACAGCTAAATATACGCTATGATCTTCATTCGGCAATTTATAAAATAAGATGGCTTCTTTCTTATTATCTTGTTTAAAATCCATTGACCAAATCATCTGCTTATCTTTATTAGACATTGGAGTAAGCAATCGATAATTTACAGGCAAATCTTTATCTATTTGCTCTTTTAGTTCATTAATCCATTTCTCATTGGCAGGAGCACCCATTAAACTTGTTGGAGCTTCAGACATTTTACATCCAGTCAACATAAAAATGATTCCCATAATGCCTATCCATTTCTGCATATGATATCTTTCCTTATTACAGATTTTTATTATTTTTCTTTACTTTTTGCTTCTCCAATATTCTCATACATATGAGTATAGTTTTTCTAAAATAAAAAATCGTTACAGAAAAGTTACAAATCCATTCCGATAAAAAAAGATTGGCGAAAGCCAATCTTTTTTTATTATTCGTTTCGAACTGGTTTCGGTGTTACACCTAGATGATCATTTATTTTTTTCGAAATATCTTTCACATTTTTTTCATTTGGAATGTAATAATAAATACCTCCGATACGTTTATCCGTACCTTCTATTTGCATTTTTTCCATTTCTAAATTAGATCCTGCCATATTTTTTGTAATCGCAAGCATATCATCGAAAGTTAAGTTCGTTTTCATATTTTTATCAACCGCATCAAGTAAAGAGCCCATTTTGCTAATTGATTGCACAGACATCGCTTTTTTTGCAATTGCTTCTATTACAAGTTGTTGTCTTTGTCCACGCATTGCGTCACTATCAATTTTACGCGTTCTTGCAAGTGCAAGTGCTTGTTCTCCATTTAAATGTTGGAAGCCTTTTTCTAAATGAATCATACCCGCTTGATCTTTACTATCTTGCTCTGTGAAAGTAACAGGTACATCAATATCAATACCACCAAGTGAATCGACAATTTGTACGAATGATTCAAAGTTAAACTTTACATAATAATCAACAGGAACATTTAAAAATCTTTCCACTGTATCTCGTGTACTTTCAACACCACCAAATACGTGTGCGTGTGTAATTTTATCTAATTTCTTTCTAGATGGAATATATACACGTGAATCACGCGGAATACTTACTAATTTAACTGATTTATCATCTTTATTAATTGTTGCTAATAAAAGTGCATCTGTGCGAACAGCTTCACCATATTGACTTTTTCGCATTTCACTACCATCTACACCCATAATTAAAATAGAGATGTTATCCTTTAAAGGCTCAACTTCTTTATCACGTTTTGATGATTTATCAATTTGTGCATACGCATCACTTACAACAGCTTTTGCTTTATTATATATTAATGATCCATATCCTACTCCTCCAAAAATAAGTAGGAAAAATGGAATTAAAATGAACCATTTTATTGACCTTCTTTTAGAACGTTTTTTATTGCTTCTCGTATTTTGTTCTAATTCAGAGCTCATCTTCATTCGCCTCTCTTTCTCTTTCCCTAGTATAATGTATGTCTAGTATTCTTCATATTGAATTTCCTTTCAAACACCTTACATTTTTGTAAGGTTACATAATGAATCCAATATGTATTCCATTTCACATTATACTCTCGTGCTTATTTTTGGCAAGTCACTATTTTCCAACTTTAAGTATTTAGCACTTCGCAACATTCAAAATTACAGATTTATAAATTTATTCGTTTCGAATCCTTCAATTTTCACCTAAAAAATTAATAATGCAACAATACATTTCATATTATCTCTCAAGCGGTGTATACATTGTTTTCTTCCCATGATTATTAATGAAAGCGGATTTTGCTTTTAGTTTCGTCTTTTCTATTTCTATCTCTTCATTCGAGAAATTCACAATAATTTTAATATCTTTTCCATAAGAAGCAGATTGAACTAATTTATCTTCTGACAAATATACAAAGTTCATCATTTCTTCTTCTACTGCCTGTTCATGAACGTCATTCCAAACTTTCAGGTGCTGCGTAATTTCTTGTTTATGCTTATTCCACTCTACTTCATCTAAATGGTACAACGGAGGAACATTATACAATAATTCGTATAGCATACGGTTCCCTACCTCATCTTTTACTTTCAAACTTCCCCATTCCCAGTGGTGCGTTGTAATTACAGAATCATTGTATACTAATTTATATAACGGTACCGAATATACTGGATTTAAATATACTTGTTTATATTCTTCTTTTAACGGTACTTGTTTTGCATATTTTTCTGGAACATTTTGATTCGGTGACCAATATCCGCCCACATAATACGGACTTGTTTTATTTTTCCTCATATCTTCATCGTCCCATTTAATAACCGGCGTTTCAATACCGTGAGCAAATGTAATCGTACTACTTGCAAAGTCATTTCCGCCTTCTGAGCCAACTACCATACCTTTTTCTTGCGCAATATAATCCATTCGTTGCAATCTTGCTTTTAAATCTTGTTCTTGTGTCGTTATATGTTTGGCTGAATAGTCATCATAAATTTCACCTGTTGCATCACAATCAATAAACCATGAATTATATTTAGGTCCATTTTGTAATATGTCGTTCATTCGCTCTTTTACACTAGGAAGAGATAAAGTTGGATTTAACTTTCGCCCTCTACCTAAAAATCCTTGCACTTTTTCTCCATTTTTCTTCGTCACAGTTGCCTCTTCATATAACGATGGATCCTGAAAAGAAGCTGTATTCCAATTTTTATCAGCTTTTTCGTGAATAGAATGATAAGAATCATACGGACCAACCAAATATCCCATTTTCTTAGCTTCTGTCACGAAATCAGGCTGCATATACCCTTGTTCCCAGTTCGGTAACCCAATCCACGCTTTGTCTATTCCTGATTCTTTCATTTCCTTTATAATATCCGTTCCATCTGCGTTACCCCATTTACTTACTTCTTCAATCGCATCACCGAGCGCCGACTTTAATACATGCTTATTTAAGTTATATAACTCCATCTTCGATAAGTGATCTACCCCTTTGTTTAATAACTCACTAGCGTTCTGATCAACCTTTTGAAAAATATCATCTTTATACAATTCCTTCATTGATAATACTTCATTTACATAACGCAAAATAACATTTTTTTGGTACTTATCAATGAAATCTTGTTTACTTACTTGCTCAAACACACTCAGTTCTCCAGGCTCCGAACTATTCTTTTGAATAAGCCCTTTTATATGACTAAATACAGGACTATTTATTTGCTCTCTTATTTTAGGCCAATTTACGTTACTGTCAGACAAACCATTTTGATTCCAAAAATAAAAATGAGCAGCACCATAAAGTTTTTCAATCTCTTTATTTTTTCTAGCCTTTTCTTGTAATGTTTTAAATTCACCTTTTCGAGCAATATTATCCTTATACAGTTTAGCAATACTGACTGCATCATTATTTGTCACATATAATTGAAATCCATATGCTTTATTTTTATTTATACTCGGGAATTCATGTATAAAATCAAATCCTATTTTCGGATCCGAATGAAATTTCAATTCATTATTAAACATATTGTTCGCAATATATACAATGGAATATTTCGAACCATTTAACGCAAAAAACTTCATAGAAAATGATTCAGCAAATGAATATGCATCATCCTTTAAAAACTTCTTCCAATTTTCATCATTACTCGGAATTTGTTTTCCTTCCCATAACGGAAGTGTATAATTTTCGGCTTGTACTTTCGGCCATGTAAAACTTTCTGCACCAGTCGATTCCACTTCAATATTTAAGCGATCTTTTTTCTTTTCTAGATTCACTTTTACTTTTTGATCTGGGTATTCCCAAGATGTGCGATCCTTGTCTTTTTTTACATTCGACACCTTCATTTTCGGTAACGGCTGTGATGCCTGTTCCTTTACACCATCATGTTCTACAGTTAACGTGAAAGTCTCTGGATTTACATCGTAAGTGAACTCTTTATACGTCGCTTTCTTTACTTTAGACTCTTGTACAGCCTTGTTACCTTTTACATCACACCCGACCAAAGTCGAAAATGACATCGTTGTAAGAAGACATATTGCTATCATTTTTTTCATCTTCTGCACCTCCACCACTGAATATACAGGGGCTTTGTTACAGGAATATGGCAAAAAAATAGAACTAGCATAACGCTAGCTCTATTTTGAGTATTATAAATAAGTGTGTATGAACAGCTATAATCTGCTTAAAGTATATGTAGTACAATAGTGTTTTTTCATCCCCACTAAATATAAAAGCAAATAATTCGAAGCTTTAACACTTATTTTTTAACTAAAAAAATAAGTGTATATAATACACCCTAAAACTAGCACTAAAATTACTAGCGCTGTACCTTTCCAATTCATACCACCCGTCATATCAACTGGACTACCTGATTCAGCTCTGTTGAATCCATCATGTAAAGAACCGGTAGGATTATTTTTCAATTCACTTTGCCTTATACGTTCCCTGTTTTCTTCTGGTGACTCTTTTTTCATACGATCGCCTCCAAATGAATACACGCTTTACTAAATTATACATTATTACTTTTCTTTTATATGAAAACTGAAAAGATATTTACAACAAAAAAAGCTAGCAATGCTAGCTTTTTTTATAATTCTATATGTTCTTCTTTATTTACAGTAATTCCTCTATGATCGATTTCTAGCTCACACACTTTCATAGACGTAAATACTCTCGCTAATTGCTCAGCAATTTCTTGACGTTTATCATATGGCGTCAATATAAAAATGGATGGACCTGCACCACTAAGCGCTGTGCCGTATGCGCCAAACTCTTTTGCACATTTACGAATTGATGGTAATAGCGGTACGAGTTCTAAACGATACGGCTCGTGAAAATGATCTCTTTCCATCATTTCACCTACAACTTCCCACTTCTTTTGACAAAACGCAGCTACTAATACGTTGCTGATTGCACTAGCCTTAACTGCTTCATGAAATGGAAACACATCTGGTAATACAGATCGGCTTTCCTCTGTATTTAACTCTTCATTTGGAATAAGAGAAATTACACCTAATTCCTTACTTTCAATTCTTACAACCGAAACATTCTTTCCATCAAGTGCTCCGATTACAGTTCCTCCTAATATAGAAGCAGCAACATTATCTGGATGTCCTTCAAAATTTGTAGCAATTTGAACTTTTTGATCAGTCGTTAAGTTCAAATTGCCAAGTTGATTCGCAAGCTCTATCCCTGCTACAATGGCTGATGCACTACTTCCTAGTCCTCTTGTAAGCGGGATATTACTAGTAACTTCTATTATATGGGGTAATAAAGAAGGACTCACTTTACATGCCGTGCTAACGATTAAATTTTTATCGTCTGTCGGAATTGACTCCTCAAAGGAATGAATTACTTGCCATTTATCAGCTTTTTCTTTTACCACCACATCTAAATATAATGACAAAGCTATTCCTACTGAATCAAATCCAGGTCCAACATTCGCTGTACTAGCAGGAACACGAATACTTAATGGTATCACGACATAATCACCCCTTTTATATGCTCTTTAATTTGTTCTATATCATTTGAAACACTTGCAATATCTAATGTATTAGAAGAGATTGCGATATCAGGATCTTTCAACCCATTTCCAGTTAAAACCGCAACAACTGTCTCTCCTTTTTTGATTTTTCCAGATTGAACATGTTTAATAACGCCGGCTAATGAAGCATTTGATCCTGGCTCAGCGAAAACCCCTTCTGTTTTTGCTAATAATCTATACGCATGTAATATTTCTTCATCTGATACCATATCTATTTCACCGTGAGATTGTTCGGCAGCCTCTACAGCATATGACCAACTCGCTGGGTTACCGATGCGAATTGCTGTTGCAATTGTTTCAGGTTCTTCAATGACATGTCCTTTTACAATAGCAGCTGCTCCTTCCGCTTCAAACCCGTGAATTCTTGGCTTCTTATAGCCTTTTTCTTTCTCATATTCACAGAAACCTTTCCAGTACGCTGTAATATTTCCAGCATTTCCAACAGGAATCGCTAAAACATCTGGTGCACTTTGCAACTGGTCACAAATTTCAAATGCTGCTGTTTTCTGCCCTTCAATTCGATAAGGATTCACTGAGTTTACTAGTGTAATCGGCTCTTCAGCAGCAATATTTCTTACAGCCTTAAGTGCATCATCAAAATTTCCTTCTATTGAAATGATTTCAGCTCCATAGGCGACTGCTTGCGCTAATTTTCCATGTGCAATCTTTCCTTCAGGGATTACGATTATACATTTCATTCCAAGGCGTGCCGCGTATGCTGCGGCCGATGCCGAAGTATTACCTGTGGATGCACAAATAATTGCCTCCGAACCTTCTTCTTTCGCCTTCGCAACAGCCATTACCATACCACGATCTTTAAAAGAACCTGTCGGATTCGCTCCTTCATACTTACCGTATAACTGAATTCCTAATTGTTTTGATATATTTAATAACGGAATAAGCGGTGTATTTCCTTCCATTAAGCTCACATCAGGTGTATTTTCATTCACCGGTAAATAAGAAGCATACTGTTTTAATAATCCTTTATACATATTGTTTTTCCTCCTCAATAATGTAATAACTGTTTATTTCACTTGCGACATCTTCTATCGCTCCTAGTACTCGTTCGAATTGATACTTTGAAGTTTGATGTGTCACAACAACGACTTCTGCAAGTTCACGATTTAAAGGTAATTGAATAACTTCTTTTAAACTTACAGAATAATTAACGAAACATTCTGTTATTTTTTGTAACATCCCAGGTTCATCTCGTAATGAAATACGTAAGAAATATTTCGAAACGACTTCTTCATCTCCTTGTAACTCGTATGGCTCTGGTTCTTTTAACGCACTTTTATTTTTCGGAACTTGATTCATATTTTTAACGATTGAAATAATATCACTTACAACAGCAGAACCAGTCGGTAACTTCCCAGCTCCAGGTCCGTAAAACATTACTTCCCCTACTGCTTGACCGTGAACATACACTGCATTAAATTCATTATTTACATTCGATAATGGATGATGACTTGGTAAAAGAGTCGGTTCTACACTTAAATGAATGGCTGACCCTTGTTTCTCTGCTTTACCAATTAATTTCATAGTAAATCCTAACTTTTCAGCCATTTGTAAATCTTCTTTTTCGACCTTTCGAATCCCTCTTACTTGCACATCATCTAAAGAAACATTCATCGAAAAACCTAAGTTTGCAAGAATGGCTACCTTTCTCGCCGCATCTAACCCATCTACATCCGCTGTTGGATCCGATTCTGCGAAACCTAATTTTTGTGCTTCTTGTAATGCCTCTTCATACGACCATCCCTTTTGACTCATCTTTGTTAACATATAATTTGTTGTGCCATTTACGATTCCCATTATTTTTTCAATTTGATCTGAAGCTAATCCGTCTGTTAATCCCCTTAACACCGGAATACCGCCCGCTACACTTGCTTCATAACATAGATCACAATCATTTTCGTTCGCCAGGTGGAGAAGTTCCGCACCGTATACAGCCATTAAATCTTTATTTGCTGTTACGACATGTTTCTTATTTCGTAAAGCCTTAACAATATGCTGCTTCGCTTCTTCAATTCCGCCCATTACCTCTACTACAATATCAATATTTGAATCATTTAGAACTTCATCGACATGACTTGTTACTACAATTCCATCAATACAAACATCACGTTCTTTTTCTAAGTCACGTACAACGACTGTCTTTACCTTCACTTCATACCCTGTATCAAGTGCAATTTTTTTATAATGTTCTTTCAAAATATGGACAACACCACTTCCGACCGTACCTAAGCCTAACACCCCAACATTAATAACGTTATTCATCTTCTAATCTCCTCCTACAATTTTATTTTTTATCTTTATCAATCACCTTGCTCTGCTTTTTAATCATGCAGGTGGTGGTTATTTCCGTACGTACAAATCGTTTCATTTTACTGCACCTCCTTTCAAAGTAAAAAAACACACTCATCCCTAGGAAAGGGACGAATGTGTTTTCGTGGTTCCACCCTTGTTCCAATCCAGACTTATTTCCTTCTAGATTGCTCAAGTTCAGATAACGGCTGATTCCGTCAATAATTACTAGATTACTCGTTCACTATTGAAGTTCAAAGGTGGTAAAACCATTTCTCGTGTTAGGAAGCTTACACCCTTGACTTCCCTCTCTGTAAACCGTAAAAATGATTTCGTGTCCTTATCGTTACTTTTTCGTTCATGTCTATTTGTTAACTTATTATAGTTATCAACTTTTCAAAAAGCAAGCCTATTTTTACTAAAAATTTTCAAAATCATTTTTTATTGTATTTCAAAATAACATTATGCAACTACCACTTGATTTACCTATTTTGTTATTTCTCCAGTTTGTAAATCAACGATTCTTATATGAATATCACATTCTAAAATGTGTACATATTCACCTTACAAAACTATATCTATAAAGTTTTTTCAATACAATCTTTTCGTATAGCTTTCTTCTAAAGAGCGTGCAACATCTTCTTCAGAAGTATTTACTTTCGCATGCTCCAGCAACATTTTTGCTGCTGAAGGTAACTCTTTTTTATTCAACCATGATTCTGGATCCCACATCTTAGATCGGATAAAAGCTTTTGCACAATGAATATAACACTCTTCTATTTCAACGACAATTCCAAGTAACGGATTGCGTCCATTCGCCTGCATTTCTTGCAATATCTCTTCGTCGTTTGTAATATACGCTCGGCCGTTTATCCGGAGCGTCTCCCCAAGGCCTGGAATAAAAAAGAGTAACCCTACGTGCGGATTTGAAATAATATTCAAAATGGAATCTATACGACGGTTACCTGGTCTTTCTGGAATGATAATTTGATTATTATTTAATACGTATACAAATCCAGGTGCGTCACCTCTCGGCGAAGCATCGCACTCTCCTAATTTATTTGCAGTAGACAATACTAGAAAAGGAGATTTTGACAAAAAATCTATGCAATGGTGGTCTAATGATGAAATAACTTTCTTTAACGCTCGCTCACTTGGTTGCCCCAATATTTTCCGTAATTCTTCCTCTGTTGAAATAATCGATTTTATTTCTTTACTCTCTATCCCCACTATTAACCACTCCGTTTTTCTTTATTTTCCCAAAATTCAATACAAATATTGTATAATAAAATTTGCAGAAAGGGGAATTTAAATGACAGAGTGGTTAACAATATTTGATCCTGAAAGAAATACACTTAGGAAGAAATTGCGTGATGAAGTGCATCGTGACGGTGATTGGCACGAAACATTTCATTGTTGGTTTGTAGAAAAAGATGATGAAGATATGTTCTTATATTTCCAATTACGCTCTAAAAATAAAAAAGAAGCTCCGGGTATATGGGATATTACTTCAGCCGGACATATTATGCATGATGAAGATGTACAAATTGGTGGTCTTCGTGAAATTAAAGAAGAACTGGGGCTTTCTTTTCAAACGACTGAGTTAGCATACAAAGGCATCTTTAAAATAGATTATGAAATTTCAAATCTTACAGATCGCGAGTTTTGTCATATGTATTTTCACAATGTCATCAATCCACTTCCATTCGCACCAGGTGAAGAAGTAGACGATGTGATGAAAGTACATGCAACTTCTTTTCTACAACTACTAAAAAGAGAGATTTCATCTTTTACAGCTATTTCTGTTTTAAGCAATAAACCGATAACGATAACATTTGAAGATATTTATCCATATGATCTTGCATACTATGAATTTGTTATAGAAAAAGGAAAAGACTTACTAGAAAATAATAGTTTATAAATAAAATAGGACTCCCATTTTAAAGTACTTGGGAGTCCTATTCTTTATCCTGCTATTTGCGAGCAATAAGAATCCCACCTCAAATTTCTACAAATGCAATGAGTGAGTTTAAAGTCGGGCGCCCGTATGAGTGGGCTAATAATCAGTAGATAACAGACACAATCCGAGTGATTTAAAATCCATTTTATTTTCTCTCTTTCGATGTTTGGAACATACTTGGCAGCGTTACAAAGCGTGCCCCTTTCGTTTTTAACTGCGGAATAATTTGGTCTAGCGCCTCTACAGATCCTTGCAAATGTCCACCTGGAGTCGAATGCTGAAGGATAACACTGCCAGGAAATGAATTCCCTAACACATTATTTGTAATCGTATCAGCGCTTACTCCTTTCCAATCAACCGTATCAACACTCCATTGTACAATCATAAAATTTTGCTCTGTTGCCCACTTCAATTGATTTTCAAGTATTTCACCGTACGGTGGACGAATAAACTTCGGTGCATAACCAGCTAAACGATTTAATATTTCTTCTGTTTTTATAATTTGATTACGGTATTCAGTATCATCTACTTTCGCTAAATTTGGATGGCTGTACGTATGATTGCCAATTACATGCCCTTCATTCGCAATACGCTTTACTACATTCGGAAACTTTTCTGCATTTTCACCGAGCAGGAAAAATGTCGCTTTTACATTATGTTGTTTTAACTTATCTAAAATTTTCGGCGTAAATTCTAAATCTGGTCCATCATCAAATGTAAGAGCGACTTCCGCTTTATTGTACGGTCCTGAAAATGCGTACGCATATTTTTCGACCCACGAAAATGGTGTCCACGATCCACGCTCATATGCTTTCATTTGTACTGTATAGTTTTGAGGGATATATGTGTATGGCAATGAGCTCATATAGTCTCCATAATAAAATGAGTGATATGGCATATAGGCGTAAGAAACATCTCGTTCTAGTTCCCATTCATATGGGGCAAACATTTCTGACGAATAAAAATAATACATGATAAAAACCTCCCTAAAATTTCATATGTGATTCATCTGCACTTTGTTAGAGAAATTATTATTCATGAACAAAAATAAGACTGTCCGTAATTAGGACAGTCTTACTACTTTGCAATATTAATAAATCGATGTACTATCTTTCGGCAATGCTTTCACATGTTTTAAATAGCTTGTCACTCTGTCATCATCACCTTGAGGATATTGATACCCATATGTGTTAGCAATTTCGTTCGCAACTTTTCTAAATAAATCGCCCATTACAAAAAATGACTCCCATATGTTTTCATATTCAGCATTCGAATAGGTCCGTTTAAAATGCTCCCACATATCTTTTTCAATATATTGCTCGAAATGCTTTCCAAACTTACCTGTATTAACTGTAAAGTCTGTTTTCATACCAATATGCCATTCTAGCATTACAATGAACATATCTCGTACTGGACCATCGAGCATCCCTTTCGCATAAGAAAGTTCTTCTCTCCATAGTCCTTTCCCTACATTCGTACTACACCACCAAAATTCATTACAGCAATCTAAAAACTCTTTTTCTGTAGGCTTTTGTATTAAGTAATCCCTATCGCTTGCTGGTGGAAATTCATCAATACAATTATCTTTATCCAGAAGCAGTTCACTTAAACTATCTTGTCCAACAAACTTATTTATCAAATCACATGGAACTAGCATTAAATCAATTCGATTTCCATCCATAAACTGCATTAAATACGGAAATTTCCCGTCTTCATCTGCTGGAATTAATGACATTTCTTCTGGCATTTGTACAATCATTATTTCTCCAAATCTATGAATCCAATTATGATTAGACGTAAAAGATTGTATATCACTTACAACATACATAATATCATAGTCTTGAAAACAATCTCTTTTCACATTTGGATTTACACGTGATCCATTCATGATGACAGCTCGGATTCTATCATCCTCTTTTGCTGTATCCATAATTAAGTCTAACATTTCTTTTTCAGTTCTCATCTATTCCTTACCTCCAATTTTTATATAAACTTATATTTCCAAGTATGTTGGAGGTCCACGAGGTAGCTGCGTTGTACACCATACATGTTATAATTTTTGAAATTTCTTTTTCATCTTTTTATCTCCTTTCATCATTCTTTTACGACTGCCATTACAAACCCATCGTAGCCTTTACTTCCTACAGTTTGAAGCGCAGTAGCACTTACACTTGGCTCTTCAGCTATTAATTCATAGAAGCGACGTATCCCTTGCACGCGAGGATCATTACTCGTATTGTCAATAACTTCTCCTTCACGTACTACGTTATCCCCAATAATTATAGTACCAGGGCGTGATAGCTTCAGTGCCCATTCAAAATAAGCAGGGTTATTTTGTTTATCGGCGTCTATAAAAATAAAATCAAATGGTTCATACTTCTCATTTTCGATTTGCCGTAAAGAATCTAAAGCTAATCCTGTTCGTACTTCAATTCTATCATTCAAATTGGCACGCTCAATATTGCTACGTGCAATTTCTGCATGTTTTTCGCTTGCTTCCAAAGTAACAACTCGGCCTCCAGATGGCAATCCCCTTGCAAGCCATATCGTGCTATATCCACCTAGAGTACCAATCTCTAATATATTACGAGCCCCTTGAATTTGTACTAGTAGTTGCAAAAACTTACCTTGCGTTGGCGATACATCGTGTGCTGGTAATTTAGCTGCAGCGTTTGCTTGAAGAACTTCTTCTAATGTAGAATCTTTCGGTATTAATACATCACTCACATATTGATCAACAGCCGTCCATCTCTCAATCGTACTCATGTAAATACCATCCCCTTCAATTTCTTAATACTTTTCTACCATTCACTTTTGATTATACTGTAATTTCTGTCTCATATACAAAAAATAAAGAAGGGACATCCACTCCATCACAGAATAGATATCCCTTCTTTTGTTTCTAAATTTATCCCTTACGGATTAGTAGACCAAAGTCCTGCTGATTTAATAAATGTACGTTTATTTAATTTCAGCTGTGCTACGATAAACTCTGCAATATCTTCTGCTTGCATTACTTTATCTGGGTTTCCATCAGTTAATCCTAAATCTACAGCCATATCCGTTGCTACTGTACTTGGTGTTAAAGCTGTCACACGAATGTTATGTTTACGAACTTCCATCGCTAACGATTCTGTTAAGCCAAGAACACCAAATTTAGAAGCACTGTATGCACTTGTTACAGGTGCACCCTTTTGTCCTGCTGTAGATGAAATGTTAATGATATCACCAGATTGTTGTTCAATCATACTTGGTAAAGCTGCACGAGTTGCATAGTACACACCCATTAAGTTTACTTGAATGATTTTTTCCCAATCAGCAACGTCTAGTTCTAAAAACTTACCGAATTTAGAAATACCAGCGTTATTAATTAAAATATCGATAGATCCTAAACCGGTTTTTAACGTTTCAATCGCAGTCGTTACCTCTTCATATGAAGATACATCAGCAGTCGCAATAACAGCTTTTACGCCTTCTGCTTCTACTTCTTTCGCTACAGCTTTTAAGTTTTCTTCTGAACGAGCTAAAAGACCTACGTTTACGCCTTCTTTCGCTAATGCAATCGCTACAGCACGACCAATCCCTCTACCTGCTCCTGTAATTAAAGCATTTTTGCCTTGTAATAATTCTGCCAAGTATAACACTCCTTAATCGTCTCAGTTGTTTATTATTATATTAAAAGTGTAACTATATTTATGTAAAAAGGCAATGATGCACTTTCATGTGCGTAGGTTACCTGTGGGTAACTATAATATTTTTTTATAAGTCTCACATGTTTTATCATCATTCATGTAAAATAAAAATAAATCCAGCATAGGGGAGTGTATGTGTATGAAAAGAAAAAAATGGTTCTTGTCACTAACTGCAGTCGGACTATGTATCATATTTTTTGCGATGTACTTTATATTTGGTAATCCACTACATTATAAAGTAATAGAAAAAGATACTAGCAATTATCTCCATACTATAAAAAACTATAAGCAAGAAGAAATACAAAGCATAACTGGAAAATATACTCCCATTTATAATATCGGCTATTATGCAGAGGTAGTATATAAAGACGAACCCTATTTTACATACTCTTATACATACGATAATAATAATAAAATAATACAAGACAATGGCATTTTAGGAAGACATACTGAATCATTTGAGCATCTTAATTTAAATTGGTCACTGTTCGACCAATTAATAAGAGGTATTCATACAAACTTACAAGAAAGAGGTTTAAGTGAAAAAAAGGATTATTCTATACGAAGCGTTCAATTCATTGATATCGATGATGATAAAAACGGTGCAGAAGCATATGTTAACTTTAAGAAAGATACAAAATCAGATTATTCATACCGTATGAATAACGAAGGAAAGGCTTATCAATATAGTTGCAGTAACGGGGAATGTATTTTTAAAGAGAAATAGTGTTAGAAGATATCCTCCTAACACTATTTTCCTTCATTATTCGGAATACACACAATAAATTCTGCGCCATTCCCTTCCTCACTCTCGACTTTTATTTCTCCTTGATGAAGGTCGAGTACTTTTTTTACGATGGCCAAACCTAAGCCACTTCCTCCATAAGTACGATTTCGTGAAGTGTCCGCTTTATAAAAACGTTCAAAAATATGTTGTTTCTGTTCTTCGGATATACCAATTCCCGAATCGCGAATACGTACTTCCACTACTTTCTCATGTTTTTGTAACTGGATTGTAATTGTGCCACCACTTGGCGTAAATTTAATACTATTATGAATTAAATTAATCCACACTTGACTCATACTTTCTTGGTCAGCAATAACATTTACTTTTTCTAAATCCAGTTCTAATTCAATTTCTTTTTCAGCCCAGAGCGGTTCACTATTTAATACAATTTGCTTTAACTGTTGATCTAATCGATACGCCACTCTTTCTGGTGTATACTCTTCCGCCTCTAAAAGAGTTAGTTTCAGTAAATTTTGACTTAGTTTAGATAATCTCGTCGTTTCCGTTTCAATAATGGTAAGATAATGCTTTCGTTTTTCCTCGGAAAGATTGTTATCTTGTAGTGCTCTAGCAAAACCTTTTATAGATGTTAATGGTGACTGTATTTCATGAGAAACATTCGATACAAATTCCTGACGCATTTTCTCCATCGCATTTAGTTCATCTGTCATATCGTTTATACTTTTTACGAGCACACCAATTTCTCCATCATACTTTTCTTCATTATGTATTTTTACGGAAAAGTCTCCTTTTGTAATTTTTTGTATCGGTTCAATTATAGTCCAGATCATTGCCTCTCGTTTTGGTCTCATTAATATCCCAATCAATGTCCAAATAAGAACAATAAATACAAAACCGACCATATAGCTAATTAGAAAGGCCACAAACGACGATACGTTTACTTCAAAAGCATTCAATATACTAGTTGCTACATAAAATGCGATAGACCAAATTATAGTGAGAAAAGAAAAGAGCGCTATTATCGCTCCCGTTACTTTCAACATCTTCAACTTACTCATTCTTTTTCTTTTTCTCATTTACTTACCTCTAAGCGATACCCTAAGCCTCTTATCGTTTTAATACTGAACTTCGACTTCTCTTCTTGAAACTTCTCACGTAGCCGATTAATATGAACGTCTAGTGTACGTTCATTCCCTTCAAAATCATATCCCCATACATCTTCAATTAATTGCTCTCTCGAACAAGTTCTTCCTGCTTTAGAACCTAGAGTAAAGAGCAATTCGAATTCTTTTAGCGGTAATGTAACTATTTGTTCTCCAATTGTAACTTCAAATGTTTTACGATTTAACAGTACATTTCCAACTTGAATCGATTGCGATACTGTAATTTGGTAACGTTTCAGTAGTGCCTTTACTCTCACTACTAGTTCTATCGGATCAAATGGTTTTACAAGATAATCATCCGTGCCAAGGTAAAATCCTTTTACTTTTTGGGACGTCTCCCCTTTAGCAGTTAGTATCAAAATCGGAATATCATAGTACTTCCTTAATTCAAAACATACATCAAATCCATCCATATTCGGCATCATGATATCAAGAATAACCATATCAACTTTTACTTCGTCTATTTTCTTAAGTGCATCTAGTCCATCAATTGCCTCATATGTTTGAAAACCTTCTCGTTCTAAAAATACAGAAACAAGTTCTCTAATATGCGGATCGTCGTCCACTATTAAAATGTTAGGTATCAAAGAAACCATTTCCCTTCTAATTAGCATCCTTTATAAAGCTTTTAAAAATGAATAATCAGTGGAGTACATACCCCACTGATTATTCATTTTATAATGCGCCCTCTTTAATTTTCAATTGTTGCGTTGCAAATTCACGATACATATCATGTGTCTGTAATAATTCATCATGTGTACCGCTTCCTGTAAGATTCCCTTTTTCTATAAAGATAATTTTATCTGCATCTACAACAGTAGAAAGTCTATGTGCAATAACTAACGTTGTTCTGCCTTTCATTAAGTTATTTAATGCCTTTTGAACGACAGACTCGGATTTACTATCTAGACTAGAAGTTGCTTCATCTAACATAAGAATTTGTGGATTTCGAAGTAACGCTCGAGCAATCGCAATTCGTTGTCTTTGCCCTCCAGAAAGCTTCACACCACGTTCTCCAACTTCTGTTGCGTATCCGTTTGGCAAATCATGAATAAATGCATCAACATATGCCATTGCTGCTACTTTTTCAATTTCTTCATCTGTCACTTCGCCCTCAACACCGTAACAAATATTATCACGAATCGTTCCATCAATTAACGGACTATCTTGTGAAACGTAACCAATTTGACGTCGCCATGACTGTAGTGAATAATTCTTAATTGAGTCTTTTCCTAATTTAATGGCACCGCTAGTTGGCTCGTAAAAACGTTCTAACAGTGAGAATAACGTCGTTTTCCCACTACCACTTGGTCCTACGATTGCTGTTACTTTACCTGATTCAATTGTGAAATCAATATTCTTTAAAACTTGCTCTTCTTCGTTATACTCGAAATATACATTTTCAAGAACGATTGGCTGCTTAGCATTTGTGACTTTCACACCAGTTTCATGATCTTCTACTTCATATTCTAAAATTGTATTAATTCTTTCCGTTGCACCAATTGCCTTTTGGAATTGTGTAAAGAACATAGATAATTGACTCATCGGCATTATAATTTGAACTAAATATAAAATAAACGCTACTAGTTCTCCTGTAGTTAATGCACCGCTAGAAACTCGCATTCCACCATATCCTACGATAATAACAAGCAATGCCATTAAAACAAACGACATAACTGGTGAAATTAACGCTTGCACTTTTCCCTCTTTCAAACCAAATTGCAATAGCTTTTCAATACCTTTATTTCCAGTTTCATATTCCTTTTTTTCTGTGTTCGAAGATTTCACTAAACGAATTTCTGATAACACTTGTGTTAATACACTAGTAAAAGAAGCCGTTTCATCTTGAAGTGCTTTTGAAATCTTATACATTTTTCGTCCAAGTGGAACTAAAATGAGTACTGATAACGGAATAACCGTTAAAAGTAAAAGTGTCATTTTCCAGTCTAAAACAAATAATACAATTAATGATCCAACAATTGAAATACCGCCTGTTAATAAATTTGACAAATGCTCAGAAATTAATGTTTTCACAACTCCTGTATCATTTGTCATACGGCTAATTGTATCGCCTGTTCTATTTTGATCATAATAAGTTACCGGTAAAATAAGCACCTTTTTCCACAAACGTTCTCTCAGTCCAGCTACAATCTTCTGCCCAATATAATTTAGTAAATAGATAGACAATCCTGCGGCTATAGTTTGCATAATAAAGAATGCAATTAGCCCAACAATTTGTCCTGTACTAATTGACGAAAGTGAAAAATTATCTACTAACCCTTTCGTTAACATCGGTATAAATAAACTAGCTCCCGTAGAAAGCAAACTCATTAATAAAGCAAAAGCAAGAATCCCTTTCGGAGGATTTGTATCTTGAATAAGGCGTAAAAACTGCCTCCAGCTCCCTTTTTTCTCTATCTCATTTCTAACTTCCATTTTTGTTCATCTCCTCATGTTAAACCAAACTGTTCTTTCTAAAAATAGAATACAATACAAATGTAAACTGAATGTAAACACACTTTTTCTATTTTTACAAAATATACATGCAAACGCATCTTTACAACAGATGTAAACATCTGATATTATTACCTAGTACTAAATATTATTCTATGCGAATTATAGATAACCAATTTACAATACTATATAAATCTCCCGTTATTGAAAGGAGTATCCTTTTTGCAAACAAATATACATTCCGAAAAGGAAACAATCATTTTTATTCATGGCTTAGTCGGCAATCGTCGTGCCTTCAAAAAAGAGCATAAACGATTTTCAGCCACCTATAACATTATAACTTACGACTTATTAGGTCATGGCGATGATAAAGGTGCAGATATCGAATTTTCATTACAGCGCCTCGTAGATCAATTATTGAATTTATATGAAAAAGAAGGCATTCAAAAAGCTCATATTTGCGCTCTAAGTTACGGCTGTTATATCTCTACAATTTTTGCACAAATGCATCCAGAAAAAGTATTGAGCATTTGTCACATTGGTGGACATTATAATAATCCATCCCTTTTATATAACGTATTTCAAAAGTTCTGGGAGAAGCGAGGAGACGAGTACTCTAAATGGCTCTCTCAATACGCAAATACCATTTTCCCAAGTGGCATGCTAAAAGCAAATCCGTTCGCAGTCATTTCAAGAAATATTTATTACCGTTTCGGATTGCAATTGCATTCATCAATTATTGCCCAATCATTACGGCATCGTTTAGAATTCGATTTAAAATCTAAATTGAAATCACTTCCCCACCCTATTCTATGGGTAATGGGTGAACATGATCATCTCTATAAATCTTGTCTTTTTGATTTGAAATCCATTCTTCCTAACGTTTTATATAAAGAAATACCGCTTGCAGGACATGCAGCAAACTTATTTCGCCCGAACTACTTCCATGACCTATACGCTCGATTTTTAAATGGGAAGTTACAGTAAAAACTACTACATTCCCAATTTATTCAACTATAAAAAGGCTTCCCAAGTTTCCCTGGAAAGCCTTTTCTCTATACGAAAAGTATATAAACTACTTTTTCTTAGTATGCTTTTGTGTAACCTAACATGTGCTTGCTCCAGTAAGAGTTACTTACAGAACTAATACGTACACCAGTTGCATCCGTTTCTGCACTAATGAACTGACCGTTTCCTAAGTAAACACCCATGTGAGAAGGACCTGATTTATAAGTATTTTGGAAGTATACTAAATCACCTGGTTGTGGATTGCTAGTTTTTGTTTTAGAGCTCCAGTATCCAGCAACTGTTTGACGAGCGCCTTTATGACCAGTTTGATTTAATACGTAGTGAATGAATCCACTGCAATCAAAACCAGCAGGTGTTGTACCAGCAGTTCTGTATGGTGAACCATTTAAAGATCTAGCGAATCCAGCGATTGAAGATGTATCTCCACCTGTTGTTGGTTTTTGTACGTCTTTACCTGGTTGTTGAACGTTATTTGTAACGTTATTGTTATTTGTAACGTTGTTTACTCCGCCTTTTACAAACTTAACGAAGTCTGCACTTACGTAACCTGTACGGCCGTTATGGTTAATTTTGTACCAACCATTTTCAGCGCCAGTAACGTTTAATACTTTACCTTGTGTTACGCCACCGATTACAGCGTTGTATGTAGCTGGGCCTGTACGTACTTTTAAAGCACCAGTGTTAACAACATAAGAACCACCAGTTTGAACTGTAGTAGTATTGTTGTTTGTAGTTGGTTGTTGTGTTTCGTTAGATACAGCAGAACCACCTTTTGTTACGAAGTCTTTGCTTACGTATCCAGTTCCACCATTGAAGTTGATTTTAAACCAATCTTGTACTTCACCTACAACTTGTACTGTTTTACCTTTATTTACAGAGCCTAATACTGTATGAGATGTACTTGGGCCTGTACGTACGTTAAGTGAAGAAACGTTTACTGTGTAAGTACCAGTTCCTTGTTGAACAGTAGTTCCTGTTTTACCACCAGTCGTTACGAAGTCACCACTTACATAACCAGTTTGACCGTTTACAGTTACTTTGAACCAACCGTTTTCTTGTCCAATTACTTGTAGTACTTGACCTGATTTCACTTTAGAAATAACGTTATGTCCTGTACCAGCACCTGAACGTACATTTAATACATCAGCTGTTACCGTGTATTTTAATTCAGAAGTTGTTTCTACCTTTTTTGTTTCAGTTACAGTCGTTTGAGTTTGAGTTTGTCCATTAATTTCTTTTAGCGCTTCATTTGAAACTTGTGCCTGAGCAGAATCCATACCTGGAACTGCAACACCTACTACTGAAGCTGCTGCTAAACCTGCAATTACTTTTTTCATAAGTTGTCTTTACTTCCTTTCCCTACTATCCTCTTTAAAAAACTTATAAACTTAATACTTTACAATATTATTAAAGTAAAATATTCATTAAGTTCCATTTTTTAACAAGAGTTTTATTTTTCACACAGAGTTCATTTTAAATGAATGAAGTGTATTCCGTGTGAACTTCATGTGAACTTTACCATTAAACTTATTGTTTTTGCAATGCTTTTTTCAATTCTCTTATGTATTTCATTGAAAATTCGACATTCCATTCATTATCTTAATATACATTGTCTATCCACTTTGAAAAACCCTATTCATCTAATCCAATGCAAAGAATATATTTCCTAGTAAAGCTCCTCCCATGAAGCATACTCTTATCATGACAAAAAATACTTTTTTTATCAATAGTATAATATTTTTAGAAAACTATTTTTGATACTATCTATCACTTATAAAAGATTTGACGATTTGTAAGATTTAACTTCAAAAATTCTGTTCTAATTTGGCGAAAACACACACACCACTACCTACTTTTCACTAACTATGGAATTTATAGGATATTTATATTATCATATATATAGTGGTATTTTAACCAATACAAATTTTATTTACCCTACACTGAAACCTATCGAACTTTTACAGGGCGGTACATTGAATTTTAAGATGGAAGTCTTATTGCCCGCAAATATTGGGATTAAAGAAGGAGGTATATTTATGAAAAACATAATAGATGATCCTATAAATAAAAATATAGAATTATACTATGCTTTTTTTCAATTCTTTTCAATTATTACCTTACAAAAAATATCAACTATTGAAACACGTAAAAACGAATTAAAAGATCAGATGAAAAATTCCTATCAAAAAAATCCTTATTACTTATAAAAGGTGAACAGGTTGTATCCCTGTTCACCTTTTATCTCGCATTATTTATAAATTTTCACACGATTTTCTAAAGGTTGGTATTCTTTTTCACCTGCAGTGACCACCGGTTTACCAAACGGCATTTGCGCAGTAAGTTTCCAGTTTCCTGGAACTTCCCATTCTTTTCTCACTTCTTCATCAATTAATGGATTGTAATGCTGCAATGTAGCACCAAATCCTTCAATTTCTAAAGCTGTCCAAATTGCAAATTGTAACATTCCTGAGGATTGCTGTGACCACGTTGGGAAATTCTCTTTGTATAATGCAAAGTTTTCTTGCAGTTCTTCCACTACTTGACTGTCTTCAAAGTATAAAACCGTTCCATAACCACTTTTAAATGCATTCATTTTTTCTTCAGTAGATGCAAAGTTATTTTCAGGTACAATTTTTCGTAACGTTTCTTTCGTAATATCCCATAACTTATCATGTTGTTCTCCTAGCAAGACGACAACGCGGGCGCTCTGAGAGTTAAAAGCTGAAGGTGTATGTTTTACAGCATGATAAATCACTTCTTGAATTTTTTCATCAGAAACTACTTGCTCTTTACTAATTGCATAAATAGATCTTCTGTCTTCAATTGCTGAGTAAAAATCTTTTGCCATCATAATTCCCTCCAATTTTCATTTGAGGCTTTTTCATATGTATACATCATGTTCCGCCTCTTAAAACTTATCATTAATAAGCTTCTAACTTTATACTATCAACAAACAATAATAAACTCAAATAATAACACTCACATTTTTTACCTTTTTATTTCCTAATGCTAAAAATAAAAAGGCAATTTATTGTTACCGATAATAGGTAACAACAAACTGCCTTTCTGATATGATGATCTAACTCAGTATTTCACTTAATTAACTAAGCCAAATGCATAAGACATTAGCTTATTCGTCTCTGTAAAGCGCTTCATTTTACCTTTCGTTCCCATTACAACTGTAATAATACGAGTATCACCTTGTTTTGCTGTACCCGTAAAACAATACCCTGCGCTATCTGTAAATCCTGTTTTTAATCCGTCTATTCCTTCTATATATAAAGCTTTATTATTTTTATTTAACATATCATTTGTACTTATAACATTAATATTATTAAATGCTAACTGACTTTGACGTAAGTGAGTCACTTCTAATATTTCTGGATAATCTTTTATAAGATGATACGCCAAGTTTGCTACATCAGCAGCTGTCATCTTCGTCTCACTTCCATCAGGTTCCTGTAGTCCTGATGCATTTGCGAATTTAGCGTAATCCGACATTTTTAACTGCTTCGCTTTTGCATTCATAATTTGAACGAAATCTTTCTCCGTTTTTGCCATATGTTCCGCTAGCGCCACAGCCGAATTATTTGCTGATTCAATCATTAATGCATGGAACAGATCTTTAACAGTCAATGTGTCATTCACTTGAACTGGGATTCTCGCACCTTCTGTTTGTGCCGCTTTCGCACTCATTTTCACTGGATCTTCCCAACGAATTTTCCCATTATGTACATTTTCTAATAAAAGGTACGCTGTCATCATCTTGGACATACTAGCTGGCGCAAAAGCTTCATTTTCATTATGTTGATAAATAATATCTCCATTACTCGCATCGATAATCATAGCTGCTTTTGCATCAATTTCCGGTGGTATGTACTTTGGTGGCACTACTTTTTCAGTTAATCCTGTTTCAGGTAATTCTGCCACTTGTAAAGGTGGTCCCTCTGCACTTGCTGTACTCTTTTGAGTTCCTTGGAATAAGAACCAACATACCCCTAAAATAAAAACTAATAGGATCGTTATCCTTCCCCATTTTAACCGCTTCATTTCAAAACTCCTTTAGCAAACCTTTTATACACTCACACTCAACCATAACAACTTTCCCTTTATATCGTCAAGCTAAAAAGCATATTTATTCATCTAATACATTTATGTTACAATTAAAATACCAAAATATAAGAATATTCAATGTTATACTGTCGTAATTTAACTACTTAATAGAAAGGATTCTTACGATGCTACTTCCAAAATCATTAAAATACGGAGACACAATCGGCATTTATTCGCCCTCTTCACCAGTAACCTACACTTCTCCCAAAAGATTCGAACGCGCAAAATCTTACTTACTTCAAAAAGGATTTCATATATTAGAAGGTTCACTAACAGGTCGATATGATTATTATCGTTCTGGAAGCATACAAGAACGTGCAGAGGAACTAAATGACTTGATAAGAAACCCTGATGTTTCTTGTATCATGTCAACTATTGGCGGTATGAATTCTAATTCATTATTACCTTATATTGACTATGATGCTTTTCAAAATAATCCCAAAATAATGATTGGCTATTCAGATGCAACCGCTTTATTACTAGGGATTTATGCTAAAACAGGAATTCCTACATTTTACGGTCCGGCGCTCGTTCCCTCTTTTGGAGAGTGTGAGCCTTTTGTAGATTATACATACAAATATTTTGTAGAAACATTACTACATGATCAAATGCTTCCTTACAACATAAAACAACCTTTATTTTGGTCAGATGAATTTATTAATTGGGAAGAGAAGACGAAAGAAAAAGAACTTAGACCAAACAATTGGATTTCTGTAACAAATGGACAAGCTACTGGACCTATTATTGGAGGGAACTTAAATACAATAGAAGGAATTTGGGGTAGTCCTTATATGCCATGTATTCAAGATGGGGATATTTTATTTATTGAGGATAGTTCAAAAGATGCAGCTACTATTGAAAGAAGCTTTTCATTACTTAAAGTTAACGGCGTATTTGATAAAGTTTCAGGTATTATTCTTGGAAAACATGAGCAGTTTGATGATTGTGGTACAAATCGCAAACCTTATGAAATATTATTAGAAGTAATGCAAAATCAAAGAATTCCTTTATTAGCTGACTTTGATTGTTGTCATACCCATCCGATGATCACTATGCCGATAGGTGTTCAAGTGAACATGGATGCAACTAATAAAACAATACATATTTTAGAAAAATGGAAGATATAAAAAAACACTTATATTATTAGGAAGAAAATATTATAAACTTTTCCATTAGAAAACATAAAAAAGCTCCGTTCATCACAAAACGGAGCTTTTTATTATTGTCCTAAATTTTGAACCTTCTCTTTCAAATCACGAACTTGATCAATCGTCTGCATAAGTTCAGAGTTTTTAAATTGCTCTACATCCACTTTTCCTTCTTCTATCTTCGTCATTGCCGTATCAATTAATGTATTTAACTTTTCGTTATATCCGACGATTTGCTGATGAAGATCCTTTGCTACATCAGGTGGTGTTAATTCATTGAAAGCGGGTATATCTTGTTTAATTTCACTAAGCTTCGTTTCTAACTCTTTTCGAGCTTCGCTATCATTAACAGCCTTTTCAGCTAATGCTGGTGCATCATTTGCAAATGCACTTATTTCATTTACATAGTCTGTCGCTTTTTGAGCATAATCTATGGAGTTCTTTCCTTGCTCTACTAGTGAACATCCCATTAAACCAATTGAAACTATAAACACTAATAAAATTGATTTGATTTTCATTTTAGACTCCCTTCGCCTTTATAATTGTCTGCAATTTTCTCTATGCATAACTTCTAGCTAAATTACTTATAACCTTTTTCAAATAGCTATTTACCCTCTTACATGCCCTATTATCGTTACAACATCTATTTCTATATTTACGCTAATAATATCTTCAATTATATCCATATATCCTTGTCCTATAGCTGTTCCATAGTGTAATGTAAGCCCCTTCTTTTCATACACTGACTTTGGCACCGAAAAAATAAACCTCCTCAAGTTACTTTCATCAGCTGGTTCCATAATTAAAACAATCCCATCCTCATCAAACATATACGCTCGCCCTCCAACTTTACATTCACTATGGCTCAGTATTGCCTTTGTCAGCTAAATTTAAAACATAATAAGTTAAGATACAACTTTGCTGTATCATAAAAATAAAAAACATTAATTCTTTTTTGTTAAGAATTAATGCTTTTTAAAAAATCATTTTCTGACTCTAGCATCTTTTTTTGACGAGGTTTTATTTTTCTTACGGGAACTCCAGCATAAATATACCAATCATCTAAACTCTCTTTTACCATACTCATCGCACCAACTGCTGTGCCTTCTCCTACAGTTACATTTGGAAAAATAATAGAATCAGCACCAATAATCGTATGTTTTTTTAAAATAACTTTTCCTGTTTTCACATTCCTATATTGATTCGGGACAGTTGGGCCCATTAATGTATTTCCACTGAAATCATCTAGTACTGCATATACGATTGTTTTAGCTGAGATATTTGCAAAGTCATACATTTCAATCCCAACTTCCCCTCCATATAACGCTGTATACGCTGATATATGCGAATAACTTCCAATTGTGATTTTACCACTTAAAATACAAAAATCATCAATTCTTACATTATTACCAACTGATATAACACCTGGATTATATATACTTGCTTTTTTACTAATCCATACATTTTTCCCAACAGATAAAAATCCAATTTTATTTAGCTCTTCTTGACTATAAAAACTATTCATCTGCCGACACCACCTTCTGCCCTAAACAGATTACAATTTGTTCTACTATTTCTTTCGTCATTCCTTCCCATAAAGGTAAACTTACTATTCGTTTGGCTATTTTATTCGTTTCTATTAAATCTGTAGACTTATAAGTTCTAAAAAGAACTTGTTGGTGGCATGATGGTGAAAAGTATAATCTAGCTTCTATTTTCTGTTTTTTCAGTTCTTCTATTACTTGTATGTTGTGAACTTCTTCCGGACAAAGAATAGGCATAAATTGTTGAATAACTGCTTCTGTCTTTTGGAGTTTCCATCCTTTTTTCATTAATCCATTACTTTGTAACAATTGTTTATACCATTCAGAAATACGGGTGCGTTCTTTTAACTTTTGATTCCATTTTTTCACAGTCGCAATCCCAACAGCTGCCGCATATTCAGACATTTTACAATTAAACCCCATCATCGTACATTCACGATTTTTATCAAATCCGAAATTACCCATTCTTTTAATACGTTGTATATCTTCTTCCTTTTTACTATATATGAGCCCTCCTTCACCAATTCCGAACGGCTTTGTTGCATGAAAGCTATATACGATCATACCACTAAAATCCTGACCGTAATGCATACTTCCATTCATTAACCCAAATCCCGGTGCCGCATCTACGACAACCGGAATACCCTTTTTCTCTAATTCTTCATATTTTTCTAAGTCCATCCATGATCCAAAAGTTGCGTACGGGACAACAATCGCAACCTCTTCTTTTAATTCTTCAATTTTATCCAAAAGTACTGTTTTATCCATATACCAATCATCTATTGAAATATCAATAAAATAAGGTTCCAATCCACACCAAATAGCCGCTAATGGAGTCGCAGGGAATGTAAAACTAGGCATGAGGGCATATTTTCCTTTTCTTCTTTTCTTAAGTTGAATAGCGGCCATTAACCCTAACGTTGCGTTTGCCACTGTTGTAACAGCGCCCCTGTTCTGAAAAAACTCCGACATAATTGTTTCTTCAAAACGTTGATTTATAGGTCCATAATTCGTATATATGTGAGATGTATCAATTTCCTTCAATTCGTCCAAATACTCAATTACAGGTACAGTTGAAGCACGCAAAAAAGGAATATTCTCCATATCTATCTATTCCTTCCTATCATTTTCGGACAATATAGAGCGTATCTGTTTCAGATAATCCAAATTTCCTAGCACTTTTCATTCCTTTTCTTTCAGCTACGTTATATAATTCCACCTTAAACCCTGCATTCATTAATCGTTGAATGAATCCCGATTGATTATAAATTCTCACATGATCTTCTTGACCAAAAGCTAATTTTCTCAATTGTGGTGTTACAATTAATTTATTTTCTATAATAGAATCTACATTCATTACGATTGGTACTTGAATAATTCCCCATCCATTTGGCTTTAATACTCTATATAACTCTCTCATTGCTTTGTCATCGTCAAGAACGTGTTCTAATACATGGCTACATAAAATTACATCAAAAGTATTACTATCATATGTAATGCTTGTAACGTCAATTTCCTTCATTAATGGATCCTTTGGTTCTATATCCCCACATACATACGTAATATTTTTATACTCGTTAAACCAATCTCTTAACTTCTCTTCAGGTGCAATATGAAGCATAGTGTATTCTCTACTTAACAAGTCCGTTTCCATTTCAATGTACGCACGATACAACCTTTCACGATCCATTGAACTACAAACTGGGCATATCCCTGTATCTTTATTCCACATCTCAAATTTATATTTTGGAAAATCATAATGTGCTGGCCAAGGTGAAAATTTTTCAAATTGCTGATTGCAATATTGACAATAACAACATTCTTTCTCAAACATATGAGCGACTAGCTTGTTTAACCCTTTTTTTATCTTTTCATTATAAATTTGATCTAGTTCCCCATTTCTTACCGCATCCTTAACTATAAATCCCGCATTTTCTAAACAATAAGATAAACTCTCTTTATAATCTCTCTCAGAACTTAAAAATCCACTATTATATGCATCTATAATTAATTCAATCCACTCTTCAATTGTCATTAAAATAAAATGTATTTGTTTTTGATTTTGTCCACTATGTTGTCTAAAATAACTAAGAGGTTCTTGTATATAAACTACTTTACCTTTCCTCATCATATCTAGCCAAGTTGCAATGTCATTAATAGAAGAATAAGCCTTTCCTTTAAAATACCCAAACTTCCCTTCAAACAAATCTCGATTAAACAGAACAGTTGTCGGCTCACCAACTATATTTTTTAAATTTTTTAATATGTAATTTCCTAATTCTTTTCCTTCAAAAAGTGTAGTTTCTTTTGCAATTTTCATATTCAATGTTGAGGGTGGTAATATCTCTCCATTCTCATCAATCAGTTCACGATATGACGTCACAAATGAAATATTTTCTAACGTCAAAAAGTATTTCATCATTCTCTCGATCTTTTCATGATGAAATAAGTCATCGTCTAATAAAAAGTTTATATAATCCCCATTCGCAAGTTCTATACACTTATTAAAGTTTTCAGCAACTAACGGAGTTTCATTTTTAGCATATGTAATACACTCATATTCACGTAAATACGGTTGAATCATAGCATTAACTTCATTATTTGTACTGTCGTCAGAAATAATAATTTCAATATTTTCATATGTTTGATTCAGTGCGCTATTGAGCGCTAATTCCAAGTAATAAGGTCTATTGTACGCGGGAATAAGTATACTTACTTTTGGTAAAGGAGAATTATTATTTATATGTTGTTTTTTCTTTTCTATGTTTATTTTCTTTCTCCTAATTTTTTGATAATAGTCTAATGTATACAATATCGATGATGGAACTATCCTTCTTGCATAATCTAGAAAATTAGTTATCGCTTTGTCTAATTCTTTTTCGTCGGATAAGAAACCATATTTTTTTCCTGCTATAATACTATGTGAAAAATCTTCTAACCCATCCATCATTTTATTAGATTCATTTAACTGTTGATCTGGATGTAATCGAAAGTAACTAAGTGTCTCTGCTATATATACTGCTTTTCCTTTACTTAATAAAGATAACCATGAAGCTATATCTACGTTACATAGATACCGCCTCTTATCAAAAATCCCATACGGTTCTTGTAAATCATTTTTACGAAATAAAACTGTTGTCGGTTCTCCAATGTAATTTTTTTGATCCACAATTACCCTATTTGCTAATTCTGTTCCCTCTATAATCGTATCCTCTTCAAATAAACGGACAGTTGAATAAATATGTCGTAGTTCTTTCCCTTTTTCATCAATTACTTGACGATGGGATGTTACAAGCTTGATTTCATTATCTAAATCATTGAAAAAACACTTCATCATTTTTTCAATTTTATCCACATGAAAGATATCATCATCCATTAAAAAATTTATATACTCACCGTTCGCTTCATTAAATAACATGAGCGCATTTTCAAATTGTCCGAGAGTTGACCTGTTTTTTATATAAATAATATTTGATTGATCACATAAGTATTTTTGTAACACCTTTTCTGTTTCATCATTCGTACTATCATCTCCAACTATAATTTCTATATTGGGGTACGTTTGTTCCAGCACACTACATAACGCCTCTTCAAAGTAGCGAGGACGATTATATGTAGGAATTAATACACTTACCAAAGGAAGTTGCTCTACCACCTCTTCAGTTCTTTCAATACGAGTTCTCATTTTACTCTCTCACCTCTTCGCATATTATTTATATACGCGACACAAAAATCACATTACTTTAACCGAATGGAGCCTATATACTTTTATGCAGACATGAAACGAAATATCATACTTTTCGTTCTTGAATAAACATATTTAATAACACGGACATTTTATTTGCACCTTTTTTATTCATATGATCACTATCATAAAAATCTTCATCACAAAATAATGGCGAATCAAATAAATCTATAATTTGAAAAGAATATTGAGCTTGAAAATCGTTTATAACTTTATAAAAATCTTCTTTTAATTTCTTACTACTACAATTGAAATAATGTGAAGTAACAGGGAAGACAACAATTAGTGGTTTTATATCATGTTTTAACAGTAATTCTAAATATGTTTTAAAAATCATTTTATTTTCAACTAAAGTATGAGGATATTCCAATTTAGCATGTGAAGCTGCTCTTATTTTCCCGTGTTCTTCAAAAGTAATGTGAGGAGGAGTGGTATTCCATTCAGCATTTATCCAGGGCAGTATCAGTGATTCATCTTTTAGTTCGTCTAATAAAATATATTCAAAATGCAAATTAAAAATAGAAAAAAGTGGTTTCGGACTATTTAGATGTGAGAATCCATCAGTGGATAGAGGAGAATGAACTACAGTATGATGACCGTCTTGAAACAATGGATAATATACTTTGTGAATTCTATATGATTCAGATGATAACGACATGTCAAAGTAAAATGAGAAATAAGCTATTCCTATCAAACAATATTGAAAGGAATGATCGTTTGATAGAAGTTGTGATGCTATTAAATAATCATAGTATAGATCTTGCGATGGAAGTGTTAATTTTATTGACTTTTTTGAGAGGAGCTCCGTACTTATGCCACAATGTGGATAAGACAAGCCCGTCGCAAACAATTCATACGTCGGATCACTCTTTGCTTTTTTCATAGAAATGTATAGAGACATAAGATCCGGATTTATTTGATAGATAGAAATTAATTTATTCTTCCATTCATACATGTATTTTGTTAAATTAATAATTTTTGTACTTTGCACGCCCCTGTTTATCAATTCATTTGTAAGTTTTTCTGCGTCCACTCTCCAAATGACTATATATTGAAAAGAATTTTCTATTTGAACAATAGCTGAAACGTCTACAATATGAACGATTGTTTTACATTTATTTTTGTCTAATGCATTTTGAATCTTCTCCCTTGATAATTCATCACTTAAAACAATAATTTTATACTGCTCCTTCATGTATATCCCCTCCATTATATGTATAATATGAAATTCATTTTTCATTCGTAACGATCATATACATTTGCCATCCATCATTAAAAAAGAATAGAATATTCATTTCAAAACAAAAAAATAGCTCCACCATTAGGCGTAGCTATTTTTCCATTACATACTTAATAAAATTATATTCCTTTGTCTAACTCATAAAGCATACGATACTTTTCGTTTTCTTTAAGAAGTTGTTCATGACTACCTTGCATCACAATTTGTCCACGATCAAGGAATATTACTTCATCAACATGCTCCATTCCTACAAGATGGTGCGTAATCCAAATTACTGTCTTTTCTTCCGTTGCAGAAAACATTGTTTCTATTAAAGATAATTCTGTCTTTGGGTCTAAGCCGATTGTAGGTTCATCTAGTACAATAATTGGAGCCTCTTGCATTAGCGTTCTAGCAAAAGCAACCCTTTGTCTTTCCCCACCAGAAAATCTTTTTCCCATCTCATGCATTTTTGTTTGTAATCCATCTGGAAGAGAAGCAATATGCGAAGCTAATTGTGCTTTCTCTAAAGCTTTCCATATTTCTTCATCCGTAGCCTCTGGTTTGCCGATTCGCACATTATTTCCAATTGTCGTATCGAATAAATGCGGCTTTTGATTCAATACAGAAATATATTTTGATAAAAGATTCGTATGAGCATGTTCACTATGCAATAAAACTTCACCATGCAATGGGCTTAGCGCACCTGTTAACAATTTTAACAAAGTAGATTTTCCTGTTCCACTTCTTCCTAAAATGGCAATTTTCTTTCCTGCCTTTATTTGCAGTGATACTTCTTTCAATACAAATTCATTACTATCTGGGTAACTATACGATACATGATTTACTTCAATGTCTATATGTTTTGATGCAACATAATCTTTATCCTCATGTAATTCCTTTTCATCCTGTAAAACATCATTAGCTTCTACTTTAATTAGACGATGAGCAGATTCTACATATGATGGAATTCGATCTATAGCATCTGAAAGAGGAATAAGCGCGTTTGTGACTGATAACGTCATTAAGACGAAAGCCGCAATAACGGTAGGTGCAATCTGTTCACTTGCCGCCTCATTTCCAGTCCATATGATCATTGAAATAACTACAATCCCCACTACTAATTGAATGATACTGTCCCGAATATGATTCCAGCGCTTCATTCTTTTTTCCGTTTTTAACAACTGAGCATTTTGCTCTACATACTTATCAATGAATTCATCTTTTCTACCACTTGCTTGCCAATCTGATAATCCAAAAACAGCGTCTGTTAATTGTTGATACAAACGGCTTCTTCCTTGTTTTAAAGTAACATGATGTTGCTTCATTAAAAGTAATGATACAAACGGAAGCAGAAAGACGATAATAGCCAACATACTTGCTCCAATAAGTGCAAATACTACGTCAAATGCACCGATAACAAGTACGAATATGCTATATACAACTAATGCTAATAGACTAGGAAATATTGTACGTAAATATAGGTTTTGCAAATGCTCTATATCTTCGGATAATATACCTAACATATCGCCCGTTTGAAATCGTGAGCGGAAAAATAACGCCTGCGGTTCTACTATTCTATATAGTTTCGTTCTCATCTTTTCTAATATGCGTAGTACGACATCGTGTCCAACTAAACGCTCTAAATAATGAAATACCGCTTGTCCTATACTAAACGCACGTGTTGCAACGATAGGAACATATACAGCCATTACATTTTCTGGTCTAAGAGCAGATTTAGAGATTAAATAACCTGAAATGAAAAGTAACATCGCACCTGAACTAACTCCAAGAAGACCAAGGAAAATAGTTAAAGTCATTCTACCTTTATTTTGCTGTATATAAGGTTTAATCCAGTTACTCATCTCTATCCCCTCTCTTTCCTGTGAAAATATAATGCCTCATTCTTTAAAAGTTCTTCATACGTTCCGCTTTCTATCATTTCCCCTTTATTTAAAATAAGAATATGATCCATCTGTTTCATCCAGTGAAGACGATGTGTTGCAAGAAATACTAGCTTACCTTCAAACAGACGTAACATCGCTTGCTTTATTTCAAATTCAGTTTCAATATCAAGATGTGCTGTAGGCTCGTCTAATAAAATAATTGGCTTTTTGCTTAAAAGTGCACGCGCCATAGCGACACGTTGTTCTTGCCCGCCACTAAGCATACGTCCACCTTCTCCAATTCTTTCATACATCCCGTTCGGAAGCGATGTAACGAGTGAACGAAGACCAACTTCATTAATAACTCTTTCCACTTCTGCATCAGTTATATTTGTTTCATAGAAACAAATGTTATCTTTTAATGAAAGCGGGAAAATATAAGGTTGCTGCGGAATATAAGCAATATTCTTTTGCCAATCTTCTCGAGTAGACCCGTCAATTTTCACACCATTTATTATCAGCTTTCCACCCGAAGGAGTTAAAAATCCTGCTAATACGTCAATTAACGTCGATTTCCCTGCCCCACTTTCACCAATTACACCTATAGCGCCGGTGCCTTTCCAAGTAAAATCAATTCCCTCTAATATAGCTTTTTCAGATTCATTATTCTTTACTTTTACATCTTGTAATTTCAAGTTACTAGAGGCATTCCATATTAAACCTACATTAGATTCTTTCGTTCCTATTTCTTTTTGTTGCTGTAAAATCTCTTCTATTTGCTCCATTGCAAGTTGTCCATCTAACGTAGCATGATAATTCGCTCCAACTTGTTTAATCGGCAGAAAATATTCTGGAGCTAAAATTAAAATCGTAAGGGCTGGCAATAGTACAATTGTCCCATCTATTAAACGTATCCCTAATCCGACTGCCACAAATGCGATTGATAAGCTCGTAAAGAAATCTAATGCAAAAGAAGAAAGAAAAGCAACTCGCAAAGTACGCATCGTTGCTTTTCTATATCTTTTACTTACTTTTTCAATCTTTCCTTCGTGCTGTTTACTTTTACCTAAATACTTTAATGTTTCTAATCCTTTTAACGTATCTACAAAATGATTAGAAAGTACACGATACGACTCATACTGACTATCCGCCATCTTTTGCGCTGCTAATCCTAGTAGGATCATAAATATAATTACGATAGGAATCGTTACAACTAAAATGATTCCAGACTCAATATCTAGCGTGAAAACATATAGTACAATTAGTCCCGGTACAATACTACTTCTAATCATTTTAGGAATTGTTAATTCAATATATGTTTTAAATTTCTCAATACCTTCAATCGATAAGGTAACCAGATGACCTGTTCCAGCAGTTTGAACATATCGTGGACCTAATGTGAAATACGCCTCTATTAATTGTTTTCGCAGTAGCGATCCTGTTTTTTCAGCGAAACGTTCCACTAATATTTGCGAAATTCGAACTAGCATATGACGTACTGCAAACGTGATTCCAAAATAAACCGTTTCATTTAACACAGATTGCACTGTTTCTCCTTGAAATAAAAACGTAATAGCCCGCGCTAAAAACACTGTTTGCGCAATAATACTTATAGCTTCTAAAATGCTAATGAGTGTTAACACTACATATAAAACTCGGCTACCAGGATACGATGGAAGTCCTCTTTTTCTTTTCATTAGTACTCCAAATCTTTATCTGACTTAACAGGTTGTCTAAACACATAGAAACTCCATATTTGACTTCCCAAAACAAATGGCAATATAGCAATTGAAAAATACGTCATCAGTTTTAGTGCATAATCTCCCGATGCTGCATTATAAATTGTTAAATCGTATATTGACCCTAACGAGCTAATTAAGACACGTGGGAACATGCCGGCAAACACACTCGCACTTAGTAAAATGATTGTTAAACTCGTCATAACGAAAGCCCAACCATCTCTTCTTCTTTTATTTAATAATGTTGACGCACATAATGCTACAAAAGCTCCGATCGGAACCATAATCCACTCTGTACCATGGGCAGTGAAAATATCTGTTTTCCATAATCCTAATCCGGCAAAAATAAGGAGTGCTATAATTGAGAATGGCGCAATTTTCATTGCAGCAATACGTGCACGTTCTCTTAACTTACCAGTTGTACGAATAGTAAGGAATTGCAACCCGTGAACAATACATAACAGAAGGAACATAACTCCTCCAAGTAATGCAAATGGATGAAGTAACGGTAAGAATCCACCTACAGCATTTTTAGTTTCATCAATTGGAATACCTACCATAAAGTTAGCAATTGCAACTCCCCAAAGAACAGGCGGTAGTAAACTTCCTAAAAACATACCCCAATCCCAAAAACCTTTCCATTTATGATTGTCTATTTTCGCACGGAATTTAAAGGAAACCCCTCTTATAATTAAAGCAAGAAGCATAAATACAAACGGAATGTAAAATCCGCTAAATAAAGTTGCATACCAGTGTGGGAATGCCGCGAACATAGCTCCACCAGCACAAACAAGCCATACTTCATTCGCGTGCCAAAATGGACCAATTGTATTTAAATATATTCTTTTCTCTAAATCGTTTTCCCCTAAAAACCTTGAAACTATACCTACACCGAAATCGAAACCTTCAAGTACAAAGAAGCCTACGAATAAAATTGCAATAATGATAAACCACAACTCATTAAGAGATAACATACTCTTCCTCCTTATCAAATGGATCATGGCTTTGAGAATCCTGTTTCGTTTTCTTATTTTCATGTCCTTTAATGACACGAACGAATAAGTAAACAGTAATTCCTCCTATAATTAAATATAGTGATGTGAATGAAACTAAAGAGAATAATACTTCTCCGAACGTAACATTTGGAGATACAGCATCTTCCGTTTTCATAACACCGAAAACTACCCAAGGCTGACGTCCCATTTCAGTCATAATCCATCCTACTGTATTACCGATAAACGGTAGTGCAATTGCATACACCATTAATTTTAAATACCAAGTTTTTTCAACTAAACGATCTTTTCTTGATAAGAACCATCCGTATGCTCCTAGAAGAAGCATAAATGTTCCACTCATTACCATCGCTCTAAAACTCCAGAACATAGTGTGTACTGGCGGTATATAATCTCCAGGCCCATATTTTTCTTCATATTGTTTTTGAATTTGATTCATTCCTTCTACTTGACCACTAAATTTATCAAATGATAATAGACTTAGCATATAAGGGATTTGAATTTCAAACGAATTTTCTTGCTTCTCTGCATCAATTTTCGCAAATACTGTAAATGGCGCTGGATCCTCACTCGTATTCCATAACGCTTCAGCTGCTGCCATTTTCATTGGATGTGTCTTAATTAATTGTTGTGCTTGCGCATGACCGAAGAATAATACAAGCGCTGTCGTAAGTGTTCCAACAATGATAGAAATGCGGAACGATTTTTTAAACACTTCAGTTTCTTGAGCTTTCGTTATTTTCCATGCACTCACACCTGCAATAAAGAAGGCACCAGTTGCAATTGCCGCTGTAATTGTATGCGGGAATTGTACCCATAATTGTGGGTTTTGGATAATTGCTAAGAAATCATTCATTTGTGCACGTCCATCTGCTGCCATTTCATATCCTACTGGCGATTGCATAAATGCACTTGCAGTTAAAATCCAAAATGCTGATAACATTGTTCCAATTGAAAGGAGCCAAATACATAAAAGGTGAATTCGCTTCGGTAATTTATCCTCACCGAATACCCATAAACCTAAGAATGTAGACTCAATGAAAAATGCTAATAAACCTTCAATCGCAAGTGATGGACCAAACACATCACCTACGAAACGTGAATAGGTTGACCAGTTCATACCAAACTGGAATTCTTGTAGAATACCAGTTACTACACCTACCGCAAAGTTTACAAGGAATATTTGCGTCCAAAACTTCGTCATCTTCTTATAAATTTCTTGTCCCTTTACCACATATAACGTTTGCATTAACGCAATGATAAAAGCTAAGCCAATAGACAGCGGAACAAAAAAGTAATGGAAAATCGTTGTTGATGCGAATTGTATTCGTGCCAATTCGAGCGTTTCCATATTACAATCACTTCCTTCATAATTTTTTATATCGTAATTTCGATTGAATTGTATTAATAAAACAACTCAAACCTTAGAAATATAGAAAGATAAATTTGTTTATGTACTTTTAGAAAATATAAATTTTCAGTTTTCAAGATCATTACAAAAGAACTTTCTCATAAAATTTACCTTTTCACTATTTCAGTAGTGTTTTATCCGTTAATCGAATTGTATAATATACCTGCATAGTAAATTCAGCTGATTTTTGACGTATTATTGACATCATTTTGTCTGAAATATGTCTTTTGTCATTTTTTTGAATTAGATTTTTCTCATTAATAAAATGTATTTTTTTAATATAAGACTTACTTTCGCATCAATAAAATAATCGTTTTTCTCTTTATACACTTGACTTTCTTATAAAAAAATGTCCTCTTAACCAATGAAGAAATTAGTTAGTTTTTTGTCAAGAGGAAAATGTATTTTTAAAATTCAAACACGAAATATTGTTATTCAAAAATAGAAAATACCCTCCTTCTCTCTAGACTAAAAATTCATTTTTTTGTCATTTTTTCAAACTAAATTAATACATAAAAAATACCGAGAATCGATTAGACTCTCGGTATTTTTTATATTATTTTGCTGTATGTTTTCTAACAGCCGGTAAAATTTCAGTAGCAATTAATTCGATGTTTTTCTCAATTTTATCAAATGGTACACCACCAAAATCAATTTGTGCCATAAAGCGTTGTTGCCCAAACAATTCATATTGGTAAAGCATTTTTTCAATAATTTGTTGCGGACTACCAACCATTAACGCGTCACGGTAATCTATTGCATTTGTAAATTGGTGTTTCGGATACCCACCACCGCGTAGTGTAAGCATACCAGCATTAATGTGAGGATAGTATTCACTAAGTGCATCTTGTGAATTTTTTGCTGTATAAAATAAACTCGTTGTTGCAACTGGCAAACTTGCTGGATCAAACCCACTTTTCTCAGCAGCCTCACGGTAAGCATCTACTGATCCTTTAAAGTTAATAGCTGGACCACCTAGTGTTGTTATCATCATTGGTACACCTGCACGTCCTGCTTTAATCGCACTAGCTGGTGGGCCACCAACTGCACGCCAAATTGGTAAGTTATTATTTTTAGCTCTCGGAATAACCGATGCATGTGCAAGTGGTGCTCTGAACTGTCCATTCCATGTTACATGTTCCTCATTATTAATTTTTAATAAAAGATCCATCTTCTCTTCAAATAACTCTTCATAATCATTCACGTCATAACCAAGTAAACTATATCCTCCAATACGCGATCCACGGCCAGCCACAATTTCTGCACGTCCATTAGAAATCAAGTCAATTGTAGCAAAGTCCTCATATACTCGTACCGGATCAGATGTACTTACTATCGTTGCTGAACTTGCAATTTTTATATTTTTCGTAGCTTGTGCAATAGCTCCTAAAATAACTGTATGAGCTTGCGTCGTAAAATGCGTTTGATGACTTTCACCGACAGCAAATACATCCAGTCCAGCTTCATCCGCTAACTTAGCTGTTTCAATTAATTCATGAATTCTTTGTTCTGCACTAATTTTCTCTCCATTATGCGGATTTAAAACATGATCCCCAATCGAATATAATCCAAACTCCATTCCTTTACTTGTATCCATACGGTATTTTTCCATCATTACTCTCTCCTTTAATGAAGTGGTATTAGTTTCTCTTCTAAAAACGTCGGTAATTCAAATGTATCTCTCTATTACTTACAACATCACTTGATTAGTCAATTGATTTCGTAAAAAAAATTACTCTTGTGGTAATTCTTTTTTTTCACTATGCTTATGAACTTTCGTCATCAGCTCGTATAATATTTTTTGCTCTTCTTCATTTAATACATCATCAAAAAACGAAGATTGAAATGCAAGTTGCTCTGGCAATGCTCTCTCTAAAGCTGCTTCCCCTTGCTCTGTAAGACTAATTGTTTTCGTTTTCCAATCCTGTTTTCGTACAATATATCCTTCTTTTTCAAGACGAGTTAACATTCGAGAAATACCGCCTTGTGTAACAGTTACCTTTTCAGCTAACTCCATTTGTGTTAATGGCTGATACGTACGTATTTGCAAAAGAACATCAAATTGAGCTGTCGTTAAATCAAAACGTTTTAAAAACTCATTTGACATCTGATTACTTTGGTTCGTGAATCGTATTAAACGTAACCATATTAATGACCCTATCGTATTATCACGCATGTTTGATCACTTCCTATCGTGAATCTTACTATCACTTTACCACTCAAGTGATAGTAATGCAAGAGATAATTATATTTTTCATACACCTAACTTAAAACAATATGTTATACCAAAATGCATCACTTGTGTAATATCTGGTCTACCTTTCTATGTAAAAAGGTGTAAGCTCAAATACCTAATCCTTATTATGCATTTTTTTGCTTTCTGACACAATTTGTTCGGGAATTCACATCATTAAATAGTTACATTTTATTATCTCCAAAATGAAATATACACCTTATTAACGTACTCTTTCCCCCTCATAAGTATGAGTGTTTTTAATTTGCGAACAAAAAACTAAATATAATGATACAATTAAATAAAACAATCATAAAAAGGTGGGGATAACATGCAAATTTCTAAACGATTTATAAAACCATTTCCTGAATATGAGGACATATTTTATGATGATTTGGAACAGCATAAAAAACACTTTTTACCCATTTGCTCTATTAATTTACAATGTGTTGAACCGGAATCAGAAGAATGGTTACATATTGTGTCAGCAAAAGAAATCCATGATGGTTGCGTTGGTGATTTTACCAAACCATTTCACACAAATTTTACGAAAGCAGATACATTAGGGTTCGATGTCATTAATGGAAAATATAAATTTGAAGCGGATTGGAATTATTTCAAAATCGAACAAAATAATTCTGACATAATAGAACAAGCCTACGAGAGTAATGAAAGAAATTATCAAATCCGCAAAGAATATTTTCAACGTAATCAAAAAATTTATCCTTATTCTAGCTTTGGAAAAGAATTTACATCTGTAGAAGTATTAGAAGAAGAGTTTGCCGAAAAACAAACAAATGGCTGGGGATTAAATTATCCCGTGGTAAATGGTATCCTAAATGATGTTCGTTTTATGACAGAAGAAGGTAAAGAATTATTAGAAGACTGCGATAACGAAGACGAAATTTTTGACTTTACGAATCTTCTATATGTACCAAAAGATGAATATGGACATCCATTTACATATGTTGGATTTGTTACAGGATATTATTTTCAAGCTTATGGTGCCGATCGTATTTACTTATTCTTTAATAAAGAATTAAGAAAAGCAGTAATTTGTTTTGAATATACATAAGATAATTAAGAAAAATCCATTTTGAACATTATTACATGAATCAACATGGATTTTTTATAAATAATTTATTTATATTTCAATTCCGCATCTACTGTGAAATGTGTAAAACCTCATATATTGTAATATCCTCCATCTCTTCAATTTCAGGCTTTACTTCATAAAATTCAAACTGACTATATCCCCACTTATCTGGGTTATACACTATTACATTCCCTTTACAATTTTCTGTATTCTGGTCATTCTTATTCAAAATGTTAAATTGAGTCCCAATCAATGAATTCTTTTGAGGGATACTCCCCGTATATTCGACAACATATCTGCATTTTTTAAAATCATCACTTAGATTAACAACTAATGGAACACCTATATTTATTTGTTGCCACCCAAACGATTGTAAAATATTATCGTAATACCCTTCAAAAATAAATTTATTCATCCCTTCATGACCATTCCAAATATATAAAGGTGCATAACAGTTATAGAAATTCCCATGCTTACCTGCCTCAGTCATTAAATATGCTTTGAAATTCAATTCTTGAAAACCATCCGTTTTATACCCATTATCCTCTACCCTTTTCCTAATAATCTCCATATCATAATCTTTTGGCAAAATGACCTTATATTGCATTCCAATCATGTTTATCACTCACTTTCCATCTTATATACACAATGATAAGGGGATGATTGACTAACGTAAAATAGGTATAAATTATGTTTGGTATCATTTATAATGATATCGTATAAGGGGCTGTGATAAATGGAAATAAATGATCTTATTATATTCAAAACTGTAGCTAGCGAAGGTTCTATTAGTAAAGCTGCGAAAGAGTTAGGGTATGTTCAACCAAACGTAACTGAGCGAATCAAAAAATTAGAACAAGAGTTAGAAACACCTTTACTACATAGAGATAACAAAGGCGTTTCCTTACTACCTTCTGGTGACATTTTATTAGACTACACGAATCAAATATTAACTCTAGTAGAAGAAGCGAAAGATCAAATTAAAATGAGTGGTTCTTCTTATATAATCGCGACGTCACAATCTATTTTGACTAATTATTTAAGTAAGCGCATTAAAGAAAATTTCAGGAATTATCAAATATATGTAGAAAATAGTAGTCATTTGCAAAAATTACTGCAGCAACAAAAAGTTGATATGGTCATTACTTATGAGGATTACCCGGACACAGCGTTTAAAAAAGTATTTTCCACTTCAATTTCTATAGGCTTATTAAAAGCGAAAGAAAAGTGTACCATTGACTTTTCAAAGGAACTCTTCTTCGTTAGCAATGACAAAAAGTGCCCTTTTAGAAATAGAACGATACAATTTCTAAAAGAAAATAATCTATCTCAGCATCAACTTCAACAATTAGATTCTTATTCACTCATTGAAGATTTTATAAACGATGGCAATGGAATAGCCTTTTTACCGATTAGAAAGGATAAATTGGAACCAATTGAAGATATTCCAGTTGAGAAATTAGCTGTTTATTTTTTTACAAATCATAACTCTTTAAAACAAATCCCTGATGAACTATTTGATTAATAGAAGAGCTATCAAATTAACTAATTACATACGCCAATAAAAATCCCTCCTTTACGAATCTAAAAGAGGGATTTTCATAATCTATACAATTGATTTTTCACACATTTTGCTCCACTTCTGCACTTTTCTCCTTCTTATTCCGTTTCATACTCTTCAGTCCCTTAACCGTGCCAACTAATCCTTTCGGGAAAACTAGCAATACGATAATGTACAATAAACCGAGAATAATCGTCCATCGTTCAAAAATCGGAAACTCTGTGGCTAGTTCTGATAAATAATATTTCAGTGATTCAATAATTCCAGCTCCAGCAATCGCTCCAATTAACGTTCCAACTCCGCCAATCATCGCCATCAACAATGCATTTAATGTCATTTCAATTGAAAATACTGTCGTATTAACAAAACGCAATGTGATAACAAATAAACCACCGCTAATCGCAGCTACTACTCCTGCAACAATGCTAGCAATAATTTTATAATGAAGCACTTTATATCCTAGAGCTTCAACACGTTGTTCATTTTGTGAAATTGCCTTTAATACTTTTCCAATAGAAGATTTGGTGAAAAGACGTAACAGAATAAAAATGACAATTAAACATATAAGGGTTACATAATAAAAATTAAAACGATCACGGAATAAGTCTGGTACACCAAATGTAAAACCATCCCCTCCATGAGTAAGCCCGCGCCACTTTTCAGCAAGTACGAAAAATAACTGTGAAATAGCAAGTGTTAACATTGCATAAAAATGACTTTTCAGCCGTAAAGAAAGCAAACCGATTATATAACTAACAATGGCTGAAATGATAATTGCAGCTACTATCCCTATAAAAAAATTCGTTATGGATACTCCTTGCCGATCAAATAAAAGCGCTACGCCATACGCTCCTATTCCAAAGAACATACAGTGACCGAACGATACAATTCCTGTATATCCAAGCAATACATCAAAACTCATTGCAAAAATAGCAAAGATGAAGATTTGAGTGAACAAAATTAACAAGCTCCGTGAATCATTTACGAATGGAAATACACTTAAACAAATGAGCATAAATACTCCGAAGTATACTTTAATTCGATTTGATGTGCTGTTCACCATTTCACCCCTTTTCACCAACAAGACCAGTTGGCTTCACTATTAAGAAAAATAGTAACATTAACATATTGATTGCAAGTGATAAATCCGGTATAAAATACGCTGTAAAAGCACCCGCTAATCCGACAATTAAAGAAGCGATTGCTGAACCTTGTACGCTTCCTAACCCTCCAATGATTACTACTATGAAAGCCAAAATCGCATACTGCATACCCATCTCGGCGAAAATAACGCCTGAATACGGTGCTAATAAGAAGCCTCCCAACGCTGCCATTCCTGCGCCTAATAAAAAGACGAAAGAAAATATCGCTTTTACGTTAATACCGAGCGCTTGAACCATCTCTTTATCCATTACGCCTGCGCGTATCATAAGACCTACCTTTGTTCTTTTGAGCAATAATAGTAAGGCAATATAAATGATAATCCCAATTAAAATAACGAATAGACGGTATTTAATTAATATAACGCCTCCAAATGTAAAACTTCCTTGTAGCCATAACGGTAACTTTGCACCAATTGGATTCGGTCCCCAAAATACTTTAATACATTCACTAAGTACAAGCATTCCTCCAAGCGTAACAAGAAGCTGGCGAACGTGATTTCCATATACCGGTCTAATAAGGAATCTTTCTAAAATGAATCCAAGGAACATTCCCATAGCTATTGCTCCAATTAAAGCTAATACGTAACTACCTGTCATATTGAATAGCCAAACACCTGTAAACGCTCCCCACGCAAATAAACCACCATGTGCGAAGTTTAGAACACTCATCAAACCGAAAATAAGCGAAAGACCTGATGCTAATAAAAAAATGAGCATCCCTGTTGAAATCCCATTTACAAATAAATTGATTAACACATCCATCCTTCTCACCCCGGATTCATGTTAAGAGATCCCTAAATATTTATGACACATTTCCTTATCCTCTTTTAATTCATGCATAAAACCGTTATGAACAATTTTTCCGTTATCCATAATATAAAAGTAATCACCAATTTGACTAGCCATCATAAAATTTTGTTCAACGAGTAAAACTGTTGTTTTCTCCTTCATTTTCAAAATAGCTATCATTAATTTTTCTATCATAATGGGGGACAAGCCTTTACTCGGCTCATCAATAAGTAGTAAACCATCACTATTAATAAATGCTCTTGAAATTGCTAACATTTGCTTTTGTCCTCCACTTAGGAGTCCGCTTTTTTTGTGCCAAAATTGCTTTAAATCTGGAAATAGTTCAAGCATCCATTCTATTTTTTCTTCCGCTTCTTCACCCTTACCTCTAGCAAGAGCGAATGTTTCTTCTACTGTCAGATCGTGAAAAATACCTTGATTTTCTGGTACATACCCTATTCCTTTCCTTGAAATTAAATGTGTAGATAATCCATTTACTTGTGTACTATCGTAATAAATTTCACCATGTGCGATATGATGAAATCCCATAACCGAACGTAATGTCGTAGTCTTCCCTGCCCCATTTCTTCCAAACAGTACAGTAATCGTTCCTTTTTCAACAGCAAGAGATACCCCTTGTAAAATATGAAACTGATCTAAATACGTCTCTATATTATTCACTTGTAATAGTGCCACTATATAATCCCCCTAAATAAGCACTTTGTACACGCTCATCTTTCATCATTTCTTCTGGCAATCCTTCAGCCAATAACTCTCCATGAAATAAAACGATAAGATGGTCTGACAAACCTAGTACCATATCCATTTTGTGTTCAATAAGTACAATTGTACTCTCTGGATGTTTCTTAATGTTTTCAATCACTTGTAAAATAGCCGGTACCTCTTCAACTGATATACCTGCCGTCGGCTCATCAAGTAGTAACACATCCGTTTTTAAAGCTAATAACATCGCAAGCTCTAGCTTTCGTTTTTCTCCATGTGCTAAATCTTTCGCTAATACATGTTCTTTCTCCTGAAGTAATACTGTTTTTAAGAAACGTCTCGCCTCTCCAACTTGTTGCTTAAATTTTGCCGAACTTGGAAAAAAACTATAGTAATCTTGCACGAATGATTGAACACTTAAACGCACATTTTCAAGTACCGTTAACTCTGGAAATATATTCGTAAGTTGAAAAGAACGACCAATTCCTAATCGAGTTCGATCTGAAATTGATAAATTTGTAATCTCTTGTCCTTTAAAATATACTTCACCCTTCGTTGGAGAAATTTGTCCACTTAGTAAATTAAATAACGTTGTCTTTCCTGCACCATTCGGTCCAATAATGGAAATGAGCTTTCCTTTTTGTACTGTTACATTCACATCCTTAATAACATGATGCTCGCCAAAAGACACGCTAAGATTTTTCGTTTCAAGCAAATGTGTCACAAAATCCCTCCCTTTAAAGCTTTAAGTATGAAAGAAATACGTATAAAGAGGGTGTGCCCCTCTTTATACAAAAACAACAGAAAATTCAGTCTATTTATTTTGAACTGGTGGTTCTGTCTCTTTCATCGTTAATTCTCGCTCTAATACTGGCACTGGATAATCAACACCACCCTGCTTTTTCAATGTGATAGAATACAGTGTCTGCATCGCTTGGTGATCCTTTTCTCTAAACTTCATCTTTCCTTTCGGTGTATCAAATTCCATTCCTTCCATTTTCTTAATTAATGTATCTACATCTGTATCACCTTTTGATTTCTTTAAAGCTTCTACAATAGAAATTGCCGCTGACATTCCTCCTGCTGTAAATAAATCTGGCACCGCACCATTAAATCGTTTTTTATGTTCTTCCACTAACCAATCATTCACCTTATTTTTCGGGAGTGTATGATAATAAACAGAAAAACCTTGCATTCCTACTAACGCATCCATCGTTTTTAATGCCGGTATATCTGGTGCACCTGTAGAAATTTTAATACCTTGCGCTTCCACATTCATATCCTTCAACTGTTTCCAAGGTGAATTTGCCCCTGCCCAAACGATAAATAAATAATCCGGTTTTGAGCTAATGATATTTTGAATATTTGCAGTGAAGTCAGTCGAATTCGTATCAGCATATTGCTCGTTTACAATATTCGCACCTAATTTCTTCGCTCCCGCTTTAAATGCCGCAATTCCCTCACGGCCGTAAGCATTATCTTGTGCTAACGTTGCTATTTTCACATCTTTTTTAGCAATTGCCGCCGCACCAGCGACTGCATCTTGAGATGAATTTCTACCTGTTCTAAAAATATATTTATTCCAGTTCTTCCCGGTAATACTATCAGCTACTGCTGGTTCTACAACCATTATTTTTTCATATTCTTCAGCTAGTGGTAGAACAGCTAATGTATCACTTGAACTAGACGATCCGACTAAAAAATCGACCTTCTCTTCTTCTAATAACTTCGTAGCTTTTTTAACCGCTACATCAGCTTTCGTTTCCGTATCTTCTACAACAAACTTAATCTTCTTCCCTTCAACTTTGCCAGTTCCACCAGTTGCATAGTCTAACCCTAATTCAAATCCGTTCACTGTTTGTTTTCCATATGATTCTAATGGACCTGTTAATGAAGCAAGAACCCCTACCTTAATCGTCTTTTCATCCTCTGTACTTGTTTTCTTTCCTGAACAAGCTGCCGTTATTAATAACGAACTTAAAACACAACCAGTAGCCATCATTCTTAGCCATTTACGTTTTTTCATCGACATTGTGATCCTCCCCATATTTTACTTTCTGATAGAGTCAAACACGCCAAAGTTACCCATCCGTAATTATGACTTTTCCTTTAAATCATACAAACAAATCTGTTTTAAAAATTTAATGAAGTACCTTTACATTCGCCGCCTCTTTCCAAATACCTCCATTTACCATATATTCATCTAGTATTTTTCACCACCTAATTACAGTCGCTGCCCACGTATACCCAGTCCCGGCACTAACTACTACTGCAATATCTCCAGGCTGTAATTTTCCCTGTTCATTTGCAAAGTGAAGACCAATGCAAGGATCAAGCGCTGACATATGTCCATAATGATCTAAATATACAACTTGTTCTTCTTCTAGCCCTAGTCCCTGTATCAATTCTATTAACATAGAACGTTTTGTATGCAGTGGTAACAATACTTTAATATCTTTAGGAGTTAACCCACTTTTTTTTAACGCCTCCCGAATCACCTTGTCAAAATTAGGGATTGAAACCCGATCTAGACGTCCTTTCATACTATTAGGATCTATTACATCAATATAATGTTGCCGATTCTCAACTGTATCATAGCTCGCAACCTGCTTTGATCCACCTGCTGGAATACGAACATCTTCATGAAATGAACCATCTGTTATAATCGCACTTCCTAATATTTCACCGTTTCTAGCGTCTTTTTTCACTAAAGCTGCACTTCCGCCATCAGCGAAATTAAACATAAAACGCGAGCGTGGATTATCATAATCTACAATTTGAGATTCTTTACATCCGCCTACTAATAATATATTTTCAATTGAGTTATCGGAGTAGAGCATATCTTTTGCGACTTTGAGGGCAATAGGAAAACAAGAACTAACATTCATAATTTCAAAAGCATAAGCATTTTTTAATCCAAGTTCATGCTGAATTTTTGGGGCACTAGACCATACGTGGTAATCTTTATGTGGACTGCCAAAATAAATGACTACATCAATAGATTGAGGATCTACTTGTGATAATATTGGCTTTGCAGCAGCAATAGCTAAATCTGATGCATGCATCGTTTCATCTGCGACATGTTTTTCATATAATCCAAACTTTTCTATAATAATGTGCTCAGGAATACCTGTTTTTTGAGATAGGTCTGCAGCCGTCTCTACGTCTTTTGGGAAGAAAACACCAGTCGCTTCAATCCCAATATTCATTAGACTACTCCTCCTTCTTTTGGCACCATCATTGTAGCTACACCAGTTAATACCAAATCTCCTTTTTGGTTATGACACTCCGTTAACAATTTCAAAACTCTCTTTTCTATCATAAATTCTTGTACTGTAGCCGTTGCTGTAATTGTATCTCCTATAAAAACTGGTGCTGTAAATTTAATAGTTTGCTCCATATAAATGGATCCTTTTCCAGGTAAATGAATACCAAGCAATTGCGATAATAGACTAGAAGTTAGTAAACCATGTGCTATTCTTTGATTAAATCTAGTTTTTTTCGCATACTCATGATCAATATGGATTGGATTAAAATCCCCACTTAAACCTGCAAATAATACAAAATCCGTTTCTGTTATTGTTTTACTACATGACGCCTTTTGACCCGTGCTGTACATCGTCATCTCTTCACCTACTTTTCAATTGATTTGCTAACTGTGTTTTTTGAATTTTACCAGTTGCATTTTTAGGCAATTCCTCTAGAAACACAATTTCTTTTGGAAGTTTATATTTTGCTAGAAATAAACGACAATGTTCAATGACTTCTTTTTCAGTTAATTCACTGCTACTATTTTTCACAATAAAGGCGATTGGAATCTCCCCCCACTTTACATGTTGCCTACCAACGACCGCTACCTCATATACCTCCGAAATCTTATTAATGACCTGCTCTACTTCAAGTGGATAAATATTTTCACCACCGGAAATTATCATATCTTTTTTTCTACCGACAATGTATACAAAACCATCTTCATCAACTTTAGCTAAATCTCCCGTATATAACCAACCATCTTGAATCGTTTCTTCTGTTGCATCTGGCCGATTCCAATACTCTTTCATTACATTCGGCCCTCTTATAAGTAATTCTCCAACTTCACCAACCTCAACTTTATTTTTGTTTTCATCAATAAGTACATACTCACAAAACAGAACTGGTTTCCCAATTGATCCTACTTTACGTCTTGCATCTTCTTCTGAAAGCATAAATACGGTTGGTGATGTCTCAGTCATACCAAAGCCTTGCCCAAATAAAAATCCTCTATCTATAAATTCTCTCATCAACTCTTCTGGACATGGAGCACCACCGTTATAAAACCAGCGAACTGATTGTAAATTTGTAGTTTCAAACTTTGCGCAATTAATTAATGCTTGATGAATTGTAGGTACACCCATCACTACAGTTACTTTATGTTTTTCTATCATGGAAAGAGCTGTGGTTGGTTCGAATTTTCTTGGAATAATGATTACGCCACCTGCAAATAAAGTTGGAAATGCGAATAAACCAATCCCACCAATATGAAATAAAGGTAATAATACAATGGAGCGGTCGTGAATAGTTAAGTCAATCGCAAATGTATTATTAAGCGCATTCCAAAACATATTTTCTTGTGTAAGTACGGCTCCTTTCGGTTTTCCAGTTGTCCCTGATGTATAACATATAATAAAGGATGCGCTTTCATTTATCTCTTCAAAGTTGTCAATTTTTCTATCTTCTATTTCTTTTAAACTTGTAATCGAAATAACTCTTTGTACATACGATACCTTCTGCATTGACAATGCCATATTGTGAAATGTTTCCTCTACAAATAAAACTATAGTTCCACTATCTTTCAACTGAAATATAAGTTCATTTTCTGTTAACCTTATATTTAGTGGAACAGCAATACATTCTACCTTTGCTATAGCAAACAAAAGCACAATATATTCCAAGCTATTTTGCGATAAAATAGCAATCCTTTCTCCTTTTTTCACATTTAATTCGTAAATTAAATATGCGGCTACTTTACTTACATACTCATGTAACTGTTTATATGTCATTTCCTCCTCTTCTGTAATAATGGCAATGCGATCTGGATGTAAATAGGACCGTTTTTCAATCCAATAAGCAATGCCTTGCATATTTTCCCCACTCCTTATCTCTTTCTCAATCCTTCAAATATTAATGACATCGCTGCTTCAAATACATCTTCCGGAACATCTTTCTCTTCCCAATAACCCCATCGCATTCCGAGAAATTGCCCAATTGACATAAGACAATACGCAATTGTTTCTTTATCAAGTTGTTTAAACTCTCCCGCTTCCATACCCGCGGATAAACTTTTTAAAAATCCATTTGCGAGCTTTGCATAATACCATCTATATAAGTTATCATCAACAACTACTGCCTGTTGTACAATGTTATATAGATTAGGTCGATCTTTCACCCACCGAAAAAAAGCCTGAAAACCTCTTCTTTGTGCCTCTTCATAACTTGATATTCTCTTCATTTCTTCTTTAATAATTAAGCGTAACTCACGGTTCAATCTGCGAATCAATTCATCAAATATATCTTTTTTAGATGGAAAGTAATTATAGAAAGTTCCGTGCGCTACCTTTGCTTCTTGTGTAATATTCACAATAGAAGCCTCGTAATATCCTTTACTACCAAACACCTCTTCTGCAGCACACAATAATTTCTCTCTCGTCTCTAACCCTTTTGTTGTTAGATTTTTTACATCCATTATTATTTTTTCTGACACCTGAATCACCTCTTAGATTTGATTATAAATATATTTCTGAATTTTACAATTATTATTGTTAGACAAAATCCGCAAGTGTTTTTCTACACACAAAAAGGCCTAACTTAAAAATAAGTTAGGCCTTTAATCTTAATTAGAATTAAGTTCCACTTTCTCTAACCCTTCAGCTAATTGTTTCTTATCTAGCCCTTCTCCTATTACTACCAAGTTCGTCGGGAAACCGAAATCTTGTTCCAGTAAAGTTGGTACCCCAAATGAATATTGGAATAAGTGCGGGTATTTATCTCCATGGAATTTCACAAATCCTTTTACACGATAAATACTATCTGGTAAATTCGAAAGCCATTCGTATAATTTAACTTGATCAATCGATTTCGTAAATTGATATGTCATCGTTTGTATATGTAAATGCTGTTTTACATGTAGTGTCTCATGTTCTCCATCATTCGTAAATTCAGCTTCTTCTATGTCTTCTAAAGATATATTACAATATTTTGTTTCAAATAATTTCGCATGATTATTTATTGCTTTCACTTCTTCAATTACTTTGTTCTTATCCGCATCTGTTAGTAAATCTGATTTATTAATTAAAATGTGGCTACCAAACTTCAGTTGCTCATGCAATAATTGCTGAACGTTTGCACTTAATACACTTCGATTTAACCACCTTACTGCATCTAAAACGACGACAATTGATTTCACTTCTAAGAAAGGTGCTAAAATTGGTGATACACACGCATCTAACACTTCAATTGGATGTGCAACACCTGTCGTTTCTATATAAATGACATCTGGTCTTTCTTGCTGATATAACGAGTGTAATTGTATTTCAAGCTCTTCTTTTAGCGTACAACAAATACATCCTTTCAGAAGTTCCCTTAAAACATTCTCTTTTCCAATAATATCTGTATCTACCGAGTATTCACCAATTTCATTCATTAATACTGCAACTTTTCTATTCTTCTTTTTTTCCGCTAACAATAAATTTTGTAATAATGTTGATTTTCCACTTCCTAAAAAGCCACCTAATATATGAATTTCTACTTTTTTCATTTGATCGACCATCCATTTCTTTATTTCAAACGTATTCAAAGCGTAATAATTACGATTTATATTAATCATTTTATAAAAAGAATAGTGATTTGTAAATATATCTTCACTGTTCGTTTACTTCATAAGCAACTCGAATTCCAGACTCTATTGCTCCTTGCATCCATCCATGTGTTAATGTCGTATGCTCTCCTGCAAAGTGTACTTTGCCAGCTGGCGGCGTAATATACGGAAATAACTCTAACTCTTGACCTGGTTCGAAAGCCGTAAATGCGCCGCAAGAATACGGATTTTGGCTCCAGCTAAAAGATGTTCCAGTAACAAACTCACTATAGACGATGTCACCGTATATTTCCGCTAAATTTTTTAATGCGTAACGTATACGATCTCTTTGCGGGAGACTATCCCACGTTAACGCCTCATCTGCCCACGTATAACTCGCTAAAACGATAGCCGCCCCTGGTGTATGAATGCCATAACTCGGATAATATGTAAATCGTATAGGTAAATCTGTAATAGATTTACCGCCACACTGTCTCGCTTTTTCCCAAAATCTACTTTTAAACTCTATCGCAATTTTAGTCGAAGCTATATAGTTTAATTCACGAATTGCCCGTCTTTTAAAATAAGAGAATAAATGATATGGCTGAACTTCTACAAATCGTAACGCTGAAAATGGAATTGTGATAATAGCAATGTCGCCTGTTACCATAAATGGATGTAACGTTTGTCCATTTGTTACTTGCATCATCACTTTACTATCTTCCTGTATAATTTTTTCTACTTTATACGACATAAAAATATTATCTTTTAACTCAGGTAAAAATGAATTTGGTAATGTATCCATTCCGCCCGTTATCTCATAATATTTTGTCGTTGAAGTAAAAAAGATCATTTCACGTAATACTTCAATTAAAGACATTCCCATATATGCTTCCATATCTAGAAGTACCCCAATCATATCTATTGCTCCATCTGAATAATACTCGCTTAAAAATGATCCGAGCGAATATGTTTTATACTTTTTTTCAACGATGATCCAGTTTTTATTAGGATCTTTTTTTATAAAATTAAGTATTGGTTCTATTACTACTAACATTAACTCTTCTGCTGTTTTTCCTTTTTCGTTCTCTACAATGGGATATCCAAGTATACTTGGATTTTTTTCAAACACGCTCAATCTCGTTTTAATATAATTCGTATAAATAATATCTGAAGCGGTTTTATTTATAAAAAGATTTAATGGTAATTTAAATTTACGAATGTAAGCTAAAGTTAACTCGTGTGTTTCAGGAATTCGCATTGGCCCTGCATTAAAATATAAGCCTCTGCTAAACGGTTCACGGATCGTATATATTCTTCCGCCTATTCGGTTATTCGCTTCTAAAATTGTTATGCTATGCCCTGATTCTTTCAATAACGATGCTGCAACTAATCCTGAAATTCCTGCACCAGCAATAATAATTTGCTTTGGATTCTTCGTTTTTACGAGCCCCACATTAATAATATGGAGCATTCTTTCCATCGTTAATGGCTGCATCATGCCCTTTTCCCCTTCGATAAAGGATTTTATTGCATTATATTCGGTTCACTGACTTCCTATGTTTCGTGCAAGAAATTGCACGGATACATTTTCAAATACTTGAATATCTTTTATAAAATGTAATAAACTAGATATGAATCTATAGAAGTAAGACGTATTATCTTACATAATAAAATCAATGAAATTGCGAGGAATTTTAAAATGAAAAAAGGGATTAACCGTGTAGTATTAGTAGGAACAGGAGCAGTTGGATGTAGTTATGCTTACTGCATGATTAACCAAGCTGTAGCTGAAGAATTTGTTTTAGTTGATGTAAACGAGGCAAAAGCTGAAGGAGAAGCAATGGATTTAAGTCATGCTGTTCCATTCGCTCCAGCTCCAACTAGAGTATGGAAAGGTAGCTACGAAGATTGTAAAGATGCTGATCTTGTAGTCATTACGGCTGGATTACCACAAAAACCAGGCGAAACACGTTTAGATTTAGTTGAGAAAAACGCGAAAATCTTTAAACAAATCGTTCGTAGTATTATGGATAGCGGATTTGATGGTATCTTCTTAATCGCAACTAATCCTGTCGATATTTTAACTTACGTAACTTGGAAAGAATCTGGTTTACCAAAAGAACGCGTAATCGGTTCTGGTACAACTCTTGATTCTGCTCGTTTCCGCTATATGTTAGGTGAATATTTCGATATTGGTCCACACAACATTCATGCTTATATTATCGGTGAACATGGTGATACGGAACTTCCTGTTTGGAGTCACGTATCAGTCGGTATTCAAAAACTACAAACGCTTCTTGATAAAGACAACACATACACGCAAGAAGATTTAGACAAAATCTTCATAAACGTTCGTGATGCAGCTTACCATATTATCGAGCGAAAAGGGGCAACTTACTATGGTATTGGTATGTCACTTCTACGTGTTACAAAGGCGATTTTAAACGACGAAAATAGTGTATTAACAGTATCAGCTTACTTAGAAGGCCAATACGGTCAAAAAGATGTTTATATCGGTGTACCTGCTGTTTTAAATCGCGGCGGTGTTCGTGAAATTTTAGAAGTGGAATTAAGTGAAGAAGAAGAATTAAAATTCGATCACTCTGTTCAAGTATTGAAAGAAACAATGGCACCTGTTCTTTAATCGTGTATGCAAAAAAGCAATCCAATTTATTTTGGATTGCTTTTTCATTGCTCGCTCATTGAAAACATCAGTTATTTTCTATTTTTTAATTGATTCCTCATTATTTACATTAAGTACATCTAATAAGAAGATGAAGATTGGTATACCAATAATAAGCCCCCATATTCCAAGGAAATGCTCTGAAAAGATGAGAATCATAAATGTATAAAAGATTGGTAAATTCGTTTTCGCAGACATGAACTTCGGGTTTAAAAAATAACTTTCAAGAGCATGGATTACTGTAATGAACACAAGTATGTATACAACGTACATAACTCCACCTACGTTATAAGCAATAATACATAGCGGGAACAAGGAAATGATTACACCGGCAACAGGAATCAAACCGAGTAGAAAGACCATGACAGCCAATACAAGAAGCTGAGGAAACCCTAAAATCACAAGTGCAATTACAGTGAGTACACAATTGACAACTGCAATTAAAAACTGTGCTTCAATTACTTTACCGAACGATCTTGCAAACCTTTCGCCAAAATATGCAATCTCCTCATAAAAAACCTTCAGACTACTATCTTTAAATTTCGAAGTAAATGATATTATGCGCTCTTTTTCTAACAAGAAAAATAAACTTAAAATAAGAGAGAGTAGTATTTGCAAACTGACTTTTCCTATATTTGCAATCGATTGATATATGACATCTACACCTTGTTCTATATATTTTGATACTTCCATCCCATTAATTGTTGAGAGTGCATATTTAATGATTTCATTATCAGGTGGATTTTGAAAAAACAACTTAAATTGATAAATTAATTGAGAAATTTGTATCGTTAGCACAGGTAAATATTTATACAATGTCGTGCCAATAAAGGAAACTAATATGATATACAAACATGCGATAACAATTTTCCGATTCACTTTCAACTTCTTTGAAATAAAACGTTGAAACCGATCCATTAAAAACGTCAGTATAAACGTAATCAATATTAAATTAATCATACTTTTTAATCCGTATAATACAAGCGCTACTATTATTAAAACGAGAAACCGTTGAAACCCTCTGCTTCGAAAGAAATTTTTCACTTCATTCATTAAGTTTTAACCTCCCCCTTCAATGGATGGAAATTGAATATATTACATTTTATGAGCTTCTATAGACAATCTTTCTTACTAATTGAGCAGAATCCTTTTTTTCTTTTTATATTGTTAGATTCTTTTTATATTAGCCGATCAACATAATTTAGCGGCGCTCTTTTTTTCGTTTACCCTTTTACAGTTTTGGTGATCTTCTATTTTTAGACTGTTGTTCATACGCATATCCAATATTGAACAGATCCTTTTCACCGAATTGCCTCCCGACAAACACTGCACCTACTGGCTCTCCATTGTTATCATATCCTGCTGGCACAGCTAATTCTGGATAGCCAGCTACAGCTGATAGAAGAACTTCATCGTTGCTAATCATAACTAAAGCATCCAAACCTTTTTCTACTAAATACCTATCTAGCTCTTTTCTAGTATTTTCTTGACTCGTTTGCACTACTTTTTGAACCTCATCTTTTGTTATAGCAGATTTTTCAGATCCCTCAATTAATGTTTGTCCATATTTTATTCGTCTATTACTATCCTTTTTATTAAACGTTATAATCTCTTCTAGCGATTTTACCGGTACATTTTTTTGCTTTGAAAGATAATCGTTAACATTATGTTTGAACTCATATTCTAACGTTTGCAAATTATCTACACCCTCAGCGTTTAACTGAATATCATCAGTCAAGATCGCACCTGCATCTTGAAGGTCTTTTCTAATCTTTTCTGCTACTTCTTTTCTATTTTCATCTTGTCGGTCTATTGAAAATAGAACTCCTACTTTTTTCCCTTTCAATCCGTCTATTGATAAGTCCTTCGTATAATCAATTCTTTCTTTATCTTTCATTTTTTCTGTCATAGCATCTTTTTCATCAAAACTTACCATTATGTTAAATAACGTTGCCGCATCCTTTACCGTTTGTACATTATCTTTTACGATAACTGGCATGCCGTATAAGTTCGACTTCTTATTGAAAGATCTTTCTTTATCTAGCTTTCGCGCTTCTTCCATTGCATTTGGATTAATCTCTGTAACAGCATTTAATGATATTCCATTTTGGTCATGTTCTTGTATTCTAAAAAGATAAATACTCGTTAATTCTTCATATGATAATTTCTCATCATCAATCATTTTTTGAAGCTCATCTACAGTCGCATTTACGACTTCTTTTTCTTTTATCTTTACATTTTCTATATTAATTCCTTTCAACTGATTATGTATCGGTTTTAACACTCTATCTTTATCATATACGATACGCTCCGGTTCCTTTGGAAAATAATTTTTATACACGTAATATCCTCCGGCACATGCCAATAGGACAATACCTCCAGCGATCGACAACGTTACCTTTACCCACTTTTTCATGTTGTTTCCTCCACTCTAAAAGTTGCTCCAATGTATTGAAAAAGAGAGTTATCCTCATAACTCTCTCTAATTAGGATGCTAAATGAAAAAATGAAGAATTTCAATTTCATTATTTCTTTTTTTGCATTTGCTTCGCTAATAATTCTTTCACTTGATTATACGATAATCCCGAATTTTCATTTAAACGTTTTACCTCCTCAACATCAGTACCTACCACTGTATATTTTTTCTCATCATTCATTTTTCCACTTCCCTTTCTACTGCATTATTTCTAATATTTTTCCCCTAAACTCTTATAAATTAATACAAATAAGGAAACTGTACGAAATTCAATAGCTAAAAGGGATTCAGTTACATAAGAGGAAAAGATAAAAAAATGTCGAATGTATATACTTGTTAAATTTAAGGGCTTGGAGGATACATTTTGAAAACATATGAGTTTAAACATAACATCCCAACATTAGAAGAGTACAAATATTTGTGTGATTCTGTTGGATGGACTGATTATATGAATTTTGATGTAGCAGATATTTCACTGAAGAATTCTATTCACTGCATCACAGTGAAAGATAATGAACAAATGATCGGCATGGGGAGAATTGTTGGTGATGGATCTATCTATTTCTATATTCAAGATATAGTGGTGCATCCAGAGTATCAGAAACACGGTATCGGGAAAGAAATCATGCATCGTTTAGTTGCATACTTACATGAGAATGCCCCTGATAAGGCGTTTGTCGGTTTGTTTGCATCACAAGATAAAGAATCATTCTATGAAAAATTTGATTTTAAGGATTACTCACCAAACATGACGGGGATGTTTACTGTCATTTCAAAATAATAAACATAATAGATTTTTAATTGTAAGGAAAGACTTCGATTCATATGAAGGAAATCGTTCTTGCAGTAAGAGTTTAACATTGCATACGAAAGGAGAGTACATATATGGCTAATATGTACTCTCCTTTTATTTAACTTTTTACATATTAAATTTCTTAATAAAATTTCACTACATCTTCAGTAGGTAAGAAAGTTCTTTCTCCTGGTTGTTCATTTGGCTCACCAAATGGCATTTGTCCTACTAAGCTCCACTCTGCTGGAATGTTCCAAGTTTCTTTCACTTCAGCATCTACGATTGGATTGTAGTGTTGCAGGGATGCGCCAATTCCTTCAGCCGATAATAACATCCATACAGTATGTTGTAACATTGCATTTCCTTGATGAGACCAGAATGGGAACTGATCTTTATATAATGGTGCATTTTCTTGCATTTTTTCTACTGTTGCTTGATCTTCAAAGAATAACACAGTCCCAACACCTGTATGGAAACCTTTTAATCTTTCTACAGTCGCTTCAAAGTTTTCTGCTGGTACGCGGGCTCTTAGTGTTTCTTTAACAATATCCCAAAACTTTTCATGTTCTCCATCCATTAATACAACCATACGACCACTTTGCATATTGAAAGATGTTGGTGCGTGTAAAGCTGTTTTTAAAACTTCTTCAATTCTTTCTTTCGTAATTGCATCGTTTTTTGTTACTTTACGAATAGAACGACGGTTCACGATTGCTTCTTTTAATTTTGTTGTAGTTGCTGACATTTTAATTCCTCCAAATATTTGTTTTATAATTTATTTTGTTATTTCATAACAAGCGAATTAGCAATATCCATCTGTATTACATTGCATACCTTCAAATGAATTTGTTTTATCCTTTTCAATTTCTTTATCGATGACTCTTTGTAGCGTTTCTTTACTAGCAAGCCCTTGAATGACTTCATCTCCAATCATGACAGTTGGAACAGCCATAATATTTGCTTCATCATATGCATGCTGAATTGCTTCTTGATGCTTTTCTTTATATTTACGAGTTACTAAAGCATCTTTAAATTCAGCTTCAGGAAGACCTACTTCTACCGCTAATTTTGTTAAAACATCAATATCTTCAATGTTTTGCTCTTCTTGGAAAAATGCTGTGAATACGCGGTGATGATACTCATTTCCTAGTCCACGTTCTTTCGCAAATTGACATCCTTCGAAAGCTAAATGTGTATATGGATGCGGTGAAACACGTGGCAAACGCATATCGATTCCTAACTTCTTCGCAGTTGGAAGAATAAAAGCATCCCATGAGCCTAATTTTTCTGGCTCATTCCATGGATCTATTTTTGAATATGGACTTGGACGTAATTCAAATGGCATCCATTCAATTTCTACATCTTTCTCTTTCGCTACTTCATCTAATGGACCTTTTGCTAAAAAACAAAATGGACATATAAAATCTGAGTATACTTTCATTTTTACAGTCATACTTTTACACCTTACCTTTACAGTTGTAATCAAATCAGTTACATTAATAATAAAAAAATATAAATATGATTTAAGCATTCATTTTTTCTTGCAAAGTTTCAAACAAATGCCCCATCGTAATATTTCTCAAAATTTCTTCCATCGCGGATTGCGCTTGTATTAATATAACTTCTAACACCGCTTGAATATTTGCTCCGATTGGACAATCTGGATTTGGTTGCTCGTGAATATGAAATAGTTTGTCTTCTTCGACTACATTTACTGCATGGTATACATCTAACAATGTGATTTCATGTAAATCCTTTAATAATCCCGCACCACCTGGACCGCGATTTACATATACAAAACCAGCTTGTTTCAAGTACGACATCATTTTACGAATGACTACTGGATTTGTGTTTACACTTTCAGCTATATAGTCTGAAGTACAAAGTGAAGATGGATTGTTTTTCAAAATAGATAAAATATGAACAGCTATAGAAAAGCGGCTACTAATTTTCATCGTGATCACCACCTCGATGTAATCATTATAGTTACAACAAAAAGATAAGTCAATCCTTTTCATAGATTTTTTATAAGTAAATTAAAAAGTGTCCCATTATGATATATGAGACACCTCTTTTTATTCTGCAAATAGCGCTTGAAATTCTTCAATAAATAGCTGCACAGCGATGGAGGAATCCTTTAATGAAGGAACAGCTAAAGCAATTTCTCTCCATACTTGTGGTTCCAATTCTCTCGTTTGCACATTCTGTGGTAAATTCGTTAAAGATAATTCGGCTAATATTGCAATACCTAGCCCTTCTTGAATCATGTTTAAAGCTGTAGTAACGGTTGATATTACATACTCAGCCCGAAGTGGTACGTTTGCTTGTTTAAACATATCAATAATGGGTGGTTCGTATCCACCCTTACATAATATGATCGGTTCATTCTCTAAATCACTAATTGCAATAGAATCCTTCTTACAAAGAGGATGATCCTCTCTTAAGATAGCAACCATTTTCCCCTTCGTTAATGGGACAATCTCCATATCTTTATTAGGCAAAATAACAATTCCTATATCAACAACCCTCGATACTAACCAATCTTCAACTTCTTTAATCGTTCCTTCACAAAGAACGACTTCTAAGTTCGGATACTTCTCCTTAAAAAGGTTTATCATTTTGGGTAAGAAATGTGCAGAGGCACTCGGAAAACTCCCAATTCGAATCGTCCCAACTTCGTGTCCTTTCTCCATCGCAACTTCTTGTTCAATCTTCTCTACACCGTTCAAAATCTCTCTAATATGCACAAGAATTCTGTTTCCTACATCCGTAACGATTAGCCCTTTTCGTTTATCACGTATAAGAATCGTAACTCCTAACTCTGACTCAATACTTGAAATTGCATGACTTACAGCTGGCTGCGTCATATTTAACACCCGAGCAGCCTTCGTAAAACTACCTAACTCAACAGTTTTTATTAATACTTGCAGTTGTGTAATGGTCATAACTAATCACTTATACTCCTTATAAAAAAGATTCATTTTATTTATTACAGTCGATATCATATCATAGTGAAATGAATAACAACAAGGAGGTCTTACCGTGACACAGCTTTCTCGAACTAAGACGGCCATAATCCTTACCTTTCTCGTTTTCATGTGGGGAATCAATTGGCCTTTATCTAAGTTTGCCCTGCATTATACACCACCCGTTTTATTTGCAGGCGTTCGAACTTTAATTGGAGGATTCATTTTACTCCTTTTCGCATTACCGAAATACAAAGAGTTACACTTAAAAGAAACTTGGCATTTATACGTTATTTCTTCTTTACTTAACATCATTATATTTTACGGATTACAAACTGTAGGCCTTCAATATATGCCCGCTGGGTTATTTTCCGCCATTGTATTTCTACAACCTGTTTTACTCGGCATTTTCTCATGGATTTGGCTTGAAGAATCTATGTACGGCTTAAAAATTTTTGGGCTTGTTCTTGGATTTATTGGCGTAGGTGTCATTAGCTCTAGTAGTTTAACTGGACATATTTCTATTATTGGAATCCTTCTCGCGATAGGATGCGCTATTGGCTGGGCACTTGGCACAGTATTTATTAAGAAGACTGGGCACCGCGTTAATTCCATTTGGATGGTAACACTTCAGCTTATTATTGGCGGACTTTGCTTAATTGGATTTGGTTCAGAGTTTGAAAGCTGGTCTAGTATCGCTTGGAGTATACCATTTGTTAGTGTACTACTCTTTATTTCATTCTTTGTTATTGCAATGGGATGGCTTGCATACTTCACTCTTGTTGGAGCTGGTGAAGCAAGTAAAGTTGGGGCTTATACATTTCTTATTCCACTAATCGCTATTATTGTAAGTTCAATTTTCTTACATGAGGCCATTACTATTAGCTTATTCATCGGACTATTATTTATTGTGGTGAGTATTTGTTTCGTAAATATAAAGCCGAAAACACTTACTGTAAGGCAGCAGGTTGAAGTGAAATAAAAATGAAAAAGAGCCTGCTGTGTGTAGGCTCTTTCTTATATCTTACTTTTTACGACGCACTACAAAAACACACGCACCTACCGAAGATACAATCGCCAAAATAGATAAAACAATTGCTATCAATTGCATATTACTAGTACCTTCATTCTTTTCTACACTAGATACTTCACCATGTTCTCCTGTTAATGACGTACCTTTTGCAATTGTAGTAAGTGAATGTGGTTTTTCAGCTTTTTCATCGCCTGTCCATTCAACAATTTCTCCGTCTTTATATTGTTGATATGCATCCCAAGCTATTTTTTGTTCTTTATCCGGATTTTTAGCGACGAAAGTAAATCGCTGGAACTGACCGGGTAAAATCCCTTCTCCTGTTGCTTCCCATACTACAGTTTTCACTTTTCCGGCATTATCTTTCTGCTCTTCCACTTTCCATCCTGGCACTGGTTCATACTGTTGGAACTCTACTCCAGACGGTATTTTCAATGTAACTTTTGTCGTTGCTACATTCTTCTCAACTGGTACTTTTATCGTGTAAGTCTCCCAAGAATTAACGTCCGAAGCTTCTGGTTTCACAGTGACGTGCGCACTAACAGGTAACGAAAAAATCCCCATTGCAATTATTGTTGCGATTATTGTTGTGCCAAATTTTTTTATACGTTTCATTTTCTATTAGCTCCTTTTTATTTATACCTTCTCTTTATCTGCCGCCTACTATAAATTTATAATCCGCATCAAAGCTATCAAGAGATTTTGTTAATCCGTGCACTTGTATATTCCAGTTTCCTGTCATGTTAATATACATACCTTCCGCTTCATATTCTCCTGGTGACACGGCCGAAACTTTAAATGAACCCTTCCCCATATTCATATCCAATGATTGCGTGGTTAAAATAATTTGCTCCATATCAGTAACAGGTTGTCCGTTCTCATCCTTTAAAGTAATATGGAATGTATTTTGTCCTACTTTATTAGGACTTACATGTAAAGTAAGTTCATATCCATTATCTAATTGCTTACTCTCTGTAAAAGGTCCAGTTGGAGGCATCGGCGGTGTTTGTACGTTTGTCATAAAAGCTACGATTACGAAAATGATAATTCCAATGATAAACTCTACTTTCACCGTAGCGCCTAAACCTTGCTCCGCTCTCATTTTCCCTTTCACATAGTGAACAATTCCCAATATCCCCATGAAAATGAATAAAAGTATCTTCGCTAATAAAGCTAAACCATACTTCGTATCAAATAACGAATGAATTGTTGGTATAAAGAATGTACTGTTAAAAAGACCTGTTATTAAAATCACGATGACAGCACCTGTTGCCCACGGTGAAAAACGCTTAATCATATCCCAATACATATTCCACTTGTCTTCCTCTTTACGTAAAAGAAGAATAATGGATGATAGACCTCCAACCCATAACGAAGCTGCGAATAAATGTAGAAAGTCCATAACGACCGCAATCTCTTTAAACTTTAAACCAAATGCATGACTATTAAAGGCTTTCATAACAAGTATCCCGATAAACAATAGTATTGGAATGCTCCATACTTTAAACGACGACAGCTTCTCACACTTCATCGCAAAATAAGTAACAATGATAAGCGAACTAATAAGAACCATTTGAGTAATCCACACATATCCAAAAACAGAAAGCTGTAATGTTTCTTTTAATAGTAATGGATCGAATGCTTCTAACCATGAAACATCAGCATTTATTTTCGCTTGCAATGGCAGATTGAATAATAAGCTAATCAATATACCCAATAATGAGATCCATATTATGTTCTTACTCCTTGATCGAACCGAGGTTGCATTCCCTTTATACATAATAAGATTAAAGAATAGCACTCCTATAAATAGTGAGAAACTTGTATATAAAACTCCACGTTCCATAATCATATCTATTTTCGGGACATACCCCATCTCTTCTACTTGTATATCGTCTGCTCCCGCTTCTGCTGACCCAATTCGGAACGGAATCACTCCTTGAATGGGATGCCCATCAGCAGAAATCACTTTCCACTGAATAGAGTAGAGTCCGTTTTTTAAATTTTCTTTTAACCCTACTTCTAATAATTTTTTATTTTCTTTATCAATATGAGCATCTTTTAAATCTACTCTTGTACCTGAGGTATCTCTTACAAACAATGTATTAAAATGCGAAACTTGTATATCCTCATCAAATTCAATTTTCACTGCAGATGGTGCTTTCTTCAACGTTTCATTTTCAGTAGGGTTTGATTTCACAATGTACGCATGAGCAAATGCGCTTTTCGGCATCGATATAATAAGCATACATACAATTAATAACCATGCCCCTAACCTTCTCATTACTTTCACACTCATTTCACTTCTTTCTTCCTCATCGCTCTATTTTCATTACATCTACTTACCAAGTCGATTACTTGAATAAATATTAACCTGATTAAATATAAACTTCTATACAGTAAAACTCTTTATTTCTCTTCCACCTCAAAACTTCTAATATAATAGTAACTACCTTCACAGATACAACTTACATTTTTAAAGTCGATTGTTATTATATCATAAAATATATTTATGTAAGTTCCTAAAGAAGAAAGGTTATCGTGAATTATTTGTGAAGAAAGTGTGAAATACATAAATAAAAAGGGTATTACGTTATTACGTAATACCCTTCTTCAATCATAAAATTTCTTTACTTCTCTTCTGGATAATCACAATACTCAATGATTGTTCCCTCTGTATCCGCTGGGTTAAGATATATTAATCTTCTACCGTGCTTATTAATCCGAAGTGTGTGCTCTAATGTCCGAATACCTTGTTCTTTTAAATCTTCTAGAGCCACATCTAAATCATCGACACGATACGCAACGTGATGAACACCTTTACCTTTTTGTTTAATAAAACGGGCAATTGGAGATGTCTTATTATTCGTCGGTGCAAGTAATTCAATTCTATCTCCATCCACTTCAAGAATGGCTACTTCGCTTTCCACACCAGGAGCTTCACTTACGTAACGATCTATTAAAGTTCCTAGTAACACATTTTCATAAAAACGTATCGTACTATCTATATCTCGAACTGCGATGCCGATATGATCAATTGTTTTTTTCATTTTATTTCCCCTACTACTTTATTTTTTCTATCCTTATCAATAGTAACAAAAAAAGTTATAGAAACAAGTTCTATAACTTTTTTATTTAACCTATTTTCTTATTCGCACTAGCTGGTTGAACTTGATTTTTTGCTTTTAAAACGCTACTGCCATATCCGATAAATCCACCGATAATCGCTGGGAAAATCCATCCTAATCCTACTTCTTGCATCGGAAGGAATTTAGTGAACACTCGGCTTACTACTTCAATGTTAACTCCAGCTGCACTTAATCCATCGAATAAGCTGATGATAAATGTTACGATTAAGCTCACTTGATAAACTTCAGCTCTTCCTTTGAATAATGAATGGAAGAATGTTAAGAAAATCAATACGATTGCTAGTGGATAAATTGCTGTTAGTACTGGAACAGAAACTGCGATTAATTGTGTTAATCCTACGTTTGCAACAATTGCACTAAATACACATAGCGTGATGGCAATCGCTTTGTAAGGAACATTTGGGAATAACTTATGGAAGAATGAAGAACATGCTGATACAAGTCCCACACTAGTTGTTAAACACGCTACTGTAATCATTAATCCTAATAATATTCCGCCATATGATCCAAAATAATAGTTAGAAACTTTCGCTAATACTTCTCCACCATTCTCTAAATGTCCAAGCTTTGCAACACTTGAAGCACCCATATAAGAAAGAGCTGTATAGATAATTGCTAAAATAGATGCTGCAATGATTGTCGCTTTTGCACAAACGACCATAATTTGCGTTTTCGTTTTCGCACCTTTTTCTTTAATTGCATTAATGATGATGATTCCGAATACGAATGATGCAAGCGTGTCCATCGTTAAGTATCCTTCTTGGAACCCTTTAAAGAATGCGTGTGATGTATAAGCTTCAACTGGTGCTTGCATTTCTCCAATCGGGTGAATAAAAGCAACGATTACTAAAATACCGATGAATGTTAATTTAATTGGCGTTAAGATTTTTCCAACAATATCGACAATTTTCGCGGGATTTAGCGAAAAAAAACAAGTGATGCTAAAGAATACAATTGTGAAAAGAATTAAAGGTGTAGAACCTAATCCTTCTGGCATAAACGGTTTAAGACCAATTTCATAAGAAACATTTCCTGTTCTTGGTATTGCAAATAACGGGCCAATCGCTAAGTATAAAACTGTTGTAAACACAATCCCGAATACTGGGTGAGCACGACTTGCTAATGACTGTAAATCATCTTTACCCGAAAAACCAAATGCTAGTACACCTAGTAGTGGTAATCCAACACCCGTTACTAAAAATCCAGCGTTAGCAATCCATACATTCTCTCCTGCCGATTGACCGAGCATTGCCGGGAATATTAAATTTCCTGCTCCAAAAAATAGTGCAAATAACATTAATCCAATAACTACTATGAACGAAAACGGTACTTTATTCGCCATAATATAACCCCCATTCAAATTTCCTTATCTCATTTTCCAATTTTAACTAATTGAATTTTCTGAATATTTAATTCGAGTATCAATTATTCTTGAACTCATTATAGTTTGATATATAATATTTTGCAATACTATTTTCAAACTTTTCATTTATTTTATAAATATACATTTTTTAACATAGAAATAGACTAAAAAACCAACATGGTCATCCATGTTGGTTTTTACATTTACTATCAATTAAAATTTTGCCGCTACTTTTTTAACGTTCTCTAAACCTTCTTCAACAATTTGTTGTGAACGATCTGGATATTGATTGTGCCCTTCAATTACAACAGTCTCTGGATTTGTAATTCCCCAGAACCCAAGCACATTCGTTACATAATTAACCGCCATTTCCATAGGAGCCATTTGTTCTGAAGAATAATCCGAACCACGCGCACCTAATACAACGACTTTCTTATCACCAACTAAACCTACTGGGCCATTTGCTGTATATTTAAATGTTTTTCCAGCTTGAGATAAGTATGAAATATATGTGATTAATGGTGCTGGCACTGTGAAGTTCCATAGTGGGAACGCAAATACAACTTTATCAGCTTCTAAAAACTGATTTAAATATTGATCTACCTTAGCTACAGCCTTCTCTTCTTCTGCTGTTAACTCCATTCCTTGACTACGTTTATACCCACCTGAAATAGCGATATTTCCGTAATACGGCAGATCTAATGCGAATAAATCTAACTCCGTAATTTCTGTATTTGGGTTCGCTTCTTTATAAGCACTTACAAATGTTTCATACATTCTTGAACTAACTGCTTGCTCCGCCGGACGATCGTTTGCTTTTACAAATAATACTTTTGACATTGTTTTATTCCCCTCTACTTTTGTATTTTCTTCTTTTTTACCAAATAATGAGCTAAATAATCCCACTTTCTTCACCTAAACTTTCTTATCATATTCATTATTCATCATCATAAAAATTCTTATTCTAGTAAAAAGTTCCAATAGATACCTTAAGTAAAAACATAAAAACTTTTTGTTATTTAATTACCTTATGTAAGCGATTGTAATACAGTAACTTACTTTAGTCAAGTAACTTTAAATAAAAAATAATATCTCAAATTAAAAATAATATCCCCAATACAATTAAAACACCCATTATAACTTTATTATTTGTATAATGGATTTAGAGAGGGCAATTCATATTTAGAAAGGATTTACTCATGAGCACTATAGAAAAGATTCAAACTTTTATTATTCTTTTTGCTGTTACATGCGGCATCGTACTCGGACAATTTAATTTGATACATATGTATTCAGAGCACTTTATTGTCCCCTTCTTATTTTTCATGCTGTACGGATTATTCCTCATCATCCCATTGAAAGAAATAAAAAATGGATTCCGTAATTTAAAATTTGCTGGAACGAGTCTTACTATTAATTTTTTATGGACACCTTTACTCGCTTGGGGATTAGGTGCACTATTTCTTTCAGATCATCCAGCACTTTGGGTTGGATTTATTATGTTAATGGTTACTCCATGTACAGACTGGTACTTAATCTTTACTGAAATAGCGAAAGGAAATGTAGCACTTTCTACTGCAATTTTGCCTGTAAATTTAATTTTGCAAGTACTACTCCTTCCCATTTATTTATTTTTATTTGCTGGTGTCATGAAGACTGTAGCGGTTTCTGTTTTAGTAGAAAGTATTGTTATTGTAATCGCCTTGCCATTTGTACTTGCACACGCTACAAAATTCATTATGTATAAAATGAAAGAAGCTGAAACACTCGAGAATAAACTCATTCCGTTTTTCAACTCTGCGCAAATTGTATTTTTAAGTTTAGCGATAGTAGCGATGTTTGCATCACAAGGTAAATATTTACTACAAAATATGAATGTCGTTTTACTATTACTCATTCCTGTTCTATTGTTCTTCATCATTAATTTCGTACTCGGACAATTTATCGGACGCATTATGCGTTTATCTTATAAAGATACAGTAAGTTTAAACTTAACAACATTAGCAAGAAACTCACCTGTTGCACTTGCTATTGCTGTAACAGCTTTTCCAGACGAGCCTCTTATCGCACTTGCACTCGTTATTGGACCGTTGATTGAACTGCCAGTACTTGCTTGTGTTTCACAAGTGTTGTTACTTATTAAGACAAAACGGCAATACACATAATAAAAAACGTCCTATTTTAGGACGTTTTTTATTTTTGAAAAATCTCATACAACACTTATTTCTTATTTATCATTACAAATGAAATAACCGAAACTAAAAACGTAATAATACCAATTATAATAAATAAAATAGAAGCTGAAATTGACTCTAAGAAATATCCTGTTATTGCAATTCCAACTGGAGTAGATACTAATAATAACGAACTTAAAAAACCGAAAAATCTTCCTTGCACTTCATTTGGAATTAACTTTCTATACAACACTCCAAAATATACATTACTTACCCCAAATGCAATTCCTGACAGAAAATAATAAACTGAAAATAATACCGGATTTAACGTCGTACCCATTGCAGCATTAAAAATCCCCATAATAGCAGTACATATAAAAGCAGTCGTAATCGTTTTATATGTACGAATCTTTTTCGTAATAAATGCTCCTATTAAAATCCCTATCGGTGATGCCGCAAAAACTATACTATACCACTGCATAGATAGATCCATCTCTCTAACAACGATTACTTGCAGTGATAGCATACACGCCGCTCCAAGCAAATTAATGATTGCAGCGTAAGCAACATTTTCAATGATTGATTACTTTTTAAAAGTGAGAACCCCTCTTTAAATTCTTCATAAAAAGGCTTTTTCTTTTCTATTTTCAGTTCACGTGGAAATTTAATTTTCATTAAAATTAAAAACGATATAAAGAATGTAAGTGCATCTAACATAAATACTCCATGAAAATTAAAAATACTAATTAAAAAGCTAGCCATTAAAGGAATGGCTACCGATATGATTTGTATTGAGATTTGTCTCAGCGTAATCGCCTGTTGAACATGCTTTTCTTCCACATATGTTACTAATGCTGCATTTGAAGCTGGAGTAAATAAAGCACTCCCAATTGAACGTATAATAAGTAACAGTAGTAACGGAATGTACAACATTTTATTATAAAATGCTATTACCGCGATGATAATCATAACGATACATCTCATAACATCCGCCATTATCATAAGCTTTCTTCGCGACATTCGATCTGCTAACGTTCCTGTTACAGGTGCAAACAGAATTGCCGTCGTTGCTATTGCAATGTTTACCCCAGAAACAAGTATTGGAGAATTCGTTAATTTCATTACCCATAACGGTAAAACGAGCGTAGCCATTGAATTGCCTATCAAAGAAATACAACTTGCTAAGAAAAAATACGAAAAAACTTTATTGCTCCAAATACTATCACTAGTGCTATCCTCTTTTAAACTTCCAACTTGATTATTCACTACGCCCTCCGGTTTCTTCTTCTATATTTTCTTTAATTCTTTCGCTTCTGTATCACCACCTTTCTAATTCTCCATTTATATGACAAAAAACCTTCTTCAAAATCAGAAGAAGGTTTACTTATACCCATTTTCTTATCTATTAGGACTTTTAGATCCTACAGGATTTAGCACCTTTATATAACATTAGGTTGCTGAGGTTTCAAAGGGCCAGTCCCTCCACCTCTCTTAATAAGAAGTTTTTATTAAAATATCTGAATTTATTATATATTACATCAAAATAATTTCAATATGTTTTTCTATACAGTTAAAAGAGGATGACATCCATCATCCTCTTTTAACAAATTTATCATTACATTAACAAAGCCTTCCTAATTAAAAATTATCGGAAACGTAAATATAACGAAAGCTGCCCAAAGTCCGTAGATTGGTAAATACTTCGTAACGGCATTTTGGATAGCTATTGGTCCTGATTTGTTTTGCAAGAAACGCATATAGGAAAACATAATCCAAATTAGATTTGCCCAGATCAGTATGTTTACCCCTAACACAGCAAGTCTATTAGGTGTAATCCCGTAAGAAGAAAGTCTGAATATGATGGCTGACAAAGCCACAGTGTCAATAATAAGCGCCAGAACAATTAAGGCAAAATTTATATAATCTGAAATGTTCTTTTTCTCATCTGAGTCACTCTCAACAATAGAAAATATAGTAACAGCCAATACACCAAGGAGTATTCCGTTGAAGACCATTAAGAAATTGCGGTCCAAGAACGGATTTTTTCCGACCCATATAACTGTTATAAGATAGATCAACAATGTGATCAGGACAAGAGGACTAAAAATTTTAGATATGTATGGTGTAATATTTTTAGCAAGTTTAAGATTCATTGATACTAAATATGCAGCCACAATAGCGAGAGCAGCAGCACCAAATAACACAACATTACTAAAATAGAATTCTCCTATATCCAAGTCAACGAAGCTAAATAACTTCATGGTGAATACTGCTAATACCATTCCGCTCACTGCCATACTCGCGTAGAGAAGACAATATTCTAAATTAAATTTAATATAAGCTAATCTTGTACTACCTTTTGAATATTCATTTCCTGTAAACGCAATCCCTACTAAAACCCATAACATTATAGGAAAATGTAAATAAGCAAGGATACTGCTGTCTTTATAATTTAATGGCAACATATTAAGATACAATCCGGAAATTAGTAACAACGCCGCAAGGAAATAAATAATACTTTTTTTCGGAGTATTATTGTAAATAAAATAAGCAACAATAAAAGGAATTACACCAAAAGCTAGGTTAATGGGAGCAATTGCTTCCTGCTCGACAAAGTGGAAAATGATTCTGGTGCTTAGTCCAGCTAGAATAGCTAACATACCCATGAATAAGAAACCTTTTTGAAACAGCGATATTTTTTCTTTATTTGCCGTCTCCTTGAAATGCAATCTTTCGTACCAAGCAGCTAGTACCTGAGAATCAGGTTTTTCATCCCATGCTTGTGAGAATGACTTTTTAAAAACTTTCGGGTCTTTTCTATACATTCTCTCCAACTCATGAGGGTTATCCATATTTTCAATAATCAAATTGTTAATGTCCATATTTATACCTCCTCTAATTAAAAAAACAACATTTTTATCTTTTTCATAAAAAGCACCACACTTATTTATTCTGATTTCGATTTTATTACAAATCTTATCGTTTTACAATAATTTTTTATTATTTTAGGTGATATTTTTATTGTGCATTTTTACAAACACCAGTGTAAGTAATTTTGTTTTTTATTGACATGAGTAAATTAATAATTTCTTAAGAATCTATTAAGAAATAAGTGAGTTTTAGGAAATAGAATAGATTTGTGAGAAGAGAATTGATGATTCAAACAGATGCTCTTAGAACATGTCAAAAAACTAATAAAAGAATCAATTTAATAATTGTTTCTTTTCCTCAGTTGAAGTGGCAGAATTTTAGAAGTATGTTTTTGAAAGTGGGAGCGAAGTGCCCCTCAAACCCAAGAAACTCTCCTTCGTTTCGCTTGTTATAGGCAATGATTTCTTTAGCTTTCACACGATAAAGTTGTGTATAAATTGCTTCATAATCGTAGCCCGCATCCAATGTACCATATTGAATCGTCAATGACGAAAGCCACTCTTGAAAGCCCTTTAATAAAGGAATCGCGGCTTTTCCATCGTTTAAACTTGAGGATTATGAAATTGATTCAAATAAATATTTTAGGAGGTTTTTATGAAAAAAATGACTACTACAATTCCTACGTCTACTATATTATCGACTAATTTTACAGAAAATACTTATGTAGCTTCAGACACAGAAGTTTCCTTTACAAGTCCCTACAATATCAATCCAATAGCCAAATGGTTAGAAGAGCATGCAAAGCCTTTAAAAACAACTAATCCAACTGCATCTCTTAATGATTTAAAACCACTGAAGGATATGGTAGGATCAGCTTCAATCGTGGGTTTAGGTGAAACTACGCATGGGGCTCATGAAGTTTTTACAATGAAACATCGCATTGTTCATTATTTAGTATCTGAAAAAGGCTTTACCAACTTAGTTTTAGAAGAGGGGTGGGACAGAGCTTTAAAACTTGATCGTTATGTTCTTACTGGTAAAGGGAACCCAAACCAACATCTATCACCTGAATTTAACACGAAAGAGATAGTAGATCTTATTAATTGGATACAAGAATATAATGCTGATCCAAAACATAAATCCAAAGTGCGTGTCATTGGGATGGATATACAATCAGTAAGCAAAAATATTTATAATAATATAATAGAATATGTACGCAGAAACAATCCAAAGCTTTTGCCTAGTTTAGAAGAGAAGATAAAAGACCTTATTCCTGTAACAAAGGATATTAATATCTTTAGCGGCCTTACGAAAGAAAATAAAGAAAAATATATTTCAAATGCTAAACAAATCAATACTTTATTAGAACAAAATAAAAATACTCTAAATGGAAATTCCAAAGAGTTTGCATGGATAAAACAAACTGCCCGTATTATCGAGCAGTTTACTACAATGGCAGCATCATTTCCTGATAACCCATCGGATTTTTTTTTGAAACATGATATTGCAATGTATGAAAATGTGAAGTGGACAGAAGAACACCTAGGAAAAACAATTGTATGGGCACATAATGGACACGTTTCGAAAACAAATATGATACCTTTTATATACCCTAAAGTAGCAGGGCAACATTTAGCAGAACATTATAGAAAACGGTATGTATCTATTGGAACCTCTGTTTCTGAAGGCCGATATAATGTTTATAATAGTAACCGTGAATTTGGTCCATATGGAATATTAAAATCAGATGATCCAAACAGCTATAACTATACCTTTGGACAAGTAAAAAATGACCAATTTTTACTTGATTTACGTAAAGCAAACGGAATAACAAATACTTGGTTAAACGAAAAACATCCAATTTTTTCCGGAATAACTACCGAAGGCCCTGACATACCGAAAACTGTTGATATATCATTAGGTAAATCGTTTGACATACTTGTTCAAATTCAAAAAGTGAGTCCATCTCAACTAAATCATTAAATCTTTAATAATGTGGCTCACAAGGTATAGTATCGATGGTAGTGTGAGTGACAATCAAGTCATTTAAAACATACTAGCGTTGTTTAAAAATGTCAGTCACGTTATTTCATTAAGGGGTCACTTAATGGAATAACGGTTACAAAGCTAATCAAACATTTTTATAAAAAATGATTCAGTTGAATATATTAAAAGCGTGTTTTAATCAATCTTTTTTCAAAACACACTTTTCTATTTGCTCTTTTATCATCGTTTATAGAGTTAGTTTAATTAAACTTTATTTCAGGGCTACATCAAAAAAGCACCCCCTTCTAGCAAGGCGACTGAAAAAGTGAAAGCTTTGAAAAAATATCATATATCTTTTCAATATATCTAAAAAGAAAAAGAGGTAACCGCCTGTATATAGTAGATGGTTACCTTCTTTTTCTTATGAAGTGGACTTTTTCAGTGCCCTCCTTCTAACTAAGGAGTTTTTTATCCGCAAAGGTTCATTTTTTCGAATAATCGAATCTTTTATGTTAATAGGAAATTGTATTGTACAAGAAAATACATTTTTTTCAGGAATATAAATATTAATATCTTATATCCCCTTATCTATCATTCATAGAGGAAAAATAATCTGATAATCCTATTTCATTTTTTAAATCTAAATATATTAACTCTAATTGTTCCATAGCAGAATTTCCACATACACTTATATAATATTCTTCATTTATTTTTGATGATGTAACAAATGCCTCTTTTGATTCTTTTTCATACAACGTTTTAACAAAATTCTCATTTTCAGATATCGGTACACTAAATGATTCTAACGGAATTACCATACCTAACCCCTTATATTTTATATAACTCTCTTTCGCTGTCCAAATTCTAAAAAACTCCATCTCAAGAACCTTTGAATCCAATTTTGTTAAATATTCTTTTTCTTCCTTACTAAAATAGCTAGCAATATTTAAGAAATCCAAAGATTCTATTTTTTCAACATCTACACCTATTTCAGATTCTGCAATACCTATAAATACCCATTCTCCTGAATGAGAAATGTTAAAACAATACCCAACATGATTTACTATTTTTTTCTTACCAAATTCATCTTCCTCTAATTTTATATCTTCTATATTGGCATTTACTTTTTTTGCGATAAAATATTTCACAAGGAAATTTCCTAATACTGTCCTCTGTCTATCCTCATACTTTCTCATTTCATCCACTTTTACCTTTATAAAATCATCCATAACAGAATATAACCTTTGGTAATTTGCTTTGTTCATATTTAATATATTTGCTAAATAAAGTTCTAACATGTTTTATAAACCTTTCATTAATTATATTCTTACTCAAAAGTTTTACGTATATATCATTCTTCAAAAATTAAGATCATACCATCTCCTCAAAGTGCAAAGAGAATAGTATGACCTTAAATTCATGTTACTAACCATGATAGATGATAAAATACATTCTACTATGTTTTAAAAATAATAGAATCCCTCTACTTCAATTTAATAAACTCAGCAATCATCTATTTAGCGGTCTCATATTATCATTTTTTAATGTTTAATTACTACTTTTTCAAATTGCTCACTTTCAACTTTCTTATTTAGTAAGTCTTCCAATTGATTTAATTCATTTTGAATGACTTCTTCTATATCTCCTGAACAACCACTAAAAATTGGATACGACAAGATTAAATAATTAGAATAGCTATTTACAAAAACTTCTGTACTCTTATTATAATCATCATTTTTTAGTATCTCTTGCATCTCCTCATACTCAATACTAAACCCACCTTGATAATTGATTGAAAGAACTGATGCCATCATATTTCTCATCTCGACTGTGCTGTAGTTTAATAGTTCAACTAAACTATAATGGTTTTCTTTTTTTACATTTTGAATTTCATTAACCTTTTGTTGCCAGTCTAGCAACTCATTCTCTTTAGATCCCTCAATTAGCAATGGTAACCAATCTAAAAACTCTCCAAGTGTATTACTATAATCATTTGTCATATATCTTCTATCTTCTTGTAAAATAAGTATTGGTAAAGGTTCAGTATGGACATTTGTTAATTTATTTTCTCTAGCAAGTATGTTCAAAATATACGCGAATAGTGACCAAGGTTTGTCGTTATAAAGCTTTTCTGTAGCCGAACCCATTTTAAATAATGAAACAACTGACTTTTCTAACACATTATTTATATTACGCTTTACATACTCATCCGTTTTCTCTTTAAATTTTTCTAAGTTCGATAAGTTATGGGTTTCCGCATATATTTTACTAGTTGTTACTTCATTTACATATTGTTTATACGTTTCATTTGTTTTTACATATTTTGCTTTTAAATTCAAAATGTCTATAATTTTCTCTTTAAAAATCTGATTACTTGCCTTATCCCAAATACTATGATGAATAATCACATAAATGCAATATTCTCTTTCGGTCTTTTGTGTAATTACAATATTGCTTAACATATTATTTTCAGTTAATATACTTGTACTCATTTTTCTCCGCATTCCATGAATTAAATCATATACTGCAGTAATATAAGTAGAAGTAGCATATCTTAGATCAAAGTAATTTGGCTTCCAAAACGTATTGTAACCATGTTCACAAATAATATATCTATCCGCTATTTTTTGATAAGTACTTCTTAAAATAGATTGTTCTTGAACAACTTTTTCTATAGCGGCTATAACGCTGTCTTTATCATAATCCCCTTCTATTATAATCTTTTCCTCTATCATAGTATTCGGTGTTGATAAAAACAATTCTTGCATGATTGAAGGTGTATATCCCTCTATAACTTCACCCATTTCACCATCTTTAGTAATTTTCGGTAACGATATATTATTTGTATTCTCTAACTCACTGCACAAGCTTATAAATTGTTCCTCCTCCATATTCCCTGAAACTAATGGATACTTATTCATATCAACGATATAATCTGGAACCTGTAAAAATGATAATTTATTGATTATTTCTCCCTTAATCTCGCCTCTCTTTTCACTACTTAAATCTGTCACAAACAGAACTGAGTGCTCTTTTTTCTCAACAGTTATAGATTTCAATATACTGTCTAATCCAAATTCTTCCCATATTACTTGAGTGATAGCTTCATCTCTGTTTAAATGACTTCTAGTATTTTCTATATACTTTTCATTCTTTCTCTTTTCAATACAGTGCTCAATAATAACTAACAATTGTTTTTTAAACTCATCATTCAATGCTTGCATAAATTTTTCACTATAATTTGAGCCATTATAAATTATAACCATTCGAAGTTTTTTATTAGTTACAGCTCCATTTATAGAAAGACCAGTACTAAATTCATTCTCTATTGCAATCTCTTCACCACGTGGTATATCACTCATATTAAAATAATCTGATCCACTTTCTTGATCTAATTCTCCTAAGTAATTAAAGGTAATATCAGGCTTAACATTTTCCAAAACATTTTCTCCCAATGCCTTTAACACTCCATATCCTAGACCTTTGTTTGGAATTGAGCTTAATGCCTCTTTTGTTTTTTGTATATCATTTGTAATAGAATCTCCTATCCCTGTTACAGCTACTGGATATACACTTGTAAACCAACCAACCGTTCGATCAATCACTATATCCTGATCTAGCATTTCTCTTCCATGTCCTTCAAGATTCAATGCCACAGTTTCTTTACCATCCAATTTATTTACAGCCCTACATACCGCTGTTAAAAGTAAATCATTAATTTCAGTATTGTAGGCTCTCCCTGCTTGGTACAGTAAATAACTTGTCTCGGATTCTGATAAATGCATCACTAATTCTCTAGGTAAATATTTCTCTCCTAATTGATTTGTAGGTAACTTACTTTCCTTAACTAACCTTTCGACTTTTTGCCAATATGGTATCTCTTTTTTTAGCGATTCACTTTCTCTATATTTATTTAAAGCCTCACTCCAAAGTTTGAACGACATAGTTTTTCTAGGAAGAATTACCTCATTTCCTTGTTTAGAAAGAGTATACCCTTTATTCAAGTCTTCAATAATAATTCTCCATGATACTCCGTCTACTACCAAATGATGCATAGAAATTAGCAAGTAATCTTTTTCTTTTGTTCGGAATAATACAACTTTAACTAAAGGTCCTTCAGAAATTTCAAAGCTGGCCTGTATACTATTAGAACTATTATTAATTTTCTCATATAACTCCTCTTTATTTTGAATATGAGAATAATCATAGGAGTGATAATCATACAATGCACTTTCTTTTATCGACTGAACAACCTGTTCTCCACTTCTAAATACAGTCCTTAATGTATCATGATGCTCTACAATAGCAGTAATTGCTTTATTAAGATGTTCTTCATTCACTCTTTCACTGCTTTCCAACATAAATGATTGGTTAAAATGATTTGGCTTTTCTAATTGACTATTAAAGAAATCAATTTGGATTGGCGTTAATGCTGCAACTCCCGTTACTTCACTTTGATCAATTATTATGTTTCTCGCTTTACTTATACCTAGACATATTTTACGAATAGTTTTATTTTGCAAAATATTACGAACATCCGTTCCGTACCCGTTCTCACGTAGCTTTGAAACAATTCTAATCGCCTTAATTGAGTCTCCTCCTAATTCAAAGAAACTATCATCGATTCCTATACGTTCAATACCAAGAATTTCCTCAAACACTCTTGCTACACATAATTCAATTTCATCTCTTGGACCAACATAATGATTCGAATTATCAAAATCAGGAATAGGCAATTCCTTTTTATTCACTTTCCTATTTTGTGTCATCGGTAAAGCGCTTAGTTGCATAATATATGTTGGAACCATATATTGTGGAAGAGTTTTTCCTAATTGATTCTTAATTTCTTCGGTTATGATTTTTTGTTTACTAACTACATAACCACATAAATATTTGTCATTATTCTTTTCTATTAAAGTAACAGCTACATCTTGAATATAAGGTATCTCTCTAAGTTTACTTTCAATTTCCCCAAGTTCAATTCTAAACCCTCTAATTTTAACTTGTTCATCAATTCTTCCTAAATATTCTATATTCCCATCTTCAAGCCAGCGTGCCAAATCCCCTGTACGATAGATTTTTTCTTCAGGAACCAGTGGATTTACAACAAATTTTTCAGCTGTTAATTCCGCTTTATTTAAATATCCCCTTGCTACACCGGCACCCCCGACACATAATTCTCCTGGAATACCAATTCCACATAAATTATGTCCATTTAAGATATGAACTGTTGTGTTAGATATCGGCTTCCCAATTGGAGTTTTTTCTACTAACTCTTCTGAACAAATAGGATAATGTGTTGTAAATGTCGTATTTTCAGTCGGCCCATACACATTTGAAAGTTTTAATTTTTTATTGCTCTTAACTAATTTTTTAACATGTTCTTCTGATGTAGTTTCTCCACCAAAGAGCAACTGATCTAACGAATCAAAAATTGTACAATCTGTAATAACTAATTGATTAAATAAAGCAGTTGTAATAAACATCGTGTTAATTCGATGTTTAGCTAACATTTGTTTTAATGCTTCTACATCCATTAATACATCTTGTTCAACAAGGTATAATCTTCCACCGTTTAATAAAGAACCCCAAATTTCAAATGTGGATGCATCAAAAGCTAATGATCCCGTTTGTAGAATCCCCACATCATGGAAATTAACATAATTTGTATTTTTAACCAAACGAATTACATTTCTATGTTCTACCATAACTCCTTTAGGTTCACCTGTAGTCCCAGAAGTATAGATCAAATATGCTAAGTCAGTTGTTTGATTCATGACTGTAGGATTTTCGCAAGACATATCATAAATATTTTCTTGTTTTAAATTAAGTACAGTTAAAGAACCATCAAGCAGCTCTGGTAAATTCTCAACTTCCGTAAGAAGCACTTTTGCACGACTATCTCTAAGCATATAACGAGTTCTATCTATAGGTTGTTTCGGATCAATTGGTAGATAAGCTCCACCTGCTTTTAATATTGCTAAAATCCCTATTATAGTTTCAATTTTACGTGTAGCCCATATCCCTACAAAATCATTTGGTTGTACTTGTAACTTTTGAAGCTGGTGTGCTAATTGATTTGATCTTTTATTCAAATAACCAAACGTATATTCAAGACCATTAGAAATAACAGCTACTTTTTCAGGTGTCTTTTCAACCTGTTTTTCAAAGAGCTCAACAATTGTACTCTCACCAGGAAATTCAGTTGTCGTTATATTAAATTCTTCAAGTACTTTTTTATACTCAGAATAACCCATTAATGGAATATCATAAATATTTCTTTTTGGATTTTCCACTGCATTTTTTAATAACTCGGAATAGTGTAATCCCATTCGTTCTATTGTTGATTGTTTAAATAAGTCTGTACAATATTCCCATAACAGCTCATAGCCACTTTCAATTTCTGTCATACTAACTGTCAAGTCAAATTTAGATATTTCACTTTCTGATTCAATTTGCTCTAATTTAGTATTTCCTAATTTCAAATGACTTTCCTCATTATTTTGCAATGCAAACATAACATCAAATAAAGGATTTCTTGAAATATCTCTCTCTAAATCTAAATTCTCAATTAATTCTTCAAATGGATATTCCTGATTATCATACGCTTTCAAACATTTCTCTTTTAACTGCTCTATTAATTGTAGATAAGTAAGATTTGGCTGCATATCTCCTTTAATCGCTAATGTATTGACAAACATTCCAAGCATATTTTGTGTTTCAGGGTGGGTTCTTCCAGCGATAGGTGTTCCAACAATAATCTCTTCTGTTCTAGCATATCGACTAAGCAATAACATAAATGTTGATAATAAAACCATATATTCTGTAGCCCCAGTTTCCTTACTTATCAACTTTACTGCTTCTCTTGTACTACTACTCAATTTCGTTTTAATAGAGTTACCTTTAAAACTTTGTTTTTGTGGCCTTGGATAGTCTGTTTGTAAATTTAGCAATGGCAATTCACCAGAAAATTCATCTAACCAATATTTCTTTTGCTCTTTCATAACATTAGAATTTTGCCATACACTATAGTCTTTGTACTGTACTTTTAATTCCGGCAAATCCTCGCCATTATATATTTTCGAAAATTCTTCAAACCACACACCAATTGAACCACCATCACAAATAATATGATGAATATCTAACATTAATATCGATTCATTTTCTGAAATTCCTACTACTTGCACTCTCATCAATGGAGCTTTATTTAAATCGAACGGTCGCACAAAATCCTTATAGATCTTATCAATATTTAACTTATTCCCTTTTCTGTATCCAACAGAAAGTTCAACATTGTCTTCAATTATTTGGACTGGTTGTCCATTCTTCATAGTAAAATGTGTTCTTAATACTTCTTGGCGCTTAATCAGAGCATTGACCGTTTGCTGCAACTTCTCCAAATCAAGACTACCTTGTACTCTCATCATTCCCGGCATATTGTATGTGATATTCTCACCTTGGATTTGATCAATAGCATATAATCTTTTTTGAGCTGAGCTCATTTCATAACTTGGTTTTTTAGGCTGTTTTTCAATAGGCTTATTCTTTTCTAAATCGGTAAATTGCTGTAATTTCTGAGAAATTCTACGCACGGTCTTCTCTTCCATCACATCTCTCAATGGAATTCTAGTCCCTAATTTTTGCTCTATTTTGTTTACTAATCTAGTTGCTCTTAATGAATGTCCTCCTAATCTAAAGAAACTATCATCAATGCCAACCTGTTCAATTCCTAAAATTTCTTGAAATGCTTCTGCAATAACTAACTCAATTTTGTTTCTAGGTGAAATGTATTGCTCTGTCCCTTTATGTTCTGGCATTGGTAAAGCTCTTCTATCTAACTTTCCATTCCTAGTTATAGGTAATTTTTCAAGTTGAACAATATATGTCGGTATCATATATTCTGGTAGACTACCTTTTAAATAATTCAATATATCTCTGGATTCTATTCCATCATCGTAGCAAACATACGCACATAAATACTTTTCATGTTTCTCTTCATTTACAATCACCGACACATCACGAATACCTTCTATTTTTCTTATAGTATTCTCTATTTCACCAAGTTCAATTCGGAAACCTCTAATTTTAACCTGTTCATCTATTCTTCCCAGATATTCCAAATTACCATCTTCTAACCATCTTACCAAATCACCGGTTTTATATATAATTTCACTTGAATTATATGGATTATTAATAAATTTTTCTTTCATCAACTCTGGTCTGTTTAAATATCCTTTTGATAATCCATCTCCACCAACACATAGTTCTCCAGGCATTCCAATGCCACATATTTTATTATTGTCTAAAACATAAACCTGCGTATTAGATATCGGCTTTCCAATTGGAATGTTGCCTCCATCAAAATCATTACTTATTGGATAACAAGCTGTAAATGTTGTATTTTCAGTTGGGCCATAACCATTGCATAATTTAATTTTCTTATTTCGAGCAATCAATTGTCGAACATGTTCTGCTGATGCCGCTTCTCCACCAAATAGAACTTGGTCTAACGAATCGAAAATCTTATAATTAGAACTAATTAAATGATTAAATAGAGTAGTTGTAAACCACATCGTATTTATTGCAAATTCAGATATCATTTGTTGCAGTAGCTTAGGATTCATTACTACTTCATCATCAACTAAATAGAGACTACCTCCATTTAACAAAGCTCCCCAAATTTCAAACGTAGATGCGTCAAAAGCAAGGGATCCCGTCTGTAAGATTCGAACATTTTCAAAATCCACATAATCCGCATTTCTCACTAAACGATTTATATTTCGATGTTCTACCATTACCCCTTTAGGAGTTCCTGTAGTACCAGATGTATAAATTAAATACGCTAAATCCCTAGATGTATTTACTATATTTAAATTTGACGATAATTCATCTTTAAGTGCTGCTTTCTGTAAACTAATTTTTTCTAAAGATAAATTATTAAACAATGAAGCATTTATATCAGTTGCTAAAATGAATTGTGCATCACTATCTTTAAGAATGTATTTTACTCTTTCAATTGGTTGTTTCGGATCTATCGGTAAATAAGCACCACCCGCTTTTAATATACCTAAAATTCCAATAATAGTTTCTATTTTTCTTTCAGCCATAATTGCAACAAATTGGTTTTGTTCCATTCCGAGCTTTTTGAGCTTTCTTGCCACTTGATTCGCTCGTTCATTCAAATAATGATAAGTAATTCTTTGATCTTCTGAACCAATAGCAATTTCATTAGGAATTTTTTGTACTTGCTCTTCAAATAGTTCGACAACTGTTTTATTGTCAGGATACTCTGTCTTAGTTGAATTGAATCCATTCAACACCAATATTTTTTCTTCCTCATTTAATAATTCAATGTTATTTACCTTTATCTCTGGATTCTCTATAACACTTTTCAGAATCAAAGATAATCTATTAAGAATTCTTTTCACTTCATGTATTCCAAATAACTCAGTATCAAAGATCATGCCTAAATTTAATACTTCCGTTTGATTTACACTTAAAGTCAAAGCATAATTCGTTTGCTCTCTTCCGTCTACCATCATTAAATTCAATCTCGTATTTAAATTACGCTCTTCTGAATGATAATTTTCAAACGCAATCATAGTTTGAATTAAATCATTACCTAATATGCTACAATTTTGTATCTCTGCTAATGAACTATAGTCATATTGTGAGGTTTGTAAAGCTTGTTCTTGTAAGGTTGATACTATGCTTGAAAAGCTATCGTCTCCTTGATTTTTCACTCTCACAGGTACCATATTAATAAAGAGACCTACCATTTCTTCAATTCCATTTAAATTAACGTTTCTTCCTGATACTACTTTCCCAAAAATTACATCCTGTGTGTTGTTATATCTCTGTAAAATTATTCCCCATGCAGTTTCTATTACAGTGTTAACAGTAACCCCAAGCTTATTACTCATTTTCTCTAGCTTTTGAGTTTCTTCTTTAGATAAACTTATTTCAATTCTTTGAACTTCTTCGCTGGCTTCTTCATTCTTTCTATTGCCTATCGGCTTTATACCTGCCGGTTCTTCATAATCTTCTAAAAGCCTTGTCCAATATTTAAGAGCTATTTCCTTATCTTTATTTTGTGTTAATCGGATATAATCTTCGTAACTAGATGTTTTTTGAATAGACTCTTTCAAATCACTCTTTGTTTTTTTCATGTATAACTGTTCATAAAACCAAATCAAATCATTCATTAATATGGATAGACACCATCCATCCATAATGATATGGTGAAAACTTATAATCAGTCGATAATCTTCTTCATCCAATTTAACTAAAATTACTCGAAGGAAGCTTTCTTTTTCAAAATCAAAACCTCTTCTTACATCCATTTCCCTTATTTTACCTAATTCTACTTGCCTATTTTCTATTTCTGTTAAATCAATTTGTGTAAATTCAATTTCTTTATCTTTTAATAGCACTTGTCTAGGGTCACTTACATCTTTGAAAACTATATTTGTTCGTAAAACTTCATGTTTTGCTACAAGTAACTCAAAAGATTCTTTCAAAATCTTTTCATTTATAGCGATATTGGACTGGAATACAGTCTGAACTACATAACTTGTTGAATCTTCATTGTGTAATTTATGATATAGCATTCCTTCTTGCATTTGTGTCATAGGATAAATTCTCTCTATATCATATCCTTGCTCTTGAAGCTTATTCTTCACTAAAGCAAATTCATTATCACTCCAATTCAATTCTCCAAAATCGGATGCTGTATGTTCACATTGCTCAACCATAATACAATGCTCTATAACTTCTATTAGCTCTTTTTTAAAGCTTTCTTTCATTAACTCCATATTTTCAGTATTAAATTTTGATTTATCATAACTTATTATCATGTGGAATACATTATTAGAAATTGCTCCATTAAAGGAGATTGGTGTCCCAAGATCATTATCGTCTGAAACATTCTTTCCACACGGTAAATCACTCATTACAAAATTCCCATGGCTATTTTCTTGAACAAATTCTCCAAGATAATTAAAAGTAATATCTGGTGTAACACCTTCTATGACACTTTCTCCCAACCTTTTTAATACACCATATCCCATTCCACGATTAGGTACTTTTCGCAATGTTTCTTTTGTATTCCGAATATCCTCTCGAATACTTTTACCAATATCACTTATTGCAACAGGATATACACTAGTAAACCACCCTACGGTCCTGTCAATTTCTGAAACACCCTCTATCGTTTCTCTTCCATGCCCCTCCATATTGACAGCTACTGTACTTTTTCCTGTTACGTTATTTACCGCTCTAGATAAAGCTGTTAGTAATAAATCATTAATCTCTGTATTATAAGCCTTACTAACTTTATATAACATTTTATTTGTTAATTCTTGTGTTAAAGCTAGCTCTATATGCTCCATGTTAAATTTATCTTCGTTTGATATTTTTTCTATTAAACTCTCTTTTACGTTCTCTTCAATTTGTTTCCAATAAGGAATTTCTTTCTTTAAAATATGGCTATTACGATATTCTCGCAATAAATTACTCCACTCTTTATATGACATTGTCTTTGATGGTAATGTAGGAGTACCATCTTTACTATTGTACCCTATATTTATATCCTCTATAAGAATTCTCCACGATACGCCGTCTACTACTAAATGATGGGCACAAAGAAACAAATAATCATTTTTCTCAGTTTTAATTACTGCTGCTTTTAATAACGGTCCCTTTTCTAAATCCATACTCATTTGAAGCTTATTTACTTGATCATTAATTCTTGAATATACGTCTTCCATTCCTCTGATTTCCAATAAATCAATGTATTGTAATTCATATAATTCACTATCTGTAATGGTTTTTATTTTTTGCTTTCCATCTTGAAATACTGCTCTTAACATATCATGGTGCTTAACAATTGTAGCTAGTGTATTTTCAATTTTCTTTCGATCAATTCTTTGTTTACTTTCTAGCATAATTGATTGATTAAAATGTTCAGGATGAGCTAGATTGCTATGGAAGAAATCCATTTGAATCGGTGTTAGCTCTATATCACCAACGACTTCTTGTTGATCTACCACTTTTATTTCCGCTTTATTTACTCTCGTACTAATATTACGTATAGTTCTATTTTGCATAATTGTTCGAACATTTATTTCGTATCCATATTCTCGTAATCTAGATACTATACGAATTGCCTTAATCGAATCACCACCCAATTCAAAGAAACTATCATCAATACCTACACGCTCTGTTCCTAAAATTTCTTGAAATACCTTAGCGATATCTAGCTCTATCTCATCTCTTGGAGGAACATAACTTTCGGAACTTGTAATATTAGGTTCAGGCAATCCTTTTTTATCAATTTTCCCACTTCTTGTTACTGGTAATCGTTCTAACTGCGTAATGAATGCTGGAATCATATATTCAGGCAAGTTCTCGCCTAACTTCTTCTTAATGTTAGCGACATCTATATTTTGGGTAGTTATTACATATCCACATAAATATTTATCACCATTGTTTTCTTTAATTATAACAACGGCATCACTGATTCCTTCTACATCCCTAATTCTTTCTTCAATCTCTCCCAATTCAATTCTAAACCCTCTAATTTTAACTTGTTCATCTATTCTACCTAAATATTCAATATTTCCATCTTCATTCCAACGAGCTAAATCTCCCGTTCGATAGATTCTCTCATTTGGTCTGTAAGGATTAACTACAAATTTTTCAGCCGTCAGTTCTGCTCTGTTTAAATACCCTCTAGAAACACCTGAACCACCAATACATAATTCTCCCGGCATACCAATTCCACATATACTCTTGTTATTCAAAATATATATTTGAGTATTGGCAATTGGCTTTCCTATCGGAATGATTTCTCTATTATCTTTCCCGTTAAATCGATATGAAGTAGCTACAACCGTAGCTTCAGTTGGACCATATAAATTGTTTATATTGTCTATACTTGCCCCTGTTATCTCCTCATACTTCGCTATCAGATCACTAGTAAGTGGTTCAGCTCCTAAATATAGTCTTTCAAACTGCTTTAATTCATCCGCTTTTCCATTTTTTTCTGCATATTCCAACAACATTCTGAACATTGATGGTACTAACAGAGCTTGCTTTTTCTCTAAAAGAGTTAATAACTCTCTAGGTTCTTTGTTTTGTATTTCAGAAATAATTAACAGTTTTCCTCCTGATAAAGTAACAGGGAAAATTTCCCAAACCGAGCCATCGAAGATATAGTTTAAATTTTGAAGAACAACCGTATCTTCTCCATACTTCCCTTCATCGATTTGCCAATTAGATAGATTCATTACATTCCTATTTTCAACCATTACACCTTTCGGTGTTCCTGTTGTACCAGAAGTATAAATGACATATGCCAAACTATCTGGTTGAGAGATAGGAACTGGGTTTATCTGATCCTCTTCACAATTTGTAAGATTAACAAGTATAGTTGAAGCATCTATATGATCTACTATACTTTGATTACCTTCACCCACTAACAATACTTTTGCCTTACTATCGTTCAACATAAAATTAATTCTCTCTACCGGATATTCTGAATCAATTGGTAAATACGCCCCACCTGCTTTTAGTACACCATAAATCCCAACAATCATTTCTAGCGAACGCTTTGTTACAATTCCGACAATGGATTCTGTATGTACTCCCTTGTCTCTTAAATTTTTCCCAATGGTGTTTGCCTTTGCATTCAATTGTCTATAGGTAAGGCTCTCCCCTTCATATTCTACAGCTATTTTATCTGGAGTTTTTTCCACCTGTTCTTCAAATCTTTCAATAATCGTCTTATCGTTTTGATATTCAATATGTGTCCTATTAAATTCATAAATAACTTTTTCTTTTTCTGTATCAGTTAATAATTCAATTTCACACAGTTTCTTTTGTGGGTCTTTCAAAGCATTTTTCAATAATTGGACAAATTGTTCATTCATACGAGCAATTGTTTTTTCTTTAAATAAGTCCGTACAATACTCCCATTCTACATCGTATCCGTCACTTGTTTCTATAACAGTAACAGTAATATCAAACTTTGCTACCTTACTATCAACTTTCACACCATTTACCTTATAATCTCCCATGCTCAACGAGTTCATTTCTTTGTTTTCAAATGTAAACATAATGTCGAAAATAGGGTTTCGAGAAGGCTCCCTTTCCACGCCAAGCTGGTCTACTAACTCTTCAAATGGATATTCTTGATTATCAAACGCATTTAAGCATTTTTCTCGTAATTGTGCCACCAAATCTATAAATCTTTGTGAAGATTGCAAATTCCCTTTAATCGCCAAAGTATTTACAAACATACCTAACATATTTTGGATTGCTGGATGAGTACGTCCTGAAACAGGTGTACCTAAAACAATCTCACCTTGTCTCGTATATTTACTTAGCAGCATCATAAGGTTCGCCATCAATATCATATATTCTGTTGCCCCTGTTTCTTTACTAAAGAGTTTAACAGCATTACTAGTTTTATGATCTATTTTTATGGTATTACTACTACCTTTATAACTCTGTTGCTTAGGTCTAGTAAAATCTGTAATTAGATCTAAAACCGGTACTTCTTCAGAAAACTCGTCAAGCCAATAATTTTTCTGTTCCGTCATATCTCTCGAATTTTGCCAAGCACTGTAGTCTTTATATTGCATACCCACTGGAGAAAGTTCCTCTCCATTATACAATCTACACATTTCTTCTATTAAAAGACCTGTTGAACCACCATCACAAATTATGTGATGGATATCCAACATCAAAATCGTATTTTCACCTTTTATTTCAAGTATTTTTATTCTCATTAAAGGTGCTTCACTTAAATCAAAAGGTCGAATGAATTCTTTGAAAACTCGTTGTACATGTTCTGGTATGCTTTTTTCATGCTCTAACTCTATATCAACTGTATCCTCAATAATTTGGAGAAATTTATCTTTCACATGTGCAAAATGAGTTCTTAATAACTCATGACGCACGCATAGCTGTTTTACAGCTATGCGTAAGCGTTCTTTATCAATTTCCCCCTCGACTTCTAACATGATTGGGATATTATAAGTGATATTTGATTCTTGCATTTGATCAATTACATATAAACTTTTTTGGACAGAACTCATTTTATATTTTCTATTCATTGGTACTTATACCTCCTCTTCTACTGCTACTATCAATTCTGGATAGGCAATAGTATCACTATTTGATTTCACTTCTGTATTTCTTACTTTTTCAGCTATTTTTCTAATTGTTTTTTCTGTTAATATCGTACTTAGCGGAACTCTAACTTTAAACTTTTCTTCTAATGCATTTACCAATTTAGTCGCTTTTAATGAGTGTCCTCCTAGTTCAAAGAAACTATCATCTATACCAATCACTTCAAATTCTAAAATCTCTTTGAAAATCCCCATAATACCTTCCTCTACATTATCTCTAGGTGCAACAAAATCTTCTCTATCTGTAATTTGTGGATCTGGAAAAGATTTTCTATCTAATTTACCGTTTTTTGTCAATGGGAAATTATCTAATTGCATGATATACGTCGGAATCATGTATTCCGGTAAATTTCCCCTTAATTTCTCTTTAATGTATTTAATATCGATAGATTCACTACTTATTACATATCCACATAAATATTTATCACCATTGTTTTCTTTAACAATAACAACGGCATCACTGATTCCTTCTACATCCCTAATTCTTTCTTCAATCTCTCCCAATTCAATTCTAAACCCTCTAATTTTAACT
>NZ_LOBC01000006.1 GCF_001583695.1 Bacillus wiedmannii | reverse complement strand
ATGGTGAGCCATGAAGGATTCGAACCTTCGACCCTCTGATTAAAAGTCAGATGCTCTACCAACTGAGCTAATGGCTCTTGCAATAAAAACTGGTGCCGACTAGAGGACTTGAACCCCCAACCTACTGATTACAAGTCAGTTGCTCTACCAATTGAGCTAAGTCGGCTAAATGGTGGAGGATGACGGGATCGAACCGCCGACCCCCTGCTTGTAAGGCAGGTGCTCTCCCAGCTGAGCTAATCCTCCATTTG
>NZ_LOBC01000005.1 GCF_001583695.1 Bacillus wiedmannii | reverse complement strand
CGATTTTACTAAGGAGGGAATAGAAAGTGAGTTTAGCAGACAGATTCAAGAAGGAAATGACCAACGAAAATCTATTACGGCAAGTAGAATTGATGATGGAGACATTACAGAGCAATTCAAACGAACAAAACGAAAGATTAGTAGTGCAAAACAAAATGGTAATAGAGTTAATGAATCAATTAACAGAATTGATGATAGACCAACAAAATTCGATGGAAGTAATGTTGAACAGAATAGATCAATTAGAGAAA
>NZ_LOBC01000004.1 GCF_001583695.1 Bacillus wiedmannii | reverse complement strand
TAATTATGGTGGGCCTAAATGGACTCGAACCATCGACCTCACGCTTATCAGGCGTGCGCTCTAACCAGCTGAGCTATAGGCCCATAATTGAAAAGCGGGTGAAGAGAATCGAACTCTCGACCAGAGCTTGGAAGGCTCTTGTTTTACCACTAAACTACACCCGCATTAAATTGTAAATGGTGAGCCATGAAGGATTCGAACCTTCGACCCTCTGATTAAAAGTCAGATGCTCTACCAACTGAGCTAATGGCTC
>NZ_LOBC01000003.1 GCF_001583695.1 Bacillus wiedmannii | reverse complement strand
ATTCTACTGGTTTCGGTTTAGAACCTTCTGCCGTGATGCTGCCTTCTACATACTCTAAACCTTTTGGTAATGTATCCTTTATGCTTACCTCTGCTAGTTTCCCGTTTTCTACCGTGTTTTTAAAACGAATTCGGTATTCTACTTCTTCTCCTAGTTTCGGTTTATGATTATTCGCCACTTTCTCCGCAACAATCTTGCCGTCTTTATATTGCGGCGTAATTTCCACATAAGGCTTTTCTGGCTCATGTGTTGTAT
>NZ_LOBC01000002.1 GCF_001583695.1 Bacillus wiedmannii | reverse complement strand
GATAAAGAAGGAAAAGCAAAAATCTCAGACTTATCTGTAGGCAAGTACAAATTAGTAGAGAAAGAAAGCTTACCAGGCTATAAAAAACTAACAGAACCAGTATCGTTCGAAATTAAAAAAGGTATGACAGAAGTCCTAGCATTGAAAGTAGAGAACGAACAGTTAGATAAAGGTTCAGTGGAAATTACAAAAGTAGATAAAGACAGTCAAAAAGTATTAGAAGGCGTAGTCTTCGAAGTACAAGATGAGCAAGGAAA
>NZ_LOBC01000001.1 GCF_001583695.1 Bacillus wiedmannii | reverse complement strand
AGTAGACCCTCTTCATGACGGAGCCGTTCTCGTTAAAAATAATCATATTGTTTCAGCTGCTAATATTCTTCCATTAACGAAAAGCACAGAAGTTGACCCTGAACTAGGAACACGTCACAGAGCTGCAATTGGTTTATCAGAAAAAAGCGATGCACTTATTTAGTTGTCTCTGAAGAAACGGGCCGCACTTCCTTTGCTTTAAACGGGACGTTATATACAATTTCTTTATAAAGTGAAATTACATCAACCGTAACACCACATATATC